>NZ_CP058669.1:647500-1847500 GCF_014323565.1 Hyphobacterium sp. CCMP332
ATCAACCGAGATTCCCTAAGTAGCGGCGAGCGAACGGGGACTAGCCCTTAAGCTAGACAACTGGTAGGAGAAGGCTCTGGAAAGTGCCGCCATAGTGGGTGATAGCCCCGTATCCGAAACCTGAGTCTGGTGAAATCGAGTAGGACGGGACACGTGATATCCTGTCTGAACATGGGGGGACCATCCTCCAAGGCTAAATACTCCTGACTGACCGATAGTGAACCAGTACCGTGAGGGAAAGGCGAAAAGAACCCCTGTGAGGGGAGTGAAATAGATCCTGAAACCGTATGCGTACAAGCAGTCGGAGCGGACTTGTTCCGTGACGGCGTACCTTTTGTATAATGGGTCAGCGACTTATGTTCAGTGGCGAGGTTAACCGTTTAGGGGAGCCGTAGGGAAACCGAGTCTGAATAGGGCGATTTAGTCGCTGGGCATAGACCCGAAACCGGGCGATCTATCCATGAGCAGGTTGAAGGTGCCGTAACAGGCACTGGAGGACCGAACCCACTGTCGTTGAAAAGCCAGGGGATGACTTGTGGATCGGAGTGAAAGGCTAATCAAGCCCGGAGATAGCTGGTTCTCCCCGAAAGCTATTTAGGTAGCGCCTCGGACGAATACCACAGGGGGTAGAGCACTGTTTCGGCTAGGGGGTCATCCCGACTTACCAACCCGATGCAAACTCCGAATACCTGTGAGTACTATCCGGGAGACACACGGCGGGTGCTAACGTCCGTCGTGAAGAGGGAAACAACCCAGACCGCCAGCTAAGGTCCCCAAGTACCAGTTAAGTGGGAAACGATGTGGGAAGGCTCAGACAGCTAGGAGGTTGGCTTAGAAGCAGCCATCCTTTAAAGAAAGCGTAATAGCTCACTAGTCGAGTCGGCCTGCGCGGAAGATGTAACGGGGCTCAAACTGGTCACCGAAGCTGCGGCTGCTTGCATACTTTGTATGCGGGGTAGGGGAGCGTTCTGTAAGCCTGCGAAGGTGTGTTGAGAAGCATGCTGGAGGTATCAGAAGTGCGAATGCTGACATGAGTAACGACAAGAGTGTGAGAGACCCGCTCGCCGAAAGTCCAAGGGTTCCTGCGCAATGCTAATCAGCGCAGGGTTAGCCGGCCCCTAAGGCGAGGCCGAAAGGCGTAGTCGATGGGAACCAGGTCAATATTCCTGGGCCAGCGGGTAGTGACGGATTGCGTGGAAGTTGTTTTCCTTATCGGATTGGATGGGCAGCCATGAGGCAGTCCAGGAAATAGCTCCATCAGCACTATAGACCGTACCCTAAACCGACACAGGTGGACTGGTAGAGAATACCAAGGCGCTTGAGAGAACTATGCTGAAGGAACTCGGCAAATTACTCCCGTAAGTTCGCGAGAAGGGAGCCTGGCTGCGCGCAAGCGTTGTCCAGGGGCACAGACCAGGGGGTGGCGACTGTTTACTAAAAACACAGGGCTCTGCGAAGTCGCAAGACGACGTATAGGGTCTGACGCCTGCCCGGTGCCTGAAGGTTAAAAGGAGGTGCAGAAGCTCCGGATTGAAGCCAGATAGACGGTCGGCAGTAACTATAACGGTCCTAAGTGTAGCGAATTCCTTGTCGGGTAAGTTCCGACCTGCACGAATGGCGTAACGACTTCCCCGCTGTCTCCAACATCGACTCAGCGAAATTGAATTGCCTGTCAAGATGCAGGCTTCCCGCGGTTAGACGGAAAGACCCCGTGCACCTTTACTACAGCTTCGCACTGGCATCAGGATTGTGATGTGCAGGATAGGTGGTAGGCTTTGAACCCGTGACGCCAGTCGCGGTGGAGCCTCCCTTGAGATACCACCCTTCGCACTCTTGATGTCTAACCGCGGCCCGTTATCCGGGTCCGGGACCCTGCGTGGCGGGTAGTTTGACTGGGGCGGTCGCCTCCTAAAGCGTAACGGAGGCGCGCGAAGGTTGGCTCAGAGCGGTCGGAAATCGCTCGTTGAGTGCAATGGCAGAAGCCAGCCTGACTGCGAGACTGACAAGTCGAGCAGAGTCGAAAGACGGCCATAGTGATCCGGTGGTCCCGAGTGGAAGGGCCATCGCTCAACGGATAAAAGGTACGCCGGGGATAACAGGCTGATACTGCCCAAGAGTCCATATCGACGGCAGTGTTTGGCACCTCGATGTCGGCTCATCTCATCCGGGGCTGGAGCAGGTCCCAAGGGTACGGCTGTTCGCCGTTTAAAGAGGTACGTGAGCTGGGTTTAGAACGTCGTGAGACAGTTCGGTCCCTATCTGCCGTGGGTGTAGGATACTTGAGAGGAGTTGCCCCTAGTACGAGAGGACCGGGGTGAACGAACCACTGGTGGACCTGTTGTGGCGCCAGCCGCAGTGCAGGGTAGCTATGTTCGGACAGGATAACCGCTGAAGGCATCTAAGCGGGAAGCCCCCCTCAAAACAAGGTATCCCTGAGGGCCGTGGTAGACCACCACGTCGATAGGCCGGAGATGTAAGCGCAGCAATGCGTTCAGTTGACCGGTACTAATAGCTCGATTGGCTTGATCTTTTGACGGTTCATGCACGGCGAACGCCTCGTTCGCGCGTGACAGAGCGTCGGAAATCTGGATGTCTCAATGAAACTGAATCAAACGTGCCGACCGGGTGGTTATAGCGAGGGGAAACCACCCGTTTCCATTCCGAACACGGCCGTTAAGACCCTCAGCGCCGATGGTACTATGTCTTAAGGCATGGGAGAGTAGGTCGCTGCCCGGTCTGCACGTTTGATTTGGCCCTGATCCGAACAATTCATCAAAAAGCCCCGTGGGAAACTGCGGGGCTTTTTTGTGTCTTCATTCCGCTTTGCATGGAGGGCCGCAAGGCCCGAACGCCAGTGTCTGGCATCGCCTCGCGCAAAGGCGGCTTGTGCCGGCTCTATCTGGGCTTCCGGTGTGTCGCTCATGGCAATGACAGGATCACATTTCGCCCCAGATCCCGCTCGACAATATAGCCTTGTGAAATCGCAAGAGCGACCGGGTCCGTTTCGGGGGTCGCCAACAGCTGCTCAACAATCAGACAGCGCGGCCAGCTGGCCCTTGGAGCGCTCTGGAAAAAGGGTGCCAGAATACGGTGCTCCAGACCCTCAACATCAATCTTCATGGCATCAAGCCGCTCTATGGAGCGTTCCGTGAGATAATCGGCCAGAGGCAGGGCAGGGACAGTGATGGTCTCGCCTTCGCCCTGCAGCCCGCTTTCGCCGCGATTGTGATGATTGATGGTGAAGGTAATGTCCCCGCGCTCATCCGAAATCGCCAATTCGTCCAGCTGCACTGTCGCATCAAATTGATTGGCTGCCAGATTGAACGCAAATCTCCGCGCCATTTCCGGCTGCGCCTCGATCGCGAACAGGCGGGCATTTGCCGGGGCCTTAGCCGCGAGATGAAGCGTGTATCCGCCGCAATTGGCGCCCAGATCGACAAAAGTGAAGCCCTCCTTGATCAGGGACGAAAGATGCGCCAGCTCCGCGGGGTCAAAACGGCCGGGCGTATATAGCACCCGCTTTTCCGAGAGATTGTCCCTTGGATGCAAACGGGCTCGAAAGCCCAGCCTTTCGACATCGGCTATGTCGGGGGCAAACCAACTGGCCAGCCGCGCCCAGGCCTTGCTGTCGGCGGTGTGCGCACGTTCCAGAAATCGTTTGAACAGGCCCGATGGAGCGGCAGCCCCCCAGGGCCGGGGATCAGAATTTGTCATCCGTTCTGCATAGGCGAGAGAAAAGCAGTCGCCAAGCTGTCATGATAGTGTGACGGGCCTTGCATCAGCCTCCGTCATGGCCTAGATACGCCCTCCCGTCCTTGAAGGATGGGGTTTTGACGCGGGATGGAGCAGCCCGGTAGCTCGTCAGGCTCATAACCTGAAGGTCGTAGGTTCAAATCCTACTCCCGCACCCAAAAAAGCCCCTGGCACTTGCCGGGGGCTTTTCCTTTTCTGAGGGCTGGTTAGCCGGCGAATAGGCCGCTGGCGGTTTCGCCAACAACTTCCCATTCGCCCGGCGCGGTCTGACGCAGGCGCGCCGTGATCTCGAAATAGCTCTCGCCGCATTCCATATCCATGCATTCCATGCCGTCGGGGACGATCTCGAACCCGCTAACCGAGAGCATGCAGAACTGTTCCAGCGGGACATCCTCGATTTCGGTGCAATTGGCCGATCCGGACGAAACCTGCGTCACATCGTTTGCTCTCTCGCGCAAAGCCGCGATTTCGCTTTCCGGCGTCAGTTCGACTCCGCTGACAAACATGGACATCGGTCCGTAGTCGGATCCATTCTGATCAATCACAGCGACGCTATCGCCGGCGTCCTGATAGACGCCCAGAAGTTCGTTTGCGTTTGGCGATGTCCAGGACAGAGTGTCTGGGGCGGCAGTGTCTGTCGACCCACCACAACCAGCAAGGCAAACGGTTGTGGCGAGGGTGAAAATGATCCGTTGCATAATCTGTCTCCAAATAAAAAGTCCCGGTAGAGAGGCTACCGGGACTTTGTCAAAACGCTAATCGTGAAGGCGTTCTATTCCGCGACGGCCACGTTGACCTCGGCCAGGGTCGGAGCGGCTGCGCGCACATAGGGGGCAACATGATCCTCGAATTTCGTGAAATTCGAGACAAACATCTCTGCCAGTCTTGCTGCCTGGACGTCATAGGCGTTCGGATTTGTCCAGGTGGACCGCGGGTCGAGAATGCGGCTCTCAACACCCGGAACAGCGGTCGGAACCATAAAGCCGAAATTCGGGTCCTGGCGGAAGGTGGCATTGTTAAGCGAACCATCAAGGGCCGCATTCAACAGAGCGCGCGTGGCCTTGATCGGCATGCGCTGGCCTTCGCCATAGGCACCGCCCGTCCAGCCCGTATTGACCAGCCAGCAATCGACGCCGTGTTCCGCGATCAGTTCACGCAGAAGAGCGCCATACTCGGCCGGGTGGCGCGGCATGAAGGGCGCGCCAAAACAGGCTGAGAAGGTCGCGGTTGGCTCAGTGACGCCTTTTTCGGTGCCGGCGACTTTTGCGGTGTAGCCCGACAGGAAGTGGTACATGGCTTGCGCAGGCGTCAGTTTCGCGATCGGCGGCATGATACCGAAGGCGTCACACGTCAGCATGATCAGGTTTTTGGGCTGACCACAGCGACCGGTGTCGGAAGCGTTTGGAATGGCCTCGATCGGATAGGCGCCCCGGCTGTTTTCAGCCAGTGTCGCGTCGTCCAGATCAAGCTCCCGGGTGACGGGGTCCATGACAACGTTTTCCAGCACAGTGCCCCAGCGTTGTGTAGTGGCGTGAATTTCCGGCTCCGCCGTCGGGCAAAGCCGGATCATTTTTGCGTAACAGCCGCCTTCAAAATTGAAGAGGCCGTTTTCCGACCAGCCATGCTCATCGTCGCCAACCAGCGTGCGGCTGGCGTCTGCGGAGAGCGTGGTTTTGCCCGTGCCCGACAAACCGAAAAAAATCGCGGCATTGTCGCCATCGGTGTTGACCGAGCAATGCATCGGCATGATGCCCTTGGCCGGCAGCAGGTAATTGAGAATGGTGAAGACAGACTTTTTGGTCTCACCGGCATAGGATGTGCCGCCGATCAGAACCATTTTGCGCGCAAAATCGACTGCAATGACAGTTTCGCTGCGGCAACCATGACGCTCGGGATCGGCCTTGAAGCTCGGCAGGTTTACAATCGTGAATTCCGGGTCAAATCCGGCCAGCTCGCTGGCTTCAGGACGGCGCAGCAGGTGGCGAATGAAAAGCGAGTGCCAGGCAAACTCCGTCACAACCCGGACCGGAAGGCGATGATCGAGGTCGGCGCCGCCAAACAGATCCTGAACGAATAATTCCTTGTCCGCCATGTGGGCCTGGAAGTCTTCCCAGATTGCGGTGAACTGGTCCGGCGTGATCGCCGCATTGGTATCCCACCAGACGGTGTCTTCGGTGGTCTCATCGCGGACGGTAAACTTGTCCTTTGCGGATCGGCCTGTGTGTTGACCGGTCTTCACAACAAGGGCACCGCCCTTGGCGATCTCGCCCTCACCACGTTGAACAGCTTCCTGATAGAGGGCAGCTTCGTTCCAGTTGTGATTTAGCGGCCCGGTTCTGGACACTCCCAGATATGCCAATACGTTCGCATCGCGGTCATTCGCCTGCTCGAACATGGTACCCCCCGGTTGCTGGATGTCGCTGATCGCGACCGATCCATCCTGATGTGCGTTTTGCCGGTTAAACGCCCTCACTAAGGGACGAGACGCCCGGCATCAAGTCTATTCTCCCACTGCAAGTGCAGGGCCAGATAACGAATTATGACTCAGGAAGCGGAATGTGTTCTGTTTCGCCCGGTGGCAAAGCAAAGGCGCTGTTCTCGAATCCGGCATCAGCTGACGCTTTCCAGTCGGCCTTGGCTTTCTCAAGGCGGTCCTTGGAGCTGGACACGAAATTCCAGAAAATGTGCCGGTCTCCCGCCAGCTTTGCGCCGCCACAGATCATAACGCAGGCCGATTTCACTGTGCGTATGCCGATCGACGCCTCATCATCCAGTACGATCATCTCGCCTTCACCGAACAAGCGGCCATCAATTTCGATCTCGCCACTGACGACATACACAGCCCGCTCTTCGTGCTCGTCGGTCAGTTTGAAAACGGAGCCGGCGTCAGATTCGACATGCAGATAGAAGATCGGAGAAAACACTTTCACTGGAGATGTTTTACCGTAAGCCGATCCCAGGATCAGGCGCATCTTCACACCATCCATCTCGATTTCGGGCAATTCCCCGGAGGCATGATGGCTGAAAAACGGGTCGGTCTCTTCATCTCCGGTGGGCAGCGCGACCCACGTCTGGATGCCGTGCAGTTTGTGACCAGCGGCGCGCGCCGTGTCACCAGTCCGTTCTGAATGAACGATGCCGCGCCCCGCCGTCATCCAGTTCACATCGCCGGGTTTGATCGTTTTATGGACGCCGAGCGTATCACGGTGGTCCATTTCGCCATCAAAGAGGTATGTCACGGTCGCAAGACCGATATGCGGGTGTGGACGCACATCGATGCCAGTGCCGGGCTCGAATTCAGCGGGTCCGATATGGTCGAAAAATATGAACGGCCCGACGAGGCGTCTTTTGGCGACCGGAATAAGGCGACGAACGGCAAACCCGCCGAGATCCTTCGCCCGTCCGGAAATCGTCATTTCAATCATACGGCGATGCTCCTGATAACCCGGTTCGAATATAGGGGGCTTTTCACGACTTTGCACACCGAGTGAGGACACGCGTCTGAGCGCTTGCCTTGAGGGGCGGGGTGAGCCGGGTTAGCTTCCGCAGCAACACTGGGTTTTGGGAGATATCCAACATGTTTATTCGCGTTGCGAGTGCCGCCTGCCTTTTGATGTCAGCAACTGCATATGCGCAAGATGACGCTTTGATCAGCGAAGAATCCGCGGCCACGGCACGCGAACTGATGCAGCGGGGTCTGGAATCGGACACCGGTTATGAGATCGTCAGATCGCTCACCACCGAGGTGGGGCCGCGGCTTGGCGGCTCCGAACAGGAAGCTCGAGCCCGCGACTGGGCAGTACAGATGTTCACTGAACTGGGTTTCGAGAATGTCCGGGTCGAGCCCTTTGAAATGCCGTACTGGGATCGAGGCAGTATTGAACTGCGGATCGTCGAGCCGTTTCCCCAGATGCTGATCGGGTCGGCGCTCGGTGGTTCTGCCGCAACGCCGCAAAACGGGCTGGAGCGCGATATTGTCTTTTTTGACAGTTTTGATGCCTTGCGCGATGCGCCCGATGATGGATCGCTCGAAGGCCGGATTGCCTACGTAAATGACCGGATGATATCGGCGCAAACCGGAGCCGGTTATGGTCCGGCCAATGCAAAGCGCCAGTTTGCCTGGCTCGAAGCCGAGGCGCGCGGCGCTGCGGCCGTCATCATCCGGTCGGTCGGCACTGACAGCCACCGCTTCCCTCACACAGGTATGATGAGCACACCCAATGCATCTTCAGTGGCGGCAGGCCGTCATTCCCGGGCCGTCATCGACTACCTCAATGCCGAGCATCCTGACTTCAACGAGAATCGTGTCTGGTCGTCTATTCCGGCTGTCGCGGTTTCCGCACCGGATGCCGATCAGATTGAGCGCATTCATGGTGCGGGTGAAACCCTGAGGGCCCACCTCTCGGTCGTGGCCGGGTGGAGGGGCATGCGTCAGTCCGGAAATGTCATCGCCGAAATTCCGGGACGGGAACTGCCTGACGAAGTCGTCCTGATTGGCGCCCACCTCGATAGCTGGGACGAAGCCACTGGCGCGATCGACGATGGTGCCGGAGTCGGTATTGTCACCGCTGCAGCCCATCTCATCGGTCAGTTGCCGCGCGCGCCGCGCCGCACGATTCGCGTTGTATTGTTTGGAGCAGAGGAAGTCGGCCTGCTGGGTGCCTTTGCCTATGCCCGGCAGAATGCCGATGAGATCGGAAATATCGTTCTGGCCTCGGAATCTGATTTTGGCGCGGGTCTCGTTTGGTCGTTGACTTCGGGCACCAGCGATGAAGGAACGGCTTTCCTCGATGAAACCCAGCGCATCATTTCCCCGCTGGGAATTATTCGCGGAGATCGTGCCAATCGCGGCGGCGGGCCGGACATCATTCCGCTCGCCATGCAGGGGGTGCCAGTCTTCCGCCTGACCCAGGACGGCACGGATTACTTCGACCTGCATCACACGCCGGATGACACATTCGACAAGATAGACCCGGACGAGCTGGCCCAGAATGTCGCGGCATGGGCCGCCGTTGTTTGGCTTGCCGCCGACTCAGATGTCGAATTCCGAACGCAGGATGAATAGGTCTGACACCTGACCGCCTCTATTGGGCTTAACGGACACTTAACCGCCCCAAATGGGGCGGCTTTGTCGTTTCTGTCCCGGAATGGCCTTTTAGTGGCGGTTATTACTCCCTGATTCAAAGCGACTTTCCCGGTGCGAGGGATTTCCGGCGGGCTTGCCCGCCATCGCACTGGGGGGCGATATGGGAATCGCTATTATAGCGGGAACGCGGCCTGAGATATTAAAGCTCGCGCCCGTTTACCTGAGTTTGGAAGAAGCGGCGCTGGAGCCGGTCTGGATTGCCACGGGACAACACGGCGATCTGGCAGAGCAGGCGCTGGATGCCGTCGACATCCGGCCGGATGTAACGCTGAGCGGTGGATGGGATCCCCGTTCCCTGACGGAATTGTCCGCAGGGTTGCTGTCTCAGCTGGGACAGTGGGTCGAGGTAAACAAGCCACGTGCTGTCCTTGTGCAAGGCGATACGGCGAGTGCCTGGTCCGGCGCGCTGGCGGCGCATTTGCACAAAGTACCGGTCGGGCATGTCGAAGCCGGCTTGCGAAGCGGCGACACCAACAACCCCTTTCCTGAAGAAAGCTTTCGGCGGCTGATTGCGCCGATTGCCGACTTTCATTTTGCGCCGACGCGTTTGGCCGAGAAAAATCTGCGTCTGGATGGTGTGCGCCGGTCCCGGATTTGGATCACCGGCAATACCATCATTGATACCGTGCTGCAGATGGCGGACCGCGTTCGCGCGCCAGCGATCCTTGATCAGGTGAAGCCGGGCGAACGGATCATTCTGTTGACCGCTCACCGCCGAGAAAACTGGGGCGAGGGTATCGCGGGTATTTGCCGCGCCGCCAGAACACTCGTCGAGCGTCATCCGGATATTCGTATCATCTTTCCGGCCCATTCAAATCCGCGGGTCCGGGAAACGGTCGAGGCCATGCTGGGCGCAACTGACCGCATTCATGTCATCGCGCCGTTGGCCTATCCCGAGTTCATCGCCGTTCTGAAAGCCAGCCACCTCGTCTTGTCAGATTCCGGCGGCGTGCAGGAAGAGGCGCCCAGCTTTGATGTGCCTGTCCTTGTTCTGCGCGAGACCACCGAACGCCAGGAGGCTATCGACGCAGGCGTTGCCAAACTAGTGGGGACAGACCCCGGCGTCATCGTGAGAGAGGCGTCAAGACTTCTCACTCGCGCTGCCGCGCACCGTAAAATGGCAAGTCGACAAAATCCGTTTGGAGATGGCAAGTCGAGCCCTCGGATCGCTGACATACTGGCGCGTGAACTGAGCAAGCCGGTGGCTTTCAGGCAGGCCAGCTGATGGAGGGGTTTGATCCCTCCATGGCGCAAATCGCCACCGTGGATGCAGGCCTGTTGGCCTGGATCGAAGCTGTGTTGCAGGCGCTTTTGTCGGGTGACGCCGTTCGCCTCTATTGGGCCATTTTGAGCGGTCTGACCGTATATGCCGCTATCGCCATCTTTATCTCGTCAGTCGATGACGCCTTTCTCGATCTCTACTATTGGGTGCTCACCGTTCAGCGTGTCGTGACACGGCCCTTCCGCTATGTGCCATCGATGAAGCAGCTCGATGAAATGGAGCAGAAAAAACTCGCCGTCATGGTGCCGGCCTGGCACGAAGCCGATGTCATTGGCCGTATGCTGGTCAATACGCTCAAGACGATGGATTACCGCAATTACGAGATTTTCGTCGGCGTCTATCCAAACGACCAGGAAACCATTGACGAGGTCAATCGCATCGTTCGCCAGAATCCCGGTATCAACATCGCTTTTGTCGGCCACAACGGCCCGACCTGTAAGGCAGACAATCTGAACTGGATGGTTGCTGGAATCGTCAATCGCGAAGAAGAGCTTGGCGAACGCTTTGACGGCATACTGATGCAGGACTCCGAAGACGTCATTCACCCGATGTCCTTCAAGGTGATCAATGCCTATCTGGATAAGGCGGATATGCTTCAGCTGCCTGTGCTGTCAATGCCGCGAAAATGGTCATCGCTCACCGCCTGCCATTATATGGATGAGTTCGCCGAATGGCATGGCAAGGACCTGATTGCAAGATCGCATATGACGGATCTCGTTCCGTCTGCCGGCGTCGCAACGGCGTTCAGTCGCGATGCGATTGAACTCCTGCGGGCCGAGCGGCACAACCAGCCTTTCAATGTGGATTCGCTGACCGAGGATTATGATATCGGCCACCGCTTTTATGAGGCCGGTCTGAAATCCATGTTTGTGCGCTACTGGGCGCGCATGCCGTATGCGACGCGAAAAGCCTGGTTCGCCAATCGGGACGTGCACAAGCACCGACGCGAACTGGTGTGCACGCGGGAGTTTTTCCCGGACAATGTGAAGGTCTCCGTGCGCCAGAAATCCCGCTGGATGCTGGGTATATCCTATCTCGGATGGAAGCAGCTGGGCTGGATCGGCCCGGCCTCCCATCGCTATTTCCTCTACCGCGACCGGAAAGCCATCTGGACAGCCCCGACGGGCATGCTGGCCTATGCCATCCTTCTGCAATGGGCCTTGTACTGGCTGATCGCATCGCTCTTTCCGCAAGCCGGCGGATTGCCGCCGTTGATTGATCCAGACTCGTGGGTCTGGTCGATTGTGCTGATCAACTTCGTCTTCCTGTTGAACCGTGTTCTTCATCGCCTGATCTTCACGACGGCGGCACATGGATTGAAATACGCTGTGCTTGTTCCGGTTCGGATGGTTTGGGCGAACTACATTGGCTATCTTGCTTCAATGCGCGCGGCCCGGCGTTACCTCTGGCACGTCATCAGCGGTAACCGTATCACTTGGGACAAGACTGCCCATGCCTATCCGTCCATGGCCGAGCTGGGACAGGGCGAGGGTGGCCGCTTGGGCGACGCGCTGATTTACTGGGGGGCCATCGATGAGCGGGGGCTGCAACGCGCCGTTGCGATGCAAGCGGATGAATACCGCCCGCTGGGGCTTCTCCTGCTCGATCTTGGCGATATAAACGATGACCAGCTCGCCGATGCCGTCGCCGAGCATAAAGGCCTGGAGCGCATTTCGCTGGACCCGCTCGCCACAAAGCCGGAGGTCCTGAAACATCTCCCGCATGACCTTGCCGCCAAATATGGCGCTTTTCCGATGGCGCGGGATGGCCGCAGCTTGCAAATCGCCGTGGGTGAACCACTGAGTGAAACGCAGCTATCCGACCTGCGGCGCAGGCTGGGCCGGCCCCTGAAAGTCTTTGTCGCGCCGCTGAGCGATGTCAGTTTTGGTATCCGTTTTGGATATGATCCTGAGCTTCTGGAATCCGATATCAGAGCCGCCCGCGTGCTCAAACGTCTGTCCATTCTGGACGACAAGCAAGTGTCGGCCGTCTGGCGCAGCCTGCGCAAGGACTGGGTCCGGCTGGGCGATCATCTGGTCCGGCGCGGCGCGCTCAGCCATGCTCAGCTGCTGACCGAACAAAAAGGCGTGTACGTCGTTGATGAAGCGGCGCTGGGTGCGGCTCTGGTTCAGAAGCGCATCATCAGCAAGACGGATCTCGATGCGGCACTTGCCGCTCAACCCAAGCCTCCACTAGGCTTTGTGCAACGCGCCAAGGCGCTGGGCTATCTGACCGAGGTGGAATGGAGTGAAATCCAGGAGGCTCATGCCGATCTGGTCATGGAGGATGCCTGATGTCCCGTTTTTATAATCGCGGCTGGATCACCCCGGCCAAATACAATTTGCGGCCCCGGCTCCTGCTGGCGTCCACAGCCTCATTGACAGCGATCAGCTTTGCGGTTTCAGCAGGTGCGGATGATGATCCACGATCAATGGAACAGCGGCGCGCGGAAGCCCGCAGCCTGATGGAACAATCGGGATGCGCTGTTGCATTGCCCGCGCTGGGCGCCGTCGCGGACACCAGCCGCATGGCACTCGATTATATCGCTGTGGCTGAATGCGCGGTCGAGGCTGGTGATGCGGCACAAGCGGCCGACGCCTTCTGGCAGGCCGTCATTTATCGCCATCAGCTTGATGATACCCAACGCGCCTATGTCTTCCGCAGCCTCGGCTATCAGGCTGAAGCCGCTGGCGAGTTTTCGCGATCAGCGATTGGCTGGAATGAGGCTGCCGAAATCACCGGTGCGCCATTTGATGAACTGATGGCGGCCCGGGCGGCGCGGCTGGACGGGCGTCCTCAATCCGGCGCTGCCCGTCTTCAGCGGATCGAGATGGCGGAATTGTCCGGCTCCGATCTGGCGCTCTATTTTGAAGAACGCGCGCTTGTCATGGCTGATACTCAACCCGCAGCGGCGGCCATGTATCTGGCCCGCGCGATCGAGATAGAGGATCGCCCATACCGGCGCTTTCAACGCGGATTATTCCTCCAGCAGGCCGGCGATGAAGGCGCGGCCCTCGCAGAGTTCAGCGCCGCATTACGGAGCGAGCCCCGAAATGTGGATATTCTCCTGTCGACAGCCTATTCGGCGCAGCGCATAGGCGATGCAAACCTGGCCGCAGACCTGTTCGAGCGGGTTCTGGCAATCGACCCTTCGCGCTCAACCGTGCGTGAGGATCTCGGCTATGCCTTGATGCAGGCAGACCGGGAAGACGAGGCCGCCACAGTTTTTCGCGCTGCAATTCTCGATCCGGCGATGCGGGAGGGTGAATCGGCCGAGGAGCGCGATGCACGTACCTACCGCTTGCGTCGTCAGGTCGAACAACTCGAGCGATCGACTTACGGCTTTGTCTTCGCGTCCTATCGGGACGGGTCTGCGCCCAATTCCGTCAATTTGCCGGAGACCGGGCCAAACGAGACTCAGTTCGGTGGCGAATTTGGCTGGCGGCCTGATGCTTTCAATACGACCAACACCGGACTGACCTTGTTCGGCCGCGCCTATGTCTCGGCCGACCCCGGGACCATCACACTCAATGACGAAACCCTGCAAATGGGCGTTGGCGCGCGTTGGAAGCCACTGGCGCAACATGATTTCTACCTGGCTGGCGAGCGAATGATCGCAGGCGGTAATCAGGCCCGCGATGCCTGGCTGCTACGCGCCAGCTATGGCTGGTCGGACGGGCTTGATTGGGATCCCAATCAGAGCAGCTGGAATTATACCACCGCTTTCGCTGACCTGGCCTATATCCCGGACGATCCCGAATTCCTCTCCGCCTACGCCTCGGTCCGCCAGGGCAGACGGTTCCGCACCGGCGACCGCTGGACAGTGACACCTTATGTGACGGGCGTTGCGCAATGGTCGGATGATACCTTCCAGACACGCGAACGTCTGGAGGTCGGCCCGGGCGTTGTCTTCTCGCATTGGTTCGACGAAAGCGAAACATCTGCTCCGGCCCAGCGTCTGGATCTGGAAATGGAATACCGTTTCGGTATCGGCGATACGGACGATGAAGCCTTCATCGCCCGCGCGGTCTGGCACTTCTGAGGGTCTGAAGGTTCAGGAATAAGTGTCGGCCGGCAAAACCTGCCAGCTGACCGCCATTCCAAGCTGGCTGAAGACTTGTGTCCAGTAGCTGCGCTGGTCGCCATTCTGCTCGCTTTCCCAACCGGGACGCTCGATCAGATGGATTTCCAGTGTGATGCCCGCCAGTGCCATTCCGTATTCCTGGCGGATCGACTGAACGGTTTCGGCAACGGGTGGAAGCCGGTCAAACACATCGCCGCGTGCCCGTCCGTAAACGGAGACGATGTCCGAATTCTGCAGCATGTCTGACACCAGAACGATCCGGCGGCCCGGCACGGTTTGAGCCATGGATGGCTCCTGAGCCAGTTCCGCCAGAGCCTCCAGTATGGGGCTTTGAGGCGCATCCTTGGGCACAACCAGATCGGCCAGTGCTTGCTGCAATGGCGCGTCGAAAAGGGCTTCATAGCGCGCCTGAATGCGGTCCGGATTGCGATAAAGCGGGTTGACCTGGTCACCGCTGCCGGGATTGCAGAGCGAAAACTGGTTCGTGTCGTCCAGCCGGCCGGTTTCATCCAGTTCAAAGAGCGACAGACGCTCGCCAACCGCCAGCGTATCGCGCTGGGTCAGGATGATTCGCTCTATCGCGGCGGCTTGCTGCGTGGAGTAGAGGTCGGTCTTGTCGATAATGACCACGCGGTGTGGCGGCGTTTCGCCTGCAATACAGAGCGTGTCGGTATCATATTCTGCGGGGCGCAGCGTGAGCGCGAAATAGCTGACCGCTGCGACCACTCCGGCCACGAGTAACAGGTTGAATATACCAAGCAGGTCGCGTCCGGACATTAATCACCCCCCCAAAAGGCGGGATCAGCGCGGGCGCGCTGATCCGAAATCTTCTGCCATATCCATAAGCAGAATTTGGGCTTCGGCAATTTGCTCTTCTGGCGAATTACGGCCACCCGCGGCTTTCTTGACCACGCGGTTGAGTTCGCGAGCCGAACGTTCAGCACGGCGTTGCACCACACCAAAGCCCGGGATCGCATCATCAAAAGTGCGGCCCTTGTAGGCGGCAATGATGCCAAAGGTCAGTCCCAGTGTCAGCAAAAGATATGCCTCGAGGGTCTGGAAGGAAAACGGGGCGGCAATCAGGTGCTGGATCGGAGCGATCAGCTCGCCGGTAACCTCTGTTCCGCCCAGGGCCAATGATGCTGCGTGGATTTCAAGCAGGTCGCGATAGTGTGCAGCGGCCAGATTGAGCACAACGATGAATGCGACAGCCACGGGCAGGCCCAGCGCAGCGGCAGCAAACGACCAGCGCTTTTGCGGATTCGTCAGGTGGCGCAGGCAGAGATAGCCGATAACAAAGAAAGCGGTAATGACATTCACAAAGGAAACGGTGATGGCCTGAAGCCAGCCGCCCAGCAGACCCAGATCGGAACTGCCAGAGAAGAAGTAGGCATTGGCCAGCCCTTCAAAGAGAACCAGAGCGGCCAGAACCGAAAATGTCAGCAAATGCGAATCCGGATAGATGGCAGACCGTTCAATCGGCTTGCCGGCAGGACCGCTTTTTTCCTTGCCGATGGGGTCATCGAATGCCCAGCCGGCCGTGCGGCGAAAAGCGCGCAGGTTTTCAAAGTCGCGCCGGGCGCGGGACAGCGTGAATTGCAGGTCAAAGTCCTGAATGTGCGCGCCGTTGGAAAAATGTTCGCTGGCCAGAGCACGTGACCGTTGATCACGTTCATTCTCCGGCTTGTAAAACTGCCGCGTAGCGGTTTCGTTCAAATCGTTAAGTGCCATTTTCTCCCCCAGAATTTCGTTAGACAGCCCGCGTCGGGAGCGACGCAAATATGTCGTTAACCACGAAATGTGGCAGATTGCGGCGGCAATGCGGGCTGAAATGGGGTGATTTGATGGGAAACCGGATCAAACCGTTTATGTTGCGTTCATAAAGGGAGGTTGGCATGGCAACGACGCGACGCGAAATATTGGGTGGTCTGGCTGTTGGGGGCGGGACTTTGGCCTTCCTGCCTCAGGCGAACGCGCAGGAGCAGCTGACCGGCGATGTGATCCAGTGTTCCGAGGGCTTGTTCGGAATCGACTATACCGAATCGGAAGTCGAACAGATGATTATTGGTCTGGATGACTGGGCAGAAAATGCGGCGCGTTTGCGCGCGATCGACCAGCCGAATTCGCTTCAACCCGCGACAACGTTCGATCCACGTCTTCCCGGTGTCTCATACGAGATGCAGCATAACGGCCCGGATGTTGCTCCGGAAACCGATCCGGGACCGGTTCCGTCGCGCGAAGCTGACATTGCGTTTTCGCCGGCATGGAAGCAGTCGAAATGGCTTCGCGCCGGGCACATTTCATCCGAGCGACTGACTCGGATTTATCTGGACCGAATTGAACGTTTTGGCGGCGAACTGGAGTGCTTCGTAACGGTGACGGCTGAGCTCGCCATTGAGCAGGCCAGGGCGGCGGATGCGGCACTTGCCCGCGGTGAATATGCAAGCCCGCTTCAGGGGCTCCCGTATGCGCTCAAGGACATTGTGGATGTTGCCGGCATACGCAGCACCTGGGGCGCTACGCCTTATCAGGACCGGATCGCGGAATCGGATGCAGCTGTCTACCAGCGGCTGCGGGAAAGTGGTGCTGTCCTGATCGGAAAGTCTACCAGTGGCGCCATTGCCTATAATGACCTCTGGTTTGGCGGGCTGACGCGAAATCCGTGGAACACAGATGAAGGCTCCTCCGGGTCCAGTGCGGGATCGGCGTCTGCCGTCGGCGCAGGGCTGGCAAGTTTTGCAATCGGCACCGAGACGCTGGGCTCTATCGTATCGCCTTCGCACCGATGCGGAACCACTGGCCTTCGCCCGACCTTCGGACGCGTTTCGCGGGCCGGTGCGATGGCGCTCTGCTGGTCGCTCGACAAGATAGGCCCGCTAACGCGCAGTGTGGCCGATACGGCGCTCATCCTGGAGACGCTCAATGGATACGATGTCGCGGATGCGTCATCTCTCGAGATGCCTTTTGGTGTCGATTGGCAAACGGATCCCGCGACTTTGAAGGTCGGATATTTTCCCGGCGATTTCGAGAATGCCGCCGCGCCGGACCGGGCCGCATTGCAGGCGGTCAGGGATATCGGATGTGAGCTCGTCGAACTCAGCCTCCCGGATTTGCCGTATGGCGCATTGGGAACGGTTGTCGAAGTTGAAGCGGCCGCCGCTTTTGAAGAACTCACCTTGTCGGGCGGCGATGATGCGCTGCGCTGGCAGGGGCCAAATGCCTGGCCCAATACATGGCGCCGCGCCCGCCTGCGCTCGGCAGTGGATTACATCAATGTGGATCGCTTTCGGCGCACTGTCTGCGAAGCCATGGCTGTAGTATTCCACCAGTGTGATGTGATCATCGGGCCGAATTTCGCATCGAATATGTTGCTGATTACCAATTTCACGGGCCATCCGAGCCTGATTTTCAGATCGGGTTTTGTGGAACGGACACTGAATCCGCTGACCGCCAGTGGCGCAGCGCGGCAGGAGCAAACGCATCTTCTGCCCCACGGCACCTCGCTTTGGGGGCCGCTATTTGGCGAGGATAAACTGCTGCTATTGGGGCGGGAAATTGAATCCCGGCTGGATGTAGCGAGCGAGAGACCGGGACAATTCTCATGATGGATGACTACGTATTCTACGACTGTTTGACGGCACCCAGCCCGCGCCGGGCGCGAATTTTCATCGCTGAGAAAGGGCTGGCCATTCCGACCGTTCAGGTTGACCTGCGCCACAAGGAACAATTGGGTGAGGCCTACAAAGCCATCAATCCCAGATGCACTGTACCAGCGCTGAAATTGCCCGACGGACGAGTGCTTGGCGATAACGCCTCGATAGCGAGATATCTTGAGGAAATCCGTCCTGATCCGCCTTTGATGGGACGTGATCCCGTCGAGAAGGCGGTCGTTGCGGAATGGAATGCCATTGCGGAAAGCGACGGCCTCCTGGCGATGGCTGAAGTCATTCGCAACTCCTTGCCGGGCATGAAGGGCAGGGCGCTGACCGGGCCAAAAGACTATGATCAGATTCCCGAGCTGGCCGAGCGGGGACGCGCGCGAATTGGCAATTTTTTCGAATTGCTGGATCGCCGCTTGTCTGAACAGGCTTATCTCGGCGGCGAGGCATTCTCGGTGGCGGACATCACCGCATTTGTTGTGATTGAGTTTGCCGGATGGGTGAAGCTCGTTCCCGATGAGAATCATTCAGCTTTGAGAAGCTGGTATGAGGCTGTTTCCTTGCGGCCGAGCGCGAAGGTTTAGAACGTGTCTAATGTGACATCAGTGCAACGCAGCAGGGGAAAAGGTCTGAGATGCTTGGGTTTCAGGCACTCTGAGGCATTTCGCGAAGCGGATTGTCCTTTTTCCGTCGACCGAAATAAGACAGAATTGCGAAATCAATAACGGCAAAAATGCCGAGATAAGCACAACTGGCAAGTCCAGGACCGGGAGAAACAGAATGAAAATGATTAGCCGCGCAGCTCTTATGGCTGCCGTATCCGCCGCGGCGTTTACCGCGCCAGCTTTTGCTCAGGAGCGTCAGACGGTCGACGTCATCACCGTCACGGCCCAGAAACGCGAGCAGGGCATTCAGGATGTGCCCGTTGCCGTGACAGCTTACACAGCTGAACTGCTTCAAAATGCCGGCATTCGCGACATTCGCGATCTGGCAGTGATCGCGCCGGGTTTGAACATCACGTCGACTTCCAGTGAATATTCCACGACCGCTCGTATCCGCGGCGTTGGCACGGTGGGGGATAACCCGGGCCTGGAATCATCTGTGGGTATCGTGATCGATGGTGTCCCGCGCGCCCGGAACGGGGTCAGCTTCGGCGATCTCGGCGAAATCGAGCGCATTGAAGTTCTTCGCGGTCCGCAAGGTACGTTGTTCGGCGCCAACACGTCGGCGGGTATCATCAACATCGTAACCGCGGGTCCCGAATTCGAATTCGGCGCGAATGCTGAAGCGACCTATCTGACCGGCGGCGCAGATGGCTTCCGGATTTCGGGTAGCGTAACCGGTCCGATTGCGGAAGATCAGGCGGCTTTCCGGATCTACGCTGCGCGCGGCGAACGCGATGGTTTCCAATCTGTTCAGACCTTTGGCGGTCCTCGCACTATCAACGAAGACAACAATCAGGACTTCTACACCATTCGCGGTCAGTTGCTGTTCAATATCGGCGATCGTGGTGAGTTGACCCTGCAAGGCGATTTTACCAGCCGGGACGAGAATTGTTGCGGTGCGCCGAGCATTGTATCGGGTCCGACAGCCGCCGCTGTGAACGCATTGCAGCCGGGTGGCCGTCCGCTTCCAGGTTCGGAAGACCCATTCAGCCGTGTCATTCAGTCCAACCGCGACACCACGCAGGACATTGAAGATGGCGGCTTCCAGTTCCAGTATGAATATGAGTTTGAAAACTTCTCGCTGACAGCGATTGGTTCGACCCGCGATTATGAGATCGTTACCGGTCAGGATACGGACTTTACAGGTGCGGATATCGTCTATCGCGATCCGTCCCTGAACTCCTTCGAATTCGGGAACTCGACATTCGAGCTTCGTGCCCAGGGGCAACGCGAGAATCTTGACTGGATGGTTGGCGCATTCTTCTCGACCGAAGATCTCGTTCGTCGTGATGCCATCCAGTACGGATCCGACTTTGAAGCCTATCTCGGCCTCATCGGTGGCGGCGACCCTGTCCTGGTGACAACACTGGCGAATGGTCTCGGCGGTGCCTTCATTCCGGGCTACACGCCTCTGGCACCCGGTCAGGGATTCCCGGCAGGAAGTGCGAATAGCGGTGGTGACCGGTATGAGCAGGATGGCCAGACTTTCGGCATCTTCACCCACAACACGTTCGCACTGACGGAGAATACCGATCTTACGTTCGGACTTCGCTGGAACTCGACCGAGAAAGACGCGACAGCACAATTCTCGCCGGGCAATGCGCCAGCGTGTGATGTCTGGGAAACCGTCTTTGGTGAAGCGCTCGATTTCTCGACCGCACAGAACCAGGCAATCCTCGCCGGCTTCTCGCAAGCATCTCAGGTGTCTGTCGCCGGCCTCATCCAGTTCGGCACGTTTACATGCTTGCCGAGCGCACGGGATGTCTATTCGAATATCAACTTCAATGAATCGCTGTCGGAAGACGAGTTCACGGGGCTTGTGTCACTATCGCATCGCTTCAACGAAGACTTCCTGATGTACGGAACGTATTCGCGTGGCTATAAGGCTGGCGGATTCAACCTCGACCGCTTCACGCAGGCGGGTTCGAACGCGGTGAACTTCACCAATGTTCTGGCTGGCACGAGCCCTTATCCGGCTCAGTTCGATCCGGAGATCGTGAACTCGTTCGAAATCGGTTTCAAAACCGAAGGGTTCAACGACACGCTGTTGGCGAACCTTTACCTCTTCCACTCTGACTTTGAATCCTTCCAGCTGAATACGTTCAACGGACTGGCTTTCTTTGTGACCTCTTTGAACCAAGGGGCGGTCACTCAGGGTGCAGAGCTCGAACTGCTCTGGTTCCCGGAAGAAGTGCAGGGCCTGACCATTCAGGGTGGCATCACCTATGCCGATGCCACGTATAATTCGTTCGCCCCGACCGGCACGCCGGATGTTGACCGCCTGTCGGGCCAGAACTTCTCGCTGGCACCGGAATGGTACACTTCCGCATCAATCAGCTATGTCCGCCCGTTCGGCGATGGCATGGAATGGCTGGCGCACCTGAGCGGCCGCTACATGTCCGAGCAGAATACCGGCTCTGACCTTGATCCTGAGAAAATCCAGGAAGGCTACTCTGTCTTTAATGCGCGTGTGGGTATTGGCGCTGATGATCAGAGCTGGGCACTCGAACTGTTTGCCAACAACCTTTTCGATGAGGACTACATCCAGGTTGGTTTTGACGGTCCGTTCCAGCCGGGATCGTTCAATGCCTTCCTCGGCCAGCCGCGCATGTGGGGCGTCACGCTCCGTGCTCGCCGCTAGACGGCCTGGCTTTTAGAAATGAGGGCCGGAGCCATGCTCCGGCCCTTTTTTATTGCGATAGAATCACCGATCCTGTGGAAACGCGTATTTTGAGTTATGATGTTGTCGGGAAGTGAGTGCTGAATGTCATCGGAACGCCGCACATTATTGATTGGATTGGCCGTCTTTCTGGCCTTTTCGGTATATACGTCGGTATTCAGTCCGATCGCACCACGGCAACTGGAAACACGCCTGCAATCGGCTGCGGAAGACGCTTTGTCGGACCGGCGTTTTCGCTGGGCGAGTGTTTCGGTGGACGGGCAGGTCGCGACCCTTTCCGGCCGCTGGCCGAATGATAGCGAACACAATGCAGCCATTGAAGCGCTATGGTCCTCGGAATGGTCGGGCGGATGGCTTGCCGGTGGTATTACGCGCATTGTCGACAACAGCATTGCACAGCCCGGCGAGGCCGAAAGCCGGATTATTGCGGTGTTCAATTCGGACGGCGTAACGCTGTCTGGCATAGCGCCCGGCGATGCTGCCAGGACCGGATTGATCGAACAGGTGAGGCCGCTATTCCGCGGACGAATCGAACCGCGACTCGCGGCCCGGTCCGGCAATAGCAACCCTGACAACTGGCTGGATTCGGCCATGACCTTGCTCACGGCCCTTGAGGCGTTGGAGCGTGGGGTGGTTATCCTGGATTCCGATTCTGCCGTACTTTATGGCGTATCCTCAAGCAGTGATAATGCCCGGCAAATTCTGGAATCGATCGAGAATATTGCGGGCGCAATTCAACCGGTTGCACTCATATTAACAGATGATGAAGTGCTTGGGGGCATCAACTCCGCGCGCAATTGCGAAATGCTGCTCGATGCCGCCTTTGCCATGGGACGTTTGAGATTCAACCCGGGAAGTGCGTCCTTGTCACCTGGCGCACACGTTGTCCTCGAACACGTCTCAGCCGTTTTTGCCCAATGCCCCTCTGGCACATTGGGGGTCAGCGTGCGCCCCGTCGTCAGCGGAAATAGCGATGCAGAAATACTGGCGCGGTCGCGGGCCGAAGCTGTGCGCAATGTATTGATGACCTTTGGTATAGACGAAAATCGTGTCACCGCTCTTGTCAGCGCGGATCAGGATCAACTTGTCCGGATCGTTCTGGACGGTGAAGGAGAAAGCTGAATGCTCTGGTTAATCTGGCAAATGTGGTTTTTCCTGATCCTTGCCTTTCTGATGGGTCTGGGGCTGGGCTGGCGCCTGTGGTCGGCCTCCGGCGAAGCCGGAAAGGCCCTGCAAGCCGCGAGGGACGAGATCGGCCGCTTGCAGCGCGAGAATGACAGTCTGTCCAGTGTGGCCGCGCGCCATCAGGCCGCACTTGAGGCCAGCCAGTCGTCAGCAAAGCCGGAATCTGCCGATTCAAAGCCGATGGCCAAACCCGCAAAAACAAAAGCCGCAGCCCGTGCCAAGACGCCTTCCAGAACAGTTGAGGCCAGTGATTTGACCGAGCTGAAAGGTCTGGGACCGAAAGCCGCTGAGGCGTTGAATGCCGGCGGTGTCACCTCTTTCGAGCAGATCGCAGCCTGGACCAAATCCGATATCGCCAAATGGGACGAGGCGCTCACGGCGCGTGGGCGGATTGAACGGGACGATTGGGTGGGGCAGGCAAAGGCGAAAATCGCCTAGCCGAGACGTTGGACAATTTGCCGCGCATCATAGGCATCGGGAAGGTCTGGCCTCGGACCGGACCGGATCAGAATCTCCAGGAAGATCGTCTTGTCACCGGCACCGGGGGCAAACTGGATGCCAAGGCCCACGCTTGATCCCGAATAGCGCCGTGATCCAAACGTCTGGCCAACAGAGCCGCCTACGCGCACGGGCCGATCATCATCACCATCGCTGGACCGGGAGACAATTTCGAACCAGTCGCCGCCCCGCTCCAGCGTCAGTTCCGCGGCGCGGAGCAATGCCAGGTCTTCCAGTTCTTCAAAGCTGACATCCGATCCGCCATCAAACCGGATTCGAAAGCGATCCGACTCGATCTGCCGTTCGGAGTATCCGCGGTTGGACCCAGCGGAAGGCGCATAGGTGGTTGGTGCAGAGGCGCAAGACGTTAAGCCGGCGAATAATCCGATAATTATGAAACTGCGCATCCGATACCTCCTCAAGCCTTGACCGCGACCTCCATACGCTCAAGCAAATTCAGAGCGCTGTCGGCAATGACGGTGCCCGGCGGGAAAACCGCGGCAGCGCCCATCTGGCGTAAAACCGGTTCGTCATCGGGCGGGATGACACCGCCAACGACCACCAGCATGTCCTCGCGCCCGCGATCACGCAAGGCATTCCGCAATTCCGGCAGAAGTGTCAAATGACCTGCTGCCAGCGATGACATCGCAGCGGCATGGACATTCTCTTCATCCGCGAGCTCAGCAGCTTCTTCCGGCGTTTGGAAGAGCGGGCCAATGATGACCTCCCATCCCATATCGGCAAAGGCCGAAGCGACGACTTTCTGGCCGCGATCGTGGCCATCCTGACCGAGCTTTGCGATCAGGATTTTCGGCTTGCGTCCGGTGCGGGCTTCAAAATCAGCAGCAGCCTTGAGTGCCGAGGCCACCTTCGGATCCTTGCCGGCTTCTTCCGCATAGACGCCCTTGATGACTTTGATCTCAGCCTCATGGCGATTGAAGACGCGCTCCATCGCAGCCGACATTTCGCCAACGGTAGCCTTGGCGCGGGCCGCCTCGACGCAAAGCGCGAGGAGATTGCCACCCTCAGACGCCGCATGCGTTAGCGCCGCCAGTTTTGCTTCAACGGCAGCGTAATCACGCTCGGCCTTGAGACGTTTGAGCTTTTCTTCCTGTTCTTTTCGGACCTGGTAATTATCGACCTTCAGAACCGGCACATCCTCGTCTCCATCAAGAATGAACTTATTGATCCCGACAATCGTCTGCTGACCACTATCAATCCGGGCCTGGGTTCGCGCGGCCGCTTCCTCAATCCGCAGTTTGGGGGTTCCTTCGGCGATTGCATTCGCCATGCCGCCCAGCGCGTCGATTTCGCGGATATGCTCTAGGGCTCGCGCGGCAAGATCCTGCGTCAGGCTTTCGACATAATAGGACCCGCCCCAAGGATCGATAGAGTCGACGAGGCGGCTTTCCTCGGCCAGCGCCAGCTGCGTGTTTCGTGCGATGCGTGCCGAAAAGTCGGTCGGCAAAGCAAGCGCTTCATCCAGCGAATTTGTGTGCAAGGACTGTGTATGCCCGTCAATCGCGGCGATCGCTTCCAGCGCCGTGCGGCCGATATTGTTGAATACATCCTGTGCCGTCAGGGACCAGCCGGATGTCTGGCAATGGGTTCTGAGGCAGATTGACTTGTCCGACTTGGGCGAGAACCGCTCCTGCACCAGGCCGGCCCACAGCAGACGGGCCGCTCGAAGTTTGGCGATTTCCATGAAGACATTCATGCCAATGCCGAAAAAGAATGACAGGCGGGGCGCAAAACGGTCCACATCGAGTCCGGCCTCGACACCGGTTTTGATATATTCCAGACCATCGGCAATCGTGTAGGCGAGTTCAATATCCGCTGGCGCACCAGCTTCCTGCATATGGTAACCGGAAATCGAAATGGAATTGAATTTCGGCATGTTTTCAGCCGTGTAGGCGAAAATGTCCGAAATGATCCGCATCGATGGCTTGGGCGGATAGATGTAGGTATTCCGGACCATGAATTCCTTCAGGATATCGTTCTGGATTGTCCCTGAAAGCTGTTCCGGCTTCACGCCCTGTTCTTCGGCGGCGGCGATATAGAGCGCCAGAATTGGCAGGACCGCGCCATTCATTGTCATCGAGACACTCATCTCGTCGAGCGGTATGCCGTCGAATAATTCCCGCATGTCGTAGATGGAATCGATTGCGACACCCGCCATGCCGACATCGCCGGCCACGCGCGGATGATCGCTGTCATAACCACGATGGGTCGCCAGGTCGAATGCGACTGACAAGCCTTTTTGACCTGCCGCCAGATTTCGCCGGTAGAACGCATTGGAATCTTTCGCCGTCGAGAAACCGGCATATTGGCGAATGGTCCAGGCACGCTGCAGGAACATGGTCGGGTAGGGCCCGCGAATGAAGGGCGCAGCGCCCGGAACGGTCTGGCGAAGGCGCTCATCACTGTCATTGGCCGAGTAGCTGGACTTGATGTCGATATGCTCGGGCGAGCGCCAGGGTGCCGTGTCACCGGCAGAAGAGCTGGCAACAGGATGAAAATCCCGGCGGCTGAAGTCGATGCGATGGCTCATGAGTTTGCTCCTGCCAAGGCTGCATCTTCAAGGCGTATGGCTGGAAACAGGGGCAGGCTCGAGGGCGGCAATTGGCCGGTTTCGAACTTCATTTCACGCAAATCCGGTGCGGCAAATCGATTGATTCCGAACAGGACACGATCGCCGCTTTCATATTGTTTCTGCAAGGCCTGCCGCGCCGCAATGACGTCTCGGGTAAAAGCGCTGTCCCCGGAAAGGGCACTGTACCCACCATCGCTCTCAATGCTCTGGAACTGACGCCAGGCTTGTTCAGCCAAGGCCTGCGTCAGGTGTTCATGCAGGAAAGCGCCGGCCGCCGGGTCGGCAACCGCCCCGATATGAGCTTCTTCCTGCAATAGGATTTGCAGATTGCGAGCGGCGCGCCGTGCCAGCCTGTCCGGGCGTCCGAGCGCATAGGTGGCCGGCAGGATGGTAAGCGCGGAAACACCAGCCGCCGCAGCCGCAAAGCCCGCCGCTGATGTCCGGATCATATTCGTCCACGGGTCGCGCCGCGTCATCATGCGGCCGGACGTCACCGCGCGCATCCGGGGTGCGCCATCCTCCGCGCCGTAGGCTTCAAGAATATTTCGCGTAACCAGATATCCGGCCCGGATCTTCGAGAGCGTCAGATGAATGTCGGCATCGGCAGCCACTATGACCTCGATTTGAGCGGAAGCCTGCTTCGGCGAAACGCCGGCTTCAATCAGCGCTCCCATGGCCTCGGCATACCCGGCGGCGGCCAAGGCCAGCTCCTGAACCTCGGTGCCGCCCGTTTCGTGAATGGCGCGGGCGTCCACACTGGCAATGACGAATGACGGATGGGCTTTGGCCAGTGCTGCCAAACGCGGGTCGGCCGCATCAAGAGCCAATCCGGCTACGGACGCGCCCGCCTCCCTCATCCATGCTGCAAACCCTTCAGCATCGAAATCATGCCCCGGTTCCAGAAAGACCGGTGCGATGGATGTGTCGACGCCGTCCAACACCTTTGCGAGATCGCTTGCCTTGCCCATTGCGACGCCGCACGCGCCTTCGGGATCGATGTGCAAGCCGATTTGCGAAACGCCGCCCAACAAATCGGCAAGAATCGCCTTGTTGGCGCTCAATGGTTCGGCCTCCGTGAAACCTTGCCGGATCTGCCACGGAAGAAAGGCATCCGCTCGCTGCGGAGCGGCATTTCCGGTGCGTTCAGCGCTGAAAAACACCGGCCCCCGTTTAACTCCGTCCTCCGTCTTGCGAACAAGTGTTGTCTCAAAATCTGCTCCGCGAAGCGCCTTGTCTGCCAAAGCGCGCCAGTCATCCGTCTGGGCGGGTTGTAATCCATCAATGAGGGCGTGGAGCGTTTCGGTCATCAAAAATTCCTGCTGGCCGTTGTCTTGGCAAGAAAAAGGCGTGAGCCCGGCTCAAGGTCAAGCCGCAAGGGCATGGATAGCATGAATGCTTATCCGCACCGACCTCGCCAGCGTCTAGCCTGCAAGCCGGATTAAGGAGCTTTGCGGCACATGACCACTGAAACATCCCCGCGTTTGGGGCTTGATTACGTAATGGCCGCTCAGGCCCAGAAACATGTCACGGTGAATGAGAGTTTTCGTATTCTGGATTCTCTTGTGCAGGCTTGCGTGCAAAGTCGTGTGACCGACGAACAACCCGCCAGCCCCGGTGAAGGCGAGCTCTACATTCTGACCCCGGCCCGTTCGGGCGAACACTGGTCATTGATGGCAGAGCAAAACCTCGCAGCGTTTCGGGATGGTGAATGGTCGGAAATCCCGGCATTCGAGGGGCTGATGGTCTGGATCAGCGATGAGGCCAGATTCGGCTTTTTCGACGGATCGGCATGGGGCGATGTGGCGGCAACGTTTGACAGCCTCCAGAATCTCGACCTGCTGGGCATTGGCACGACTGCAGACGCGGCCAATCCCTTTTCAGCCAAACTCAATGCCTCACTCTGGACGGCCAGGACAGCGGGCGAGGGCGGAACGGGCGACCTTCGATACACGCTGAACAAGGAAAGCGAAGCCGATGTCCTGTCGCTGCTCTTTCAGAGCGGGTTTTCCGGTCGCGCGGAACTGGGCCTGATTGGAGACGACGATCTCCTGCTGAAAATGAGCGCGGACGGAACGAACTGGTTCGAATTGCTGCACATCTCGCCGACGCGCGTATCAGTCCCGGCCAGCGAAGGCCTGAGCGTGGCGGCGATCAACGGAACCGCACCCGGCCAACGCCGCAATCTGATTATCAATGGCGACTTTTCGATCGCGCAACGCGGGTTGAGTTTTAACAGCCCGGCAGCCGGAACCTGTACACTGGACCGTTGGCTTTTCGTATCGGGCGGCGGCATGGCCGCAGACATATCGCAAGAGGACTTCACGCTCGGACAGACCGATATTCCCGGCGCGCCAGCGCATTTCATGCGCTGGGCCCTGACCGGGACGGCCAGCGGGAATCCGTGGATCGAACAGCGCATCGAGAATGCGCGCTCGCTTCCGGTCGGCGATGCCACATTGAGCTTTTATGCGCGGGCATCCCGCAGCGTTGCCATGATTTCGCGGCTGCGCCGCAATTTCGGATCCGGCGGGTCCACGACGGATCAGATCGCCCAGGATTCCATTGCCCTGACCACAGACTGGACGAGGTTCGAAGTCCCGGTCGCCGTCACCAGCCTGACGGGCAAGACTCTCGGCGCGGGCCACTATCTCAGCCTCGAATTCTATCTTCTGGGCGGCGAAACATCGGTCGACATTGATATTGCTGACGTACAGCTGGAATGCGGGCCGATTGCCAGCCGCTTTGAACGGCTGAGCGAGGCCGAAAATCTGCGCCTTTGTCAGCGCTATTTTGTCAAGACATGGCCGCAGGGCACGGATCCCGGCAGCGCGTCTGAGGCTGGCAGCCTTGCGGGGGCAACGAGCGGTCCGTCGGCAACCGCGATCTTTGACTGGCGATTTCCGGTCGAAATGCGCGGGAGTCCATCTCTCACGCTTTACTCACCCGCAACAGCGGCAAGCGGAAAAATCGATGCCGCCGGAACGGACCTGGCCGGCACACCGCTTGCCATCTCGTCAAACACGGCAAGTTTTCAGTCCGCCCCGCATTCCGGCCTGGTGCTCGCTCGCGCCCATGCCACGGCCAATGCCGAACTCTAGGAGTTGAAAGATGGAATTCCGATTTGAATCGGCGGCGAGAGATGTCGTCCGGGTCACGGACGGCTCTGACATTCGCTTCATTCCGGCTTCAACAGACAATGCTGAATATCGACTGTTGTGCGATGGCCGTCCGGCGGATCCGGTATCCGGCCTGCCCGCCATCGAGCCCGTCATCATTCTTGAGCCCCTGAGCGAGGAGGAATAGACATATGGATATTGCCGAATTGAGTGCATCTGCCCTTTCGGGCGGCCTGCTCGGGACACTGGGGACAGCCCTGGGACGGGTCACCGGTTATTTTGAACGCCGTGTCGAGCTGGGTCAGGAACGCCAACGCTGGACACATGAATTGCAACTGGAGGAAATGCGGGCGCGAAATGCGGCTTCCGCCGCCGATAGTGAACGCGCGACTGCGCTGCAGACCGCGCGTTTCGAGGCGTTGGAAGAGAGCCTGCGTGGCGATGCGGCCCTGGAGTCCGGTTATGCGTGGGTGTCTGCCGTTCGCGCGCTTGTTCGCCCGATTCTGACACCGCTTCTCTGGCTGCTCTATCTGATCGTGTTTTTCGCAGTCATGAATGGCACGGCAGATCATTTCATTGCCGATGAAGTGGAAGCTGAATTTGTCGGTTACTTCATTGCCAATATTGCCTTCACGGCCAGCGCCGCAACCTTGTGGTGGTTCGGCGACCGGGCGCGCCCGTTACCGCGTCCCTAGGCAGCAGCTTTTGCCAGCCTTGCCAGGGCCGCCAATAATGCGGGGTAAACGGCGTCTGTCATGGCGTGGCCGTTCTGGGTGATCATCGTCAACCGGGCGTGCGGGCAGGCATCCTTGAGGCGATATGCGGCGTCGAGCGGGCATACGATATCATAACGGCTCTGGACGATTTCCACGGGTATATCGGCGAGGCGATGAGCCTCCCGGATCAATTGGTCAGGTTCCAGAAAACACCCGTTTGCAAAATAGTGCGCCTCGATCAGCGAGTGAGAGGCCACGAAATCGGCCCCCCTTGCAGAAAGGCCTTCGCGGACATGCTGCGGTGAGGCGTCCAGCCACGAAATGCGGTCTTCATACTCGGTCCAGCGATAGAGCAGGGACTGCCGCAGATCATCGAGTGTTGTGTCGGGGTCGGTGACGCGCTTCAGAAGAGGCATCCCGCTCTCGATTTCAGTCTGCATGGAATCACATGCGGATTGAAAGAAAGCTCGAATATTGCCTTTTTCGGGAACCTCAGCCTGTGCGATGAAGGTTTCGAACGCATCCGGAAAGAGGTTCGGCGCGCCGGGGCGGGTGTGCCACCATGCAAGCTCGGAATCCGAGGCCAGAAACACACCTTCTACCAGGACGCCGGAAACGGCTTCCGGGTGGGTTTGCGCATAGGCCAGGGTAAGGGTGGAGCCCCAGGACGGTCCCACCACGATCCATTTGTCGAAACCGAATGAGCGTCTCAGCGATTCGATATCCGCAATCTGGTGTTGCGTCGCATTTCCATCCAGAGAGAAGAGCGGCTTCGAGCGCCCACATCCGCGTTGGTCAAACAGCACAACATCGAAAACATCCGGGTCAAAATAGCGCCGGTGTGCGGGTGTGCAGCCGGATCCTGGGCCGCCGTGCAGGAAGACGAGCGGAACACCGCCGCGTTTTCCGCACCGTTCCCAATACAATTCGTGCCCGTCACCTGTCGGGTGATAGCCGGTCTCGAATGGGGTGATGTCATCAAAAAGGATCATAAGAATGGTGCCGCAAGGGAGAATTGAACTCCCGACCTCATCATTACCAATGATGCGCTCTACCACTGAGCTACTGCGGCCAAAGCCATGGATCGCGGCGTATAACCTATGCTGTCGCGCTCGCCAAGTCCGGCTTGACGAGAAGGTGCAGCGGGGTCACATCAGGACTCATGAGCATCAAAGATCCGACAGGCGAAGGACCCAGGTCGCCCGCGCCGAAGACGCAACGTGAAGATCGCCTCGCAGAGGCGCTTCGGAAAAACCTCCGTCGTCGCAAAGCCGCAGCGAAAGCTGCGAAGTCGCCTTGAAATGGCCATCGGCCGCATTTGAATTGGCATCAGGTTTTCTCGAAGGCAGGTTTTCATGGATGCAATAAAGGTGCGCGGCGGCAATCTCTTGCGGGGCGAAGTCGTCATTTCCGGTGCCAAAAATTCGGCGCTGAAGTTGATGGTTGCGACATTGCTGACCGATGAAAAGCTGACCCTGAAGCGTATGCCGGATCTCGCTGATACACGGTTTCTTTCGGGCCTCCTGACTCACCTCGGCGCGACGGTCGAACGCGATGCGGCAAGCATGGGTCTGCACACTGAAAGATTGGCCAGCGCGGAAGCGCCCTATGACCTCGTCCGGAAAATGCGCGCGAGTTTTAATGTCCTCGGACCATTATTGGCCCGGAATGGAGAAGCGCGCGTATCCCTGCCGGGCGGTTGCGCAATTGGTGCGCGGCCTGTCGATCTTCATCTGAAAGCGCTGGAAGCGCTGGGGGCAACGATCGAACTGGCCGATGGTTACGTCGAAGCCAAAGCCAAGAAGGGCTTGATTGGCGCACAAATCGTTTTTCCTTTTGTATCTGTCGGTGCAACCGAACACGCCATGCTCGCGGCCGTTCTGGCGAAGGGCGATACAGTCCTTGAGAATGCGGCCCGGGAGCCGGAAATACAGGATATCGCCGATTGCCTGAATGCCATGGGCGCCAGGGTGTCCGGTGCGGGAAGTTCGACCATCACCATTCAGGGCGTTGATCGCCTGCACGGCGCTGAGCATGCGGTCGTGCCCGATCGCATCGAGACCGGAACTTATGCGCTGGCAGTTGCAACAGCGGGCGGCGATGTGCTGCTGCGAGATGCTGTCTGGAAACACAATACGGCACTTTGGGACCGCATGAGTGCAGCAGGCGCGACGCTAAGCCAGGAGATCGAGGGCGTGCGCGTGAAGGCCAGTGGCGAGCGGCTGACGGCAACGGATATGGAAACCCGGCCATATCCGGGCTTTCCGACTGATGAGCAGGCCCAGTTCATGGCGGCCATGTGCGTGGCTGATGGACGATCTGTGATCCGTGAGACGATTTTTGAAAACCGGTTCATGCACGCACCCGAACTGATGCGTATGGGCGCGAAGATCGACTTGCGTGGCAATGAGGCTATCGTCACCGGCGTTAGCGAACTTCGCGGGGCACCGGTCATGGCAACGGATTTGCGGGCATCGGTGTCGTTGGTCATAGCGGGACTGGTTGCCGCAGGTGAAACCACGATCGGGCGAGTCTATCATCTGGATCGGGGATTCGAGAATCTGGAAGCCAAGCTGGCCGGCTGTGGCGCAGATATCGAACGGGTAAAGGAATAGGACCGGGCTGTGGCACGACGCCAACCAATCAGGCTTGCAGCGGAAGATGTGGATGACCTGTCGGTCATTTCGGCAGCCCTTCAGGATGCAGTGGCGCAGCTGGGTGATTTCAGATTCGATCGGAAGGCGCGCCGGTTTACTGCTGTTTTCAACCGCTTCCGCTGGGAAGACGGCAGGGGCACGCAAGGCTGGCGAACGCGTTCGGCGCTGGACGTTTCCGGCATCTTGAAGGTGCAGTCCAAGCGGCTGAAACAGGATGCGCCCGAGGCGATTGTGTCTCTGCTTTCATTGACGTTCGAGCCGGGCGAGACTCCTGGCGGCGCAATCCTGTTTGCCTTCTCCGGCGGCGGCGAATTGCGGCTGGATGTCGAATGCATCGACTCCTTGCTCGTGGATATCGCCGAGCCCTGGCCCGCGAAAAGCCGCCCGAAGCATGAGGCCGGCTAATGAGCGCGACGGAGCATATTGTCTCGATTGAATTGCTGGGTCTGCCGGGTGGCGACACCACGGCGGATCGTGAGCGGCGCGTGGCGATATCGGACCTGCTCGATTCAAACTTCTTTTCCCCGGAAGGCGAAAACCATGGGCCGTATGCCGTCAATCTGTCGATTGATGACGGCAAACTCGCGATTGAGGTCAAAACCGAAGGCGGGGATCCGGTTCACGCCTTCATGTTTTCGCTCGGACCATTTCGGGGAATATTCAAGGATTATTTCATGATTTGCGAAAGCTATCATGAGGCGGTGCGGGATTCGTCTCTGGCGCAGATAGAGGCGATCGATATGGGACGCCGCGGTGTTCATAATGAGGGTGCCGAACTTCTGCGTGAACGCTTCGTTGGTAAAATCGATGTTGATTTTGAAACGGCTCGCCGCCTGTTCACGCTGATCGGGGCTCTGCACCATCGCGCCGGCAGCAACTGATCACCTCATGAATTAACAGGATTTGGGCTCGACTTGTTACGGTGCCCACGTCTATATACCGCGCCGCTGGGCCATTTGTGATATGGCTGAGCGTCGATTCACCGCCAGATGAGGAGCCCATGGCGAAAGAAGAACTATTGGAGTTTCCCGGTGAGGTGACGGAATTGCTTCCGAATGCCACCTTCCGCGTGAAACTGGAAAACGACCACGAGATCATTGCCCACACGGCGGGCAAGATGCGCAAGAACCGTATTCGCGTTCTGGCGGGCGACAAGGTGCTTGTCGAGATGACGCCGTATGATCTGACCAAAGGCCGGATCACCTATCGCTTCAAGTAACTCCCGGACGTGTTGTTGGCATGACTGAGCCCTTGCGCCTTGTCCTTGCCAGCGCGTCACCTCGGCGTTTGGAGCTCCTGCGCCGCATCGGCGTCGAGCCGGACGAAATCCGGCCTGCTGATATCGATGAATCCGAAATTCCCGGAGAAACTCCGCGACAAATGGCTGAGCGCCTGGCGCTGTCCAAGGCTGGCGCGTTTCCGGACGAGACGGCGCTCATATTGGGATCGGACACCGTTGTCGGCGTTGGCCGCCGCATTCTTCCCAAGACAGAGGACGAAAATAGCGCGCGCGCATGTCTGGAATTGCTTTCCGGGCGCAATCACCGCGTCTGGACCGGCGTTGCGCTGATCGCCCCGGATGGCCGCACAGCGTCGCGGCTTGTCGAAACCCGGGTTTCGTTCAAGCGACTTTCGTCCGAAGACGTGAACGCCTATATCGCCAGCGGCGAGTGGAAGGGCAAGGCCGGCGGCTATGCCATACAGGGTATGGCCGAAGCCTTTGTCATGCGTCTTGCCGGGTCGTATTCAGGCGTAATGGGTCTGCCGCTATACGAAACCGCCAACATGCTCCGCGGTTTTGGTTATCCGGTACTGAGATCATGAACCGCCAGATCGCCGTCGAGGAATGGGTCGGTGAAACCCGCGCGGCCGTGATCGAGAATGGACAGATTGTCGAATTGCATTTCGATCGCTGGAGCGAACAGGGCCGTCGTGCCTTTTCGGGCGAGCTCTATCTGGGCCGCGTGCGGAAAGTGGACGGCGCGCTCAATGCGGCCTTTGTCGATCTGGGACGCGGAGAGCCGGGATTTCTTCCGTTCGGCAAGGCGGGACGCCCCGCCGGTCTGCACGAAGGCGCCGCGATCGCGGTAAGGGTCGCGCGCGAGGCGTTCAGCGAAAAGGGACCGACACTGGCCCTGGCTGATGTCGAGGCCAGCGGTGAGGCGCCTTGCCTGTTGGAGGCGGATGCCAATCTCGCCGAGCGCTTGCTGCGCCGCTTTCCGGAAGCCGACGCCATCTGGGCGGACGAAGCCGGCGTTGATATTTCCGCGGCGATTGAGTCGGCGACCACCATCAGAGTGCCCGTTCCGGGCGGCGGCGCTCTGGTCATCGAGCCGACATCCGCGCTGACCGCGATCGACATCGACAGTGCCGGCCGAACGGCAAATGCCGGGCGAAAGCTGGCGCTGGATCTCAATCTGGCAGCTATGGCCGAGATTGCCCGGCAGGTCCGCTTGCGCGGCATTGGCGGCAATGTCGTGATTGATTGCCTGCATTTGCGCGCCCAGCCTGACCGCAAGGCTGTCGAAGTGGCCTTGAAGCGAGCCCTGAAACACGATGCCGCGCGAGTCGATGTCCTGCCCATGTCGCATTTCGGATTGATCGAGCTGGTGCGTCAGCGAACCGGGCGGTCAGTGACGGAGGTCCTCAATTCTGAAAACGGGTGCGAGTCAGACGAAACGCTGGCGTTGAAAGCGTTGCGGATGCTGGAAGCGGAAGCGCAGAGTAATCGTGCGGCCAGACTGGTTTTGCGAGCGTCTCCGCCCATTGCGGACTGGCTCGAAGCCGGAAACATCGATTGGCGTGCAGCTTTGGCCGACCGTATCGGCCCTCGCTTCTCGCTCGAATCGCGGCAGGACGTCGCCAGGGATTATGCGGAGGTTGTCGCGGTAAAATGACCAGGGTGAAGTGTCCGATATGCAAAAAGCCGGCAGAGGCCAAATGGCTGCCCTTCTGCTCGAAACGTTGTGCGGATGCCGATCTTGGCCATTGGCTGGCGGATGATTACGCCATACCGGGCGAGCCAGCGCCTGCAGACGCATTCGACCCCTCTGCAGAAGACTGATCTTTCAACGCAAGAGGGCGTGGACAGGCTGCAATCTGCCGCCTATAAACCCGCCTCTCCGAAGGCCTTTTACACGAAGGCCGTCGAACGCCCGGGTAGCTCAGTTGGTAGAGCAGCGGATTGAAAATCCGCGTGTCGGCAGTTCAATTCTGTCCCCGGGCACCATTTATTTCTTAAAATCATCTCCCGGTTCGCCGCATCGCGACGAGCAGAATAAAGAGCATGATCAGAGTAAACGCGCCGGAGATCCACAACGATTGATCTGGCGATCCGCTCATCATCGGGCTGGCTGCGGAAAGGCCATCGATTTCGCCGCTTTCGACAGATTGGCTCCGAACGGTCATTTCCGGCTCCGGTGCGCCAAAAACCGCGACGGCGGTTTCGTCCACGAAAAACCCGAAGCGGAAAAACAGGCCTGAAATGATATCCGGGAGCCCCGACAGCCATTGATTGACGGGGACGCCGAAGCGTTCAAGCAGGTCCAGCCCGCCGGTAACGAAGCCCAGCATGGAACCGATGGTGATCAGAAAACGAAACAGCATGGCAAGTCTCCCCGTGTGTAGGTCAGTTTCACCTTTCCAACATCGGTCTGGCAAGCTGAATGTCGGCTGAAATCGCGAGAGCCTTCTCGTTCATACGGCCGCTACCCGGCCGCGTCGTATGCGCGTTGGGCAATAGCGACGATGTCATCATCGATTTCGTCGGCGGAATGCAATGAGATGATGTACTGACACATGCCACCGGGTTTCACCGGCGCCATCAGGGGGTGAGATGCGTCGGCCTTCAGATTAATCCCGAGTTCGAACCGGTCCTTTGTTTTTGGCCCGAGCATGGCAAATTGCTTCTTCCGACGCAGCGCTACATATCCCTTTTTCGGCGCCGTCTCGAATGCACCAAACCCGTTGATATGCGCCATCAGCGAGTCATGAATGGCGCGTTGGTGCGCTTTCGAGCCGATATAGATGTCGTCCAGAGGATCGCTTGTTGCAGGGGCATCTTCAACAGATCGCCTAGCAACGTGAACAATTGTATTGGCATCGCCATGACCCAGGCCCCAATTGCTCTTTACCCAGCTGACCATCTCGCCATGCTTGGAAAGACCGAGATCCAGAATCTCTTTCGAGAGTTGATCCCGTGTTTTTCCGGTTTTGGCTTCGATGTTTGACACTTGTGTTTCTGCGGCCTGATCCAGAACGCTCATGAAAATCTCCCCGATTACTTGCCGGTGAGGATGCCCTGTGACCGGCAATCGGGAAAGTGTTTTCGTTGCGCCGTCGTCTGCCACCATCAATTGACCCTTGCGGTGAAGCGCAGTCTATTTGCGTTCGCGCGCGGGGCGGATGAATGCTTTTCAATTCCTTTGAATTCCTGTTTCTTTTTCTGCCCGCCACTCTTGGCATTTATTATGTGCTGCGCCGCTGGGTGGCGCACCATGCCGCGCTGGTGGCGCTCACCATTGCCAGCTTCGTCTTCTATGCGTGGTGGGATATCCGCTATCTGCCGCTCCTGCTGGGGTCGATAATCGTCAATCACATACTGGGGCTGACAATCGCCCGGCACGGTTCGCAGCCATGGCTCGCCATTGGCGTCGTGCTGAATCTCGCGAGTATCGGCCTGTTCAAATACGCGGACTTCTTTCTGGGCAACATCAATGCCGTTGCCGGAACCGATTTTCCGCTCCCCGGCTTTGCCCTGCCGCTGGCGATTTCCTTTTTCACCTTCCAGCAAATCAGTTTTCTGGTGGATGTTGCCCGCCGGGAAAGCCAACCCTCAGGCTGGCTGGGGCATGGATTATTTGTGGCGTTTTTTCCGCAACTGATCGCGGGGCCAATCGTCCGGCATGACCAGATCGCGCCGCAATATGAAGACAAGGACCGCGTCGATGACTGGGCGGCGAATATCGGCATAGGTCTGTCGATTTTTACAATCGGCATTTCCAAAAAGGTATTGCTCGCGGATAATTTCGAACCCTTTGCGGCCAGCGCTTTTGGTGCCGCGGCGAGGGGGGATGAGGTCGGCCTGTTGGAGGCCTGGACCGGTGCACTGTGCTATACCTTCCAGATATTCTTTGATTTTTCCGGCTACTCCGACATGGCCATCGGACTGGCGCGGATGTTTGGGTACAAGCTGCCGATCAATTTCAATGCGCCTTACCGCGCGCGGTCGATCATTGATTTCTGGCGCCGCTGGCACATTACGCTGTCTCAATTCCTGCGCGATTATCTCTACATTCCGCTGGGCGGAAACCGGCATGGTCAGGCCCGGCGCGCGATCAATCTGGCGGTCGTCATGTTGCTGGGCGGGCTCTGGCATGGTGCGGCCTGGACATTCGTTTTCTGGGGCGCGCTGCACGGGCTCGCACTGGGATGGTGCAACTGGCTCAACAAGGTGCGGCCCAATGGCCTCTTGCCGTCAGCGCCCTGGGTGTCGGTGGTTTTCACCTTCGTGTTTGTCGTTATCGCCTGGGTTTTCTTCCGCGCAACATCATTCCCCGCAGCCATCGAAATGCTGCAGGGCATGGCGGGACTGAACGGCATTGGGCCGGGTGTCGGTGATGAGCCTTTCATCGCCATTGCTGTCGGCCTCGCAATTATCTGGGGATTGCCGGACACTGCGTCGGTTTTTATCAAATGGTTCGATGATGTGACCATCAAAACGGCCGGACTGGTGCCGCAAAAGGGTCTGCGCTTCACGACCCGTCCATGGATATCCGGAACGCTCGCTTTTCTGCTCTTCCTGTCCATCGTCAACGCCTGGAACACTGCGGAGTTTATCTATTACAACTTCTAGATCGAAACCGCCCCTGACGATGAAGGGATATGCTGTGCGTCTGGTTCTGACACTGGCGGCATGGTTGATCCTGTTTGGTGGTTTCACCTTTATCGTCGACCCTTATCATGTGAATGCATGGAGCGAGATTCCCGGGGTTAACGAGCGCCGGACGCGGGCCCATGCCGATGGATACCGCGTCGCTGTCGGACACGGACTGGTCGAAACACAGGCGGGAACATTGCTGTTTGGCTCGTCGCGCTCGCATGACGGTTTTCCGCACGAAATTTCCGATTGGCCGGGTGGTTTCGAGAATATGGCCATGGGCGGGACAAACGCGTTCGAATTAGCCAATGCGGCTGTTCTCGCCGCCGGGAACGAGAACGTCGACTGCGCCATCATCGGCCTCGACCTTCGCGAATTCGGCGACTATCCGCGTGCAGATTCGACCTACTGGCTGACGCCACTGGCGGGTGGTTCGCAACTCCAATCCCATATCCAGACATCGCTTTCGCTGGATGCCTTTGCCCGTGCGTTGCAGACCGTGATCGATAATGCGACCGGCGGTTCGGACGTCGACTGGGAAACGGCTTATGCGCCGGAAAACTCCCGCGAACGTTTCGATACCGAACTGGCAAAGCGCTATCGCAGCTATCGCGGCTTTGTTTACGATCCGGAACGCCCCGAATTCGTTTTCCGCGGCATAGACGCCTTGCTGGCGCGCGGCATTCAGGTGCGTGTCTTCATTCACCCCATTCATTCGCGCATCGAAGAAGCGCGATGGCGAACCGGGATTGACGATATCGAGCTTCAGCTGAGACGCGATCTTGTTGCGCTTGCTGCAGCGCGCAACCCATCGCCCTCCCGGTCTCCTTGCTTTCCCGGCGAAGGGCTGGAAGTCTGGGATTTTGCAGGCTTCTCCGAAGTCTCGCAAAGCGCACCGCCGGCCCATTCCGGCGACCCCCTCAATCCCTGGTATTATGAACCCTCCCACTATCGGCCTGTATTGGGCCTCACCATTCTGGATCGATTGTCGGGGGAGATGACGCAAGCACCGGTCCGTCCAGAACAATTTGGTGCCCGCATCACCGTGGACAATGTTGAGCAGCATTGGGCCGATGTCGCGGCGCGGCGCTCCGAATGGCTCGAAAATGACGAATGGGCCGGTTGGGTGACGGAGCAGTACGACGCCATGGATGCCGATCCCCCGCGTATCGAAGAACGGCCCCATGTTTTCCTCAACCGGGATGATTTCAATTCCCTTGAGCGCCGCGTCTCGCGTATAGAAGCGCGGGGAAGCTTGAGCCGGGAGACAAATGAATAGCCTGATAGCGCGTTGGAAAAATCTGAGCCTGACCGAAAAAGTGATGTGGTCCGGCGGATCACTCGTCTCTGTCGTGATCACGGTCATCCTTGTTTGGGTGGCGCTGTCGATCGACCCGGCACCACCGCGCTCCATTACGCTCGCCACAGGCGCGCCAGGCGGTGCATATGATGCGGCCGGGCGTCGGATCGCCTCCTTTCTTGAAAGCGAGGGCGTCACGGTCGAACTTGTTCCCACCGCGGGCTCTGCAGAGAATATCAATCGTTTGATGGCCCGCACCGCGGATGTTGCCATCGTTCAGGGCGGCGTCGGTGCCGAACTTGCCCCGATGGGACGGCTCGAATCCCTTGGAGCGCTGTTTTACGAGCCGCTATGGGTTTTCACCGCAGCCGGAAACCCTGTCGGCGACATTCGCGACCTGGCAGGCATGCGGATAGCGGCCGGCGATGTCGGCTCGGGGACGCGGGTTTTGTTATCCGCACTGTTTGAGCTGAACGGCGTTGATGACGCTATCTGGGTTGAAGAAGCCGGCAGCGCCGCGGCGGCCGCTCTCCGCACAGGAAATGCCGATGTGGCGGCATTCATGACATCGCCGGATCGCGCCTATATCCGCGATCTTGTCGCTGACCCGGCTATCTCCGTCATGCAGATGGAACGCGGGCCCGCCTATGTTCGGCTCTTGCCCTATCTGTCGACCGTGACGCTTCATGAGGGCGTTCTTGACCCGGCCACAAACATTCCGGAACAGGATGTTCATCTCATCGCGGCGGCTGCGGTGACAGTGGTTCAGGCGGATTTGCATCCCGCCATTCAATCCCTGATCTTGCAGGCCATGCATGAAGATTTCCAGGGTGGAACGGTCTTGTCGGCGCCGGCAGAGTTTCCGAACCGCCATCTGGTTACTTTCGATCTCTCGAATGAAGCTGAGCGTTATTTTGACCGCGGCGGCCCCGCCTTTCTCCAGCGCTACTTGCCATTCTGGGCGGCCAATCTGGTGGACCGGATCTGGATACTGGCCATACCGGTCGTCACCCTGTTATTCCCCTTGTTCAAATCCGCGCCGCCCATCTATCTGTGGCAAATTCATCGCCGGATTAAGCGCTATTACCGGGATCTGCGCCTTCTGGAACAGAGCGTTTTCCGGGAGGGTGAAACCCCGGATTATCCCGGCCTGCTCGCGCAACTTTCCACGCTGCAATCTGACGTGCGGAAAATGAATGTCCCCTGGACCTTTTTTGACGAAGTCTATGTGCTTCAGACCCATATCGTCTATGTTGAGCAATTGATTTGGAATGAAGCGAAAGCAAAGAGAGAGACTTGATGAAAGCCGTTGTTTGCAAGGAATTTGCGCCCTACCAGCAACTCACCGTCGAGGACGTCGACGACCCGGTTGCCGAGGCCGGACACATCGTGATTGATGTGAAGGCGGCCGGTGTGAATTTCCCCGATATCCTTCTGGTAGAAGGCAAATACCAGATGAAACCTCCGCTGCCTTTCATTCCCGGCGGCGAAGTCTCGGGCACGGTTTCGGCCATTGGTGAGGGCGTGCAGGGCTTCAGGGTTGGCGATCGCGTGGTTGCGGCAACCCTGCTCAACGGCTTTGCTGAAAAGGTGGCCACGGCAGCGGTGCAGGCCGCGCCGATCCCGGATGCCATGCCGTTTGACGAAGCCGCTGCGCTGATCACGACTTACGCCACCACGATCCATGCGCTCAAACAGCGCGCCGAGTTGAAAGAGGGCGAAACGCTGGTCGTGCTGGGCGCGGGCGGGGGTGTCGGCACGGCGGCCTGTCAGCTGGGCAAGGCGTATGGCGCGCGCGTCATTGCCTGCGCGCGCGGTGAGGACAAGCTGGCGGCGGCGAAACAGGCGGGCGCGGACGAGCTGATTGATTATGAAAGCGAAGATCTGAAAGCCCGCCTCAAGGAGCTGACCGGCGGCAAGGGCGCGGATGTGGTTTATGACGCCGTGGGCGGACCCTTCTCGGAACCGGCCATGCGCGGCCTCGGCTGGGGCGGGCGCTTCCTGGTGGTCGGATTTGCCGCCGGGGATATTCCGAAGATGCCCCTGAACCTCGCTCTCCTGAACAGCCGCGATATCCGCGGGGTTTTCTGGGGCGCCTGGGCCGGGCAATTCCCGAAGGAGAACGGGAAGAATATGGCGGAGCTCTTCGCGCTTTATGCCAAGGGCCAGATCAAGCCCATGGTGTCGGCCAGCTACCCGCTTGAAGACGTCACCAAGGCCTTCGACGATCTGATGGAGCGCCGCGTCAAGGGCAAGGTCGTTCTCACCGCCTGAAGCTAGAAGCTCTCGTTTTTCAACCGGTTGCGATAATGGAGGATCTCTCCCTTATCGCGCCGGATCTGATCCTCCAGCCCCTTGTCGATCCCCGAGGTGTGAAAGCGCGCCCATTCGCTCGCATACATTTTCCGCTCCACCAGTGAGGCCGGGTCGGCGCAGATATGGAAGATGTAGAAATAGGGCAGGACGGTAAACCAGACTGTCGCCGCAATCGAAATCGTCAGCGCTTCCGGCCATTCCAGACCGAAGGAGAAACTGGCCGCGACAAAGCCGGCATTGGCGGCCAGCAGAATGAGAAAACTGCCCCATTTGTAGAGATCGGTATTGCGCCGGATCTGGAACAATATGTTGCGGATTCCCTGCTCGTTCAGGAAGGACCGCCAGATCATCCAGTGATAGCAGAGCATCCAGTCGACCGCCGAGGTCAGCACTTCGGCCTCGTTGGACTTTTCCTTCTCCGCATTGGCGGATTCCTTCAGCGCATCGGCGCGGATCGTATTGATCCGGTTCAGCCGCGTTTCGATATAGCCGTTGAAATTCTGCGTGTTACGGATCTGCTGGTTCTTGTAGCTGACATAATAGGAAAAGGTCGCAAAGCCGAAGCCCAGGATCGGCCCGATCAGGCTGAGCAGCATCCATTGATCCTGAAAGATCTGCAGGCCGGCAAACACATCGCGCCCGCGCGCATGGTCGATGAAGGCGGCAAAAAACGGCGCAAAGCCCAGCACCATGCCGGCGGTCAGCAGCCACAGGAAATAGGTCGCCGTATTCTGGTTCGTCGTATGCCGCATCCGCGTCAGCGTGCCGACATAATAGCGGTCTTCCTCCTCGATGGTTTTCAGCTTCTCGTTCGGCGCATCTTCCTCGCCGGAGAGTGCCGAGCTTTTCGCCTCGTTTCCATAGATGGACTCGATATATCCCGCTTCCGATTCCTCGTAGAAGACATTGCTCTGATTGAAGAGATTGATCGGGTGGGCAAAGAAACGCCGGGCTTTCTCGGCATAGGCTTGCGCCGCCTCGTGATCGACTTCGGAGGCGCGCAGAGCGATGATTTTCGGGCGCGGAAAGCTTTTGAAGAACAGCGCCTTTTCAACATCGCGGGCATCTTCGGATACTTCCGCATGCGCACCGGGGGCATGCGTGCCGGCCGCTTTCACCGCGCTGGCCTGCGCGGCGCGTTTGCCCGCCGCCGCCATACCGCCGCCCGATCGCCTGAAAAGTCCCATAATCGCCTTGATCACGCTGTCACCTCCTGTCGGGACGGACTATGGCGCATGTGCGCGGGGATTGTAATCGGGATTCCCCTCATGCGAGTCCTCCCGCCGGACGGGTTTGCCGTCGGGCCGGGTCTGGACCGGACGGCGCAGGGCCTGCGCCCGGCGTGGATAAGATTCCGGTTTTTGGCAAATCAGTCTCCTACTACGACTACTACTACAACGACTACAATTGCTCCGGCGGGCCGGTCCGGCGCGCGTCCCAATCGTGTGTTTGGCAAGGCGCTTCCGCTTGTTTTCATCTTTCCAGACATCTCCAGTGAGTCTCCAATTCGACTCCAACTGTCTCCAGCTGTCTCCGACAGTTTCCAACTCGCCTCCGGCTGTTTTCAGAGCCCGGCCCGCAGCGCGTGGGGCGCAGACCCGCAGACGCAGTTGGCGGCCAGTGTAAGCGGTTCGGGGGGCGAGGGGATAAGGCGGTCATGACCCGTCTATGGGACGTATCCGAAGCGGCCACAGGCTTCACCAGGCCGGTCTGAACAGAACGCTTCGCGGGCCCGTCCGCACCGCGCGCGGGGAGGGATGAAAGATGTGTGTCCCTGTTTTTCACTTGGTCATCCCTGCAAAAGCAGGGACCCAGTTGCGCTAGCCCAACAGGCACGCCCTGAGCCAACCAGCCTCCAGCATCAACGCTGCGCAGATTGCGCGCATGGATTGGCGGGCTTCATTGCGGCTCTGGGGCCCTGCTTTCGCAGGGATGACGGCAAATACGTGTGTGTCCCTGTTTTTCCCGGCGGCTGCACGAATTACACCACTTATGATCGCCAGTGGCTGCTATCGGATGAGCGCGGGTCGGTCATCACCATCACCGATGATGCCGGAAATACCAGTCGCTAATGGTATAATCCCAAGATAAAGAACCGAGCGGAACATGACGATCCGCTGATATCGTCCCGCAAACAACCCTGATTTCTGGAATTGACCGGCCTCTAGACGGTTCGAAATCGAGTATCCGAACCCTTGGGCTGAGGGAAGAGATCCAGTAATTTAACGAGTGCTCCTGATCAATACGAAGAGATTGCGATTAATTCTCGCGCCCAAATAGCACCTCATTGCGCTCGTTCAGTATTGCAAAATCTCTGTAGCCATTGGGGCCCATGAATACCATATCATGCCCAAGCGCCCTGAGATCATATATCGTCCCATAGACGCATGCTGGGGCCGGCAACTCCATGCCCCCATTGCCGATTTCGGCTATGTCTATGCTGTTCAAGGGATGCCTGTCGCTCGACGCAGAGGTGCATCCTGTAGCCACAATCGAGCAAAGAAGGATTAGCGTTCGCATTTGCTCTCTCCAAAAAGGAGCAACAAAAATAACGCGAAGTAGTCACGATTTGCTAGCATAAGTTGGACGAGGGCCGCGCGGGGTCGGACGGCTTGCGGGCGCTTTCCGATGCCCCCTTGCATTCCCGGCATAATCAGGCGGAATGTCGCGCAGCAAACGGGGAGGCGATCATGCGGATACTCACAGCAACACTCATAGCAACATTATTGGCGGGCCTGACGACGGCCGCCAGCCTGGCACAGGACGAAGCCCGCTGGGCCATTGTCGTCCATGGCGGGGCGGGCGTGATCGAGCGCGAGTCGATGACCGCCGACACCGAGGCGGCCTATCGCGCCGCGCTGGACGCCGCGCTGGAAACCGGCGGGGCGATCCTGTCCGAAGGCGGGTCGTCGCTGGATGCCATCGAGGCCGTGATCCGCGATCTGGAAGACAATCCCTTGTTCAATGCCGGGCGCGGCGCGGTCTTCACCGCCGAGGGCCGCAACGAGCTGGATGCCTCCATCATGGACGGATCGAACCTGAATGCGGGCGCTGTGGCCGGTGTGACGGGGATCCGCCACCCGATCACCGCCGCGCGCGCCGTGATGGAAAATTCCCGCCATGTCATGCTGGCCGGTGAGGGGGCCGAAATATTTGCCCGCGAACAGGAACTGGAATTTGTCGATCCGGCGTATTTCTTCACCGAGCGCCGCTGGCGCTCCATGGAGCGGGCCGTGGGTGATCTCGGCCTGCCCCTGCCGGAACGCCCCGCAGGCGCACCCGAGCCGGAAGAAATTCAGGAAGGCCATCTCGATCTGATGGAGCGCGAGCACCGCTTTGGCACGGTCGGCGTGGTGGCGCTGGATCAGTCCGGCCATATCGCGGCCGGCACCTCCACCGGCGGCACCACCGCCAAGCGCTGGGGCCGGGTCGGCGACAGCCCGGTCATTGGCGCGGGCACTTATGCCACGGAGAGCTGCGGAGTCTCCGCGACGGGCACGGGCGAGTATTTCATCCGCCTGAACATTGCCGCCCGTATCTGCCATGAGCTGGAGGTGATGGATCGCGGCGCGGAAGAACGCGCCTTTGCCGCGCAGGATGCCGCCGACATGGTGATCCAGGGCGCGCTGACCGATCTGGGCGGGGATGGCGGCGTGATCGTGCTGTCGGGCAGCGGCGAGACCGCCTGGAGCTTCAATACGCCGGGCATGTACCGCGCCAGCTGGGGATCGGACCGTGAACCCGTGGTCGCCATTTACGGCGATGAGGACTGAGATGGTGGCAGAAACGCAGGAAGCGACGCTCTCGAAGATCTTCGCCACGCCGCTGATTGAAGCCCGCCCGGCCGCTGCTCAGCCGCTTGTCGCGCCGTTGCGGCAGGCCATTCTGGCGCGCCGTGCCAGTCACCCAGGTATCGCCCGCTCGAATATTCTCGGCTGGCATTCCGATACGATGATGCTGGATTGGGGCGGCGAGGCAGCCGGTCTGCTGGCCCGGGCGACGGTCGAAACCTGCGCTGCTTTCACGCACGATATGGGCCGTCAGCCGAACGGAGAGCCGCGCTTCGAATTCGGCATGGACATGTGGGCCAATATTTCCCCTGCCGGTGCGTCCAACCAGATGCATGCGCACCCCAGCTCGCTCTGGTCGGCGGTTTTCTACGTCGATGATGGTGGCGACAGCCAAAGCGGAGAGCTTGTCCTGCTCGATCCCCGTTTTCCGATGAACCGGATGATGGCGTCTGACGTGGCGCTGGGCGAACGCCCGGCGGACGGCGCGCCATTATCGCAGATCCATATCCAGCCCGAGGCAGGGAAGATGGTCATATTTCCGTCCTGGCTCATGCATGCCGTGCGGCCACATAGCGGTCCGGGAGAACGCATTTCCATCGCCATGAACCTGCCGGTCCGTCAGGTCGCATGACGGGACTGCGCGACGGGCTGGCCTATTTTGCCATCGTCTTCGCGGCCGGCTTTCTGTTCGGCGTGATCCGGGCGGTTTTTCTGACGCCCCACCTCGGCGCATTGCCGGCCGTGCTCGTCGAACTTCCCTTCATTCTGGCGCTGGCCTGGTGGGCGTGCGGCCGGATACTCGATCGCCGCCGGGTCCCGGCCCGTCTTGCCGATCGCGCCCTGATGGGTGGCAGCGCCTTTACCCTGCTGATTCTGGCCGAAGCCGCGCTGGCAGCCGGCCTTCAGGGGCAGACAATTGTGGAATTCATGGCCGGATGGCAGGAACCGGCAGGGGCTGCCGGACTGGCCGGTCAGATCGTGTTCGCCGTCTTGCCGCTGATCCGGACAAACAGGACTTCCATTTAGTTTCATTTGTAACTAAATTGGCGGAGAACCCGTTCGGCAGGAGACATGGCCATGGCCAATCGCAAATGGATTTACGCCTCTCGCGTGGAGGGCAATGCCTCCCGGCAGGCCCACGCGGATATGCCGGAAGGCACCTATGAGCGCGAAATGTCCAAGGAAGGCTTCTTCGGCCCCGCCGCTTTCCTGCACCATAAAAATCCGCCCACCGGCTGGGTGAAGTTTGAAGGCCCGCTGCAACCGCGCGCCTTTGACCTCAACAGGCTGAATGCGGCGGAAAACTCGCCGTGGAATTCCAGCGCCGTCCTGCACAACAATGCCACCGATGTCCGCTTCTGGAAGCTGGCCGGGCCGATGACGGCGCTGGCGCGCAATGCCGATGGCGACCAATTGCTCTTCATCCATCGCGGCACCGCCGACCTCTTCTGCGACTTCGGCCATATCGAGGTGACGCAGGGCGATTATGTCTATCTGCCGCGCGGCACGATGTGGCGGTTGAGCCCGTCCGAGCCGCTCGCCATCCTGATGATCGAGGCGACGAATACGCACTACACCCTGCCGGACAAGGGTCTGGTGGGACCGCATGCCGTGTTTGATCCGGCGATCCTCGATGCACCGAAGGTCAATGACGCCTTCATCGCGCAGCAAACCGACGAAAACCATGAATGGGTGGTCGAGGTGAAAAAGCGCGGCGCGGTCTCCCGCATCACCTATCCGTTCAATCCGCTCGATGCCGTCGGCTGGCATGGCGAACTCGCTCCGGTGCGCCTGAATGTAAAGGATATCCGGCCGCTGATGAGCCACCGCTATCACCTGCCGCCGAGCGCCCATACGACTTTCCTGTCGGATCGCTTTGTGGTCTGCACCTTTGCGCCGCGCCCGTTCGAGACCGATCCCGGCGCGCTGAAAGTGCCCTTCTTCCACAATAATGACGATTACGATGAAGTCCTGTTCTACCATGCCGGCGACTTCTTCAGCCGCGACAATATCGATGCCGGCATGATGACCTTCCACCCCGCCGGATTCACGCATGGCCCGCACCCCAAGGCGCTGAAGAACATGCTGAAACAGACCAAGGACGCGACTGACGAATATGCGGTGATGATCGACACGCGCGATCCGCTCGATGTCGGCGAGGGCGCGTCCAGCGTTGAAAATCGCGACTATGTCAATTCGTGGAAAACGCCGGGCGGATAAGCGCTGTGCCTGCCGGTGAGAGTTGATATGCCGCCGCGACCGGCACTAGTCTGCTGGCTGGACAAAACTGACAGGAATTCATGCCCAAGCGCTCCATGCCCCACGAACTGACGGATGGTTTTGACCGGTTCCGCACCGAGCTCTATCCGCGTCAGCACAGCCTGTATGAAAGCCTCTCGGACAAGGGTCAGAAACCCCATACCATCGTGATCGCCTGCTGCGACAGCCGGGTCGACCCGGCGCAGGTCTTCGATGCGCGGCCGGGCGAGCTCTTCGTCGTGCGCAATGTCGCCAATATCGTGCCGCCCTGCGAGATTGATGGCGCGCATCACGGCGTCTCTGCGGCGCTGGAATTTGCGATCCGCAAGCTGGAAGTGCCGAATATCCTGGTGCTGGGCCATCGTCAGTGCGGCGGCGTCAATGCCTGCGTCTGCGGGGAGCCGGATCCCGATTCGCTCTTCATCGACCACTGGATCGAACCCATTGCCGAAGCGCTGGAGGATGCCCGCGCCGAGTTGCCCGGTATCGAGGATATCGACGCCCTGTCCGAGCGCACCGAGCTCTGCTCCATCCGCCGCTCCATGGAGCGCCTGATGACCTATCCCTTCATCCGGCAGCGCGCGGAGGAGGGACGTTTGAAGATTCACGGCGCCCGCTTCGGCATTGCCGATGGCGAGCTGGAATGGCTGACCGTTGACGGCGATTTCACGCAGGTCGAGCACCGCTAGGCAGATCTGCTCTTGCGACTGGTTCGCAACGCTGCTACACGGCGCAAAATCATGAGGAGAGCGCCCGGTGGGATTGTTTGATCTGGCAACGGCAAATCTGATTTCGCCGCCGATACTGTTCTTCGCTCTGGGGCTGGCTGCCGCGCTTGTGCGCTCCGATCTCGTGGTCCCCGAAGCCGTCGCCAAATCGCTGTCCATCTATCTGATCATGGCCATCGGCTTCAAGGGCGGCGTCGAGATGGCGAGTAGCAGCCTGTCGGTGGCCGCATTGGCGATTGGCGCCGGCATTGTATTGTCCTTCGCCATCCCCTTCATCAGTTTTGCCCTGCTGCGGGCGACCAGCAAGACGGATCGCACCAACGCTGCGGCGATTGCGGCGCACTATGGCTCGATTTCCATTGTCACCTTCATCGCGGCGTCGGATGCCGGTGCGGCGCTGGGCCTCGCGGCGGCCGGTTTCATGGTGGCCGTGGCCGCCGCCATGGAAGCGCCCGCAATATTCTCCGGCCTGATGCTGGCGGGAAAACAGGACGGGCAATCCAACAAGGAGCTGGTGCGCGACGTCGCCTTCAACGGCTCCATCGTGCTGCTGATCGGGGCGTTCGCGATTGGCTGGGCGACCGGCGAGACCGGCCAGCAAGTCGTCCAGCCCTTCTTCTACGATATTTTCCGCGGCGTGCTTTGCCTCTTCCTTCTGGATATGGGGCTGGTTGCCGGACGCGGCCTGGTCCGGCAGGCGGGCGATATCCGGCTGCCGGTCATCCTGCATGGCCTCTACATGCCGTTGATCGGCGCCGCGCTGGGCCTGATCGCCGCCATGCTGATCGGCATGGAGCCGGGCAGCGGTGCGCTCCTGATGACGCTGGCGGCCAGTGCGTCCTACATTGCCGTGCCGGCCGCCATGCGCCTCGCCTTGCCGAAAGCGAAGCCCGCCATTTCGCTGACGCTGTCGCTGGGTATAACCTTCCCCTTCAACCTTATTTTCGGCATCCCGCTCTATTATGCGGTCGCCGGCCAGATGCTGGGTGGATGACCATGGATACGACGCCAAAAAAGCGGCTTGAAATCGTGATCGAGGCCCCGGTCCTGGATCGCCTCTGCCGCCGTCTGGATAAGCTGAAAGTCAGCGGCTACACGGTGATGCCGGCGGTGTCCGGGCGCGGCAAGAACGGCTCCTGGTCGCGCAAGGGCGAGATCAGCGAAAGCCAGCGCATGTTCGTGCTTTTCGCCGTGCTTGACGAAAAAGACCTCTCGCCCGTGCTGGACGAAGTCTATGCGCTGGTCTCGTCCCAGATCGGCATCGTGACCGTCTCGAACGTCGAAGTGATCCGGGCCGATCATTTCTGACGTCCGCAGACAGGCCTTGAACCGTTTGCTGCGCGCGTTAGTAAAGCGCCAAAGCAAACATGTCGAAGGGCCGAAATCATGAAACTCGCTTCGCTGCGCAATGGACATCCTGACGGTCAACTGGTCGTCGTTTCCCGTGATCTTTCCCGCTATGCCGATGCCTCGGACATCGCGCCGACACTGCAGGCCGCGCTGGATGACTGGGACCGGTGCAAGCCGGCGCTGGAAGCCTTGTCGGACCTGGTGAATGACGGAACGGCGGACACCTCGGCCTTTGACCCGGCACAGGCTTTGTCGCCCCTGCCGCGCAGCTTCCAGTGGGCGGACGGCTCGGCCTACGTCAATCACGTCGAACTGGTGCGCAAGGCGCGCAATGCGGAAATGCCGGACACCTTCTGGACCGATCCGCTGATGTATCAGGGCGGCTCGGATGCCTTCCTCGCGCCGACCGAAGACATCCCGCTGGGCGATGATAAATGGGGCTGTGATTTTGAAGGCGAAGTGGCCGTGATCACCGGTTCCGGCCCGCAAGGCCTGTCGCCGGACGAAGCGGCAAAGCAGATCCGCCTTCTGATGATCGTCAACGACGTGTCCTTGCGCGGTCTGATCCCGGGCGAGCTCGCCAAAGGCTTCGGCTTCTTCCAGTCCAAGCCGCCAACGGCCTTTGCGCCGGTTGCGGTGACGCCGGACGAGCTGGGCGACGCATGGGACGGCCGCAAGGTGCACCTGCCGCTGGTCAGCTATCTCAAGGGCAAAAAATTCGGCGAGCCCGATTGCGAGGTCGACATGACCTTCGATTTCGCACAATTGGTCGCGCATCTGGCCAAGACCCGCCCGCTGACGAACGGCACGATTGTCGGTTCCGGCACCATCTCCAACAAGATGGATGATGGCCCCGGCAAGCCGGTTTCCGAAGGCGGGAAGGGCTATTCCTGTATCGCCGAAATCCGGATGATCGAGACCATCTATGACGGCGCGCCGAAAACGCCCTTCATGACACCCGGCGACACGATCCGCATCGAGATGTTCGATAAGGGCGGCCAGTCCATTTTCGGCGCGATTGATCAGAAAGTCGTGCGGTATACGGGCTAGTTCGGCCGCATCTCGCCCGCTTTCAGCAGATAGCGCTCGCCGTCAAAACCCTCGAACAATTCGCGGGTCTGGGGGTGTTTGACCGGGCCGCTCTGGGCGTCCGGCAACAGATTCTGCTCGGAGACATAGGCGGTATAGAAGCTGTCCTCATTCTCGGCCAGCACATGGTAGAAGGGCTGTTCCTTCGCCGGGCGGAGGGCTTCCGGAATGGCTTGCCACCACTCCTCGGTATTGGCGAATTCCGGATCAACATCGAACACCACGCCCCTGAAAGGGAAGAGCCGGTGGCGAACCACATCGCCAATGCCGAACCGGGCGTCACGTTCCAATGCCATTCTGTATACCATCCTTCTGTCTGTGCCGGTTTGAGCCGGTTTCACTTGATGCTGCCGAACTAAGCCTTATGCTGCAAGATGAAGGCAAAGATCAGGCCGAAACGCGGCGAGCCCATCGGGACCAACGCGCGAGACGGCGAGAGGTAGGTATATAATGGCGCAGGACAAGCCTGCTGCCGCGCAATCGCGATTCACAGGACCACAACCCGGCCAGCACAAGAAGGGCGGGCCGGGGCCTGCATTCGCCGCGATTGATCTGGGCACAAACAATTGCCGCATGCTGATTGCGCGTCGGGCAGGGCGCAGCTTCCGGATCATTGACGCCTTTTCGCGCATTGTCCGGCTGGGCGGTGGCCTCACTGAAACCGGCAAGCTGAATGATGCGGCGATGGACAATGTCGTCTCGGCGCTGGGCGTTTGCGCGGAAAAGATGAACCGGCGCGAAGTGGTCAAATACCGCTCGGTGGCCACACAGGCCTGCCGGCTGGCGGACAATGGCCCAGAACTGATGGCGCGGATCAAGACCGAGACGGGGCTCGATTTCGACATCATCACCCCGGAAGAAGAAGCCCGCCTGGCGGTGCTGGGCTGTCTGGATCTGATGGATGAATCCTATGATGTGGCGCTGGTCGTGGATATCGGCGGCGGCTCGACGGAGCTCTCCTGGGTGGATCTGGCGCAATGGCGCGCGCGCGGCGGTTTTGAAAGCGGCGGCCGCCCGCCGATCCGGACCTGGGCGAGTGCGCCGGTCGGCGTGGTCACCCTGTCCGAACGCATTCCCGAGGCCGAACATCCGGATGACTGGTATGAGGCGATGAAGGATTTCGCCGCTGAGGCCATCCGCACGCCGCGCGGGGCGCGCAAGCTCAAAACCCTGTTCACCTCCGGCCGCGCCCACATGATTGGCACGTCCGGCACGATTACCTCCGTTGCGGGCGTCCATATGGGCCTGCCACGATATGAGCGCTCACTGGTCGATGGCAGCTGGATGACCGCCGCCGATGCCCGCGCGGCCTGTCTCGATCTGGCGTCGAAGGATATTGATGGCCGGGCGGCCAATCCGGTGATCGGTCGCGACCGCGCCGACCTTGTGCTGGCGGGCTGTGCCATCCTCGAAGTCGTCATGGACAAATGGCCGGTTGAAAAAATCCGCGTCGGCGACCGGGGCCTGCGCGAAGGCCTGTTACTCAATCTGATGCAGAAACCGAAGCGCCGCCGCCGCAGGAATGCTAAGGGCGCGGGCTCAAGCTCCGCTCCAAAGGCTGCCGAATGAGTGACGACCCGAATCCGCCGGAAGAAAAACGCCGCCGCCGATCCGGCCCGGTGAAGAAGGGCGGCGATGCACGCTCGGCCAAATCCCTGCACGAGAAGGTCAAATCTGCGCGGGGCCGCAAGCTCTCCTCGACGCGCTGGCTGCAGCGCCAGCTGAATGATCCTTACGTTCAGCGGGCCAAGCAGGAAGGCTATCGCTCGCGTGCGGCCTACAAGCTGATCGAGCTGGACGAACGCTTCAAGCTGCTCAAACCCGGCGCCCGCATCGTTGATCTCGGCGCAGCGCCCGGCGGTTGGGTGCAGGTGGCACTGAAAAGGGGCGCCGCCCATGTCGTCGGCGTGGACCTTCTCGAAATGGACCCGATCGAGGGCGCGATCATGATGACGCTCGATTTCTCCGAGCCGGATGCCCCGGAACAGGTGAAGGCGGCGCTGGGCGGGCCGGCGGATATCGTCCTGTCCGATCTCGCCCCGTGGACCACCGGCCATAAATCAACCGACCATTTGCGCATTGTCGCCCTGGTCGAACTCGCCGCCGAGTTTGCGCTGGAGACGCTCCGGCCCGGAGGCTCCTTTGTCGCCAAGGTGTTTCAGGGCGGCACCGAGGATGATCTTCTGCATCGCCTCAAGCACCGCTTTGAAACCATCCGCCACGCCAAACCCCCGGCCAGCCGCTCGGAAAGCGCTGAAACCTATCTCATCGCCAAGGGCTATCGCGGCGATACGCCGGAAAAGTGAGGGGGGGCGAGACGATTGTGTCCCTCACCGTCATCCCGGACGGAGCATCGCGACGATCCGGGAGCCCCTCCGATAAAGTCGGGAGAAACGGGGAATAAAACAGTTTTAAGTTCTAAACCCAGCGTCTTGCTCCGGCTTGACCGGAGCATCTCTAATTATGCCAGAGCGTTTCCGATAAATCACGCCAATCGGGATTCCTCCTTTCGATCAGTTCGATTTTCCAATACCGCAGCCAGTGTTTCAATCGCCGCTCTCTTTGAATCGCCGCCGACATCAGATCGTGAATTTCATACCAGACCAGGCTTTTGCAATTGTATTTTGATGTGAAGCCCGTCCGTAGCTGCTCCTGATGCTCATGGACGCGTCTGACCAGATCATTCGTCACACCGATATAGATCGGGCCATTCTTGCGGCTGGCCATCATATATACGGCGATGCAGGGATACCGCTTCGACATGATAGCAATCAAAGATTGATGAGGTCCTCCGGTCAAGCCGGAGGAAGGCGGAATTTGGTGAGCATTCGGAATTGCGCCCCCCGCAAACACGGGAAAAACCGCGTTGGCGCCACCTCCGGCCAGCCGATTGATCCACCGGATCAATCTTCGTGGCCGAAGCCCCTTGACGAAAAAGTAAACAGTGTTCACTTATCCTGTATCGGAGGAGAGTATTCCATGCCGGATACGCAGACATTCCAGAGTGAGACCACGGGCCACACGCACAGCGCCGCCGATTATCCCGTGCGGCCGATCAATCCGTGGAAAGCCTGGCAGGCGTTTCAGGGGCTGGTGCGCGACAAGGAAGACACGCGCTATGTGTTTGCCTTCTTCGAGAATGTGAACGGCCGCTCCTACACCAAATTCTACGAGCGCTTCACCGCTTCGGAGTATGGCCAGTCCATCCTGACCGATCGCGAGCAGGTGGGCCGCGTCCTCAATGATCGCGCCACGCTGGAATCCTATGGTCCCGGCACGTTTGCCGCCGCCTATCTGGACTATCTCGACTCCGAGGATCTCAAGCCCGAAGGCGTGTTCGAGGCCCATTGGGCGCAGGCGCCAAAGGAAATGGCGGCGATGCGGGATAACTGGCCGGGCCTCTATGCGGTTTCCTACATGATGAGCCTGACGCATGATCTCTATCATGTGCTGTCGGGCTATAGCCGCGATCCGCTGGGCGAGGCGCTGCTGCTGGTCTTTACCGGCACGCAGACGAATGGCCGCGGGCCGAAATGGCTGGGCCGTCTGGCCGGCCTGCGTCTGCGCTATGAAATCCCGTCCTGGCCCGTGGGCCGGATGATGGCCGAGGCCAAACGCAATGCGCTGGCAGCTACGCCGTTTTACACCACGGACCTGACGGCGCTCCTGCCGCTGCCGCTGGAAGAGGCGCGGGCGCGCCTGAAGGTGAACCCGCCGCAGCTCTATCGGGATACGCTGGCCGCTTATGACGGTCCCGCTCCGGTGGCGGTGCGCGCTTGAGGCCGACGCGAGGTCTGTCAGTGCGAACCCGCAGTATATACCAGCGTCTTGCTCCGGCTTGACCGGAGCATCTCGGTGTCGGTGAGGTCCTCCGGTCAAGCCGGAGGATGACGGTTTTTTTAGGCGAACCGAAACGACATCCCCCCTTGCGCCCGGAGTGATTCCCCGTTAATCCGCCCCCGCAAGCAGCAAGGAGGTCTCCATGGCGGAGATTCGCGAAGGCCTGACCTTCGATGATGTGCTCTTGCAACCCGGCGCATCCGAAGTTTTGCCCGCAGACGCGGACACCACCACTGTCATTGCTGACGGGGTGAACCTCAATATTCCGATCCTGTCGGCAGCGATGGATACGGTCACCGAAGCGCCCATGGCCATTGCCATGGCGCAGGCGGGCGGGCTGGGCATTCTGCACCGCAATCTGACCGTTGAGCAGCAGGCCGAGGAAGTGCGCCGCGTAAAGCGTTTTGAAAGCGGCATGGTGGTCAATCCGATCACGATCGGCGCTGACGCGACCCTGGCCGATCTGAACGCGCTGATGGCGCATCACCGCGTGTCCGGCATTCCGGTTGTTGAGGGAAGCGGCAATATGCCGGGCAAGCTGATTGGCATCATTACCAATCGCGATGTGCGCTTTGCCGAGGACCCGAACGAGAAGGTCGGCAATATGATGACCCGCGAGGTCGTCACCGTGCGCGAAGGCGCCGGCGAGGACGAGGCACGGCGTCTGTTGCACAAGCACCGCATCGAGCGTCTGCTGGTGGTCGATGAGGATCAGCGCTGTATCGGCCTGATCACCGTCAAGGACATGGAAAAGGCCCAGACCCACCCGCTCGCCTCCAAGGACCGTCACGGCCGCCTGCGCTGCGGCGCGGCGACGACCGTCGGCGACAGCGGCTTTGAACGCGCCGAAGCCCTGATCGAGGCCGGTGTGGACGTGCTGGTGATCGACACCGCGCACGGCATGTCGGCCAGCGTTCTGGATCAGGTCCGCCGCGTGAAGCGCGCCTCCAACCGCACGCGGCTGGTGGCCGGTAATGTTGCGACCTATGACGGCGCGCGGGCGCTCATCGATGCGGGTGCCGATTGCATCAAGGTCGGGATCGGCCCGGGCTCGATCTGCACCACGCGCATTGTCGCCGGTGTCGGCGTGCCGCAACTGACCGCCATCATGGATGCTGCACGGGCCGCCAAGGGGTCCGAGGCGTCGATCATTGCCGATGGCGGCGTCAAGTATTCCGGAGATTTCGCCAAGGCGCTGGCCGCCGGGGCGGACGCGGTGATGATGGGCTCGGCTCTGGCCGGGACCGAGGAAAGCCCGGGCGAGGTCTTCCTGTTCAAGGGCCGCTCCTACAAATCCTATCGCGGCATGGGCAGTGTCGCGGCCATGGCGCGCGGCTCGGCCGATCGTTACTTCCAGAAGGATGTCGGCGACCAGATGAAGCTGGTGCCAGAAGGCGTCGAAGGTCAGGTGCCGTACAAGGGCCCGGTTGGTCCGATCCTGCACCAGATGATGGGCGGATTGCGCGCTGCGATGGGCTATACCGGATCGAAGACGTTGAAGGATTTCCGCGAGCGCGCCGAATTCATCCGCATCACCAATGCGGGGCTGAAGGAAAGCCACACCCACGACGTCACCATCACCCGCGAAGCGCCGAACTATCCGACACCGGGTTAGGGCGGCACGCCTGCTTCGAGGCTCCCCCGGATCAAATCCGGGGTCGCACCTCAGCATGAGGTGGTTTGTGAATATCCGGGCGCTGGCGTATTGCAGGGCCTTATCGCATACGCTTTCACCTCATCCTGAGGTGGCGGCAAAGCCGCCCTCGAAGGAGAGGTGGCCATCAGGAGCCAATCCATGAGACTCGGTGGACGCATCGCCGCGGCAATAGACATTCTCGACGTCATCGAGCGCCAGAACCGCCCGGTCAAACTGGCCGTGCGCGAATGGGGCTCGGCCCACCGCTTTGCCGGCTCGGGCGACCGCGCCTTCATTTCCGGCCTGGTGATGGATGCGCTGCGGCGCAAGCAATCGCTTGGCTTTGCCATGGGCGATGACAGCGCGCGCGCCCTGGCGCTGGGCGTGGTCGGCCGCATCTGGGGCATGGATGTCGAGGCGCTGAAAGAACAGCTCGCCGCTGACCCGCATTCACCTGATGCGCTGACCGAAGCCGAGATCGCCGCCTTCGCGCGCGATATCTCCGATGCCCCGGCGCATATCCTCGGTGATTATCCCGAATGGCTGGCCGCCTCCATGGCGCGCGCCTTTGGCAATACGGCGGCAGAGGAGGGCGCCGGCATGGCCGATCGCGCCCCGGTCGATCTGCGCGTCAATGAATTGAAGTCCGAGCCGGAAAAAGCGCTCGCCGCCGTGCAGTCGAAAATCCCGACCGCGCGCGCTGGCGCTCTGGCGCGCTCCTGCATCCGCATCCCTCTGGACGAGGCGACGGGCAAATCCCCGCCGGCGGATGCCATCCCCGCCTATGGCAAGGGCTGGGTCGAGGTGCAGGATGAAGGCAGCCAGCTGGCCGGGCTCGCCGCGGGTGTGAAGCCGGGCGACCAGGTGCTGGATTTCTGCGCCGGCGCGGGCGGCAAAACGCTGGAGCTTTCCGCCATGACCGGCAATACCGGGCAGATACACGCCTGGGACCATGACTGGCGACGGATGAAGGCTATCTGGCCAAGACTCCAGCGGGCGGGAGTCAGAAACGTACAAGTCCATGACGGGCCGGAAGACGAGCTCTCCGGGCTGGAAGGCAAGATGGATGTCGTCTTCGTCGATGCCCCCTGCACCGGCACGGGCACCTGGCGGCGGCGTCCGGATGCGAAATGGCGGGTCTCCGAAGGCGCCCTGAATCAACGCCTCGAAGACCAGGACGAAGCGCTTGATAATGCAGCCAAATATGTCAAGCCCGGCGGGCGGCTCATCTATGTCACCTGCTCCATTCTGCCCGAAGAAAATGGCGACCGGATCGAAGCCTTCCTCACCCGATACGCGAACTTTTCCCAAAACAATTCCCGCGACGCCCTGATCGCTTCGGGCGGGCTCGCTGAGGGGGCCGCGGACGTGCTCGCCGCGTGTGAACTCGAAAGCGGTGCGCTCCAGCTCACCCCGCACCGCAGCGCCACGGACGGCTTCTTCATTGCGGTGATGGAGCGGGCGGATTAGCCGTCGACATCCCTCATCAATAGCATATCCTTGATGCGGTATTCCTTTTCAGGCGGGAAACCGCATTCAACTTCGGAATATTCAGGATTCCGCCAGGTGCCAAACACCATGTCCCACATTGGCAGGCCGTAATTAGACCGATGAAGGCCACGCTGATGATGCAGACGGTGCATTTCCGGTCGTTGCAGAATGTATCCCAGCCATTGTGGCGTATGCAGGTCCGCATGCGCCACCAGATTGAATATCGCGACCCAGAACAGGGCGAGACCCGCCATAGCTGGTGAGGCGCCGAATAGTCCATACGCTACGAGTGCATTGATAAGCGCGGCCAAAAAACTGTCTAGCGGATGAACATAGAAGGCCGTAAGGGTTTCGATCCTTGAAGGACTGTGATGGAGCTGGTGGACAACCCGCCAAAGCGTATCGGAATGATGGGTCAGACGGTGCCACCAATAGGCGATCAAGCTGGCCGTCAGGAAAACAACAAAGCTGCCGACGATGGCACCAGTCTGCGATTCCAGATCAAATACGGCGAGCGCTGAAATCTGATCGTGAAAAATAAATCCCGCGAGCACAACAACAACGATATTGGCGGCGTTGAGAGACCCGGAATACAGCCGCCACCTTTTATCGCATGCTGCGCCTGACGCCGGCGCAATCACCTCCCGCGTGAACAGGAGTACAAATAGCCCGGCGGACAGAAAATAGATCACGATCATCTGGCTTCTTTATCACGCCCGACAGGACACGCCTACGGGACACATTGTAGCTTTACCGAAGGCTTCTTCATCTCCGTGATAGAGCGGGCGGGCAAACGTCGAGATTTTGCCGCTACCGCTTGCGCCGTCATCCCTGCGAAGGCAGGGACCCAGAGCAAGGGTGAAGCTGCGAATGTCCTGCCCTCAATCTGCGCAACGTTAGCGCAGCGGCAGGTTGGCGCAGGGTGCGAGGGTGGCCAAGTCGCAACTGGGTCCCTGCCTTCGCAGGGATGACGTTGAGTTGGGCGGCTTGATTGCCTTGCGTGCTTCGAGGCTGATCTGCGATCAGCACCTCAGCATGAGGTAACAACAAACCCGTCACCCTCCGACTTGATCGGAGGGTCTCTATAACGAGATCGTCCGGTCAAGCCGGACGAAGACGGCGCAAAAAGATAATGCATCATCCTGAGGAGCGAGTGCAACAAGCCTCAAAGGAGGGTTTTCAGTGAAGAATCGGCTTGAGGATCAATGGTTTCCTCCCCTGTTTACGGGGGAGGTGGCTGACGCGAAGCGGCAGACGGAGGGGGCAAGAACACACCCGCCATTCGCCCCCCTCGTCGCTACGCGACACTCCCCCCGCAAGCGGGGGGAGAAAGAGACGCATGCCTCCCCATTTTCATGAGGACACCCCGGAATGACGGGTAAAAGACAAAGCGGGTGCAACAACAGACTCGCCTTTCGCGGTGACTCGCGCTAACCGCCTGCCATGACAGACATCACCGCCCATCATGAAAAAGTCCTGATCGTCGATTTCGGCTCCCAGGTTACCCAGCTCATCGCCCGGCGCGTGCGCGAAAGCGGCGTGTTCTGCGAGGTCCACCCCTATAACCGGGCCGATGCCGCCTTTATCGATGAATTCGATCCCAAGGCCATCATCCTGTCGGGTTCGCCGCACTCCACGCATTGGGAAAATTCCCCGCGCGCCGATGAGAGCGTCTTCACCCGCGGCCTGCCGGTTCTGGGCATCTGCTATGGCGAGCAGACCATGATGGCCCAGCTGGGCGGGGCGGTGGAAGGCAGCGAGGACAAGGAGTTCGGCCGCGCCGACATCCAGATCGTCGCCGACAGCCCGCTGTTTGAGGGCTTTGGCGGCATCGGCCATGAAGAGCGCGTCTGGATGAGCCATGGCGACCGCGTCGCCAGCCTCGCGCCCGGTTTCTCGGTGATTGCGACCTCTCACCATGCGCCCTTTGCGGCGATTGCCGATGAAGGCCGCCGGTTTTATGGCGTGCAATTCCACCCGGAAGTCGTGCACACGCCGCGCGGCGCGCTGCTCCTGCGCAACTTCACCCACAATATTGCGGGCCTGAAGGGCGACTGGACAATGGCCGCCTTCCGTGAGGAGGCGATGGCCAAGATCCGCGAGCAGGTCGGCTCCGGCCGGGTGATCTGCGGCCTTTCCGGCGGGGTGGACAGCGCCGTGGCGGCCAAGCTGATCCATGATGCCATCGGCGACCAGCTGGTCTGCGTCTTCGTCGATACCGGGCTGATGCGTCTGAACGAGGCGGAAGAAGTCGTCCGCCTGTTCCGGGACTCCTTCAACATTCCGCTCGTCCATGCCGATGAGGGCGATCTCTTCCTGGGTGAGCTGGACGGCGTCTCTGATCCGGAAGCCAAGCGCAAGACCATTGGCCGGCTCTTCATCGACGTGTTTGAAAAGCACGCCAAAGCCGCGGGCGGGGCCGATTTCCTCGCCCAGGGCACGCTCTATCCGGACGTCATCGAGAGCGTCTCATTCGATGGCGGGCCGTCTGTGACGATCAAGTCCCACCACAATGTCGGCGGCCTGCCCGAGCGCATGAATATGCAGCTGGTCGAGCCCTTGCGCGAACTCTTCAAGGACGAGGTCAGGGCGCTCGGCCGCGAGCTGGGCCTGCCCGACGGCTTTGTCCAGCGCCACCCCTTCCCGGGGCCGGGCCTCGGCATCCGCATTCCCGGCGCGGTGACGAAGGAAAAGGCCGATATTCTGCGCAAGGCCGACGCCATCTATATCGACGAGATCCGCAAGGCGGGCCTCTACAACACGATCTGGCAGGCCTTTGCCGTCCTCCTGCCGGTGCAGACCGTCGGCGTGATGGGCGATGCCCGCACCTATGACAATGTGCTGGCCCTGCGCGCCGTCACCTCCGTGGACGGCATGACAGCAGACTATTTCCCCTTCGACCACGACTTCCTCGGCCGCACGGCCACGCGCATCATCAATGAAGTGCGCGGCGTCAACCGCGTCGTCTATGACGTGACGTCCAAACCGCCCGGGACGATTGAGTGGGAGTAGGGGTGTGAGCTCTGACCGCCTCGACACCCTGGAAATGCTCGTCGCTGAACAACAGCGCACGATCGAGGATTTGTCCGACGGCCTGTTACGTCAGCAAAAAGAGCTCGACCGGCTGACGGCGCGCCTGCGCGCCTCTGACGACCGCATCGCCGAGCTCGAATCCGGCTTGCCCTCGCCGGGCAATGAGAAACCGCCGCACTGGTGAGGCCCGCTTTCAACCTTACAGATCACCGCCTTCCTCCGACTTGATCGGAGGATCTCGATCCGACTGAGACCCTCCGGTCGAGCCGGAGGGAGACGGGAAGCGAGCCTCGAAGGAGGTATCCGGTGATCTGAAAACCCGGCACAATTGATCTCTCCTTGTTGTGGCCACACTTCAGGGCTAGACACTGCCCCACGATCTTGTTTGCCGAATGATTCCGGTGTGCCTGGCACGCCATTGACTGAATTCCTTCCAAAATCGTCTTTCAGGACCCACCGGCAATCGGCCGGCCCGGGCCTGATTTCTACGTGATTGATTGAAAGGAAATCGTCATGGCTACTGGTACCGTTAAATTCTTCAATACTTCAAAAGGCTTCGGCTTCATCCAGCCAGAAGATGGCTCAACTGATGTCTTCGTGCACGCGTCCGCTGTTGAGCGCGCTGGCATGCATTCGCTCGAAGAAGGCCAAAAGGTCAGCTTCGACGTGGTTGCTGACAAAAAGTCTGGAAAGAACGCCGCGGATAATCTCCGCGAGGCTTAATCCGAGACCGGACCTGCGCGAACACCAGCGCGGCTCCCACAGTGAAAAAAGGTCGGACAATTGTCCGGCCTTTTTTTGTGCGTGGCGGTCTTGATCTGTGACCGCGCCGGGCAATGAACAATCGCCGTATCGATAAGCCCGGTCACAAAAGATGGCGCCATCTGCCACACCTGCTAGTCTGGCGTCCATGAGGGGGAAACACCGATGATCCTGCGTCGTCTGAGCCAGGGTGAACTCACCAAAGACTCACAGGCTTTGTTTTCCGAAGAGTCGTGCGCGCTTGAATGACCGATAAACGCACCGTCCTTCTCGACAAGCTGGTCGACTACGTCCTGACCAAAGGGCTGGGCGCAGCCAGCCTGCGGCCCATGGCCAAGGCGGCGGGCACGAGCGATCGTATGTTGCTTTATTATTTCAAGGACAAGGATGCGCTGATCGCCGAAGTGCTCCAGCACGGGGCCGCGCGCCTGATGGAGGTGTTCAGCGCGCCGGGTGAGCTGGAAAAACTGCCGCGCGAAGCGCTGGCGCAAAAACTCTATGGTCTGATGACCAGCCCGGATGTCTGGCCCTATGCGCGTCTCTGGCTGGAGATCGCGGCCGGAGCCGCTGGCGGCGATGACACGCTGCGCGAGATTGGCGGTGCTATTGGGCGGGGTTTTATGGAATGGGGCGGCGCCCAGCTTGATTGCGCCGAGGCAGGCCGGACCGCCGAAGCGGCCCGCCTGCTGGTCACGGTCGAAGGCATGATTTTGCTGAAAAGCCTAGGGTTGGAAGACGTCAACGCCGCCCTGCGCTAGTCGGCCTTGTTCATGAAGAAGGCGATGACGAGCCCGACGCCACCACCCCACAGGATGGTGCCTCCCGCACCGGCGTGTAGCGCGACTGTCGGACCATAAAGCTGCGGATACCAGGCCAGCGCAGCCCCGTCGCACAGAATGGCCGCTGCTGTACCGACAGAGACGCCCAGCGCGACTTGTTGGCGGCTCAGTCCGGCAATCTTCTGAAACAGGATCATGAAGGGAATCGTGCCGGGAATGATCGCGATATAGAGCAGCACCCGCGCCAGTCCGTCATAAATACCCATCGGTCCCATGAAGCGCAGCATTATGGCGGCAACGAACCAGAGGATGACACCCATCAGGGCAGATAACCAGAGTTGACGGCCAGTCAGGCCAAGGCGGGAGGCGAGATTCATTGATGAGCTCCTGTAGCGATTGCTACAGACTCTCTATCAGAATGTAGCGTTCGCTACAATAATGAATTCACGACTGCGACCGTCATCGCTGTAAATGCGCGCATCATCTCGACAAGTCGATGGTTCTCGGCGTTTATTCCTCTCCAATCAGGAGAAAACATCATGACTTATGTGGATGGTTATGTGATCGCCGTGCCGATGGCGAATAAAGAAGCCTATCGGAAAGTCGCCGAGGCCATGGTGCCTATGTTCAAGGATCACGGCGCACTCAGTGTCACCGAATGCTGGGGCGATGATGTGCCGGCGGGAGAGGTGACGTCCTTTCCAATGGCGGTGAAAGCCACAGCGGATGAAACGGTGGTGTTTTCGTGGATCACCTGGCCGGACAAGGCGACGCGCGATGTCGGCATGAAAGCGGCGATGGAAGATCCGCGCATGGCAGGTATGGACCCGGCGAACATGCCCTTTGATGGCAATCGCATGATCATGGGCGGGTTTGAAGTGATTGTGGACGCCTAGTCCGCCAACGCGCTTCGCACCCGTGGCATGATGCGACGACTGACCGGAATTTCCGCGCCTGAGGAGAGCGTCAGCGTGCCGACGCCTGATGCATCACGCACCAGTTGATCAATAAAGGCGGTGTTGACGATGTGGGAGCGATGGACCCGCAAGAAGGTGTCCGGCAGCTTGTTTTCGATCTCGTTGAGGCTGCTGGTGAACAGCGCGGATTTTCCGCCTTTGAAGTTTAGCTCGACATAATCTCCCGCCGCCTGGATGTGGGCGATGCGCGCGGTGTCGATGCGCTCCACCTTGCCCGCGCTGGTCAGTTGAAGCTGCGTCGGGTCTGATTTCTGTTGCGCCTGTTGCAGCGCCATTTCCAGCCGTTCGGCGCGTGCCGTTTGCGATTTTGCGCTGCGTCGCGCCCGGATCAGGGCGATTGCCTGTTCGAAGAACAGCACCAGCATCAACGCCGCCGCGAAATAGTAGATATAGACGTCGAGTATCCAGAACGGGTTGATCCGGAAAGCGATGCCCGTTGCCAGTAGCAGCGCCAGATAGATCATCGCGGAGCGATCACGTTTCACACCGCGCATGATCAGGCCCGGTATCGTCGCGGCAGCGGGAATGACCAACGCCATAATAGTCTTGGGATCATAGCCGGGCGTGCTGAAAATCACGCCGAGTGTAAGGACCGCCACGAGCGCGGAAATGCCCCAGCGAATTTGCCACCGCCAACCGGAAAACCGTTTCAGCACATGCGCCAGAAAAAGCAGGCCGGAGCCAGCTGCAAAGCTGGTCACGCCTATCATGCGCCAGCCATGCAAGGGATAGGCATAGCCAAAAAGGCCGCGACTGGTCTCCGTGACCAGTTGAGCGGTGATGACAAGCGCAAATAGTGTGAGAATGATCCCGGCTTCCCGGTCTTCACCCCGCACCGCGGAAACACCGAAGATGACAATGCCCAGCGTCAGAATGCCCAGATTGATCAGGGCCGGCCAATAGGCCCGGATGATCCGTTCCGTTGGGCTCGCAAAGTCGCCAAGCGCCAGAATATGTATCGGGTTTTCAAACGCGATGGGGCCGTGATGGGCCGACATCAGCAGGGCTAGCTCATTGACCCCGGCATGAAGCGCGGAGGGCGGGACAAAGATCACCGAATCCATTGCGCCGGGAATTTCGCTCGCCCTGTTCTGTCCCGGTTGTCCGTTTTGTCCCAGAAACTGGCCATCCATATGAACCGCCGTCGACATGGCGCCGGAGACGAAAAAGCCGAGTGGCCGATCCTGCGTAATTTGCTCCTGCGTCAGGGTGAGTGTTCCTGCCACCCAGATCATCCGGCCTTGGGGGTCAACATCGGCCAGGGCTGTATCCGTGCAATCAGGTGCGGTGAAGTCCGGCACCTCGCGGTCATCGCTGGCCGGGCAGACCCGTGCCGTTTCCATATCCATCCAGATCAGGGATTGGGCTTCGGCCTTTGACCCGGTCACGAGAAGGCAAAGGATGGCGAGGGGGAGGAGGATTGGAACAAATCTCATGACCCATCCTAACCCCGTTCAACGGCAAGGTCCTTCCGTTTACCGAAAAGTCACTGCCGTTCGACGTTTTGACCCCGAACCGCGCCGGAAAATCGGGCAGGCATTTCTCCGTCCACAAATGGTCGATTGGAGATTGAAATGAAAACTCTGCTGATGGCCGGTCTGGCTCTTATCGCCGCTCCCGCGCTTGCCTTGGCTCAAAGCGGCCCGCGCCCCGGCGAGGTCGAAATCGAATTCACACCGGGCAATGGCGATCCTGTCACGGCGTATCAGGGCCACTTCGAGGTGCCGGAGTATCGCGCAGATCCGAATACGCGGATGATCGAACTTGGCTATGTACGCTTTCCTGCGACAACGAATAATCCCGGTTCGCCCATCATCTATCTTTCGGGCGGGCCCGGCGGCACCGGGACAGGAACAGCCCGCGGCCCGCGTTTCCCGCTTTTCATGGATATGCGGCAACACGCCGATGTCTACGCATTCGACCAGCGGGGAACGGGCCTGTCCGATAATGACATCCCGGTTTGCGTCTCCTCCGTCGCAGACACGGTGGCGCAGGCCGTAACCGATGCAGAATGGGCTGTTTCCCGTCAACGGGCGGCGGTGGAGTGCGCAGCATTCTGGGCGGATCAGGGCATTGACCTGCGCGGCTATACGACGATGGAGAGCGTCCACGATCTGAGTGATCTGCGTCGGCACCTCGGTGCGGACCGGATTTCCCTGTGGGGGATTTCCTATGGCAGTCATCTCGCACTGGCGGCTTTGAACACGATCGACGCCGAACTGGACCGGGTGATCATCGCCAGCGCCGAAGGCTTGGATCAGACCGTCAAACTGCCTTCGCGCACTGCCGCCTATTTCCAGCGCTTGCAGGATGCAATCAATGCCCAGCCTGCCGTTGCGGCTGCCTATCCGGATGTGGTCGGCCTGATGCACCGCGTCCATGACCGGCTGGATGAAGCGCCTGTCTTACTCGACATCCCGCAGGCCGATGGCTCGACCAAAGCTTTCATGCTGCAACGCCGCGATGTGCAGGCTCTGGCCGGTGGTGCCCTCGCAGACCCGACCAATGTCGGTCTTGTTCTGGCGCTCTATTCGGAACTCGATCGTGGCGGATACGTCATCATGACCGCGCTGATTCAGCGCTTCATGGAAATTCGCGAAACCATTGATTTCAGGGCAATGCCGCTGGCGATGGATCGCGCTTCTGGCATCACGGAGGAACGCCTGGCTTTGTTCAACGCTCAGCTGCCGCAATCGCCCATCGGGGCATTCCTCAACGCGCCGATGCCACAGCTTTTGCCTGTTCTGACCGAGCTGGATCTGGGCAATAATTTTCGCACGCAATTGTCAGGAGAGACACCGGTTCTGTTGCTCACCGGAACGCTGGATGGTCGCACCTATATCGAGGGACAGGCCGAGGCGGTGCAAGGGTTGTCAAATGTTACACAGATTATGATTCACAATGCCGGACACAATCTGTTCATGCTGTCTCCAGATATTCAGAGTGTCATGCACGCCTTCATGCAGGATGAAGCGGTGGCTGATTCAGATATCTGGCTAGATGCGCCGGACTTTCTTGCCAATCCATTCGCTCAATAGCCGGCGTGGCAGGTGACTTAGTGGCGGCAAGCTCGGAGCATTGCGCTTCAACCTGATTCAGAACTTCAACTTGAATCGATACTTGAAGGGCGGACGTTTAGGCGGCCGCCCTTTTCATGTCCGGCTCTGGGCGCGAAGCTGAAAAGCGATTCTTCGTCAGGGACCTGGGAGCAGACCCGGACTCATTTTCTCATCCTGATGCGGGAAGACGGTCACCCCGAGATGCGGTTTCTTCACACCGCCTGCCTCCAATCCGGTTTCCGGTGGCCACTTGTCCTGTGAACGGCGATATTGCCGGGTCGATTGGAGGGAATCATGGATACGTTCGGCGATCTTTTTGAAAGTTACTGGTGGCTGCTTTTCCCGCTCGCCTTCTTTGTGGCCGGCGGATGGAACAGTCTGATGGGCTATCAGCGCACCAAGGCAAAGGTCGAGGTGCTCAAGGCCTATGCCCAGTCCGGCAAGGAACCGCCCGCAGAACTGATCCGTGCGCTGGAGTCGGACAACGACAAGTCTGACGGCAATTGGTCAGACGACGGCAAGGACGAAGGCAGCGGCAGCGGCGTCTTCCTGGTCGTCCTGTTTTCCGGTCTCAGCGCGGTGTTCGCCTTTGTCGGCTATTCCGGCTGGCTGGGGGATGAAACCGCGATGTATTTCGTGTCGATGATCCTCGGCGTGCTCGCCCTGGCCTTCCTCGCCTCCTCGCTCTTTGGCAAACGCCGCAAGCGCTGATCATGTCAGCGGCGAGCGACGCCGATCTGGTGAACGCTGCACGGCTTGGGTCCGATGCGGCGTTCGGACAGCTCGCCCGGCGCCACAGCGCAGCCCTGCGGAGTTTTCTCCGCGGGGTTTGCCGCGATCACGCGCTGGCAGACGATATCGCACAGGACGCCCTGATCCGCGGCTGGCAGAGGCTGGATCAGTTGCGCGATCCGGCCGCGTTCAGAAGTTGGCTGATCGGCACGGGATGGCGGCTGGCCTCGGAAGAGCGCCGCGCCACCGGCCGGCGCGCCCGGCGCGAACAGGAATGGTCGGACACACAGGACCAGATGCGGCCCGAGGGCATCAGCCTCGGCGAGAATATGGCGCTGGAGGCGGCGATGCAGGACCTCACGCCGGACCAGCGCGCCTGCATCTCCCTCTGCCTGGCAGGGGGGTGGTCGCATGGCGAAGCGGCCGAGGCACTGGACATGCCGGTCGGAACGATCAAATCTCATATCAAGCGCGGCCGGGCCAGACTGCTCGCCGTGCTGGGAGGTGACTCATGAGCGCAGAGAACAAGCTGAACGCCTTTCTTCAGGCCGATGCCGCACCGGCGCGGGATCCGGCCTTCATGGCGGATCTGGAAGGGCGCATGGCCCGCATTCGCTTTGCCGCGCAGCTGCGCCGCAATGGCATCATTGCGATTGCCGCAACCGCCATTCTCTTCGGTCTGGTGAAAGCATCGGGCCTCAGCCTTGTGGGCGCCGCGGCACAATTTGCGGCGGATATGGCGGGCACGCCGGGCCTCGCGCTCGCCGCACTCATTGTCGCAGTCGCTGTGTGGCTGCCGCGGATATTGCCGCGAAGCGCGCGCGCCTGACGGCTTGCGGGCCGGATAGACGTCGCGGCAGTATTGGCATATATTGCCAACACCCTGGCAGGAGACCGAAATGGCCACGCGCAATGTCGTCTTGACCGAATCCCAGACACGGCTGGTCGATCAGCTGGTTGCATCGGGACGGTATCAGAATGCCAGCGAAGCGCTGCGCGCTGGATTGCGGCTGCTTGAACGTGAAGAGGCTGAAATCGGTGCCCTTCAGGTCCGGCTTCAGTCCGGCCTCGACCAGGTGCGCAGCGGTGATTTCGCGGCGGGCACCGGAGAGGACGCCATTCGCCGCGCCTTTTCGAGAGCCGGGAAGCCGGCCTGATGATCCGCCGCTGGCGGCTGACACGCCAGGCGGAAGACTCCCTCGCCGAAATCGCCGACTGGACCTTTGCCACATTTGGCACCCGTCAGGCGGAGGCCTATGCCGCCGATCTGATCGGGACCTGCCGGGAGATCGCCGCGGGCCATGTTATCACCCGTTCCTGCGGACAATTGGCGGGCAGTACCGTGCCGGAGGATTTGCGCTATGTGCGTTGCGGGCAACACTATGTTGTTTTTGTTGAAGCAGCGGACCAGATCAGCATCGTCGATTTCCTGCATGTCAGGGTCGATCTGCCTGGAAAACTCGCTGCGCTCTCGAGGGCTGAGCCCGGCAGATGAAGCCGACGGGTAGTAACAGTCTTGCCACGGATATGGCCGTTCAATTTTCTGCACAAACCTCGCCAAGCCCGGCAGACTCGGACTAGTCTCACCGGGTCGAGGGGGACATGGCATGATTTTTCTGATTATCGGTCTGGTTCTGTTTCTGGGCATCCATTCCGTCCGGCTGGTGCCGGGCGGACGCAACGCCATGATATCCGGCTTCGGGCCGGGCGGGTTCAAGGTCCTCTATTCGCTGATTTCGATTGTCGGCCTCGGCCTGATCATCTTCGGCAAGATACAGGCACATCCGTCCGATATGCTATGGGAGGCGCCGGAATGGGGCCGCCTGGCGGCGCTGATTGCCGTGCCGGTATCCCTGATCCTGATTGTGGCGGCCAATACGCCCAGCCATATCCGGCGCTTTGTCCAGCACCCCATGCTGATCGGTGTTCTGCTCTGGTCCGGCTCGCATCTGGCCGCGAACAGCGAACGCGCAGCGGTTTACATGTTCGGTGCCTTTTTCGCCTGGTCACTGGTCACCCTGATCGCTGCCTTCATCCGCGGGGACCACGCGCCCGTGCCGCCCAAGGGCTGGGGAGGGGATGTCGTGGCGATCGTGATTGGCGCGCTCGTGGCCGTTCTGCTGGCGCGGTTTCACCTTTACCTCTTTGGCGTCGGCATTATCGGATAGCGCGCTGCATCCAAAACCGATCGACGATGCATCTTGATTTCGAGAAGCGCAGTTGAGCGCTTTCGAGACACGAAAGGAAATCCCCATGGGACCCGATGTACTTGCCCCTCTTACCGTTTTTGGATCCGTCGTTCTGATCGTATGGATCGTCTATCATCATGGCGCAAAAAACCGCCGCGAGGTGTTGGAAACCGTCCGCCAGGCCGCCCAGAGCGGTACCCAGCTGACGCCGGACGTCATCAAGGCCCTCGGCATGCCGCAAAAGAAAAAAGGCGGCGACATCCGCGCCGGGATCATTCTTCTGGCCATCGCGGCCGCCTTCATCACGCTCGGTTACACGATCGGTGCTGTGGAAAATGATTTCGAGGCACTCGGCATCATGGCCGGCGTGGCGTCTTTCCCGGGTTTTGTCGGCATCGCCCTGATCGTCATGGGCGTAATGTTCCGCGACAAGCCGAACGACGCCGAATAACCGGAGGACGCTGACGTGTCTCGGGGCGCATCGGACGAGGAATTGATCGCATTGGTCGTCGCCGCCAGGGACGGCGCGGCCTTTGGCGAGCTCGTCCGCCGGCACCAGGGCGTTGTGCGAGGGATGATGACCCGCATGTGTGGCAATCACGCCCTCGCAGACGATCTGGCTCAGGAAGCCTTCATCAAGGCTTTTAACAAGATCAACAGCTATACGGGCAGTGGATCCTTTCGGGGATGGCTCTGCCGGATAGCCTACAACGAATTTCTGATGTCCGCGCGAAAGCGCAAGGCAACAGACAAGGCCATGGAACGCTTCAAGCAGGATGTCGATGATGTCGAGAAGCCGCGTGACATGGGATCGGTGGTCGATCTCGACCGCGGATTGAAAACACTGAAGGAAGACGAACGGGTGTGTGTTGTGCTGTGTTATGCGAGCGGAATGTCTCATGCCGAGGCATCGGAAGCGACGGGCATGCCTCTGGGAACCGTGAAGTCACACGTTAACCGGGGACGGGAAAAGCTGAAGGCCTGGTTCGAGGCCGAGGAGGCGATGGTATCATGACCATGAATGACCCATTTGAAGATCGTCTGCGTTCCGCGTTTGCGGCCGCCGAACCCGATCACAGCGATGCCGAAGACTTTGTCCGCAAGGTGCAAGGCCGGATCAAGCGCCCCGACCGCCGCCGCGCGCTGGTTCTGGGCGGGGCCGGTTCGACCGGGTCTGCTGTGGCCGGCACCCAGCTGGAAGGTTTTTTTTCCAACCCGGACCTGCTGCCCGTGGACGGGATTGCCGGACAGGTCTTCGCCTACACCTCCCCGGAAATGCTGGCGGCCGGTATCCTCGCGATCATGATCGCCGGATTTGCAATCGTCATTCCGAAGCAGATTTAACCAGCCGGACGCTATCGCCGGAGCGGCTCTTCGGTTATGACGCCGCCATGTCTGCTCAAAACAAGATCAAACGGATCGGAGTGCCGGATATTCGTGCCCGCAAGGGCGGCGAGCCTCTGGTCTGCCTGACCGCCTATGATGCGCCGATGGCGCGCCTGCTGGACCCGCATTGCGATGTGCTTCTGGTCGGCGACAGCCTCGGCATGGTCGTCCACGGCCTCGATTCCACCATTGGCGTCACGCTCGACATGATGATCCTGCACGGTCAGGCCGTCATGCGTGCCGCAAAACAGGCGCTGGTCGTGATCGACCTGCCGTTTGGCACTTACGAAATGTCACCGGAACAAGCGTTCGAGAGTGCCTCGCGTGTGCTCGCGGAAACCGGGGCGCAGGCGGTGAAGATTGAAAGCGGCGTCTATGCCGCCGACACGATCCGCTTCCTGACGGAGCGCGGCATCCCGGTGATGGGCCATGTGGGCTTACGCCCGCAGGCGGCCCTGAATGAGGGCGGCTTCAAGGCCAAGGGCCGCGATGACATGGAACGCACCCGCGTCTTCAATGAAGCCCGCGAAGCCGATGCCGCAGGCGCCTTTGCCATTGTCATCGAGGGCGTGGCGGAAAATCTGGCGCGGGAAATCACCGGCGCGGTGAAGGCGCCGACCATCGGTATTGGCGCCTCGGCCGCCTGTGACGGGCAGATTCTGGTGACGCAGGATATGCTGGGTCTGTTCGACTGGACGCCCAAATTCGTCCGCCGCTATGCGCAATTGTCCGGTGTGGTGGAGGCGGCGGTTGAAGCCTTCGCTGCCGATGTGAAATCGCGCGCCTTTCCGGCAGATGCAGAAACCTATTCCTTCAAGCCGAAGAGCAGTTAACCGCGGTTGCCGCTGGGGCGCAGCGCGGCTAGTGTCCGGCTCCGATTGACCAGAGATAACAGGGCGTTTCCCTTGGCCGACATTTTCCACGAAGTTGAAGAAGAGCTCCGCAAGGACAAGTATAACGATCTCCTGCGCAAATGGGGGCCTTTGGCCCTTGGCGGCGCATTCGCGATTGTTGTGACCGCTGCGGCCTGGCAAGGCTGGGACTACTGGCAGACCCAACGGTCACATGCCATGTCGGATCGTTATTTTGCGGCGCTGGAACTGGTTGAGGACGAGCGCCTGACCGAAGCCGATCTCGCCTTGCAGCAGATTTCCGAAGACAGCGCGAGCGGATATGCGGCCCTGGCGCTTATGCAGCGCGGTGAACTCGCGCTTCAGGGCGGTGATGCCGCAACGGCCGGCTATTTCTTCGAGCAGGCGGCGGACCGGTTTTCGACAGTCGCCTTCTCCGATCTGGCGCACGTCAAGGCGGCGATGGCCCAGTTCGAGGAATTGTCGATCGACGATCTGCAGAACCGTCTTGGTGACATGATGCAGCCGGAGCGCCCGTATCGCCTTCTGGCGATGGAAGTGATCGCGGCGAAAGCCTTTGCCGAAGGCGACCTTGATCGCGCCCATACCGAATACAGTGCGATTGCCGGCGATATTGACGGCCTCGCTCTTCCGGTGTCGCAACGCGCGCAAGCCGCCGTTGATCTGATCGAGCGCCTTCAGCAACAGGCAGCTCTGGATAGCCCGGTGACGGACGACGCCATGACGATGCCGGCACTGCCGGACACACCGGATGTCGATCCGGCGACTTTTGATCTGGGAGATGTGCTGGACCGCGTCGATGAAGAGACCGGCACGCTGACGACCGACAGCCCGCAATTGCCGGACGCTACCAGCTTGCTGGACACGAATGACAATGACTCTGCCGAAGACGGACAGGACTAAGCTGATGACATTTTCGAACCCGGGCCGGTATTTCCTGCTGGCCTCTCTGGCCTTCCTTGCCGGTTGTTCCACCATTCAGGACACGGCCGCTCAGATCAATCCCTTCGTTCTTCTGGAGGAAGAGGATCCCGAACGGCCACCCGAAGACGAACGCGTCTCCATCCTGTCCTTCGAGCAATCCTTGCAGGCCGACCCCGACGCAGCCGCGACGCCCGTTGAGCTGCCCACCGCCTATCGCAACACCATCTGGGCGCAGCCGGATGGCTATCCGACCCACGCCATGCAGCACACCCAGGCGACCGGAAATCTGGACGTTCTTTTCCGCAACCGGTTTGGCGAGGGCTCGGATCGCTCCAGCCGGATCAATGCCCGGCCGGTTTTTGCCGATGGCCGCGTTTACGCCATGGACGGTCGCGGCCGTGTCTTTGCTCTGGATCCCGAATCCGGTTCACAAATCTGGGAGGCCCGCCTGCGGTCCGGCTTCCGCAATGACCGCACAACATTCGGCGGCGGCCTCGCTTTTGACGGCGGCCGGCTCTTTGCGCACAACGGCAATCGTTTCATTGCAGCGCTGGATGCCGCCACGGGCGCCGAAATCTGGCGTACGGAATCCCTGACGCCTTTCCATTCCGCTCCGACAGCGGTCAACGGCATGATCTTTGTGTCGACCGATGACAATGAGCTTTACGCGATCGAGCAGGACTCCGGTGATATCGTCTGGAATCATCAGGGCATCTCCGAACCGGCGCGCCTTCTGACGTCACCGAGCGCGGCCGTGCTGGGTGAAACCGTGGTGGTGCCCTATGCCTCCGGCGAGCTCGTGGCGCTGCGTATCCAGAACGGCAATCCGATCTGGACAGATGCGCTGACCCGCACGGGCGGCCTGACCCCGATTTCCGCGATCAATGACGTGGCGGGCAGCCCCGTGATCGTCGATGATTTCGTCTATGCCATGAGCCATTCCGGCATTCTTGCGGCGTTCAACCTGCGGACGGGTGAGCGTCTCTGGACCCAGCCGGCGGGTGGATTGCATGCCCCGTGGGTGGCCGGCAACTATCTTTTCCTCGTGACGTCTGACGGCGAAGTCGTCTGTGTCGAGCGCGTCACCGGCGCCATCCAGTGGATCACCCAGCTGCAGCAGTTTGAAAGCGAACGCCGCCGCCGCGACCGTATCGCATGGTCAGGCCCGATCATGGCGGGTGGGCGTCTGGTTCTGGCCGGATCGCATGGCCGCGCCGTCATTCTGTCGGCAATTGATGGCAGTATTCAGCGAGACGTCAATCTGGGTGGTCCGGTCTTTGTCGCCCCGATCATCGTCAATGAAACGATCTATGTCGTGACCGATGAGGCACGTCTGGTCGCGCTGCGATAACGATATGGCTGTCCCCACAATTGCGGTGGTGGGCCGCCCGAATGTCGGCAAGTCGACGCTTTTCAACCGGCTTGCAGGCAAACCACTGGCCATCGTCGATGACATGCCGGGCGTCACACGCGACCGGCGCGAAGCGCATGGCCGCCTCGGTGACATTCCCTTGCGGATCATCGACACGGCCGGCTTTGACGACGCCGACGCCACCAAGCTCGGCACCGATATGCGCGCCCAGACAGAGCTCGCTCTGGCCGATGCCGATGTCTGCCTCTTCGTCATTGATGCGCGTGAAGGCGTTACCGCGCTGGATGAGGCGTTCGCCGATGTAATCCGCCGCTCCGGCACGAAGGTTGTGCTGGTCGCCAACAAGGCGGAAGGCCGTGCCGGTCTGGTCGGGATATCGGAAAGTTATGCGCTGGGCTTTGGCGAGCCGGTCGGATTTTCGGCCTCGCACGGCGACGGCATTGGCGATCTTTATGCCGCCGTTGGTGAAGCGCTGGGCGATTTTGAAAATCTCAAGGATGATCGCAGCGAGGAACCGCCGCTGCGGATCGCGGTCATTGGCCGCCCGAATGCGGGTAAGTCCACGCTGATCAATTCGCTCATCGGACAGGATCGCCTCATCACCGGTCCGGAAGCCGGTGTGACGCGGGATGCCATTGCCGTCGACTGGTTCTGGGACGGGCGGCGCGTGCGCCTCCACGACACGGCCGGGCTCCGCAAGAAGGGCAAGGTCAGTGACCGGCTGGAGCGGATGAGCGTTGCCGACACGCTGCGGGCCATCAAGTTTGCCGAAATCGTGCTTTTGCTGACCGATTCCGAACACCCGTTCGAAAAGCAGGACCTGACGCTGGCCGATCTGGTCCTGCGCGAGGGGCGGGGCCTGGTCATGGTGCTGGCGAAATGGGATCTCGTCTCCAACCGCCATGCCGCCCTGAAGGAGCTTCAGTACGAATTTGAACGCCTGCTGCCACAGGCCAAGGGCGCGCCCTTGGTGCCGGTCTCGGCGCTGAAGATGAAGGGGCTGGACGACATCATGCCGGCGGTCACCCGCTTGCACAAGGACTGGTCCGCCAAGATCAAGACCCGCGATCTCAATGACTGGCTGCAGGAGATGACGGCCCGGCATCCGCCGCCCGCCGTCAACGGCCGCCGCATCAAGCCGCGCTATCTGACGCAAACGAAATCACGCCCGCCGACCTTCGTTTTGATGTGTTCGCGCGCGGCGGACCTGCCGGAAAGTTACAAGCGCTATCTGGTCAACGGTCTGCGCGAAGCCTTCGACATGCCGGGCGTACCGATCCGCCTGATCGTGAAAGCCGGCAAGAACCCCTATACCGATGGCGCCCGCGGCGGCAGCGGGAACTAGTTTTGGTTCATTTCAGCTCACTAAAATAAAAACAAGATCAGGTTTGAATTAAAGGCCTCCTTCGAGGCTCGCTAACGCGAGCGCCTCAGGATGAGGTGTTTTGCAAATTCAAACTTACCTCATGCTGAGGTGCCGACCATTGGTCGGCCTCGAAGCACGACGGACCGAGAAAGCGGGAACTAGCTCTCGCTCGGAAAGTCCACCCATTCGCGGTGGCGCGTATTTTCCGGAGACACCAGCGACAGGACGAGCGGCACCAGCGCTTCGGGCGGGGGCAGAGCATCGCGGTCTTCACTGGGGAAGGCCTTCTTGCGCATGGCCGTCCGCATCGGGCCCGGATTGACCAGGTTGATCCGCAGATCGGACGTGTTGTGCTCGTCCGCCCAGGACATGACCAGCGCATCCAGTGCCGCCTTGCTGGCGGCATAGGGCGCCCAATAGGCGCGGCAGGATTTCGAGGCGCCGGATGTCAGGAATACGGCCCGGCCAGCCTCGGATTTGAGCAATAGCGGCTCGAAAGCCCGGATCAGACGGGCCGGGGCGATCGCATTCACGCCCATGACTTCATTCCAGGTTTTCGCCGTCACCTGATAGGCCGGCGTGAGTTCGCCGAGCTGACCGGCGGCCGCGACCAGAATGTCCAGCCGCCCCCAACGCTCGTTGATAACTTCCGACAGCTTTTCAATGCCTTCCGGATCCATCTGATCCAGCGGCACCAGCGTGCATTTGCCGCCCGCAGCCTTGATCTCGTCGTCCAGTTCTTCCAGCCCGCCCTGCGTGCGCGCTGTGGCGATCACATGCGCGCCGTCTTTGGCCAGACCAACCGCGATAGCGCGGCCAATACCGCGGGATGCGCCGGTGACCAGCGCAATCTTGTCATTCAACATCGGATTACTCATGCATCGACCAGCAGGGAAAGCTGCCGGTCCTTGTCGGAGGCCGCGCGCTCATGGTCGAGCAGGCGGGTCGGATACTGGCCGGTGAAGTAGTGATCGGCCATTTGCGGGGTTTTGTCGTTGCGCGCCTCGCCGAGCACAGCCTGATAGAGGCCGTTGATCGATAGGAAGCCGAGACTGTCGGCTTTCAGCGCGCGCGCCATTTCCTCGCAATTGAGAGCGGAGGCCATCAACTCGTCCGTGCGCGGCATATCAATGCCGTAGAAATCCGGGCTGACAATAGGCGGGCAGGCGGAGCGGAAATGCACTTCTGTCGCGCCGGCATCGCGCATCATGTCGACAATCTTCCGCGAGGTCGTGCCGCGCACGATGGAATCGTCCACCAGAAGCACGCGTTTTCCCGCGATGACGGACCGGTTGGCCGAGTGTTTGCGGCGGACGCCGAGATCACGCTTCGCCTGGGTCGGCTGAATGAAGGTCCGGCCGACATAGTGACCCCGGATAATGCCCATCTCGTACGGTACGCCGGCCGCTTGCGCATAGCCCAGAGCCGCGGGAACGCCGCTATCGGGCACCGGAATGACGACGTCCACATCCGCCGGGGCATCCCGGAAGAGCTGACGCCCCATTTCCTTGCGGGCTTCATAGACGCTGATCCCGGAAATGATCGAATCCGGGCGGGCAAAATAGATGTATTCGAACGCGCACGGCCGGGAGGGCTGAACCGGCGCAAAGCGTTCCGACTTGATCCCGTCCTCGCTGACGACAATGGCTTCGCCCGGTTCGATGTCGCGGATATATTTCGCTCCGATCACATCGAGTGCGCAGGTTTCAGATGCGAGGATGACCGCGCCGTCCAGATCGCCCAGCACCAGAGGCCGGATCCCGAACGGGTCGCGCGCCGCGACCAGCTTGCCATTGACCAGAGCGACAAGGGCAAAAGCCCCTTCGATCTGCTTCAGAGCCGACAGGAAGCGCTTGGACGCGCTGGTGCGTTCCGAACGCGCGGCGATCTGCAGAATGACTTCCGTGTCGCTGGTAGACTGGAAAATGGCCCCGCTGGCGACCAGATCATTCCGCAGCGTGCGCGAATTGGTGAGATTGCCGTTATGCGCCACGGCTATGCCGCCGCCACGGACATCGGCATAGAGCGGCTGAATATTGCGTGTGATCGTCGCGCCCTGCGTGGAATAGCGCACATGGCCGATGCCCACGGACCCCGGCAGGCGGTGATGGGTTTCGCCATCGGCAAAATGTTCGCCGACCAGTCCCATATGCCGTTCCGCATAAACCCGCGATCCGTCATGGGTGACGATGCCGCAGCTTTCCTGCCCGCGGTGTTGCAGGGCATGAAGACCCAGCGCGATCAGCAGTGCTGAATCAGCTGCGCCATACACGGCGAAAACGCCGCATTCTTCCCGCATATGGTCCGAAGCCGGATCATAGGCGAGGGGGGGAGCCGGAAATATCATCCGTCATCATCCTCACTGGCATTGCCAATTAATTCATCAAGCCGATTGCGGTCGCGGTCTTCATACGATCCTTCGTCCGGACTGTCCGGAATTTCTGCTGGTGATATGGGATCACTCCGGCCGATTTGCGAATCCCCCGGCGCAAGCGATTGCAGCAATCGGGCGGATGTATTCACCAGCGGATAGAGCCGCGCATCTGTCAGCTGACCCGGCGGCTGACCCTGATTGGCCAGACTCGCAATGATCAGGAAGAAGCCGAGCGCCAGCAATGCCCGCGCAATGCCGAAGAAAAACCCCAGCATGCGATCGAGAAATCCGACGTCGTCGCCGCGTTTGACATTGGCGCGCATCGGCGCGGTCAGGAAGCTGACGGCCATGAAAACCAGCGCAAACACCACCGCGAGCGTGATCAGATTGGCCATCCATCCCGACGGTACGAAATCATCGGCCAGTGTTACAAAGAGCGGTCGGCTCCACAGTGCCGCAATGGCGGCGACAATGGCAGCCGTCATCGACAGGGCTTCGCTGACGAAACCACGCACCAGCGCGTGATAGGCCGACGCTCCGATGAAGAGGAGGATGGCGCCATCGATCGGGGTCAGGCCGCCCATTCGTTATTCCTCCAGCTGCCAGGCGCTGATCGTGGCCACAAGATCAGCGACGCCGCCCAGTCCACGCACGGAAACGGGTGCATGTCCCTCGCTGGCGGCCAGCGGGGCGAGCGCCTGTAAAAAACCGAGTTTCGCTGCTTCTTTCAAACGCGCCTCACTCCGGCCTACGGCCCGAATATCACCCGAAAGGCTCATCTCGCCAAATACCACGGCATCCACGGGCAAGGGCGCGTTGAGCGCAGAGGAGATAATCGCCGCCGCTACGGCCACATCCGCCGCCGGTTCGCCGATCTTCAAGCCCCCTGCAACATTCAGATAAACGTCACGCCCGCCAAATGAAAGCCCGCATCGCGCTTCGAGGACGGCAAGCACCATGGAAAGGCGTCCGGAATCCCACCCCACAACGGTTCGGCGCGGTGTGCCCAGCGGCGAAGCCGCCACCAGCGCCTGGATTTCGGTCAGGACGGGGCGTGTGCCTTCCATACCGGCAAAGACCGCCGCCCCCGGTGTCTGGTTGCCGCGGTCATTGAGAAAAAGGGCGGAGGGGTTTTCAACTTCCTGCAGTCCGGCTTCGCCCATCTCGAAGACGCCGATCTCGTCAGTCGGACCAAAGCGGTTCTTGACCGCCCGCAGTATCCGGAACTGGTGTCCGCGCTCGCCTTCAAAATACAGGACGGCATCCACCATGTGTTCGACGACGCGTGGCCCGGCAATTTGCCCGTCCTTGGTCACATGCCCGACCAGCACGACCGCACTGCCCGATTTCTTGGCAAAGCGCACCAGCTCCTGAGCACAGGCGCGGACCTGCGCCACCGTGCCGGGCGCGGCAGCCAGCTGATCGGTCCACAGGGTCTGGATGGAATCGATAATAGCGATCTGCGGCTTTTCGGCTTTCAGCCCGTCGAGAATGTTTTCCAGATTGGTTTCCGCGGCCAGCGCCACCGGCGCATCCGCCAGACCCAGACGCCGCGCCCGCCGCCGGACCTGATCCACGGCCTCTTCGCCGGAGATATAGATGGTGCTGACATTATTGTTGGCGAGATTGGCGACGGCCTGCAGGAGGAGCGTGGACTTGCCAATGCCGGGATCGCCACCCACCAGCAGGGCCGAGCCGGGCACAATGCCGCCGCCGCAAACGCGATCGAACTCGGCAATGCGGCTTTCATGACGCGGCAACTCGCCGCCATCTCCATCCAGCGTGACCAGCTCCAGACGCCCGCGGCGTCCGGCCTTTTTTGTCTTGGCCGCTGTGCCGACAGGCGCCGAAGCGACCTCCTCGATCAGCGTATTCCAGGACCCGCAATCATCGCAGCGGCCGGCCCATTTCGCATGAACAGAGCCACAAGACTGACAGACATACTGATTGTCGGCACGCGCCATAACGAATCATCTCTCCCGAACGGGTGTCAGTGTCCGTTCCACCTTTCGCATCCGCAAGGCGCTAGTGCGCCGCCCCGTCATAGCGGTCATCGCGAATGCGGTCGGAGAATTTCGTCCGTGCACCATCAAAGGCCAGTTCGACTGTGCCAATCGGGCCGTGACGCTGCTTGCCGATAATGACTTCGGCATTGCGTTCAATCTGGCGGAATTCCTCTTCCCAGGCGAGATATTCCGGCGTGCCTTCGGTCGGCTTCTCGCGTTCCTTGTAATAGGCCTCGCGGTAAACGAACATCACCACGTCCGCATCCTGCTCGATCGAGCCGGATTCGCGGAGGTCAGACAATTGCGGCTTCTTGTCCTCGCGTTGCTCCACCTGGCGCGAGAGCTGGGACAGGGCGATCACCGGAACGGATAATTCCTTGGCCAGCGCCTTCAGCGCCTGCGTTACTTCCGAGACTTCCTGAACCCGGCCCTGACTGGCCTTGTTGGCGGACGCTGTCACCAGTTGCAGATAGTCGACCACGATGACGTCCAGCCCGTGCAGGCGTTTCAGGCGACGGGCCCGGGCGCACAGCGCACCAATGGACAGGCCACCGGTATCGTCGATGTAGAAGGGTAGGCTCTGGATATCGAGCACCGCATCGCGAATTTCTTCATACTGGGCCGGGTCGATATCGCCGCGGCGGATCTGATAACCGGGAATGCCGGTATAATCCGCGATCAGACGCGTCGCCAGCTGTTCCGCGCTCATCTCCAGAGAGAAGAAGCCGACCACGCCGCCGCTTTCCGTTTTCTTCGCGCCATCGGGCATCGTCTGATACTGGTAGGCGCGCGCGATCGAGAAGGCGATATTGGTCGCCAGCGCCGTCTTCCCCATGGAGGGGCGGCCGGCGAGAATGATCAGATCGGACGAGTGCAGACCGCCAAGTTTGGCATCCATCGCCTTGAGGCCGGAGGATATGCCCGACAGCCCGCCTTCGCGCTCATAAGCCGCTGCGGCCATGTTCACGGATTCCGTCAGCGCGTCCTTGAAGCTGATGAAGCCGCGCTGATTACCGCCGGTTTCCGCCAGCTCGAACAGCTTGCGTTCGGCGCTCTCGATCAGATGCCGCGCATGGGTGTCCGGCGTCGCGTCGGTGGCCTCGTGCGAGAGCTCCGCACTGACCCGGATCAGCGCGCGCCGCAGCGCCAGATCATAGATGAGCTGGGCATATTCAATGGCCGCAACCGCGTCCGAGGCACTCTCCAGCAAGAGCGCCAGATAGGAGGCGCCGCCGATCTCCTTCAGACCGCCATCGCGCTCGAAATCCGATTTAAGAACGATGGCATCTGCCAGTGCGCCGCGCTGGATACGATCTGAAATCGCCTGAAAGATACGGCCATGAACCGGGTCATAGAAATGCTCGGCACGAAGCCAGTCACTGACCCGGTGCAGCACTTCATTGTCATACATGAGCGCACCCAGAAACGCCTGCTCGGCCTCGATATTGTGAGGGGCCGCGTCGGTTCCGGTGTCGTCCGGATGGGGGAGGTCATGTATCGCCATGAGTGATGTCTTAACGATGTCTTAAGGCGCGACAAGCGCGCGTTTGGAGTTGACATTGGGGTTTTTCAGATCGCCAACAGGAAACTGCACGACTGTGGATAACTCGAGTCGTGAGTATCTGTCAGGCGCAAGAAAAAAGGCGGGCCAAGCGACCCGCCTTTGATCCGTGCAAGGATAGAGAAAAGGCTTACGCCTTGTCGTCTTCCCCGGCTGCTTCTGCCTCGGCTTCCGCCTCGATTTCAGCATTTTCTTCAGCCGCGATCAGATCTTCCGGCTCGGCACCGGCTTCAAACAGTTCGGCCGCCTGGGCTTCGGCAATGGCGCGATCTTCGTCAGCCTGCGCTGCGATCACGTCTTCACCCAAGGCCTGACGCTCGGCTTCGTCTTTGGTCCGTGCGATATTGATCGTCACGGTGATCGTCACTTCCGGGTGCAGCTTGATTTCGATGTCATGCAGACCCAGCGTTTTGATCGGGACGTTCAGAACGACCATGGAGCGGCCAACCTTGACGGCATCCGTGGACACAATGTCGGCAATGTCACGGCTCGTGACCGAGCCATAAAGCTGGCCGGTTTCGCCTGCCTGACGGATCATGATGAAGGATTCTCCATCAATGCCCTCAGCCGACTTGGCCGCTTCATCGCGACGTTCTGCGTTGCGCTTTTCAAGGATTTCGCGTTGCGCTTCGAAACGCTTGCGATTGGCTTCGTTGGCACGAAGCGCCTTTTCCTGCGGCAGAAGATAGTTGCGGGCGAAGCCGGCTTTCACCGTCACTTCGTCGCCAATACCGCCCAGTGTTCCGACGCGTTCAAGAAGAATAACTTGCATCGTCTCTCTCCTTAATCGACCGCGTAGGGCAGGATTGCCATCTGGCGGGAGCGCTTGATGGCGCGGGCCAGTTCACGTTGCTTCTTGGCCGAAACAGCGGTGATGCGGGCCGGGACGATCTTGCCCTTTTCCGACATGTAGCGCTGCAGCAGCTTGGGATCCTTGTAGTCGATCGCCGGCGCATGTTCGCCAGAGAACGGACAGACTTTCCGGCGGCGCTGGAATGGGCGGCGGGCCGGAATATTGGAAATATTCAGATCAGACATGTGTGTCTCCCTTCGCCTAGCGACGCTGTTCCCGGCGGCGCCGGTCGTCTTTTTTGGACAGGATGGCAGATTGCTCTTCCGTGTGCGCATCGACCTTCACCGTCATGTGACGGATCACGTCGTCCGACAGGCGCTGACGGCGGTCGAGCTCGTTGAGCACGTCGCCATTGGCGTCGATGTCGATCAGGCCGTAATGGCCCTTGCGGTGCTTGTTCACGCGGTAGGCGAGGTTGCGAAGACCCCAGTATTCGGTCTTGCCGACTTTGCCGCCTTTTTCCTCGATGAGGGTTTTGAGCTCTTCGGTCAGAGACTCAACCTGCGCCGGAGAAATGTCCGGACGCGCAATGAATACATGCTCATACAGAGCCATGTCGGTACTCCCTTCTCTCATGAATGCGGCGCGGATCAACCGAAGGGTCGGGATGATCTGCGGTGGCTCCTTTTCCCATGCGCCCGATGCGCACGTTACAGACGGGAGAAAGGACCGCATTCGTTCGAAGCCGGGCGTATAGGGGAAAGCCTGTGGCAAGGCAAGTGGGGAAGGGCTATTCGCGCAGCCGGTCGGGCAATTGGCTGAAATGCAGGATCGCCCGGATCAGTACACGATCAGCTTCGATGGAATAATATACGACATGATGGGCGATGATGAGTTTGCGGACGATATCATCGCCGATCATTATTTCCGGCGCTCCTTCGGGCCATTCCATAGCCTGTTCGATGCGTTGAAGCAGCTCACCTACATATTTATCGGCCTGCTGGGCACCCCAGTTAAGGATCGTATAGCGGCCGATGTCTTTGATATTGGCCCGGGCGCGCTCCGAATACTCAACTTTCGGCATCTAACTTGGCCTGTTCGAGCATTTCCCTGACCTCGGCGTGAACCTGTTCCATGGGAATTGTCCACCCGGCGTCGATATCACGCTGGCTTTCCGCCAGCATGTCCCGCAAGGCCCGTTCCTTTTGCGCTTGAACGATCTCGTAATCGGCTTCGGACACGACATAGGAGGAGCCCCGCCCGTGCTTTTCGATCCGCACCGGCCCGCGCTGGGCATCATCCAGCAATTGCCCGAACTTGTTCTTGGCTTCCGTCGCGGTGTAGGTCTTCATGGGCTTTGTCCAGAATAGCTAATTTAGCTAAAATAGCTTAAAATCGAAACACGATCAACGCCGTCATGAATCTTGTGAAGCATCCGCCTCCTCGCACCACCGTCCGTCCCAATGCCAGATGCCGCCGCGCTCCACGCAGCGCTCGGGCGGGTTCTGCCACCAGGCGATGGCCATCAGCACCGCCGAGCCGATCACGAAGAAGATCGCGGCGTAGAGGAAACGGCGGGCGAGGGGAGACCGGGTGCGCATGCCCGAATGCTGACGCATTTCCTGCTGCACACAAGCCTTGCCGTGCGGGCCGGGATCGGGCGATAGGCGCGGCCGCGGGCTGCAACCTTCACATGCTGGGCGGCAGCGGGGGCAATCTGTTAGTCTTTTGGTGCCGGGGGAGGGGCGCCAGCCGGTTTTTGATCCTGTGAAGGGATGACACTGATGCCCTGTACCATTCGATACCTGCCTGAACACAATGTCTTCGAAATGCGCACCCACGGCAAAATGACCGTGGACGAGATTGCCGCCTATATTCCCGACTGCATGGCGCGGCCGGAATGGAATGAAGATAGCCAGATCCTCGGCATTGCCAGTGCGGACGCCGATTTCAGCGATTTCACAATTCAGGGCTATAGTGATGTCCTCATACCGGCGATGGTGCAGGCGCGGGCGGGCAAGTACAAGGGATTGAAAGAAGCCATTCTGGTCGAAAAAGACCTCGATCTGGCCATTATCAAACTGTTCGAAATGATGGCCACCAGCGGGCCGGATCTGAAATGCTGCGTCTTCCGGGACCGCGATGAGGCCATCGCCTGGCTGACCTCCGGCGATTGATTAAACCGGCTGCGCTGTTTATCGAGTCCCTGCATGAAGTTGAGGGAGCACGCCATGACATTGGCATTCGTATTTCCGGGACAGGGCTCGCAGGCCGTGGGCATGGGCACGGAGCTGGCCGGAGCCTTTCCGGCAGCGCAGGACGTGCTTGACGAAGTCGACGAGGCGCTGGGCCAGAAACTCTCTCACCTGATGGCGGATGGTCCGATTGAAGACCTCACCCTGACAGAGAATGCCCAGCCGGCCATCATGGCCGCGTCTCTGGCTGTGATGCGGGTTCTGGAAACCCAGTTCAAGATAGATGTGTCCGCCGCAAAATTTGTCGCCGGGCACAGCCTCGGTGAATATTCCGCACTGGCGGCGGCCGGCTCGCTGTCCATCACCGATGCGGCCAGGCTGCTGAAGCTGCGCGGCAAGTCCATGCAGGCCGCCGTTCCGGTGGGCGAGGGGGCAATGGCCGCCCTGATCGGTGCCGAAATGGACACCGCCGAAGCGGCCGCAGCAGCGGGCGCTGAACATGGCGTCTGCCAGGTCGCCAATGATAATGCGCCGGGCCAGATCGTTATTTCCGGTGCCAAAGCCGCCGTCGATGCCGCCATTGCCTATGCCCAGTCGCAAGGCGTCAAACGCGCCATGACCCTGCCGGTTTCCGCACCCTTTCACTGCACGCTGATGCAGCCGGCCGCCGATGCCATGGCTGCAGCATTGGCCGCAGCAAAAATCAATGCGCCGCGCGTTCCGGTCGTCGTCAATGTGCGCGCCGCGCCGGAGAGCGACCCGGACACGATCCGCCAGCTTCTGGTCGAACAGGTGACGGGCCGCGTCCGTTGGCGCGAGAGTGTGCAATGGATGGCGGGCGAGGGCGGTATTACGGAATTTGCGGAAGCGGGCGGGAAAGTCCTGTCCGGCATGCTGCGCCGCACCGCACCGGATGCGAGTGGAACGCCGCTCATCACCCCTGAAAATCTGGAAGCCTTCGCCGCTTCCCTCAAAGGAGCCAACTGATGTTCTCACTGGATGGAAAAACCGCGCTGGTGACCGGCGCAACGGGCGGCATTGGCGGGGCGATTGCCAGGGCCCTGCATGCGCAAGGTGCAACGGTTACGATTTCCGGCACGCGTCAGGAAAAGCTCGACGAATTGAAAGCCGAGCTGGGTGAGCGGGTTCACGCTATTGCCTGTAATCTCGGCGATGGAGCGGCGGTCGATGCGCTGCCCAAACAGGCCGCAGAGGCCATGGGTGGTCTCGATATCCTTGTCGCCAATGCCGGCATCACCAAGGACGGCCTGTTGATGCGCATGAAGGACGAGGACTGGGAGCAGGTCCTGAAGATCAATCTGGAAAGCTATTTCCGCCTCTCGCGCGCGGCCATGCGCGGCATGATGAAGGCGCGCTTTGGCCGCATCATCGGGATCACCTCCGTGGTCGGCGTGATGGGCAATCCGGGACAGGCAAATTATTGCGCCTCCAAGGCGGGCATGATCGGCTTTTCCAAATCTCTGGCCCAGGAAGTCGCGGCGCGCGGCGTCACCGTAAACTGTGTGGCCCCCGGCTTTATTGCCTCTCCAATGACCGATGCACTGAACGAGCAGCAACGCGAGGCCATCCTCTCGAAAATCCCGGCCAATGATCTCGGCTCGGGCGAGGATATTGCTGCAGCAGTGGCGTATCTCGCGAGTGATGAGGCGCATTACGTCACGGGCCAGACCTTGCACGTCAATGGCGGCATGGCCATGATCTGATAACGTCCGGGCAGAGCAAGGCGCAGAGCGTCTGGTCAAGCTCGATTTTGCGTGCTAACTGCCCGGCACCATTTATTTCGGGGGAGAGGCGTCTGTACTCGGCGCTTCACGGCTCGCCCGGCCCCGCTTAAGGTTTCACGAAGGATTGCAGAAGGGAATCGCTTATGTCCGACGTTCTTGCCCGCGTTAAAAAAATTGTTGTCGAGCACCTCGACGTTGAAGAAGACAAGGTCACGGAAGCCGCGTCTTTCATCGACGATCTCGGCGCTGACTCTCTCGACAATGTCGAGCTGGTCATGGCGTTCGAGGAAGAGTTCGACATTGAAATCCCGGATGATGCTGCAGAGCATATCTCGACGGTTGGTGCTGCTGTGAAATTCATCAGCGAGAAAACCGGCTAGTCTCGGATATCATGCGCCGCGTTGTTGTTACCGGACTGGGAATCGTTTCGCCGCTGGGATGCGGAGTCGAGCCTGTCTGGAAGCGGCTTTTATCCGGACAATCGGGCGTAAAGCCCATTGAACATTTTGATGCCAGCGATCTCGCAAGCCGGATCGCTGGCATTGTTCCACGCAAGGATGGCCGGGGCGGCGGTGCGGATGATCCGCATGCCTTTGATCCCGATGCCACCATGGCGCCGCGTGAACAAAAGCGCATCGACGAATTCATTCTCTACGGCATTGCTGCGGCCGATCAGGCCATCGCACATTCCGGCTGGAAAGCCGAAACCGATGAACAGGCTGAACGCGCCGGCGTGATGATCGGGTCCGGCACGGGCGGGCTGAGCACCATCTATGAAACATCGGTCCTCCTGAATGAGCGCGGACCGCGCAAGATTTCGCCTTTCGTGATTCCCGGCATCATCATCAATCTGATTTCCGGCCAGGTCTCGATCCGGCACGGGCTGAAAGGCCCGAACCACTCTGTCGTCACGGCCTGTTCCACCGGCGCGCATGCCATTGGCGATGCCGCGCGGATGATCAAATACGGCGATGCTGACATGATGGTCGCGGGCGGCGCGGAAGCCGCCATCTGCCGCCTCGGCGTGGCCAGCTTCGTGGCGGCCCGCGCCATGTCAACCGGCTTCAATGACACGCCGGAGAAGGCCTCGCGCCCTTATGACAAAGATCGCGACGGCTTTGTCATGGGCGAGGGTGCGGGCGTGCTCGTGCTGGAAGAATATGAAAGCGCAAAAGCGCGCGGCGCGACCATCTATGCAGAGGTCGCGGGTTATGGCCTGTCCGGCGATGCCTTCCACATCACCGCCCCGGCGGAAGACGGCAATGGCGGCTATCGCTCCATGCGCGCCGCGCTCAAGGATGCCGGGATGGAGCCGTCAGATATCGATTACGTCAACGCCCATGGCACCTCGACCCCCAAGGGTGACGAGATCGAACTCAAGGCGGTGGAGCGTCTGTTTGGCGATGCGGCGGGCGATATCGTCATGTCCTCGACGAAGTCCTCCATCGGCCACCTTCTGGGCGCAGCGGGGGCGGTCGAGGCGATCTTCTCCATTCTCGCCATTCGAGATGGCATGTGTCCGCCGACGCTCAATCTTGACAATCCCTCCGTCGAGACCCCGATCAATCTCGCGCCGCATACGGCGGTGAAGAAGCCCGTGAAAGCGGCCCTGTCCAATTCCTTCGGATTCGGCGGCACGAATGCGTCTGTCATCTTCCGCGCTGTCGATTGATCCGCGGCGATGAGCGAGCAAAAGCCGAAAAAGAAATCCTCCGGCCTGTTGGGCAAAATCCTGCTCTGGCTGCTGGTCCTGATTGTTGTGGGCGCAATCGCCGTCGCCGCGAGCGCCTGGTTCAGCTGGCAATGGCTTCAAAACGAGGTGGCCGATAGCGGCCCCGCAGAGACCGAAACCGTGCTGACCCTGCCACGCGGAGCAGGCCTGATCGCCATCGCCAACCAGCTGGAACGCGAAGGTGTCATCGAGGATGCGCAAATCTTCCGGCTCTGGGTCACGATCGACGGTGGCGACCGTGATCTGCAGGCCGGGGAATACGCCATCCCGGCCCGATCGAGCATGCTCGACATCTATGATCAGCTCCGCGAGGGCGAGACGCTGTCCTATCCGGTGACCGTGCCGGAGGGCCGCACTAGTGCGATGATCGTCCGGATACTCGAAGACTCCGATGTGCTCACCGGCGCAATTGCGGAGACACCGCCCGAAGGCACGCTCCTGCCGGAGACCTATTTCGTGCAACGCGGCACATCCCGTCAGGATGTCCTGGATCGCATGCGCGCCGACCAGCAAGCCCTGCTGGATCAGCTCTGGGCCGGGCGCGCAGAGGATCTGCCGTTCGAGACGATTGAAGAGGCCATTATCCTCGCTTCCGTGGTGGAGAAAGAAACCGGCATCGCCTCGGAGCGTCCGCTCGTGGCCTCTGTCTTCGTCAATCGCCTGCGCCGGGGCATGCGGCTGGAAAGCGACCCGACCATTATTTACGGCATCACCGGCGGCGAACCGCTGGGCCGCGGGATACGTCGATCCGAACTGGATAATGCGAACAATCCCTACAACACCTATTTCGTCGATGGCCTGCCGCCGACGCCGATTGCCAATCCGGGGCGTGATGCCATTGCCGCCGTCCTCAACCCGCCCGAATCCGATTATCTCTTCTTCGTGGCGGACGGAACAGGCGGGCACGCCTTTGCCGCCACCTATCGCGAACACCAGCGGAATGTGGCGAACTGGCGCCGCATCGAAAGGGAGCGTCGCTGATGGCCCGGCTTTCCGGAATGACAGGCTTTGCCCGTGCCAGCGGGCAGTTGGCGCAATGGACCTTCATTTGGGAATTGAAGAGCGTGAATGGCAAGGGGCTGGAGGTGCGCTTTCGCACACCGCCCGGCTATGACGCGCTGGAGCAGGCAGCGCGCGAGCGCGCCAAGGCGACCTTCTCGCGCGGAAACATCCAGGCCAGCCTGACCCTGTCACGCGATCAGTCCGACGGCGCGATTGCCATCGACACGGCGCGTCTGGAAGGACTGATTGCGGCAAGCCGTGACTATGTTGCCCGCGGCGATGTCAGCCCACCGAGCTTTGACGGCCTGCTGGCGATCAAGGGTGTGCTCAGATCCGAGGAGGAGGCCAGCGAGGACGATGCCGAGGCCCTGCACGGTGCCATTCTCGTTTCTTTCGACGAAGCCCTCGCAGCGCTGAACGCGGCGCGCCGGGAGGAGGGGGCTGCCCTGTCTGGAATCCTGATCACCGTGCTGGACGAAATTGTGGCGTTTCGCGAACAGGCCGCCAGTCTGGCGGTGACCCGGCCCGACATGATCCGCGACCGGTTCCGCGCCAAGCTGCAGGACTTTCTCGACAGCGATATTCCCGAGGAACGTCTGGCCCAGGAAGCGGCCATGCTGGCGGTCAAGGCCGATATTCGCGAGGAACTGGATCGCCTCACGGCCCATATCGACAGCGCCCGTGATCTGTTGGCGCAAGGTTCCCCTGTGGGGCGCAAGCTGGATTTCCTGTCTCAGGAGTTCAATCGCGAGGTCAACACGCTATGCTCCAAGTCCGGCGATTCGGAGCTGACCCGTATCGGGTTGGCGCTGAAGGCGGCCGTGGATCAGTTCCGGGAGCAGATACAGAATGTCGAATAGCCGACCGTCCGCGCCGCGATTTCGTGGCGGCCGCCGTGGCATGATGCTGGTTCTGTCCAGCCCGTCCGGTGCCGGTAAGACGACCCTCTCCAAACGCCTGATCATGCATAATCCCGACGTTGTCCTGTCCGTTTCGGCCACAACGCGCCCGGCGCGGCCCGGCGAGGTCGACGGTGAGGATTATTTCTTCACCGATCATGCCGCCTTCGAAAAGCAGATCGCCGAGGACGGTTTCTTCGAGCACGCCAGGGTTTTTGACCATTATTACGGCACGCCGAAAGACGCGGTCGAGGAGGCCCTGTCAGTGGGCCGCGACGTGGTCTTCGACATTGACTGGCAAGGCGCCCAGCAGCTGGCCAAAAAGGCGCCGCGCGATGTTGTCCGGGTCTTCATCCTGCCGCCGTCGCTGAAGCTTCTGGAAGACCGTCTGCGCAAGCGGGCGCAGGACTCCGAAGAGACCATCAATGGCCGCATGGAACGCGCTGAAGCGGAAATCTCCCATTGGGAAGAATATGACTATGTCATCGTCAATGAGGACTTTTCCGGCGCTCTCGAAGAACTCGAAATGATCCTGCGCGCCGAACGCCTGCGCCGGACGCGCCGCCCGTGGCTGCGCGGTTTCGTCAAGGAATTGATGAAAGAGCGGGGCTAAACCTTGCGTGCTTCGAGGCTGACCTGCGGTCAGCACCTCAGCATGAGGTGGGCACATGAATTCACCTCACCCTGAGGTGTGACCCCGGATTTTATCCGGGGGAGCCTCGAAGGGCGAGGTGCAAGACCCTTAGCCTCTCGCCGCCCGCCACGCCTTTGCCAATGCAAAAAAACCGTCCGGCGGAATGGTTTCCGCCCGCGCACCGGGATCAATACCGGCGGCCGTCAACAAGGTTTCCGATGAGGTGTTGGCCCGGCCCGCGGCCACGCCGAGGCTTTTGCGCAGCGTCTTGCGCCGCTGGCCAAAGGCGCTCTCGGTAACCGCTTCCACTGCGGCAAGATCGGTAAAGCGCTGACCCTCTGGCAGCGGCTCGACAACGATCACTGCGCTTTCCACCTTCGGCGGCGGCGTAAAGGCCCGCGCCGGAGCTTTCAGGACGATGCGCGCCCTGGCCACCGCTGCTGTCAGAATGGCCAGCCGTCCGTAGGACTTGGATCCGACCGGCGCGACGATGCGTTCGGCGACTTCCTTCTGGAACATCAGGACCAGACGCCGCCAGAAAACGGGGTCCGCCTTGAGCCATTTGATGAAGAGCGGCGTGCCGACATTATAGGGCAGGTTGGAGGCGATAATGGCCGGGCCATCGCCAATGATGGCCGCTTCGTCCACTTTCAGCGCATCCCCTTCGATGATCTCGAACGGCGTCGCGTAGTATTCGCCGGTGGCTTCCAGCGCCGGAATGAAGCGCCGGTCCATCTCGATGGCGACCATCCGTTTCGGTCCCAGTTCCAGCAAGGGACGGGTCAGTCCGCCGGGGCCGGGGCCGACCTCGATCAGGGTGACATCGGAGACGTCTTCGCACAGGCTGGCGATCTTTCCCGTCAGGTTGAGATCGAGAAGGAAATGCTGACCAAAGGATTTGTCCGCGCGCAATCCGTATTCCGCGATCATGTCGCGCAGGGGCGGGGGCGTGGTCATGCCGCGCGCCGTGCGGCCATATCGGCGGCCAGACGGATGGCGGCGATCAGGCTGTCAGCCCGCGCCACGCCTTTGCCGGCGATGTCGAATCCGGTGCCGTGATCCGGCGAGGTCCGGATCACCGGCAGGCCAAGCGTCACATTCACGCCGCCCCAGAAATCCAGCGCCTTGAACGGGATCAGACCCTGATCGTGATAGAGGCAGATCGCGGCATCGTATTTCGCGCGCGCTTCTTCATGGAACATGGCATCCGGCGGCAGCGGGCCAACAATATCAATGCCTTCATCGCGCAGCGCATTCGCGGCGGGTTCTATAATGGTGATCTCCTCCCGCCCGAGCGAGCCGCCTTCACCGGCATGCGGGTTCAGGCCTGCCAGCGCCAGCCGGGGGGCCTTGATGCCGAAATCCTGTTGCAGGGTGTAGGCGGTGACGCGGGCGGTGTGGATGATGGTCTCCGCATTCAGACCGGAAATCGCTTCTTTCAGCGAGGTATGGATACTGACGAGGGCGACCCGCAATTGCTTTCCGGCCAGCATCATCACCGGACCGCGCGGCCCGGACTGTTTGAGATTTTGCGTCAGCATGGCCACAAATTCGGTATGGCCGGGATGCTTGAATCCCGCCGCATACAGCACGGATTTCGATATCGGATTGGTCACAAGGCCGGAGGCGAGGCCGCTGGCAGACATCTCGACTGCCATTTCGATGGACGAAAGGATCGCCGCCGCATGCGCGCTATCCGCTGCGCCCGGAATGGCCGGCTTTCGAAGCAGGACCGGCAGGACCGGCAAGGCCGAGGAAAAGATATCAGCGGCTTGCGTCGGGCTCTGAATGACTTTGACCGGGCTATCATAGAGCGCGGGATCACCGATCACGAAAAACGCGGGCCCGCCGTCCTTTAGTGCATTCCAGGCGACGGTCGTGATCTCGGGACCGACCCCGGCCGGATCGCCCATCGTCAGCGCCAGTGGCGCCGTCATTAGCGGATTTCGATCGTCGAATCGCGACGCAGGTCGCGCAACCAGCGGCGCGACAGCATGGAAAGCTGCTGATTGCGCAGCTGACGTTCGATATCGTCACGGCTGGGAACGCCCGGACCACCAATGGCGCGGTCACAGACAAAATAGACCTGCCGGCCGGCAGCCGATTCCAGCACCCCGGTATTCTCGCCGACGGCGAGGCCGGACAGCGGGTCGGCGACCTGCGGCAGCAGGGCATCGAGGGAAATCTGTCCGAGACGGGAAGAGAAGGCACCGTCGACATCTTCAATCGCAGCATCAATCTGATCGCAATTGGAAATCCGGGAAATCGCACGTTGAAGGGCGGCGACCGAGTCATCATTCACCCGGCTGGTCGGCATGGTAACCTGGACCAGATCATACATGATCGAGGTCGTGCCTTCGCGCTGGTCGATGAGGGCAATGATCATCAATCCACCCGGTACACGGAATGGACGCGAAAGCTGGCCCGGCTGCAGGGCTTGAGCGACCTGTGCGACTTCAGGGCGCATCTGGCCGGTCAGGAGCCAGCCGATTTCCCCGCCATTGGCGGCAGAGGGCGCATCCGAGAATTGCTGGGCGACGGCCTGGAACGGCGCGCCCTGGCTGAGCTGCGTCATCACCGCAACTGCGCGCTGCTGGGCTTGGCCTTCATCGGAGGAGACCGGGATCTCCAGGAAAATCTCGGCCAGCCGGTATTGCGGTTCGGAGGCAGATTCGGCAACGCGTTCCAGCGTGCCCTCAATCTGCTGGGTCGAGATCCGGATACGGCTATTGTATCGGCCGCCCACCAGAATCTGCCAGGCGATTTCGGCTTCCAGCTGACGGCGGAGTGTCGAAACGGCAATACCGCTTTGCGCCAGATCGCGCTCGATCTGAGCCGGATCTGTATCGTTCTGGACGGCGATATTCTGGATGGCGGCATCGACCTCGGCCGGGTCAACCGCGACTTCATATTCCACAGCCGCTTGTAATTGCAGGGTTTCATCGACCAGAGACCGGATCGCCTGATCCTGAATCCGGCCCAGCGCTTCCGGCGTGGGCTCAACCCCCGCAGAGGCAATGATCAACCGCATGCGGTCGCGCACATCCACAGTCGTGATGGGATAATCATTCACCAGAGCGGCAATGCCCTCAATTTGCTGGGCGTGGGCGCAGGCGCTGCCAACTGCGGAGAGCGCCAGGGCAATTGAGGCGGTTAAAAATCGTTTCATCATCAAGGCCGATTGTTTCTGGTCCGGTTCGAAAATACTCATACGCGCGCGCGGCGCAACGATGCCACGCTTCTCATGGCAGTTATTCGGAGCCAATACCACCAAGCGTGAACAGCGTAACGCGGAATTGGATCGATTCCGACGGGCCGAGATTGCCGATATTCAGGTTTTCGCGCTGATAGACGACTTCGAAGTCTGTGCAGAAGTCGCGATAGCGGAAGCCGATCTCCTGACGCCGGTTGACACCCTGATCCATGTCACGTTGCAGATTGTAGACAAGGCTCCAGTCGTCGGTCAGCCGGGTTTGGGACACCAGCTGGAGTTCCTCGCTGGTGCCAAGACGGTTCAGGGAATCGTCAAAGCTGAAATAGCGGATCTGTCCGGAAACCCGATCACCATAATAGGAGGCCACCAGATCAATGCGGTTCAGCGTGCCATCATCGGCATCGACGCGCGTCCGGGCCATGATGCCGAAGGAGCCCAGATCGATCTCTCCGGCAACGATGATGTCGGAATCATCCTCGAACAGGCCGCTATTGGTGGCGAAGACCGGATCGCCGTCGATGCGGCGGCTCTGGCCGATAAAGCCGCGCAATTGATTGCCATCGCCCCAGAAGGTTGTTGAACGCAGGCCATAGGTCAGCCGTGTGCCGCTTTCCCAGAGATCATAGCCCGCCGCGCGGTTGTGATCGAAGAGCAGGGTTTCGTCGAGCTCGGCCGTTCGGCTGTCCTCATTGATGATACGGGCCGATTCGCTGTCATCGGAAGCGACCAATGCCTGCACCATGGGTTCCAGAATGGTATCTGTTGCGCCGCTGGTATTGATCAGCGGCCAGCTCAACTCGGCGCCGGCATAGCCCAGAAAACGCCCGAAGGAGTCTGCGGTCACGGCGTTGCCCGGCAAAACGCCCGGAACATCCGAGAAGCTGTAATAATCGGCTCGCCCGGCGGCGAATGGTTCAAACACCAGTCCGCCCGGTGAGATGAACTGGGCCTGCCAGTCCACGGAGGCAGAGGCGCGCTGATAATCGACGCCATCATTTCGCGTCAGGACGGCGGTCGACGCAATCGTCCTCAGTCGGCCGAAATGTTCGCCTGCCGCCGTTGTCAAACGCAATTCGCCCAAGGGCGCCATGACCGGAAGCCGGTCATCGATTTCAAATTCACGCAGGCTTTGCACGCCGGACGCAATGACTTCGGCATAGTAGGTGTCGGTTCGGCCGCTGACATAAATCTGATTCATCAAACGGCGCGGGGCGGGCTGGATGATGCCTGGATATTCCTCATAGTTTTCAGAGATGTCGTAGGTGCGAAGATGGAAATCGTCCGAGGCCAGCTGGACGCCGAAGCCCCAGACCCAGTTTTCGGAAATGTCAAACCGACCGCCGCCAAAGATGTGCCAGCGATGCTCGGCATCATTCAACTTGTTACCGTCGCTATCGAGATCACGTTCATTCGTATAGCTGGTCTCGAACTCCAGATCGCCCGACCAGAAGCGGCGGCGGTATTGCAGTTCCACCAGGGGATTGGCATTGGCCATGGCGCGCGGTGTGAGGGTCAGATCCTGATGCGGCGAGATCACCCAGTAATAGGGCTGGCCGTAAAACGCCCCCAGACGCGATGACAGGCCGAATTCGGGAAACAGCAAGCCGGAACGGCGTTCTGATGACGGATCGGCGTGGGCGAAGGTCGGGGCATAGGCCACGGGCACGCCGAGTACTTCCAGTCGCACATCACGGTAATAGATCATTTCAGCTTCGGTATCCTGCACGGCGCGGGCGGCGCGCAGACGCCAGGTCGGCGCATCCCCGCCTTCTTCAAAGCGGCAGGCGGTGTAATAGGCGTTGGTCAGTTCCAGCGAGCCATTGGCGCGGCGCACGGCAAAGGCGGCAGCGGCGCGTCCATTATTCTCCAGCAAGGTGGAAAACCCGACGGCCAGACCTTCGCCCAGCGCGTCGTCCAGCTCGATTTCGTCGGCATATTGCGGCGGGGCATTGTCAGAGAAAATGGCAACATTTCCGCGCGCGATCACGCGGTTGGATCCGGGCCGGTATTCCAGCTCGTCGGCCTCCACGGTGCGGCCATTCTGACGTGCAACAACATTGCCGCGCGCAATATAGCTGCCGGCTTCCCGGTTTTCGATCAGCGTATCGGCTTCGATATAGACCGGTTGTTCGCCGGTACCGGACAGAAGTCCGCCGTCAGTATCCTGCGTCACCGCGCAAATGGCGGCGTCGGCTATGCCGGGAATGAGAGCGCTGGCACAAACCGCAGCGAGAAGCAGGGACCGCATACTAGACTCCTTCGGGGTGGGCCGGTGTCCAACCCGCATAAACACTTATACCGCGCGCGTCCACGCCGCGCTGCTAACCATCTTCTGTCGAGGCGATATAGGCAAGGGCCAGCAAGGTGGTGATCAACGGTGCCGCCCAGGCCGCCGTGAGCGGTGGCAGCGTGCCATTCTCACCCAGAGTGCGCAAAACCTCCTGCACGAAATAGACAAGAAAACCCGCTGCGCCCCCTGTCAGGGCGAACGCCGCCGCGCCGCCGAGCCGGTACAGCCGGAGCGTGGCCGCGGCTGCAATCAGGCTCGCCGCAATCAGGGTCAGGGGCAGGGTCAGCAAACCCTGCCAGCGAAGGACAAAGCGCTCGGCAGCAAGGCCGGAGGCTTCCGCCGAGGCAATCAGGCCCGGCAAATCCCAGAAAGACACGCCACGCGGCGACCGGATGCGTTCAAACAGGGATTGCCGGTCAATACTGGTTGGCAAGGAGACCGCGCCAATCTCGACCGGCTCGGCACCCGGAGTGCGCTCGACGGCCTCTTCCAGTGTCCAGAAACCGGCGGTCAGTTGCGCCGAGGAGGCGGATATACGGCGGTCCAGTTCCGGCCGGCCTGTCTCACTGGTCGTGTAGAAGTGGAAAACAGGGGCGTCCAGCTCGCGGGCATTTTCTTCCAGCTGCCGGGCATTGATGACGATGAAGCCGTCATTCGTCGTCTCCCGGAGCCAGACGGTTTGCGCCTGCGGCATGGCCGCCTGCACCTGTGTCAGCATATCCCGGCGGGCCTCGAACTGGGCATTCAGGGCTGACCCGATCGGATTGAGCAAGGTGGCGGCCAGGACGCCGAAGACAAGGGCAATGATGACTGCGGGAGAAACAATGCGCCAGGCCGAATAGCCCGAAGCGCGCATGACAATCAGCTCGCTGCGCCGGTTGAGCCGGAAGAGCGCGAACAGAACACCGAACAGGAAAATGAAAGGCAGCGTCTCCTCGACCAGCAGGGGCGCGCGCATCAGCGTCAGGATCAAAAGATCAAAGGCCGAGACATCGACCCGCGTACCGACGGCGCGCGATTGTTCCACAAAGTCGACCAGCAGAATGATCGTTGTCACAACGCCGGCCGCGACAAAAATCCCGAACAGGATCTGGACCGCCAGATAGCGGGCAAGGCGAGAGCGAAGCGGGTTCAAGCGCCCGCTCCAACCGGTTCGGCGGCGGCGCGCGGTTGGCCGCGTCTCCGCCAGATCAGCACCAGCGCGCCGATCATCACCACAAGCGGGATGGCATACTGGACAAGATTATAGCCAGGATCGTCCGTCGCAGCTGATTGGGCTGCAAAACCGGCCAACCGCACGGTCAGTGCTATACTGACGGCGATAATCACATTGCGGGAATTGCCCAGCCGCGAGTGCGTACCCGCCATGAACGCCGCCGCAGCAATCAGCGCGAGCGCGATATTGTAGAGCGGGGCGGACATTCGATAGTGCGCTTCCGCCAGCAGGCGTTCCGTGCCCCGGGCGCGGGAGAGGGCCGAGGAGTCCGGATAAAAGAGCTCATGCAGAAAGAGGTCGGATTCCTTGAAGAAGAAAATCAGCTGCGGGTCGACGAAATCGCCCAGATCGAATTCATACCGGTCGAAGGTCAGAAAGCTCAGCTCTCCGAATTCATCGACCTGTTGCACATTGCCGTCAATCAACACCATCGTCGGGCGTACTTCGCCGCGCACAATGACGCCTTCGCGGGCTGCATAGGTGGAGACATCGTCCGGATCACGGGAATCGTGGATGAAGATATCCGCCATGCGGCCACTGCCATCGGCTTCGCGGGCATAAAGCGTCACGCCTGCCGCCAGGTTGGCGAACTCGCCGGGGCGAACGAGGCTGGCGGCGACATCCGTGCGCAGCTCGTAAACGCTACGCCGCATTTCCTGATAGGCGAGGGGCTGGACGAAGAGATTGACGCCGAGATTGAGCATGGCCGCCAGAACCGCCAGCCGGATCACCGGCGACAGGACGCCCCAGCGTGACAGGCCCGCCGCGGATGCGACGGTCGCTTCCGAATCCGCATAAAGGCGCGACAGGCCCGCCAGCACGGCGATGAAAAGCGCGAAGGGCGACAGAAGCGCGACGAGTTGCGGCAAGGCCAGCAAGGTCACCTTGATGAAAGTAAAGGCGGTTTCGCGGTAATTCGAGATGAATTCGATATTCGTGAGACTCTGGGTCAGCAAGGCCAGCGCCGCAAACGCAGAGGCGGCGGTGACAAAGGGCATCAACAATTGCCGGAACATATAGCGCTGAACGAGAATCATCGGGCCTGCAGACTCATGCGGTTGTGGCCTTCTATAACACCCTGCGATCGGATACCACTTCGGCGACACAGCTTCGCACACCCATTCGGGGTGTGGCGATCCACAACAGAGGGTGAGGCATGAAAATCAAGTTTGCAGACGCTCCCGCCAAGGGTTCGATTGCGGTTCCGGCTTTTGAGAAGGCGGCCCTGTCCGATACGGCCAAGACCGTTGATACAGCGACCGCAGGCGCGCTGACCCGCGCCATCAAATCCTCCCGTTTCAAGGGCGGGGCCGGTGAGGCGCTGGTGATCAATGCGCCGTCCGGTATCGAAGCCGATCGTATCGTCGTGTTCGGCGTTGGCAGCAAGAAGACGGACGGTAATGCGCTGGAACAGGCCGGGGCCGGTCTGGTCAAGGCGCTGCTGACCACGGGCGAAAAGGAACTTCACGTCCATCTGGAAGGCATTGCCGATGCCGAAGGCGCATCGCGTTTCGCGCTGGGCGGCATGATGGCAGCCTACCGTTTCGACAAATTCCGCACCAAGCTGGCCGAAGACAAGAAGCCGTCGCTGAAATCCGTGACCATCTCGGCGGATGATCAGAAAGCCGCCAAGGCCGCCTGGAAAGACTGGTCGGCAGTGGCTGAAGGCGTCTATCTCGCCCGTGACCTCGTCAACGAGCCGTCCAACTTCCTGCGCCCGCCGGACTATGCCAAGCGCATCGAGAAGCTCGCCGATACCGGTCTTGAAATCGAAATCCTCGGCGAAAAGGAAATGACCAAGCTGGGCATGCACTCGCTGCTGGGTGTGGGGCAGGGCTCGGTTGCCGAGAGCAAGATCGCCATCATGAAATGGAATGGCGGCAAGAAGGGCGACAAGCCGCTCTGCTTTGTCGGCAAGGGCGTCACTTTCGACACCGGCGGCATCTCGCTCAAGCCGGGCGCCGGCATGGACGAAATGAAGGGCGATATGGGCGGCTCGGCTGCCGTTGTCGGTCTGATGACCACACTTGCCAACCGCAAGGCCAAGGTGAATGCGGTCGGCCTGGTCGGGCTCGTGGAAAACATGCCCGACGGCGACGCACAGCGTCCGGGCGATGTGGTTACCTCCATGTCCGGCCAGACCATCGAAATTCTCAATACCGATGCGGAAGGCCGCCTCGTTCTGGCCGATGTGCTCTGGTATGCGCAGAAAGAATATGATCCGGAATTCATCATTGATCTGGCCACACTGACCGGGGCGATCCTGATCGCGCTGGGTCATGAGCATGCGGGCATTTTCTCGAACTCCGACAAGCTGTCTGACCAATTGTCCAAGGCTGGTCTGGCGTCGGACGAGAAAGTCTGGCGTCTGCCGATCGGTCCGGAATATGACCGCCAGATCGACAGCCCCATTGCCGACATGAAGAATATCGGCGAGGGCCGCCTGGCCGGGTCCATCACCGCGGCGCAATTCCTCCAGCGCTTCGTCAACGACAAGCCCTGGGTCCATATTGACATTGCCGGCTCCGGCATGTGGTCGGGTGCCAAGGATGCGCGTCTGCCGACCTTCGGCACGGGCTATGGCGTGCGCCTTCTGGACCGCTTCGTGCGGGACAATTACGAGGGCTAGGTAAATGGCCGGCGAGCTGTGGTTCTACCATCTTGAGCGAACCACGCTCGCCGATGCCTTGCCGGAATTGCTGGAAAAGACGCTTGAAAAGGGCTGGCGCGCTCTGGTGCGCACCGGCCATGCCGATCATATCAAGGCGCTGGAATCGACGCTGTGGACCGCGAAGGAAGACAGCTTCCTCGCCCACGGCCGCGCCGACGAACCGGATCCGGACCGCCAGCCCATTCTTCTATCGCTCACCGAAGACAATCTGAACAAGGCGCAAATCCTGTTTGCACTGGATGGTGTGGATGTCGAGAACCCCGACGGGTTCGAGCGCGTCTGCGTCATGTTCGATGCCAGTGACGAGCCAGCGATTGCCGCCTCCCGCGCGCTCTGGAAACAAGCCAAGGCGGACGGGCGCTCCATCGCCTATTGGCAGCAATCCATTGAAGGGCGCTGGGAAAAGAAGGCCTAGGCTTTCTCGCCAAATTGTAAGTTGTAACGATCGCCTGCTTCCGGCAAGCCTCGAACAGGATCGGGGGCGAAGATGAAACATTTCATTCCATTATTGGCATTGCTGGCCGCCGCCTGCGGGCCCGGCGCGCCGCGCGAAGGCTCCATAGAGTATTTCGCCGAGGAAACGCGCGCGGCCATTCTGGCCCGCGACATGGATTTCTTCCGCGCCCACGGGGTCAGCGAGTGGCATTTCGAGGGCGACGGCTTTGCCGAGCCGGTCGAGGCATGGCTCTACGATGATACGTGGCTGGCCGGGCGGGAGGGCGATGATCGCTATACGTCCGTGGCATCGATCCTCGCACAGGAAGGCGGGGTCGAACTCATCCGCAGTCATCGCAATTTCAACGAGGACGGGCTCCGCACCGATCTGATCATCTTCTTCACCGGCGAGGATTTCTGGGATCATCACCCGGTCAACGACTACATGATCGGCTTTGCCATCGTCGAAGTGGTGCAACTGGACGGAGAATGGGTGTATATTGATCCCTTCTTTGCGTCGCTCCGAGGCCACTGGCTGCGTAGCGACTATGACCAGCCTCTGGAAGCACTTTGAGACTTTAAGTTTCAAGCTTAAGCTCGCGCCGGAACGACGCATGGATTGCGGATATTTTTCAGTGTCGAGGTAAAGCCCCCATGAACTCGCTTATTTTGCTGTTGATGTTCAGCGGTCAGTCAATGGGACTGACGCATGATGCCAGACTAGAATCATTTTTGGCCGAAACAGGCCGGGCCATCGTTGAGCGAAATGATGATTTCTTTACCCAAGATGATGAGCTCGACTTGCTGGCTGCCGAAACTCGCAGGGCCGTCCTTGAGCGGGATTATGAGTTCTTCCGGGCAAACGGTGCTGGGGAAGAGAGCTTCAGGATAGAGTTCAACAATCACTCACGGGATTTAGACGATACCGTTGTGGCAAGTTATGTCCCGTCGTTGGAAGGCTGGCTTTACCAGGGTAACAGCAATCGCCGTCCAGTCGCGGATATCCTGGCCAACCCCGACGTGAATGTTCGCATTGTTCGGCGTTACGGCGGTCTCGTGGACGACAATTTTGTTATGTTCATTTACTTTATTGGTGACGAATTGGCAGACATCGATGTGGTCGACGGTTACATGCAAACCTACTGCGTAACGCTGGTCTATGAGGTGATTGGTTTTCGCGCTTTCAGCTTCCCCCTGTTTCAATTTGAATCCGGCCACCCTTTTAAAGATGACAATTGAAGGAAGCCCAACGCATGAAACATCTGGTTTCCCTTCGGACTCTGACGGTGGTGATTGCGGCGAGCCCGGCCAATGCTAGAGCGCAAACACCCGACAATACTTTCGCAGAACAGACCCGGCAGGCCGTATTGAGCCGCGACTATGCTTTCTTCGGTGATCGGTTTTCCGACGTGGAAAGCTTTGCCGTTGAGCCGGCAAGCGATACCGTGGACAGTGACGGCGTTGCCGTCACGGGCTTTTCGGCTTCGGTCGCCGACTGGATTTATGAAGGTGGGCCGGACCGGAGGTCGGCCGAGGCGATTCTCTCCAGCCCGGACCTACGAATGGAATTGCTGGAAAACTGGATACAGTCAGAAAACCCGGACGAGGTCGTTCATCTGATCATTTATTATACGGGTGAGTTCGAAGATATTGATTGGGTCGCTGATTACATGCAGCGCTTTTGTGTGACGGAAGTATCGCTTGAGGCTGGGCAATGGCGATTTCGCCATTCGCTGTTCAGATCAGAATCGGGCCATCCATTTGTCGGAGACTATGGCTAGGATGAATTCATGAAAAAATATCTCGCTCTTGTTCCGATCCTCGCACTCGCCGCCTGTGCGACGCCGCAACCCGCCGAGCCCGGGATCGAGACGCCGGTGCTAGGCGAGGGCGGATGCGATGCCGAAATGCTGTTCTATCTGGTCGGCCAGGATATCAACGAGATCGATGTCGCCACCCTGCCGCAACCTCGCCGTATCATCCCGCCGGGCACGGCCGTGACGATGGATTACCGCGCCGATCGTACGAATATTGAACTCGATGATGGGGACCGCGTCGTGCGCGTCTATTGCGGGTAGGCCTTGCGTGGTTCGAGGCTCGCCTGCGGCGAGCACCTCACCATGAGGTAAGTTTGTTCTCCACCCACCTCATCCTGAGGTGCGATCCCGGATCGAGTCCGGGAGAGCCTCGAAGGACGGCTTAACTCTCCGCCGCTTCCAGCTTCTCCATCGCGTCGAGCCAGTTTGTCTCGGCGGCGTCAATCAGCTCGACAGCCTTTGCGCGTTTGACCTGAAGATCGGTCGCGGTTTTCGGGTCTTTTTCATAAAGCCCTGGAGCGGCGAGACCCCTGTCGATGGTCTCCAGAATACCGCGCAGACGCTCGGCTTCCTTTTCCCATTTGCGCGCTTCCAGTTTCAAGGGCTTGATCGCATCGCGCTGACTGGCCTTGTCGCGGCGGCGTTCCGATTTCTCGTCCGTGGCAGTGCGCGTTCGCGTGCCGCGGCTCTCCTTCGGCGCCTTGCCGGTGACCAGAAGGCGATAATCCTCCATATCGCCGTCATAGGGCTCGATGCCGCCATCGGCACACAGCCAGAGCCGGTCCACGCAGCTTTCCACCAGATGCCGGTCGTGCGCGATCAGGATCACCGCGCCGTCATAGGTGTTGATGGCATCGATCAGGGCGGCGCGCGCATCCATATCCAGATGGTTGGTGGGCTCATCGAGGATCAGAAGGTGCGGCCCGTCAAACACGATCAGATTGAGCAACAGGCGGGCCTTCTCGCCGCCGGATAATTGCTTTGCTTTGGTTTCCTGCAAATGGATGGGCAGGCCGAAACGGGCCAGACGCGCGCGGCGCTGGGCTTCGGTGGCATCCGGCATCCGGTCCAGTACATGGTCGTAGGCGGATTTTTCCGGCGGCAGCACATCCATCTGATGCTGGGCAAAGAAGGCGGTCTGGATTTTCTTGTGACGGCGGAAATGGCCCTGCATCGGCTCCAGCCGTCCCGCCAGCAGTTTGGCAAAGGTCGACTTGCCCGAGCCATTGCGGCCGAGCAGGGCGATGCGGTCATCCGGGTCTATGCGCAGATTGAGCCCGCGCAGGATGGGCTTGCCGGGCTCATAGCCGAGATCCAGCCCCTCGATCCGCATCAGGGGCGGGGCCATCTGTTTTTGCGGGGCCGGAAATTCGAACGGCGAGACCGGATCATCGACGATAGTCGCAACGGGTTGCATCTTTTCCAGGCGTTTGACCCGGCTTTGCGCCTGTTTGGCCTTGCTGGCCTTGGCCTTGAAGCGGTCGACAAAGCTTTGCAGGTGACGGCGCTCATCGTCCTGCTTGGCCTTCAGCTTCATCTGCAGGCGCTGATTTTCCGCCAGCTGGCGCTCGAAGACGTCATAGCCGCCTTCATAGATGCCGATCTTCTTCACCCGCAAATGCGCGATCTTGTCCATGGCATTCAGAAGGTCGCGGTCGTGAGAGATGACCAGCGCCGCACCGGGGAAGGTTTTGAGATAGCTTTCCAGCCAGATCGCGCCTTCCAGATCGAGATAATTGGTCGGCTCATCCAGCAGCAGGAGATCCGGCTGGGCGAAGAGGGTCGCGGCCAGAGCCACGCGCATGCGCCAGCCACCGGAAAATTCCGAACACGGCCGCAATTGTTCCGCGGCGGTAAAGCCGAGTCCTGACAGGATAATGCCCGCGCGCGCTTCGGCGGAATGGGCTTCGATATCCGCCAGCCGAGTCTGGATGTCGGCGATGCGGGTGGGATCGGTGGCGGTTTCCGCTTCGGCCAGAAGGTCGGCGCGTTCGGTATCGGCGGCGAGCACCACCTCCATCAGGCTTTCCGGACCGCCCGGCACTTCCTGATCCACCGTGCCGACGCGCGCGCCCTTGCGGATGCGGACATCGCCGCTTTCGGCCGCGAAGGTACCCTTGATCACCCGGAACAGGGTCGACTTGCCCGAACCATTGCGGCCCACCAGCCCCATGCGGCAGCGTGGCGGCAGATGAAACGTCGCCTGATCAATCAGCAGGCGGCCTTCCATCCGGCAGGTGAGGTTGTTGACGTGTAACATGGCGCATTGCGGGTAGCCGAGCGCGCAGCGCCATGCAAGCGGCAGGCTCGGGGGCTTCCTCCATTTGGATGCAAGCAAATTGCGGGATTGTCAGCCTGACCATCCCGCTACCGGTGGCCGGGGCCGCGGGGCAAGACGGTCCGGCGCTTGGGGGTGCACAAGAAAAACAAAGGAAAATCCATGTTGATCCTTGCCGCAGGTGCCGCTTTGGCGCTGATCCAGGCCGCCGACCCGGTCGCCACCGAATTCCAGTCCAACGAATACCACACCTTCACCGACGCCGAGATGAGCCTGATCGACGATGTACTCGACGCCACGCATGCCGAGGTCGAGGCCGTCTTCCCGGAACTGGCCGACACGATCTCCGTGACGGTCATGCCGGTTCAACGCCCGGCGCTGGATGCGCTCGGCGGAGTCACGGGCCGCGCCGAGCGGCCGGACGAGCTGATCATCGAGGTGTCCGTCACCTATCCCGGCGGCATCGAGGCGGCCATCGAGAACGGCCTGCGCGCCACGGTCGCGCACGAGTTGCACCATACGGTCCGCGGCTGGCTGATGCAGGGCAATCATTTCGGTCACGGTATCCAGATAGCTGTTATCAATGAAGGCCTCGCAACGGTGTTTGCCGAGGAGCTGACAGGTGAAACCAACCCGTCCGACCTTCCGCCGGCAAACGTCTCGGACTGGGCGCTGGAAGTCCTCGCCCTGCCGCAGCGGTCCGACTACGCGCAATGGATGTTCGTGCATCCGGATGGGCGCGAAGCGATCGGTTATCGCACCGGCCGCTGGGTGGTCCGTCAGGCGATGGCGAATTCCGGCTTGGATATCAGCGAACTAAGCGACCTGACACCGGCGGCAGTTTGGGCACTGGCCGGATTCGATTGGGATCGGGTGATGCGCTAGCCGCGTGGAGTCGTGACGAGCCGCGCACCCGGCTTCACAAGGAGCGAAAGCGCCTCTATAAGCCCGCGCGACTCGTCAAACCTCCCCGAACGCTACGGAGTTTCTCAAATGACCACGCAACGCACATTCTCGATCATCAAACCCGACGCCACCGCGCGCAATCTGACCGGCAAGATCAACGCCGTCATCGAAGGTGCCGGCCTGCGCATCATCGCGCAAAAGCGCATCCACATGAGCAAGGAGCAGGCTGAAGGCTTCTATGGCGTTCACAAGGAACGTCCCTTCTTCAACGACCTTGTCAGCTTCATGATCTCCGGCCCGGTCGTCGTGCAGGTGCTCGAAGGTGAGAACGCCATCGCGAAATACCGCGAAGTCATGGGCGCCACCAACCCGGAAAATGCCGATGAAGGCACGATCCGCAAGATGTTCGCCGAATCCATCGAAGCCAATTCGGTGCACGGCTCCGACGCCCCGGAAACCGCGGCAGAAGAAATCAAATTCTTCTTCTCCGACGAAGAAATCGTCGGGTAGAGTAGAACGAGCGCTAACCAGATTCCCTCTCCCTTGAGGGAGAGGGGGAGGATGGCTTTCATTCCTGAAAGCCGTCCTCAGGGTGAGGGGGTTGCTGGACGTGCTGCAACGCTCGCAATGCATCCGCGACCTGGTCATAAACGCCGTCCATGGCTTCATGGACGTCAATGTTCCAAAATCGGATCACTGTCCTTCCAGCCGCTTCCAGCTTGAGTGTCCGGGCGTCATCCTCGGCATTTTCGAAATGCTGCCCGCCATCGACCTCGATGATCAGCTTCACTTCAGAGCAAGCGAATTCAGCGATATGGCCTTCGACGGGTTGCTGCCGCCGGAATTTGAATCCCAGTGGCCGCTCGCGCAGCATGTTCCACACCTTGCGCTCTGCATGCGTTGCTTCGCGGCGTAGTCGCCGGGCGAGCGGTGTTAGACGTTCAGGCACTGGCGAAGGTTATCACAAAGACCCCTCACCCTAACCTTCTCCCTGAAGGGAGAGGGAAATAGCGCCGGGCTTTTTGTTTGCGGGACTAATCCTCCCGTCCCGGTTTGCGCCGCATCGCCTTTTTCTGCCCCTGCTTGGCCTTGGCCTCCTTGACCTTCCGGATCGACGACAGCGAGGGACGCGAAGCCTTGCGCGGCTTGGGCCGGTGCGAGGCCTTGAGGATCAGCTCCGCCAGTTTCTGACGCGCCGCCGCGCGGTTGCGCTCCTGCGATCGTGATCCGTCCGCCTCGATCACCAGCACCCCGTCCTTGGTCAGGCGGCGTCCGGCGACCCGCCTCAGGCGGAATTTGATCTCGGCAGACAGGCTGGGTGAGCTGGCGGCATCAAAGCGCAGCTGCACGGCCGAGGACGTCTTGTTGACATGCTGCCCGCCCGGACCGGAGGCGCGCACAAACCGCTCCTCCAGCTCGCTTTCATCGATGAATATGGCGTCGGTGATCTGCATGACGTCTCTGCCGGCTTTCCTATTTCTGCCTCAATTGGGCCTACCCTGTGCCGGGCTAAAGCGATCCGCAAGGAGCCCGTCATGGATCATGCCCGTCATTTCAGTGCCGGTAAATTCACCTCCAAGCTGAAGCATATCAGCGGTGTGGGGCAATTGGTCGACCAGGCCAGCTCGCTTTACGGCCTGCTGCGGGATCCCGAAACCCCGCGCTGGGTGAAAGCAACCTGCCTCAGCGCGCTGGGCTATCTCATCCTGCCGACCGATGCCGTGTCCGATTTCATTCCCGTGGCGGGCTATATCGATGATGCCGGCATGATCAGCGCGGCCATCGCGGCGCTGGGGAGTCAATGGCAGAAAAAGCAGGCGGCGCAATAGGCTAACGCGTTCGCTACGCCTGCGAGACAAGTCTCAGCAAGCAATCCGGATAGAGCGTGTGCTCGGCTTCGCGCACCCTGTCCTCCAGCGTCTCCGCCGTATCGCCGGGCAAAACGGGCACGCGCGCCTGACCGATAATCTCCCCCGCATCCATCTCCGGCACCACATAATGCACCGTGCAACCCGCCTCGGCATCACCGGCATCGAGCGCGCGCTGATGCGTTTTCAGGCCGGGATATTTCGGCAAAAGCGAGGGGTGGATATTGATCAGCTTGCCCGCCCATTTTTCGACGAAGCCGGGAGTCAGCAAACGCATGAAGCCGGCAAGGCAGATCAGGTCGGGCTGCGCTGCCGATAGTTCGGCATCCAGCGCTGCATCAAACGCCTCACGGGCCTCATATTGCGTATGATCGATAACGGCATGTGGAAGGCCCTCGGCGCGGGCATAGTCCAGCCCCGCCGCATCCGGGCGGTTGGAGAGGATCAGCACAGGTTTCGCCGGAAAATCCGGTGAGGCCATCGCCTCGCACAGTGCGCGCATATTGCTGCCGCGCCCGGAAATCAGGATGGCAACGCGCTTTGTCACTTGGCGACGAGTTGCCCGCACACGAAGGCGTCTTCGCCCGCATCATGCAATGCCACGGTGATCGCTTCGGCATCATCAGCCGCCACGGCCAGCAGCATGCCGATACCGCCATTGAAGGCCCGGCGCATTTCGCTTTCGTCGATCCCGCCAGTCTCGGCCAGCCAGTCGAACACGGCCGGGCGTTGCCAGCTGGAATAGTCCAGCTCGAAGCCCAGATGATCCGGCAGCATGCGCGGCGGATTTTCGATCAGCCCGCCACCGGTGATATGGGCGAGACCTTTGACAAGGCCTTCCTTGATCAGCGGCACAACGGATTTGATGTAGAGTTTTGTCGGCGTCAGCAGAGCTTCGCCTACTGACTGGCCGGGCGCAAACGGCGCATCATCCGTCCATGTCAGCCCGGACATCTCCACCACCTTGCGGATCAGCGAATAGCCATTGGAATGCGGCCCGGAGGAGGCCAGCCCGATCAGAACATCACCGGCCTGCATGTCATCGAGCCGCGGCAGGAGCGAGCCGCGTTCGGCAGCGCCAACGACAAATCCGGCGAGATCGAAATCATCGCCCGAATACATGCCGGGCATTTCCGCCGTTTCGCCGCCAATCAGCGCACAGCCCGACTGACGGCAGCCTTCGGCAATCCCGGCGACAATGGCTTCGCCGCGTACGGGGTCGAGCTTGCCGGTCGCGAAATAGTCCAGGAAAAACAGGGGCTCCGCACCCTGCGCCAGAACGTCATTGGCACACATGGCGACGAGATCAATGCCGATTGTGTCAAACCGTCCGGTTTCAATCGCGATGCGCAATTTTGTGCCCACCCCGTCCGTGCCGGAGACCAGGATCGGATCTTCATAGCCTGCCGCTTTCAGATCGAATGCGCCGCCAAATCCGCCGAGAGCGACCTCTGCGCCCGGACGGGCCGTCGACTTGGCGTGCGGCTTGATCCGGTCGACCAGCGCGTCCCCGGCATCAATGTCCACTCCGGCGTCGGCATAGGTCAGGCTGTTGCGGCGTTTGTCGGTCATGGCAGGCGCTTTCCTGAGTCGTTCGGGAGCTACTTCTCCCCAAAAGGCAGTTTTCGCGCAAGACGCGGGCTTCACCGCGCGCGTAAGGCGGGTATAACGGGGGATATATCCGAATGCGAAGAGGAACGCGCCATGATGCGTCAGATTTTTGCAGCCATTGCCGCGCTTACCGTCTGGACCGGCCTTGCCGCTGCCGACTCACCCTACACAGTTGTGGGCGTGCCGATTGATGCCACGGCCTCAAATGCTCTGGAAGCCCAGACACTTGCCATGCAGAACGGGCAGGTGGCCGCCGTCCGGGCGCTGGTTGAACGCCTGACCCTGCCGGAAGATCGAGCACTGGTGCCGGACATCAGCAATGATCAGGCCGCCATGATGATTGGCGGACTTCAGGTCCGCAACGAGCAACGCAGCGCCACGCGCTATCTCGGCGAGCTCACCGTCACCTTTGATCCGCGCGCCGTGCGCAGCTGGCTCAACGGGCTGGGCGTTCCCTTTGTCGAGGGGCAGGCCCGCGAGATTCTGGTGCTGCCGGTCCTGCAGACCGGCAATGGCTACTGGCTCTGGAATTCCACCAATTCCGAGACCGGCGAGACCAACGAAAATCCCTGGCTGATGGAATGGCGCACAGGCGGCTATCAACACGCCCTCTCTCCGGTCAGCGCGCCGTCCGGCGATGCGGGCCGCATGCTGATTGATGGTGCCGGCGCCGCACAGATGAATGAGGACCAGCTGCGTTCTGTCGCGCAGGCCTACGGCGTGTCGCGTGTGGCGGTCATGATTGCCAATCGCTCCGAAGGCGGTATTCGCGTTGACGGGCGTCTGTTTTCCTTTGATGGCAGCGGTGAGGTGACCAGCCTGTCCATCCCGACCATGGCGGCTCAGACCTACCGCACGGCGGCGCGCCGATTTGTCAGTGCGCTTGAAGCGGACTGGAAAGCGGAAGCCATTGTGCGCGGCGGCATGGCGGAAACCCTCACCGTGACCGTGCTCTATAATTCGCTCGCCGAATGGCAGCGTTTGCAAAACGCTCTGACCGGTGCGTCTCTGATCAGTTCGGCCCAGCTGGATGCCATCGCGCCGACCGGCGCCATGATGACGCTGCAATATCGCGGAGCCATGAGCCAGCTGCAACGCGAACTTGATGCCCGCGGTGCCCGCCTGATGGAAGATGCCGAGCTCGGCCTTGTGGTGCGTTCGCGCTAGAAAGTGAATACCAATGGGTGAACAGCTCGCGCTCGGCCTTCCGCCTCGTGAGGACTACAGCGCGGAAAGCTTCGTCGATGGCGAAGCCAATGCCTCTGCCCGCTGGGCGCTGGCGGGCTGGCGGGCATGGCCCGGCCGGGTATTGGTGCTTTACGGTCCTCCGGGCACGGGCAAGACCCATCTGACCCATATGTGGGCGCGCGAAAGCGGCGGTCTCGTATTGAGCGGCCGCGATCTGGCGAATGCGCTGGAGGGCCTGCCGGACGCAAAGCCTGTCGCGATCGAGGATGCCGATCGCTTTGCCGATCGGGCAGCCCTGTTTCATCTGATGAACCGGGCGCAGCGCGAAACCATTCCAGCGCTGCTTTTGACGGCGCGTGAAGCTCCGGCCCGCTGGCAGACTGATATTCCGGACCTGCAATCGCGGCTGAAAGCGGTCTCGACCGCCGAGCTGCAGGAGCCCGATGACGCCTTGCTGGCGCGCTTGTTGAAGAAGCTCTTCAAGGATCGGCAATCGCCGCTCGTGGAGGGTCTGATTGACTATCTTCTGCCGCGAATGGAGCGTTCGGTTGAAGGTGCGCGGCGTCTGGTGGACGAGCTGGATCGCGAAGCGCTGGCGCGCCGCACCACGATCAATCGCGGTGTTGCACGGCGCGTGCTGGACGAACAGGGCGCGGTTGGAGAGGATTGATGGGCGTTATTCCGGGCACGGCCTCGTCCGAATCGAGTGAAAGTATGATCATGGATGGCCAGCCGTCAGAATTGTCAGCGTCGACCGACCGGTTCTTGAACCGCGAATTGTCGTGGCTGCAATTCAACATGCGTGTTCTGGAAGAGGCCGCCAACAAGGATCATCCGGTTCTGGAGCGGCTGCGCTTTTTGTCGATTTCGGCCAGCAATCTGGATGAATTCTACATGGTCCGCGTGGCGGCCTGCCGGGCGCAGGTTCGCAATGGCGTCAACACGCCCTCCATAGATGGCCTGACCCCGGCCGAACAGCTGAAGCGGATCCATCAGTTCGCGGGCGAATTGATGGATGAACAGCTGATCCGCTGGCGGCAGCTGAAAAACGAACTGGGCCGTGCCGGCGTCAAATTGCTGAGCGAGACCGAGATTTCAAAGCAGGACAAGAATTGGCTGTCCGAGGATTTTCTCCAGCACATATTGCCGGTCATCACCCCGTTGGCCATTGATCCGGCTCACCCGTTTCCATTTATCCCCAATCTCGGCTTTTCGTTGGTCCTGAAGCTGCGCCGTCAATCCGACCGCAAATTGATGACGGCGTTGGTGCCGATGCCTAACGGGGTCAAGCGCTTCATTGAACTGCCAGATCGCCGCTTCAACAAGGCGGGTAAGCCGATCAAGCGCTATGTGGCGCTGGAAACCGTGCTGACGCTCTTCCTCGACAATCTGTTTCCGGGACATGACCTGGAAGGGAAGGGCACATTCCGGATCATTCGTGACAGCGATATCGAGATCGAGGAAGAAGCCGAGGATCTTGTTCGGGAATTCGAGCAGCTTCTGAAAGAGCGCCGTCGTGGTCAGCTCGTCCGGCTGAAACTCGATGCCGGTATGCCCGAGGATCTCAAACGCTTTATCGCCGGGCATCTGAAGGCGGATAGCGCAGACACGATCGAGGTCGATGGCATTCTGGGCATGGCCCAGCTTTCCCAGCTGATCCCCGAGGATCGCAATGACCTCGCCTTCGAGCCCTATGAACCGCGCTTTCCCGAGCGTATCAAGGACCATGGCGGCGATTGCTTCGCAGCCATCCGGGCCAAGGATATTCTGGTTCACCACCCCTATGAGAGTTTTGACGTGGTGGTGCAATTCCTGCGTCAGGCGGCCGCCGACCCCGAAGTCGTGGCGATCAAGCAAACGCTCTATCGCACTTCCAAGAATTCGCCGATTGTCGCCGCCCTGATCGAAGCGGCAGAAAGCGGCAAGAACGTAACCGCATTGGTCGAACTGAAGGCCCGCTTCGATGAAGAGGCCAATCTCAAATGGGCGCGCGATCTGGAGCGCGCCGGCGTTCAGGTCGTCTACGGGTTTATCGAATACAAAACCCACGCCAAGATCAGTCTTGTGGTCCGCCGCGAGGCCGGGGAGCTCCAGACCTATGCGCATTTCGGCACCGGCAATTACCACCCCATCACCGCCAAGGTTTATACGGATTTGTCGCTGTTTACGGCCGACCCGGCCTTTGGCCGTGATGCCGGGCGTATCTTCAACTATGTCACCGGTTATGCGCGTCCGGAAAACCTCGAACGCCTGTCGATCTCGCCGATCGGCATGAAGGAATTCCTGATCCGGCATATCGACCGGGAGATCGAGAATGCCCGTGCCGGAAAAGCATCCGGCATCTGGGCCAAGCTCAACTCCATCACCCACCCCGAAATCATTGATGCGCTCTACCGGGCCAGTCAGGCCGGCGTCCGGTGCGAGCTCGTCGTGCGCGGCATTTGCTGTCTTCGCCCCGGAATGCCGGGCCTGTCGGACAATATCCGCGTCAAATCCATTGTCGGGCGGTTTCTGGAACATTCGCGCATTGTCTGCTTTGCCAACGGCGCGGACATGCCAAGTCCGGCAACGAAAGTGTTCATCTCTTCGGCCGACTGGATGCCGCGCAATCTTGATCGCCGGGTAGAGGTGCTCACGCCCATCCAGAACCCGACCGTCCATCGCCAGATTCTGGACCAGATCATGGTCGCCAATCTCAACGATGATGACCAGAGCTGGTATATGCAGGCCAATGGCGAATACGAGCGCGTGGATACCGGCGACCTCAACAAGCGTTTCTCGGCGCATGATTATTTCATGACCAATCCGAGCCTGTCGGGCCGCGGACAGGCCTTAAAAAATGATCAGCCGCTGACCTTGCCGTATTCAGGTCCGCGTCTTTGACCCGACCGTGTAAAATTCTCACCGGCGAGAATGCCGTAGAGCATGATCTTGCTGTCATCGATATCGGCTCCAATTCGGTCCGCCTGGTGCATTTCCGTATTGAGGGCCGCGCGCTCTGGCCGGTTTTCAACGAGAAGACCAGCGCGGGCCTCGGCAAAGGGGTTGGCGAGACCGGCAAGTTGAACCCTGAAGGGGTGGAGGCGGCCTTACGCACGTTGCGCCGCTTTGCCATTCTGCTGGATGCCAAAGGGGTTAGCGACCGGATCGTGCTCGCGACGGCCGCTGTGCGCGATGCGAAGGACGGACCGCAATTCATCAAGCGCGCGAAAAAAGAGGCAGGCGTCGATATCGCCGTGCTGTCGGGCGCCGAGGAAGCGCATCTGGCGGGCATGGGCGTGATTGCCGGCGCGCCGGACGCGACAGGTGCCGCTGCTGATTTGGGCGGGTCGAGTCTGGAAATCGTGCCGGTTTCGCGTGGAATGCCCGGCGAGGGGATCACCCTGCCGCTGGGACCGCTGGCGGCGCCGGATAATCTGATGCTTGATCGCAAGGCCGCGAAAGCCTGGATCGACAGGATATTGAAACCGGCGACACCGGTTCTGAAGCAATGCGGCGACACGCTCTATGCCGTTGGCGGCTCATGGCGCGCGCTGGCGCATCTCGCCATTGCCGAAGCGGACTATCCCTTGCGCGTCATTCATCAATTCCAGCTCAGCCGGATGGCGGCCAGGGAGATTGCGGATCTGGCTTCCCGGCTCAGCGTGGTCTCTCTGACCGGCATCCCCGGTATTTCCGCGCGCCGCGCCGCCATGCTGCCCTATGCCGGGCTGTTGCTGAAACGCCTGATGAAGAAGGGCAAGTTCAATCGCGTGGTCTTTTCCGCTTTCGGGGTCAGGGAGGGCGCGGTCTTCAATACCCTGCCCGAAGCGGTGCGGGGTGTGGACCCGCTCCTGTCCGGCGCTGAAGCCGTTGCGCGCCCGGCGGCTCCCAGTCCGGGCTTTGGCCGGGCAATTGCCAATTGGCTGGAGCCGGTCTTTGTCGAACGCGATACGATTTTCGGCAATCGCAGCCCGTTGATCCGCGCTGCCGCTGCGCGGCTCTGCGATGTCGGGGCGCGCCATCACCCGGATCACCGCGCCGCACTGGCGCAGGAATTGGCCCTCTATGCACCTTTCGCCGGCATCGCGCATGCCGAGCGGGCCTATATGGGGCTGGCGCTGTACCATCGATATGATGGCAAGAAAGCCCCGGCGGATGACCGCGTCTTCCTGCATTTGCTGGATGAGGAAACCCGCCAATGGGCATTGGCCTATGGTTTGGGCTTGAGGTTCTCGGCGGCGCTGTCAGGACGCTCGGAAGCCTTGCTCAGCCGGTTCTCGCTGTCATGCCATGATCGCCGCCTTGTCCTCAGCGCGCCGCAAGCCGACGCTGATCTGGTGGTGGAACGCGCGCGTTATCGCTTCGAGCAACTCGCTGAATCGCTGGATCTGGAACCGGTGGTAAAGAGCCTTTAGAGCCGCTTTCCGACGACCTTGCCTTTTTCCAGAACCAGCCCGATCTTGCCGTGCTTGAGGGCGAGGGCCGCCTCGCCAAACAGCTCGCGCCGCCAGCCCTTCAGCGCCGGAACATCGGCGGTGTCGCTGGTGGCGATCGCTTCCAGATCGGGCACCGTAGCAATCAGCCGTGACGCCACATCGGCCTCTTCGGCAACCAGTTTCAGCAGGACTTTCAGCAATTCAACGATCGCGCTGGCACCTTCGGGACGCCGGGGCGGTGGCGGCACATCCGGCGCATAGGCTTTCGGATCGGCCAGCGCCGGGGCCAGCTTTTCGATCAGGCGCTGGGCCGGGGCCGAGCGCTCGAAGCCGCGCGGCAAAGCGCGCATGCCTGTAAGATCGTCGGGCTTGGTCGGGGCCGCATGAGCGATCTCATAGAGGCCTTCATCCTTGACGATGCGCTGTCGTGGAATGTCGCGGGTCTGCGCCTCTTCCTCGCGCCAGGCCGCAGCCGCTTTCAGCCCGGCCAGCCATTTAGGACTATTCTTGCGAACCTTCAGCCGTTGCCAGGCATTTTCCGGATGCTGTTCATAAGTCGCCGGATTGGTCAGGATCGCCATTTCCTCGGCCACCCAGCTGATCCGTCCGGCCTTTTCCAGCCGGTCGCGCAGGATCGGATACATGTCGCGCAAATGCGTCACATCGGCGAGCGCATAGCCCGATTGCGCCGGTGTCAGCGGACGCCGCGCCCAGTCGGTAAACCGCGAACCCTTGTCGATCGGATGCTTCAGCAGCGCCATGACCAGCTTGTCATAGGCAATTGAATCGCCGAGTCCGAGCGCCATTGCGGCGACCTGGCTGTCGAAAATCGGTGCCGGGATCATCCCGTCAGCCATGTGATAGAAAATTTCCAGATCCTGACGCGGCGCGTGGAAGACCTTCATGATCCGGTCGTCCGCCAGAACGTCGTAGAAGGGCTCCAGATCAATCCCCTCGGCGAGGGGATCGATGAGCACTTCGGTTTTGCCGCCGGCCGCCTGGATCAGGCAGAGCTGGGGCCAGAAGGTGCTTTCGCGTATGAATTCGGTGTCCACTGCAATGAAGTCACATTGCACCAGCGCATCACACGCGGCCTCGAGTTCCTGGTTCGTTGTAATCAGTTTCATCGAGACCGCGTTTAAACGCCTTCGCTCAACTTGGCGAGAGGCCTGTTCAGCCCGCTTCCTGCTTCAATTTGCGATGCCAGTAGAGCGTATAGAGGGCGATCATGGCGCTGATCGCTGCAACCAGCAGGAAGGCAGCCGGAATGGGCAAGGTGAGGGCCAGAACGGCGGGCAGGGCGAAATTGCCAATCGTGGCGGCACCCGCATTCAGAATGCTGCCAACCGACAGCAGCCGGCCGCGCAATTCCTGGGGCGCACGGCGTTGGGCCATGGCCTGTAACGGCACGACAAACAGACCGGCCGACACGGCGGCGAACACCAGATCGCCAAGGATGCGCCAATTGGCAGGATCCGCGATGAAGGCAGACACGCCCATCAGGGCAGCATCATCGGCCAGAACCGGCCGGTTCATCGTATAGAGCGCGATGTCGGTCGGGAATACGACAAGGCCGATGGCTCCGATGACACTGAAGATCAGCGCATTGCCCCGGCCGCTCAGCGCGCCGCAGAGAATGGCGCCCAGTGCGCCGCCAATCGTGAAGGAGGCATTGAACAGCGAGAGCACATTCTGATCGCCGCCCAGAACGCCGGAGGTAAAGGTCGGCATGACCGAGAATACAATCGCCGCGCCCAGCATCCAGAACCAGGCCACGCCCAGCATGGGCCGCAAAACGCGCGGATAGTCACCGGCAAAACGAAGCACACGCCAGGTCTCGCCGACAAAGTTCCAGCTCATTTTCATGTCGGGATTGGCGGCCGGAATGGATGGCAATTGCCGGATGCTGACCCAGCCCAAAATGGCAACCCCCACCAGAATGCCGCCAACAATCATCGCCCCCTGATGGGATCCGGCGAGTAATGTGCCAACCACGATCCCCAGCAGGATCGACATGTTCAGAGATCCGGAAAGGAAGGCATTGCCCGGCACCAATTCATGATCTTCCAGAAGATTGGGCAGGGCCGCATTCTTGGTCGGCGCGAAGAAGGCGGACTGCATGCCCATGAAGAACAGGGTGACCACCAGCAAAATGCCCGATTGCAGGAAAAACCCGACCGCAGCCAGCAGCATCAGCCAGATTTCCGCGAACTTCGTGAAACGTAGAATGCGCGTCCGGTCGTATTTGTCGGCCACGCGCCCGGCGATGGCAGAGAATAGGAACATGGCCAGCGTGAAGGCGGTGGCGGCCGTCGGGTTCATCCATTCCTCGCCGCGGCCAAGAAGCGTCAGCGAGCTGTAGGTCGCCAGCGAGATCAGTGAAAAGCGGAACAGATTATCGTTGAAGGCCCCCAGCGACTGGGCGACGAGCATGGGCCAGTAGCGGCGTTGACCGATCAGGCTGACAGCGATTTTTGCGCTCATGATTGCGCCTCCTCTTCAAGTTGGCGCGACCGCGCTTCAACTGTGGTTTCCAGCGTGGCCATGAAGCTGACCCCGTCAAGCTTGGGCGAGATCGGTTCCATGAATTCGATGATGGCGGTGCCGGGATGTTTGGCCCATTCCTGCTGGGCCCAGAAACAACCCAGATTGGTCGCGACCGGCACGACCGGGCGGTTCAGGCTGGTCGCGAGGCGATAGACGCCCTTGCGATAGGGTTTGCCGGTGCCGACGGGCGTGAGATGTCCTTCCGGATAGATCAGGATGGGGCGGGTTTCGTCTTGTGAGCGCGTGATGCCGTCATTCAAGGATTCGAGCGCTTTGCGGCCGCCATTATTGTTGACCACGATGGCCCCGGCGCGTTTCAGCACCCAGCCGATCAGCGGGAATTTCAGCATGTGATCCCCGACCACGAAATTTACATTGCCGGTCTTGGCGATCATCACGATGCCATCGCCCCAGGACTGGTGCTTGGCGGCGATGATGACCGCCTTGTTCTTTGGCCGCTGTCCGCGCACCTCGACCCTGATGCCGCAAATGACGCGCATCATCAGGACGACGAGGCGGCAATAGGACCGCACGCCATGCATCAGAAAGAATTTGCCGGGGATCAGGGCGAGAATGGCGCAAAGCACGCCGTACAGGCCGGAGACCGTCCAGTAGAGGATGTTGAAGATTGTCGAGCGCATGGGAAGTCTCCTTATGCGGCCTTCAGAACGGCCATGACGCCGTCGGTGAACGTATCGATGAGGTCGGTAAGGGGCGTCGTGATGCGGCCATAGAGGCGATATTCCGCCGCCTGCATGACCACGCCGAGCGCCATCGCCGATTTCAGTTCCGGATCGCCCTTGGGAATGTCGCCCGCACCCATGGCCGCCTCGATACGGCGTGCCATCAGGGAGGAGGGGTCGGCTCCGCCATCGCCGGCGCGCGCCAGCACGGTGTTGCGGGCGGTGAGGTGATAGGCGAAGGCGGCAGGGTCCTGCTCGGCCAGCTCGCAATAGGCGGTGACCATGGCGCGCACGGTCGCTTCCAGCCCGTCATGAGGCGAGACGTTCTCTTGCAGCATGGCCAGCAGATTGGCGTGGATCGCCTGGAACAATGTGTGTGCCAGCGATTCCTTGCTGTCGAAATGGCGATACATCGCCCCGTCGGAAATGTCGCACGCCCTGGCGATTTCCTTGATCGAGACGCCATCGACACCTTGTGCGGCAAACAGTTTCAACGCCGCACGCTCGATTCGCGCCTTGGTCGACCCCGGCTTTCCGGTAATACCGATACCGTCCGGGCCGCGCTCCAGAAGGGTTTTGTCGAGATAGGTTTCCATTTTTCTGGCCTCCAGAAGGGGTATGTGATCGTTCATTCACAATCTGGATAATCGACCCTGGAAAAGATTGCAAGTGAATAATCACTTACATTCTGGATATTCTCAATTTGGGTTTCTGGGAGAGGGGCTGTGATCAGGTGGACAAGCGAATTTCGCGAACTTTCCACGCCGATGGAAGCAGCAGGAAATTCGGTGCGTGCGATAAGAGTTGACCCGCAAACGAGGCCTCGGGCAATATTGGATGTGTCGGGGGACTTTCGCCTGATAAGTTCAGATAATTCAGGAACCTCCAATGTTGTCCACGCAGTCGCTACGAACGCCCCTGTTTTCCCTGTCGGCTTTGACCGTCATCGCCATGACGCCTCCGCTCAATGCGCAAGAGATCACGGTCACGCCTGCGCCAGAGGTTTCTGCCTTGATGGCCGTCTGCACCCCGATCGATGCCCAGGGACCGGCCATTCGCGATCACATGATGGAGCGCGGATGGACTTCCGTTCCGTCCGAGGATCAAGCCACCGTTATCCCGGCTTTCAGCGCCGCGCTTTTCTGGTCGTTCATGCCGGATCTGCCGCCAACGGCCCGTGAGGCAAATTTTGACCGGCTGATCGCGGGCGTGACCGGCGCGGTCAATTCGGAAACATCCAGCTTCCTGTCCCATAACGGTGAGTACGTGCTGCTTTTGTGGAATGGCGACAGCCTGTCTTGCATCTGGGCCGGGCCTCAGACCGACGCCATCGACACGCTGGCTGTCCAGCTGGGCGGATTTCCGGCAAGCGACGGTGTCACGACAGCCGGTATCCAACAGCGCGTCGAGGCGGGTGGGCGCGAATGGGCGCGCGGCATGTCCGTCGGGCGCACGCCAGTGGACGATTTGCCGGCAGCCGTGGCCGGAAGCACGATCACCGATTCCGCCCGGCTCGACAGGTCACCGCTCTGACGCGCCGCACGCTGATTCCATTTTCGGACCTGTTCCCGTCTTACGCGCACTTGGACCGGCCCGAAACACACCCCAATTCTTGACAACAGGCGGGCTTCTCCGCCATGTCGCGCCGATCAAATTCACGCGCTTTCCGGAACGGATTTCACCATGCACGCTTACCGCTCGCACACTTGCGCCCAGCTTCGCGCCAGCGACGTTGACACCACGGCCCGGATTTCCGGCTGGATCCATCGCAAACGTGACCATGGCGGCCTGCTCTTCATCGATTTGCGCGACCATTACGGCCTGACCCAGTGTGTGCTGGAGCCGGAAAGCCCGCACTTTGAATTGCTGGAGCGCGCGCGCGTTGAAAGCGTGGTCACCATCACAGGCAAGGTCGTGGCGCGGTCTTCCGAGGCGATCAATCCGAACCTTCCCACGGGTGAGATCGAATTGCGCGTCGAAGACGTCGCCGTCCAGTCGGCCGCCGAAGAATTGCCGATGCCGGTGTTCGGCGAGCCGGAATGGGCCGAGGAAGTGCGCCTGAAATACCGATTCCTCGATCTGCGCCGCGAAACGCTGCATTCCAACATCATGAGCCGCGTGGCGATCATTCGCGCCATGCGCGACAAGATGGCGGCGGCCGGTTTCTTCGAATTCGCCACGCCTATCCTGACGGCCTCGTCACCCGAAGGCGCCCGCGACTTCCTCGTGCCCAGCCGCATCCATCCGGGCGAATTCTACGCCCTGCCGCAGGCCCCGCAGCAATACAAGCAATTGCTGATGGTCTCCGGCTTTGACCGCTATTTCCAGATCGCACCCTGCTTCCGGGATGAAGATCCGCGCGCAGACCGTCTGCCGGGTGAATTCTACCAGCTCGATGTCGAGATGAGCTTCGTTGAAGAAGAAGACGTCTTCACGACGATGGAGCCGGTTATCCGCTCCGTCTTCGAGGACTTTGCCAACGGCAAGCCGGTGACCGCCGACTTGCCGCGCATTCCCTACGATGTTGCCATGGCCAAATATGGCAGCGACAAGCCGGATCTGCGTAACCCGATCGAGATGCAGAATGTGACCGAGCATTTCGCCGGCTCCGGCTTCAAGATTTTCGCCGGCATGATCGAGAAGAACCCGAAAGTGGAAGTCTGGGCGATCCCGGGGCCATCTGGTGGCTCTCGTGCGTTCTGCGACCGGATGAATGCCTGGGCGCAGAAAGAAGGTCAGCCGGGACTGGGCTATATCTTCTTCCGCGACGGAGAGGGTGCCGGTCCGGTCGCCAAGAATATCGGTGAAGATCGCACCGCGGCGATCCGCAATCAGCTCGGTCTGGACGATGGCGACGCCGTCTTCTTTGTCGCCGGTGTACCAAAAGACTTTGTCAGCTTTGCCGGCAAGGCGCGGGATCGCGTGGGCGCGGAGCTGAATCTGGTCGACCAGGACCGCTTCGCCCTGGCGTGGATTGTCGACTTCCCGATGTATGAGTGGGATGAAGACCACAAGAAGATCGATTTCTCGCACAACCCCTTCTCCATGCCCAAGGGCGGCATGGCGGCACTGGAAGCCGCCGAGGCCGAAGGCACGGATGCCTTGCTGGCGCTGAAAGCCCAGCAATACGACCTGGTCTGTAACGGGTTTGAAATCGCGTCCGGCTCTATCCGGAATCACATTCCGGAGACCATGATCAAGGCCTTCGGCATCACCGGCCTCGGTCCGGACGTGGTGAAGGAGCGCTTTGGTGCACTCTATCGCGCCTTCAAATATGGCGCGCCGCCGCACGGCGGTATGGCCGCCGGCGTGGACCGCATCGTCATGTTGCTCGTTGGTGCGAAAAATCTGCGCGAAGTCTGCGTCTTCCCGATGAACCAGCAGGCCGCAGATTTGCTGATGAATGCGCCGGCGAAAGCCGACCCGGCGCAGCTGAAGGAACTCAGCCTTCGCGTGGTCGCTCAGGACCCCAAAAAGAGCTGATCAATTCGGGTCTGAAGGTTCGGGCATTTCGCCCGGACCCTTCGGGCCGAGCGGGTCGACAGGCGCTTCGGGCCGGGACGGTGTGCTCGGCGGTGCCGGCATTTCAAAAACCCAGCGATACCGGCCATTCAGCTGATAGCGATTGCCGTCAATGACGACAGATCCGCTATTGGCATTGCCGGAGATGATGTCGGCATCTTCACGATAGACCAGCCGCTCTCCGGAGTTGCGCACAACCCGCAACAGATCCGGGTTGTCGCGCAATTGCTCGACGATTAGGGCGCGCTGTTGCTGGAGTTCTGCCTCGGCGGATTCGACCTCTTCCATGCGCCGTTCGGCCGCCTGCATCATCTCTTCGCGTATTTCGGCATCAACATGTTGCGTGGCAACCTGAGCCTCGGCGATAGCTCTGCGGGTCATTTCCAGCGCTTCGCGGGTGACCTCGAATTCTGCAATGGCGCGTGCCTGCTCTTCGCGGATCAGCTCCAGTCGAACGACGCCGTCGCCCCGCGGTGCGGCGGGGCTGGCCTCATTGATCCGCCGCTGCGATACGGTGAAGGTCAGGGTCTGGGGCCGGTTGCCGGAAGACGCAGCCTCCATCGGCAATTCGCCGCAATCAGACAATTCCAGCCCTTCGGGCAGGCGGCTCTCGGCATCCCGGCAGGCGTCCTGCACGGCATCCGGCGTCAGTCCTCGGACATCAATCAGAATCGCACCGGCCAACCGGGCGCCACTCAGATTGGCACCTTCGAAATTCGCCTCGGTCAGATGTGCGCCTGACAGGTCGGCACCGCGCATGTCCGCGCCGACAAAAAACACATTATGACCGTGTGAATTGCGCAGAATGGCTCCCGGCAATCGCGCATCGGTGAAGTCGGCCTCGTCCAGAATTGCCGCATCAAACCGGGCATTGAACAGCCGCGCCGAGCTGAAGTCAGCGCGGCTGAGATCGGTTTCGATAAAGCTGGCCAGAATCATCAATGAACGTGTCAGGTCGGCATCCGCCATGTCAGACGCATCAAAGCGGACCCGTTCGCCCCGGGAATGAGAAAAATCCGCGCCCTGAAGGGATGATCCGTGAAAAATCACACCGGACAATCGGGACCGCGTAAAATCTGCCGCGTTCAATTGCGATCCCATGAAGCGGGACTCGACAATGACGGACTGGGTCAGATTCGCGCCATCAAAATCGGCATCGACAAACAGGGCGCCGAGAATTTCCGCCCCGTAGAGGTTTTCCCGCGCAAGCTCGCAACTGCGGCATTCACCTGAAATCGTGATGGTTCTGTGCGGATGTTCGTCGCCTGCAAGGGCAGACCCCGCCAGAAGGCCAAACAAAGCCAGAAGAGAGAGGGTAATTTTTTTCACGGGTTAAGGAAGTAGAGCAATTTCAGCAAAAATTCGACTTAAATCGCTGTAAGTCATCGGTTAGCTGACGGTTAGCAAACCGGAATACGCAAGCCGGCCGGAAGCCGTGTCTCCTGATCCCCGCAGGCCGTGTCCAGTTGCGCTTGTGTCAGGCCCCCGACCCGCTCCATTTCGGCGCCGGAGAGAATAGCGCCGGTCAGATCCGCACCTGCAAAGTTGGCGCTGCCGAAATAGGCACCGACCAGATTGGCGTTTTGCAGATTGGCGTGGGCGAAACTCGCCCCTGTGAAGCGTCCCCCGAACAGATCCGACACCGACAGGTCAGCGCGGCTGAAATTGGCCCCGTTCATGGTGGAGAGACTGAGATTCGCCTGCCGCAGGCGAGCGCCCGACAGGTTCACGTTCGGCAGGTCCCGATAGGCCAGGTCGGCCTGAAACAGATTACATCCCGCACAGGACGAGCCGGCCTGCACACGGGCAATCTCGCCGGCGTTCTGGCCCATGGCCGGTGCTGCGAGCGTAACGATGGCGGCGGCGATGAGTGCAAGGCGTTTCATTCTGGATCGCTCCCTTCAGGATTTCGCCTGAGACGTGCAAGCCCGGTGCCGGACTCAACTCCCGCATTATTACCGGAATTCGTTGAGTTAATTCTTAATCCGTGTCATTTCAGGGAATAGGGGGAAATCCATGAGTCAGCTTTTGCGGGAATTGCAGCGCCGGAACGTCATCCGCGTGGCCAGACTTGGCTGTTCCCCGCTGAAGGCCCATTAACGGATGGGACGGTTTCTGCTCGAGCTCAAACGCCGGAATGTGTACCGGTTTGCCGCCGGGTATCTGGCGGTGGCCTGGGTGACATTCGAGGTGGTGCAGGGTGTCGAGGGCGCCGCCGGCCTGCCGGTCTGGGCCGATAGCGTGGCGCTGATCCTTCTGGTGGCCGCATTCCCGGTCGTCCTGTTCGTTGCCTGGACGTTCGAATTGACGCCGGACGGCATACGCGCCACGCGCCGCCTTGATGCCGATGAAGCCGAGGCATTGCCGCCACCGCGCCCCATCGATTATGTGATGATGGGCGGTATTGTGCTGTTTGCAGGCTTGCTCGCCTGGCAGCCCGTCAGCCACACGATTCGCACCGGCGCACCACCTCTGGCGCGCAATGACAGCGAGGTGAACATTGTAACCCCCGCTGCCGGCACAGCCACCCAGGCGAGTGAATTGGTGCCGCCAGTGCCGCCGGAACTTTCCGTTGCCGTATTGCCCTTTCTGCCCTTCACCGATGACCGGGATGATGCCTATTTTGCCGATGGCCTGACCGAGGAAATTCTGAATTCCCTGGCAGCTTTGCCGGATCTGCGCGTGACGTCGCGAACCTCGGCTTTCCAGTTTCGCGGCCGCGACCTGCCGTCCATTCCGGAAATCGCGGCCAGCCTCGGCGTCGCGCATGTCATGGAAGGATCGGTCCGCCGGTCCGGTGAACAGGTTCGCATCACCGTGCAGCTGATCCGCGCATCCGACGATGTTCATCTTTGGTCCCAGACCTATGACCGGACCATGGAGAATGTTTTCGAGATACAGGAAGACATCGCTGAGAATGTCGCGGCCGTGCTTGATGTCGTGCTCAGCGAAGAAAACCGCCGCCAGATGCGCAATTCCGGAACGCGCAATATCGATGCCTTCATCGCATTCCAGCAGGGCCAGCGCCTGTGGGACCGGGCGCACGAGGAGGAGGACACCAATCGCTTTCTCGAACAGGCAGATGCGTTTTTTGCCCGCGCCACCGAACTCGCGCCGGATTTCTCCGAAGCCTATCTCCTGCAGAGCGACTGGTACGGTCATCTTCTCAGCGAGGGCACGCTGGCCGACGATGAGGCGGCGCGTGAGCAGGCGCGGGCCCGCCACGGTGAATTGCTGCAGCTCGCCTATGATACGGCGACCAGTGACGCAAGGCGCGCCATCGCCTCGGTGAATGACCTGTTATTTGCTGACAACTGGACCTATGCCAGCGAAACGCTAGAGCTGGCGGTCACGTCGGACATCTGTGCCCATGACAACTGGACCCAGGATTTCGCCTATCTCTACGGCAATCTGGACCAGCGCCTGGCCTATGCTGCCCGGCTGGTCGCCTGCGATCCGCTCAACCCCTTAACCCGGCTCTATTATGGCAACACGCTCCTCGTGCGCGGCGATTTTAATGCGGCCCTCGAATGGGCCGAGGATTTGAGCGCGCGCGGCATGGATTATGAGGCGGAAGTGATCGGCTTTGATGCGCTCCTGGGCCTCGGCTTGCTGGATGAGGCCGAGGCTCAACTGCAGCCGCACTGGGAATGGGAATCGCTCCGGCTGGCCGCCCGCCGCGGCGGCGATACGGCCAGAGAGGCGCTGACGCCATTCCTGTCCGAGGACGCTGACTGGTTCAATCTCATTCTGCTGGCCTGGATGGGCGACACGGAGGCAGCCAACGCCGTGGCGGCCGAAATCGACGCCCGGCCCTATGGTTATCTTGATCTGATGACCGCCATCGATTCCTGCCGATGCGGCGCGCCCTTTGATCGCGATGCGGTTCCGGATTTTTCACGCCGTCTGGCTCAGGGCGGTTTCGACTGGCCGCCGGAAGGCGATCTGGGCTTTCCACGCGTCCCGTTCGGTCGTGTCGAAGTAATTGAAAACTAGCCGCTATTGCTGCCGCTGATCTTGGTCCACCCGCAGGCCTGACAATCCAGAGTGCCGTCATTCAGGCGCGCAACGGTGAAGTGCCCGCATTCCGGGCAGGGATCGCCATCATAGCTGTCAGGCGGCAGGACGTCCTGCGCGATCGGCGCCTCGGCCTCCCGCTCGTCCGCCTTGGCCTTGCGCATATCCGCCGTCAGCATGACCACATTGTCGGGCAGCTGGCCGCGTGAAAAGCCCTTGGAAATATAGCGCAGCGCGTCTTCCTGCAGCGTTTTCTCCCGGGCGACACCGCGGCCGATCCCGCCAGTCATGTCCGGCTGGACCTCGGCCAGATCATTGCGCCCCAGATAGGACACGGCCAGTTCACGGAAGAGATAGTCGAGGATGGAGGTGGCATGGCGGATGGAGTCATTGCCTTCCACCTCGCCGGCGGGCTCGAAGCGCGTGAAGACGAAGGCATCGACGAATTCCTCCAGCGGCACGCCATATTGCAGGGCGATGGAAATCGCGATGGCGAAATTGTTCATCAGCGAACGGAAGGCCGCGCCTTCCTTGTGCATGTCGATGAAGATTTCACCCAGCTCGCCGCTGTCGAATTCGCCGGTGTGCAGATAGACCTTGTGGCCGCCGACGGTCGCTTTCTGGATATAGCCCTTGCGGCGATCCGGCATTTTGCGGCGATTGACCGGCTTCTCGACGATCTTCTCGATGATTTTTTCAACGATCCGTTCTTCGCCGGGCTCCAGGTCTTCGTCAATCTCGTCCAGAAGGCCCGTCAGACCGGCTCCCTGATGCTCGATCTTCAGGCTCGAAAGCCCGGCCTTGCCAGCCTGCCGCATCAGGCGGGCGACCTGATCCGGCCCGGCATCAGCCGGAAGTGTGAGGATGGCGGGGGCCGGTCCGTTGATGTCAGCTTCCAGAGCTGCTGCGAGCGCGATCACGGCGTCCGGTGCAGGGCGCGCAAAAGCGGTCATGGCGCCCTTGTCAGTCAGGCCGAGGCCAAGGTGTTTCAATCCGGTGATGACGCTCGGTCGCAATTCCCGGCCGGTGGCGGTCTGCACCAGAACGTCATTCAGGGGCGCGATGCCGCGCGAATCCGCCTCCATCAGACGCGCGACGACGCCCTCGGGCTCTATCGCGGAAATGGTGACGCGTGCGCCCGCGGCCAACATCGCCGCCCGGGCGATATCGGCGGCGAGGTTGCGCGCTTCATCGCTGTCATAGGGGAGGCCAAGCTGCGCAAACAATGCGGCAAAGCCGGTCAGTGAGATCGTGCCGGCGGGGGCCGATTTCCGGGCGCCTACGCGCAGGGCGCCGGCCCAGAGCGCGATGGTCTTGCCGATGGCTTTCATATCCGTGCCGAACAGCGGCAGGTTCAGATAAAGGACAGGTCCCGGTGAGGGGCGTTCGCCCGCAAACCGAAATTCCGGCGCGCCAAAGCTCCAGACCGATTGGGCAATCTGGTTCCACCATGTGCGCGCTGCGGTCTCCGTGCCGTCATGGAAGGCCCAGACCGCATCATCAGCTTCGGCTTCCAGAAGCGTGGCCGGAATCTGCAGCACCGGGGCAGGCGGCGTTACCGATGGCACAAATCCGAGATCCGGCTCGTCAAACTCGCCCTGACGCGCCAGAGCGAGCGCATGCTCGATGGCTTCATCGGGCGCACCGTCGCGTCTGGCGGCCTGCAGAGCGCGCTTCAGCGCCGGATTTTGCGCCGGATCAAGACAGTCCTCGGCCTCTCCGGCGCATTGCGCCACGGCATGACCAATCGCCATCAGCCGGTCACGCAGAACGCGCGCGCCGACATCACTGACGGCCGCTTTGAGGCGGGCATTGCTGATATCCTGAGGCAGAGACCGGGCTTCGCCGCTATCAGCAGCCACCGGCAGGATTTTCTCACCTGCATCCAGCGCCGGAATGGCATCGCCATAGGCGATATCAACGCCTGCATGCTGGATGAGTTCAGAGGCGGGCAGTATGCGGCGCGCCAGAAGATCCGATTTGAGGGCGGCGTGGATGGCCGCGTCTTTCATTGGTGCGGCAAAATGCACGGCAATACGGTCAAAAACCGCCTCGGCATCGCGTTCCGGGGCGCCGTCGGTGCCGACCGGGCTGCGCTTGCGCAAGATGTCAGGGCCCTTTGTGCCGGGCTTCATCCGGGATTCGACAGGCCGGGCAATGGTGCAGAGCTCGGCCAGAGCGGCGGCTGCGCTGACATTCCAGTCCTCCGGCGCCCGCAGGGCATCGCCCGTCCCGCCATCCGGGTCTGCAATATCAAATGTTGAAAAAACCGGTGTCTTTGTCTTGGCCATGGCCGCCCCGCCGCATCAAGAGAATCAGTTACATCAGGTGAAAGCATACGCGCCGGAGGGGAACTGCCCAATGGACACACAGCGCACTGGACCTATCGGGTGTGGATAGGCATATTCTGGCCCGACTCTGACCCTTGAAGGATCGCGGGATGCTCGGCTTTATCGGAAAAATTTTCGCCTGGTGGGATGATGCGACGCCCGGCACCTATCTGACGCTATTCGCCAAAGGCGCCACAAAAGTTGGCGAGGATGAATTCGGCAACAGGTATTTCGAGGAAAAGAAGGCGACCGGTTCCGACGGCCGCATCCGCCGTTATGTGGTTTACAACGGTTATGCCGATGCCAGCCGCGTTCCGATGGCCTGGCATGGCTGGCTGCATCACACCTATGAAGATGCGCCCACCGGCGATGAGGCCGCCTATGCTTGGGAAAAGGGCCACGAGCCGAATCTGACGGGCACACTGCATGCCTACAAGCCGGCCGGCGCGTTGTCGCGCGGCGGAAAGCGGCAGGCCAATAGCGCTGATTATGAAAGCTGGTCGCCTGAGGGGTGAGCTGGCTCGACGTGGACGCCGCTTCGCGGCATCATGATGGAATGTCTGTGATCAAACGTCTTCTCCTTTGTGTCCTTCTTGCCTTGCCGCTGGCCTCTGCGGGGGCGCAGCAGGACAATCAGCGCTCCAGCCTGCCGGGAAGTGTTCTGGTGATGCGCGGTCTCGACAAGGTTACGGCGCGGACGGTCGATTTTGAAATCCCGATCGGCGAGGAATATCAATTCGGATCCCTGACAATCCTGCCGCGCTATTGCCGGGAACGTCCGCCGGAAGAAACTCCTGAGATTTTTGTCTTCGTCGAGGTGTTCGAACGCCGCGCCGAAGATGGCGGTATCATCGAGGATGGCGGAGACCGGATATTCTCTGGCTGGATGTTTGCGTCCAATCCGGCGCTCAATCCGCTGGAGCACCCGGTCTACGACGTCTGGCCGATCGACTGCAGGGCATAGTCGCCGCTGGCGCCTTCGGGCATCTTGAAAAAATCCGCTTCCTGCGCCACCGCGACCGCCAGCCGTTCACGGTAGACTTCGGCGGGCACTTCTTCCGTGCCGAACTGGCTGAGATGATCGGTCATGAATTGCGCATCCAGCAATGTGAAGCCGCCCGTTTTCAATCGCGCGACCAGATGCACGAGCGCGACCTTCGAAGCATCGGTGGCATACGAAAACATGCTCTCGCCGAAAAACGCGGCCCCGAGAGACACGCCATAGAGCCCGCCTGCGAGCTGGCCGTTGATCCGGCATTCGACGGAATGCGCGTGACCCATATTGTGGAGCTCTGAATAGAGCCAGCGGATGGGCCCGTTGATCCAGGTCTGCCGGCGATCCGGAGCGGGCGCGGCGCAGGCGGCCACGACCGCGTCGAAGTCCTGATTGATCGTGATGGCAAACTTGTCCTGCCGGACCGTACGCCGTAATCGCCGGGGCAGGTGAAATCCCTCCAGCGGGATATTAGCGCGTTCCGGCGGCTCGATCAGATACAGGCGCGGGTCGTCAGCGGAATCCGCCATCGGAAAGACGCCGGTACGATAGCAGTCGAGTAATTCGCCCGGTCCGAAGCCCGGCATGGTCTAGCCCCTGGCGCGGTCTGCGAGCCAGTTTTCCAGCCAGCGGATATGATAATCGCCTGACAGGAACGCCTCTTCCTCCAGCAGTGCCAGATGCAGGGGCTTCGTCGTCTTGATGCCGCCGATGACCATTTCTTCCAGAGACCGCTTGAGGCGCAGCAAGGCTTCTTCGCGGGTCTTGCCATGGACGATCAGCTTGCCGATCAGGCTGTCATAATAGGGCGGAATGGAATAGCCGGCATACAGCCCGCTATCGAGGCGCACGCCGAGCCCGCCCGGAGCATGAAACTCCGTCACCTTGCCCGGTGATGGCGCAAAGGTTTCCGGGTCTTCCGCATTGATGCGGCATTCGATCGCCCAGCCCTCAAAGGTGATGTCTTCCTGCGTGTAGCCCAGCTTTTCGCCCGCGGCGATGCGGATCTGCTCGCGCACCAGGTCCAGCCCGGTAATTGCTTCGGTGACGGGATGCTCGACCTGAAGGCGGGTATTCATTTCGATGAAATAGAATTCGCCATTCTCGTAGAGATATTCGATCGTGCCGGCGCCGCGATAGCCGATCGCCGCGACGGCATCGCGTGTGACGCGTCCGATCTTCTCGCGCTGTTCCGGCGTCAGGGCCGGTGAGGGGGCTTCTTCGAGAATTTTCTGATGCCGGCGCTGCAGCGAGCAATCGCGCTCGCCCAGATGGACGACATTGCCATGTGTGTCGGCGAGAATCTGGATCTCGATATGGCGGGGCTGTCCCAGATATTTTTCCAGATAGACGGCACCATCGCCAAAGGCGGCTTCCGCCTCGCGCGAGGCAGTTTCAACGGCTTCACGGAAATCCTTGGCCGTATTCGCGACCTTCATGCCGCGTCCGCCGCCGCCCGCCGCAGCCTTGACCAGGACCGGATAGCCGATCCCGTCCGCGACTTTGCGGGCTTCGTCGATATCGCTGATACCGCCGTCAGAGCCGGGCACGACCGGAATGCCGGCCTCTTTCACGGCCTGCTTGGCGGCAATCTTGTCGCCCATCAGCCGGATGTGATCCGCCGTCGGGCCAATAAAGACCAGGCCGTGCGCTTCGACGATCTCGGCAAAACGGGCGTTTTCCGAAAGGAAGCCATAGCCCGGGTGCACAGCCTGTGCGCCGGTAATCTCGCACGCGGCAATGATTTGCGGAATATTCAGATAGGATTGCGAGGCGGGGTTGGGACCGACGCAGACACTTTCATCCGCCAGCCGAACATGCATGGCGTCCCGATCAGCCTCCGAATGGATCGCGACGGTCTTGATACCCATTTCGCGACAGGCGCGGTGCACCCGGAGCGCGATTTCGCCGCGATTGGCGATGAGGATTTTTTCAAACATCAGGTCTCGCCGATCAATCGATCACAAAGAGGGCTTCGCCGAATTCGACCGGCTGGCCATCTTCCACCAGCATGGCCGACAGCTTGCCGGATTTGGGTGCAATAATCGGATTGAAGGTTTTCATCGCTTCAACCAGCAGTATCGTGTCGCCCTCCTTCACGGCATCGCCGACATTGAAGAAGGCATCCGCATCCGGGTTGGGGCGAATATAAACCGTGCCGACCATCGGCGAAGGCGTCGCATTGGCGGGCGCTTCGCTTGCGCTTGGCGCCGGAGAAGCGGCCGCAGCAGGGGCCGCCGCGGGAGCGGGCGCAGCGGCTGGTGCTGCCATGACCTGTTGAACAGGTGCAGCGGTCAGCGTGCGCGCAACGCGCAGACGCAGATCGCCGCGTTCGACCTCGATCTCGGTCAATTCGGTATCGCGCAGAATGTCGGCAAGCTCCCGCACCAGTTTCGGATCGAATGCGGATGCGGATTTCGCACCGGACTTGGAAGACGTGGTCATGCGTTTTTCGTCCCTCGGCTCGGATTCGGTAGGCGTGTTCTAGATCAGACTGGCGGCAATCTCCACCGCCTCGACATAACCCGCCGCACCGCGTCCTGCGATTGTTCTGGTCGCGACAAGACCCACGAAGGAATGATGCCGGAATGGCTCCCGCGTGGACGGATCGCTGATATGCACTTCTATGACGGGTATGGAAACCGCCTTTAAAGCGTCATGTAAAGCAATGGATGTATGCGTATAGGCGGCCGGATTGATGATCAGAGCCGCGAATCCCTCGCGGGATTCGTGAATCCAGTCGACCAGAACGCCTTCGTGATTCGATTGCCGGAAATCAATCTCCAGCCCGTGAGGCGAGGCCGCCGTAACGCACATGGACTTGATGTCGGCCAGGGTTTCGTGGCCGTAGATCTCCGGCTCGCGGCTGCCGAGCAGGTTCAGATTCGGCCCGTTGAGGATCATCAGTCTGGCTGCCATGAATGCGCCTTGCCCCTTGACGTGGAGGCCGCGTTCTACGACCTCCTGACAGAAGAATTCAAGTAGGCGAGGCGGTTGGCGTGAAACTGACCATCAATGGCGAGATTCAGGACTTTGCAGACGGGCTGACCATTTCCGGCCTGGTTGAAGTGCTTGGATTGCACCCTAAAAAGGTGGCCATTGAACGCAATCTGGAAGTCGTGCCCAAATCCCTGCACCCGGAAACCGTGCTCGCCGATGGCGACCGGATCGAAATCGTCCAGTTCGTGGGCGGAGGATAATCATGGAAGATACCCCCCTTGTTGTCGCCGGCCGGACGCTGAAATCGCGCCTCATCATCGGCACCGGAAAATACGAGACCTATGAGCAGAATGCGCGGGCGCTGGAAGCGTCGGGCGCCGAGATGATCACCGTCGCCGTGCGGCGCGTAAATCTCACCGATCGGGACCAGCCCATGCTGGTCGACTTCATCGATCCGGAAAAATACATTTTCCTTCCCAATACCGCCGGCTGTTTTACCGGTGAAGACGCTGTCCGCACGCTGCGTCTGGCGCGGGAGGCCGGGGGATGGGATCTGGTGAAGCTGGAAGTCCTGTCAGACCCGAAACACCTCTATCCCGACATGGAAGAAACGCTCCGGGCCGCGAAATTGCTGATCAGGGACGGCTTTCAGGTCATGGTCTATTGTTCGGACGATCCGGTCTACGCAAAGAAACTCGAAGAGGCGGGCTGTTGTGCGATCATGCCGCTTGGCGCGCCGATCGGCTCCGGGCTGGGTATCCAGAACCCGGTCAATATCCGCCTGATCATCGAAGAAGCAAAAGTGCCGGTCATCGTCGATGCCGGAGTCGGCACGGCCTCGGACGCGGCTGTGGCAATGGAACTGGGCTGTGACGGTGTGCTGATGAATACGGCCATCGCCGAAGCCAAAGACCCCATCCGCATGGCGTCAGCGATGAAGCATGCCGTGATTGCGGGCCGCGAAGCCTATCTGGCCGGCCGTATGCCGAAAAAACGCTATGCTGATCCGTCCAGTCCGCTCAGCGGGTTGATCTAGCCGCCCTGGCGAACGCGGCTCAGCTCCGCCGCCAGCAACTCATCCAGCATATCGCGGTTGGCGCCCGGAACGGCGCGGCCATTGATGATGAAGAAGGGCGTGCCTTCGGCCCCGATGGCCCGTCCGAGGGCATAGACCTGTTCGATATGTTGCTGGATCGCCGGGTCATCCATGTCTTCCAGCATCTGCGGGACATTGACACCGGCGAGGCGGGCAAAATTCTCGATCCGGCCCTGAGGCAAGGGGCCGCTGGATTGCACCATGGCGGTATGGAAGCGCCAGTAGACATCCTCGCCCTGACGCAGGGCGGCGAGAGCGGCGCGGGCTGCAACGCGGGATTCCTCGCCAAGGATCGGGTATTCCTTGAACACAAAGCGGATCTGGTCGCCATAGGCCTGACGGGCTTCTGCCACCCATTCCGATGCAATCCGGCAATAGCCGCACTTGTAGTCCATGAATTCCACGATCACGATCGGCGCATCGTCCGGGCCAATCGAAGGGTCGCGCGCATCGCTGTAGATGAGGTCGGCATTGGCGCGGATGGCCGAAGACGTTGCTTCGCTTTCGCGCTGACGGGCACGACGTTGCAGCTCGATCAGGGCTTCTTCGATGATTTCGGGGTTTTCGAGAATATAGTCGCCGATCATGCTCTCGATTTCGGCGCGTTCGGCCTCGGTGAATTCACTGTCAGACTGGGCTGTGGCCGGTGCCGCAAAAACAAGCATCGCAAACAGGCCGGTCAAGGCGGCAAAAAACGCTTTCATCAAACTTCCCCGAAATTGGTCCAGAACCGTATCTAGCGTTCCTGCTCGGCCGTGCCAATGACGATGCTGTTACCGGTTCAAGCCCAGGCGCCGTTCGCGGCGTTCTCCGGGGGCGGGCGCACTGGCCTGAGCGACGCCGATGAGCTCGTTGGCGCGATACCAGTCCGGCGTACCGCGTTCCAGTTGCGGTGCGGCGCGCACGGCAAATTGCAGGGCCCGCCCGCTATTGCCGAGGGCATAGGATTGTTCCGCGATGGCCAGCTGCGCCCGGGCGGTATCGCCGTTGCGTTCATGCACAATCGACAATTGGTACCAGGCAAAGGAATTGTCCGGCTCGATATCGAGCGCGACACGTAAATGCTGGCCCGCATCTTCCAGATAGGCATCATCGTCTGTTGCAATCATCGACATGGCCAGATTGATCCGCAAAAGCGGCGCTTGCGGCATCAGATCGACCGATTGCTGGTGGTACTGGATGGATTCAGCGGCGTGCCCGCTTTCAAACAGCATCTGGCCATAGAGTTCATAGAAAAACGGATTGTCCGGCTCTTCGGCAATCAGCGATTCGATTTCCTCGCGGGCCTCGGCCATGCGGGCATCATGGTAATAGGCGACGGAACGGGCATAGCGCGCCGGCAGGCTCTGATCCGATTCCGGATAACGGTAGAAGACATGACCCGGTTCAGCCATGAAGCCGTAGATTTTCGCTTGCAGCCGCTCAAGGCGCGCAATCTCTTCCGGGCTTTCGGGCTGATCGGCATAGGGAGATCGCGCCACGGCCTCTCTCAGCGCGGCCACGCGGGCCGAGGAGAGCGGGTGGGTCCGGAAATAGGGATAGCGGCGGGCCGGGCTGAAGGCTTCCTGATAGCGAAAGCGCTCGAAGAATTCCATCAGGCCTTCGGCGGAGTTACCGGTTTCTTCCAGAAAACGTATAGCAGCCTGATCAGCCGCCGATTCCTGTGTCCTTGTGTAGGTAAAGAATTGCAGGGCCCCGAATTGCTGGCTGGACGCCATCAAGGCACCGGCTGCACCGCCTTCACCGGCAAAGGCCGCCAGAACACCCAGGCCGAGCGTCGCAAACATCGGAATGGCGGCCTGGTTCATGGCTTCGCCGGTGCGCGCAAGGTGCGCCCCGGCAATGTGTCCGGTTTCATGCGCCAGAACGCCCTTGATCTGGAGCGGGTCGGTCGCTTCCAGAATGGTGCCGGTATGCATGAAGATATTCTGTCCGCCCGTGACGAAGGCATTGATGGCCGGGTCGGCGATAATGTAGAGGCCCACATCGCTGGGTTCGAGGCCGGCTGCGACCAGAAACGGGTCGGTATAATCGCGCAGCATTATTTCGATTTCGGTATCGCGGATCAGGCTCTGGGCCGTGGCCGAGCCTGAAAACCCGAAGACTGAGACAATTCCGGCGAAAAAAGCGATCAGGGCACGCATACAATTATCCTTCGAACAGCCCCCGCTGAACCCGAACTCTAGCACATGCAACGGATGGACCAAGTCCTATCCGTTGCCCCTGATGTGCGAAATGTCAGCCGCCAAAGAGCTTGGCACCCTTCTGCCACCAGCCTGAACGCTTGGGTGCATTGTCCTTTGCGTCCTTTTCGGCAGGTGCCGACTCGGCGGGAGAATCGGCCATTTCATCAGCCTTGGCCTCGGCTTTCGGTTCGGCCTTGGCGGCGGGCTTTTTGGCCGCACGGCGCGGCTTTGGCTTGTCCTCGGGCGCTGACTCGTCCGCCGGGGTTTCCGCCTTGGCTTTTGCGGCTGCGGTTTTCCGGGGCGCACGCTTGGGCTTGGGCTTCTCGTCTCCGGCGTCAGCCGGAGTCTCGTCTGCCGCCGAATCGGTTGCGGTCGCTTTGCCCTCGGCAACGGCGTCCGGCTTCTTGCGCGGCTTGCGCGTGCGCTTCGGCTTGGCATCGGCTTTTGGACCGGCATCCGCCTCAGGGGCTTCCGCAGCGGCATCGGCCGGCGCGTCCGTCTTTTTGCGGCGTGTCCGGCGCTTTGGCTTGTCGGCTTCCGCGGGTTCCGTTGGCAGGGCCACCGCTTCGGCGGCCGGATCGATCACCGCCATGCCCGCGGGTGCCTCGGCGATATCCGTGGCCTCGTTGGAGTCGGGTTGGCCTTCCTGGTTGGTGTTGGCATCGCCCTGTTCATTGCCACGACCGCGACGCCGGCCCCGTCCACCCCGGCGGCCACGGCGACGGCGCTTGCGCGGCTGACCGTTCTCGTCAAGCTCGGGACGTGCGGCGGGCCTGGCCTCGCCATCATCATCGCTGTCTTCGCCATCCGCTTCAGCAGCCGCCTGATTTTCCGTCGAGGCAGCTCCATCATCTTCTGTCCGGCGCCGGCGGCGACCGCGGCGACGGCGGCCATCGCCCTCATTGCCGCTGTCTTCGACCGGCGTGTCTTCCGGCTCGGAAACAGGGACCGGCGTATGCTGGGTAATCGGAGCCGCTTCAACTTCGGGTTCATCAGAGCGATCGCGTGCCTCAATGACCTCGACATTGCAGTCGGGCGGAATGAGGTCCGGATCAGCGCCGATGAGAACGCGGAAATCATAGCGCTGTTCGAGCGCCAGAACATGATCGCGCTTTTCGTTCAGCAGATAGAGCGCCACATCGGTCGGCAAGGTGATACGCACCTTGGCGGCGCGTTTGCGGGCCCCTTCTTCTTCAAGGGCGCGGAGCGCGACCAGTGCGCTGGAGGACGGCGTCCGCTGATAGCCTTTGCCGCCACAATGCGGGCAGGTCTTGGTCGAGCCTTCCAGAATGGAGGTCCGGCGGCGCTGACGGGAAATTTCCATCAGGCCAAACTGGGAAATCCGGCCCATCTGGAGCCGGGCCCGGTCCTTCTTCATCGCATCTTTCATGCGCTTTTCGACAGCCCGGATATTCCGGTTTTCTTCCATATCGATGAAGTCGATAACAACCAGACCTGCCAGATCGCGCAGGCGCATCTGGCGCGCGGCCTCATCGGCCGCTTCCAGATTGGTCTTCAGGGCGGTGTCTTCGATATTGCGTTCCTTGGTGGAACGCCCGGAGTTCACATCGATCGCCACCAGGGCTTCGGTCTGGTGGATCACCAGATAGCCACCCGATTTCAGCTGCGTCTCGGCATTATACGCCGACTCCAGCTGGTCCTCGACATGATGCCGGACAAAGAGCGGCATCGGTTCTTTATACTGCTGGACCTTGGAAGCATGCGACGGCATCAGGAGCTTCATGAAGCCCTTGGCATCCTTATAGCCTTCCTCGCCCTCGACCAGCACGATCTCGACATCACGGTCATACATGTCGCGGATGGCGCGGCGAACGAGGTCACCTTCCTCGTAAACAAGGGCAGGGGCCACCGATTCCAGCGTCTTGGCGCGGATGTCGTCCCAGACGCGGCGCAGATAATCGTGGTCACGGCGGATTTCCGCCTTGGTGCGGCTGGCGCCGGCGGTGCGGACGATCAGGCCCATACCGGTCGGTAGGTCCAGCTCGTTGGTAATTTCCTTCAGGCGCTTGCGATCACTGCCATTGGCGATCTTGCGGGAAATCCCGCCACCGCGAGGTGTGTTCGGCATCAGCACGCAATAACGGCCGGCGAGCGACAGATAGGTGGTCAGCGCTGCGCCCTTATTGCCGCGCTCTTCCTTGGCGACCTGGACCAGCAGCACCTGGCGGCGCTTGATAACTTCCTGAATCTTGTATTTCCGGAAGAAATTCCGGCGTTTGCGGGCAACGGCCTCGACTTCGACATCGGCGTCGTCTTCCGCGCCGTCTTCGCCTTCCGTCTCGTCGGCCTCATCAGCCTCAGCCATCGCTTCTTCGACAGCTTTTTCTTCCTCTGCCTGCAAGGCGAGGCGATCCTCATGAGGGATCTGATAATAATCCGGATGGATTTCGTTGAAGGCGAGGAAGCCGTGGCGATTTCCGCCATATTCTACAAAGGCCGCTTGCAGAGAAGGCTCTACGCGCGTGACTTTTGCCAGATAGATGTTTCCGCGGATGGGTTTCTTGGCCGCGGATTCGAAATCAAACTCCTCGACGCGGGACCCTTCGACGATGGCGACGCGAGTCTCTTCCGAGTGACTCGCATCGATCAGCATTTTCTTTGACATGCAAATTTGCTCCTGCACGCATCCCAAGTGGACGCGGCGGCGCGGCGCAGCAGACAGACCCGTCTGTATCAGATTGTAGGGGCTGGAAAATCGGCGCGACGCGCATGTTAAACTTTCCTGGTGTGAGGGGCTCCTGATGAGCCGCCTCACGGACGGTTCGGGCGCAGGCCGCAACAGATTTGGCCTGCGGGATGAAGTGCGTTTTGGCGGACATCCGCCTCGGCGCGTTCCGGACCGGGACCTCAGTCAGGCGGCGCAAGCGCTTCACCTTCCGGAACTTTTCACAACATGCCCGAAAGCGTCCGCAATGGAAAGCATTTGATCAGCAAGCCGGAATTACGGCTGTCGTCAACGAAACGTCAATGCAAACGGGGTAACACTGGAAAAAAGCCGTGCACCGAATCACGGCGTTTGCGATGGTGGTGTCATGGGCAGAACGTCCTCATTCCTGATTTCGCTCCTGATGTGGGGCTTGGCTGTCGGCGCGGCGGCAGACGCGCGAGATGCGTCTGAAATCCGTCAGGTCCGCTTTGGCGGCGATGATGGCGAGACCCGTATCGTAGTAGAGCTGTCCTCGGAAATGGAATTCCGCGCCTTCACGGTCTCTGATCCATCCATGCGCCTGGTCGTTGATCTGCCCCGCGCTGCCTGGTCGGTTTCGGGGCTCGAGACCGGTGAGGGACTGGGATATGGTCTCGTTGAAGACTTCCGCTTCTTCGACCGGTCCGCCAATGCGTCTCGCATTGTATTTGAGCTTGATGGCCCGTCTGTGATCACCGGGCAATTCGGCATTCCCGCGAATGCCGACAATCCCCATCATCGTCTGGTGGTTGATCTGCGACGGGTCGAATCGGTTCAGGCTGAGGCAGAGGCCGGATTTCCCGAAGCCTCAAATCTCAGCCAGCTGATCGCCGAACGTGTCGAGGCCGTTTACGTTCCGCCACCGCGCGAGCGCCGCGTTATCGTGCTGGATGCCGGCCACGGAGGCCATGACCCGGGTGCGCTCGGGGCGGCTGGAGCCGAGGAGGCCGATGTGACTCTTGCGGCGGCGCGCGAACTGCAGCGTCAGCTCGAAGCGACCGGTCGTTATGTTGTCTACATGACCCGGAACAATGACACCTATCCGTCGTGGGAAGAGCGGGTCGGTGTTATGGCCGAACAGCGCGCTGACCTGTTCCTGTCCATTCATGCCGATTCCTCACCGAGCGCTCAGACGCGGGGGGCCGCAGTCTACACGCTCAACGACCGTGCCGAGAGCCGGGCGCGACGGATTGCACGGCAGGGTGCGAACCACACAAATCTTGTTGAAGTGAATAATATCCTTGTCGAGCTGGAGCTGCGCGAAAAGCGCAATCAGTCTGCCGCGTTTGCCGAAGTCATGCTCCAGCACCTCGCAGAGGCCGGGCCTCTGCTTCAGAACCCGCATCGTCAGGCCAATCTCTTTGTTCTGCTTGACCCGCGTGTGCCGGCAGTGCTTCTGGAAATGGGTTTCATGACCAATGCTGCCGATCTTGCCAATATGCGTTCGGAGCGCGCGCGCGCGCGCCAGATGGCCGCCGTGCTGAGTGCCATTGATGCCTACTTCGAGCGGAATGAGGAGCCGGGACGCAATCCGGTACGGGCTGCACAGCTGACGCCCATTCCCTGATACGCCTGAGACGATAAACGGCTTTCGTTCCATTGCAGGCTTCGCCATAATGTTGACAACAGACGAAGCAATACAACCGGTCTGACGGGAGCGGCATGAAACTCTTTACCTGGCGAAATATGTTCCGCGCGATCATCTGGGGCGGTGGAGCGGCAGTGGCCGCCGGACTGATAGGTCTGGTGGTCATCGTTGTTTATGTGGCGCGTGTCTCCCAGGATTTGCCTGATTACACGCAGCTCGCAGAATACGAGCCGCCGGTCACCAGCCGCGTGCATGCCGGTGATGGTCGGCTGATTGCCGAATTCGCGCGCGAACGCCGGATATTTGTGCCGATTGATCGCATTCCACCAACCCTGTCCAACGCCTTCCTGGCTGCTGAAGATGCCCATTTCTATGAGCATGGCGGGCTGGACTTCCTCGGCATTGTCCGCGCCACGATCAACAATATCGGCAATGTATTGCGCGATGACCGGTTGGAGGGTGCATCGACGATCACCCAGCAGGTGGCCAAGAACTTCCTTTTGTCGTCCGACCAGCGTCTGGAACGCAAGGTCCGGGAAATGATTCTCGCGCGCCGGATTGAGCGTGCCTTCGAGAAGGACGAAATTCTCGAACTGTATCTGAACGAGATCTATTTCGGCCGCCGCTCCTACGGCGTTGCGGCGGCGGCCATGAATTATTTCGGCAAGTCGCTGGATGAGCTCACCCTGGCCGAGACGGCTTTCCTGGCCGCGGTCGTCAACGGCCCGTCGCGCTTCCACCCGATCCGTCATCCGGAACGTACTCTGGACCGGCGCAACTGGGTGCTGTCGCGCATGGCGGCAGAAGGCTTCATCACGCAGGAAGAGGCCGAGGAGGCCGCCCGCGAACCGATGCAGGTCATCGAGCGCTTCAGCGGTGAAGAATATGTCGCGGCCGAATATTTCGTCGAGGAAGCCCGTCGCCAAATGTTCGATACCTATGGCGACGATCAGCTTTACAATGGCGGTCTGTCGATCCGCACCACACTGGATACAAGATTGCAGCTGGCCGCGCGCAACGCGCTCCGCAGCGGTCTGGAAGACTATGACCGCCGTCATGGTTATCGCGGCGCGCTCGGTCAGATCGAGGCCGGTGAGGGCTGGGCCGAGCGTCTGGACGCTTTCGAGGGAACCCCGCCCGATATCAATGAAGGCTGGATGCCCGCAGTCGTGCTGGAAGTGTCGGACGACAGTGTGCGTATCGGATATCTGATCCAGCCGGAGGATGACGGCAACAATTTCATCGACGTTGAAAATCAGGAGACGGAAGAGGATGCCGCCCCGGAACCGGCCGAAGGCATAATCGCCCTGTCGGAGCTGGAATGGGCGCGGCAATCCCTCGAGGATGGCCTGATGGGCCCCACGATCAACCGGCCGTCAGATGTGCTGTCGGTGGGCGATGTTATCCTGACCGAAGCCCTTCTCGATGAAGATGGCAATGCGGCGGGCTTTGGCCTGCGGCAGGTGCCGGCGGTCAATGGGGGTCTGCTTGCGTTGGATCCGCACACAGGCCGCGTGCTGGCCATGGCGGGCGGATATTCTTTCCGGCAAAGCCAGTTCAACCGAACGACACAGGCGCGGCGTCAGCCGGGCTCGTCCTTCAAGCCCTTTGTTTATGCGGCGGCGCTGGACAATGGCTATACGCCGGTCTCGATGATCCTGGATGCGCCCTTTGTGGCCTCAGGCGGACCGGATCTGCGCTTCTATCGGCCGCAGAACTATTCCGAACGTTTCTACGGCATGTCGACGCTCCGCCTCGGACTGGAATTGTCGCGGAATGTCATGACTGTGCGCCTGGCGCAGGAAATGGGCATGGAACCCATTGCCGAATATGGCGAGCGTTTTGGCATCTATGATGATCTTGAACCGGTTCTGGCCATGTCGCTCGGGGCCGGGGAGACCACGCTCTGGCGTCTGGTGACCGCCTATGGCGCACTGGTGAATGGCGGGGCGCGAATCGAGCCCACCATTATCGACCGCGTGCAGGACCGCGACGGGAATACCATCTATGTGCATGACCCACGCGCAAGCGACGAATACGACGTCGATGAGTGGCAACCGCGTATGGACGAACCGGAAGTGCCCGAACTGGGCGAGGAAGTCATCAGCCCGGTAACGGCTTATCAGGTGGTCCACATACTTGAAGGCGCCGTTCAGCGCGGCACGGGCACGGCCTTGAGATCGCTCGGGCGCCCGCTGGCGGGTAAAACCGGTACGACAAATGATTTCCGCGACGCCTGGTTTGTCGGCTTTGGCCCGGACATTGTCGTTGGCGCTTATGTCGGCTTTGATTCGCCCCAGCAAATGGGCGCGGGCGAGGCCGGGGGTCGGGTGGCGACACCCATCGTGCGTGATTTCCTCGAAGTGGCCCTGCAGAACTATCCTGTCGCGCCCTTCCGCGTGCCCGAGGGCGTCAGCCTGGTGCCGATTGATGCGCGCACCGGAGAGCCGTCCGTGCTCGGCCGCCCGGGGACCATTCTGGAGGCGTTCCAGCCGGGAACCGAACCCAGCCGCAGCGGGAATAACCAGGAAACCGGGCTGACCTTTACCGGTAGCACCGTGCCTGGAGACGCAGACGACGAGTCCACCGACGAGGATCTGGGCGGAATTTACTGACTTTCTGAAATGACGCAGTTGCCCGCTTGATAGAGCGGGGCGCTACGGCTATCCGGAAGACTGAAACGGGGAAATGATCCATGCGCGCCGATGTGCAAAAACTGTCAGACGAAATCGAGCGGTCCGTAGGACTGCTGAGGAGGCGTCTTTGACTGGCCTACAGCGGAAAAACGGTTCGACGAATTAAGCGCCCGCGCGGAACATCCCTCATTCTGGGATGATCCCGTCAAGGCTCAGGCCCTGATGCGCGAGCGCAACAAGCTGGAATCATCCATGAAGGTGATCCAGGAGCTTGAATCCGAACTCTCGGACAATGCGGAACTGGCTGAGCTGGCCGAAGCCGATGGTGATGACGAGTTGATGGCGGAAGCCATTTCGGCGCTGGAAAAGGCCCGCGAGCGGGCCGCCCGTGCGGAACTGGAAGCACTGCTCTCAGGCGAAGCCGACGGCAATGATGCCTACATCGAAATCCATCCTGGTGCCGGGGGCACAGAGGCGACGGACTGGGCCGAGATGTTGCAGCGCATGTATATGCGGTGGGCCAATGCGTCGGGCTACAAGGTCGAGGTGATCGAGGAGCAGGCCGGCGAGGAAGCCGGCATCAAGTCGACGACGCTTCTGATCAAGGGCGAGAATGCCTATGGCTGGCTGAAAACCGAAGCCGGCGTCCATCGTCTGGTGCGGATTTCGCCCTTCGACTCCAATGCGCGCCGTCATACGAGCTTTGCCAGCGTCTGGGCCTATCCGCTGGTGGATGACACGATCGAGGTCGACATTCCCGAGAGCGAGGTTCGCACCGACACTTATCGCGCTTCCGGGGCAGGCGGCCAGCACATCAACAAGACCGATAGCGCTGTGCGCCTGACCTACACGCCACGCGGAGAAACCGATCCGATAGTGGTGCAATGTCAGAATGACCGCTCCCAGCACAAGAACCGCGCTACGGCCTGGAACATGCTGCGCGCGCGGGTCTACGAACTGGAATTGCAGAAACGGGAAGCGGCAGCCCAGGCCGAAGCCGATTCAAAGACCGAGATCGGCTGGGGACGGCAGATACGCTCCTATGTCCTGCAACCCTATCAGATGGTCAAGGATTTGCGGACCAATGTCGAAACCTCCAATACGCAAGGCGTGCTGGATGGTGACCTGGATCAGTTCATGGCTGCGGCCCTGGCTGCGCAGCTGGGCGAAAGCGCAGACGAAAACGCCGCCGACGATTAGTCAGCGGCGGTTTCAATCAGAAAGTCAATTTGTGGCTCAGGCCGAGCTTTTTGCCTTCGGCAGATCCAGTGATGGATTGTTGGTCGAGTCGCTGGTCTTCGGCGGTGACGACGGCGCGCTGCTGCTCGACGAAGATGGCGGCGGCGCTGATGCGCTGGAACCGGCGGATGGTGCGGCAGAAGCCGGGGCTTTTGCGCCTGGGGCTTTACCCGCATCAGCGACCGGATCCGACGAATGGCGGCAATGGCCGTCAAAGAAAGCACCGCTTTCCATCGACAGGGCGGAATGGACGATATCGCCTTCAATGCGCGCGGTCGCCGCGAGTTGGACCTGACGTGCGCGAATGGAGCCCTTCACCTTGCCGCGAACGATCACGGTCTCGGCAATGACTTCACCGTCAACGGAGGCTTCTTCGCCAATGGTCAATGACCCGGCGCGGATATCACCTTCGACGGAACCGTCCAGCTGAACTTCGCCTTCGGAGGTGATGGAGCCTTGAAGCACCATATCGGCGCTGATGATGGAGGGAGCTTTCGATTTCATGGCGGACCTTTTGACGGGGGAAGGTTGAGGGGCGCTGACAGCGCCGTCTGACGAATTATCTTTAGTTCTGTTGAACATATTGTCCGGCTCTCAGGAAGCGTTCAGGGTCAAGCGTTTGGCGATTATTCCAGACTTCATAATGCAAATGCGTGCTCGTGCTTCGGCCGGTTGAGCCCATGCGGCCCACCTGCTGTCCGGCACGAACCGTATCGCCACGTCTCACCTCTATCGAGGAAAGGTGAGCAAAACGCGTCATGAAGCCATAGCCATGGTCAATTTCTACAGTGCGACCATAACCCGAGCGCCAGCCAGCGTAAACGACGCGGCCCGGCCCCGTTGCATAGATGGGAGTGCGGTATTCCGCAGAAACAAAATCCTGCCCGGAATGATAGGCCGGCCGGCCCGTGAAGGGATCCATCCGGGGGCCGTAATCGCTGGTTTCACGATATTCGCCCCGGATCGGCACGCCCAGCGGCAGGGCCATCACGGCAGTTTCGATTTCGCGGGCTTCGATCAGCCGCGTTGCAATACGGGCAACTCGCGCAGAAAACGCGTCATCCATATCCAGTTCGGCACCAAAAGCCGAGCTGGCGATCGACAGGAAGGGACCGCCGCTTTCTTCACTGTCGCGGTTTTCCGCGAGAACATCATCCAGGCGAAGCCCGGTCAGTCGAAGAACAGCGCGAAGGTTTTCAAGCCGCGCCTCGGCGGCGTCCTCGGCTTCCGCAAGCACGACATCCTGTTGCTGGATCAAGGAGACAACCCGGTCTTCCGGCTCGTTCGGGGCGTTATGCTCTGACAGGGTCAGCTCTTCCCGCGCTCTTCGCGGTGTCGGATCTGCGGGTGTTGCCGCCATGAGAAGACGGCCGCCATCCAGAGCCGGCGAGGGATCGTATTCGTCTCCGTCAATATCCTCGACCAGCTGGATCAGCTGGCTGAGTGTTTCATGCCGTGACTGGAATTCATTGGCGGTCGAGCGAAATTCCTCGACCTGGGATTCAAACATGGCCTGCGTCGCGGCTTCATTCGCCATCGCTTCGCTGACCATGCGGGAAGATTCTATGCGGACGCGGTCCATGGCGGCGCTCTGTTGAGACATCTGGTAGCCATGGAAGGCGACGGAAATCGTGGTGAAGCACAGCCAGCCGGTCAGGACCACGACGCTGGTCAGGGCCCCGACCTGCATCGATGTTGTCAGCTCGAAATATCGAACCTGCCCGTCACTGCGATGGTAGATCTGGCGTCCCGGAAACCATTGTTCCGCCAAATCCCACACCTTCTGAAATACCCCAGAAATCATTTAACTGGTCCGCACCTGCGCTTGGCCACCCCGACCTGCTCGGGCATAGGACACGATCACGTCCTACTTATCAATATTTCGTTATGCAATCAGCGCGCCAAATAACACACGCAAATTCAGTCAGAAAGCGATTGTGCTGCGGCGAGAACGTCCGCTGCATGGCCCTTTACTTTGACCTTTGGCCAGATATTTCGAATTAAACCTTGCGAATCAATCAGAAAGGTTGCGCGCTGGATTCCCATATATTTGCGGCCATACAGGCTCTTCTCGACCCAGACGCCGTAGTCCTCGGTCACCTTGCCATCCAGATCAGCGCCCAGGATCACGTCCAGTTCATTCTTGGTCTTGAAATTATCGTGCCGTTTGACGCTGTCGCGTGACACACCGACGACAACGGCATTCGCGGCATCGAAGTCTTTTTTCAGCGCAGAGAAGTCGATGGCCTCGGTTGTGCATCCCGGCGTGGAGTCTTTGGGATAGAAATAAAGGACAACCGTTTTGCCCGCGAGTTCCGACAATCTGACTTCACCGCCACCATCCGTTGGCATATGGAATTCTGGGGCTTTCATGCCTTCGCTTAACGTGCTCATTTACTGTCCTCCTGTTTCCGCCGGGTGCAATGCCCGTCTCACTGTCTTACAAGATTTGGAGCCGACGACAGCCCCGCTGACTGCACGAGATGTGTCCTTATGATCAGGCGTTCCTTCCGGTTCCTTGTGATTTACGCGCTGGAAGCGATTGCCGTTCTGTTTGCCGTGACATTGTTTGCTGGCGGAGCTTTGATCTGGCGGTTGTCGCAAGGCCCGATGGAACTCGATTTCCTTTTGGCGGATGCGCAGTCGCGTCTGGCTGAGGCATTCGAGGGCGACCTTGTTTCGCTAACGTCTCTGGAAGCGCGTTTCGATACCGATTCAGGATTGTTGATCATTGCGGCACGCGAAGTGACCGTCGCGGAGACGGGCGGAAACCTGATCACCCGCGCACCCCTTATAGAAGCCGGGTTCGGACTTGATGCCTTGCTTAATGGCCAGATTGCCCCGACCAGCGTCACGATCGAGGGTGGGGCGGTCTCTATTGTCCGCCGAGCAGATGGGGCGGTGGGTGCTGGCCTGGGATCGCCGGCGCGGGTTGCTGAAGATGCGCGCCCCGCCGGTAGCGATCGTAATGTCGATGCCGTACTCGAACTCCTCCGCAATCCCGATGACAATGCACTGCTCGGACGTCTGACACGTGTGTCTATTCATTCGGCATCGGTCCGTGTTGTCGATGAGGTCAATGAACTGGACTGGTATATCGATCAGGCCGAATTGCGGCTCGATCGCGACACCACACGGCTTCAGGCCGAACTGTCGGGCCGGTTTGCCACAACCGCCGGGTTTGCCCCCGTCGCCATGCGCCTTGAAGCGGGCGCTGATCTCAACACATTCCTGTTTGAAGCGCGGGCCGAGAATCTGTCACCACGCGCGATCGCGCCGCTTTTCGGTCCCTTTGCCAGGGCGGGGGACATCAATGCGCCGATTTCCGTTGAAATGTTCGCCAGCGCGTCGCGGAGCGAGGGTATCCGCGCCGCCAGCCTGAATTTGAATGTTGGCGCGGGGCAGTTGGGGCGCGGCCCATCGGCGCAGGCTATTCGCGGGCTGACGGCCATTATCGAATACGAGCCGATTGATGGCGCGATCAGGATCAACGAACTGAACATTGATGCAGACCGTCTGACGACGCGGATGACCGGGCGTATCTTCGATATGCGCGAGTTTGACGATGCCTTTCCGCGGCGATGGAATTACGATCTCAGCATTGGCCCCGGGCGGCTGGATCTCGGCGGCGTCTTCGAAGCGCCGCCGGAATGGGCCGGCGTTGAACTTTCCGGCCAGATGAATGCCCGTAATATCGAGATCAGCTTTGAGCGCCTCGATGCCGAGATCGGACCCATCACGGCGCGGCTGATCGGCTTGGCCCGATTGCGTCAGGTGGAAGACGGAAGCTGGCTGCCCGATATCCAGTTGACAGGCCCTGTGGAGGGAGATGTGCCGCCGGATCTGGTCTTGCGCTACTGGCCAGTGGAACTTGCCGATGGCGCCCGCCGCTGGATTGAAGAGTCGATCATTTCGGCGAGGGTTTTTGATGCCCATCTGGAGTTGGATCTGAACGCAGAAGCGCTCGTCGAAAAGCGTCTTGCCGATGAGAGAATGACGCTCACCTTCGGTTTCGAAGACGCCGCCTTCCGCTATATCTCGACGATGACGCCGATGACGCGGGCCCGCGGCCGGGCGACGCTGTTCGGCAATTCCTTTGTTCTGAACCTGGACCGCGGCTTCATCGGCGAAACGCCGGTTCGCAATGGTTATGTCGATATTCCCTATCTTAATCCCCGTGGCGCGCTGGCAACATTCGGCGGTGAAGCCACGGCGGGCGCTCAAGCGGTTCTCGCGCTGATTGACGAGCCGCCGCTGAATCTGGTGTCGAGCTATGGGCTTGATCCGCAGGCCGTTACCGGCCAGGGCGACGTGCAGTTCGAAATCCAGCGTCCCATGCTGGAAGATGTCCCTGTTGAAGATATCGGTTTTGATATTCGCGCCGAGTTTGCCGATGTCTCGATGGACACCGGCATCCGCGATCTCGTTCTGTCCAATGGTGACGTGCTTGTTACCGCCACACCACAAGCCCTGGAAATCTCTGGCACGGCTGAACTGGCGGGAACAGAGGCCCGAATTCGTTGGGTCGAAAGCCTCGGTCTGCCTGACGGCGAACCCTCTACCGCGCTGGAGATGGATGCGCGTCTGGATCCGGTGACGCTGGACCGTTTGGGCATTCCACTGCGCCGCTATCTGGATGGAAGTATCGATGTTCGCCTCCAGACACTTGGCGAGGCATTTGCGTTTGACACCGTGACGATGGCCGCTGATTTGCGCGCAGCTCGGGTTGAATGGCCCGGCGGGTTGTTCATCAAACCGGACGGCGAGCCGGCACTTGCCGAGGCCGAATTGCGCTTTGACGATACCGGCACTGTGAACATCGAACGATTCCTGATGGAGGCGGACGGTCTGTCGGCGGCAGCATCAGCACAATTCGGCAGTGATGGACGCCTTCTGGCGGCGGATGTGTCGCGCCTGTTTCTGGACGGATTTGTTGATGCGGCGGGCAGTGCCACCCGCCCGCAGGGGCCTGATGGTCCGCTGGCCTTCACCCTGACCGGCCCGTTTTTCAATGCGACGGACTTGTTGCCGGGCTTGACGGATTTCTCGGGTGCTGGCGGCGCGCCGCCTCCGCTCGGTCTGTCTGTTGTTTTTGACGCGGTGCAGGTGACGGATGCGACGCGCTATAACGACGTGCGTCTGGACTGGCAGTCCGACGCGGCAGAGGGCGAGTTGCTGACTGTCCGGGCCAATACACCGGCGGGTGATTTTGCCCTCGATCTTGCCTCGGAAATTGGCGGACGGCGGGAAATTGCTTTGAATACGGCTGATTTTGGCGAGTTTCTGCGGCTGCTGGATCTGTATGACAATGTGGCGGGCGGCACGCTCAGCGTGACGGGCTCCACGCCGCCGCCGGGAACACAGGGGCGCACCGAATTTCATATCGAGTCCGGCGCTTTCAACCTGATCCGGATGCCGGTTCTCGCCCGGGTGCTGGCAGCGGGCTCGCTGCCCGGGCTGGCGGCGCTGCTCAGTGGTGACGAGGGCATCTCCTTTGATGTGCTTCAGGCGGACATCGTGATTGAAGACGGCAATATCAACATTTCCGAGGCGCGCGCGAATGGCCCCTCGCTGGGGGTCACCACGGACGGCACCATCAATATGGTCGAGGATCGCCTGGCTCTGGATGGTGTGCTCGCCCCGTCCTATGGTCTCAATTCCTTCGTCGGAAATCTGCCGCTTGTGGGGGAGGTGCTGGTATCGCGTCCGGGCGAAGGCGTTATCGGCATCACGTTCTCGGCGGAAGGGCCATTCGATCAACCGACGGTCATCGCCAATCCGCTCTCTGTCCTTGCACCGGGCCTGCTGCGCCGCCTGTTTGAAGGCTCCGCAGCTGATCGCGAGCGCGCGCGTCAAGCTGAGGAAGATAACATCGAAAACGCGGCCCCGGTTGAAACCTTGCCCGAAGCAATGCCGGAATCCGAACCCGCTATTCAGCCGGATGCCGGTGACGGCGAGCCCGAGATCACGCTTGAACCACAGGGCGATGCTGCGGACGAAACCACGGACGACGGGCCGGATAACTAGGTCAGGCGAGCTTTCCCAGCGCGTGGCGCTTTTTCCCGGCGGACACCTTGATCGCGCCATCCACCAGGTCCTTCGTTGTCACGACGGCTTGTGGGTCGGCCACGACCTCGCCATTCACCCGGACACCGCCGCCCTTGACCAGACGTTTGGCTTCGCCGTTGGAATCAGCAAATCCGGCTCCGGTGAGCAGAGAGAGCACCGGAACGCCGTCTGAAAGCGCTGCAGTGTCGATTTCGAATGACGGCAAGGCGCCGCCGCTGCCGCCGGACGCAAAGGTAGCCCTCGCGGTTTCCTCTGCCTCTTTCGCCGCCTTTGCACCATGCAGCATGGCGGTGGCTTCGTTGGCAAGGCGGACCTTGACCTGATTGAGCTCGGCGCCTTCGGCTGTTTCCAGCTCTGCGATCTCGCCCAGCGGGACATCGGTGAAGAGCCGCAGGAAGCGGCCGACATCGGCATCCTCGGTATTGCGCCAGAATTGCCAGTATTCGTAGGGGCTGAGACGGTCATCATTCAGCCAGACGGCACCGGATTCGCTCTTGCCCATCTTCGCGCCGGACGCTGTGGTGATCAGCGGTGTGGTAAAACCGAAGACCGGCTTCTGATCGATCCGCCGGCAAAGCTCGACACCATTGATAATATTGCCCCATTGGTCGCCGCCGCCGAGCTGCAGCGTGCAATTATAGCGGCGTGACAATTCCAGGAAATCGACCGCCTGCAAGAGCATGTAGTTGAATTCGAGGAAGGTGAGCGGCTGTTCGCGCTCCAGCCGCAATTTCACGGATTCAAACGTCATCATGCGGTTGATGGTAAAATGGGGGCCGTATTCGCGCAGAAATTCCAGATAGCCGAATTTGGAAAGCCACTCGTCATTGTCGACCACGATCGCATCGGTGGGCCCGTCGCCGATGGTCAGCAGTTTGCCGAAGGCCTTCAGAATCCCGACCTTGTTCGCAGCAATGTCTGCGTCTGTCTGCATCTTGCGCGACTGGTCCTTGCCCGACGGATCGCCGATCTTGGTGGTACCGGTGCCTACAAGAATGATCGGTTTGTGCCCCGCCTGTTGCATGCGGCGCAGCATCATGATCTGCACGAGGGAGCCGACATGAAGGGAGTCAGCCGTGATATCAAAGCCGATATAGCCTGTGACCGGCTGGCTTGCGGCCGCCTCATCGAGCCCCTCTATGTCAGTCGCCTGATTGAGATATCCGCGGGAAACCAGCGTTTTGATAAGATCGGACTTGTATTCGGTCATGGCTTCGGCCTGATTAGGGGTTGGCCGCGTCTTTTAGCGGCGCTTTACCGAACCCGGAAGGGGGCAGCATGTATCGCGTGATCGGATTGATGAGTGGCACGTCTCTGGACGGCGTCGATGCGGCGCTGATTGAGACCGATGGCGGCCTGTGGATCACCCCGGTGGCCGGCGCCGAGCAGCCTTATTCAAAGGCTGAACGCGCGCGCCTGCAAGCCGCCGTCGATGCGGCGCTCAAGTGGAAGTTTGAAGGTCCGGAACCGGCCGAATTCGCCGACGCGGAAACAGCCCTGACCGAGGCGCATGCGCGCGCTGTGGAAGGTGTCATCGCGGCAGCAGGGCTGACAGCCGGTGATATCGATCTGGTCGGCTTTCATGGCCAGACGGTTTTGCATCGCGCGCCAAACACAGAGCGCAAGGGTGCCACACGTCAGATTGGTGATGGCGAAGCGCTGGCCAGGCAATTGGGGATTGATGTCGTCTATGATCTGCGCAGCGCGGATGTCGCGGCCGGTGGCCACGGCGCACCTCTGGCGACGCTCTATCATGATGCCTTGTTCAAACGCGACAAGCTGGACGGTCCGGTCGCGGTTCTGAATCTGGGCGGTGTCGCCAACGTGTCCTGGCTGGGCGAGGGGGATCCGGTTGCCTTTGATACCGGGCCCGCCAGTGGCCTTCTCGACGCCTGGTGCGAAGAAACGATTGGCGAAACCTGTGACCGTAACGGTGCTCTGGCGGCGCGTGGCACGGTCGACGAATCCGCGCTGTCCACTTTGATGGCGCATCCCTATTTTGCGCTGACCCCGCCCAAATCGCTGGATCGCTGGGATTTCTCGCTGGATCCGGTGCGCGGCCTGTCGCCGGAAGACGGAGCGGCCACGCTGACGGCCTTCACGGCCCAGACGGTGGCCGATGCGATTTCCGGGATGGGACAGCCGCAACGCATTCTGGCGACCGGGGGCGGCCGCAAGAACCCGGTCATGACGGCTGCCATCGCCGAGCGGCTGGGCCATGCCGTCGAGCCGGTCGAAGCGGTGAACTGGAATGGCGATCTCATGGAGGCGCAGGCCTTTGCCTGGCTGGCCGTGAGGTCACTGAAGGGATTGCCGCTCAGCCTGCCGTCGACAACCGGTGTCCCGGTGCCGGTGACAGGTGGACGTCTGGCGAAAGCGGCCTAGCGGCGCGGACGAACCGCCTTGCGTTCCTCGAAGACGAGGGGCAGGCGGCGGTCGAGATAGGCCTCGATCCGCTGTTCCAGTTCTTCAAGATGATTGGCGAACATGTGGCCGGCACCCGGCACTTCCTCGCGCTCGATCACAATGCCCTTCTGGACCCGGACCTTGCTCATCATGCGTTCCATGTCGTCATAGGGCACGATCTTGTCGTCCGAGCCGTGAATGATGATGCCGGACGCGGGGCAGGGAGCGAGGAAGTTGAAATCATACATATTGGTGGGCGGGGCCACCGAGATGAAACCACCCACTTCCGGGCGGCGCATCAAAAGCTGCATGCCGACCCAGGCACCGAAGGAATGGCCGGCGACCCAGCTGAAAGGGGCATTGCTGTTATAGGCCTGCACCCAGTCGAGCACGGTGGCCGCATCTGACAACTCGCCCAGACCCTGATCATAGCTGCCCTGGCTGCGGCCGACACCGCGGAAATTGAACCGCAGAGTCGCAAAGCCGCGCTTGCGGAAAATGTCATACATCATCACCGAGGTATGGTTTTCCATATTGCCACCACCCAGCGGGTGCGCATGGCAGATAAGGGCGATGGGCGCATTGCTTTCTTCACCCGGTGAATAGCGGCCTTCAAGGCGCCCTTCCGGGCCGGGGATGATGACGTCAGGCATGGCGATATCGCCTTTCTTTTTCAATTCCCATGTTGCCAACGCGGTTTATCAACTGCAATCAGCAAAAAACTTCATGTTTGCGGGCGAGGAAAAGTTGACTAAAACACTCGGAGATCTACGTCCCACTGCGTTATGGTCCAGCCGCCCTGGCTAAGATGGCGCGTGATAACACAAGCCACCTTGTAAATGCGAGGGTTTTGGGGAGTGAAGACATGAAGTTAAGCACTAAAGGCCGATATGCGGTTATGGCAATGGCAGATCTGGCCCGCAAATCCGTGCGGAGGCCGGTGACTCTGGCCGACATCGCCTCGCGTCAATCCATTTCGTTATCCTATCTCGAACAATTGTTCGCCCGGCTGCGTAAAGCCGAGCTGGTCGAATCGGTTCGCGGTCCCGGCGGCGGATATTCATTGGCCCGGGCGGCCGAGGAAATCCGCATTTTCGATATCATGTCGGCGGTCGATGAAAGCGTCGACGTTACACGCTGCGAAGGTGAGGCCAAGGGCTGTATGGATGACGGCCGCCGCTGTATCACCCATGATCTGTGGGATGAGTTGAGTCGTCATATTTACCTGTTTCTCGGCTCCATTACGTTGGAAGACGTTATAGCCGGACGGGTCATGGGCTCCGCTCGCGGCGCGAATGAACATGCGGCAGACGCAATCGCCGCCGAATAAGCGAGGACACAAGGCAGAAAATGGCAGTCTATCTCGATCATAATGCGACAACGCCGGTGCGCCCCGAGGCGCGCCAGGCTCTGCTCGACGCCATGGATCGCGGTGGAAATGCGTCTGCCGTTCATACGTCCGGACGTGGTGCGCGCGCGATTCTTGAACATGCGCGCCTGTCGATTGCCCGGTCTGTCTGCGCCCAGCCGAATGACATCATCTTCACCGCCGGCGGCACCGAAGCCGACAATCTGGCGATCGAGGGGGCCGTGCGCGGTGGCGGGGTGACCCGCATCATCCACACGGTCAGCGAACACGAAGCCGTGGCCCGTTATGCGGAGACCACGGACCGTCCGGTCGAGCTGTGGCCGATCCGGCGGGACGGCATTGCTGATCTCGACTGGCTGAAAGCGCGTCTGGCCGAACTGGGTGAGGGTGAAACCGTTCTGGTCTGCCTGCATGCGGCCAATAACGAGACCGGCGTGATCCAGCCCTTTGCCGAGGCCGGGCAGATGATCCGCGAAGCGGGCGGGCTGTTCCACATTGATGCCGTGCAGGCGCTCGGCAAAATCCCCTTCGATTTTGCCGCCTCCGGCGCCCATTATGCGGCGGTTTCGGCACACAAGGTCGGCGGGCCGCAGGGGGTGGGGGCTTTAATCCTCGCCTGCGACGCCCCATTTAGTGTTCCCAAGCGGGGTGGTGGTCAGGAAAAGGGCCGCCGCTCTGGCACGGAAAACGTGCCGGGGGCCTATGCCTTCGCCAAGGCGCTGGAGGCCTGTCTGGCCGATCCTGACAAGTGGAAGCAGATCGAAATCTGGCGTGACCGGCTTGAATCGCAATTGCAGGAAATGGACCCAAGTATCTGTTTCCTTGGCAAGAATGCGCCGCGCACGCCGAACACATCGGCCATCTGCCTGCCGGGCTGGGAAGGTGGCATGCAGGTCATCGCGCTGGATCTGTCCGGCATTTGCGTCAGTTCCGGCTCGGCCTGTTCATCGGGCAAGACCGGCGTGTCGAAGACATGGTCGTCGATGATGTGCGAGAAGACGGCCAATTGCACGATTCGTGTCAGCCTGGGCTGGAATTCGACCGAAGCGGATGTCGAAGCCTTTGTGAAGGCCTGGTCAGCGGAATTTGCGCGGGTCAAACCGCGTCTCAAGGAAATCGCCTGAGCGAAAGAAAATCATGGTAGCGGTCAAGGAAACCATCGCAGACGTCAAACGTCTGGAAGCGGACAAGTACAAGTACGGCTTCACCACCGAGGTGGAGCAGGAACGTGCGCCGAAAGGCCTGTCCGAAGACACGATCCGCTATATTCCGCCAAGGAAGCGAGCGCCCCAATGGATGCTCGACTGGCGGCTGGAGGCCTACAAGCGCTGGCTGGAAATGCGCGAGCCGGACTGGGCCAAGGTTAATTATCCGAAGATCGATTATCAGGACATCTATTATTACGCCGAGCCATCCTCGGGTGCGAAATACGAGTCCATCGATGATGTGCCGCCGGAAATCCTTGCTGACTTTGAACGCCTGGGCATTCCGTTGCGAGAGCAGGAAGTTTTGCTGGGCGTTGCGGGTGCAGCTGAAACCGCGGCCGAAGCGCGCGAGAAGCCGCGCGTGGCGGTCGATGCGGTGTTCGATCAGTGTTTCGGTCGTGACCACCTTCAAGGAAGAGCTGTCGAAGGCCGGCGTGATCTTCATGTCGATCTCCGAAGCGATGCGTGAGTATCCGGAACTGGTGCAGAAATATCTCGGCACCGTGGTTCCGGTCACCGACAATACTACGCCACGCTCAATGCGGCAGTGTTTACCGATGGGTCTTTGTCTACGTGCCCAAGGGCGTTCGCTGCCCGATGGAGCTGTCGACCTATTTCCGCATCAATGCGAGAAGAACACCGGTCAGTTCGAGCGCACTCTGATCATCGCCGAAGATGGCGCCTATGTGTCCTATCTCGAGGGCTGCACAGCGCCGCAGCGCGATGAGAACCAGCTGCATGCCGCCGTGGTCGAGCTGATCGCCATGGATGACGCCGAGATAAAGTACTCGACGGTGCAGAACTGGTATCCGGGCGACAAGGACGGCAAGGGCGGGATCTACAATTTCGTCACCAAGCGGGGCGATTGCCGCGGCAAGAACTCGAAAATCTCCTGGACCCAGGTCGAGACCGGTTCAGCGATCACCTGGAAGTACCCTTCGTGCATTTTGCGTGGCGACGGCTCGCGCGGAGAGTTCTACTCGATTGCGGTGTCGAACGGCTATCAGCAGATCGATTCGGGCACCAAGATGATCCATCTGGGCAAGAACACCTCGAGCCGGATTATCTCCAAGGGCATCTCGGCGGGCCATTCGTCCAACACCTATCGCGGCCAGGTCTCGGCCCACCGCAAGGCGTCGAATGCGCGCAATTTCACCCAGTGTGACAGCCTGCTGATAGGTGATCAGTGCGGCGCGCACACGGTGCCCTACATCGAGGCGAAGAACTCGACGGCTCAGTTCGAGCATGAAGCGACCACCTCGAAGATCGCCGAGGATCAGCTCTTCTATGCCCGCCAGCGCGGTCTCGACGAGGAGACTGCCACAGCCCTGCTCGTGAACGGTTTTGTCCGCGAAGTGCTTCAGGAACTGCCGATGGAGTTTGCGGTGGAAGCCCAGCAATTGCTCAAGGTTTCGCTCGAAGGGAGTGTGGGATGATGGTTTGCCGCGCTTCTACTCACCGTCATCGCCCGGCTTGTCCGGGTGATCTCGAGATCCCCCGAATAAATCGGGCGATGACGGATTGGGTGTACAGCAAACTCTACCCGCGTCCCTCGGGCTCGACCCGAGGGTCCATCAATAATGATCGATGGATACCCGGGTCAGGCCCGGGTACCCCGGTTATGGATGGGAGCGCTTCATCATGATCGAACTCGCACTCGCGGCAGCGCTGATGGCGCAGGACGCAGGTCTGCCGTCATGCAGCGAGCTGGAAAGCGGCACGCCCCACCAGAATTGCTCGCTGCAAACAGTGGGCGATCACGCCTTTATCCTCACCTTCGAATTCTCGCCGCTGGATGATCGCCGTGAGATGATTGATGCGACGGTGCGATATGCCGACGGTATGCTGGCCCAGACGATGAGCTATGCCACGGAAAGCTTTTTCTACCCCAGCCTGATCGATCTGAATGGTGACGGCATGGAAGAATTGCTCGTTCCGCTGGAAACCGGCAACGTCAACACGACCTACAGCCTCGCCATAGGCACGGAATACGGCTTTGAATGGACGTCCTACGAGCTGAATGGCTATGGCGTGGACCCGCTTGGCGACGGCATGTTCAAGGTCTCGGCGCGCGGCAGCGCGATTGCGCACTATGTCGAGTTTTACCGCATGGACGGCACCGTGCTTGAGAATCTCGCCTCGATTGAACTGAGCTATGACGGCGTAGAAACCGAGGATGACGGACCCAATTGCCGCCTGACAAATGGCGGCGAAGATTTAGGAGAGGCGCACTATTGCGGCCTCGCAATGGATAATCAGTAATGCTTGAGATCACAAACCTCCACGCGACTGTCGGTGACGACAAGCCGATCCTGAAAGGCTTGGACCTGTCCGTGCCCAAGGGCGAGGTGCACGCCATTATGGGCCCGAACGGCTCGGGCAAATCGACCCTGTCCTATGTGCTGACCGGCCGGAATGGCTATGAAGTGACGGACGGCACGATCATTTACGATGGCGAGGATGTCGCCGATATGGCGCCGGAAGAACGGGCGGCCAAAGGCCTCTTCCTGTCCTTCCAGTATCCGGTGGAAATCCCCGGCGTGCCGACCCTGACCTTCATGAAGGAAGCGCTGAACGCGCAGCGCCGCGCCCGTGGAGAGGATGAAATGTCCGCACCCGATTTCATGAAGCATGTCCGGGAAAAGGCAAAGCTTCTAAATATTTCTGGCGATATGTTAAAGCGGCCTGTGAATGTCGGCTTCTCGGGCGGCGAAAAGAAACGCTTGGAGATTCTGCAGGCCGCTGTTCTGGAGCCGCGTTTCCTCATTTTGGATGAAACCGATAGCGGGCTGGACATTGACGCGCTGAAAGTTGTCTCCGATGGCGTCAATGCCCTGCGCGCTCCGGAGCGCGGCATGCTGGTCATTACCCACTATCAACGCCTGCTGGATCACATCGCCCCCGACGTCGTCCATGTGATGAGCGACGGGAAGATCGTGGCATCCGGCGGCCCGGAGCTCGCAAAGGAGCTGGAGGCCGAAGGCTACGATAAATATGTGAGGGCGGCCTGATGGCTGTACTGGAACCGACAAATACGCTGGATCAGGTATTAGCCCCGTTCAAGGGTGCTACCGGCTGGCGCGGTGAATTTGCGAAACGTCTGAAAAAGGACGGTTTGCCGACAAAGCGCGATGAGGACTGGAAATGGTCGGATGTGGCGCGGGCCACCAAGGGCATAACCGGCTATGGCAAGGTTCAGTTCCGGTCGTCGGTCAATCCGGAGTGGACCGAAGTGCGCCGCTCGGCCAGCCAGGACTTCTTTGCCAATCTGCTGGCTTTCGCCGGTGTGATGAATGTCACCTATTTCGAGCCCCGGAATTTGACCGTGCTCGATCTCGATTTCCGTGCCACACGCGGGGTGTCGCAGGCCGCCGCCTCCATTGTCGGCGCGGCGGGCAATAATATCCGCGTGCATGAACACTATTCTTCCGAGGAACAGGCATTCAGCGCCATCGGCGTAGATTATGTGGTCGGGCCGGGCGCGCGCGTCGAACGCGTCATCCTTATTGATGAAGCGCCCAAATCCGTTCTGCTCCTGTCGAGCGGCGTCACGCTGCACGAGACCGGTGAATTCATCCAGACCGTTGTCACCCAGGGCGGCAAGCTGGTGCGTCACGAAACCCAGCTGCATTCCGCTGGCAAGGGCGCCAAGGCGACGCTGAACGGCGCGTATCTGGTCGGAAAGGGCGCCCACGCTGACCTGACTACACGGGTCAAGATGCATGGGCCCGGCGGTACGCTGTCCCAGCTGACCAAGGGCATCGCCTATGGCGGGGGTCATGGCGTCTTCCAGGGCAAAATCCATGTCGATCAGGCGGCCCAGAAAACCGACGCGAAAATGACCCACAAGGGTATGATCATCGACGAGAAATCCGAGATTGATGCCAAGCCCGAGCTGGAAATCTATGCCGATGATGTCGAGTGCGCGCATGGCAATGCCATCGGCACGCTGGATGAAATGGCGCTCTTCTACATGCAGCAGCGCGGCCTGCCGGAAGCCGAGGCCCGACGCCTGCTGGTGGAAAGCTTCCTCGACGAAACACTCGCTGAAATCTCGCATGAAAAAACGGCCGGGACGATCCGCGGCCTGATGTCGAAACGCTTGAAGGACCTAGTATGACCGCACACACGCCCATAAAGGCGCTGGATATCGCGGCGATCCGGTCGGAATTTCCGATCCTGAAGCGCGAGATCAATGGCAAGCCACTGGTCTATCTCGACAATGCTGCCTCGGCCCAGAAGCCGGAAGCCGTGATCGAGGCGGTCGCCGACGTCTATCGCCATTCCTATGCCAATGTGCATCGCGGCCTGCATACGCTCGCCAATGAGGCCACAGAGGCGTTTGAAGGCGCACGGGGCAAGATCGCATCCTTCCTGGGTGCGGACCGCGCTGAGCAGATCGTCCTGACCCGCGGAGCGACCGAAGCCATCAATCTCGTCGCCAATTCCTTCGGGCAAACCCTGAGCGAAGGCGACGAGATCATCATCAGCCAGATGGAGCACCACGCCAACATCGTTCCCTGGCAGCTGGCCGCAGAGCGCAGCGGCGCGGTCGTGAAATGGTGCCCCGTCACGGAGACCGGCGAGCTGGATTATGACGCGCTGGCCGGGCTGATGAGCGCGAAAACGAAGCTCGTCGCCATGGTGCACATGTCCAACGTGCTGGGCACGGCAAATGATGCGGCCCGTATCGTGCAGCTGGCCCATGACAATGGCGCGGCCGTGCTGCTCGATGGCTCCCAGTCCGCTGTCCATATGCTGGTCGATGTCGCCGAGCTGGGCTGTGATTTCTTCGTCTTTACCGGCCACAAGCTTTATGGTCCGTCCGGCGCAGGTGCGTTGTATGCGTCCGGCGACTGGCTGGATCGCCTGCCGCCCTGGCAGGGCGGCGGTGAAATGATCGCCGATGTCTATGAGGACCGGTCGACCTGGGCGGATGTCCCGCACAAATTCGAGGCCGGAACGCCCGCCATCGCTGATGTGATCGGACTGGGCGCTGCGATCGACTGGGTGGGCCGCTTTGACCGCATCGCCGTGATGGAGCATGAGCGCGCCTTGCTCGACCGCGCCACCCGCGGCGTCGCCGCCATGGACGGCGTAAAGCTTATCGGCACAGCGCAGGACAAGGGCGCGATCCTGTCTTTCGCCATGGAGGGGGCTCACGCCCACGATTTGGCGCAATTGCTGGACAAGTATGGCGTCGCCGTACGCGCCGGCCATCACTGTGCCCAACCGCTGATGCGCCGCTTTGGAGTCGACTCCACTGTGCGCGCCAGTTTCGCCATTTACAACACAACCGACGAAGTCGATGCCTTTCTCGAGGCATTGAAAAAAGCGAAAAGCTTCCTCATCTAGATGACTGATATGACAGATAATGCCCGCGATATGATTGACCTGTCTGCCAGGCCGAATGCCGACCCGGTGACGGAAGCGCCGTCCGCGCCTTCTGCACCGTCCAGCATCCCGGCCGACGAGCTGGAACGGATCACAGCAGACGTCGTCGAGGCCATGAAAACCGTGTTCGATCCGGAAATCCCGGTCGACATTTACGAGCTGGGTCTGATCTACAAGGTTGATCTCGACGATGACCGCACCATGCACATCACCATGACGCTGACCGCCCCGGGTTGCCCGGTGGCCGGCGAAATGCCGATGTGGGTCCACGACGCGGCTCAGGCCGTGAAAGGCGTGGAGCGCGTAAAGGTCGACCTCGTCTTCGAACCGCCCTGGACGCCGGATCGTATGACCGATGAAGCGCGGCTTGCGCTGAACATGCTATAGGCAAAATGAAAATGACCCAGAAACAGGCCCTCACCATTTCCGAAACTGCCGCCGCGCGTGTCAAGGACATCATGGCCTCGCGCGGCGCGGGGTATCTGCGCGTGGGCGTCAAGAAGGGCGGCTGCGCCGGTATGGAATATGTGATGGACTACATCACGGCCCCTGAACCGCTGGACGAGATCGTCGAGGACAAGGGGGTGACCATCGTCGTGGATGCGACATCGCTCCTGTTTCTCCTCGGGTCGGAAATTCATTGGGATGTCACGCCGATTTCCTCGAAATTCGTTTTCCGCAATCCGAACGAGACCGATGCCTGTGGCTGCGGTGAAAGTGTCACGCTCGTTCCGGCCCAGCAGGCGTCCTGAGAGACCTCTGCTTGAATGCTGTTAAAAGGCATTCGCCGCAGGGCCCGTTTCGAATTAAGTAGATGGATGTGCGGAGGTTAGCTGAGCCTTGCGCCGAGTTGAGGGATGTCCATTGAAACTTCTGATGACCGAAACCTCCCCCTATGCGCGGAAGTGCCGGATGCTGATCCGCGAACAGGGCCTGACCGCGCGGATCGAGGAAGTGGAAGCCTTGCCGCTGGATGATCCCGACGATTTGCTGTCCAGCAATCCGCTGGGCAAGGTCCCGGCGCTGATCCGCGACGGTGCGACCTCTCTGGTCGACAGTCCGTTGATCTGTGAATACATCGACAGCCTCAATGAAGACCGCTGGATCCCGAAATCCGGGACGTCGCGCTGGCGGGTTCTGCGCTTTCAGGCCATTGCCGACGGCATTCTCGATCTCGCCGTGGGCCGCCGCGTGGAGATGACGCGTCCAGAGGACAAGCGTTTCGACTTCTGGATCGAGCGTCAGGAGAACGGCATACGCCGCTCGCTCGACCTGCTGGAATCCGAAGCCGACAAATTTGCCGGCGGCTTTGATCTGGGCGGAATGGCGATTGCTGTTGCGCTTGGCTATCTCGATTTCCGCTATCCGGAGAGCGAATGGCGGACCGGCCGCGATCGTTTGACGGCCTTTCATGAAAAATGGGCGGAACGCCCGTCCTATCAGTCGACAGAGCCACCCGCCGCGGCCTGAACCGCATCCGCCCGCTGTCGGGCGCGCCGCGTCAGAAAGATCATTACTGGACCGATCAGGAAATAGACGCAGCCGCCCATGGGCGAGAACTGATCCGGCAGGAGCAGGGCGGTCAGTGCAGCGAGGCCTGAAATGGCAATGGCGGCCAGCCCCTGATGAACTTCCAGTCGCGTCAATATGCGTTCTGCCGGGCTCAGTTCCAGATCATCCGCGCGTTTCAGTGCATGCGCGTAGAGCAGGGCAAAAACGCCAAAGACCGCTGCATATCCCAGCGCATAGATTACGATAAACCACTGGACCTGTTCGAGCGGCAGCACCGCGGCGATTTCCGCTCCGGACCGGTAGTATCCGGTGAAGAAATTCACCAGGAAAAGCGCCAAGAATTTCAGCGGATAGGCGAAGATCATGATCAGAAACAGCACGACGGCGTTCAGGAGCACTGTCGGGCCATCATCTAGCCCATAGCGACGATGAAAGGCGTGGTGCTTGGACCAGATCAAAAGGACGAGCGCGAAACACATCGCGACTGCGATCGCCTCCCGCCACAGGCTGATCAGATTATCGAAAGTGGTCGGAACCGATGACGCGACAATCAGCGTCAGCGACAGGGCGAATACAATGTCGGAGAAGTTCTCGACCCGCGTGACGTCGCGTCCGCGCCAGACAAAATGCGTCTCGGAGGAGGAGTGTTTGGTCAAGGAAAAAGCCCCGGCTGGTTACCGGGGCTCAGACTAAAGTGAAATTCTCTTTGTCGCTAGGCGGCAGACTTGACGCTGTTCGACGTTTCCGTCGTGACGCGGTTGCGGCCAGCCTTTTTCGATTTGTAAAGATTGGCATCCGCGCGTTCGATCAATTCTTCGATGGCTTCGCCATGCCGGTAGGTCGCAACGCCCAGAGAGATTGTGATATTCCCGAGATCTTCACTCGTTGATTTTCGCAGCAGGCGTTTACCTTCGACCGTCATGCGGATTTTCTCGGCAACGGCATTGGCTTCCATCAGGCTGGATTTCGGCATCACGACCGCGAATTCCTCGCCGCCATAGCGCGCCACCGTATGCGTGTCGCCGGCATTACGGGTCATGCAGCCAGCAACAAAGCGGATGATCTGATCGCCCGTTTGATGGCCCCAGGTATCGTTGAACCGTTTGAAGTGGTCGATGTCGCAAAGAATAAGGCACATGGATTCATTGTTTGAATCAGCAGACCGGCGGCCCTTGCGCAGCATTTCGTCAAACCGCTTGCGGTTGGCAATGCCGGTGAGGGCGTCGGTCATGGATTCTTCGCGGACCCGCTCGAGGTTCGAGCGCAGCTTGACCACTTCGCTCGACGTCTCATGCAAGCGCCGCTCGAGTTCGCGCGACCGTTCCTGCATCCGATTGGTTGCCGCCACCAGAGACTGGACCACGCTGCGAACCTGTGACGGATCGGCGTTTTCGTCGAACGCGCCCTCGGCACCGGCGAGTGTCTCGCCATATTCCGCCGTGTGCTGTTCGGCCGCTTTCAGGGTTTCGCGGACCTGGGCCAGTTCTTTGCCCATTGCGCCGGAGCTGGCCATAACCGCTTCCTGGATTTTGGCGATGGCGAAGTGTTCGTCATACATCCGGTCGCAGAAAGTCTGATTGAAGGGTTCGCCCTTTTCGAGGCGCGCCGTCATGGCATCACACAGTTCAGGGATGGAGTCGGATGCGAAACTGGAGAACACCGCATAGTTTTCCGGTGTCGGCGCGACGTCATACCGCTCCATCATTTCGAGCGTTTCTTTCGCGAGTGTGCGACCTTCTGGTCCTTGCAATCGTCCGTTCACGGCCAACCCCTTGATATCCGGCTTCACGGTGAAGCGCGACAGAATCGCGATTCGAGTTGCATTAAATATGGATCAGAAACGGAAAGAAGCGGTAAACAGCAAAGGGAAATCAGCCTTCGATGTTGAAAAAAGCGGGCACGTCGTTGCCAAAGCCTTTGAACCGATCGCCATCCTGTTGCGCGTTTCGTCCGGACCGTTCGCGCCGGGGCGCAGGCTTGTCCGGCTTTTGCGCGGGCTTCGGGGCCGAATGGTTCTTGTCACGGTTGGAAACCGGTTCGGCTTTCGCGGGCGCGTCTGCTTCGACGCTAACGGTTTGATCTTTCCTGGGGCGGCGGCCTCGGCGGGAACGGCCGGCTGGCTTTTCCTCTGCGTCGTCGGCTTCAGGCTCTGCAGGCGATGCCGGCGCGGCTTTGGCAGGTGCGGAATGACCTGATTTGCCAAAATCCACCGCTTCGATTTTCTTGCCCAGCATTTTCTCGACAGCTGCGAGATTTTTCTCGTCTGCCGGTCCCACAATCGTTACCGCTTCGCCTGCAAGGCCCGCGCGGCCCGTTCGGCCAATGCGGTGGACATAGTCCTCGGCATTGTGCGGTACATCAAAGTTGAAGACGTGGCTCACCGCCGGAATATCCAAGCCACGGGCCGCGACATCGCTGGCCACAAGGAAGCGGAGCTTGTCGGACTTGAAGTCATCCAGCGTCTTGGTGCGTGTAGACTGATCGAGGTCGCCGTGAATCGGAGCGGCTGACAGGCCATGCTTGACCAGAGAGCGGGCGACAATGTCGACATCGCGCTTGCGGTTACAGAAGATGATGCCGTTCTTGACGCCGTCGCGATCAAGCGCCTTGCGGAGCATGTCGCGCTTGGCGGCGGGCGTTTTGTCTTTTACCCGCGCCTGAAGCTGGGTGATGGTTGTGGCGGTTGAGGCCTGACGCGAGACTTCGACGCGTTCCGGTTCGTGCATGAAACGGTCAACCAGTGACTTGATTTCCGGCGGCATGGTGGCCGAGAAAAATAGGGTCTGGCGTTTGGCAGGCAGGGTTTTCAGAATGCGCTCGATGTCCGGAATGAAGCCCATATCCAGCATCCGGTCGGCTTCATCGATCACCAGAATCTGGACGCCGTTCAGCAAAACCTTGCCACGCTCGAACTGGTCGAGCAGGCGGCCCGGTGTCGCGATCACGACATCGGCACCCTTGTTCAGGATTTCTTCCTGCGGGCCAAAGGCTACGCCGCCGATCAGCAGGACTTTCGTCAGCTTTGTATTCTTGGCGTAATTGTCAAAGTTTTCGGCGATCTGGGCCGCCAGTTCCCGCGTCGGTGACAGAATCAGCGAGCGGGGCATACGCGCCTTTGCGCGGCCCTTGGACAGGCGTTCGATCAGGGGCAGAGTGAAGGATGCCGTTTTTCCGGTGCCGGTCTGGGCAATGCCGAGAACGTCCTTGCCGGCCAATGCGTGTGGAATGGCGCCCGCCTGAATAGGGGTTGGCGCTTTGTAGCCAACTGCATCTAGGGCATCGAGTAGTTTCTGGCCGAGGCCAAGGTCCGAAAAGGATGTCATGAATTAGGTATCTAGCCGTCCAAAAAGGGTTACGGTCGCGCCTCAAACAGAAACGCGACCGTCCATAAAGTTGGCGGCACCATACGAATGGCGCCGGTTGTGTCAATCAGTGTGACCCTTTAGTCGCGATATCCAAAGGGCGTTGTGTCTTCCATGTCAGTATAGCGATCCCGCAAGCGGGTCTGACGAGACGTCAAATCCGTGTCCTCGCCATCTATGATGACGTGTGTCGGGGCCGACATCACCTCCAGCGGATCACCGTCCCAGACGACCACATCCGCCATATAACCCGCAGCCAGAGCGCCATACTGGTCACCCACGCCATAGATTTCGGCCGGCGTCAGTGTAATGGCCCGGAAAGCGGCATCCCAGGAAACGCCATTGGTCACGGCGTTACCGGCATGTTGCGGCAGCAGGCGGGCATTGAAATATCCGTCTGCGGTTTGCGTTGTGTAGGCGACCGTAACGCCGGCCTGATCGAGACGCGCGGCTGATTCCAGTGTAGAGCCCAGTGCATCGAAAGAGGAGGGCAGGTTGCGCATGGGATCCATCAATACCGGGATTCCCGACGCGGCCAGTTCCTCGGCCACCATCCACGCTTCGGCACCGCCTGATATCACGAGGCGCAGAGGGGCATTTTCCGCCGCGAACCGGATCGCCCTTCGGATGTCTGTCGCCCGGTCAACTTCAAGGATGAGCGGAATACGTCCGCGGACCACATCGACCAGTGCCGCTGCGTCATAGCGGTTCAGCGCATCGCCATGACCGGACGCATAGCGGCCCGGATAGGCGCGGGCATCACCGAATGCCGCTTCCAGATAGGCCCAGGCCGCAGAGCGTGATCCGCCTGCTGTACCGGCACCGGACTGGCTGAGATCGGCAAAGACGAAACTTTGCGTCTCGAACAGGGCATCCATGTCTCCGCTGGCATTCCCCAGAGCGCCCAGACCCGCGAACAGGTTGGAACCGGTCGACGGAACGACGGCAAAACGGGTGATGCCTTCCATCCGCGATGTGGCGAGATAGGTGCCATTCGGATTGAAACTGTCGGCGACATCCAGCGCGACAGAGAAATCGCTGCTCGAGGCCGAGGCATCATTTGTGGCATCTTCGAGTGCCACTTCGATCAGGCCCAGCTGGGTATACGGCGCAAAAATGCCGGGTGTGATCCAGCCACCATTGGCATCAATTGTCTCGATGCCATCCGGCACCTCGATATCGGCACCCACAGAGACGATAACGCCATCGCGGATCAATACGCCGCCAGATGATATCTGTCCCTGATCGGTATTGGTGACGATCCGGCCATTCAAAATGGCGAGATCCTGTGCCGTCGCGGCGCTGGTCAGTGCCGCTCCGGCGGCGAGAAGTGTAACGAGCGTTCTCATCAGTCGTCTCCCTCACCAATCTGTCCGAGGTCAAAATCGCTGACCGGTTGCACGCCATTGGCGCGGTCATACATCAATGCACCGTCGATAAAGACCTCATCCGCCTGTGCGTAGGTGGAGAAGGGGTGGGCCGACCAGATTACCAGATCGGCGCGCTTGCCCACTTCCAGAGAGCCGGTCTCATCAGCAATCCCCAATGCCTGTGCGGGGTTTGATGTGAACCAGGCGACCGCCTCGGCATCGGAGATTTCAAGTCCCATACGACGGCCATCGGACAGAGCCTTCGCGACCTCCTGATTGAGCCTTTGAATGCCCAGCGCATCATCCGAATGGATCATCGCGCAGGCGCCGTTGGCGTGGGTGAGGGCGAGGTTTTCGCGGATCGTATCATAAGCTTCCATCTTGAAGCCGCCCCAGTCTGCCCAGACAGCAGCGCAAATGCCGGCTTCCGCGAGAAGGTCGGGAATCTGATAGGCTTCCACAGCGTGGTGGAAGGTTGTGACCTGGTAGTCGAATTCCTGGCTGAGATCGATGATCTGTGCCATCTGGTCGGCACGATAGCAGTGCATCTGAACCAGAATTTCGCCTTCCAGAACCCCCATCATGGTCTCGAGCTCGAGATCACGGGTCGGCGGAGAATTGTTTTCGGGATCGTCCCAGTATTCATGCCAGCTGTCGCGATAGTCGGCTGCCCGGATCCAGTTGGCACGGTAACCGGCCATATTGCCCATATCCGTCGCCGGAGAAGTATTCCGGTTGCCATAGACGCGCGACGGATTTTCACCGCACGCCATTTTCAATGTGTAAGGCGCGCCCGGGAATTTCATGTCCTGCACCGTCCGGCCCGCGACATTGCGAAGCGTGACGCCGCGACCGCCGAACAGATTGCCGGAGCCCGGCAGGACGTGAAGCGTGGTGACGCCGCCCGCCAGTGCCCGGGCAAATCCGGGGTCCTGGGGCCAGACCGAGTGCTCAGCCCAGACTTCGGACGTATTCGGTTGCGTCAGTTCATTGCCGTCAGAATGTGCATCGACTTGCGGCGAGGGATAATCGCCCAGATGGGAGTGAATATCGATGACGCCGGGTGTGATGTACCGGCCTTCCGCATTGATCACAATCGCGCCTTCGGGCGCTTCCAGGCCCTGTCCAACGGCGGAAATCCGGCCATTTTCCAGCAGGATGTCGCCACTATCGATCTGGTTGCCCGCGCCATCAAAAATGGTCGCGCCGGTAATCAGCGTGGTTTCGCCCTGTGGGGGTGAATAGGTTGAGGGGTAGGGATCGAGATCAACGCGAACGATGTCTGTCGCCGCGTCATCATCCGCGTCCGCACTGCCGGCGCCGCTATCCTGACCGCCCGAGCAGGCCGCCAATAATCCCGTGGCCAGCACAGCTGTCCATCGCTTCCAGTCCAGTGACATTATTTTTCCATCCCCTTTTTGAATTCATACTTTGAACGCGCATTGCCATTGAAACGGGTGCAGCGGCGTTGAGTCAAACGTCCAGTTCGGTTTCGGCAAATTGCGGCGCGTGATCCTGAATATACTGGAAGCGCAGTTCCGCTTTCTTGCCCATCAGTGTCTCCACCAGATCGGCAAAGGCCGGACGTCCCGAGGCCTCGAACGTAATGCGTGCCATCTGGCGTACAGACGGGTCCATTGTCGTTGATTTCAGCTGCGCCGGCGTCATTTCGCCCAGACCCTTGAAGCGGCCGATATCAACCTTTGCCCCGGTCTTGAATTCCGTTTTCAGAAGCGTTTCGCGATGCGCTTCGTCCCGGGCATAGACCGTCTTCGAGCCTTGCGTCAGACGATAGAGCGGCGGTTGAGCCAGATAGAGGCGGCCCGCTTCGATCAGGCGCGGCATGGCCGTATAGAAGAAGGTTATCAGAAGAGCCGCAATGTGCGCACCGTCCACATCGGCGTCGGTCATGATGATAATGCGCTCATAGCGCAAATCGTCCGGATTGAATTTCGCACCGGTCTGGACGCCCAGCGCCAGAAGAAGATCGCTGATCTCCTGATTGGCCGCCATCTTGTCAGCTGTCGCCGATGCCACATTCAGGATTTTCCCGCGCAGGGGCAGGATGGCCTGGGTTTTCCGGTCGCGCGCCTGTTTGGCAGAGCCACCAGCCGAATCGCCCTCGACCAGGAAAAGTTCGGTATTGTCAGAACCGGCTCTGGAACAGTCGGCGAGTTTGCCGGGTAGGCGCAAACGGCGCGACGCGGTTTGCCGCTTGACCTGCTTTTCCTTGCGGCGGCGCATGCGGTCTTCCGCGCGCTCGATGACCCAGGACAGGAGGATGTCGGCTTCTTTCGGCGCGCCGCCAAGCCAGTGATCAAACCGGTCGCGCACGGAATTTTCGACGATTCGGGTCGCTTCTGCGGTTGCAAGGCGATCCTTGGTCTGCCCCTGGAATTCAGGATCGTGAATAAAAACAGACACCAGCGCACCGGCGCCGCCCATCACGTCTTCCGGCGTAATGAGATTGCCTTTCTTGACTCCGGCCAGTTCGGCATAGGCGCGCAGGCCCTTTGTCAGCGCGTTGCGCAAGCCCTGCTCATGCGAGCCACCCTGAGGCGTTGGCACGGTATTGCAGAAGGACTGAACAAAGCCGTCCGCATCGCCAAAGCCGACGAGCGACCAGCTCACAGCCCATTCGACGGCACCGTGACCGGCTTCCTTTTCGATACGCCCGGCAAACTGGGATTGCGTCACCTGACTTTTCTTGCCGACGATCTCCGTCAACCGGTCTGACAATCCGCCCGGGAAATTGAGAACCGCCTGTGTTGGCGTATCTGTGCCGGCGACCAGTTCGGGATCGCAGGACCAGCGGATTTCAACGCCGCGGCGCAGGAAGGCTTTCGACCTTGCCATGGCAAACAGGCGTGCTGGTTTCAGCGTGGCCCGGCCATGGAAAATATCATCATCGGGTTTGAATCTGACGCTTGTGCCGCGCCGGTTTGGTGCCGCGCCGACTTTCTCCAGCTTGCCGATAGGTATCCCGCGCTCGAAAATCTGCCGCCAGAGCGTTTTTTCGCGGGCGACCTCCACTTCCAGCCGCTCGGAAAGCGCATTGACCACGGCCGCGCCGACTCCGTGAAGGCCGCCTGCGGTTTTATAGGACTTGTCGGAGAACTTGCCGCCCGCATGGAGCGTGGTGAAGACCACTTCCAGAGCGGATTTATCCTTGAATTTCGGGTGCGGTCCTGTGGGGATGCCGCGTCCATTGTCGGTGACGTTGACAAATCCGTCGGCATCGAGGCGGACTTCGATCCGGTCAGCCCAGCTGGCGACGACTTCATCCATGGAGTTGTCGAGCACTTCGGCAAACAGATGATGCAGGGCGCGCTCATCCGTGCCGCCAATATACATGCCCGGCCGGCGGCGAACGGCTTCCAGCCCTTCAAGCACCTCGATCGAGTCCGCATCATAAGCGGCCCCTCCCGGATTGGGTGCCGGACCGTCCGATGACATCGCGACAGGCTTCCCGGAGGGCGTTGCCGCGGGCTGGTTGTCAACGCTTTCAGCCGGCTTTTTGGCCGGCGGCGTCGGGGCAGAAAACAGGTCGTCTTGTTCAGGTTTGGCGCTCATTCGGCGATATTGCCCGAGTCGCAAACAGAAGGGGAGATTTAGAACACTCCCAGGAAGCGCCGATTCAGCCGGCGGCGGCAGTGCGAGATCTGGCTGTCATAGCGGGCGGCATCCGTGGCCACCTGATCTGCGGCGCGATTGAGCCAGCTGATATTGCGGTAGCTGCCATTATTATAGCCCGTATGGCCCTGATGATAGGCGAGGTATTGGCTGCGCGCATCCGTTGCCGCGATGCCGGACAGGCGTCCGCTCATATGTCCGTACCAACCGATAAAATCGACCGCATCGCCAAAATCATCCCGGTCCGCGAAACGCCGGCCGGTCTCTTCGCGATACCAGTCCCATGTGCCGTCCAGGGCTTGGGCATATCCGTAAGCGGATGAGGGGCGGCGGCCCGGAATGAAGCCCAATAAGCGTTGCCGGGCAGGGCGCGCATTGGCATCGAATGAGGATTCGCGTTTCAGAATAGCCAGCTGAATGCCCGGCGAAATGCCCCAGCGGTCTTCGCTCTGGCGAAGGTCGCGCCACCAGGCGCGATTGTCCTCGAGGATCAGACAGGCGTCATGCGTCTGTTCCGGCGGCGCGTGGCCGCACCCGGCAAGAACGCCTGTGATCAGGCAAAAGAGAAGGGCACGCAATGACTGCATGCCCCTTCTTTGACAGAAAGACGGTTAACCGCCGGTTTCCTAGAAGACCAGCCGTAGGACCAATCGGGCCGTGTGACGCACAAAGCCATCCCGCAGGTCGGCATCGTAATCAAACGAGAAGGTCGAATAATCTGAACCGGCCTGAAGGGCAAAACCGACAATGAACCCGCTGCCCGGCAGATCTTCGGACCGGAAGGAGAATTCATTGTTATAGCCGGCAAAGCGGGCGTTTGTGATCATCGGATCGCCGCTGAAGTCGTTGCGATAGCCAACCCGCATTTGCGGCGACCACCAGCTGGACGGCGAACCATAGAGCCCACCGACTGTAAAGCTGGCCGTCGAGGAGAAGGTCGAGCTTTCCCGATCATCCACGATCAGATCAATCCCGGCACCACCACCGGTTTCGGAGTAAGCGCTTTCATAAAGGCGCAGATAGTCGACGGACAGGGACGGACGTGCATACCAGCGGCCCATCTCGAAATCGCGAGCAAATCGCGCAGATGCGGCGTAATGATAGCCGGTCCAGTCCGCAATCGAGGTCTGGTCGAAAACGCCAATCAGCACCCGGCGCTCGGTCTCGAAACTGTCGACACCCGCGCCGGCGTAGAATTCACCGGCAAAAGCGCCGCCGAAATCGACACCGCCATAGACGCCCAACTGACCGGTCAGAGCCGTCATGGGCTGGTCAACACCATTGGATTCTTCAATCTCGCTGGCCGCGCCGACAAAATTCACACCCACAGCATAGAAGGGGCCCATCGGACGATCGACGCCACCCGCAATCCCGACGCCTTGTCCGCGGTATCCCGGGCCAAAGGAGGTTTGCTCCCGATCCGCAAAATAGCCGAATTCCTGCACCCAGATGCCGCCGGTTCCGTCCGGGCTGCGCCGGGCCGAGTCAAGTCGGCTTGAGAGGGCACCAATCGCACTGTCATTACTGGCGACAGCGAACTGGATGGCGCTGGCCGCATATTCCGGCAGAAGCTGGTCATAGGCTTCAAAGAAATCGGTTGAATTGCTCAGCGAGGCGAAAGCGGCACCCAGACGATCATTTTCTGACCAGGCTGTGAAGGCGGCATCATAAGCGGCCGCTCGGTTTTCATGCATACCCAGCTCGTCAGTTGTCTTCCTGCGGAGCGTCAGGACCAGCTGGTTAGGGTTGCTCGCATCGCGCGCCAGGGTTGTATTATAGAGATAAGGGGCGTTGGCATCTTGAAGGCTGTCGATTGCCGAATTGATGACCAGATTGCTGGCTTCCAGAACGATATATTCAGCACCGTCGCCGATCAGGTTGGCGAGCGAAGCCGTGACCGTCGAACCTTCATTGAAGGTAACCGTTTCAGATGCCGTGATAAAACGGGAATTCTCATCCAGTGTATCCACCTCGAACACGAGCCGCGACCCGTCGTTGAATGTCGCCTGACGGATATTCACGCTGGACGTGTTCTGCAGTTCCAGTTGTCCGTTCTCGACGAAAATGTCGAGATCACCATCGGAATCATTAATTGCGCCGACGACAGCCGCATTACCAGTAATGCTCAGCCGGTCAGCACCGTCGCCAAAATAGATATCGCCCTCAACGAGTCCGCCCTGGATGTCGGCAAAGTCATTTCCGGACCCGAAACGGATGTCGCCGCGGACCTGCCCGGAACCCTCGCGAGCAATCTCATCCGGCAAAAGCTGGCGGAAGGTCACGTCAATTGTAGAACGAGATACATCGATCGCGGTCCGGTTGACGACGGAAACGGGAGAACTGCTTGCGGTGCCATCGGGATCACTCTGAACTTCGGTCGACAAGGATCCGACGGTCGAGAAGATCAGACCGGTATTCTCGATCAGACCAACCGTGTTGGATTGATCGACAATGGCTGTTGCGCTTCCGACACCGAAATTCTCGACAAAGAAGTTGGACGCATTGCGGATGATCGGGACATTGGCACCGGCGAGAATGATCAGGCCAACGCTGCTTGAATTCTGGCCTGTTGCTGTCGCGCGGATGCCACCGGAGTTCTCGAAGACCGCCAGGGTCGCGCCATTGCCGATTTCCACGGAGCGGGCTTCAGCTTCATTGGCGCGGGCCGAAATCAGATTTTCGTTCAGAACGCCGCCTTCAATCGTCGTCGTCCGCAAGACATTATCGATCATCGAGCCGGAGATTCTCAACGCCGTCGAATTGAATCCGTCAAAGCGGCCATCCCCGGAAATCACGCCGCGATTCACGAAGCCGTAGTTGAACGTAATGTCTTCACTGCCTTCGACATCCGGGTCGGCCCCGAGGAAGACATTGCCGATAACAATATCGTTTCCGTTTCCAAGTTCGGGGGCAATCCAGAACGCCGGGGCTGTGGTGGCCGAAGCAATGCTGGCGGTCGTGCTGTCGCCGGTATATTCCGAACCCGCAAGAAAAATTCCGTTTGCGATATTGCTGCCCACCGTGACGGCCGAACCCGATATGAGCGTGTCGTCTTCATCCAGCAGGTTTTTGAAATTGTCCGGGACATTGCCTGCATAGCGGTAAGCCGTTGAATTGACCTGGCCGGCAACAACAAAGGCACCGCCGACATCACTCCTGATACGGATGCCGCTGGAGCCCGGTCCAATCGTGGCAATGTTGCCATCTACAACAAAATCACCGCTCAACCCGCCTCCCAGATCAATACCGTAGCTGTTTTCGCCGGTCACGGAAATCGTTCCGAGGCTTGTCAGATTGCCATCGATCATGGTCAGCAGGCGGATCCCGGCCGAATTGTTTCCGACCACGTCGATCACGCCGTTCGAGGTGTTCAGGACATCACCGATGAATGCTCCGGGACCAACGATCAGAATACCGGCGCGATCGCTGGCATTGGCAAACGGACCATCATTGTCACCATCGCCATCCTCATCGTTATTCACGAGCGCGCCCGTGACGGCGATTCGGCCATTATTCGTGATACCACCCGTCGTTCCGCCATTCACGAGAACGCCGGTCGCGCCGTCATTTCCCGTGGTATCTTCAATGGTTCCGCCATTGGCGAATGTGTTGTCGCTATCGACGGTCACGGCGGGCCCCGTGCCGCCATTGTCGGTCGTGATGGACACGCGGCCATTGGAACCGATGATCAGATTGTCCGGCGCACCGTCATTGATCGTGGACGTCCGGATGCCGTCATTGCGTTCTTCATCAACCGTGGTGTCGGCAAAGACCGGAGCCGAGGCAAAGGCAGCGCAAAGCGCGGTTGAGATCAGAAAACGATTCCGCATGGACAACTCTCAATTCGTAACAATCAAAGGCGTTAAGATGCACTTGGCCGAAGGTTTAGCCGAGCAGAAGCCGTCCGTCGACCACCCAACGCTGTTTGCAAATAAAAACGGCTGAAGCCCGAAAAGGACTCCAGCCGTAATTTCGTCGATCCGGAAAAGGTCAGACCTTGTAGTACATGTCGAATTCGACCGGGTGGGGATGCATGTCGTAGCGCAGCACTTCCTCCATTTTCAGCTCGATAAAGGCATCGATCTGATCATCGTCCATGACATTGCCCTTTTTCAGGAAGTCACGGTCCGCATCCAGCGCATCCAGCGCTTCGCGCAGCGAGCGGCAAACCGTGGGAATATCCTTCAATTCCTCTGCCGGCAGATCATAGAGATCCTTGTCCATGGCATCGCCCGGATGAATCCGGTTCTCGATACCATCAAGGCCCGCCATCAATAGCGCCGAGAAGGTGAGGTAAGGGTTGCCGGCCGGATCCGGGAAGCGGGTTTCAATCCGCTTGCCCTTCGGCGAGGTCGAATACGGAATACGGATGGAGGCCGACCGGTTGCGTGCGGAATAGGCCAGCAGAACCGGGGCTTCAAAGCCGGGCACCAGACGCTTGTAGGAATTGGTCGTGGAATTCGCAAACGCGTTGATCGCGCGGGCGTGTTTGATGATGCCACCGATGTAGAAGAGGCAGTTTTCCGAGAGGTCGGCATATTTGTCGCCAGCGAAAAGGGGGCTGCCATCTTTCCAGATCGACTGGTGCACATGCATGCCGGAGCCATTGTCACCGACAACCGGCTTCGGCATGAACGTGGCCGTGCGGCCATAGGCGTGGGCGACATTGTGCACGATGTATTTGTAGACCTGCATATTGTCGGCCATGCGGGTCAGCGTGTTGAAGCGCATGCCGAGCTCGTGCTGGGATGGTGCGACCTCGTGGTGATGTTTTTCCGGCTCCAGACCCAGTTCGGTCATGACGGCCAGCATTTCGGAGCGCATGTCTTGCGCGCTGTCGATCGGCGGGACCGGGAAATAACCGCCCTTGGGTCCCGGGCGGTGGCCCATATTGCCGCCTTCCATCTGACGGCCGGAATTATACGGGCCTTCCTCGGAATCAAAGGCATAACCCGTGTTCTGCTGGTCCGTTGACCAGCGCACATCGTCAAACACAAAGAATTCGGCTTCCGGACCCACATAGACCGTGTCGCCAATACCGGAAGACTTGAGATAGGCTTCGGCCTTCTTGGCGGTCGTCCGCGGGTCGCGGCTGTAGGCGTTGCCCGTGCCGGGCTCCAGAATGTCGCAGAACATGTTCAGCGTCTTGTTCTGGAAGAAGGGGTCAACGGTTGCGTTCTGGACGTCCGGCATCATCGTCATGTCGGAATCATTGATGGCTTTCCAGCCATTAATGGACGAGCCATCGAACATCACCCCGTCTTCGAAGAAATCATCATCGGCCATGGAGGCGTCAAATGTGACATGGTGGAGTTTTCCGCGCGGATCCGTGAAGCGCAAATCTACGAACTCGATTTCTTCGTCTTTGATTTTCTTTTGAATGTCGTTTGACATTGGGGGTAGGCTCCCTTTTTGGGGCTGCTGGGATTGAGGGGTGAAGTCGGACCCTAAATGGCATTCTCATCGGCTTCGCCGGTCCGGATGCGGATCGCCTGATCAACGGGGGATACGAAAATCTTGCCATCGCCAATGCGTCCGGTGCGGGCGGCAGTCTGGATGGCTTCGACGATCGCTTCGACGCGGGATTCGGGGGCAATGATCTCCAGCTTCACCTTGGGCAGAAAGTCGATGACATATTCTGCGCCGCGATAAAGCTCCGAATGACCTTTCTGGCGGCCAAAACCCTTGGCCTCGGTTATGGTCATTCCCTGCACACCGATCTCCTGGAGCGCATCGCGCACATCATCCAGTTTAAACGGCTTGATGACGGCTTCAATTTTTTTCATGGCCCCCGCTCACGATTGTCGACGTATGTTGAAACGTGCGAGAATCAAACCCGCCACGCTTTACGCACTTGCAGCATAAACGGAATTTGATCGAAAATGCATCCCCTCGCAAACAAAATTCTTTCCGTAGACGGTCATCGGGCTGCAGATTCTTTTGCAATTGAAAACGGTGTTGCCGGATTAGCGCTGATGGAAAGGGCCGGGCAGGCAGTGGCGCGGGAAGTCACAAGGCGTTGGGCGCCGCGTCCTGTCATCGTCCTTTGTGGTCCCGGTAACAATGGCGGCGACGGTTTTGTCATGGCCCGCCAGCTGGCCGAAGCGGGCTGGCCGGTTGACGTTGCTCTGCTCGCCGATGATGCGGATTATGGCGGAGATGCTGCCGCCATGCTCTCGAAGTGGCAGGGCCGCACTCTGCCCATGGCTCAGGTCGACTTGGCTCAATATGAACTCATTATCGACGCTATCTTTGGCGCTGGTCTGTCGCGGCCGCTTTCCGGAATTGCCTTTCAACTGGCGCACAAGCTGGATGAAGCGGGCGGCCCCATCATCGCGATCGACATTCCCAGCGGGGTTGTCGGCGATACGGGCGAAAATGGCGGGTGCTGTTTCAGGGCCGACCTCACAGTCACTTTCAACTGCCTCAAGCCGGCGCATGTGCTCGAGCCCGGTCGGTCACTGTGTGGCGAAGTGGTTCTGGCAGATATCGGCATCCCGGATGGATGGGAGGACGGTATCGAGGCTGAGGCAGAGCTGAACGCGCCATCGCTATGGCCGCGCCTGCCACTTTCTGATCCCGGCCACATTCACAAGCACCAGAAAGGACGGCTGTGTGCGGTCAGTGGTCCATCGACCGCGACCGGCGCAGCGCGCCTGGCGGCGTCAGCGGGACTGCGGTCCGGGGCCGGGCTGGTGACCCTTTTGAGTCCGCCATCCGCCCTGCAGGTCAACGCCATGCATCTGACAGCGGTGATGCTGGACAGGTTTGAAGATGCCCAAAGCCTGATCGATGCACTGGACGCGCGCCGCGCGACGGCAACCATCATCGGTCCCGGATGCGGCGTGGGGGAGCAAACCCGCCAACTCGTTGTGGCCGCTGCGTCCCGTGAGGGCTCCCTGTTGCTGGATGCCGATGCGTTGACCAGTTTCGAGGAGGATCCCGGAAGTCTGTTCTCGCATTTGCGCACACATGACGTTCTGACGCCGCATGAGGGTGAATTCCGCCGCCTTTTCCCGAAGCTCTTCAGTCACCATCGCAGCAAGATTGAACGGACCCGCATGGCGGCCGGGCTTGCCGGTTGCGTGGTGCTGTACAAGGGCTCGGATACGGTGATTGCGTCGCCTGACGGGCGGGTTCGGGTCAATACCCATGCCAGCGTTCACCTCGCCACAGCCGGGAGCGGGGATGTCCTGGCCGGAATTATTGGCGGCCTGCTGGCGCGCGGATTTTCATCCTTCGATGCCGCCTCCATTGGTGCCTGGGTCCATGGAGAGGCCGCGATCCGTCTTGGGGCAGGGCTGATCGCAGAGGACCTGCCCCGCATTTTGCCCGAAGTATTTGCAGATGTGTCGCGCCGCCGCCGGATTTTCGCCATGCGGGCGGCTTTAAACGCGCGCCACAACAACGCATAAAGAAACCGAATCTGACAGATTGAGTCGAAATGCCTGACCATTCAAAACGTGACGACCTCTCGGCCTTCGATCGTGAAGCGCTGGATTTCCACAGCCGGCCCACGCCGGGCAAGCTGGCCCTGCAACCCACAAAGCCGATGTCGACGCAGCGGGATCTGTCGCTGGCCTATTCGCCGGGCGTTGCTGTTCCGGTAAAGGAAATCGCGGCCAATCCGGATGCGGCGTATGACTATACGTCCAAGGGCAATATGGTCGCCGTGGTCTCCAATGGCACCGCCATTCTGGGCCTTGGCAATCTGGGGGCCATGGCCTCCAAGCCCGTTATGGAAGGCAAGGCGGTTCTGTTCAAGCGCTTTGCCGATATCGACGCCTTCGATGTCGAGGTCGAATACACCGATCCGGACCAGTTCGTGGAATGTGTGGCCGGTTTCGGCAACAGTTTCGGTGGCATCAATCTGGAAGACATCAAGAGCCCGGAATGTTTCGAGATCGAGCAGCGCCTGCGCGAACGGCTCGACATCCCGGTCTTCCATGACGACCAGCACGGCACGGCGATTATCGCCGCGGCGGGCCTTCTGAATGCCTGTGAACTGACCGGCAAGAAGCTGAAAGACCTGAATGTGGTTCTGGTCGGGGCTGGCGCGGCGGGCCTGTCCGTGATCGAGCTGCTCCAGTCCATGGACGTGGACAGGGACAAGACCATCGTCGTCGATATTGATGGCGTCGTCTATGAAGGCCGCGAGGGGCTTTATCCGCGCCTCGCGACGCAGGCGGTGAAGACGAAACTCCGCACGCTTGAAGAGGTCGTGAAAGGCGCCGATTGTCTGATCGGCCTTTCGGCTGCCGGCGTGATCAAGCCGGACATGGTCAAGTCGATGGCGAAAAATCCGATCATTTTTGCCATGGCCAATCCGGAACCGGAAATCCGCCCGGAAGTGGTGAAGGAAATCCGTCCGGATGCCATCATGGCGACAGGCCGGTCGGACTTCCCCAATCAGGTCAATAACGTGCTGGGCTTTCCCTATATCTTCCGGGGTGCGCTGGACGTGCGGGCCCGCACGATCAATGAAGAAATGAAAATTGCTTGCGCCAGGGCGCTGGCCAATCTGGCGCGGGAAGATGTGCCGGATGAAGTCGCCGCAGCCTACGGCAAGGGCCGGATGAAATTCGGTCCGGACTATATCATCCCGACGCCGTTTGATCCGCGCCTGATCTCGCACATCCCGCCAAGTGTGGCCCGCGCCGCCGTCGATTCCGGCGTTGCCCGGATAGAAGCGCGCGACGATGAGAACTATCGCCAGTCACTCGCCCGCCGCGCCGACCCGACCGCTGCCTTGCAGCAGCGCGTGGCGGCGGCGATCCGGGCGGATCAGAAAACCATCGTGTTTGCCGAGGGCGAAGCGCCCAGCGTCATCCGCGCCGCTCATGCCTTCCAGACCCAGGGGCTGGGAAAGGCGATTCTTGTCGCCCGCGAGAATATCGCCCACGAAAACATGCGCGAACTCGGCGTCCCGGAAGATTCGCTTGAAATCTGGAATGCACGCCTGTCGGATCACAATTACGACTATGCGCAATATCTCTACAAGCGCCTGCAGCGAAAAGGCTATCTGAAACGGGACGTGCAGCGGATGGTCAACACCAACCGCAATGTCTTCTCCGCCTGCATGGTCAAGATGGGGCAGGCGGATGGCATGGTCACCGGCGTCACGCGCCACACCAATGTCGCGATGGATGATATCCGTCTGGTGCTGGATCCGGTGCCGGGCGGCCGCATTGTCGGCATCAATGCCGCCATTTCCCGCGGCCGGACCTTGCTGATCGGGGACGTCATGGAAACCGAGTTTCCCTCATCCGAAGAGCTCGCCGACATTGCCGTTGAAATGGCGGCCACGGCGCGCCGCTTCGGCCTGACACCGCGCGTCGCCTTCCTGTCCTATTCCTCCTTTGGCAATCCGCCAGGCGAGCGCACCGAAAAAATGTCGGGCGCGGTCCGCCTGCTGGACGCGCGGGGCGTGGATTTCGAATATGAAGGCGAGATGGCGGCCGATATCGCGCTCGACCCTGACCATCATGAGCTCTACCCGTTCTCCCGCCTGTCAGAGCCCGCCAATGTGCTGGTCATGCCAGCCGTGCATTCCGCCTCCATCGCCACGCGCCTGTTGAAAGCGGCGGGCGCGGCGACGGTGATCGGGCCGATACTGGTCGGGCTGGAAAAATCGGTTCAGGTCGCGCGTCTCGGCGCCAAGGTGTCCGACATCGTCAATCTGGCGGGGCTGGCGGCGTATGATCCTTCAAGGGCAGCGCTGTAGTTGTACTCTTTTCCCTCTCCCTTGAGGGAGAGGGGGAGGATGGCTTTCATTCCTGAAAGCAATCCTCAGGGTGAGGGGGCGGCTGGACGTGCTGCAACGCTCGCAAGGCATCCGCGATCTGGTCAAAAACACCGTCCATGGATTCATGCACCTCGACATTCCACAACCGGATGACAGTCCAACCCGCTGCTTCAAGCTTGAGTGTCCGAACGTCATCCTTCGCATTCTCGAAATGCTGCCCGCCATCGATCTCGATGATCAGTTTCACCTCGAAGCACGCGAAGTCAGCAATATACCCCTCGATGGGTTGTTGCCGCCGGAACTTGAAGCCGAGTGGCCGCTCGCGAAGCATGTTCCACACCTTGCGTTCGGCATGTGTCGCATCGCCGCGCAATCGCCGGGCCAACGGTGTCAGACGCTCTGGCACGCGCCAAGGTTATCACAAAGACCCCTCACCCTGACCCTCTCCCTCGAGGGAGAGGGGAATTTTACCTCACACCCGCCTCATCACATCGTGAGGTGCAATCGCGCGCGAACGCTCCTATATCCGACCTTCGAATGAGGGGAATTTGATGGCTGGGCGCGCATCTCGTGACATGACGACAGGACCAGTCTTTGGTCACATTTCAAGAATGATGATCCCGATGAGTTTCGGAATCGTCGCCATGATGCTGACCGGCGTCATCGACACCTACTGGGTCGGTACGCTCGGCACGGCTCAACAGGCTGCCGTCCAGATGAGCTTCCCGGTCACCATGCTGGTCATGAGTGTCGCCATCGGCCTCGGGGCCGGAGCGGTGTCCGTTGTTTCCCGCGCGGCCGGTGAGAAAGACGATAGCGTCATCAAGCGCACAGCGACGGATGCCCTGTCACTGTCCATTCTGGCGGTCGGCGCGGTCTCTATTCTCGGCATCCTCTTCATCGAACCCATTTTCCGCACGCTTGGCGCATCGGAAACCATGATGCCGCATGTGCTGGACTATATGTCGGTCTGGTTCGCTGGCATTGTTCTGATTGTCGGCCCGATGGTCGCCAGCAATATCCTGCGCGCGCTCGGCAATGCGGTGTTGCCGTCGATGATGATGATCGGCGCGGCGGTCGTGAACATGGTGCTCGACCCCTTCTTCATTCTGGATGAATTCATGGGTCTGCCGGGCCTCGGCTGGGGCGTCTCGGGCGCAGCGCTGGCCACGGTGGCGGCCAATGCGGTGACCTTTATCCTGATCAGCCTTTATCTGGTGTTCCGCGAGAAGCTGATCGACTTTTCCTGGAACGGGTTTGACGATCTCTTCCATAATTGGGGCGAGATCGCCCGCGTCGGTGCGCCCGCAGCGGCCTCGAACACATTCAATCCCTTTGCCCTGACGGTTGTCATGTCCGGCCTCGGCATGGCGCAATTTGGCGATGCGGCGGTTGCCGGCGTCGGTGTGGGCGCGCGCCTCGAAGCCTTCGCCATTGTGCCTCTGTTTGCCCTGTCAGCCTCGATCGGACCGGTCACGGGGCAAAACGGTGGAGCGGGGATTACATCGCGGGTCCGCGAAGCCTTCGCCAAGAGCTTCCTTTTCTGCATCATCTGGTCGCTGTCTCTGGGCGCGGTGATCTTTCTGACCCAGCAATGGCTGGCACCTGCCTTCCTGCCGAGCGATATGGGTCAGGACGTGGCGCGCACTTACTGGTCCTTCGTCACACTCACCATTGGCGGGTATGGCATCACAATGGCGGCCAGCGCCGGTTTCAACGGGCTGGGCCGCCCATCCTTCGGCGTCATGATCACGTCCAGCCGCGCGGTGATGATGGCGGTCTTCGCGGTCACGGGTGGTATGGTCATGGACGCCCCCATCGGCGTGATTCTCGGAATTGCACTGGCCAATATCCTGTCCGGCGTCGGCACGGCAGGCTATGTCCTGTTCCGTGCGCCCATGGAGGCCCGCAAGCGCCGTATGCGCAAGGCACCGGAACCGGTCAGCGCCGCGTCAGAATCGTAGCCAGTTCCGGTTTTCCGCTCAGTGACGGGTGCGGATAGGGGACGGGCTCGCCGTCCGGCCAGACCCATCGATCCTCCGGAAACAAGTCCTGCATCGCCGGGATGGCGCAGCCATAGGGCGGGCCGCCCGGCTCCTCTTTTTGCATGAAGAGGGCGAACAGCTTGCCGCCCGGCTTCAGCCAGGCATGGACCGCCTGCTCGTATTCCTCGCGCAAACGCGGCGGGATGGCGCAAAGGAAGGTCTGCTCGTAGACGGCATCCAGTGGCGCGTCCGGTCGCCAGAGCAGGATGTCGGCCTCGATCAGTTCGGCTGACAGCCCGGCTTTCTCCAGATGAGCTTTTTGCCAGGCCAGCGCCGTTTCCGAGAGATCTGCGCCAATGGCGGCCTTGCCCTGAGCTGCGAACGCCTGAAGTTCGTGCGAGCGCCCGCATCCCGGCACAATCACGCGCGCCACATCATCGAACGCGCCATTGTCGCGCCAATCCTGGAATGCCGGATGCAGACCTTGCCGTTCCCAGGGTGTGGTCTCGTCGCGAAAACGCTGGTCCCAGTCCATCGGTGTGCGTTCTGAAGTTTTGGTCATGGCGCTCGCTTTCCACAGAATTTGTCCCCGATTATTTCCGTTCAGGTTGAAACAATCGAGCGTTGGCAACAGTTTACGGATCGGGTTGGGGATTGGCGGCATGATCAAGGAGGCTGACCTGACATGCGGGACGCCATTCGCACAGGCATAGCGCTCATCTGTCTGACCATCGCCATCTGCCTGGCTCTGGTTTTCGGACTGGCCTACATGCGGGGCGAAGGATGGTTCGACGGGCCCGGCGAGCGTTCGCTTTTCATCCAGCCGGAACCCGGCGAAACAGAAAGCGGGGATGCACCTGACCGCTAGCGCTGGTCCTGAACCCTGTTTTGGCCCAGTTTGCAGAAGCCAGAAACGGAGAGGTCGATTTGGACAAGGAGACATATCGCGCAGCATTGCGGCAGGCGCAGATCAACCTCGTCGATTTACAACGGCATGTCATTTCCCGGGGAAAGCGCCTTTTGGTCATCCTCGAAGGCCGCGATGCCTCCGGCAAGGATGGCACGATCAAGCGCATCACCGAACATCAGAGCCCGCGCGAAACCCGGGTCATCGCACTCGGCAAACCCAGCGAGCGCGACCGCTCATCCTGGTATTTCCAGCGCTGGACCTCTTTTCTCCCGGCGGAGGGCGAAACCGTTCTGTTCAACCGCTCCTGGTATAACCGCGCCGGCGTCGAGAAAGTCATGGGCTATTGCTCGGACGCGCAATATGAAAGTTTCCTGTCGGATGTCGGGTCGTTTGAAAAAATCCTGATTGATGATGGGCTGATGCTGCTAAAATACTATCTGGATATTTCAAAACGGGAACAGATTGAGCGTCTGGAAGATCGTCGCCAGAATCCGCTGAAAACCTGGAAAATCAGTCCGATTGACGCCGTCGCCGTGGAAAACTGGGATGCCTATTCAGCCGCCCGCAACCGCATGCTGATCGAGACTTGCCAGCCCTTGCCCTGGCGGGTCGTGAAAGCGGACGACAAGCATGTCGCACGGCTCACAGTGATCCACGATATCCTCCGGACGATCGATTGCGGCGGCTATTCCCACCCGGTGCCCGAACACGACATCAATCATCTGCGATACTGGGGCCAGCCCGACATCAGCCGATCATTCCTGGTGCCCTGAGCAAAAGCGGTTGCACGGCCCGGCAATCTGGCATTATGAACCCGGCCACCGGAATACTGTGCGGGTGTGGCGGAACTGGTAGACGCGCTGGATTTAGGTTCCAGTATCTCACGATGTGGAGGTTCGAGTCCTTCACCGTAGTTATCTGCGCGCCAAATTTGATCCGCTGGATCAAATTTAGGCGCGGAATGCCCCGGCAGGGGCCGTCGCTCTCTTCGAGAGCTTCGGCTCGGCCAGCCAGCTCCTTTTTGGTTGTTTCCGTTGCGCGCCCCCCGGGCCCTTGTCATCGTCGGTCGTGCTACGGGCCGTGCTCACATGAAACACGCTCAGGGCTGGGGCGCTGGCGGGTTTGATCACTCACGCGCACCGAACGTCAGAGCGAAAGCTGTCGCGCCGTAGCCTTGGCGAAGTCGGGCTACCACGTTTCATCCACTAAAAACGCTGTATGGATGCGGCAGATGAACCGGATACAGAAGCGGCGTTGCGTGAATAAAGCGGGCATGACATAACCCGCGCCTTCAACGCGGCGGAGTCGCATTGCCCCGCTGATCGCCAACCTTGCCAGGACCGTTTAAATGCAAGTTACAGAAAAAGCCGCCGAAGGCTTGAGCCGCACTTTCGAGATTGTGATCCCGTCCAAGGATCTGCAGGCTCGCCTCGACGCCAAGATCATGGAAATCCGCCCGCAAGTGCGCCTGAAGGGCTTTCGCCCGGGCAAGGTGCCGGCGGCGCACATCAAGAAGGTCTTTGGCGAGTCCATCCTCGGCGATCTTCTGAATGATGAATTGCTGCCGCAATCCATCGATTCCACGCTGAAAGAGCGCTCCATCGAGCCTGCCTCCCAGCCGCGGATTGAAATCAAGAGCGATCCCAAGGCTCTGGTCTCCGGTTCCGACTTCGAGTTCAAGATCGAGCTGGACATCATGCCGTCCTTCGAGGCGCCGGACCCGAAATCGCTGAAAATCACGCGCCCGGTGGCCGAGGTCGAAGACGCCCAGATTGACGAGGCGCTGGCCGAACTGGCGAAGGAAAGCCGCGCGTTTGAAGAGAAAAAAGGCAAGAACGCCAAGGCCGAAGACGGCGATGCTGTTCTGGTCGACTTTGTCGGCAAGATGGATGGTGAAGTCTTCGAGGGCGGCTCTGCGCAGGATGCGCGCGTCGTCATTGGCGATGGCGCCTTCATCCCGGGTTTTGAAGAGCAGCTCAAAGGCGCCAAGAAGGGCGACGAGATCGAGTTGAAGGTTACCTTCCCGAAGGATTATCAGGCTCAGAATCTCGCCGGCAAGGAAGCCGTTTTCGAGACCACCGTCAAAGCGGTTGAAGCCCCGGCCGAGTCGAAGATTGATGACGAGCTGGCCAAGCGCTTCGGTCTGGAAACGCTGGACTCGCTGAAAGATGCCCTGAAACAGCGTTTCGAGCGCGAACATGCAGCCCAGTCACGCATGCGCGCGAAGCGTTCGCTTCTGGATTCTCTCGACACCGACAAGGAATTTGATCTGCCGGCGTCAATGGTGGATGCCGAGTTTGAAAACATCTGGCGCGAAGTCAGCCATGCCATCGAGCACGGACATCTCGATGACGAGGACAAGGACAAGTCGGAAGACGAGCTGAAAGCCGAATACCGCACCATCGCGGAACGCCGCGTGCGTCTGGGGCTGGTGCTGGCGAAGATTGGCCAGAAATCCGGTGTGCAAGTCACGCAGGAAGAAATCGCCCGTGCCATCAACCAGGAAGCCCAGCGCTATCCGGGTCAGGAACAGCAGGTCGTTGAGTTCTACACAAAGAACCCGAACGCTGTCGCTCAGGTTCGCGCGCCGATCTACGAGGAAAAAGTCGTCGATTACGTGCTCGAACTTGCCACGGTAACCGATGCGCCGGTCTCTCGCGAAGCCCTGTTCTCTGACGAGGACGATATTCTGTCCGGTGCCAAAAAGCCGGCCAGGAAGAAGGCGGACGCCAAGAAATCTCCGGCCAAGGCCAAGAAAGCCCCGGCCAAGAAAGCCGCTGCAAAGGCGGAGGACAAGCCGGCTGCCAAGAAGGCGCCTGCCAAGACCGCAGCGGCCAAAAAGCCAGCTGCCAAAAAGGCGCCTGCAAAGAAAACAGCTGCCAAGAAAAAGTAGTGGCCGTTAACCTTTGCTGACATCGATAAGACGCCCCGCCTTGCGCGGGGCGTTTTGCGTCGCGATAGTCATGTCCAGTCTGAATAGCCGAATCGGACGGGCGTCCTGCCCGGACCACAAGCCTGCTGGAGCGCGCGATGAAAGATCCTCAAGAAGTGATGATGAACCTTGTTCCCATGGTCGTGGAGCAATCCAGCCGCGGTGAACGCGCCTACGATATATATTCGCGGCTTCTGAAAGAGCGCATCATATTTGTGACCGGTCCTGTCGAAGACAATATGTCGAGCCTGATCGTGGCGCAGCTCCTGTTCCTGGAATCGGAAAACCCGAAGAAGGAAATTGCCATGTACATCAATTCGCCGGGCGGCGTGGTCACGTCGGGCATGGCGATTTACGACACGATGCAGTATATCCGCAGTCCCGTCGCGACCGCCTGCATGGGCATGGCCGCGTCCATGGGCTCGCTGCTGCTGTGCGGCGGACATCCCGACATGCGCTCGGCCACACCGAATTCCCGTATCATGGTGCACCAGCCATCCGGGGGCTTCCGTGGTCAGGCATCCGATATCCAGCGCCATGCCGAGGATATCATCAAGACCAAGAAACGACTGAACGAAATTTACGTAAAACACACGGGTCAGACCTATGATGAGGTCGAGGCGAAACTGGATCGCGACACCTTCATGTCCTCGGAAGAGGCGAGGGACTGGGGGTTGATCGACCACGTTTATGCCACCCGCGAGGACGCAACTGGCGGCGCAGGCTGAGGCCTTTGCCACTGATCCGGGGCTGTTCTCACGGGTTGGCAGTGGAGCGATTTGGGTGTGTGATTACGTTTCGCTAACATTCGGCACCGATCTTGCGGGGGTCGAACAGGAAGCGCGAAGCGATTGTGTGACGTGTCGGAGTGACGAACAGGTGGGGAAATGAGCAAGTCATCAAATAACGGCGGCGAAGCCAAGAATACGCTCTACTGTTCGTTTTGCGGCAAAAGTCAGCACGAAGTTCGCAAGCTGATCGCCGGACCAACCGTCTTCATTTGCGATGAATGTGTCGAGCTTTGCATGGACATCATTCGCGAGGAAAACAAGACCTCGCTGGTCAAGGGCAAGGAAGGCGTGCCCACGCCGACCGAGATATACAAGGTCCTGAACGATTATGTCATTGGCCAGGATTGGGCCAAGCGCGTTCTTTCGGTCGCGGTCCACAATCATTACAAGCGTCTCAATCACGCCACCCAGAATCAGGATGTCGAGCTGTCGAAATCCAACATCCTGCTGATCGGGCCGACCGGTTGCGGTAAAACGCTTCTGGCCCAGACGCTCGCGCGGATCATTGATGTACCGTTCACGATGGCCGATGCCACCACGCTGACCGAGGCCGGTTATGTGGGCGAGGATGTCGAGAATATCGTTCTGAAATTGCTTCAGTCCGCCGACTACAATGTCGAACGCGCCCAGCGCGGCATCGTCTATATCGATGAAATCGACAAGATTTCCCGCAAGTCCGACAATCCGTCCATCACCCGTGATGTTTCGGGTGAGGGCGTGCAGCAGGCCTTGCTGAAGATCATGGAAGGCACAGTCGCTTCCGTGCCGCCGCAAGGGGGCCGCAAGCATCCGCAGCAGGAATTTCTGCAAGTGGACACGACCAACATTCTCTTCATCGTCGGCGGTGCATTCGCAGGCCTCGAGAAGGTGATCTCACAACGCGGCAAAGGCTCCTCCATCGGCTTTGGTGCGGATGTGAAGGACGCCGATGATCGCCGCACGGGCGACATTCTGCGTGAATGTGAACCAGATGATTTGCAGCGTTTCGGTCTGATTCCGGAATTCGTAGGCCGTTTGCCGGTGATCGCCACGCTGGAAGATCTGGATGAAGACGCTCTGATCGAGATCCTGACCGAGCCGAAAAACGCACTTGTGAAGCAGTATCAGCGCCTGTTCGAGATGGAAGGCGCGACGCTGACCTTCACCGAAGACGCCTATGCTGCCATCGCCAAGAAGGCCATCACGCGTAAAACCGGCGCGCGCGGTCTGCGCTCGATCATGGAAGGCATTCTGCTGGAGACCATGTTCGACCTTCCGGGCCTTGAAGGTGTGGATGAAGTGGTTGTCAACGCAGATGTGGTCAATGGCGGTGCGAAACCGCTCTTTATCTATGTCGAGAACGAAGCGTCAGAGAAAAAAGACAAGCGGCCAACCGCCTCCTGACTGTTTCGCGCAGATAAGCGGTTGAATACCGGCGCGGCGACAACCATTTAGATTTCAAGCTGGGAAAGCTGTGCAAGACGCGTAATCGGCGCGCTTGCAAGGCTGCGAATCGTATCAGCATGATGCGACGGCGGCTTATTTGTCAGGAGTTCAGACGCATATGACCGAGACCAAAATCCTTCCGCTCTTGCCCCTGCGCGACATTGTTGTGTTTCCACACATGATCGTGCCGCTCTTCGTCGGCCGCGAGAAATCCGTCGCCGCGCTGGAAGAGGTAATGCGGGCCGACAAGCAGATTTTGCTCGCCACCCAGAAAAATGCCGGCGACGACGATCCGTCGACCGGGAATATTCACACCATCGGCGTCCTGGCGTCTGTCCTGCAATTGCTGAAACTGCCCGACGGCACGGTCAAGGTGCTGGTCGAGGGTGGTTCACGCATCGAAATCGAGCGCTTCCTCGATAATGCCGCCTATTTCGAGGCTGAAGCGACGCTCCTCAATGAGGATATCGGCGACGCCGCCGAGATGGAGGCGCTGATGCGTGCCGCGGCCGTGAAGTTTGACGACTATGTCAAACTGAACAAGAAAGTGCCGCCGGACGCTCTGGCGACCATCAAGGAAGTCACCGATCCGGCGAAGCTGGCCGACGCGATTTCCGCACACCTTGCCGTCAAGATTGCCGAGAAACAGAACCTTCTGGAACAGCGCGATGTGGCGCGCCGTCTGGAGCAGGTGATGGGCCTGATGGAAGGCGAGATTTCGGTTCTGCAGGTCGAGAAGAAAATCCGCAGCCGCGTCAAACGCCAGATGGAGAAGACGCAGCGCGAATATTATCTCAACGAGCAGATGAAGGCGATTCAGCGCGAGCTGGGTGAGCCCGATGACAGCCGCGAAGAGATGGCCGAGATCGAGGCAAAGATCGAGAAGACCAAACTCTCCAAGGAGGCTCGTGAAAAGGCGGATGCGGAATTCCGCAAGCTCAAGCAGATGAGCCCGATGTCTGCGGAAGCGACGGTTGTGCGCAATTACCTCGACTGGATGACGTCTCTGCCGTGGGGCAAGCGCAAGCGCATCAAGCACGATCTCAAGAAGGCCGAGGACACGCTGAATGCGGACCACTATGGCCTCGACAAGGTCAAGGAGCGCATTCTCGAGCATCTGGCCGTGCAGGCACGCGCCAAGAAGCTGAAGGGCCCTATACTCTGTCTGGTGGGCCCTCCCGGTGTCGGCAAGACATCGCTTGGCAAGTCCATCGCCCGGTCAACCGGGCGTGAATTCGTGCGGATGTCGCTTGGCGGCGTGCGTGATGAAGCGGAAATCCGCGGTCACCGCCGGACCTATATCGGTTCCATGCCGGGCCGTATCATTCAGGCGCTGAAGAAGAAGAAATCGACCAACCCGCTTTTCCTGTTGGACGAGATCGACAAGCTGGGCGCGGACTATCGCGGCGACCCGTCGGCGGCCTTGCTGGAAGTGCTGGACCCGGAACAGAACTCCACCTTCGCAGATCACTATCTGGAAGTGGATTATGATCTGTCCGACATCATGTTCGTCACCACGGCGAACTCGCTGAACATGCCCCAGCCGCTTCTCGACCGGATGGAGATCATCCGGATCGCGGGTTATACCGAAGACGAGAAGGTCGAGATTGCAACGCGGCATTTGCTGCCCAAGCAGATCAAGAACCATGCGCTCAAACCGGAAGAGTTTTCGGTAGAGGAGAGCGCCATCCGCGATCTGATCCGCTATTACACGCGTGAAGCGGGTGTCCGCAGCCTGGAACGTGAACTCGCCAATCTCGCCCGGAAATCCGTGCGCAAGATTGAAGGCGGCGAAACGAAGTCCGTCACCATCACGTCGGACAATCTCGGCGACTTTGCGGGTGTCCGCAAACATCGCTTTGGCGAAACCGAGGGCGAAGACCAGATCGGTGTGGTCACCGGTCTCGCCTGGACCGAGGTGGGTGGCGATCTCCTCACTATCGAAGCCGTCAAGATGGCGGGTCGTGGCAAGATGACCGTCACCGGAAATCTGCGCGATGTGATGAAGGAGTCGATTTCGGCGGCCAATTCCTTCGTGCAGGCGAGGGCGCCCAAGCTGGGCGTGAAGCCCACTGTCTTCCGGGCGACGGACATTCACGTCCATGTGCCGGAAGGCGCAACGCCAAAGGATGGCCCGTCTGCGGGTATCGGCATGATGACCGCCATCGTGTCGGTGCTCAATCAGATCCCGGTCCGCAAGGATGTCGCCATGACGGGTGAGATTACATTGCGCGGCCGTGTATTGCCCATCGGTGGACTGAAGGAAAAGCTGCTCGCAGCCCTTCGCGGCGGCGTGAAAACCGTGCTGATCCCGTCCGAGAATGAAAAGGATCTTGCCGAGATTCCCGACAATGTGAAGGCCGGTCTGACCATCGTTCCGGTATCCACGGTCGAGGAAGTCCTGGAGAACGCTCTGGTGAGCCCGATTATTCCGGCCGAATGGACAGAGGCGGATGATGCGGCTCTGGCCGCCCTTTCGACCTCACCACCAGGCGGCACGGCAGCAGGCAGCCCCATTGCCCACTGACCGGCAATAGCGAACAGACAAAAACGCCGCTCCGGAAACGGGGCGGCGTTTTTTATTGTGTTGCAACCGCGCCTTTCCATTTTTGCTGCACCTGCTAACGATCACGCAGAAGCAGGATGGGCCGGACATGCCGAAAAATACGCTGGAGAATTTGCGCGCCGAGATCGACGACACGGATCGCGATATTTTACGTCTGTGTGCAAAGCGGGCCTCGCTTGGCATTCAGGTCGCCCGCGCCAAGGCGCAGAGCGGTGCCGCTGTGCGCGACACGGCCCGGGAGCGGGACGTGCTCCGGGCGGCCATCGAGAATGGCGCCGCACTCGGGCTCGACCCGTCCGCCGTCGAGCGCCTTTACCAGACGCTGATCGAGCTCTCCCTCAGCGGTCAACGCGCCGAACTGGATGCACGGGCGGTCGAAGCGGAAGGCGAGGCGCGGGTGGCCTATCTGGGCGGTCCCGGCAGCTATTCTCATTTTGCGGCGCAGGCCCACTTTGCGGGCCGGCATTCGGCCATGGCACCTGTCGTGCGCCGCGATTTTGGATCCATTGTTCGCGCTGTTGAAGAGGGAGAAGCCGATTACGCCTTCCTGCCGATTGAAAACACCACGACCGGCAGCATCAACGAAGTCTATGACCTCCTTCTGGACACACAGCTGGAGATCGCCGGAGAGCATCATTACCGCGTCCGGCATTGCGTCGTCGGCCGGGGCAAATCGCTGAGTGGCATTTCCACGATTTACGGCCACCCGCAGGCTCTGGCCCAGTGCCGCCGATTCCTGTCGGGGCTTGAGGGGGTCACCCAGCGCTTTGCCAGCTCGTCGACGCGGGCGCTGGAACACGCCATGGAGGAGGGCGGCCAGACCGCTGCGATTGCCGGCGCCGATGCGGCCCGCCTGTTCGGTCTGAATGTGATTGATGACCAGGCCAGCGATGCCGGTGAAAACTACACGCGTTTCGTTTCGCTCGCGAAATCGCCCAAACCGCCAGCGCCCGGCCTGCCATGCAAGACCACCATCGTCTTTGCCACCAAGCACACGCCCGGCGCACTCGTCGACGGATTGGCCGCCTTCCGGGACGGGGGAATCAATCTGGCGCGGCTGGAAAGCCGTCCGGTCCCCGGCGCGCCGTGGGAGGAGATGTTCTTCCTCGATATCGAGTCCAATATGAACACACCGGAGTGCAAACGCGCCCTGACCGAGCTCGAAAACTGCACAACGCGGCTGCGCGTGCTCGGGTGTTACGGCGCAGATCGGCTGGCACCGTCATCGGTACTTCACGAACGCGAATAAAGAGTCTATCTAGCGATCAACCGGGCGGTTAGCTCAGCTGGGAGAGCATCTCGTTTACACCGAGAGGGTCGGGGGTTCGAACCCCTCACCGCCCACCATTCCAAGACGGTCTGCCGTGGCAGAAAATTTGATCCGGTGGATCAAATTTAGGCGCGGAATGCCCCGGCAGGGGCCTTCGCTCTCTTCGAGAGCTTCGGCTGGGCAAGCCAGGAGCAAGAGCGAAGGCTGTCACGCCGTAGCTTCAGCGGAGGCGGACCGGATTTGCATTTCGTCTATGTTCTCGAATCCGAAAGCGGTCACCACTTCTATGTCGGTCTGACGGATGACGTCGAGCGACGGTTGGCAAAACACAACTCCGGATCAGTATCACATACCGCGAAATTCAGACCTTGGATCCTTCGGACATTCATTGCTTTCAATGAAAGACAACGCGCGGCTGATTTTGAAAAATATCTCAAATCAGGATCGGGACGGGCCTTTGCGCGCAAGCGGCTCTGATAGCGTATTCGCTCGCTGGCGCGAGCTTCGGCTGGGCAAGCCAGCATCTGACCGAGCGAAGGCTGTCACGCCGTAGCTTTAGCGGAGGCGGACGCCTTTTCATTGTTTCCTTTGCGCGCGGCCCGGGCACCTTAAGTGTGGATGATCCGGCCAGATTGAAGAGCGGATTGGGCAATAGATTGTGCCAAACGCCGGGCCAGACCCATCACAGCCGAAAGCGGGGTAAGCGTATCGCTGCAATGGTCTGCACAACACCGCCAAACCCGCTTGACCACTGCCACGGCCTTGCGTAGACAACCGGCCTTCCCGAAAGGGATGGAATGGCCAAGCGGGTGTAGCTCAGTTGGTTAGAGCGCCGGCCTGTCACGCCGGAGGCCGCGGGTTCGAGTCCCGTCACTCGCGCCATTTCCTTCAATAAAATCAATATATTGTAGGAAGTGGCGCGCGCCGTTCCGACTTATTCCGAATCTATTTTTCATCATTGTTCCGACTCTTGGCTTCTTTTTCGGCTTTGAGCAGGTTTCGTCCAGAAGCTCGGTTGTCCCGAATCTTCATTCCGCGGGCTACAGTCGGTGGTGTGTAAGTGGCTTCGAGAAACCCATTCTTGTGAAGACTGTTAGCGAGAAGTTCAGCGCGATCCTCTGCCGATGCACCACCCAAGTCGGCCTCGAGATTTCCAGATCGACGGATATCTTTGAAGGTGCGTTTGTCGCCCGTGAAGACAAGGCTGCGGACCTTGCGGAAGTCTTTCGCGAAGGTGTCTTTATTTTTAAATGGTGCACCAGATTGCATCCGGATGATCGGCTCTTCATCACCCAGTTCTACGTCCAGCGATCCGATATATTCTGAGATCGCAGACATTAGGTTACATGAAACAAAGGGGAGGGCTTGTTTGCCGGTTTTCAGACGGTTGGTGTCAACGTAACCATCGCCCGCCTGCATTAGTTTCAAACGACTTTTTGACAGACAGCGAACGTCGCATGGTGACAATAGCGTTTCCCAACCGATCTGGATGGCTAGTGCCATGCCATGATAACCGTTGTCAGCCGCCGCACTGATCAGCAGATCAATTTCATCGGCAAACCAATATGCCGACGACCCTTTAGCTTGAGAATTGCTGATCCTTCCGATCGGCGCTTTGGTAAACACGCCTATTGCTTCAGCCTGTGAGAGTAATGAACGCCAGACCTTCAGGATGCGAAATCGCATGGACGGTGACAATTGGCCGGATTGTTCCAACAGCTTCATTTCCCGGTGGAAAGAAGCACTTTTGGCCGCGGTAATATTCAAAATCGGTGTGTGAGCGAAACGTTTTTCGATTTTAGGCCAAGCTCGATCATAATCCTCTCGCGTTCGCGGGGCCATATCCGCCCACACGTCGCTCTTCTTCCATTCGGTTACGAAATGGCCAAACGATCCTATTGGGTATCGCGGCCGCTCAGGGGCATCTTTGGGAACGGTCTTGCCCAGATCACGACATAGCAAATGATATAGCCGTAAGGCTTCCTGTTCGGCGTTGTCACCTGCTAAACCCAATGGGATTGTGGATTTTGGCGTTCCGTCATGACGGAACCAACCCGCACTTTTTGCTCGAACTGGTCCCGGTTCGAAAAATGCCCGGTTTCGACGAAGACGATAGTATTTCAATTTCGTGGACGGCTTCGTGGTCATCCGAAGACCTGCTCGAGGGTCCTGTCAGAGGAAACGGCCTGTTATCGGGTTGACCGATAATTTGGGCGCATGAAGAACCCGTTCCGAGGCGTTGTCAGAAGAAACTCGTTGTTAGCGGCTGAGCCGGTATTTTCGGCGAATGAGAAATCCGTTCCGCTATTTCAAAACGTCACCTGAGGTCATCCGACTTGCGGTGATGATGTATGTTCGGTTTCCGCTGTCGCTTCGGAATGTCGAAGACTTGCTCCACGAGCGTGGCATCGATCTGAGTCACGAAACGGTGCGGTTCTGGTGGAACCGGTTCGGCCCGATGTTCGCCTCCGAGATCAGACGAAGACGAGCCGAGCGAATGCGCGCCTGGGCACAGTGGCAATGGCATCTGGACGAAGTTTTCGTGAAGATAAACGGCAAGACGCACTACCTCTGGCGCGCCGTCGATCATGAAGGCGAAGTACTGGAAGCGTATGTGACTAAACGCCGGGATCGCCATGCTGCATTGAAGTTTCTGCGCAAAGCGATGAAGCGATACGGCAACCCGGAAGCCATCGTGACTGATAGATTGAAGTCCTATCGAGCCGCGATGAAGGTCCTCGGAAATGAAGACAAACAGGACGTTGGGAGGTGGCTCAACAACAGGGCCGAAAACTCACATCTTCCGTTTCGTAGACGCGAACGGGCGATGCTCAGATTCAGGCGAATGCGAAGTCTTCAGAAGTTCGCCGCCGTCCATTCCTCCGTCCACAATCACTTCAATTTAGAGCGCCACATCAACGACCGAAACTGGTTCAAAGAGAACCGGCAAATCGCGCTGGCCGAATGGCGGCAGCTCGCCGCCTAGCCCTCGACTTCCCTGGAAAACGGAGACCAGTTCGCTTTTGTCTGACACCACCCTTTTTTTGAGCAGACGGTTCTCCAGCGTCAGATCAGCCACGCATTCTTTGAGATCACGCGCCTGATGGCGCAGATCCTTGACCTCATCGCTGGTGGCTGCACGCGCAGTGTCACCGGCAAGCCGGCGTTTGCCAGCCTCCATGAACTCCTTCGACCATGTGTAATACAGGCTCTGCGCAATGCCTTCCTTGCGGCATAGCTCGGCGATGCTGTCGTCACCGCGCAGGCCTTCCAGCACGATCCTGATCTTGTCTTCAGCCGAGAAGTGTCGCCGCGTTGCCCGGCGGATGTCCTTTACCTCACGATCTGCAGGCTTTTTGGACTTTGTAGATTTGGCTCTCATCTTCATTCCTTGGTCATTACGACGAGAACCAAATCCTCCTTAAATCACAACCCCAATTCTGTGCCATAGGTGCTGACGGGGAACATTCGGCGCTATGACCTGCGACCCGCATGATCCCGCAATCGAATGGGAAGCGAAACTGTGATGATGCTCCGCAAAACAGCGCTATTTTTTGTCACCCCGCTGTGTATTCTGGTATCAGGCTGCACTGCTCCTTTAACGGATCAACCCGTCACCCCCTCATCATCATCCAACGACACAGTCCGTCTGGCAGCATGGAATGTCGAACACTTGGCGGATGACAATGGCGAGGGGTGTCGGGCACGGACCGATGACGATTATGCGGTGATGCGGACCTACATCGATCAAGTGGACGCCGATATCTGGTTCCTACAGGAGGTCGAGAACGAGGCGGCAATTGCACGTGTGTTCGGTGATGGATGGGCGATTTACGTCGATGATCGCGCCATTCCCGATACCAATTGGCCCGCCTGTTACGACAATCCTGATCAACGCCTTGGAATGCAAAGAACCGCCATCGTTGTTCGCGATGGCATCGAGCATCGGCGGCTACCTGACCTGAACACGTTGGATGTTGAAGGGTACGGTGGGCTTCGGCCGGGGGTTCGTGTGACCCTTGAAGGAGATCATCCAATTGAGCTCATCAGCCTTCACCTGAAATCAGGTTGTTTCACTGGGCAGGACCGAGATGCTTGTCCCATTCTGTTTGAACAGCTCGGCGTCTTGGAAACTTGGATCGATCAACGATCTGCGGATGGTCATCGAGTGATCATGGCAGGGGATTTCAATCGCCGTCTGGAAGCCCCCGGTGATGAATTTTGGAATGATCTGAATGATGGGAGCCCGTCACGGCTTCACATTGCCGGCGAGGGGACTGGTCCCCGCTGTAATCCACGATATCGCGAATTCATCGACTTCATCGTGTTCAACGATGCGGCATACGATGCCTATGTGATGGGCAGCTTCAACGAGATAACATTTGCAGAAGAACCGGATCGACAACCGTCAGATCATTGTCCAATCGCGGTTGATGTTCGGCGGGATTAGCGTTGGATTGCAAGTTGCCGACGGCAGTTGGAACGGGGTGGCTCTCAATAAACGAGGGAGCCGAGGGTTGCAGATCAAACCGACGGCGATCGGTAAAACCCAATAGGGCCCAACCTACATCTCTTGCGATTGGCGTTTTCGAAAATGAATTGTGTAGCCAACACTTCCCGACTGCACGACGACAATGAAATTATCTTTGGTGCAATCCGCAACGAATGCATGTTCCGTGACCACTTCTGTAGTGCCTCCGTTTCCATCGGGTAATCGCAAATTCCCAAAACCCGATATCGGTGATGCGAACAAACCATTGCCCACGAATGTCTGATCCATGGCGCCACCCGTGGCGCTGATGCCGCCCACGCCGGGCGTGACGGAATATTCCAATCCGGCAACTACATCTGCTTCTCTACTTGAATGAACCAAGGAAATCGAAAAGTCGGGTGATTGGCCGTCTGTCGGTGGCATGCCGAGAAAGGCATCGTAAACGTCGTCCATTTCAGCATTCAACAACTCTGGACAGCTATGCCCTCTGCGCGTCATGGCCATCAGACGAGATGTATCACTGAAGATCGATCGTGAACTGGGCGCAGACAGCCCGTCGGATTGAGTTGCCTGATAAACATACCGTCCGCGGAACCCGGAATTTATGCGATAGGGAAATGTCAGGTCCCCTGTACCCGTGTTAAACCTGAGTGTGATGTATTGAAGATATTCAAAGGTTCCCGCGAAGGTCGGGTTATTGGCATCGGCAAGATCGTAATTGCCTTGAACGATCACTACCTGATCTCCAAAACGTGTCGGCATGTAGCCCAGACCCAAGCCATCTTCATCGAATGCGATAATGCCGTCTCCCTGAAAACGGCCGCCGGGATCATTTTCTTCATCCCGGACCCGAAACGCATAGGAGCCAAATAAGGGAATTGCTGTTTCGCTCACCGACGTTTCCGGTGCCGTATAGGCAACTGAACTCGCGCCTCTTAGGAGTTGGTCGTCGGTCGGCGTGCCCTGATCGCGAAATTCGACCGAAACCCGAATGAATTCTGGATAGAAGGGAATTCCATAGTCGGGGTCGGATCGAACAAATATCGAGAATGTACGAGCGGTTCCGCCAATCGCCATATCGACAGAACCTGCGCGGGCGGCAAGGCACGCCCCCGTCGCTGGATTGGACTCGCAAATCTCAATCAAAACATTTGTATTCACTGTTGGTCCAACCAACACCGGTCTAGCCGTTACATTGGCGATCCCTGAGCCGATATTGATAACCGCGCCACCCGCAGCATTCGCACCGCCCGTCGTTGGTATACGCAACACGCCGTCGCCCGAAGGCGTGGCGAGAATCGTCACCAAATCGGGCGGAGAACCGGCCTCCGCCGTCAAATACAGGTCATTTATGCCCGGGCGGCCGAGAGCCTGTCCATTGTCACAAACAAAAACGAAGGGGATCGTTCCGGCAAATGGCGCATTAGGCGTGACCGCCAGCAAAAAGCCTTGTTGCCCATTAGAGGGAATATCGACGGGGGTATCAGGCATACCCGTTAGCTGGTTTGAGCCATTCACTGTTTGATACTGGAGCACCGTCGGGCTGTCATCGTCATACGATGTTTCCGCCCGGCAATTGGTGGCGGTCGTATCTCCGACATTCATGACGGTGGCAAATACAGTGGCGGGGGAACCAACCGCAACGGATCGAGCATCTGGTGCTGTCGCTGCTTCCAATTCCGGTGCGGCTTCAGCCGCAGCGAATGTCACTGCAAACAAGGCCCAAACGATTGACGAGTACATCATCCTGCACCTCACCACCAATAATCTCTACGACTTTTTGTAAAAACAGAAGCTTTAATTTCAAGAGAGGCACCATTTGGATGGAATAGGCGGCAAATTGAGTGAGCAAAATCTCACCACACACTGGGAAGACATGGAGCGCAGATTACGATGGAGATGGGGTGCTGGTGAGATTGGCAATCGAATGCAACCACTATGCTCCGGGACTATTCCGGGACTCTTAATCACATTTTATCCGTTTCAGGACCAATTGTTCCAGTTCATTCCGTTTCACGAATGTTCCGATTAGCCTGTAATAGCGTGCAATACGGCCTTATTCAGGGTTGTCACAGATGGTCAGACAGAAGCTTCCCAAGCTCATGCTGAATCGGTGAAGACACTTTCCGCGAACGCTATCGAACAATAACGGCCAATTCGACACCATATGACCTTGCCAACATATTGATTTTGCTTGCTTGTAGCCGAACCTCCGGGCCCACTATGCCCCGACATTGAACAAACAGCGTTGCCCTGACATCATTGCGGCATGACCAGCAATCTGTCCCTTCTAAATTGGAACATCGAGCGCCATGGTCCGCAGACTTGGCAGGCAAAATCCCTTTTGTCGGAAATTGTCGAGATCAAGCCCAACATTGTCTGCCTGACAGAAGCACATGACGCATCCGCATCGGACCTAGGTGGCCATTCTGTCGGCGTTGTTGGTCAGAATTGGAGTCCAACCAGCCACTCCGAACGGAAAGTTCTGCTGTGGAGTCGGCGTGAGTGGAGCGACGTCGACATGCATGATGATCTGAATGAAATCGGGGCAGCCATCACGGCAACGACGTCAACCGAGTTCGGAAAGGTTCGTGTAATGGGATTGTGCATCCCGTATCATCGCGCAACGCCTTTCGGGTCTGCCGAACGGGTAAGGAACTGGGTGCAGCATGGCCTATTTCTCGGCGCGTTGTATGAATGTTTGACGGGCTCTGCCGAAAATCGGCCAGACATCATCGTTGGCGATTTCAATCGTAAACTTCCATCAGCATGGGGATCAAAGTCGCTGTTGGAAAAGTTGGAAGAAACGTTTTCCGATTACACGATCGTGACCCGCGGAAAACTACCTCCATTAGATAGAAAGACGGTCTGCCACGTGGCCGTGAAGGCGGGATTGGAATGTCAGGCCATCAGCCTTCTAGATGCGAATGATGCATCTGGTAGAGCACGAAGCGATCATAATGGAGTGCTTGTCGAACTGGGCCAGCCAAATTGATTGCCGTTCCGACTCAAACCGCTCTGAAAGCCTGAAAAGTGTGAATTTCGGTACATTTAGTCGGAACGGTGTATTGAAATCATTGATGTTTCACCGGCCTGTCACGCCGGAGGCCGCGGGTTCGAGTCCCGTCACTCGCGCCATTTCCTTCAAGAAAGCCGCCCCGACCGGGCGGCTTTTTTCTTGCTCATTTCCGGCGTGCCATTGCTATTGCCCCGGAAAGGGCGCACCCAATGGGACTGGACCCGCCACGGGACATGACCGGCGCGATGGATCCTCAAAGGACAATCAATGAGTCAACTCACTTTAGGGGTCATCGGGACCTCTAAAAAGGACGACGAACAACGCCTTCCCATCCATCCGGACCATCTGCGGCGACTCCCCGAAGCCTGCCGCAAGCGCCTGGTCTTCGAAGAAGGCTATGGGGCAGTATTCGATATTTCCGATGCTGAAATCGAAGCTCAGGTGGGCGGCATGGCCTCGCGGCGTGATCTGCTCGCAAATCTCGGCCATGTCATTATCGCAAAACCCGTACTGGCGGATCTCGAGGAGCTGCGCGAAGGCGGACTCTTGTGGGGATATCCTCATTGTGCCCAGCAGCGCGCCATCACCCAGACAGCCATCGACCGAAAGCAGACGCTGATAGCATTCGAGGACATGTTTGTATGGGGCAGAGCCGGCCAGATGGGCCGTCACACCTTTTACAAGAATAACGAGATGGCCGGCTATTGCGCGGTTCTGCATGCGCTGCGCCTGAAGGGCATAGACGGACATTACGGCAATCAGCGCAAAGTCATCATCTTCAGCTTTGGCGCGGTGAGTCGCGGCGCGATTTATGCGCTCAAGGCGCACGGTTTCCGCGACATCACGATTTGCATCCAGCGCCCGGATCACGAAGTGCGCGAGGAGGTGCTCGATTGCCATTATGTCCGCATCCATGAGGGCGGCGAAGGGCAGGCACGCATGCAGGTGATCGAGCATGACGGTGGCACCAGTGACCTCTGTGATCTGATCCGGCAGTCCGACATTATCGTGAACGGCACATTTCAGGACCCCGACCATCCGATTGATTTCGTCACCGAAGCAGAGAAGGATTGCCTGAAGCCCGGTTGCCTGATCATTGATGTCAGTTGTGATGAAGGCATGGGCTTTTATTTTGCCGTACCGACAACCTTCAAGGAGCCCATGATCCGCGTTGGCAAGGTCGATTATTATGCGGTGGATCACACGCCCAGCTATCTCTGGGAAAGCGCCACGCGATCCATCTCCGCGGCGCTGGTTCAGCACTTGCCCTCCGTCGTGAACGGGCGCGAAAGCTGGCAGGAAAATGAAACCATCCGCCGCGCGATCAATATCGACCGGGGCGTCATAGTGAAGCCGGGTATTCTCACCTTCCAGAATCGCGGGACGGAATACCCGCATTTGTCCGCCGCATAATTCACCGTCCTGAATTCGCATAGCCGCCGCCCACCATCACCGGTTTCCATCAGAAGCTGGCTCTGTTAGACGCGCCGCTCTTTTGCGACGCGGCGATTATCGCCCCGCTTATTCCGGACCGGACGTTATGCATTTTCTTCGACTCGACGCTTTTGACTGGACACGGACCCGGCTGGAATGGTTTGGCAATATCCGCGGTGATTTGCTCGCCGGGCTTGTGGTGGCCCTGGCGCTGATCCCCGAAGCGATTGCCTTTTCGATCATTGCCGGTGTGGATCCCAAGGTCGGTCTTTATGCCTCCTTCTCAATTGCCGTCCTGATTGCCTTTGTGGGTGGCCGCCCCGGCATGATCTCGGCGGCCACGGCGGCGACGGCGGTGCTCATGGTGACGCTGGTGCGCGACCATGGCCTGCAATACCTGCTGGCTGCGACGGTGCTGGCCGGTGTGATCCAGATTGGGGCCGGTGCGCTGAAACTTGGCAATCTGATGCGCTTTGTATCGCGCTCGGTGCTGACCGGCTTTGTGAATGCGCTGGCGATCCTGATCTTCATGGCGCAATTGCCGGAACTGATCGGCGTCACCTGGCTGACCTATGTGCTGGTCGCGGCCGGGCTGGCGATCATCTACATCCTGCCGCGCTTTACGAAAATCATTCCGTCGCCGCTCGTCTGTATTCTCGTGCTGACAGGCCTGACCATGTATTTCGGCTGGGATGTGCGCACCGTTGGCGATATGGGCGAATTGCCGGACACGCTGCCGGTTTTTCTGATCCCGGACATTCCATTCAATTTCGACACGCTGATGATCATCTTGCCGTATTCGGCGGCTGTGGCCGCGGTCGGCCTGCTGGAATCACTCCTGACCCAGCAAATCGTCGATGATCTGACCGACACACCATCCGACCGGAACCGCGAATGCGTGGGGCAGGGTACGGCCAATATCGTCACCGGCTTTCTCGGCGGTATGGCCGGGTGCGCGATGATCGGCCAGTCCATGATCAATGTGAAATCCGGCGGACGAGGGCGCTTGTCGACTTTTTCGGCAGGCGTCTTTTTGCTTTTCATGATCCTTGTGCTGGGCGACTGGATTGCGGCCATCCCCATGCCGGCATTGGTCGCCATCATGATCATGGTCTCCATCGGGACCTTCTCGTGGTCGTCCGTAAAATCGCTCCGCTCGCACCCGCTTTCGTCCAGCGTTGTCATGCTGGCCACGGTTGCCGGCGTGATCCTGACCCATAATCTGGCGATTGGCGTGATGGTTGGTGTCTTCCTGTCGGGCATTTTCTTTGCCTGGAAGATTTCGCGGATATTCAGGATTTCCTCGACCCTGGCGGATGATGGCCGGTCGCGGACCTATGCCGTTGAGGGCCAGCTCTTCTTCGCGTCCACGGAAGCCTTCACCAACGCCTTTGATTTCAAGGAAGCCCTCGACGAAGTGACAATCGATCTCACATCAGCGCACATCTGGGACATTTCCAGCGTGCAGGCGATTGATCTCATCGTCTTGAAATTCCGCCGCGAAGGCATGACGGTCCATCTGGTCGGCATGAATGAAGCCAGCGAGACGATCGTTGATCGCCTGGGCGAGCACGACAAGCCGGGCGCCATTGACCGCGCCGCAGGGCATTAGGAGCCATATCATGGACCGCATTATCACACTGATTGACGGCTCGGCCTATAGCGAATCTGCCTGCGATCACGCCGCCTGGGTCGCCGAGAAGACCGGATTCGGCATAGATCTTCTGCACGTCATCGATCACCGGCCGGGGCGATCCGGCCCGGTCAATCTGTCTGGAAACCTGACGCTCGGTGCGCGGTCAGAGCTTCTGGAGAAGCTGACTCGACACGATGAGGAAGGCGCGCGGCTGGCTCGCGAACGCGGCCGGCTGATCGTCGATGCGGCCAAAGCCCATCTGGAAGACAAGGGTTGTCAGGATGTGCAGATCAAGCTGCGCAATGGCGATTTGCTCGACGCCGTTCAGGATGTCGAGAACGATGCCCGGGTCATCATTATCGGCAAGCGCGGGGAGCATGCCGATTTTGCCCGGTTGCACCTGGGTTCCAACCTCGAACGTGTGGTGCGCATCGCGCATCGTCCGGTTCTCGTCACATCGCGCGCTTTCAAAGCGCCAAAGCGGGCGACCATCGCGTTCGATACTGGCCCCAGCGTCGCCAAGGCCGTCGATCACATCGCCAGGGGACAATTGTTCAAGGGCATGGAGATCCATCTGCTCCATGTCGGCGAATCGAGCGAGGCGCTTGTGAAAGCGATGGAAGCCGCCGCCGCAAAATTGCGTGAGGCGGGTTATACAGCGGCGTTCGAGATCGTGGCGGGAGATCCCGATACGATCTTCACGGAAAAGTCGAAAGCCGGTGAGATCGAGTTTCTGGTGATGGGCGCCTATGGCCATTCGCGCCTTCGCAATCTCATCATCGGCAGCACAACCACCCACATCATCCGCGCCTGTCCGGTGCCGATTCTGTTGTTCCGCCCCGATATGAGTGCCTGACAATTTGGAAACAGGCTTTTTCCATTCACCTGCCTTTTGAATCGACTATCGGCTGCCCAGATCGGAGCTATCGAAACAAAAGAGGTGAGTGATGTCAGGCAAACGAACAGCATTGGTTACAGGCGGCAATCGCGGCATCGGGCTCGCCATTGCCAAGGGGCTCATCGCGCAGGGGCTGGATGCCGTCATCGGCGCACGAAACGCCGATGAAGGGGCGAAGGCTGCTCAGGCGATCGGCGCGCGTTTTGTCCAGCTTGATGTCAGCGATCCATCCGGAATGGATGCGGCTCTCGCAGAGGCCGGTCCGCTGGATGTGCTGATCAATAATGCCGGCGTTCTCTCTACCGACCCGGTTCTGGACAATCCGCAAGCCTTTGATGACGCCATCGCCGTTATGCTCAAGGGACCGTATGAGTTGATCCGGCGCGTTGCGCCCGGCATGGCCGAGCGCGGCTATGGCCGAATAGTGAATGTGTCATCGGAATGGGGCTCATTTGCCTCCGGTCTGGCAGGGCCAGGGCCGTATGGTCTGGCCAAGGCCGCACTTAACGGATTGACCGTGGCCGCAGCCCGCGACCTTCCGTCCAGTATCAAGCTCAATTCCATGTGCCCCGGCTGGGTGCGCACGCGCATGGGAGGCGAAGCCGGCTCGAAGTCGCCGGAGGAGGGCGCTGATACGGCCATCTGGCTGGCAACGCTGGACGACGACGGCCCGACGGGCGGGTTTTTCCAGGACCGCAAACCTTTAGCCTGGTAGGGTATTCACGTTGGTTTGATTGGGCGTAGGTTTAATCCCTGCGCCAACTTCCTATATCCCGCATCACATCGCCGCTGAACCCGAAATGGAAGAGAGCACATCATGGCCGATACGCATTCATGGACACCGCCGAAAGTCTGGACCTGGGAAAAGGGCAATGGCGGTCGCTTCGCCAATATCAACCGGCCGACGGCGGGCAAGACGCATGACAAGGATCTGCCCGTCGGCAAACATCCGCTGCAGCTTTATTCGCTGGCAACGCCGAACGGTGTGAAGGCCACGATATTGCTGGAAGAATTGCTGGCAAAGGGCCATGAGGCTGCGGAATATGACGCCTGGCTGATCAATATCAATGAGGGCGATCAATTCTCTTCCGGCTTCGTTGAGGCCAATCCGAACTCCAAAATCCCGGTGCTGGTGGATCATTCCACCCAAACACCCCAACGCGTCTTCGAGTCCGGCTCCATCCTCGTCTATCTGGCCGAGAAATTTGGCGAATTCCTGCCTACCGACCCGGCCAGACGCGCCGAGACCTTCAACTGGCTGTTCTGGCAGATGGGCTCGGCGCCTATGCTGGGCGGCGGCTTCGGGCATTTCTACGCCTATGCGCCGGAGAAATGGCAATACCCGATTGACCGCTATGCCATGGAAGTCAAACGCCAGATGGATGTGCTCGACCGCAATCTCGCCGACCGGGAATACGTCATCGGCGATGAATACACGATCGCGGACATGGCGATTTTCCCCTGGTATGGCGCGATGGCCAAGGGCCTGCTCTATGATGCCGGTGAGTTCCTGTCGGTCCACGAATACAAAAATGTCATCCGTTGGGCCGACCATTTGTATGCCCGTGATGCGGTCAAACGCGGCCGCATGGTCAACCGCGCCTGGGGCGAACCCTCAAGCCAGTTGCTAGAACGCCATGAGGCTTCGGATTTCGAGACAAAGACGCAGGACAAGGTCGCGACGTCCTGATCCGGCCCGGAATCGATTGAAAGAGCCGCTCCCCCGGGGGCGGCTTTTTTGATTCCGCGGGGACAAACTTGCAAGCCATTCTCACCTAACGGCACTTCAAGCACTTGCGCGTGGATTTCGCACAGAAAAAGCCGCCTTTTCGCCTTGCGAGCGATGTCGGCTCGCACTAGCTTCCGGCCCGACCGTGTGGGGGCTATTGGTCAGGCCTGACTCGCTATTCTGCGTAGGCCGGCCCCTTACATTAGCTGATCGGGGCGATCCGTCATGAATGCGCTTCTGCTCGAATACTTGCCGATTATCATTTTTCTGGGAATCGCGGCTGCGATGGGTATCGGCTTCATGCTGGCCGCCTGGGTTCTGGCGCCGTCCAGCCCTGATCCGGAAAAAGTTTCGACATACGAGTGCGGGTTTGAAGCGTTTGACGATGCCCGAATGAAATTCGACGTCCGTTTTTATCTTGTCGCAATTCTGTTCATTATCTTTGATCTGGAAGTGGCCTTCCTCTTTCCGTGGGCAGTGACGTTGGGCGAGACCGGTCTTTTTGCTTTCTGGTCGATGATGGTGTTCCTCGGTGTGCTCACCGTGGGCTTCATCTACGAGTGGAAAAAAGGCGCGCTGGAGTGGGAGTAGATCATGGCTGAAAACACCATCATTCCTGCGGGCTCTGCCGGCCGTGCCGCTACCCCGCATTACGACGCGAAAAAGCATGATCCGTTTTTCGACGGCGTCTCCGATGCGCTGGCCGACAAGGGTTTTGTTGTCGCCGCGGCCGATGACCTCATCACCTGGGCCCGCACGGGCTCGCTGATGTGGATGACATTCGGTCTGGCCTGTTGCGCGGTCGAGATGATGCAGGCGGCGATGCCGCGTTATGACGTCGAGCGCTTCGGCTTTGCGCCGCGCGCTTCCCCGCGTCAGTCCGACGTGATGATCGTCGCCGGCACGCTCACCAACAAGATGGCCCCCGCGCTTCGCAAGGTTTACGACCAGATGCCGGAGCCGCGCTATGTGATCTCCATGGGCTCCTGCGCCAATGGCGGTGGCTATTACCACTTCTCCTACGCCGTTGTGCGCGGCTGTGACCGGATTGTTCCGGTGGACGTATACGTGCCGGGTTGCCCGCCGACCGCCGAAGCGCTGGTCTATGGCATTCTGCAGCTTCAGAAGAAAATCCGCCGGGAAGGGTCGATCGAACGATGAGCGAGCGATTGAACGAACTTGGCGAACACATTTCGGCCCAGCTGGATTCCGCGATCCGTGAATGGTCGGTGGATACTGGCGAGCTGACCATCACCATGGCAGCGCCGAATATCGCGAAGCTGATGGAAATTCCTGCGCGATGACCGTGCCTGCCGCTTCACCACGCTGATTGATATTTGCGGAGTCGATTATCCGCAGCGTGGCGAGCGCTTCGAGGTCGTCTATCACCTCCTGTCCATGCCGATGAACCATCGTATCCGGATCAAGACCTCGACCGATGAGGAAACCCCGGTGGCTTCGCTGTCGGACATCTTCCCGGTCGCCAACTGGTTCGAGCGTGAAGCTTTCGACATGTTCGGCATTGTCTTTTCCGGCCACCCGGATCTGCGCCGCATCCTCACTGATTACGGCTTTACCGGCCACCCGCTGCGCAAGGATTTCCCGCTCTCCGGCTATGTCGAGGTACGTTGGGACGAGGAAGAAAAGCGCGTCGTCTACGAACCGGTCGAGCTGGTTCAGGAATACCGCGACTTCGATTTCCTCTCGCCGTGGGAAGGTGCCAAATACGTCATTCCCGGCGATGAAAAAGCCAAGGGGGAGGGCGCGTAATGTCCGATCTGACCAACCCCGACAACATGGAACAGCTCGACGATCGCAAGTTCACGATCAATTTCGGCCCCCAGCACCCGGCGGCTCACGGCGTGTTGCGCCTCGTGCTGGAACTGGATGGCGAGATCGTCGACCGCGTCGATCCGCATATCGGCCTGTTGCACCGCGGCACCGAAAAGCTGCTGGAACACAAGACCTACCTGCAGGGCATCGGCTATTTCGACCGCCTCGACTATGTCGCGCCGATGAATCAGGAGCATGCCTTCTGCATGGCGGTGGAAAAGCTGGCCGGCATTCCGGTGCCGCGCCGCGGCGAGTATATCCGAGTTCTCTATTGCGAGATTGGCCGCATCCTCTCGCACATTCTGAACGTTACCACGCAGGCGCTGGACGTGGGCGCGCTGACCCCGCCAGTCTGGGGCTTTGAAGAGCGCGAAAAACTGATGGTCTTCTATGAGCGTGCCTCCGGCTCGCGCATGCACGCGCACTATTTCCGCCCGGCGGTGTCCACCAGGATCTTCCGCCGAAGCTGATCGACGATATCGAGGAGTGGTGCGAGGACTTTCCACGTGTTCTCGACGATATCGACGGGACCTGCTGACCGAGAACCGGATCTTCAAGCAGCGCAATGCCGATATCGGTGTGGTGAGCCAGAAGACGCGCTGGACTGGGGCTTCTCCGGCGTGATGGTGCGCGGCTCGGGCATGGCCTGGGATCTGCGCCGCGCGCAGCCCTGAATGCTATGACGAGTTCGATTTCCTCGTGCCGGTCGGCAAGAACGGCGATTGCTATGACCGCTATCTGATCCGCATGGAGGAAATGCGCCAGAATCGGCAAGATCATCCATCAATGCATCGAATGGCTCGCGGGCACCCGAGGGCCGGCGAGGTCCTCCTTGACCGGGCAAGGTGACGCCGCCCAAGCGCGGCGAGATGAAGCAGTCGATGGAAGCATTGATCCATCACTTCAAGCTCTATACCGAAGGCGTCCACGTCCCGGCGGGCGAAGCCTATGTCGCCGTCGAGGCGCCGAAGGGCGAATTCGGTGTCTACCTCGTCGCCGATGGCACCAACAAGCCGTATCGCGTCAAGATCCGCGCGCCGGGCTTTGCCCACTTGCAAGCCATGGATCACATCAATCGTGGTCACCAGCTGGCGGACGTGTCCGCTATTCTGGGCTCGTTGGATATCGTGTTCGGGGAAATCGACCGATGACGGGTTCCACGACCAGTGCCGCCGCGCTCGCAGAGGCCCAGCTTGTGGCTTACAACGCCCGCGATCTTGATGCCTTTTGCGCCTGCTTTGCGCCAGATGTTGAAATCTACAATTTTCCGGATCATCTCGTTCTCAGGGGCGCAGGGGCTTTCCGGGCTCGCTACGCCGAGCGGTTCAAGGCTCCCGGACTGACGGCCGAGCTTTTGAGCCGGATGGTTTTGGGCAATACCGCGATCGACCACGAACGCATCTGGTTTGAAGGGCGCGAGCTCAGCACTCCCGTGGAGGCGATCGCCATATACAGTGCGCATGAGAGCCTGATCTCGCGCGTTGATTTCATCAGGGAAGGGACGCCGCAATGAGCGCTCGCAAGATTGCTCTGGACCAGCCGGAAAGCTTCTCGTTTTCAAAAGATTCCGAGAAAGAAATAAAGTTCTGGTTGAACAAGTATCCGAAACCCAAGAAGGCCTCTGCCGTCATTCCCATGCTGTGGATTGCGCAAAAGCAGGACGGCTGGGTGTCCGAACCGGCCATGCGCGAAATCGCGGATCGTCTGGGCATGCCGAAAATCCGGGTGATGGAGGTCGCAACCTTCTACACCATGTTCAATCTGGCCCCGGCAGGTGATCATCTGATCCAGCTTTGCGGCACAACGCCGTGCTGGTTGCGCGGTGCGGACGACCTCAAAAAAGTCTGTGCGGACAAGATCGGCCCCAAGGGCAAAGTCACGGCTGACGGCAAACTGTCCTGGATGGAAGTAGAATGCCTGGGCGCGTGTGCGAATGCGCCAATGGTGCAGATATCCAATTCGGCGGGCGATCATTATTATGAAGACCTGACCGGCGAAACGATGGGCAAGATTATCGACGATCTCGCTGCCGATAAAAAGCCGAAGCCGGGTTCGCAAACCGGTCGTTCCTGTTCAGAGGCCGAAGGCGGTTCGATGGCGTTGACTGATGGCGCGCTTTACGACGGTTCGCTGGCCAAGAAGGTCAAGCTGCCCAACACCAAACCCAAGAAGGAAAAGGCCTGATCATGGTTCAACTTCTTGAAGATAAAGACCGTATTTTCCTGAACCTGTTTGGCCGGGAAGATCCGGGTCTGGACGGCGCAAAGAAACGCGGCGCGTGGAATGCGACCAAGGACATGATCGATATGGGTCCGGAATGGATCGTCGATCAGGTCAAGGCGTCCGGCCTGCGCGGCCGTGGCGGCGCCGGTTTCCCGACCGGTCTGAAATGGTCCTTCATGCCCAAGGAAGTGGGTGCCCGCCCGCATTATCTGGTCGTCAATGCCGACGAATCCGAACCGGGCACCTGCAAGGACCGCGAGATCATGCGCAATGATCCGCACCTCCTGATCGAAGGCTGTCTCATTGCCTCCTTCGCGATGCGCGCCAAGGCCTGCTACATCTATATTCGCGGTGAATATGTCGACGAACGCATCGCGCTCGAAAAGGCCATAATGGAAGCGTATGACGCCAAGCTGATCGGCCAGAACAATATCCATGGATGGGACTTTGACTGCTACGTCCACCATGGTGCCGGCGCCTATATTTGCGGCGAGGAAACCGCGCTGCTGGAAAGCCTGGAAGGCAAGAAGGGTCAGCCGCGCCTGAAGCCGCCATTCCCGGCCAATGCGGGCCTTTATGGCTGCCCGACGACGGTCAACAATGTGGAATCCATCGCCGTGGCACCGACCATTATCCGCCGCGGCGCGGAATGGTTTGCGGGCTTTGGCCGACAGGGCAATACCGGCACCAAGGTGTTCTCGATTTCCGGCCATGTGAACAAGCCTTGTAATATCGAGGAGGTCATGTCCATCCCCCTGAAAACGCTGATCGAAACCCATGCGGGCGGCGTGCGCGGTGGTTGGGATAATCTCAAAGCCATCATCCCGGGCGGCTCGTCCGTGCCGTGTATTCCGGCCGATACCTGCACCGATATCCTGATGGATTTTGATGCGCTGAAGGATGTGAAATCCGGCCTCGGTACAGCGGCGGTGATTGTCATGGATAAATCCACCGACATCATCAAGGCGATTGCCCGCATCTCCTATTTCTACAAGCATGAAAGCTGCGGCCAGTGTACGCCGTGCCGTGAGGGCACAGGCTGGATGTGGCGCGTGCTGGAACGCATGGCACGGGGCGAAAGCTCGACCGACGAGATCGACAAGCTGCTGGACGTCGCCAGTCAGGTGGAAGGCCACACGATCTGCGCGCTCGGCGATGCCGCGGCCTGGCCGGTGCAGGGCCTGATCCGCCATTTCCGCCACGAGATCGAAGACCGCATCAATACCTATCGCGCCGGCAAGCCCGTCGCGGTGTCACACATGGCCGCGGAGTAGGAGACACCGATGACTGATAATCTCCGCACCATCATCATCGACGGCGAGGAAATCGACGTCCCGAACCACTACACGCTGCTGCAGGCAGCCGAGGCGGCTGGCAAGGAAATCCCGCGTTTCTGCTATCACGAGCGCCTGTCAGTCGCCGGCAATTGCCGCATGTGTCTGGTCGAGCTGGTCGGCGCGCCGAAGCCGGCGGCGTCCTGCGCCATGAATGTGTCGGACATGCGCGGTGGGCCGAATGGCGAACCGCCGGCGATGAATACCGCTTCACCGATGGTGAAGAAGGCGCGCGAAGGCGTCATGGAATTCCTGTTGATCAATCACCCGCTCGATTGCCCGATCTGCGATCAGGGCGGCGAATGTGACCTGCAGGATCAGGCCATGGCCTATGGCCGCTCCGGCACGCGCTATACCGAGAACAAGCGCGCCGTTGAAGACAAGAATATGGGCCCGCTGATCAAGACGATCATGACCCGTTGCATCCAGTGTACGCGCTGCGTGCGCTTTGTGACTGAAGTCGCGGGTTCGCCCGAAATCGGCATGCTCAATCGCGGCGAGGATGCCGAGATTACCACTTATCTGGAAGCCGCGGTTGAATCCGAGCTTTCGGGCAATGTGATTGATCTCTGCCCCGTTGGTGCGCTCACCTCCAAGCCCTATGCCTATAATGCACGCCCCTGGGAGCTGAAGAAGACCGAGACCATCGATGTCATGGACGCGATGGGCTCCTGGATCCGTGTCGACAGCCGCGGCCCCGGCGTTCTGCGCATCATGCCGCGCGTCAATGACGAAATTAACGAGGAATGGATCTCCGACAAAACCCGCTTCATCTGGGACGGCCTGCAGCGCCAGCGCCTCGACAAGCCCTATGCCCGAAAAGACGGCAAGCTGGCACCTGTGTCGTGGGAAGAAGCGCTCGGCGTTGCCGCAGACAAACTCTCCGGAGATGCAAAGAAGATTGGCGTCATCGCTGGCGATCTCAACTCGATTGAGGAACTGAAAGCCGCGAAAGACCTGTTCGACGCGCTTGGCGTGACCTCCATCGATGGTCGTCAGGATGGCGCAAAGCTGGGCGATGGTCCGCGCGAAAGCTGGCTGTTCAACTCTACCATTGCCGGAATTGACGAGGCCGATGCCATCCTGCTGGTCGGCACCGATCCGCGCCTCGAAGCGCCCGTGCTCAATGCCCGCATCCGCCGGGCATGGCTGGAGCGCGACGTGAAAGTTGGTGTCATCGGCGCCACAGGTGATCTGACCTATCCGTTCGAGCAGGTGGGCGATGGCCCCAAGGACCTCAAGGGTTTTGGCGGCAAGCGCTCCGGCTTCACCAAGACCCTGAAAGATGCCGACAAGCCGATGATCATTGTCGGTGCCGCAGCCCTGGCCCGCGCAGACGGCGCTCAGGTCTTGCGCGCCGCCGGCGAGGTCGCGGCCAAGGTCGGCGCAGTCAAGGATGGCTGGAACGGCTTCAACGTGCTGCACACCGCTGCTTCGCGCGTCGGCGCACTCGATCTCGGATTTGTGCCGGGCAAGGGCGGCAAATCGGTTGCAGAGATGCAGACGGGCGGTATGGACACCATCGTATTGATGGGCGCAGACGAAATCGATGCCGATTTCGGCGATGCCTTCGTAATCTATGTGGGTCATCACGGCGATCGCGGTGCGCATCGCGCGGATCTGATCCTGCCCGGCGCCACCTATACCGAGAAAAAAGGCATGTGGGCCAATATGGAAGGCCGCGTGCAATTCAATGCCCGCGCCATCTTCCCGAAGGGCGAGGCGAAAGAGGACTGGGCCATTTTCCGCGCCCTGTCCGATCGCCTGAACAAGACATTGCCGTATAATTCGCTGGAAGAATTACGGGCAAAGCTGATTGCCGATCATCCCGTCTTCGGCGGCATTGATCATGCGCCGGGCCACGCCACAGCCGCTGAATTTGATGTGGCATCGATTGGCGAAGCGGGCGATATGGGCGCCGAGCCTTTCCGGTTGGCAATCGCTGACTTCTACCTCACGAACGCAATCGCACGGGCCTCGAAAACCATGGCGGACTGTTCGGCACTCAAATCAGCGCCTCACGCGCAAGCGGCGGAGTAGGGGAGATGGAGACGATGGATCCGATTCCCTTCCTCAGCTGGCCGGTTTCCGTCGAGTGGACGCTTGTGGCGGTCGGTCAGATTCTGGCCTTCATGATCGTGCTTCTGATCTCGCTGGCCTTCCTGCTTCTGCTGGATCGCAAGGTCTGGGCCTCGGTCCAGATGCGCAAGGGTCCCAACGTGGTCGGCGCTTTCGGCTTGCTGCAATCCTTTGCCGACTTCCTGAAATTCGTGTTCAAGGAAATCGTCGTGCCCGCCGGGGCGGATCGCACGCTCTTCCTGATTGCGCCGCTGATCACCTTCATCCTCGCCTTTATCGGCTGGGCCGTGGTGCCGGTCGCGCCGGGCTGGGTGATTGCCGATCTCAATGTCGGTATCCTCTACCTATTCGCGATTTCTTCGCTTGGCGTTTACGGCATCATCATTGGCGGCTGGGCGTCCAACTCGAAATATCCATTCCTCGGTGCGCTGCGGTCTGCCGCGCAGATGGTGTCCTATGAAGTCTCCATCGGCTTCATCATCGTCACCGTCCTGCTGTTTGCGGGCTCCATGAATCTGTCGGTCATCGTCGATCAGCAGGCCGGCGGTTTCTGGAACTGGAACATGCTGGCCCTGCACACCTTGCCGGTGCCGATGTTCCTGGTGATGATCCCGATGACGGGCATTTTCTTCATCTCGGCGCTGGCGGAGACTAACCGCCCGCCCTTTGATCTTCCGGAAGCGGAATCGGAACTCGTGGCCGGCTACCAGGTGGAATATTCCTCCACTCCGTATCTGCTCTTCATGATCGGCGAATATCTCAACATCGTTCTGATGTGCGCCATGACCACCATCCTCTTCTTTGGCGGATGGCATGCGCCGTTCGAATTCCTGTCCTTCCTGCCGCCTTTCTTCTGGTTTGCCGCCAAGGTGATCTTCTTCTTCTTCATGTTCGCCATGGTGAAGGCGCTGGTGCCGCGCTATCGCTATGACCAGCTGATGCGTCTGGGCTGGAAAATCTTCCTGCCGACCTCACTCGGTGCCGTCGTGCTGGTTGGCGCTTACGTTGCCTATTCGGGAGCTGCCTCATGAGCCGTATCGCCCAAACCATTCGCGGCGCCTTGCTGATGGATTTCTGGGGCGCTTTTGTCATGGGCCTGCGCTACATGGCGCAGCCGAAAGCGACCATCAATTATCCGTTTGAAAAAGGCCCGCTCAGCCCGCGTTTCCGCGGCCAGCATGCCTTGCGCCGCTACGCCAATGGCGAAGAGCGTTGCATCGCCTGCAAGCTGTGTGAAGCGGTCTGCCCGGCACAAGCCATCACCATTGAGGCGGAACCGCGCGAAGACGGCTCGCGCCGCACGACGCGCTATGACATCGACATGGTGAAGTGCATCTATTGCGGCTTCTGCGAGGAAGCCTGCCCGGTCGACGCCATCGTCGAGGGACCGAATTTCGAGTTCGCCACGGAAACCCGTGAAGAGCTTTATTACGACAAGGAAAAACTGCTTGCGAACGGCGATCGGTGGGAACGCGAGATCGCGCGCAATCTGGAATTGGACGCGCCTTACCGCTAGGGCGGGCGCAAAAGGAAACGGGGCGGCTGATGCTGCAGGTAATAGCATTCTGGATTTTGGCGAGCGTGACGGTCCTGTCCGCTTTCTTTGTCGTGGCCGCGCGAAACCCTGTGAGGTCCGTTCTCTGGCTGATCCTTGCATTTTTCTCGGCAGCGGGCCTGTTCGTGCTCCTTGGTGCCGAATTCCTCGCCATGCTCCTGATCGTGGTCTATGTCGGCGCGGTCGCTGTGCTTTTCCTGTTTGTCGTGATGATGCTCGACGTTGATTTCACCGAGTTGAAGCAGGGCTTCCTCAGCGATCTGCCATTTGGCGCGCTGGTTGCCATCGTGCTGGTCGCGGAACTGATCATTGTCGGTCAGTCCTGGACGCAGGCGAATGTCGTGGCCCCCGCAGGTGCCAGTACCACACCGGAAGGCGTCTCCAATGTCGAGGCGCTCGGCATGCTGCTATATGACGATTATGCGTATTTCTTCCAGGCCGCAGGTCTGGTTCTGTTGGTCGCCATGATTGGCGCCATCGTCCTGACCTTGCGCCACAAGCCGCATGTGAAACGTCAGAATATTGCTGAACAGGTCGGACGCGATCGCAAGACCGCGGTGACCATGCACGATGTGAAATCCGGAGAGGGACTGGGCGAATGACCGAGATCGGGCTGTCACACTATCTCGCGGTTGCCGCGATCCTGTTCACCATCGGGGTGTTCGGCATTTTCGTGAACCGCAAGAATGTCATTATTCTCCTTATGTCGGTCGAGCTCCTGCTGCTCGCCGTCAACATCAACCTCGTGGCGTTTTCCTCCTTCCTCGGCGATCTCGCCGGTCAGGTCTTTGCCATGTTCGTTCTCACCGTCGCGGCGGCTGAAGCCGCGGTGGGCCTTGCAATCCTTGTCGTCTACTTCCGGAATCGTGGAAACATTTCGGTCGAAGACGTGAATTTGATGAAGGGCTAGAGGCATGGCACCGATCCTCATCGTCTTCGGCCCGCTTGTCGGCGCGCTGGTCTCCGGACTGTTCCAGCGCTTCATCGGTGATCGCGCCGCTCAGGTGATCACCACCGGCCTGCTGATCCTCTCTGCCGTCCTGTCGGCCTGGGTCTTCTACGACGTCATCTTCGCTGAAAACGTCCGCACCATCCCGCTCGCAACGTGGATGAGCATTGGCGACTTCCAGGCGACCTGGTCGCTGCGCCTCGATACGCTCTCGGCGGTCATGCTGGTCGTGGTGACGAGCGTCTCCTCGCTCGTCCACGTCTATTCCTGGGGTTATATGAGCGACGACCCGCATCGGGCACGCTTCTTCAGCTATCTCTCCCTCTTTACCTTTGCCATGCTGATGCTGGTGACGGCCGACGATTTCCTCCAGCTCTTCTTCGGCTGGGAAGGTGTGGGGCTGGCCTCCTATCTGCTGATCGGTTTCTGGTACAAGAAAAAGTCCGCCAACAATGCCGCCATCAAGGCTTTCGTCACCAACCGCGTCGGCGATTTCGGCTTTGCACTTGGCATCATGGCGATCTTTGCGATCTTCGGATCCATCAGCTTTGACAGCGTCTTCAGTGATGTTGAAGGCATGGCGGCGCTGACCTGGAATTTCCTCGGGATGGAATACAATGCGATCGAGCTGATCGCCTTCCTCCTCTTTATCGGTGCGATGGGCAAATCCGCGCAATTCTTCCTGCATGTCTGGTTGCCGGACGCGATGGAAGGCCCGACACCCGTTTCCGCGCTGATCCACGCTGCGACCATGGTCACGGCCGGCGTCTTTCTCGTCTGCCGCTGTTATCCGCTGTTCGAAGCTGCACCGATGGCTTCGGCCTTCATGACGGTGATCGGCGCGACGACGGCGCTCTATGCGGCAACAGTCGGTCTTGCCCAGAATGACATCAAGCGCGTCATCGCCTATTCGACCTGTTCCCAGCTCGGCTACATGTTCTTTGCCGCAGGCTTGGGGCTGTATTCTGCGGCCATGTTCCACCTCTTTACGCACGCCTTCTTCAAGGCGCTGCTCTTCCTCGGCGCGGGCTCGGTTATTCACGGCCTGCATCACGAGCAGGACATGCGCAAAATGGGCGGCACGTTCAAGGCGCTCCCCGCAACCTATCTCCTGATGGTCATCGGCACGCTGGCGCTGACCGGCGTGGGAATTCCGGGCACGCCGATCGGCTTTGCCGGCTTCTTCTCCAAGGACATGATTATCGAGGAGGCCTTCATGATGGGGCAGGAGGGCGTACCCTTCGGCATGCTGGCCTTCTGGGTCGGCGTGATCGCCGCCGGCCTGACCAGCTTCTATTCCTGGCGTCTGATCTTCATGACCTTCCACGGCAAGTTCCGCGGTGAGAAAGAGGTCATCGACCACGCGCATGAAAGCCCGCCGGTGATGATGATTCCGCTGGTGCTTCTGGCGGTCGGCGCGCTCTTTGCGGGCGTCGCCTTCAAGAACCAGTTTGTCGGTCAGAATGCCTTCACCTTCTGGGAAGATTCTCTGCCGGCAGGCCCCTATGCCGAGGGAAATTATGGCGATGCATATCGTGCCTCGCTCGCCGTTGAGGTCATGGCGGGCCATTCCGAGCTGGAAGCCGGTTCTCTGGATGCCGCAGTAGACGAGGGTGATGCCCATTCACCGTCGCAAACGGCCGCCGATCACGGTGATGACGCGGCTCATGCCGGTGACGCCGAGCATGGCGAAGAGGGCGAATATCATGGCGGCCACCATCCGCCCACCTGGGTACTTTGGACGCCGCTCTTCGTGACCGCCTTCGGCTTTGCGCTGGCCTGGTTCCTCTACATTCGCCATGCCGGCTTTGGAGCGCAGCTCGCGGCCCGCAGGGGGCCGCTGCACAGCTTCCTGCTGAACAAGTGGTATTTCGACGAACTCTACAATTTCGTCTTTGTCCGCGGCGCTGCGGCGCTCGGCGATCTGTTCTGGAAGGTGGGCGACCGGCGCATCATTGACGGCCTTGGCCCGAACGGCTTTGCGGCTTCGGCCATGGCGGCGGCCCGGCGTCTGTCGAAGGCCCAGTCCGGATTCCTTTATCACTACGCATTTGTCATGCTGATCGGGGTGGTGGCACTCACCATCTGGGCCATGACCGGCGCGGGAGGCGAATAGATGCTCTCTGCCGTAACCTTTGCGCCGCTGGCTGGCGCCCTCGTCATCACGCTGTTCAAGATGTTCTCGCGTGCCGAGGACTCCGCCTTCATCGAGAAGAATGCGCGCGGCGTGGCCTTGCTGACGACGCTCGTCACCTTCGCGCTGGCGATTGTGATGATGTTCCAGTTCGATCCTGAGATCGCCGGCTTCCAGATGGTCGAATATGTGCCGTGGTTCACCGAACTCGGCATGGGCTATCGTATGGGCGTCGACGGCCTGTCCGTGCTCTTTGTTTTGCTCACGGCCTTCCTGATGCCGATTGCCATTCTGGCGAGCTGGAAAATCGAGAAGCGCGTCGCCGACTACATGATCGCCTTCCTGATCCTGGAAACGCTGATGATCGGCGTCTTCTGCGCTCTGGACATGGTGCTCTTCTACTTCTTCTTCGAAGGCGGCCTTATCCCGATGTTCCTGATCATTGGCGTCTGGGGCGGCGCCAATCGCGTCTATGCGGCCTTCAAATTCTTCCTCTATACGCTGCTCGGTTCGGTGCTGATGCTCGTCGCCATGGTCTTCATGTATTTGCAGGCCGGCACCACGAATATCGAGGTCTTGCTGACCACACCGTTTGCGGCCGAAGTGCAGACTTGGCTGTGGCTGGCCTTCTTCGCGTCCTTCGCGGTGAAAATGCCGATGTGGCCGGTGCACACCTGGTTGCCGGACGCACACGTCGAAGCGCCGACAGCAGGGTCCGTTATTCTGGCCGGTGTTCTCCTGAAAATGGGCGGGTATGGATTCCTGCGATTCTCCATCCCGATGTTCCCGGATGCGACGGCCTATTTCACGCCGCTCGTCTTCGTCCTGTCGGTGATCGCCATCATCTACACCTCGCTGGTGGCTTTCCGGCAGACCGACATCAAGAAGCTGATCGCCTATTCCTCGGTCGCCCATATGGGTCTCGTGACGATGGGTCTTTTTGCGATGACCGAGCTGGGCGTGCAGGGCGCGATCTTCCAGATGCTCTCGCACGGCGTGATTTCCGGCGCGCTCTTCCTCGCCGTCGGCGTGATCTATGACCGTATGCACACGCGCGAAATCGCCTTCTATGGCGGGCTCGTTCACCGGATGCCGGTATACGCCGCCATTCTGGCGCTCTTCACTATGGCCAATGTCGGCCTGCCGGGCACATCCGGCTTCGTCGGTGAAATCATGGTCATGATCGGCACATTCCAGGTGTCGACCTGGGCCGCTGCAGGCGCTGCCATCGGGGTGATCCTGTCGGCCGTTTATATGCTGACCGCCTATCGCAACCTGGTGCTGGGCGACCTGACCAATCCGAAGCTGGCCGAGATCAACGACATGAATGTCCGCGAATGGGCGATCTTCACGCCGCTGATCATCGCGACCATCGTTCTCGGCTTCTTCTCGACGCTGATCACGGATGTAACCGCAGCATCGGTGGAGCAGCTGATTTCCAATTATCAGGCGGCCCTTGCCGCCAGCGCACAGTAGGGACCGAAGCGATGAACCTTTCAACGCTCACCGCTGAATACTCACTCTTCGCTCCGGAGCTGGTTCTGGCGATTGGTGCGATGGCGCTGTTGATGCTCGGCGTTTTCATAAAGGATAACGACAAGGCCGCCGGGTTCGTCGCGCCATTGACGGCGGGTTTGCTGGTCGTTGCGGCGCTGGTGGCGGCCTTCTTCGTGCCGGCGGAAGGCGGGCAGGCGTTTGCAGGTGCATTTGTGTTTGATCCGCTGGCCTTGTTTTCCAAGGTTGCAATTTTCGGATCGGCCGCTGTGGCTCTGCTCTTTGCGGTGCCGTATCTGAAGGCAGAGCGTCTCGCCAGGTTTGAATACTTTGTCCTGATAGCGCTGGCCGCACTCGGCATGTCGATGATGGTGTCGGCGAACGATCTGATCTCCATGTATATGGGTGTCGAGCTGCAATCGCTCGCGCTTTATGTTCTGGCGGCCTTCAATCGCGACAGCCTCCGGGCCTCGGAAGCGGGCCTCAAATATTTCGTGCTGGGCGCGCTGTCCTCCGGTTTGCTGCTCTACGGAGCCTCGCTGGTCTACGGGTTTACCGGCGCGACCGGATTCAACGAGATTGCCATTTCCGCCGCCTCGGGTGAGGTCTCTATCGGCCTCCTGTTCGGCCTGGTTTTCATCATCTGCGGACTGGCCTTCAAAGTGTCAGCGGCCCCCTTCCATATGTGGACGCCGGACGTCTACGAAGGCTCACCCACACCGGTGACCGCCTTCTTCGCGACCGCGCCGAAATTTGCGGCCATTGTCTTGCTGGCCCGTATTCTGCTGGAGCCGTTCGGCGCGATGACGGATCAGTGGCAGCAGGTCATTACGGCAATTGCCGTCCTGTCCATGGCCGTCGGGGCCTTCGGAGCGCTGACCCAGAACAATATCAAGCGTCTGATGGCCTATTCCTCCATCGGTAATATGGGCTATGCGCTCGTCGCGATTGCGGCGGGCACCGAGATCGGCTTGTGGGCGCTTCTGGCCTTCATGATCCTTTACGTGATCGGCCTCATTGCGGCCTTCGGTGTCATTCTGTCCATGCGCACCAGCGAAGGCATGGTAGAACAGGTCGAGGATCTGGCGGGGCTCGCCCAATCCCATCCGGGTCTGGCCTGGACGATGACCGGGGCCATGTTCTCCATCGGTGGCTTGCCCTTCCTGGTCGGCTTCTTCGGGAAACTCTTTATCGTCTACGCCGCGCTGCAGGCCGGGTTGGTATTCCTGCCGATTGCGCTCGTGCTCTTTTCGGTCGTCGCGGCTTACTATTATCTGCGAATTGTACGGGTGATGTGGTTCTCCGATCCGATCGTGAAATTTGTCGGTCCGCCGGCAACGACCGCGTGGATCACCAATATCGCCGGGATAGCGACGGTGGCGCTCATCGTTCTTGTGCCTCTGCTATATCAGTTCGCGCAGGGTGCCGGTTTCGGACTGCTCTAGATGACATCTGCGGGCGTCCGGACCGAATGGCTGGACGCAATTGATTCCACGAATGAAGAAGCGCGCCGCCGGTTCAAGGCGGGCGAAATCGGGCCACTATGGGTTGCCGCGCGGCGGCAAACCGCAGGCCGCGGACGACGCGGCCGGAACTGGGCTGATCTGGACGGCAATCTCTATTGCTCGGGCATGTATTCGCTCAAATGCTCACCGGGGGAAGCGGCGCAATTGTCTTTTGCCGCCGCTATCGCGGCTGCCGAGGTCTGCCAGTCCGCACTTTCTGGTCATAGCGTCAAGGTGAAGTGGCCCAATGATGTCTTGATTGGCGGCCGGAAAGTTTGCGGCATTCTTCTGGAGTCCGCGGACGCACCGGGGCAGGTCGTTCAGCTGGTTGTCGGCATCGGCATCAACCTGGCCGCCGCGCCGGACATTCCGGATCGACCCGCAATCAGCCTCGCCGACCTCGGCGCAACGGTGGACGCTGATTCCGCCCTGGAAAGGCTGGCCAGGCGTTTTGAGCATTGGCGATCCGTGTGGGCGAGGGAAGGCTTCACGCCGATCCGCGACGCGTGGCTGTCCCGGGCCCATGGTGTCGGTCAGCGTTGTCTTGTGCGGCTGGAGACCGAAACGCTGGAGGGTGTCTTCACAGACCTTGCATCGGACGGATCGCTGAAGCTCGAGCTCGCCGGCGGCCAGTCGCGCCTTATTTCAGCGGGAGATGTATTTTTCCCCGGGGCTTTGGGTTAGACCGTTCCTCATGTTTCTTGCAATCGATTGTGGTAATACCAATACGCTCTTTGCCGTCCATGACGGGGCGGATTGGCGCGCCCAGTGGCGCACGGCCACTCATTCCACCCGCACTGCGGACGAACATGCCGTCTGGCTCAGCCAGATCATGGATATGAACGGGTTGAGCTTTGGCGATATTTCCGCCTGCGTGATTTCGACCGTCGTGCCTCAGGCATTGTTCAATCTGCGCAATCTCTCGCGTCGTTATCTCAACGCCGAACCGCTGATCATTGGAGAACCCAATGTCGAGCTGGGGGTTCAGGTGCGATTGCCGCGCCCGCAGGAGGCAGGTGCCGACCGTCTGGTCAATGCGCTCGGCGCGCGAACGAAATATGATGGCGCGCTGCTTCTCATTGATTCCGGAACGGCGACCACATTTGACGTGGTTTCCAGCGACGGCGCCTTCGAAGGCGGCATCATTGCGCCCGGTGTGAACCTGTCGATGAAAGCCCTGCACGAAGCGGCGGCACGTCTGCCGCGCATTGAAATCCGCCAGCCGGACCACATCATCGGCAAGGATACGGTGTCGGCCATGCAATCGGGCGTCTTCTGGGGATATGTCGAGCTGATCGACGGCCTCGTGCGCCGGACGCGTGAGGAATATCCCGAAGAGCTGACGGTTATCGCTACGGGCGGTGTCGCCTCGCTCTTCGAAGGCGCAGCCCGGTCAATCGATCATTTTGATTCCGACATGACGATTCGCGGTCTGCATGAGGTCTGGCGTCTGAATGGCGGTGGAGCTCGATAATGGCTAACGATAACGGGCTTTACTTCCTGCCACTCGGCGGTTCAGGCGAGATCGGCATGAACCTCAATCTCTACGGCTATGGGCCGGAAGAGAACCGGAAATGGATCATGGTCGATTGCGGCGTCACCTTCGGGGACCTGACCACGCCGGGCGTCGATATCATCATGCCGGATCCCGATTTCATCGAGGAACGCGCGCATGATCTTCTGGCGATCATCCTGACCCATGCTCACGAAGACCATATGGGCGCGGTTGCCCACTTATGGGAACGCTTCCGCTGTCCGATCTATGCAACGCCATTCACGGCATGGCTGATGGTGGACCGGCTCAAGGAGAAGGGCCTCCACAAGCAAGCCATCGTGAATGTCGTGCCGCTGGATGGCCATATCAATCTGGATCCGTTCGACATCAGCTTCGTCACACTCACCCACTCCATCCCTGAGCCGAACGGGCTGGCTATCCGGACACCGGAAGGCCTGATCCTGCACACGGGCGACTGGAAGATCGATCCCGAACCCCAGATCGGAGAGGCCACCGACATCAATGCGCTGACCGCCCTTGCCGAAGAGGGTGTGCTGGCCATGGTGTGCGATAGCACCAATGTCTTCACAGCCGGAGAATCCGGCTCGGAAGCCGGGGTTCGGGCAAACCTGATCGAGCTGGTCGGTGAGCTGAAGGGCCGCGTTGCCATTGCGTCCTTCGCCTCCAATGTCGCGCGGATGGAATCGGCCATCGTGGCCGCCGAAGCCAATGACCGCCGGGTCTGTCTGGCCGGGCGTTCGATGCATCGTATGGCGGCCGCCGCCAAAGCCGTTGGCATGTTGAAGAATGCCAAACCCTTCATTGACGAAGATGATGCCGCCCAATTCCCGGCCGAGAAAATCCTCTATCTGTGTACCGGCAGCCAGGGCGAGCCGCGTGCGGCCTTGTCCCGCGTGGCGCGCGGTGATCACCGCTCCATCAACCTGACCACCGGAGATACCGTGATTTTCTCGTCCCGTGTCATTCCGGGGAATGAGGCGGGTATTTTCGAGCTCCAGAATCAGCTCGCTGAACGCGGCGTCGACATCATCACCGAGCGCGACCGGCATGTTCACGTTTCCGGCCACCCGTGCCGCGACGAACTTCGACAGATGTATGCCTGGGTCAAGCCACGCATCGCCATTCCGGTGCATGGCGAACGCCGCCATCTGGTCGAACATGCCGAATTCGCCAAATCGCTGCAGGTTCCGCATGCCTTGCCGGGCCGCAATGGCGATATGATCCGTATCACAAAGGACGGCGCCCATGTTGTGGACGAGGTCAAATCCGGACGCCTCTACGTCGACGGAAATCTGCTGACCGAAGCTGAAAACCCCGCCATTCGAGAGCGCCGGTCCATGGCCTTTGCCGGGCATATTACTGTTGCGATGGTGATTGACGGGCAGGGCGCGCTGATCTCCGGGCCGGACGTCCGCGCATTGGGCTTGCCCGAAACCCGCGAACGATCCGAAGAACAATGGCTGGATCTCATAGGCGAAACAGCGGAATCCGCTTTTGACCGGATGAAGCGCCGGGATCGCTGCGATGAGGCGGAAGTCGAGGAGATGGTACGACGTGGCGTACGCCGCGAGCTCAGCCATCTCTGGGGCAAGAAGCCCCAGGTGGATATTATGGTACTCACCGCCTGAGGAGAGATGGAATGAAAGTCGGACGTCTCAATCACATTGGAATCGCGACACCGGACATCACCGCGACGCGCGACACTTATGGCGCGCTCTACGGGTTGGACAAGGTGACGGAAATCAAGGACTTCCCGCAACTGGGTGTAAAGGTCTGTTTTGTGAATACCGGCAATACCGAACTGGAATTGCTGGAGCCATCGGGACCGGAAAGCCCGGTCAACAAATTCCTCGAGAAAAACCCGAAGGGGGGGCAGCACCATCTGTGTTTCGAGGTGGCGGACATTATCGCCGCCCGTGATGCCATGCAGGCCAGCGGCGCAACTATTCTCGGGACGGGAGAGCCCTATATCGGCGCTCACGGCGTGCCGGTTGTGTTTGTTCACCCGAAGGACACCCATGGTGTTCTGATTGAATTGATGCAGGAACCCTGATGACACCGATAAAAATCGCTCAGATCTCGGTGGTCGCGATCGCGGCCCTCGCCTGGTTGTTCCAGTTGATCCGCCCGGGCGAGGGGATGGACTTCGTCACCGGCCTGGTGGTTTATCTGATTGTCTGGTGGATCGCGCTGTTTGCGGTCCTGCCATTCGGCATTACCGGGCAAGCGGAAAGCGGGGACATCATTGAAGGCACGGATGCCGGCGCGCCTGTTGTTGCGAACTTCAAGAGCAAGGCCTGGATCACGACTGTCACGGCCGCCATCATATGGCTGATATTGTTCGTGGTTCTGGAATTCCAGCTGATCTCGCTGAACGACATACCCTTCCTTCCCGACGAGCACGCCTGGGACGCCTAGCTCTTTACGAAAAAACCTCTGAGCCGCTGTCCCCAGCTCCGTTCGTAGAACGGCGCGATGTTCACTGTCCGGAAATACTGGTCCACCAGGCTGTTGGCGTCTCCCAACACCACAATATCAACCGGCAGGTCCTCCGGCGCGGTGTCAGGTATGACCATCTGCATTTCCCGTATGAGCCGGTCCATGCCGCCGTCAGTGTCCAGCGCGATCACCAGGCTGAGCGGCTTGTCCTGCGTTTCCACCAGCATCTGAGCGTAGAAAGCGCGCTTTATCGCCCCATGCCGTGAAAAAAGCCGTGTCAGAGCGTCGATCAATTCGACGGGCTCATCCTCCGGCGGGCTGATTTGCACTGCGACGCCCTTGTCCAGCTGGTATTCGCCTGTTCCGGAGATGGGCGTGCCATCCAGAAGGTGAGTGATTTCCGCAGGCGTGAATTCCTTGGCGATATCCTGTCCGGGATTGAGGACAAGAAAATTGCCGCGCGTGGAATCGAGGAGCTCACGCGTTCCGATCGAAAGATAGGGCGTTTCACCGGAGACCGCTTCATTCAGCGCCTCCAGCGAGGTGAAGAAGGGGATGTAGGGCTGGCCGTCTTCGAATTCGAAATTGGCGAGCGATATCGTGTCGCCCTCCGATATCCGGAACTCGCCGTCGGGAAGGTCGGCACTTACATCCCCGATCACATAGATGCGCGCCTGCAGCAGCGCTGCGTAGAAATCGGGCCGGGCAACAGGATCGTCTGCCGCTTGCAGCATGGCCGTTTCAAGATCATTACGCGGAAATTCGGACATTTCTTCCCCTCTGACATGGCATGCCAGAATTTGCGCTCAAGCAACACCCGGATACCTGCGATGACGCGCAACCGCCTTGCTCCATCCGCCAAGCCCGGTTAAGCGTCAGAGTCGAAATTCAGACCGTTGCGGAACCCCACCCATGCGCCTTTCCCGTTATTTCATCCCCGTTCTGAAGGAAACCCCTTCCGACGCCCAGATTGTCTCGCACCGGCTGATGCTGCGCGCTGGCCTGATCCGTCAGGAAGCCGCCGGAATCTATGCCTGGTTGCCGTTGGGTCATCGCGTCTTGCGCAAGATCGAGCAGATTGTCCGCGAGGAGCAGGACCGGGCAGGGGCGGCCGAAATGCTGATGCCGACCCTGCAACCCGCTGATTTGTGGCGCGAGAGCGGCCGCTATGACGACTATGGCCAGGAAATGTTGCGCATTGTCGACCGCCATGAGCGCGATCTGCTTTACGGTCCGACCAATGAGGAAATGATCACCGAGATTTTCCGCGCCTATTGCCGTTCCTACAAGGACGTGCCGAAGCTGCTCTATCACATCCAGTGGAAATTCCGCGACGAGATCCGCCCGCGTTTCGGCGTGATGCGCGGCCGCGAATTCCTTATGAAGGATGCCTATTCCTTTGATCTGGACGAGGACAGCGCCCGCAACGCCTATAACCGCATGTTCGTGGCCTATCTCAATACCTTCTCCCGTCTGGGACTGAAGGCTGTACCGATGCGCGCTGACACCGGCCCCATTGGCGGTGATCTCAGCCATGAATTCATCATTCTGGCTGAGACCGGCGAGAGCGAAGTCTTCTGCCATGCGGACCTCGTGGAGATGGGCGCGCCGGGACTGGATGTGGATTTCGACGGCGATCTTCAGCCGCTGGTGGATCAACGCACGGCGCTTTATGCCGCGACCGAGGAAATGCACGACGCGGCGCGCTTCGAGGCCGAAGTGCCAGAAGGCAAACGTCTGTCGGCGCGCGGTATCGAAGTCGGTCACATCTTCAATTTCGGCACGAAGTATTCCGAGCCGATGAAGGCCGTTGTGGCGCATCCGGACGGCAAGGAACGCCCGGTTCACATGGGCAGCTATGGCGTGGGCGTATCGCGTCTGATGGGCGGCATCATTGAAGCCAGCCATGACGATGACGGTATTATCTGGCCGGAAAGCGTGGCACCGTTTGGCGTCGGCATCATCAATATGCGCGCTGACGACGACGACACCAATGCGGCTTGCGAGACAGCCTATGCCGCGCTGACCAGAGCGGGCCGGGAGCCTTTGCTGGACGATACGGCGGACCGGGCAGGGGCCAAGTTTGCACGGATGGACCTGATCGGCCTGCCTTACCAATTGGTCATTGGCCCCCGGGGGCTGAAAGAGGGCAAGATCGAAGTGAAAGTGCGTCGGACCGGAGAAAAGCACGAGTTCTCTCTGGAGGATGCCATCAACCGGCTTGCGGAAGGATCATTTACGAATGGCTGATACCCGGCTGGGTGGCGCGCGGCCCTTTGCGCCGTTCGAATTTGTCATCGCCATGCGCTATCTGCGCGCCCGGCGCAAGGAAGGCGGGATCGCCCTGATCGCGATCATTTCCTTCCTCGGCATCATGCTGGGCGTCGCCGCGCTGATCATCGTACTCTCCATCATGAACGGCTTTCGCTATGAGCTTCTAAGCCAGTTGCTGGGGGCTCAAAGTCACATCTACGTCGATGTTCGGGGTCTGACCGAGCCGGAAGTTGACGAAATCCAGCGCGATTTGACGACCATTCGCGGCATTTTGAACGTTGGGCCCCGCTATGAAGGGCAGGCGCTGTTCACGGCCAATGGTGAAACGGTTGGCGCACAGGTGATCGGCGTCCAGCCGTCCGATATTGCCAATATTCCCCGGATTTCCGCCGTACCAACTGCAGACGAAAGATACGGCCTGATTGACGGCACATTCGAAACTTTCGGCGTGGGCAATAATGGCGGTGACAATATTCTGATCGGCCGGGCGCTGGCGACACGCATGGGTGTCGTTCCCGGCGATGAGATTACCCTGTTGGCACCCAATGGATCGTCGGGTCCGTTCGGGACCGTACCGCGGCGCAAGGCCTATACTGTTGCGGGCATCTTCACCGTCGGTGTTCATCAATTCGATCAGGTCGTGACCTTCATGCCGCTGGAACAGGCGCTTTTGTTCTTTGCACAGGATGGCCCATTAACCATCGAGGCCCGCGTGGAAAACCCGGTCGAGATCAACGACACCATGGTCAGCATCCGTCAGGCCGTTGGAAATGGCGTGGCGATTTATGACTGGCGGGATCAAAGCCTGGCCTTTTATCAGGCGCTTCAGGTTGAGCGTTTTGCCATGCGCCTTATCCTGTCGGTCGTGATCCTGATTGCAGCGCTCAATATCATCACCGGGCTCATCATGCTGGTGAAGAACAAGGGCCGGGATATTGCGATCCTGCGAACAATGGGAGCCACACGTGGCTCTGTGATGCGCATTTTCCTGATTATCGGACTGATGATTGGCGCCGTCGGCGCCCTTTCCGGCGCGGCTATGGGCTTTCTGTTCGTCTTGAATATCGAGCATATCCAGAATTTCATCGAGCTGTTGACCGGCGTCGACCCGTTCAATCCGGAAGTTTACTTCCTGACGCGTTTGCCCGCGCGAATTGATCCGGGTGAAGTCGGTTTTGCCGTCCTGTTCGGACTGCTCTCGGCCTTGTTGGCCGCTTTTCCGCCCGCCTGGCGCGCCGCGCGTCTCGATCCGGTGGAGGCGCTACGTTATGAGTGAGGCCGTACTCTCCCTGCGCAATGTCGAGCGCACCTATGTATCCGGCGGCGAAGATCTGAACGTGCTGCGCGGGATCAATCTCGACCTCAAGCCGGGCGAAATTGTCGGCCTCATCGGGCCTTCAGGCTCCGGGAAATCAACCCTGCTTCATATTGCCGGCCTCCTCGAGCCGCCAGATGCGGGCGAGGTCACTCTGGCCGGTATTGATGCGGTCAACGCCAATGATGATATGCGAACCGCGCTGCGGCGGAATTTTGTCGGCTTTGTCTACCAGTTCCACCATTTGCTGCCGGAATTCGATGCGCTGGAAAATGTCACCCTGCCGCGGCTGATCCATGGCGAATTGCGCCACAAGGCCATGCCGGAAGCACAGCGTTTGTTGACCGCACTCGGTCTCGGCGAACGCCTGACTCATCGGCCGGCGGAACTATCCGGCGGCGAACAGCAGCGTGTCGCCATTGCCCGCGCCTTTGCCAATTCTCCAAAACTCATTCTGGCGGATGAACCGACCGGCAATCTGGACCCGGCCACGTCCGAAGCTGTGTTTGACAGTTTCCGCCGGGCCGCGCGTGACGAGGGGGCTGCCGCTCTGGTCGCCACCCACAATATTGCGCTTTCAGAGCGCATGGATCGCGTTCTGACGCTCGAGAACGGCAAGCTCGTTTCATTCCAGGCTCCTGTTTAATCACGGCATTTCTGCGTTAACCAAAAACTTCTTGGCAACCGGAACAAAACGTGAAAGAACATAACCAGAACGAACAACCGATACGGAGCTGGTTATGAGACGACTTCTTGCTGATGCAACTTCTGCTGCTGCCATTCTTGGCTTTGGCTGGATGATTTTGATGTGGACATCCATTCTCCTCGCCTGACCTTTTCGGGCAGGCTCTGCTAGGAGTGAGTCGGGACCGAAGGAGCGCGTGGCATGAGCGAAGTATCAGGAGATATCGGACAGGGCTTTGTCCATCTCCGCAATCGCTCGCCCTATTCGGTTCTTGAAGGCGCCATCCCGATCAAGAAAATGGTGGCGCTGGCCGGGGCGAACAACATGCCCGCCATCGGTCTCACCGATACGAATAATCTCTTTGGCGCACTCGAATTTTCAGAAGTGCTCTCCGGAGCGGGCATCCAGCCCATCACCGGCTGTACGCTCTCGATCCGCCTCGGTGAGCCTCGTCCCGGAGATGCCGCGCGGCCGGATGGCACGATTGCGCTGCTCGTGGCGAATGAGGCCGGGTATCGCAACCTCCTGAAGCTGACGAGCGCCGCCTTCCTTGAAGTTGGCCCCACCGAACCGGCGCACATCACCGCAGAAAAACTGTTTGCGCATACAGAGGGCCTGATCGCGCTGACCGGCGGGCCAGACAGCGTGCTCAATCGGCTGGTCGTGGACGATCACAAGGATGAGGCCGGCAATTGGCTATCGCGATTGCAGACGGCTTATGGCGACCGCCTTTATATCGAATTGCAACGTCATGGCCGCCGCGAAGAGTTGATCGCGGAAAACTGGCTGGTGGAGCAGGCCTATGACCGTGATTTGCCACTAGTCGCGACCAATGAATGCTTCTTCCCGGACCGGGACATGCATTCCGCCCATGATGCGTTGCTCTGTATTGCTGAAAGCCAGTATCTAACGGTCGAGGATCGCCGCCGGGTGACGCCGGATCACTTCTTTGCCTCCGGCGAGGAAATGCGGGCCCGTTTCACCGATCTGCCCGAAGCCATAGCCAATACGATCGAGATTGCGCGGCGTTGTTCCTACCGGCCGCGTACCCATGAACCCATTCTGCCGAGCTTCCCGACGGAAGTTGGCCGCGATGAACTGGAAGAACTGCGCGCGCAGGCGGAAGTGGGTCTGAAGGCTCGCCTGGAGGTCGTTGATCCCGCCGCGCCGGTCGAGGACTATGAGGCGCGTCTGAAATTCGAGCTCGAAGTTATCGGTTCGATGGGCTTTCCCGGATATTTCCTGATCGTGTCCGACTTCATCAAATGGGCCAAGAACCATGATATTCCGGTCGGGCCGGGCCGGGGGTCGGGGGCGGGTTCGCTCGTGGCCTGGGCGCTGACCATCACCGATCTCGATCCCTTGCGGTTTGGTCTGCTGTTCGAGCGGTTTCTGAACCCCGAACGCGTCTCCATGCCCGACTTCGACGTGGACTTCTGTCAGGAACGCCGCGGCGAGGTGATCCGCTATGTGCAGGAACATTATGGCGCCGATCACGTTGCCCAGATCATCACTTTCGGAACGCTTCAGGCGCGCGCTGTCGTGCGCGATGTCGGGCGGGTCCTGCAGATGCCCTATGGGCAGGTGGACGCCTGCCAAGACTGATCCCCGTCGATCCCGTCAACCCGGTCACGCATGGCCGAAAGGCCATGGCGAGATCGAACCGCGACTTCGCGCGTTTGGCGCGAAGAGCCGGGCGTGGTGGATCGGCTGCTGGAATTGCGGCATGAAGGTCGAAGGGATTGCTGCGCAACGCCTCGACCCATGCCGCCGGGGTGGTGATCGGCGACCGGCCATTGGATGAGCTGGTGCCGCTCTATCAGGACCCGCGCTCCGACATGCCTGCCACGCAGTTCAACATGAAATGGGTGGAGCCAGCCGGTCTCGTCAAATTCGACTTTCTGGGGCTTAAAACCCTGACCGTGATCGCGCGCGCCCTCGGCTATATCGAAAAGGCCGGCGGCAAGATTCCCGATCTTGAAAATGCCTCCTTCGATGATCCGAAGGTCTATGAGCTCTTGTCGACAGGTGCGGGTATCGGCGTGTTCCAGATGGAATCCTCCGGCATGCGCGACACGCTCGCCAAGATGAAGCCGGACAAGATCGAGGATCTGATCGCCCTGATCTCGCTCTATCGTCCGGGGCCGATGAAGAATATCGATGTCTATGTCGACCGGAAATTCGGGCGGGCGGAAGTCGATTATCTCCACCCGGATTTGAAAACCGTTCTGGATGAGACCTATGGCGTCATCATCTATCAGGAACAGGTGATGCAGATTGCCCAGATCCTGTCGGGCTATTCACTCGGTGAAGCCGACCTATTGCGCCGGGCCATGGGCAAGAAGCAAAAGGACGAAATGGCGCGCCAGAAGGTGCGTTTCCTGGAGGGGGCCGAAGCCAAGGGCGTTTCGCGCGGCAAGGCGGAATACATCTTTGAACTGGTCAATGAATTTGCGGGTTATGGTTTCAACAAATCCCACGCCGCCGCATATGCGGCCATCGCCTACCGGACCGGCTATCTGAAGGCCAATCATCCGGTTGAATTCCTCGCAGCGCTGATGAGTCTGGATCGCAGCAATGTCGAGAAATTGGCCGTCTTCTTCCAGGAAGCGCGCCGGATGGATACACCCATTCGCCCGCCGGACATCAATCTGTCCGAGGCCGATTTTTCGGTAAAGGATGGCGCGGTCGTCTATGCCCTCGGCGCGGTGCGCAATGTCAGCCTGTCGGCGATGGAAGCTCTGGCCGAAGAGCGCAAGGCCAATGGCCCGTTCAGGGACCTGTTTGATTTTGCCGAACGCGTGGATCCCAAGCTCCTAAACAAGCGGACGCTGGAAAATCTGGCCCGTGCCGGGGCCTTCGACAGTATCGAGCCGGATCGTGCCCGCGCCTTTGCCGCTGCAGAAACCCTGTGCGCCATGGCCAACAAGGCACAGGAAGAACGCGACACCGCTCAGGTCAGCCTGTTTGGCGGAGCCGATCCGGATGCCGGTGGTCTGGCGCGCCCGAAATTGCCAGACGTTCCGCCCTGGACGGCGACACAGCGTCTGGACGAGGAATTGACGGCGATCGGCTATTATCTGTCCGGTCACCCGCTGGATGATCAGGCCGACATGCTGGCCCGTCGCGGCGTGGTTTTTGTGGCCGATGCGCCCGATCGCGTCGCCGACGGGGCGTCCGCGATTCGCATGGCCGGCGTGGTCCGCCGGCGTCAGGAGCGGGTTTCGCAGCGCACCGGCAAACGCTTTGCTTGGCTGACGCTCTCCGACCCGTCCGGCGAATTCGAGGTTCTGGTCAATCCGGACATGTTGCAATCATCCCGTGACGCGCTGGAAGTGGGCGCATCCGTCATGATAAGCGCCAGCATAGACGACAAGGAAGAGCAACTTCGCTTTTTTGCCGATAATATCGAGGCGCTCGAAGACGCGCCTGCCGCTGCAGGCTTGAAGGTCCGCCTCAATGTGGACGCGCTGGAAAGCGTGAAAGCCCGCCTTGATCGCGCGGCGGACAGCGCCAAGGGTGAGGGGGTGATTCACCTCATTCTCTCGGTTTCCGATGGCAGCGAGGCCGAATTGCGCCTGCCGGGCCGGCTGCCAACGACGCCACCGGTTCAGGCGGCGCTGCGCGGGGTCAAGGGCGTGGAAAGCGTCGAGCTGATCTAGCGTGCTTGATCTGCCCTGCCGGGCTTGCGCCATGCGCTTTTCCCGCCTATATGCGCGCCTGATCACGCACACGGGACTTCGGCTGAACCGAGTTGGGGACGTCGCTCCGGTGTTGCGATTGGCAAGGTGCTGATCGTGACTCCGTTCCGTGGAGGCCAACCGGAAAAGGAAAATGATCAATGGCACTGCCTGAATTCTCCATGCGTCAATTGCTTGAAGCTGGCGCACACTTTGGACACCAGACCCACCGCTGGAACCCCAAGATGAAGTCTTTCATCTTCGGCGAACGCGCAAACATCCACATCATCGATCTCTCGCAGACCGTTCCGCTGCTGCACCAGGCACTGGTTCAGGTTCGCGATGTTGCCGCCAAGGGTGGCCGGATCCTGTTTGTCGGCACCAAGCGTCAGGCGTCTGAAATCATTGCCCAGAACGCTCAGCGTTGCGCGCAATACTACATGAATAACCGCTGGCTCGGCGGCACGCTGACCAATTGGGCGACGATCTCCAATTCAATCGCCCGCCTGCGTGAGCTGGAAGGCCTTTTTGATGATGAGCAGGCATCGGCCGGCTTCACCAAGAAGGAGCTTCTGAATCTGACGCGTGAGCGCGACAAGCTGGAATTGTCACTCGGCGGCATCAAGGAAATGGGCGGTACGCCGGACCTGATGTTTGTGGTCGATACCAACAAGGAAGCGATTGCCATTCTGGAAGCCAAGAAACTCGGCATTCCGGTCATCGGCATCGTCGACACCAATTGCGACCCGGACCCGATCGATTTCCCGATCCCGGCCAATGATGACGCAGCCCGTGCGATCACGCTCTATTGCGAGCTGATTGCCGATGCGGCGCTCGATGGCATGACGCAAGGGCAGTCCAATCTGGGCGTGGATCTCGGCGCAGCGGAAAATCCGATTGTCGAACCGGTTCTAACGGAAACGGCGGAAGAGGCACCGGCGGAAGCTGCGGCTCCGGAAGCTGAAGCAGCTCCGGCGGCCGAAACTGTCGCGGAAACGTCAGACGAATCCGCTACCGAAGCAAAAGAAGAAAAGACCGAAGGCTGATCCCGGCCTTCACGTCGAACGAAAATCAGGAGCATTACCGATGGCTATTACAGCAGCCCTCGTCAAGGAACTGCGCGACATGACGGGCGCAGGCATGATGGATGCCAAGAAGGCATTGACGGAAAATGACGGCGATATGGACGCCGCAGTCGACTGGCTGCGCACCAAAGGCCTGTCGAAAGCCGCCAAGAAAGCCGATCGCGTCGCCGCCGAAGGTCTGGTCAGCATTGCCGTTGATGGTGGCAAAGGCGTCGCCGTTGAAGTCAATTCGGAAACCGACTTCGTTGCCAAGAACGCTGATTTCCAGGCCATGGTGAAAGACATCACCTCTGCGGCCATGGATGCTGCCGACGTCGATGCGCTGAAGGCAGCATCGGTCAATGGCAAGCCGGTTGCGGACATGATCACCGACCGCGTCGCCAAGATCGGCGAGAACATGTCGGTACGCCGTATGGCCAGGATCGAAGGCGAAAGCGTTGCAGCTTATGTGCACAATGCTGCTGCCGATGGCATGGGCAAGATTGGTGTTCTGGTCGCTCTGAAAGGCTCGAATGACGAATTTGGCCGTCAGGTCGCCATGCACATTGCCGCCATCAATCCGGCATCGCTGTCGGAAGCCGATCTGGATCAGGCACTTGTCGAGAAGGAACGCAATGTTCTGACCGAACAGGCCCGTGAAAGCGGCAAGCCGGAAAATGTCATCGAGAAGATGATTGACGGCCGGATGAAGAAATACTTCTCCGAAGTGACGCTTCTGAACCAGTCCTTCGTCATCAATCCTGACCTGACGGTCGGGGCGGCGGCAAAAGAGGCCGGTGTCGAAATCCTCGGCTTCATCCGCATGGAAGTCGGCGAGGGCGTCGAGAAGAAGACCGAAGACTTCGCCGCAGAAGTCGCTGCTACTGCCAAGGGCGGCTAGCATGAACAAACAGCGCCGGAGCCTTACCGCTCCGGCGCTTTTCTTTTAGGCTGCGCGACATGACTGATTCTGCCGGAGATGCCGCCCCACAGGGTACCCAGACGCTCTACAAACGGGTGCTGCTCAAGATTTCCGGCGAAGCCCTGATGGGCGACCAGCAATACGGCATAGATCTCAACGTGGCTGAACGCGTCGCCCGCGAAGTTTCCGACGCGGTCAATAGCGGTGTGGAAGTCTGCCTGGTGATTGGCGGCGGAAACATCTTCCGCGGACTATCCGTTGCCGCAAAAGGCATGGACCGCGCGGCCGCAGACTATATGGGCATGCTCGCGACCGTGATGAATGCGCTGGCAATGCAGAATTCTCTGGAACGTGTCGGTGTGCCGACCCGGGTCCAGTCCGCCATTCCCATGACCTCGATTGCCGAGCCCTATATCCGGCGGCGGGCCATCCGGCATATGGAAAAGGGCCGCGTTGTGATTTTTGCCGCCGGCACGGGAAATCCGTTTTTCACAACCGACACCGCCGCAGCCTTACGCGCCGCCGAAATGGGCTGCGAGGCCCTGTTCAAGGGCACGCAGGTCGATGGTGTCTATTCCGATGATCCACGCAAGAATCCGGACGCCAAAAGGTATGACAGCCTCGATTATCTCGAAGTGCTGTCGCGCGACCTGAAAGTCATGGACGCCGCAGCGGTGACATTGATGCGCGAGAATGCCGTGCCTATCGTTGTATTCAACATTCACAAGCCGGGCGAGTTTGCACGGGTGCTGAGAGGTGAGGGCACCTGCACCACGATTGGCGAGCCGCGCACGGCCCGATCACAATAAGGGTAATTCAATGAGCTCGAGAATTGATCTGAAAGACCTGCGCCGGCGGATGGATGGGGCGATTGACGCCTTGCACAAGGAATTCGGCAGCCTTCGCACCGGGCGCGCCTCTGCCAGCCTTCTGGACGCCGTTAAGGTCGAGGCCTATGGCTCACCCACGCCGATCAATCAGGTCGCGACCGTTTCGGTGCCGGAACCGCGCATGATCTCCGTACAGGTCTGGGACAAGTCCATGGTGGCGGCTGTCGACAAGGCGATCCGCAATGCCCCGCTTGGCGTCAATCCAGTCGTTGAAGGCACTTTGCTGCGTATCCCGATCCCGCCGCTCAACGAGGAACGCCGCGCCGAACTGGCCAAGGCCGCCAGCAATTATGCCGAGCATGCCCGTGTTGCCATCCGCAATATCCGCCGGGACGGGATGGATACACTGAAGAAAATGGAAAAAGACAACGAGATCAGCGAGGACGAGCTGAAAGGCCAGTCCGACGAGGTCCAGAAACTGACCGATGATTTTGTCGGCAAGGTGGACTCAGAGCTGAAATCCAAGCAGGACGAGATCATGCAGGTTTAGGCCTGTCCGTCTTGGGAGGTGTCCATGAGCAGTAGCGAGGAGAGGTGCCGGGACGTCCGGCATGTCGCTATCATCATGGACGGCAACGGGCGTTGGGCGCAGCAGCGTAACCGTCCGCGGGCCTTTGGACACAACAAGGGTGTGGACGCGGTCCGCGAAGCGGTTCGCGCGGCCGGGAATCTTGGCATCAAATATCTGACATTGTTCGGCTTCTCGACCGAGAACTGGCGCCGTCCAAGCGACGAAGTCGACGCCCTGTTCGAATTGATGAAGCGCTTCGTCGATGCCGACCTTGAGAAACTTCACAAGGAAGGCGTGAATATCCGGATCGCCGGCCGCCGCGAAGGGCTTTCCGGCGACCTTCTGGCAATCATCGACCGGGCCGAGGCGCAAACCGCCGGAAACGACAAATGCTTCTTGACGATTGCCTTCAATTACGGAGGCCGTGATGAAATCGTCCGGGCCGCCCGGCGTCTGGCGCGCGACGTGAAGAGCGGTGCGATCGACCCTGACGCAGTGGATGAGAATGCGTTTGCGGCCTATCTCGACACGGCAGGCATGCCGGACCCGGACCTGCTGATCCGCACAAGCGGCGAACATCGCACCAGTAATTTTCTGATCTGGCAGGCGGCTTACGCTGAACTGGTATTTCTGGATGTGCTGTGGCCCGATTTTTCAGCCGAACATTTCAAGGCCGCTCTGGATGAATATGCCTCGCGTGAGAGGCGGTTCGGAGGCGTGAATGCCGCCTGACATCAAAGCGGTTCGCCAGCGCGATCCGGCGCTCGTCACACGTATTGTCTCAGCTCTGATCCTTATTCCGGTGTCACTATTCCTGTTGTGGAATGGCGGCCTGGCCTTCACGGCCTATTGTGCCGCTTTTGCTGCGGCCATGGCGTGGGAATGGATGCGGATGGCGGACCGCGATGCTCCCACGCGCAGCTATGCCATTGCCTCGGCGGCGGCATCAGGTGCGGTCCTGTTTGCGGCTGACGGTGAGTTTTTCTGGATGCTGGCCTGGCCACTGGCCGGTGCGATCGGCATAAGTTTCACGGGCGATATGCCATTGTCGCGGCGATGGCGCGGGGCATTTGGTGTGCTCTATGTCGCGTTGGCTGTTTCGGCGCTGGCATCAATCCGGTCTTTGAACGGTTTCGATGCTGCAGCCTTCATCCTGTTAGTGGTCTGGGCGGCCGATAGTGCCGCCTATTTCGCCGGCACGTGGTTTCGCGGTCCCAAGCTGTGGCCACGCGCCAGCCCGAACAAGACCTGGGCCGGCTTCATCGCAGGCATTGCGGGTGGGACGGCGGCCGCATGGGGATTTGCTGCATGGCAGAGCGAGCCTCTGACCGATACGCTGATCGCCGGTGTGCTGTTGTCGTTCGCCGCGGTCGCAGGTGATCTGGCCATGTCCCTGTTCAAGCGCCTATTCGGTGTGAAGGACACCGGGGAAATCATCCCGGGGCATGGCGGTGTTCTCGATCGGGTCGATGCCCTGATGGCGGCCTGTCTCGCCGCCCTTGCCATCGCCTCGATAAATATGCTGGAAGGCCCGTTATGAGCCGCCGGATTTCCATACTGGGCGCCACGGGCTCGGTGGGGACAGCGACGCTGGATCTCGTCTCGCGGGCTGAGACCGGCAGTTTTGAACTTGTCGCATTGACCGCACATTCCAACGTCGCGGCGCTGGCCGGCCTCGCGCGTCGCTATCGGCCGGAAATCGCGGTGATTGGGGATGGCGCATTCGCGGACGAGCTGAAAGAGGCTCTGGCGGGTACGGGTATTGAAACTGCTGCAGGGCCCGAGGCACTCATCGACGCTGCGGCCCGGCCGGTTGACTACACCATGGCCGCCATTGTCGGTTCGGCGGGTCTGCGCCCGGCCGCGGCAGCGCTCCAGAACGGATCGATCCTCGCTCTGGCGAACAAGGAATGCCTCGTCTGCGCGGGGGATTATTTCATGGACCTGGCCCAACAGCGGGGTGCCCGCATCCTGCCGGTCGACAGCGAGCATAATGCCATTTTTCAGGCGATATATCCGGGGCATGACAAACATATCCGCCGCATCATTCTGACTGCGTCCGGCGGACCGTTTCGCGATTGGCCCGTAGAGAAAATGAAAGGCGTCTCGCGCGCTGACGCTCTGGCCCATCCGGTCTGGAGCATGGGCGACAAGATATCCATCGATTCCGCGACCCTGATGAACAAGGGACTGGAAGTCATCGAGGCTTGCCGTCTGTTCGGCCTGCCATCAGAACAGGTCGACATCGTGGTTCACCGGCAATCGGTTATCCACGGGCTGGTCGAATACATAGACGGCAGTGTGCTGGCGCAATTGGGCAGTCCGGATATGCGGATTCCCATTGCCTCCACGCTGGCATGGCCCGAACGCATGGAGACACCAGCACAGCCGCTCGACCTTGCCGCGCTCTCCCGGCTTGATTTTGAAGCGCCCGACGAAACCCGTTTTCCGGCGCTCCGGATTGCGCGGGATGCACTTTTGGCAGGAGAGGGGGCGACGGCTGGTCTGAATGCCGCGAATGAAGTCGCCGTCGGCGCGTTTCTGGCCGATCAGATCGGTTTTCTTGACATCCCCGGCCTTGTTGCGGACTGTCTGGAGGCCATGGACAGGAACGCAATGCTTCCCAAACGGTTTTCTGGCATAGAAGATGCTTTGGAGGTGGACCGTCTGGCGCGGGACATCGTTGCCCGCCGCATGAGCGGCATTCCTGCCTGATTTTTCAAGAGGCTTCTTTTGTTCGATTTTCTGACGTCCGGACTGCTCACCATTTTCGCGTTTGTCACGGTGATTTCGATCGTCGTGGTGATTCACGAACTCGGTCACTATTATGCGGGTCGCTGGTGCGGCGTGCATGCTGAAGTCTTTTCGTTCGGCTTTGGGCCCACACTCTTGGCTGTCAAAGACCGGCGCGGCACTATCTGGCGGATCGCGGCACTGCCGCTGGGCGGCTATGTCCGCTTCATGGGTGATGCCGGTGCCGCCAGCGAGCCGGACAATGCTAAGCTCGCCGAGATGCGTGCCAGGATGGGGCCGGATGCCGATCGCTGCTTTCATTTCAAACCGATCTGGCAGCGCGCCTTTATCGTTGTCGCAGGCCCATTGGCGAATTTCATTCTGGCGATCGCCATTTTCAGCGTGATCGCGGCATCCTTCGGCGAACGGGGTTATCTGCCGATTGTCGGAAATATTGCGGAAGACTCGCCGGCAGAGGAAGCCGGCTTTGAGACGGGTGATCTCGTTCTCGCCATTGCCGGGCAGGACATTGAACGGTTTTCAGACATCCGCATGGCGCTGATGTGGCGTCCGGGCGAAGCCGTGAACTTCGATATTGAGCGAGGCGGCCGGCAGATGCAGCTCACTGCGGCCCCGGAATTGCGCCGGCTGCCAGATGGTTTCGGCGGGTATCGCGAAGTTGCCGTTGTCGGATTCACCTCATCCGGTGAAATTTATCAGCGCGCCTATAATCCGGTTGAGGCCGTCGGGGTCGGCATCAACCGTGTGGCGGGTGTTGTTTCGACAACCGGCCAGTATGTCTGGCGTATTATTACAGGTCGCGCATCGGCCAATATGCTCAACGGACCTTTGGGAATCGTTACCGTTTCCGGGCAGATCGCGAATGGGACCGTCGACAATGCGGAGACAGCCGGGGCCGCAGCGGGTGGACTTGCATTAAATCTTATTCAGCTTGCGGGTTTTTTCAGTATTGGACTGGGTTTAGTCAACCTGCTGCCGATTCCCATACTCGACGGCGGGCATCTTGTGTATTACGCCTACGAGGCGGTTGCCGGACGTCCGCTCAGTGAAAAGGCTCAAGCTATCGGCTTCAGGGTCGGGCTTTTCCTTGTGCTGGGAATGATGTTAGTGGCAACCTGGAATGATTTGGTTTATCTGGGCGGATTAGGTTCCTGATCCGCAAACAAGAACGGCGGCCCGTATGTCGAGTATTCAGCGCGTCCTGACCGCGGCAATCTATTGCACCATTTTCCTGGCATTGCCGCTGGGCGTTTCTGCATCCGCACGAGCGCAGGAAATTTCCCCCGAAGCCCTTCAGCCCGCTCAGCAGGCCGCGCCCTTACGTCAGGTTCTGGTGGAAGGAAATCAGCGCGTTGAGGCCGATACGGTTCTCTCGTACCTGCTCTTGCAGCCCGGCGTCCCGGCCGACCCGCAATCGATCAACCTGTCTATCCAGACCCTGTTCGCCACAGGTCTGTTCTCTGATGTCCGGATCGAAAATCGCGGCGAAGTCGTTGTCGTCTATGTGCAGGAAAATCCGATCATCAACCGCGTGCTGCTCGAAGGTAACCGCGCCACGGACGATGATACCATCACTGAAGAAATTCAGGCCCAGCCGCGCGCGATCTTTACGCGCGCCCGGGTCCAGGCCGATGTACAGCGGATTATTGAAGTCTATCGCCGCACAGGCCGCTTCGCCGCGCAGGTGACACCGCGTATTGTTGAATTGCCGCAAAACCGTGTCGATCTGATTTTTGAAATTTCCGAAGGTCCGGTCACCGGCGTGCGCCGCGTAAACTTCATCGGCAATCAAAGCTTCTCCGATCGCGAGCTTCGCGGTGAGTTGGTCACGGTGGAAACCCAGTGGTGGCGATTCTTCTCGACCAATGACAATTACGACCCGGATCGCCTCGAATATGATCGCGAACTGATCCGCCAATTCTATCAGAACCGCGGCTATGCTGATTTTCGCGTTGTATCGGCCGTTGCCGAGCTGACGCCGGATCAGGAAGATTTCTACATCACCTTCACCCTGGATGAAGGCGACGTCTATAATTTCGGCGAGATCACCGTTGATAGCGAACTGCCGGACGTCGATTCGGACGTTCTCGAGGGCTTCCTGCCGATTCAGACGGGTCAGCTTTTCCAGGGTGAACAGATTGAAAATGCAGTCGACACGCTGAACTTTGCCGTTGGCGCGTCAGGCTATGCTTTCGTCAACATCATTCCGAATATCTCCCGCAATCGCGATGAGCGCACGGTAGATGTGACGTTTGAAATCGAAGAAGGTCCGCGCGTTTATATCGAACGCATTGATGTCGTTGGTAATACGCGGACACTGGACTATGTGATCCGCCGCGAAATGGAGCTGGTGGAAGGGGACGCCTTCAACCGGTCTCTCATCGACCGCTCTCAGGCCCGCGTTCGCCGACTTGGTTTCTTCGAGGAGGTCGAGATCACGGAAACGCAGGGGTCGACGCCGGATCGGGCGCGCCTTCAGGTTGCTGTGACCGAGCAGGCGACCGGCGAATTGGCATTTGGCGCCGGTTTCTCGTCAACGGATTCCTTCCTGGTCGATCTGTCGATCTCTGAAAGAAACCTGCGGGGGCGGGGACAATTCCTGCGCTTCCGGGTTGCCGCGAGCTCGCGCCGCGAACAGATCGACGTCCGGTTTACCGAGCCGCGCTTCCTTGATCGCAATCTTGCCGCCGGTATCGATCTTTTCTCGGTGCGTTCCGACTTCATTACAGAAGCCAGTTTCGAAACCCAGTCGACCGGTTTCAGCTTGCGGGCCGGGTTCCCGACGACACGATCCACCAATCTGGGTCTGCAATACACGCTCCGGAATGATGACGTGGTGGTGTTTGCCGGTGCAAACCAGGCTCTGCGCAATCAGGCCGGGTCACGTATCACGTCGGTTCTGAATTACTCGCTGCGTTGGGATCGCGTGGACAACCCGCAGGCGCCAAGCCGTGGCTTCCGTGCCGAACTGACCCAGTCCTTTGCCGGTATCGGCGGCGATGTCCGCTTTGTATCAACCGAGATGACCGCGGCGGTCTATCGTCCGCTCTTCTGGAACGTGGTGGGCAGCTTGAGCGTCAATTCCGGCTTCATCATGGGCTGGGGCGGCGACAATATCCGCATCAATGACCGCTTCTTCCGCGGCGGAAATTCATTCCGCGGCTTTGAAATAGCCGGCGTTGGACCGCGCGTTGTTGTACGCGATGCCGCATCGGGCCGTCTGCTGGGTGGCGATGCGCTCGGTGGCCGGGTCTATGCAATCGGAACAGCCGAGATGTCGTTCCCGCTGCCATTGCCGGAACAATATGGTATCCGTGGTAGCCTCTTCACCGACTTTGGTACGGTGGGCCTTCTGGATGATAATGACATTATTGCCGAGGTTGCCGGCCAATCCTTTACCACAGATGATCTGTCGCTTCGCGTATCCGCTGGCCTCAGCATTTTCTGGGATTCACCTTTCGGTCCGGTCCGCTTTGACCTGGCCGAGGCGCTGGTCAACGAATCTTATGACCGCACCGAATTCTTCCGCTTCAGCACACGAACAGGATTCTAACATGAAACCTTCCTCCCTTAATCCCTTTGCGATTTTCGCAGCCGCTGTCACGCTTATGGCGATCAGCGCTCCGGCGATGGCGCAACAAACCATTCTCGTCATCAACGAAGACCAGATCCTGCGCGAAAGCGCGGTAGGTCAGCACATCGCGACCCGGCTTCAGGCCATCTCCACAGAGCTGGACGGAGAGCTTCGCGCGCTTCGGACCCCGATTGATGAAGAAGCCGAGCGCCTCAATGCCGAAACCGCTGCTATTACCCAGGAGGCCATTCAGCAACGACCGGACCTCCTTCAGCGTATTCAGACCGTGAGCCAGCAGGCTCAGGAATTTGAAGCCCGCCGTCAGCAATACTCGAACGAGCTGGTGGCAACCGAACGTGCGGCCATGCGCCCGGTTCTGGAGGCGCTTCAGGCGGTCCTGCAGGAAGTCGTTGAAGACCGTAATGCCGATATCGTCATTGATCGCGGCGCTCTCGTTTATGCCGGTCAAAGCGTCGATGCGAGCGTTGATGTGATCGAGCGCCTCAACGCCCGCCTGCCAACTGTTCCGGTCAACCGTGTCCGTCTGCCGGAAGGCGACGCACAACAACCGCAACAATAATCCTGAAGGGGTAGCGCCGTGGCCGATCCGCGTTTTTACGAGTCGGCACGTCCGCTATCTATCCAGGACCTTGAAACCCTGTCGGGCGCGAGCTTTGAAGAGCTTGCGCCCGCTGGCGTTTCTGCTGTGGGCGTCGCCCCGGTCGAGGCCATGCAGTCCGGGCATCTCAGCTATGCCGAGCGCAAGGTCGAGACGCCGGTGGCCGGTGCCATTGTTTTTACCAAACCCGAGCTCGCTGAAGGACTGCGGGCAGCGGGATGCATTGTCGGCGTTACGGGCAATCCACGCGCCGCGTTCGCGCGGTCCGCGGGCGTAATTTATCGGCTTCGGGAACTGGATGCTGGCGATGCTGCAATCGATCCGAGCGCACGCGTGTTTCCAGGCGCGTTTATCAGCGCCGGCGCGAAAATTGGCGCGCACGCCATTATTGAGCCCAATGCGGTTATCGGACCCGGCGTCGAGATTGGCGAAGGCGCAATCATCCGCGCCAACGCCGTCATATCCTGCGCCACCATTGGCGCCCGCACCGAGATCGGATCCTGCACCGTTATCGGCAAGTCCGGCTTTGCCGTGGTGCTGGGCGCAGAAAATCGTATCAAGGTGCCGCATTTCGGACGCGCCCTGATCGGCGCGGATGTGTCCATTGGTGCTTCCTGTTCCATCGATCGCGGCCTGTTCGGCGACACCCGCATCGACGACAATTGCCAGATCGATAATTTCTGCCAGATCGCTCACAATGTGCAGATCGGCAGCGGTACGGTCATGGCGGCCTTTGCCGGCATTTCCGGCAGCACGCGCATCGGACGAAATTGCCTGTTTGCGGGCCGGTGTGCGACGACCGATAATATAACCATTGGCAATGACGTCGTGATGCTCGCCGATGCGGCAGCCATGTATGACATTCCCGATGGTGAACGGTGGGGCGGCAGCCCGGCCATGCCGGCTCGGAATTACCTGCGGCAATTGACGCAGCTGCGGAAGATGTCGGGGATCAAGGGCGCTCAGGGAAAGAAGGCGCGGAGATAGACATGACGGACGCGAATACGACGATTGAAATCCGGGAAATTCTGGATCGGCTTCCGCATCGCTATCCGTTTCTGCTCGTGGACCGGGCTGAGGATTACCGTGAAGGCGAGTCGATCGTCGGCTACAAGAACGTCACGGCCAATGAACCCTTTTTTCCGGGCCATTTCCCCGGCAATCCCGTCATGCCGGGTGTGTTGATCGTCGAGGCCGTGGCGCAAGCCGGTGCGCTCCTGATGTCCAAAACCCTGGATGCCGATGTGTCAAAGACGGCGATCTATTTCATGGGGGTCGACAAGGTTCGCTTTCGCCGTCCGGTGAAGCCGGGCGATGTCTTGCGGATGCCCGTGCGCGTTACCCATATCCGGGGCGATCTTTTCAAATTCAGCGGCCAGGCCTTTGTCGGTGATCAGCGCGTCACCGAGTTTGACTTCTCGGCCAAAGGGGTTGGCGTCGTATGAGTGCGAATATTCACCCCACGGCCATTGTCTCGGAGACGGCAAAGCTGGGCGAAAGTGTTGAAATCGGACCGTTCTGCATCGTTGATGGCGATGTGGAGCTGGGCGATGGCGTTCGTCTCATTTCCCACGTCACGATCTCGGGCTACACAAAAATCGGGGCCGACACGGTTATTTACCCGCACGCCTCACTTGGCCACCCGCCGCAGGACTTCAAATACAAGGGCGAGGAAACCTGGCTGAAGATCGGGGCCCGCAACACGATCCGGGAGTATGTCACCATGCATCCCGGCACCGGTGTCGGCCGCAAGGAAACCGTCATCGGTGATGATGGGTTCTTCATGGTCGGAACCCATGTGGCGCATGACTGCATTGTCGGAAACAAGGTCGTCCTGTCCAATCATGCCGTTCTCGGAGGCTACACCGTCGTCGAGGATCAGGTCATTCTCGGCGGCTATACCGGCGTTGTGCAATTCTGCCGGATTGGCCGCCAGGCCTTCGTCAACGCCATGTCGCTTCTGACCAAGGATGTCATTCCCTATGGGGCGGCGGGAGGCAATCACGCCCATCTGGAGGGCCTGAATCTGGTCGGCCTGCGCCGGCGGGGCCATTCGCGTGAAGCGATCAAGGAATTGCGGACTGCCTATCGCCTGATGTTTGCCGAAGAGGGCTCCTTCAATGAGCGCCTGGTCGATGTTGCGAGCCTTTATCCGGACAATCCGGCGGTAAAGGAAATCATCCAGTTCATTCGCGCCGAGCCGAAACGCTCGATCTGCATGCCGCATGACTGAGGTTGTGACCACCGGCTGGAACAGACTCGCCATCATTGCGGGCGGCGGTGAAGTGCCCTTGCTTATAGCGCAAGGCGAAAAGGGGGCTGGTCGATCGCCCTTCATCGTCGAAGTGACGGGCTTCGCCGATCAGGATTTCAGCGTTTACGACAGGTCAGCTTTTCCGGTCACGAAGATCGGCGGCATGCAAAAAGCCATGCGCGAGGCAGGTTGTGATGCTGTCTGTTTCATCGGACGCATCACACGGCCGGACTTCAAGTCTCTGATGGGACTGGACAGGGCCGCGATGGCACTTCTTCCCAAGATCACCCAGGCCGCGCGCTACGGCGATGATGCCCTCATGCGTGTGATCATAGATTCATTTGAAAACAAGGGCTTGCGGGCGATTGGAGCGGACCAGGCGTTGGCCAGCCTGGTGCCGCAGCCGGGCACGCTGGGGGCAATTAAACCGAATGCCACTGCCATGGCGGATATCGAAAAAGCGCTGACCGTCGCGCGGGCCATTGGCGCGCATGATATCGGGCAGGGCGCTGTTGTCGCCAATGGTTTGGTGCTCGCTGTTGAAGCGCAGGAAGGCACCGACAATATGCTGGCGCGCGTGGCGGAGTTACCCGGCGACATTCGCGGGTCGGCAGAAGGCCGCGTCGGCGTGCTGGCCAAAACGCCCAAGCCGCAACAGGAGCGCCGTATAGATCTGCCGACAATCGGCCTGCACACAATAGACGGCGTCAGCCGGGCCGGGCTGGCGGGAATCGCAATTTTCGCGGGCAACGCCTTGATTCCACGTATGGACGAAACCATCGCCGCAGCCGATGCGGCGGGTGTGTTTATCTATGCTGCCAAGGCCGATGAGTAATCCGAAACGAATATTTCTTGTAGCGGTCGAGCCGTCGGGAGATGCGCTCGGCGCGGATTTGATGGACGCCCTGCAAACAGCTTACGGCGCTGATGTGGAAATTGCCGGCGTCGGCGGAAAGAAAATGTCAGCGCTCGGCTTGGAAAGCGCGATTGATATTTCCGAACTTGCCATTCTTGGCTTGCTGGACGGCCTGAAATCTTACGGCACCATTCTCAAACGGGTGAATGAAACCGTCGATGCCGCGATGGATTTTGGTGCCGACGCCGTTGTGCTCATTGATTCCTGGGGGTTCATGATCCGGGTCGCGCAGCGGCTTCAGAAAAGGGATAATCCGCCCCTTCTGGTCAAATATGTCGGCCCGCAAATCTGGGCCGCGCGGCCCAAACGCGCCAATGTGCTGGCCCACTCAGTGGACCATCTCCTGACCATCCATGCCTTTGACGCACCGATGTTCGAGGCCGCCGGGCTGGCCACAACATTCGTTGGCAATCCGGCGCTGGAACGTCCGGTAACCGGCGACGGAGCCGCGTTCATGGCACGTCACGGCATATCGGCCGATGCGCCGGCAATCGGAGTGCTGTTCGGCAGCCGCCAGAGCGAACGGAGGCGGATCGGACCGATCCTTCGGGATGCCATCGCCCTGTTGGCCGGCCGCTACCCGGAGGCGGTGTTCATTTCACCAATGGCACCGGCGATTGCCGGCGATGTCGCCGCTGATCTAAGCGCTGATTCACGTCTGCCGACAATTATTCAGGTTGATGAGGACGCTAAATGCGATGCCACATCGGCCATGACCGTAGCCCTGGCGGTGTCCGGCACCGCGACAACCGAATTGGCTCTGGCGGGCGTGCCAACCGTGGCGACCTACAAACTCGGCTGGCTCAGCTGGTTCATTTACCGGTTCATCCTGTTCAAGGCGAAATATTTCAGCCTCGTCAATATCGCCGCCGATCAGGAATTGATCATCGAGCACGCGCAAACCGGTGCCAACGGTGAAACGCTGGCCGCATCTGTTGGCACATTGTTGTCGGAAATCGGGAGCGGGAAATCACGTGGCCCGGCATTGCAGGCTGCGGCCCTGGCGATGAAGGGCGACGGGCAATCCAGCGCCCGGGCGGCTAAGGCCGTGATCGATCTGACCACGGCCCGCCAAAGTCGCGACTAACGTTTGGTGATCGGTATGTAATTGCGTTCCGTTGCACCGGCAAACAGCTGCCGCGGACGGCCGATTTTCTGAACCGGATCTTCCAGCATCTCGGTCCATTGGGCGATCCAGCCCACAGTCCGGGCCAGAGCAAACAGGACGGTAAACATCGAGGTCGGGAAGCCCATCGCGCGCAGCGTGATGCCTGAATAGAAGTCGATATTCGGATAGAGCTTCTTCTCTACGAAATAGGGATCTTCAAGCGCGATCTTCTCCAGCTCCAGCGCCACCTGCAGCAGCGGCTCGTCGCGCACGCCCATCACGTCCAGCACTTCATGGCAGGTGTCGCGCATGACCTTGGCGCGTGGATCGTAATTCTTGTAGACCCGGTGACCAAAGCCCATAAGGCGGAATGGGTCATTCTTGTCTTTGGCGCGGGCAATGAATTCCGGAATCTTGTCTACCGTGCCGATCTCTTCCAGCATGTTGAGCGCAGCTTCATTGGCCCCGCCATGCGCCGGACCCCACAGGCTGGCAATGCCGGACGCAATGCAGGCGAATGGATTGGCACCGGAAGACCCGGCAAGACGCACGGTGGAAGTGGACGCATTCTGTTCGTGATCCGCGTGCAGGATAAAGATTTTATCCATCGCCTTGGCGAGCGTCTTGTTCAGCTCGAAGTCCTCGGCGGGAACGGCAAAGCACATACGCAGGAAATTACCGGCGAAGTCGAGATCATTGCGCGGGCTGATAAACGGCTGACCGATGGAGTATTTGTACGCGCGCGCCGCAATCGTCGGCATTTTGGCAATCATGCGATGACTGGCAATAATGCGCGCTTGCGGATCATTGATGTCGGTCGAGTCATGATAGAAGGCGGACAGGGCACCTACCGTGCCGACCATGACCGCCATCGGGTGAGCATCCCGGCGGAAGCCACGGAAGAACTGGTCAAACTGATCGTGCAACATGGTGTGCCGCCGGATCGTCATGTCGAAATTTTCCAGCTCTTTCGCCTCTGGCAATTCACCGTGCAGCAAAAGATAGCAAACTTCTATAAAGTTAGAGTTTTCAGCCAGTTGATCAATCGGATAGCCACGATAGAGCAGCGTGCCTTCATCGCCATCAATATAGGTGATGTGGCTTTCACATGAGCCTGTGGACGTGAAGCCCGGATCGTAGGTGAAAACGCCGGCCTTGCTGTAGAGGCTGCGGATGTCGATGACGTCGGGGCCAATGGATCCCTTCAGGACGGGAAATTCATAGGTCTGACCATCAATCGTAAGCGTGGCCGTGCCATTACGTTTCGCTTTGGTTTCCATCATGGTCTTCCTTCTCGTCTTCCTCGGGTCTATGCGCCCGTTTTGATTTGATCCGCCATTCGGCGCAAGACTTCATCGCGACCCAGCCATTCCATGACCAGTGAGAGGTCCGGTGCCGGCGCGCCGCCTGTGAGAGCCGCCCGTAACGGTGCCCCGATTTTTCCAAATCCGATTCCCTCGCTTTCAACAAAGGCTTCGAGTTCGGCATGCAAACGCTCTGAATCCCACTCCGGCAGTGCCTCGATACGGGGCCGGAAACGGGCTAACAGATCTGGCGCATCGCCGTTGAGAGGCTTTGCGGCCTTGCCCTCCAGTACAATAGGAGTCTTTCGGAAGAGGAAATAGGCCTGATCGGCCAGTTCGGCTAGGGTCGCGGCCCGCGTCTTCAGCACATCCATCGCTGCCAGAAGGCGCGCGCGGAAAGCCTGAGAGCCCGTATCGATGCCCTCTGCCAGCTTTTCGCACCAGGGCGAGACCAGCTCCAGCAGTCTGGCATTGTCTGCCAGCTTCATGTGATGCGCGTTGACGCTGGCCATCTTGTCAAAATCGAGCCGCCCCGGCGCCTTGTTCAGACCCGACAGGCTGAATACCGCCTGGGCTTCCGCATCGGTGAAATATTCCTGATCGCCATGCGCCCAGCCGAGGCGAAGCAGATAATTGCGCAGGCCTTCGGGCAAATAGCCCATATCCCGATACGCTTCGACACCAAGGGCACCATGCCGTTTTGACAGTTTCTTGCCATCCGGGCCATGGATCAGCGGTACATGCGCGAAGACCGGCCGATCCCAGTCCAGAGCATCATAGATTTGCGCCTGACGGCCGGCATTCACGAGATGATCATCGCCGCGCACAATATGAGTGACGCCCATATCGTGATCATCAACCACGACTGCAAGATTATAGGTTGGTGTGCCATCGCTGCGCAAAAGCACCAGATCATCGAATTCCTTGCCATTCCAGCGCACATCGCCCTGAACGGCATCCTTGACGATGACGTCGTCATCTCCGGCGCGAAAACGCACCACAAACGGCACACCGTCTGGCGCATCCGATGCTGGCCGGTCGCGCCAGGTGCTCCGAAGCGCGCGGCCTTCGGAAAAGGCAATCTGGCGCGCCGCCGCGGCGTCTTCCTCGGACATGTAGCAGCGAAAAGCGCGGCCCTTCGCCAGAAGGTCGTCGACAACAGCCGCGTGGCGCGGGCCATTGGCATTTTGCGAAACCGGTTCGCCGTCCCAGTCCAGACCCAGCCAGGTCAGACCTTCTAGGATGGCGCGCGTCGCCTCTTCTGTAGAGCGCACGCGGTCGGTATCTTCGATACGCAAGAGGAATTTGCCGCCAGCGCCACGTGCCAGCAGCCAGTTGAAAAGGGCTGTGCGCGCACCACCGATATGGAGAAAGCCTGTCGGTGAAGGCGCAAAGCGTGTAACGATGGGTTGTGTCGTGTTTTGCACTCGCGAAACCATGTTGCACTGCGGAAAGATGACCGCGTGGTAGCATGGCGGGCAGGGGGATGGAACAGTCGATTGCGCCTGAATGAAGCCTCACTTCTGAAATCCGCAAGGGTTCGGCTTGCCAGCTCTCGCGAGTGGTGGCTCGGGTCGCGGGATCTGACCCGCCCGGTTCGCATGGCGATCTGGGCACCAGTGGCACTGGGGGCAGGCGCGCTCGCCTATTTCGGACTGCCAGGCGAACCGCCAATAATTCTGATTTCAGCATTGGTTATTGCCGCAATTCTGGCCGCGCTTACGGCCTGGAAATACGCGGCGGAAAAGCCTGTTTTATGGTCGGTTTTGATGCTGGCGGCGTTCGCGGCTTTCGGCTTTTCGCGGGCGCAGCATCATACTCTGGGTCAGGAAACGGTTTTCGTCATAGAGTCACGCCGCGCGCTAACGGTAGAAGGCTGGATAGAGGCCGTTCAGAACAGCAATGGCCGTGAGCGGATTATCGTCCGGGTCAGTTCGCTTGAAGGAATGGAACGCCCGCCGGCGCGGGTGCGCTTTTATGCTCGACGCGGTGAATTGGGGCCCGGAGACGGTATTTCAGCCCGCATCGTCCTGACGCCACCCCGGCGCCCTGCCGTTCCCGGCGGTTATGATCCGGCTTTTGCGGCCTGGTTTTTCGGTCTGGGCGGCACTGGATATGCGATTGCGGCACTGGAAGCTGAAAATGTCGAGGGCGGTGCGGCTTTGCGCCAACTGGCCCGCTGGCGCTGGCGGATGGCCGAACACATTCGCGAGCGCGCCGATCCGGAGACTGCGGGCATTGCCGCCGCCTTGCTGACGGGCGACCGGTCCGGCATTCCACCGGATCAGGCCGAGGCCCTTCGCGCGACGGGGCTGGGGCATATCCTGGCCATATCCGGTCTGCATATGAGCCTGTTTGCGGGCGGATTATTTTTTGTGGTGAGGGCTTTCGGGGCTGCAATCCCCGCATTCGCCCGCCGTTATGATCCGCGCATACCCGCAGCGGTCATCGCGTTGATTGGCGCGACACTTTATCTTGTCCTTTCGGGCGCATCGGTGTCGACACAGCGCGCCTTTGTCATGGTGTCCGTCGTGCTTCTGGGAATATTGCTCAAGCGCCGCGATCTCGATGCAATCCATCGCATTGGCCGCCGCCATCATCCTTGCGCTGCAGCCGCAGAGCGTTCTGTCACCGGGCTTTCAGATGTCCTTTGCCGCAGCCTCGGCGCTTGTGGCGGCGTTCGATATCTGGCGGCGGCGGGATACGCATGATCGCCAGAAAGGTGCTATCGGCGGCTTTCTGGGGTTCTGGGGGACGCTCTCCTTCTCGTCTTTGGTGGCCGGCAGTGCGACGGCCGCTTTTGCAGCCTTCCATTTCAACCGGATTGCCGTTTATGGACTTGCGGCCAATCTTGCAGCCATGCCGGTATTTTCGCTGGTGGTCATGCCCGCCGGAGCTCTGGCTCTGGCGCTAGCCCCGTTCGGCATGGACGGGCCAGCACTCGCGGTAATGAGTTGGGGTCTGATCTGGGTCGTTCGCATTGCCGAATGGGTGGCGTCCTGGCCCGGCTCCCTGGCACCCATGGCGTCGGCCCCCGGTGTTGTCCTGACAGTTTATGCCCTTGGTTTTGTCCTGCTGGTGGCGGCGTCCGGCCTTGCCCGGCGGATTGGATTGCTCGTCATGCTGACCGCGTATGCAGGATGGGGATTCAGTCGGCCTCCCGATGTCTTCATCAGCGAGGAGGGCGTCGTATTGGCCCGGTTTGAGAACGAGGACGGACCGGCCTGGGCCAGCACAGACCGCCGCCGCGCCCGCTTTGCGACATCGGTGTTTCTCGAACAGGCGGGCGAAAGTGTGCGGCCCGGCCGGGATGGTGTGGCGTGTGATCCGCGCGGATGCTCCGGGCGAACGCAAGGCATGACTATCACCGTTGCGGAAAGCGATGAAACCCTGACGGAAGACTGCGCCCTGTCCGATCTGGTCGTTCTGAAGACCTATGCCTCACCGATACAGCGGGCCGCTTGCGCGACGCGCCTCATTGATCTGGGAGAACTGGAAGCGCGCGGCGCAAGAGCACTCTACTTGCAAAGAGATGAAATTCATCGCGAAACGGATGTCGAAACCCGCCGCGGTGACCGCGTCTGGACGACTAGTGATAGCGGCGGATAAGCCCCACCAGCTTGCCCTGAACGCGTACGCGATCCGGGCCGAAAATCCGGGTTTCATAAGCAGGGTTGGCTGCTTCCAGAGCCACGGAACCGCCTTTCTTGCGCAGACGTTTCAGCGTGGCTTCTTCCTCATCGACCAGCGCCACCACGATCTCGCCATTCATGGCGGTATCGCAGCGCTCGATAATGACGATATCGCCGTCGAGAATGCCGGCATCGATCATGGAATCACCCTCGATCTCTAGCGCGTAATGTTCGCCGCGCCCGCCCGCGAGGTCCGGCGGCAACATGATGCGCGATTGTTCATGCTGAATGGCCTCGATCGGCACGCCGGCGGCAATCTTGCCCAGCACCGCGATTTCAATACCGGCACCATGGTCCGGCTCGGCACCGAAATTGGGCCGGACAACATTTTCCGCATCAGACGAAACGGCAGGTGCGCCGGTATCCGGCATTTTCAGCACTTCCAGCGCCCGGGCGCGATGCGCGAGGCGTCGGATGAAGCCGCGCTCCTCCAGAGCGGTGATGAGGCGATGAACCCCCGATTTTGACGCCAGGTCCAGCGCATCCTTCATTTCTTCAAAGGACGGCGAGACACCATCTTCGCTCAAACGTTTGTTGATGAAGAGCAAAAGCTGTTGTTGTTTGCGCGTCAGCATGGGCTCACTCCATAAGGAACAAATCAGAAACTTCTCTGGATGTTCTATGAGTGTTCCGGGTAAACGTCAAGTAAACGCCAATCCGCCCAGAAGCTCACGCGTCGCTTGCGCCACATCGGCCTGCCGCATCAGGCTTTCTCCCACCAGCAGGCCTTTTGCGCCCGCAGTCTTCAACCGCGCCACATCCGCCGCCGTCGCGATACCGCTCTCGGCTATGGCGAATCGATCCGCCGGAATATCGGCCGCGAGCTTTTCGAAGGTCGAGAGAGACGTCTCGAATGTGGTGAGGTCGCGGTTATTCACGCCAATCAGGGGCGAGGGCAGGGCGAGGGCCCGTTCCAGCTCGACCGCGTCATGGGTTTCAATCAGGGCTGCCATGCCCAGATCGTGCGCGGCAGAGACGAGATCAAGCGCCAGCGCGTCATCGACGCTCGCCATGATCACCAGGATCGCATCCGCGCCCAGCGCGCGCGACTGCTTGACCTGCCAGACATCCAGCAGGAAATCCTTGCGAAGCGCGGGCAGGGGCACGGCGCCTCGCGCCTGCGCCAGATAATCCGGATGTCCCTGAAAACTTGGCTGATCGGTCAGCACGGACAGGCAGGCCGCGCCGCCTTCGGTATAGGCCTTGGCCAGAGATGCGGGATCAAAATCATCCCGTATCAGTCCCTTGGACGGGCTGGCTTTCTTGACCTCTGCAATCAGGGCGATGCCCGTGGTATTGGCCTTTGCGATCAATGCACCTTCAAAATCGCGCGCCGGACCGCAAGCTGCGATCATCTCGTCCAGGCGTGCGTTGCTGAAAGCCGCTTTCTCGGCGGCAATTTCATCGCGCTTGTAAGCTTCGATCTTGCGAAGCGCGTTCACGCTTCGCCTCGGGAAATCTGCGCCATCGTTTCCAGTGTCGCTTTTGCAGCGCCGCCATCAATGGCGGCGACGGCCATCTGCGCACCGTCTTTCAGATTGCTGGCGAGCCCGGCGACGATGAGCGCTGCGGCCGCGTTCATGACGACGATTCCGCGATAGGCTGACGGCTGACCGTCCAGAAGGGCGCGCAAGGCGGCTGCGTTTTCTTGCGGTGTCCCGCCGATCAGGTCCTCGATCACAGCCTGGGGCAGGCCGGCATCGGACGGCTGCAGCGTGAATTCGGTGATCTGGCCGTTATCAAGCTCGACCACACGGGTTTCGCCGGTCGTGGTGATTTCATCCAGACCATCCGATCCATGGACCACCCAGGCAAATTCACAGCCCAGCGTGTGCAAGGCTTGTGCGACCGGTTCCTGCCAGCGGGCATCAAACACGCCCAGCAATTGGCGTTTGGCTCCGGCGGGGTTCGCCATCGGCCCCAACAGGTTGAAAATCGTCCGCGACCGCAGCGCCTTGCGCGCGCCGCCGACATGGCGCACGGCGGAATGGTGCGCGGGCGCAAACAGGAAACCGGCACCGGCCTCCCTGACCGAGCGCTCCACCTGATCGGGCGTGGCTTCCAGATTGATGCCCAGTGCGGCCAGAACTTCCGATGAGCCCGATTGTGAAGATGCCGCACGGTTTCCGTGCTTGGCCACTTTTGCGCCGGCGCCCGCGGCGACAATCGCGGCAGCCGTGGAGATGTTGTAGGTGCCCTTCGCATCGCCGCCTGTCCCGCAGGTATCGATGGCGCCGGCGGGGGCGGTGATCCCCTTCATGCGCTTGCGCAGCGCTCTGGCACCGATGGCGAGATCGTCCGGTGTCTCGCCGACGGCGGCCAGCCCGATCAGAAAGCCGCCAATCTCGGCTTCTCCGGCTTCCCCTTCCATCAGGAGGTCGAAAGCCCCGGCAATGTCGTCCGCAGCAGGATGCTCACCGCGAGACAGCGATTGCAGGCAATTGTGAAGCGCGCTCATCAGGCGATCTCCTTCACCGGCAATCCCGCCAGTGTCATGAAATTGGCGAGCACGGCGTGCCCGTGCTGCGACGCAATGGATTCGGGATGAAATTGTGCGCCGTGAAGCGGGCGGGTCTCATGCCGCATGGCCATGTTTTCACCATCGGCGGTCCGGGCATTGATGATCATTTCGCTATTCCCGGGCAAATCCGCAACGGCCAGTGAGTGATAACGGGCCACGCCGAACGGGCTGGGTAATCCTGCAAAAATGCCGCTTCCGTCATGCGTGATATCGCTGGTTTTGCCATGCATGATCGCCTTGGCCTGAACGGTTTGCCCGCCAAATATCTCGCCCATGCATTGATGACCGAGGCAGACGCCCAGTATCGGCAGATGCTCCGGCGCGCTGCGCAGAATATCCATGCATATTCCGGCATTTTCCGGACGTCCCGGGCCGGGCGACAGGCATATTGCAGCCGGATTGAGAGCGAGCGCGTCAGCAGCTGACATCACATCATTCCGGATGACGCGCGTCTCCGCCCCCAATTCCTCGAAATAGTGGACGAGGTTGAAGGTGAAGCTGTCATAATTGTCGATGATCAGCAGCATGAAGGTGCGTCCCGTTGGCTGAACGGTAATCTAGGCGAGCGCCTGCTTGGTGCAATGCTGCAATACGGTAACAGCAGGTAAACGAGGCGTTAACCGAAGCGGTGTGTGCATCATGGCATGCGCACGCGCTCCATTCATCCATCGACGCCATTGGTGTCGGGTCTGATCGCCGCCCTGGCCTTCATGGCGGGGGCGACGGCGTTTGAATTCGGCCGCAGCACGGCCATTGCGGATGCCGGCACTCTTGATGTGCCGATTGACGCTGTCGCAGCGAATGCACCAGCGATTGCCGAAACGATTGCGGCGGCTCCAGACATTCATCCTGACCTTCGGCCCGTCGTCGCGCTTGTGATCGACGATGCGGGGGTTGATCCCCATCTGACCCGCCGGGCCATGGCGCTGGATATACCGCTGACCTTGTCGTTTCTGCCTTATGCCGAGGCGACACCGGAACTGGCCCTGGTGGCCGCAGCGGACGGGAATGCCGTTTTCCTGCACATGCCGATGGAACCCTTTGGCCTGGAAGACCCGGGGCCGGGGGCGCTGACCCGTTATCTGCCGCCGACCGAAATGGCCCGCCGTGTAAACGCGGCCTTGGCGCGGGTGCCCGGGGCGATCGGGTTGAACAACCATATGGGCAGCGCCTTCACCGCGGATGCCGCCGCAATGCGCGCAGCCTTGTCGCCGCTTGCCGGCCGCGATCTGATCTTTCTGGATTCCCTCACCTCCGGCCGCAGCCGCGCTGGCCGTATTGCCGATGAATTCGGCCTGACCGCCTATCGCCGCGATATCTTCATTGACCACGATGCCGGCACAGTCGCCGCCGCACTGGATTCACTGGTCGCGGCCGCCCATCGGGACGGGCAGGTCATCGCCATCGGTCATCCGCGCACCGCAACCCTCGACGCGCTGGAAAGCTGGCTAGAGAGCGAGGCCGCGCAATCCGTACGCTTTGTGACGATGTCGGACTATTCCACTGGCATTCAGGAAGCGGTGGAACTGGCCGAAATCTCAGACGAAGCGGTGGGCCTGTTCGGCGGCGCGGAATAGGGCCTGAGCCTTGTTGATACATTCCTGACGTTCGGATTCCGGATCGGAGTCCAGAACGACCCCGGCCCCCGCCTGCACATGCATTTGGCCGTCCTTGACCAGAGCGGTGCGAAGGGTGATCGCCATGTCCATATTGCCATCCGCGCTGAAATATCCCGCCGCGCCCGCATAATAGCCGCGTCTGTGGGGTTCGATTTCATCTAGGATCTGCATGGCCCGAACTTTGGGCGCACCGGACACCGTACCCGCTGGAAACCCGGCAAACAGCGCCGATATCGCGTCTTCCCCGCCGGCCAACTCGCCCTCGACATTGGAAACAATGTGCATGACGTGGCTGTATCGCTCGACGATCTCACGCTGCGTGATGCGGATCGTTCCCGCTTTAGCCACTCGGCCCACATCATTCCGGCCAAGGTCGAGCAACATCATATGCTCGGCGCGCTCCTTCGGATCCGCCAGAAGATCCACTTCCAGCGCCGCATCTTCGGCAGGATTGGCACCGCGAGGCCGTGTTCCGGCAATCGGTCGAACCGTGACCAGCCCGTCGCGCGCTCGCACCAGAATCTCCGGACTCGACCCGGTCACGGCATAGCCGTCAAACTGGAAGTGAAACAGGAAAGGTGAAGGGTTGAGCCGGCGCAATGCGCGGTAGAGCGCAAATGCGGGAAGATCAAACCCCGTTGAAAACCGCTGGCTGAGAACGCCCTGGAAAATATCGCCGGCTCTGATGTGCTGCTTGATACGATCGACGCTGGCGCGATAGGCCGCCGCATCAAACGTGGAGACCGGTGAAATCGCTTGCTCTGCGCCGGGCACAGAGGCCGCTAGCGGTGTATCGAGTTGATCCAGCAAGCCTTGCAGCCGGTTGCGAACGTCATCCGTGGACTTGCCTTCAGCGACCCGTCCAAAAGCCGTGATTTCCTGTTTCAGCGCATCAAACACAATCACGACACGCGGCCGGATCAGGCGGGCTTCCGGGATCCCCGCAGGATCATCCGCTTGCGTGTCCGGCAGGGGTTCAATCGCCCGGATGAGGTCATACCCGATATAGCCATAGAGGCCGGATGCGATTGACGGAATGTCCGCGAGTTCGTGAATTTGCGCGGCAGACACCAGTTTTCGGAGCGATGCAACAGGGTCATTGCCATCCGGTTCCGGCGCTTGTCCCGACGATAAATCCTGAAGGAAGGGCTGGCCTTTTTCGACCGTCCAGATCAGGTCCGGGTCCATTCCGATGGCCGAAAACCGGCCCCGGAAAGATCCGCCCTCGACAGATTCGAGCAGGAAGGCGTTTTCGGTGTCTTTCGCCAGTCTCAGGAAAGCCGCGACAGGCGTTGTCAGGTCATCAACGCGATTGACCGAGACCAGTCTGCCGGACGCAGGCGAATAGCCCGTTTGTGTCACTGGATTGCGTTAGGGTCGACCACGCCCAAAGCCTGATCCCGAAGCTGCACGTTGACCTCGGACCCGTCATAGTCGAATTCGCGATAGAGGGCCGACACGAGGCTGGAATCGATATCCCGGCGATAGCCCTGATTCAGGAAATCCTCGACCTGAGACAGAATCTCCGGCTGCGGGATCTCGCCATCCCTCGCAGCGTTGACGCGAAGCACCATGTGCGAACGCCCGGAACCCGTGCGGGTCGCTTCCATTTCACCGACATCAAGGCCGAAAGCCAGGGACACAACCTGGCGGCTGAAATTGTCAGCGGTCTGATCCCGGCGAAGGCTGGCCTGTTCAACCCGGAAGTCCGGATTGGCTGCCGCGATGGCATCCAGCGACTGGCCACTCTCGACCAGTTCAACAACCTCTTCGGCCAGAGCTTCAAGGCGGGAATCGATTTCCTGCAAGCGCCAGACGGTTTCGGCATCATCGCGGGCTTCTTCTAGTGTCCGCACGCGTGGCGCTTCAACAATATCGACGCGCGCGGCAAAAAAGTTGCCGTCGCCATATTCGGTCAATTCGCCATCAATCAGGGCCGGGCTGGCAAACACGGCTTCCAGCACGTCCTGTTCCTGGAAGAAGCCAAAGGCAAAGCGGCCATCATCGTCGCGGCCCTGATTGTCGATGGGCTGATAGACGGCGTACGGGATATTTGCGGCCAGTGCCGATTCCTCGATGTTGAAACCACTGCCACGGGCCTCTTCATAGGCACCAAGGTCCGCATAAAGGGCGTCCTCAGCCGCGGCCCGGGCCAGCTGTTCGCGTATTTCGACGCTCCGCTCTTCCAATGTTGGAATGTCATCGTCCTGCGCAGCCTCAACAACAATCGCAAACCAGCTGCCAAATCGTGTTTCAACGGCAATCGTATCGCCGGCTGCCATTTCAAACAGCGCGTCGCGTACCTGCTCGTCAGCTATCTGATAGGATTGGCGATCTTCCTGACGCGATGGCGGATTACCGCCCAGATCAGCCGCAATCGCAGCGGGGTCCTCGTCATTGCCAAGACGCTCGGCAGCTTCGCGGGCAGCGCTTTCATTATCAAACGAGATTTGCGTGTAGGTGCGGGTGGCCGGTGTGCCGATGGCACCCACTTCCAGCTCGTATTCATACTGTTCGGCGATCTGCGTTTCATCGACGGTGACGTTGCCGAGATAATCGTCAATCCGCAGACGCATGATGGTGAAGCCGCGCCGCGCAGGCGTCGTGAAGAATTGCGGATTGTCGTCAATCGTCGTCTGAAGTTGCGCGTCGGTCGGTTCACCGATTTCTCCCGCAGCAGATGGGGAAATGATCAGGGCTTCCAGATCCCGCGTTTCCGACAGATAGCGGGTCAGAATGGTGCGGTAGACGTCCGGCTGGCGAATCCCGTCGAACAGCCCTTCGGTCAGCTGACGCAGAACGATATCGTTGCGGATTTCTTCCTCGAACTGGTTTTCGCGCTGACCGGCGCTGGCCAGGTAGTTCTGGTATCCGAGGCGGTCAAAACCGCCGGTAATGGGGTCGACAAAGGCCTCGAACCCGATGATTTCGTCGCGAACAGCTGCGTTCGAAGCAGAGATGCCAAGGGAGCGGGCCTGAGAGCGCAGCATGGCATCCAGAACGAGTTGGTTCAGAACCGTATTACCAAGACCGTCTGCACGGCCCTGTTCCTGCGTATAGCCGGGGTTTTCTTCGCGCTCGCGCTGCAGGGCGCGTTCAAAATCCCGGGACAATTCGTAAACCGTCACTCGCTCATTGCCGACCGTCGTCACGGCCGTGCCGGGAGCTTGAAAGATGTCATTCACGCCCCAGAGCGCGAAGCTCACAATCATCAAGCCAATGATGACGACGAAAATGGGGTTTTTGATGGCATTGCGAACGACAGAAAGCATTGACGAGAGCCCGATATTCTTGCGTGAGTGCCGGAAACTAGCGGCGGCGTTTACAGGCCGCAAGCGTGCCGTCATTGTCCGGCGCAACGGAATCAGACCGGAGGAGGGGTGAATGGCGCGCCGTATGCTGATCGCAGGTAATTGGAAAATGAATGGCTTGCGCCAATCACTTGTATTTTTTGAAGAAATCTGCTCCATTGCCGGGTCTCGGAGCGATGTTGATGTTCTGCTCGCCCCCCCGGCTACATTGATATTCAGTGCTGCAGAAATCGCAGGACCGGTCAAAATCGGCGGACAGGATTGTCATAATCATCCGTCGGGCGCTCATACTGGCGACATATCGGCGGAAATGCTGCGCGATGCCGGCGCATCCTGCGTCATTGTCGGCCATTCCGAACGCCGCGCCGATCATGGCGAAAGCAGTGATCTGGTCCGGTCCAAGGCAGAAGCCGCTCAGGCCGCGGGGCTGATCCCCGTCATTTGTGTTGGCGAAAGTGAATCCGAGCGACGCGCGGGGAAGGCCGAGGCGGTCGTAGGCGCGCAGCTGGATCAATCGCTCCCGGAGAATACGGCCTATGTCATTGCCTACGAGCCCGTCTGGGCGATCGGCACGGGCCTGACAGCGTCGATCGAAGACATTGCGGCGATGCATGCCTTCATCCGGTCGAATCTGCCAGACGGGCCGAATACGCAAATCCTGTACGGTGGATCGGTAAAGCCGGACAATGCGGCGGACATCCTGTCATTGACCGATGTGGATGGCGCACTTGTTGGCGGCGCCAGCCTGAAAGCCGCGGATTTCACCGCAATAATTGCGGCAGCCCCGTAAGATTCGAAACGTCCTCGTAAGCCGATATCAATCATTTTCCGGCATGAATTGACGTCTATGACCTTTGTGGTTCGGGGTGGATTAATGGCCGAAATGGATCTTCAGCGCGCGTCAGTCCTGCTATTCGATCCCGTGCATGTAAATCTGCGGACGACGCGCTATGCGTTGAATGAAATCGGATTTCGCTCGATCGAAGCCATCAGTGCCGTTGAGGAATTCCAGCGCCAGTTGCGCGACAATAGCTGGGACATGATCGTTGCCGAATGTTCGGCGCCCAAGGTCGATATCTTCAAGTTTGTGCGGATGATCCGTCGTGGAGAAATCACGCCAAATCCCTATTCTGTAATCGCGCTGACCTCATGGATGCGCGATGGCGCGCACGTTCGCCTGGCCATTGAGTCAGGCGCTGACGACGTCATTGTCCGCCCGTTTTCGACGCAATTTGCCGAAGAGCGAATCCGCACGATGATTCGCAAGCGGAAAGCTTTTGTCGTCACCAGCGATTATGTCGGCCCGGATCGTAGGTCCGGCGATCGCGCAGCGGAAGCTAACGATTCGGTGATTGTGCCGAACACACTTCAGGCAAAAGCGGATGGCGATGAGGAACAATTGCGCGAAGCCTATATGGGAATTCGCGAAACCAAGAAGCAGATCGAAGGCGAACGGATCCGCCGTCTCGCCATGCGCATTGTTGTGACGACCGAGCTGCAATTCGATTCCAAGGCGGGGCCGGCAAAGGCTTTTGACCCTGCCGATATGATGAAAGCCGCCCGCGAATTGTGCGACCAGCTGGAGAAAAGCGGGCGGTATGATGCCGTTCAGGTGGCCGAAGCACTGATTGATCACGCCCGCAACTTTCGGAACCCGGACGAACGCAACGTCAAGAATTTCCGGCTGGCGAAAGAGCTGGCGATTGGCACATATGCCGCTTATGCCAATGGCCAATCGCTCGAAAAAGCCGAAAATGAAATTGCGTCAACGGTACAGGCTCTGCGAACGCGGCTGTCATCTGCCGCTCCGGGGAGTAGCGTTCAGGACTTGCCTGCGCTAAAAGCCGCCACCATGTAGACGGGGTTTCCCGAAGAAGGCGGCGATTTTGCCATGATGACAGTACTTTTGATCATTCAGCTTCTGGTTTCGGCCGGGCTGGTCGGTGTGGTTCTGATGCAGCGCTCCGATGGTGGCGCGCTCGGCATTGGCGGCGGTGGTGGCGGCATGATGTCGAGCCGCGGCGCAGCGACGGTTCTGACCCGTTCAACGACCTTTCTCGGTGCTGCTTTCTTTGCCCTGTCGATTGTGTTGGCGATTGTTGCAGGTGTGGACGCGCAGGGGCGCAGCGTTTTTGACGAAGTTGAAGACGACGCTCAAACGCTCGATCTGACGATCGAAGAGGACACGTCCACCCCGTCTCTGCCGGACGAACGCTAGCCTTCCACTGACATTTCCAATAAACTGACGGATGGTGCGCTTTCGCTGCGTCCGAATCTGGGTTATTCAGAATTCCCATGCCGCGATATATCTTCATCACTGGCGGCGTGGTCTCCTCGCTTGGAAAAGGCCTCGCCTCCGCCGCACTCGGTGCTTTGCTTCAGGCGCGTGGATATAAAGTCCGCCTGCGCAAGCTGGATCCCTATCTGAATGTCGACCCCGGCACGATGTCGCCCTACCAGCACGGTGAGGTGTATGTGACCGATGATGGTGCCGAGACAGATCTGGATCTCGGCCACTATGAGCGCTTCACCGGCGTGTCGGCCGCGCAAAGTCCGACAACATCACCACCGGCCGCATCTATTCGACGATCCTATTGAAGGAGCGGCGCGGCGACTATCTGGGCGCGACCGTTCAGGTCATTCCGCACGTCACCGACGCAGATCAAGGAATTCGCCTGACCCCCGCCCTGACGATGCCGGCAAGGAGGTCGATTTCGTACTGTGCGAAGTGGGCGGTACAGTCGGCGATATCGAGGGGCTGCCATTCTTTGAATCGCTGCGCCAGCTCGGCCAGGAATTGGGGCGCGACAACGCCATATTTCTGCATGTCACCTTGTTGCCCTACATCAAGGTGGCCGGCGAGATGAAGACCAAGCCGACCCAGCACTCCGTCAAGGAATTGCGGTCGATCGGTATTCAGCCGGATATTCTGCTTTGCCGGTGCGAACAGCCGCTCGATCCGGGTGATCGCCGCAAGATCGCGCTCTTCTGCAATGTGCCGGAATCGGCCGTGATCGAAGGCCAGGACGCATCATCATTGTACGATGTACCGCTGGAATATCATGGTCAGGGCCTCGACAGTGAAGTCCTGAAGCGCTTCCGAATCGAGGATGCACCGGAGCCGGACCTGTCACGCTGGGAAGCGATTTCCCGCACCATTCACGAGCCGGACGGCGAGGTCACAATCGGCGTTGTCGGCAAATATACCGGCCTGCTGGATGCCTACAAATCACTCAACGAAGCCCTCACGCATGGCGGTATTGCCAACAATGTGAAGGTGAAGCTCAAATGGCTGGATTCCGCCCAGTTTCAGGACGAGGACACTTTCGCGCCGCTCGAGAATGTGCATGGCATTCTGGTGCCGGGCGGATTTGGCGAGCGCGGTGCCGAGGGCAAGATTGCCGCGGTCCGTTTTGCGCGGGAACGCAAGATTCCGTATTTCGGGATCTGCTTTGGCATGCAGATGGCCGTCATCGAGGCCGCCCGGCATCTGGCGGGTCTGGAAAAGGCGAATTCCTCGGAGTTCGGTCCGACCGAAGAGCCATTGATTGGACTGCTGACGGAATGGACCCGTGGAAACGACATCGAGCGTCGCGGCAGCGAAGACGATCTCGGTGGCACGATGCGGCTGGGGGCTTACAAGGCGGCGCTGAAAGAAGGCAGCCGGATTCGCGAGATCTACGGCTCGTCCCAGATCGAGGAACGTCACCGGCATCGCTATGAGGTGAATATCGCCTATCGCGAACAGTTGGAAGCCGCCGGTCTCAAATTCTCCGGCCTGTCACCCGATGGCGTTCTACCGGAAACCGTCGAACTGGAAGACCACCCCTGGTTCATCGGCGTGCAGTATCATCCGGAGCTGAAATCCCGCCCGTTTGAACCGCATCCGCTCTTTGCCAGCTTCATCAAGGCCGCCGTCGAACAGAGCCGTCTGGTCTGATTTCTGCCGCCCGGTGCATCCATTCCGTGAGGCAGGTGCATCTCTGAACTGACGATCTGTGTCAGGACGGGAGATTACCATGATGAAATATGCTTTCAGTGCGCTGGTCGCGATCGGGCTGGCAGGCGCGGCCGCAGCGCAATCGGATAGCGCCAACCGCACGATTGATGTTTTCCGCCATCTGGATGCAGGCGGAAATTTCAACATCCGGTTTGAACCGTCTGATGTCCCCAGTCTGCGTATGGATGGCGATGCGGATGATATTGAAGATATCGAAGTCGATTATCACGGTGACACACTTGAAATTCGGCAGGATCGCGGGGCCCTGCGCTGGTTCGGCCGTCGGAGACGTCTGGATGTAACGATCTATGTGAGTGGTCCGAACGTCGCCTCCTTTGATTTATCTCAGGGGATTGATGCGAATATTACCTCGCTTGAGAGCGATGATGTTGCTATCCGCGTCTCGACCGGTGCCGATGCAGAGTTTTCGGGGACCTGCGGGACCGCGCGAATCAATGTGTCGACAGGCGCGGATCTCGATGGGCGGGATCTGGTATGTGCCAGCATTCGTGCGAATGCCTCAACCGGCGCGAACGCCACAATTGATGCCCGGGACGCATTGGTCGCCAATGCTTCGACCGGAGCGGATATCCGATCAATCTCGCGGCCACAAAGCCTGAGCATGCGGTCGAGTACGGGTGGCAATGTCCGTGCAGGGAGCCGTCGTTCGAATTAGCCGCAGTCCATGCACCAAAGGCGGTTGCGTTCGCCGGGGAGTGAGGCTATACGCGCCGGTCTTCGCAGGCATGGGTCTGCGTTATCTGTTCACTTAACGACCGGAGAGACCTATGGCGGTCCCCAAGAGAAAAACGACCCCGTCCAAGCGCGGGATGCGCCGCAGCCACGACAAGCTGGGCAACCCGACTTACGTGGAAGACAAGGACTCCGGCGAATTGCGCCGTCCGCATCACATTGACCTGAAGACCGGCATGTATCGCGGCAAGCAAATTCTGGAGCCGAAGGAAGACTAGGGTCTTCTCAGGTTTCAATTGAAATCCGGATGAACGCGTGGGCTTGCGCCCGCGCGTTTTTCTTTTATGACGCGCCCGGACACTGTCTTTGAACCCGGAGCGCTTCCATGACTGCAATCGTCGACATTATTGGCCGTGAAATTCTCGACAGCCGGGGCAATCCCACGGTCGAGGTTGATGTCGTCCTCGAAGATGGCAGCATGGGCCGCGCAGCTGTGCCGTCCGGTGCCTCGACCGGGGCGCATGAAGCCGTCGAGATGCGCGATGGCGGCGACCGCTACAATGGCAAGGGCGTTCAAAAAGCGGTTGAAGCCGTTGAAACGGAAATCTTCGACGCGATTGGCGGCATGGATGCCGAACAGCAGCGCGATATCGATGATACGCTGATTGCCCTCGACGGAACCGCCAACAAGAGCCGGCTGGGGGCCAACGCGCTTCTGGGCGTGTCCCTGGCGACCGCAAAGGCGGCGGCGAATTCGCTCGCACTCCCGCTCTATCGCTATATTGGCGGCATCAATGCCCGCGTCCTGCCGACCCCGATGATGAATATCGTCAATGGCGGCGCTCACGCGGACAATCCGATCGATTTCCAGGAATTCATGATCATGCCGATTGGCGCGCCAAGCTTTTCGGAAGGCCTGCGCCAGGGTGTCGAGATTTTCCATGCGCTGAAATTGCGCCTGAAAGCAGAAGGGCACAATACCAATGTCGGTGATGAAGGCGGTTTTGCGCCCAATCTGAAAAGCGCCGAAGAAGCCCTCGATTTCGTCATGGCGGCCATAGAGTCGGCCGGCTTCAAGCCGGGCGATGAAATCGGTCTGGCGCTGGATGTTGCCTCGACCGAATTCTACAAGGATGGCAAATATGTGCTGGAAGGCGCTGGCATCACCCATGACGCCGAAGCCTTTGCGGCCTATCTGGCCCGGCTGGCCAATGACTACCCCATTATTTCCATCGAGGACGGCATGGCCGAAGACGATTGGGAAGGCTGGGTCGCTTTGACCGAAGTGGTCAGCGGCAAGGCCCAGCTTGTGGGCGATGATCTCTTTGTAACCAATCCGGTGCGCCTCGCCAAGGGCATCGAGATGGGCGCGGCCTCGGCCGTGCTGGTGAAGGTCAATCAGATCGGCACTCTCACCGAAACACTGGAAACCGTCGAAATGGCATTGCGGTCCGGCTATGGCGCGGTCATGAGCCACCGGTCCGGCGAGACTGAAGACGCCACGATTGCCGATCTGGCTGTGGCGACCGGATGCGGTCAGATCAAGACCGGCTCGCTGGCCCGTTCAGACCGCACCGCAAAATACAATCAGCTTTTACGGATCGAAGCGCAGCTGGGCGCACAGGCGCTTTATGCCGGTGCAGATCCGATCGCCATGTAGGCGATTGTCTCCGGATTGTTCCTTTTCGTGTTTGCGGCCGGTGTGAAGTGCAGCGGTCGCAAACAACGGCAGGGGATGACGCGTGAGGCATTCCCGCTAGGAAGCGGGATGGGATTGTGTGAGCGTTCCAGAAACGGAGCCGGTGCATGATGGAATTCATATCAAATTACTGGTGGATATTTGTGCTGCTGATTCTCCTCGGCGGGTCCGGCGGCATCGCCATCAAACGCCGAAAAGACGACTAATTCTCGCCTGCGTAACCCTTGATTCACCCTGTTGAGGTTCAATGCCTCATCAGAGAATGAGCCGGGTTGAACTTGGCCAATTTCAGACTTGGTGAATGAGGTGGGTCGCCGAATGCAATCCGTAAAGCGTCTTTTCCCTTCCATGCTGTTTGCAGCGATGATCGCCTATTTCGGCTATCACGCACTCAATGGCGAACAGGGCGTGCTGAACTGGATTGTGGTCAAGAACCAGATCAGCGAGACCGAGATCGAACTGGCCGAAGCCCGCAGCGATCGCGAAGCTCTGGAAGTGCGCGCCGCCCGCCTGCGCTCGGACAGCCTGGATCTGGACTATGTCGAGGAACGCGCGACGGCACTCCTCAATATCGCCCATCCGCGCGATTTCGTCGTCGATATCGAGACACCTCGCGAGCGTTGAACGCGCGTTGAAATCACGAAATTGCAGCTTGCCGTATGCGGCAACTTCCTGTTATGGCGAAGCCAATGATCAGGGAGTGTGGACTTTAGTTCACATACGAAAGAATGGCTGCAAAGAAACCTGCTGACCGGACAACGGATACTGCTGCAAAACGGGCCAAGGGGCCCGCTGCCAAGGTCACCAAGAACGACCTGCTGACCTATTACCGTGATATGTTGATGATCCGCCGCTTCGAGGAGAAGGCAGGACAGCTCTATGGCATGGGGCTGATCGCCGGGTTCTGCCACCTCTATATCGGGCAGGAAGCCGTTGTGGTCGGCGTGCAGGCGGCGCTGGACGAGGGCGATCAGGTGATCACCGGCTATCGCGATCATGGCCACATGCTGGCTTGTGGCATGGACCCGAACGGCGTGATGGCCGAGCTGACCGGCCGCGAGGGTGGCTATTCGCGCGGCAAGGGTGGCTCCATGCACATGTTCAGCCGCGACAAGCAATTCTTCGGTGGACATGGCATTGTCGGTGCCCAGGTCTCCATCGGCACCGGGCTCGCCTTCGCCGATCTCTACAAGAAAAATGGCAAGGTCTGCGCCACGTATTTTGGCGATGGCGCGGCCAATCAGGGCCAGGTCTATGAAAGCTTCAACATGGCGAAGCTCTGGAATCTGCCCGTGATCTACATCATCGAGAACAACCAGTATGCCATGGGAACCAGCGTCAAGCGGTCCTCCTCCGAGACCCATCTTTACAAGCGCGGTGCTTCTTTCGGCATTCCGGGTGAGGAAGTGGATGGCATGGATGTCATCTCCGTGCGCGAAGCCGCCGCGAAAGCGCGCAAGCATTGCATGGACGGCAAGGGACCCTTCATTCTGGAAATGAAGACCTATCGCTATCGTGGGCATTCCATGTCCGATCCGGCGAAATACCGCACGCGCGAGGAAGTCGACGATATCCGCTCGCACCACGATCCGATCGAGGGGGCGAAAGAGCGCATCCTGAAGGAAAAATTCGCCACCGAGGACGATCTCAAGAAGATCGACAAGGAGGTGAAGGCCATCGTCAACGCCTCGGCCGATTTCGCCAAGGAAAGCCCCGAGCCCGATCCGTCCGAGCTCTGGACCGACGTTCTGGTGGAGAGATGATGACCCCCGCGGAATTCCTCCAGCACTGGCACAAGGCCGTCCTCAGCAAGGATGCGGCGCTGTTGTCGTCCATCATCGCGGAGGGCTGCGAATTGCATTCGCCGGTGGTGTGGAAGCCGACAAACGACAAGGCCTATCTCATCCACATCCTGCAGGGCGTCATCGATACCATTGATGATTTTGCCTATCGCGAGGAATGGGTGAAGGGAAACGGGATCATTCTCGAATTCACCGGCAATATTGCCGGGAAAGGCCTCGTCGGGATCGACAAGATCACCCTGAATGAGGACGGGCTCATGTCCCGCATTGAAGTCCTGATCCGCCCGATGAACACCTATATCGAATTTGCCACGCGCATGCGCGAACACGCGCTTGCCTTCAAGAAGGAAATCGCCTGATGCTGCCTCTGGAACTCTCCTATCTCGTCTCCGCGATCGCCCTCTATTTCGTGATGATTGCGGTACAGGCCTTCCTGTCCAACATCGAAAACAAGCCGGCCGCCATGGCTGGCAGCCGCGATGGGATTGCCGACAAGGGCGTTATGCTCGGCCGGGCGCGCCGCGCCAATGCCAACATGGTTGAATCCCTGATGATGTTTGTGCCGCTCGTACTGGTCGCTTACGTCACCGATAATCTGAACGGCATGACCGAGCTTGGGGCCGGCCTGTTTCTCGCAGCGCGTATCGTCTATGCCCCGATTTACTGGTTCGGTATTCCCTGGCTGCGCACGCTCGTCTGGGCGGCCGGCCTGACGGGTATTGTCCTCATCTTCCTGCAAGTCCTGCCCTTTACCGGAGCCGCCTGATGCCGATTGAAGTTCTGATGCCTGCCCTGTCTCCGACCATGGAGGAGGGCAATCTGGCGAAATGGCTGGTGAAGGAAGGCGATACCGTCTCCTCCGGCGATGTCATTGCCGAGATCGAGACCGACAAGGCGACGATGGAAGTCGAGGCCGTCGAGGAAGGTAGGGTCGGCAAGCTGCTGGTCGCGGAAGGCACGGAAGGCGTGAAGGTCAATGCACCCATCGCGCTTCTGCTGGAAGAGGGCGAGGATGAGAGCGATCTGGAGAATTATTCTCAGGACGGCTCGAGCGGTGACGATTCCGGTTCTGACTCTGACGAGGATGAAGAATCAGATGCACCGGACGAGAAAGCAGAGTCCGGCAAGGACGCTGCAGAAGAGAAAGCGCCCGAGCCGGTGCGACATACCAAACCCGCCGCCTCCGATCCCGAAATCCCGGACGGCACCGACATGGTGCCAACCACCGTTCGCGATGCCTTGCGTGATGCCATGGCGGAGGAAATGCGCCGCGATGATACCATCTTCGTGATGGGCGAAGAAGTTGCCGAATACCAGGGCGCCTACAAGGTCACACGCAATCTGTTGCAGGAATTCGGCTCCAAACGCGTTGTCGATACGCCGATCACCGAGCATGGCTTTGCCGGTCTGGGCGTTGGCGCGGCCTTCGGCGGACTGAAGCCCATCGTTGAATTCATGACGTTCAACTTCGCCATGCAGGCGATCGACCACATCATCAACTCGGCGGCCAAGACGCTTTACATGTCCGGCGGCCAGATGGGCTGTCCGATGGTCTTCCGCGGCCCCAATGGCGCGGCCAGCCGCGTGGGCGCTCAGCACAGCCAGGACTATTCCGCCTGGTATGCGCAGGTGCCGGGCCTGAAAGTCATCGCGCCCTATGATGCCGCCGATGCCAAGGGCCTGTTGAAAGCCGCAATCCGCGATCCGAACCCGGTCGTCTTCCTCGAACACGAGCTGATGTATGGCGAGACCTTCGATGTGCCCGACATCGAGGATTGGGTCCTGCCCATCGGCAAGGCGAAAATCCGCCGTAAAGGCTCGGACGTGACCATCGTGGCGCATTCCCGCATGGTCGGTTTTGCGCTGCAGGCCGCCGAAGAGCTGGCCGAGCAGGGCATTGAAGCCGAAGTGATCGATCTGCGCACCTTGCGTCCGCTCGATACCGAGACCGTCATCGAGAGCGTGAAGAAGACCAACCGCATCGTCTGCGCCGAAGAAGGCTGGGGTCAGCACGGTGTCGGCGCGGAAATCGCCGCCCGCGTTGTGGCCGAGGCCTTCGATTTTCTGGATGCGCCGCCCGCCCGCGTCTTCCAGAAAGACGTGCCGCTGCCCTATGCCGGCAATCTCGAAAAACTGTCCCTGCCGGGCAAGGACGATGTCGTGAAAGCGGCAAAACAAGTCTGTTACGTGGACTGATGAGTGCTCCCGTCAAACCCCGCAGCGGTGGCTGCCATTGCGGCGCGGTGCGCTTCACGGCCGATCTGCCGGATTCTGTCGTCGCCCTGTCGTGCAATTGCTCGAACTGCGCCATGACGGGCTTCATCCACGTCATCGTCGAACCCGAAAATTTTCATCTTGAAAAAGGTGAGGACGCGCAGAGCGAATACACCTTCAACACCCACACGGCCAAACACCTCTTCTGCAAGACGTGCGGCGTCAAAAGCTGGTATTATCCACGTTCCCATCCGGACAAGGTCTCGGTCAATCTGCGCTGTTTCGACAGTGATCAGGGCCTCTCCGGACGCATTGCCGATTTTGACGGGGCGAACTGGGAAAAGAATGTGAACGAAATCAATCCGGAGATGGGTGCATGATCGCCGCTTTCCTTCTGTCTCAGGCGTTGTCGCCCGCTCTGCCCGTTCTCGACCCGGACGCAGTCTGCCGTGGCGACATCACATGCTTGTCGCGTGAAGCCGGCGCTCATACCCGTCTGGCTGAGAGCTGGGCCGGGCAGCCGGCCGCGGCGCGCGCCCATTGCACCGCAAAAATCATCGCCGGTGATATCGACCAGTATGCCGGCCTTGAAGCCTGTCTCATTATTTACCGGGTGATGGGCGATCAGGGCGCGGATGAAATCACGCAAGCCGCGATCGACCTGACACCCGCTTCCGCCGAGAGGAATTAGAATGCCGATTGAAATCCTCATGCCCGCCCTGTCACCCACCATGGAAGAGGGCACACTCTCGAAATGGCTGGTGAAAGAGGGCGATACGGTCAGCTCCGGCGACCTGCTGGCGGAAATCGAAACCGACAAGGCTACGATGGAAGTCGAAGCCGTCGATGAAGGCGTGGTCGGCAAGATTCTCGTGTCCGACGGCACCGAAGGCGTGAAGGTCAATGCCGTCATCGCCCTGCTTCTGGAAGACGGCGAGGACAAGAGCGCCCTCAAGGATTATTCGCCCGAAGGCGGACCGGATGTGTCGTCTGACAAGGACGAGAACAATGAGGATTCCCCCCCTCCGTCTTCGGACAAGTCCTCAGACACCTCCCCCGCAAGCGGGGGAGGAAAAGCAAGCGCCGAACAGGTTTCCTCCCCCGTTCACGGGGGAGGTGGTCGCGTAGCGAGCGGAGGGGGGGATCGCATCAAGGCCTCCCCGCTGGCCAAACGCATGGCCGAACAGGCCGGCATTAATCTAAAGGACGTTGACGGCTCCGGACCCAATGGCCGTATCGTCAAGCGCGACATTGAAAGCTTTGAAGGCAAAGCCTCGCCAGCAAAGTCCGATGCGCCGAAGGCCGCCGCCCAGGCTGCGCCAAAGGACATCAGCGAGGACGCCCCACTGGCGCGCTATGGCATTTCCGAGGATCGCTACACGGTCGAAAAAGCCGATGGCATCACAAAGATTTCGGCCAAACGCCTGACCGACAGCTTCCGCGATGTCCCGCACTTCCCGCTGACCGTCGATTGCGAACTCGATGCGCTGCTGTCTTTCCGCAAGCAGGTGAATGACAAAGCGCCGGACGGCGTGAAAATCTCGGTCAATGACATATTGATCAAGGCGTCCGGTCTCGCCCTGAAACGTGTGCCGGAAGCCAATTCTTCGTGGATCGAGGATGGCCGTATCGCCCGCCACAAGCATGCCGATGTCTCGGTGGCCGTGGCCATTGAAGGTGGACTGATTACGCCGATCATTTTTGACGCGGACGCCAAGGGGCTCGCACAAATCTCGACCGAGATGAAGGACCTCGCCGCCCGGGCGAAAGAACGAAAGCTGAAACCGGAAGAGTTCCAGGGCGGAACCTTCTCGCTCTCCAATCTCGGCATGATGGGCATCAAATCCTTCGCCTCCATCCTCAACCCGCCACAGGGCATGATTCTGTCCATCGGCGCGGGCGAGGAACGCCCGGTGGTCAAGGATGGTGCGCTGGCCAAGGCGACCGTGATGACGGTCACGCTGACCTGCGATCACCGTGTCGTGGATGGCGCAACGGGCGCCCGCTGGATCGCGGCCTTCAAGGGCTTCATCGAAGATCCGATGACGATGCTGATGTAGTCTGTTTCATCCGGGTCACTCGGGCTTGCCTGCCCTCGCGAAAGCGGAGGACACGAGGGTCCTTCTTGTCTGAATTGATGGATGCCTGGGTCGGGCACCCCGGTTTGTGACGCAGAATGGAATTCAGATGAAAACCAAAGTCTCGATCACCGAAAAACACGCCCTGTTCGACGAACGATGGTCGCCGAAAATCATCGCCGGTCTGGACAATTATGATGTGAAGATTGCCAAGGTCGAAGGCGAGTTCGTCTGGCACAAACATGATGATGAAGATGAATTCTTCCTCGTCACCAAAGGCCGGTTGAGGTTGGAACTCGAAGCCCGGGACGATGTTGTCCTGGATGAGGGCGAGATCTATGTCGTTCCCGCCGGCCTGCAACACCGGCCTGTCGCCTTGCCCTATGCCGAGATCATGATGATCGAACGCAGGGGCGTCGTGAATACCGGAGATGCCGGGCATGAACGGGCGGTGATTGCGAAACGATTATGAGTGTTCCGTCATCCCCCGATTTATTCGGGGGATCTGAAACTATCGCAGATTGCCCGGACAAGTCGGGGAATGACGGAAGAAAAGTCAGCGGCTACAATCCGAATTTCTTCACCGCCGCTTTCGCGATCGGCTCGCCCCATTCCTGTACGAAATGCCCGCCATCCTCGATTTCCATCGGCTCCGGACAGCCCTTGATCAGTTTTTGCAGTGCGCGCATGGCGGGCGGGCCCAGCACCGGGTCCTGCATGCCGATGGCCATGAAGCTGTCGCCGGACCAGTCCTGATTCCAGAATTGGGCGGCTTTCAGATTCGTGTCCACGCCTTCCATGTCCGGCGAGATCTGCACCAGCATCGGGAAACGCCGTACGCCACCCATATAGGACGGATCGGGGAAGGGGGCCTGATAGGCCGCAACCTCGTCCTCATCAAGGATCGGCGTGGCCCGCATCATCAGATCACCGACATTGAACTCCGGATTGGTCGCAACATAGTCGCGCCAGGCCATGAAGCCCGGACCCGGATCCTTGCCGACGCCCAGTCCGGTATTCATGACCAGAAGGCGCGTAAAGCGGTCTGGATAATCCATCGGCACCGACAGGCCGAGCAGCCCGCCCCAGTCCTGACAGACCAGGCAGACATCTTTCAGGTCCATGTATTCGATGAAGGCTTTCAGGGAATTGCGGTGAAAGTGGAAGGTGTAGTCCTCATCCTTCGCCGGCTTGTCGGATCGGCCGAAGCCGAAGAAATCCGGCGCGACGACGCGGCAGCCGGCTTCGAGGAAAACCGGAATCATCTTGCGGTAGAGATAGGCCCAGCTCGGTTCGCCATGCAGGCACAGGAAGACGGGCGCATCCTTTGGCCCCTCATCGACATAATGCATGCGCAGGCCCTCATAGCCCGGCAGATCATCGATATAATTCGGTGCGTATTTCCAGTCTTTCAGATTGGCAAACCGCTCTTCCGGTGTGCGCAAGGCCTTGATCGTCATGTTGGTCTCCCTCTGTCTTGCGGCACCATGGCCTGACATTGCGGATCTGCAAACCCGGTTTGCGTTTGAAGCATTGATTTTTTCCAGGCCAGCCGTCAAACCAAAGCGTGTTGGTACAAGGAGTTATCCCGCATGGCCGAGCAATTTGACCTCATCGTGATTGGCAGTGGTCCGGGCGGCTATGTGACCGCCATTCGTGCGGCCCAGCTGGGCCTGAAAGCCGCTATTGTCGAACGTGATCAGCTGGGCGGTATCTGCCTCAACTGGGGCTGCATCCCGACCAAGGCGCTGCTGCGCACCTCCGAGATATATCACCTGATGCACCGCGCCGACGAGTTCGGCCTGTCGGCCAAGGATATCTCCTTTGACATCAAGAAGGTGGTCGAGCGCTCGCGGAAGGTTGCGGGACGCCTCTCCGGCGGTGTCGGTATGCTGATGAAAAAGAACAAGATCACCGTGATCGAAGGCACGGCGCGCCTGGAAAAGGGCAGCGCGGCACCGAAAGTCATCGTCACCGGCAAGGACAAGAAAGATACGTCCTACGAAGCCAAAAACGTCATCCTCGCCACCGGTGCTCGCGCCCGCACGGTGCCGCAGGCCGGCCTCGAGCGGGACGGCAAGCAGATCTGGACCTATCGCGAGGCCATGGTGCCGGAGGAGATGCCGAAATCTCTCCTCGTCATCGGATCGGGCGCGATCGGCATCGAGTTCGCCAGCTTCTACAAGACCATGGGCGCGGATGTAACGGTCGTCGAGATGATGGACCGCGTCCTGCCAGTCGAGGATGATGAAATCTCCGCCTTTGCCGCCAAGCAGTTCAAGAAGCAGGGGATGAAGCTCATTCCCGGCGCGCAGGTCGAAAAGCTCGACAAGGGCGCAAAGTCGGTCAAGGCGTCGATCAAGACCAGCGACGGCAAGAGCCAGACCATCGAAGTCGAGAAAGTCATCCTCGCCATCGGCATCACCGGTAATGTCGAAAATCTCGGCCTCGAGGATCTCGGTGTAAAAGTCGAGCGCGGCCATATCGTCATCGACGGTTATGGTGCGACCAATGTCAAAGGCCTCTACGCCATCGGTGATGTCGCCGGCCCGCCCTGGCTGGCTCACAAGGCCAGCCATGAAGGCATTATCTGCGTCGAAAAAATCGCGGGCAAAAATCCGCACGCCATGGACACCTCCAACATACCCGGCTGCACCTATTGCCATCCGCAAATCGCCTCCGTCGGCCTGACCGAGGCCAAGGCGAAAGAGGCGGGGCATGATGTCAAAGTCGGCCGCTTCCCCTTTGTCGGCAATGGCAAGGCGATTGCGCTGGGCGAGGATCAGGGCCTTATCAAGACCGTGTTCGACGCCAAAACCGGTGAATTGCTGGGCGCGCACATGGTCGGGGCCGAAGTCACCGAACTCATACAGGGCTTCATGGTCGGCAAGGTGCTCGAGACCACCGAGCAGGAATTGATGCACGCCATCTTCCCGCACCCGACGCTCTCCGAGATGATGCATGAGAGCGTGCTCGATGCCTATGACCGGGTCCTGCATATCTGACGGCTGACAGGGGGGACAAGAATGGCCTACGAAACAAATATCTCCGCGGGCGATCTCACATTCGGTTCGTTATTCAGGATTTTCTTCTGGACGTCTCTGGCGTTCTGGCTGCTCTTCGGTGCCGTGCTCGCGGTGCTCGCGCTATTGGGCATGGATACGGTAAACTGGAACGGACAACCGGTTCACGGCGTACAGGGTTTGATCACGGGATCGCTGATCAGCGCAGTTATCGGGGCGATTGTATCGTCGATTGGCGGGCTGATATCGGCCCTGGTGGTCAAGCTTTTTGGTCGTTTTCTGCCGCTCTCGAATCTTCGTTCCACCCGGCAAAGCTTCGCAAATGTCTCGACCGTATTCAGCGATTCTGACTGACCTGCATCCAATCGCGTTCTGACCTGCATCTCTTCAGCAAAGGCCCATGGCGGGCCGGTACAGGGAGACAGGTGATGAAGGCAATTCTGATGATGACGGCAGCGGCCACCGCGTTGGCGGGTTGCAGTTATTCCAGCCATGGTCCTGCTGAAAACCGGTCCTTTGACCGGGCCGGTCTGGTGGCCGCCGGCGATATCGATGCCACAGGCAGCGCCGAATATGCGGGCATGTTTGTCGATGCGGGCGGCGACATTGGGAACAATCTGTCGCTCGCCGGGGCCAATGTCGTCTCCGATGCGCGCGTGGGCGGCAATCTGAACATTGAAGGTGCCCAGATACGCTTTACCGGGAGCGTGGCGGGAGACACCGAGATAGCCGGTGCAACCATGTATCTGAATGGCCGTTTCGGCGGCCGGATGGAGGTGATGGGTGCACGGGCCACGATTGATGGCGAAGTGCTGGGCGAACTGGAAGCCCTGGGCGCGCGCTTCAATCTCGAGGGCCGGTTTACATCGCCCATATATGTCGTCGGCGGTGGCCGCGAAGGCCGCAATGGCCGTGTCGTTATTTCAGGTGTGCTGGAGCAGGGCGGTTATATCTGTGCCAGCCAGGTCGATATTCACCGAAATGCACGGATTACCGGGCCGCTCACCATCATCGCGCACGACCGCCCGGACTGGACGGGCAGCTATGACTTCGAGCCGCTGAACGGGCGTGATTGCGAACGCATTTCCCGCGGCTGAGGTAAATGCTGGTTGCACCCATCACCAAAAACAACAAGATTGCCCATTGGAAGGGGCTCTCTTTTTAATCCCAGAGGGAGCTTGAAATGCATAAATCAATCTATCTGTTGGCCGCATCTGCGGCCGTTCTCGCTGCATCTCCGGCGCTGGCGCAGAGCCAGAACGTCTCCATGTCCGGTATCACGGTGGACTATTCCGGCGATGTTTCCGGCGATGGCGACTTTTCCGGCGCGACCGTGGACGTCACGGGCTCATTCGGCGGCGATCTGGAAGTTTCGGGTGCGGCTGTCGAGGTCAATGCAGAAATCGGCGATGATCTGGAAATCAGCGGCGGCGCGGTCGATATTCGTGGCTCTGTGGGCGGCAATGCAGAAATCAGCGGCGGTGCGGTTGATATCAATCTCACCGTGACGGGCCGCAGCGATATTTCCGGCGGGGCCATTGATGTCTATTCCGCATCGGTCTTTACCGGTGATGTGGAGATAGCGGTCGGGGCCATGGATTTTGCCGGTCACGCCATGTCCGGCCTGTCTGTCCGTTTCGGCGACATGGAATTTTCCGGACGCGCCGACGAGGCGGTCGATTTTGAAGGCAATAACCGGGAAGGCATTTTCCGCCGCCGCGATCGCAGCGAAATCGAGATTTCCGGCATTCTGAATGCCGGCGGTACGATCTGCGCCCACGAAGTCCGCTTCCGAGACGGTGCCGAGGTTAATGGACCGCTGACCATCCATGCCGATGAAGAGCCCGACTACGCAGCCGGGTTCGACGCGTCCAACATCAGCTTTGTCATGCGCGAGCGCGAGCGTTGCCGCGACGACGACTAGTCGCCGCCTTTGGCAAGTTTCTCGACGGCAACATAGTTGATCTTGCCAGTGCCCAGGACGGGGATCTCGGAGACCGGGATCACCCGTTTTGGAATCGATAGCTCTGCAATGCCGTGACTGCGGGCAAAGGCGACCATATCGCTACGCTCAGCGTTGGCGTATTCGGTCACGATTACGACCTGTTCGCCTTTTCGGGGGTCGGGCAGGGTGACCGCAGCATGCAGACAATCCGGCCAGAGTGACGTGGCGATATTTTCAACGACCGCCAGTGACACCATTTCTCCGCCGATCTTGGCAAAGCGCTTCTGGCGTCCACGGATCTGGACACAATCCTCTTCATCAAAGCTGACAATGTCGCCGGTATCATGCCAGCCATCCTTTGGCGGATGAATCACGCCAGGCTGGTCCGCAAAAATATAGCCTTGCATCACATTCGGGCCCTTCACATGAAGGCGTCCACCTTCCTCGATTCCCTCAACCGGCTCCAGCCGGGCCGACATGCCGGGAATCATCCGTCCCACCGAGCCGGGCTTGTTTCTCTCGGGCTGATTGACGGCAATAACGGGCGAGGCCTCGGTGGCCCCATATCCTTCGAGGATCATCAGATCGAATTCGCGCCGGACCATTGTGCGCGTTTCGTCCTTTACGCGCTCGGCCCCGCAAAGAACAAAGCGAAGGCTGTCAAAATCACCTTTTTCCGCCACACGGGCATACTGGTTCAGGAAGGTGTCGGTCGCAAAAAGCACCGTCGCTCTGGTTTTACGAACCCGCTCCATAATGGTCTTGCCCTGCAAGGGGCTGGGATGCAGGACGGCCGGAATACCCACAAGCAGGGGCAATAGCAGTCCGCCGGTCAGGCCGAAACTGTGAAATGTCGGCAACGAGTTGAAGACGATGTCGGTGGGGTAAATATCGACATGCGCACGCGCCTGTTCGACATTGGCCACCAGGTTCTGATGGCTCAACGCCACGCCTTTCGGATCGCCCTCCGTGCCGGAAGTAAAGAGGATAACGGCCGTATCATCCGGACTGACACGGGTGGCGACCAGATCAGGGAAAACGGGTCCCAGAAGCGCACGCACCTTGTCACCCAGCCCGATCGTCTCGCGAACGTCCTCCAGGTAGATCATCTCGTGATCTTCGGCGAGATGGCGTTCCAGTTCTTCCAGTGCGCCCAGTTCAATGAATTTGTGCGCCGTTACAATTTTCGTCGCCTGAGCCGCGCGGCAGGCCGCTTTGATCGCCTTTGGCCCCGCCGTGAAGTTCAGCATGGCCGGAATGCGGCCATAGGCGTTCAGGGCAAAGAAGGCGATGCCGGCACCGGCGCCGGTCGGCAGGAGAACGGCGACTTTTTCGCCTTTTTCTGTTAGCCGCGAAAGGGCCGAACCCAACCCGAACGATGCCCGCAGAATTTCGTTGTAATCAAATTTGCGCCCGTCAGCGTCGATGATCGCAACCGACTTTCCGCCGACTTTCGCCTTGGCTCTCATCATCGCCTGCAGCACAGAGCGGCGGGCGCGCGAAAGCTTGAAGGGGGCACCCTCAAGCACCGGCCAGGACGATGTGTCGACCTCCGCGTCCTCATCACTGTCGGGGTTTGTCGGCGCTGTACTATCCGGAGCTATGCCGGTGGAAGTGAGATCGGCAGCATCGGCCCCGGTTTCCGTGACGGCATCAAGCGCGTCTGCAGCCGGAATATCAGACTCACGATTGTTATGATCAATCGCTGTATTTCCGTCCGCGGGTTTCCCGTCGGTCATTATATTCTCCCCGTGTCACGCGTTGGCGCGCTTGTCATATCGTTGACGCGGACGTTAGGGGCACAATGCGTTTCTGAAAAGCCCGAAATTCCGTTCACTTGCCGCATTGTCAGCTGTTGAAGTGTCAAAGATTTATCGATTAACGAAAAATCGCTTTCATATCGAATTTCGATATGCTAAGAGAATTCCATCGCTGGGGAGCGTGACGGGTCAAACAGTTCGGCCCTTCGAGTCTGGAGTTTTCGGGCATGAGAATTTTTCTTGCCGTGAGCGTGTCTTCTGGCGCTCTGATCATGGCAGGCTGCAGCAATAGCGCGGCCGCATCGATTCACGTGGATAGTGATCATCACGATCGTTCCAATGGCGTGCACCAGTTCGATCAGGATGGTGATGTCAGCCTGTTGGGGAGTGACATGACCATTCGCGGCCGCATTGGCGGCGGGCTCTCGGTTGTCGGCTCCGATCTGGATGTCTCGGCGGATATCGGCGAGGGCATGTCGCTCGTCGGGTCAGACATCTCATTTGACGGTAGTGTCGGACGGGATGCCAGTATCGCGGGCAGCGATGTCGAGTGGTTCGGTTCGGCCGGTGGAGATGTCGATATTGCCGGCAGCGACGTGGAATGGAGCGGCTCGGCGGTTGGCAATCTGTCGATTGCCGGAAGTGATGTCGAGGTGGATGGCCGTATTGGCGGTGACCTGGATGTTGCAGGCAGCGATATTGATATCGCGACAGACAGCCGCATTGCCGGCGATCTTTCGATTGCGGGCAGCGACCTGAATGTCTACGGCGAAATGGATGGCGACGCCGATCTTGTTGGCATCTCGATTGATATAGAGGGCCGGATCGAGGGCCGTCTAATTGCAATTGCTTATTCCCGCAGGGGGTGGAGCTGGTCGTCCGATAATAGTCATCAGCGTGTTCGCATTAATGGCGCGATTGGTGCCGGCAGTGCTGTTTGCGCCCGTCGGGTGGCAATTGGCCGGGACGCGGTCTTGGCCAATGGCCTGACTGTCTTCGCAGACGAAGCCCCGGTTTTCGAGAATGGTGCGCCGCAAACGGGCGTCACTTATGCAGAAATCAATGGTCGTGACTGCGACGATCTGTTGGAACCCTATAACCGCTAATCCCTATTCGCACCCAAACGTAACGCCGGGGGGCGAACGGAGGTAATGATGTTCATTCGATCACTTTTTCTTGCAGCAGGGCTGGCTGCATCACTTACGTCCGGCGCGATGGCGCAGACATTTGGCGGCCATGTCGAATTCCAGAACATAGATCGCGACGGCGACCTCAAGGTCATCGCCGGCTCGGCTGAAATTTCCGGCCGGATCGGTGAGGATTTTGCAGTCTACGGTGGCAGCATCGAGGTTGATGTTGAAGTCGGTGGCGATATCCGGATTGCTGGCGGCAGTGTGACGGCAGCGGGACGTGCGGCCGGAGACGGCGAGTTCGCAGGTGGATCCGTTGAGGTCGATATGGATATCGGCGGCGACGCAGAGTTTGCGGCTGGCTATGTGCGTTATGAAGGCGTGATCGAAGGCAATCTGGATACGGCTGTCGGTGCCCTTGAATTGCTGGAATCGTCCACCGTTAATGGATCGGCGGACCTGACGGGCCAGAACATCACGCTCAGAGGCCGAATTCTCGGCAATCTGGATGCGCTCGCCGAAGAGGTCATTATATCCGGACGCATTGACGGAAATATTGATATCGAAGCCGAGCATCTGGTCATTGAACCGGGTGCCATCATCAACGGTCGGATTGAATATTCCGGTCCAAATCCGGCAGAGATTTCGCCAGATGCCGTCATGGCAAACGACATTGAATACACTTTCCGCGAGCTCGATTTCGATTGGGACGGTGACCAGTTTGATGGCGTCAATATCGATTTTGATATTCTTCCGGGCGGCGAGTTTTTCGCCGTCGCCGGCGTCGGGTTTGCGCTTCTGCTCGGGCTGATTGCGCTTTTGTTGATGCCGCGTGGCGTTGCGCGCCTGAGCCGTAAATTCCGCCGCCAGCCACTGCTTGCACCATTGCTGGGCTTGCTGCTTCTCCCGATGGGATGGCTCATGCTGATGATGGCCGTCACGGTTCTGCTCACTGTCACGGTCGTGGGCATCGTGCTGATCCCGTTCTGGTGGGTCTTTGGTCTGTTCGTGATCATTCTGGCCTACCCGCTGGGTGCGATCGCTGTGGGCGATCTGATCCTTGCGCGCACCGGACGGAATGATCCTGGCCTTGGCCTCAGATTGCTGGGTATGTTCGTCATACTCATTCTGGCGTCGGCGCTCTGGATTGTACCGCCACTGGCCGTCATTTCCGGGGTGATCCTGTCCTGGATCGGTCTGGGTTCCTGGGTTCTGGCCGCGTTTGGCAGCAAGGATGAGCCAGTCGCGCCGGTCCGGCCTTCTCCTGAAGCTGATGCTGTGTGAAAACAAATTGCGGGCGGCGCTTGAAGCCGCCCGCAACTAGCGCCATGTTGCGCCGCAATGGCGAACCTTATTGATACTCTCGCGGGCGAACAGAAGCCCCGCCACCCCGAAAAGCAGCATCGCCCGGATAATCCGGTCCTGCGCAAGCCGGACTGGATTCGCGTGAAAGCGCCCGTGGGCGGCGACTACGCCGAAACCCGGAAAATCGTCAAAGACAACAACCTGATCACCGTCTGCGAGGAAGCCGGCTGTCCGAATATCGGGGAATGCTGGACGCAAAAACACGCCACGTTCATGATCCTCGGCGATACCTGCACCCGGGCTTGCGCGTTCTGCAATGTGAAGACCGGATTGCCGCAAGCCGTCGACCACGATGAAGCCAACCGTATCGGCGAAGCCGTCGTGAAGATGGGGCTCAAGCACGTCGTCATCACCTCGGTGGACCGCGATGACCTCGAGGATGGCGGTGCGCAGCACTTTGTTGATGTCATCAACGCCATTCGCAAGGCTTCGCCCGGGACGACAATCGAGATCCTGACACCGGACTTCCTCCGCAAGGATGGCGCTATCGACACGGTGATTGATGCGCAGCCGGACGTTTTTAATCATAATCTGGAAACCGTGCCGCGGCTCTATCTCTCGATACGCCCGGGCGCGCGCTATTATCACTCCTTGCGGCTGCTGGAGCGCGTCAAGGAACGTGATCCGGCACAATTCACCAAGTCCGGCCTGATGGTGGGCCTGGGTGAAAGCAAGGAAGAGGTGATGCAGGTGATGGACGATATGCGGTCCGCCGGCATCGATTTCCTCACCATCGGCCAGTATCTGCAACCAACGCGAAAACACGCGTCGGTTCAGCGCTTTGTGGAGCCGGCCGAATTCAAAGCCTATGAAACGATTGCCCGCGCCAAAGGCTTCCTGATGGTGTCGGCGACGCCGTTGACGCGGTCCAGCTATCACGCCGGAGGCGATTTCGTGCGCCTTCGGGCCGCGCGGGATGCTGCGCTTGCGGGCAGATGATTACCCGGCATTCGGAACGCTTGCGGGTGCGCCATGCGCCATCCGATGTCTTTGAGCTGGTCTCCGATGTCGAGCGATATCCTGAATTCATTCCCTATCTGACGACACTTCGCATTCTCGCGCAGGAAACACGGGGCGAAAGTCGTGTATTCGTCGCCGAAGCCGTTGCGCGATATAGAATTGCCCGGGAGCGTTTTGTGACGCGGGTTGTGGCGGACCCGACCGCACTGCGCGTGTCGGTCAATCTTGTGGAGGGGCCATTCCACGTTCTGCGCAATGTCTGGCAAATGTCTGAACGTGAAGATGGTTCGACCGCCATTGATTTTGAACTGGAGTTTCAGTTCAACAATATGGTGCTGGACATGCTGGTCCGGGCGAACAAGCAACGCGCCGTTCAAATGATGATCGGTCTGTTTGTGTCTGAAGCCGACCGCCGGTATCCAGTTGTGGGCAATGCCGGATAGGTCAGTCTAGCTCCGTTCAACGCCGGACAGAAGCAAGACCAGCGCCTGCCTGACCGCGGCCTGCCGCACATTATCCCGGCCAATATCGCCCAGATTTGTCTCCAGCGTTTCAATCAGACCGCGGGAGGTTGCCAAGCCAAACCAGACAAGGCCTGCGGGCTTGAAATCGCTGCCACCGGGCCCGGCAATGCCGGTGATCGATACCGCGATGTCCGCACCGGATTCTGACAAAGCGCCCAGCGCCATTTCCCGGGCCACGGATTCCGAAACCGCTCCAAATTCGGCGATTAGGTCGGGATCAACGCCCAGACTGTCGATTTTCGCGGCATTCGAATAGGAGATGTAGCCGCGATCAAAGGCATCAGAGGAGCCCGGCACGCGTGTGATCGCGCCGCCGACAAGTCCGCCCGTGCAGCTTTCAGCCGTCGCCAGACGAAGATTTCCCGATCTCGCGGCTTCGACCAGACGGATCGCAAGGGCTGAAATTTCGGCTTCAAGATCATTCATGACGTTTCACCGTGACAATGGCGTGTGCCGCAATGCCTTCACCGCGACCGGCAAACCCCAACCCTTCTGTAGTGGTTGCCTTGATATTCACCGATGTTTGGCACAGTCCCAGCAGGTCGGCGACACGGGCCTTCATGGCGTCGCGATGCGGGCCGATTTTGGGCTTTTCGCAGACAAGCGTGATGTCGGCATGAACCGGTACGGACCCGGCTTTGCGGGCCAATGAGACGGCGTGGTCGACAAATGCCGAGGACGCGGCACCTTTCCACTGGGGGTCCGAGGGTGGGAAATGCTGCCCGATATCCCCCGCACCAATGGCACCCAGCAGAGCATCGACCAGGGCATGAAGGCCAACATCGGCATCCGAATGGCCAATAAGATCAAACGGGCAGGGGATTTTAACCCCGCAAAGCCAGATACCATCGCCCGGTCCAAGCCGGTGCACATCATATCCGGTCCCGCTGACAGTGATCATCTGGCGATGGAAAACGGGCATCTGGAAATCCTCAGCGAAGGTCAGTTTGATATTGGCGGCGTCACCGTCAACGATCTGCACGGGGATACCGCCGGATCGCGCCAGACTGGCTTCATCCGGATAGGCTATACCCGCTTTGGACGCATCAAATGCAGACATCAGTTTCTCGAAATGAAAAGCTTGTGGTGTCTGCACGCGCACAAGGGTATCGCGATCAATGCCGGCAGCAATCTGGTCGCCACCCCGGCTGAACACCGCATCCGTGATCGGCAGCCCCGGCACAGCGGCCTCACCTTGATCCAGGGCCTGGCAAAGGCGGTCAATGAGATCGTCCGGGACAAAGGGGCGCGCAGCATCATGAACGAGCACATGATCCGGTTTTTCAGAGCGCAATGCTCGAAGGCCGTTGTGCACAGACTGACTGCGGGTATCGCCACCATAACAACAGGATGCAGCGAATTCCTGATTCACTTGATCGAATAATTCCTGATCGTCGGGGTGGATCACGACCCTGATCATATCAATCCGGGGGTGTTGATGAAAAGCGCGGAGGGTCCGGCTCAGAACCGGCTCGCCATCAAGATCACGATATTGTTTCGGCAAGCCACCTCCCGCCCGGTGTCCACGCCCGGCAGCAACAATCAAGGCAGCAGTCTTTGGATGTGACACGGTCGCTCCCGGTCCCGGCTTGCGATTCAGGAGCCTACTCTATAGGTTCCGCCAACTTTTTAGGCCAGCAGCGAAGCACCGGATAGATGATTCAGATTGGTTCCCACCAGATTGATGCAGGCGCCATGCTGGCGCCGATGTCTGGCGTGACGGATCTGCCGTTCAGAGCGCAGGCCCGCGCCTTTGGCGCATCGCTGGTCGTCAGCGAAATGGTGGCCAGCGAGGAATTGGTGACTGGCGGCAAGCAGGCCTGGGAAAAGGCGGCCATGGATGTTGGTTCGGGCCTGAAAATCCTACAGCTTGCCGGGCGGGAAGCCAGATGGATGTTCGAGGCCGCGAAGATTGCCGAGGGTGAGGGCGCTGATATCATCGACATCAATATGGGTTGCCCGGCCCGCAAGGTGACCAATGGCCTGTCCGGTTCCGCCCTGATGCGCGATCTGGATCATGCCATGAGCCTGATCGAAGCAACCCTGTCGGCCGTCAACGTGCCAGTGACGTTGAAAATGCGCCTTGGGTGGGATCATGACAGCCTGAACGCTGCGGAACTCGCGTCCCGGGCCGAGGCGGCTGGCGTCAAAATGGTGACGGTGCATGGCCGCACGCGGCAACAATTCTACAACGGTCAGGCCGACTGGGGACGCGTCCGCGACGTCACCTCTGCTGTTTCGATCCCGGTGGTTGTGAATGGTGACATCACCGATATTGAATCGGCTCGCTCTGCGCTCGCCCAATCCGGCGCAGACCTTGTCATGGTGGGGCGCGCGGCTGAAGGCCGGCCCTGGCTGATAGCGGAACTCGATGCGGCACTCGCTGGCCAGCCGCAGGCTATCTCCATCGCCGAGAAGTTGACGTCCATACAACATCAACTCGATCACTCCCTTTCTTTCTATGGCGACCATATCGGCCTGAGGATGATGCGAAAGCATCTCGCCGCCTTTGCCGGCATCGAATTTGGTGGTAGTCCCGGATTGCGCAAAATGCTGTGTCAGACAAATGACCCGGCTTGCGTCTTCGATCGCCTGTCGCGGCTTGGAAGTGAGGCGTGCGTCGCCGCCTGACCGAGCTGTGTCCGGAACGACACAAGGGCGTTGATTTTCAGCAACAACTCGACGAAACTCCGGCAAATGTCGGCTGAGAACAGCGATCCTTCTACTTCGGTTCTGCCTGAAACCGTCAACTTGCCGCGTGCGGTGGTCGCTGCGCTTTGGGCAGGCGTGGCAATGGCAACCGCCATCATCATCTTGGCCGCATTCGTTCTGATATTCGGAGATGATCAGACATTCCCCGGACGGCGTAATCTCGTTTACCTCCTGCTCGCAAACCTCATCCTTCTGGGCGGCCTGGCCGGGCTGGTGGGATTCCGGGTCGCGCGCCGTTTTGCCGGCCGCAGATACGGAGAACCCGCGCCGAGGCTGCATCTTCGCTTCATCGCCATGTTCTCGCTCGCAGCGGCTGCGCCCGCCATTCTGATGGCCTTGTTTCTGGGCGGCATCCTGACGCGCGGTGTGGAATACTGGTTCGGCGAACGGGTGAACACGCTGGTGGAATCTGCCGCGGACACGGCAGCCGTCATCGTGGAGCAGCAATCCCAGCAAGCCCTGAATGAAATCCAGCTCATGGCGTTTGACATCAGCGGCGCGGAGCCGGTGGCCGCTTTTTCCCAAGACCCTGAAACCTATACCTCCTACTTCCGGCGTCAGGCGATCGTTCGCGGATTTCAGTCAGCCTATCTCGTTGATAGCAATGGCGACATTCTAGTGCGGGCGGAGGATTCCGGCTCACCGGCCTATATCAGCCCGTCGGAGCGATTATACCAGCTGGCGCGGGACGGGGATCTGGGTGTTTCGGATCCGGAACAGACGTCCGGCACAGAGCCGGCCTTGCGAGGCCTCCTGCTGCTGCCGGCCTATGAGGACGCCTTTCTCTATGTAACGCTCGATGTCGACCTCTCCCTGTTGTTGAGAGCGCAGGGAGCGCTTGATGATTACCGGTCGGCGACACAAAGCGAAGCGGAAACGCGTCTGGTATTTGTGCTGGTCTATCTGGAGACAGCCTTCCTGATTTTGCTCGGGGCAATCTGGCTGGCGCTATCGGCCGCCACACGCGTTGTCCGGCCTGTGGCAGAACTGGTGCGAGCGGCCGAACAGGTGCGGCAGGGCAATCTTGATACCCGCGTCGACGTCAAACGCGAAGACGACGAAATCGCCACTCTGGGCCGGGCGTTCAACCGCATGACACGGCAGCTCCGCGGGCAACGCCGCGAACTGGTGATGGCACACAGCCAGTCCGAAAATCGCCGGGCCTTTACCGAAGCGGTTTTGTCCGGGATCAGCGCGGGCGTTATCCGGATTGACGATCAGGATCGCATTACACTCGCCAACCGGCCGGCCTGCGACCTGCTTGGCCGGAATGAAGACGCATTGGTGGGGCAAAAACTGGCTGTCGTTTCTCCGGAGCTGGAAAGCGTCGCCATTCAGGCGCGTCAGCGTCCCGGGGATATCGCCAGTTCGCAGATTGAATTGTCCGAGGACGAAGAACGCCCGATCAGCCTGAATGTCCGCGCAGGTCTGGATCCGGATGCCGGTCTGATTCTGACATTCGATGATGTCAGCCGGCTGGTTGCCGCCCAGCGTAGCGCCGCCTGGCGCGATGTCGCGCGCCGGATCGCGCATGAAATCAAGAACCCGCTCACGCCTATCCAGTTGTCCGCAGAGCGCTTGCAGCGCCGCTATCGCAAGCAGGTACCAGAAGAGGATGTCGAGACGTTCGATAAATGTGTGTCCACCATTGTGCGTCAGGTGAGCGATATCGGCCGCATGGTTGATGAGTTCTCGTCTTTCGCCCGCATGCCCCAGCCGAAAATCGAACCGGTCGGCATGACGGAACTGATCCAGAATGTTGTATTTGCTCAACGGGTTGCCAGCCCTTCGGTGGTCATCGAATTTACACATCCGGACAATGACGTGCGGGCGGATTGCGACGAGCGGCTGGCGGCACAGGCGCTCACCAATATCGTCAAGAACGCAGCCGAGAGCGTCACGGCCCGGATGGATTCCATGGCCGGCACCAAACAGACGGGGCGTATTCAACTGACCCTGAAGAAGGCGGATGGATTCGCTGAAATAACAATTCAGGACAATGGGCTGGGTTGGCCTTTGGCCAACCGGGAACGCCTGACCGAGCCGTATATGACGACCCGCGAAAAAGGAACCGGTCTCGGCCTCGCCATCGTCAAACGCGTAATGGAAGACCATCGCGGCCGTCTTGAACTTGACCAGCCGGGCGACGGTATCGGCGCCATCGTACGATTGAAATTTCCGGTTTCGGACCAGAATGGCCCGGATATCGCTTTGGAAACAGAAAATGCCCAGGTGTGAGACATGGCGAACGACATCCTCATCGTAGATGATGAAGAAGATATCCGCGATCTGGTTTCCGGATTGCTCGAAGATGAAGGCTATCAGGCCCGCGAGGCGGCAAATGCCGACGACGCGCTGGCGGCTATCCGCACCCGCAAACCATCACTGGTCATTCTTGACGTCTGGCTGCAAGGCAGCCGGCTCGACGGAATCGAATTGCTGGGCGAAATGAAGAAAGTCGACCCGGAATTGCCGGTCATCGTCATTTCGGGCCATGGCACGATCGAAACGGCTGTCGCGGCGATCCGCAAGGGAGCGTACGATTTCATCGAGAAGCCGTTCAAGAGCGATAAACTCATTCTGACAATCGAGCGGGCTATGGAAGCCAGCCAACTCCGCCGGGAAAACGCCGAACTCAGGGCGAGGGGGCCGGGTGAGCCTGAACTGGTTGGGAAATCCGGTCCGATTTCGCAACTGCGGCAAATGATCGATCGCGTTGGCCCCACCAATAGCCGGGTTCTGATTTCTGGTCCGGCCGGCAGCGGCAAGGAAGTCGTGGCCCGCCTGATCCATGCAAAGTCACCCCGGGCCAAAGCGCCATTCATTGCCGTCAATGCCGCGGGGATGGAGCCGGACCGTGTCGAGGAAGAATTGTTCGGCTCGGAAACAGATCAGGGTCTTGTTTCACAAATCGGTCTTCTGGAACGCGCGCACGGCGGCACGCTATTCTTCGACGAAATCGGCGATATGCCGGTGGCAACGCAGAACAAGCTTCTGAGAATGCTGGTCGATTCCAGCTTCCGCCGTCTGGGCGGCGGCGCAGACGTCAAGATCAATGTGCGCGTGATTTCATCCTCATCCCGAAACCTGCGCGATCACATATCTGCCGGTCTGTTCCGTGAGGATCTCTATCACCGCCTGGCAGTTGTCCCGGTCGATGTTCCCGGATTGTCGGAGCGGCGCGAGGACATTCCGCTTCTGGTGGAGCACTTCCTGTCCCGGATCACCAGCTATTCCGGCCTGACCAAGCGCGCGATCGGTGAAGATGCGATGGCCGCCCTGCAGGCGCATGACTGGCCGGGAAATGTCCGTCAGCTCCGCAATAATGTGGAACGCCTTTTAATTCTCAGTTCCGGAAATGAAGACGGGCCGATTACGCTTGATTCGTTACCATCCGAGGTTGCCGGACGTGAGACCGATGATAGTGGCTTTGATGCCGAGCGGATGATTGCTCTGCCGCTTCGTGATGCGCGCGAGAAATTCGAGCGCGAATACCTGAAATCACAGATAAACCGCTTTGGTGGCAACATTTCCAGGACCGCCGCCTTTATCGGCATGGAGCGCTCGGCCTTGCATCGCAAGCTGAAGTCTTTAGGGGTAAACACCTCTGAGGCCCGCTCTGATGGCGAGCTCACCGACGAATAAGGATTACAGGCCATGAAGGCTGTCGTTTGTGGGGCCGGGCGCGTTGGGTATGGCATAGCCAAAGCCCTTTCCCGTGAAGGTAATGCGGTCACCGTTGTCGACTGGTCGCAGGAATTGATTTCCCAGATCACGACGGATCTCGATGTGCGCGGCATTGTCGGGCATGGCTCGCACCCTGAAGCCCTTGAGCGGGCGGGGGCGGCAGATGCCGAGCTGATCGTCGCCGTGACGCATTCTGACGAAACCAACATGGTCGCCTGCCAGGTGGCGCACTCACTGTTCAAGACCCCGATGCGGATTGCCCGGGTGAGGGCGCAAGCCTATCTGGACCCGGCCTGGAGAGGCCTGTTTTCAACCGGCAATCTTCCGATTGACGTGGTGATTTCACCCGAACTGGAAGTGGGCCGAGCCATTCTCCAGCGAGTCGAAACACCGGGCGCCTTTTCAACGGCGCTTTTTGCCGGAGGCCGGGTGCAATTGCTCGGTATCCGTATGGATGAGGAGAGCCCGGTTGCCGGGTCCTCGATAGAACAGATTCGCGAGATTTTTCCTGATCTTCGCTTGTCGCTTTGCGGCGTCAATCGCGATGGCAAACTCTTTATTCCGACCGTAGCCGATCCATTGCTCGCGGAGGACGAAATTTACATTTCCATCGAGCCGTCCATGCTGGAGCGGGCTTTGCAGATCTTTGGTCAGAAGACCGACAAGGTGCGCCGTGTCGTCATCATCGGCGCGGGTAATATCGGGGTTTATGTCGCCCAGGCGCTGGAGCGTATCGGCCGGGTCAAGGTGCGCCTCATCGAAGCGGACAAGAAGCGCGCCGAGATTGCCGCAGATCAGCTCAAGAAAACGGTCGTTCTTCATGGTGATGGCCTGACACCGGATTTGCTGCGGGAGGCAGGAGCGGATCGCGCGGAACTCGTCGTTTGCGTGACCAATGATGACAAGGTGAACCTGTTGACGTCGGTCATGGCGAAGCGCGAAGGGACCGGCCGGTCTATCTGCCTGGTGAACGAGCAGGCCTTCGAATCCCTTCGTGAACCGCTGGAAGTTGATGCGTTTATCGACCCGCGAACGACAACGGTTTCAACGATCCTCCAGCATATCCGCCGGGGCCGGATTACCGGGCTTCAGTCCATTGCCGGCGGTCTGGCCGAAGCGCTGGAAGGCGTCATCCTCGCAACATCACCACTTCTGGGTAAGTCCATCGATGATCTGGAATTGCCGGACAATGTGACGATCGGTGCACTGGTGCAGGCCGGAAAAATCTACATGCCGGGGGAGGGGGCGATCGTGAAGGAAGGCGATCGGATGCTGTTGTTCGCGGAATCAGCAGCCGTCTCCAAGGTCGAACGCCTGTTCCGCGTCAGTCTGGATTATTTCTAGGCCACAATGCGCTCACTCGGATTCCTCAGGCCATTGGGTCAGACATGGACTGCGCTGGCGTTCGTTATTTTTCTCATAGCCTTAATGACGCTGATGACGCAGTCATGGCTGGCCGCCAGGGCGTTTATGATTACTGCGGCAATGCTGGGATTTGCCGGCGGCCTGATCTGGTCCGCATCGGCCGGTGTCAAGCTGGTGGCGCGGGCCGTCGAGGCCTCGGCCTATGTGATGGCGCTATGGATTCTCACGCCGGTCTTCCTGATCGTCCCCTTTTTGCTGCTGTCGCCGGAATTGAATTATCTCGAAGCGCTTTTTGAATCCTTCTCGGCGTTCACAACAACAGGCGCCATTCTGATCGCCCCGGAAAGCATTCCCGACACACTGATATTCTGGCGATGCCTGCTGAGCTTTATTGGTGGATATCTGACGCTTTTGACCGCGGCCGGCGTTCTGGCGGCCTTCGACAAGGCCGGGCTCGAATTGCGAAAATCGATATTGCTGACGGTGAGCAAGGAAAACATATTCTCCAACCTGCATGTTGCAGCACAACGAATTGCCCTGATTTATTGTGGCCTCACGGCGGTCGGTTTTCTTTGCCTTCTCGCCTCCGGCGTACCTGCATTCGAGGCCTTGTGTCTGGCCTTTTCCGGCATTTCAACCGGTGGGTATACCGTTTCTTCCGGTTCGCTGGACGGTCAGATCAGCGGACTGGCCATTCTGGTCATGGCAGGGCTGACCTTTATCGGCGCGACCAATATCGCCTATCTTCGCAATCTGATATCGCGCCGGGAGGCCCGGCTCGACGTTGAACCACTGGCCATGATCGCAACAATCGCGGCGTTGGCTCTGCTTTTCTATATCGGCACGCCCCATGATACCGGCGCGCATCACGTTGTCGCCGATGCCATATTCGTTGTCTCTACGGCCGGATTTACGGCATCCAATTCTGCCGGGCATGTTCCGCTTGCCGCGGTTCTCGCGGCAATGGTCGGCGGGGCCGTCGCCTCCACTGCAGGCGGGCTGAAAATATCAAGGCTGGTCATTCTATCGCGCACGGCATTGGTCGAGCTGGCCCGCATGGCGCATCCGTCAGGTATCGTTTCTGTCAAATACCGGGGGCGGACAACAGATAACCCGGCCATGCTGGCACTCTGGACGACTGTACTGGGCTATATCGGGCTGGTGGCCATCGGGGTCGTCCTTCTGGCGCTTTCGGGCGAACCCTTCGAAGGCGCATGGAGCGCCGCTGCCACGGCTATTGCCAATGCCGGCCCGTTGCATGATCAATTATCGCCTGACCACGCTTGGGCTGATTTATCGCCCGTATCACTCGGGATCACAGTTGTGCTCATGGTGCTGGGTCGTCTTGAAGTTCTGGCCGGCCTGGCGGCCATTGCGTCTCTCTTCCGAAGGTTCTGATTTCCATGTCACGCATCGCTTACGTCAACGGGCGCCTTGTACCCCACAGAAACGCCCGGATTCACATTGAAGACCGAGGAAATCAGTTTGCGGATGCAGTCTATGAAGTCTGGGGCGTAAGAGATGGTGCGCTCATGGATTTTGAAGGGCATTTGACCCGTCTGGCGCGGTCTCTCGGCGAGCTCCATATCCGCCCTCCCATGTCGGATGCGGCTTTGAGCGCGGTGGTCAGCCGCATGGTGGAGATCAATCATATCCGAAATGGCCTGATTTATTTGCAGATATCCCGAGGACAGGCCCGTCGGGATCATGTTTTTCCGCCTGCAAATACCCGTCCGGGAATCATGATCACTGCAAAAGCTCTGAATGCGCAAAAGGCCGAAGCCCGGGCGCAAAAAGGCATTGCTGTCATCACCCGGCCGGACATTCGTTGGGGGCGGCGCGATATCAAATCCGTCTCCCTTCTGCCGAACGTGCTCGCCAAACAGGCCGCCGCCGAAGCCGGAGCGGGCGAGTGCTGGCTCGTTGATCCGGATGGCTTCGTGACGGAGGCATCCTCCTCCAATGCCTGGATTGTGACCAAGGACGATGTTCTGGTAACGCGGGCGGCCAGTCAGGACATCCTGAATGGTATCACCCGGCGGACACTCTTTGCGCTGGCCGAAAACGCCGGCCTCAAAACCGAGGAACGTGCCTTTACGGTTGCGGAAGCTCAATCGGCGCGCGAAGCCTTTGTCACATCTGCCTCGGCATTTGTGACGCCGGTCGTCGAAATTGACGGAAAACCCGTTGGCAATGGTCATCCGGGAAGCTTTTCCTTGCAGCTTCGCGCAACTTATGTTGCAACTGCGAAAGAGCGAGCACGCAAGCCAGTGCGAAGACAATCCGTCTGGCTGGTTGCACCTCGGGGCGAACGCCTTGTAAATTAGACAATCGGTTCGAGAAAAAGAACAAGAATAATTGGAGCAGGCCAATGTCGGGCGAACGTAAAAGCAATAATCTGCAAGATGTCTTCCTTAATTCCGTACGGAAGACAAAAACGCCTCTGACCATTTTTCTGGTCAATGGCGTCAAACTCCAGGGCGTGGTGACCTGGTTTGACAATTTCTGCCTGCTCCTTCGCCGGGATGGCCAGTCCCAGCTTGTCTACAAGCATGCGATCTCGACCATCATGCCATCCGCACCGGTCAGCCTGTTTGAGGCAGAGCAGGACGATGAGGACAGCGAAGATTGATCGAAACCGAAACTCCCGCTGACAAGGCTATCGTTATTCGCGCCCGTCTGGGCGCCGAGGACCCGGAAGAAACAGCACGACTGGAAGAAGCTACAGGTCTGGCCGGGGCGCTGGGCCTCGATGTGATTGAATCGACGTTTGCGCCGGTCCGTAAGATTGATCCCGGCCGCTTCTTCGGACGCGGAAAGCTGGATGAAATCGGTACGCATATTCAGGAGATAGGCGCCAGTGTCGCCATTGTTGACGCCTCCCTGTCACCCGTTCAGCAGCGCAATCTCGAAAAAGCCTGGAAGGTCAAGGTTGTCGACCGGACGGGCTTGATCCTTGAAATATTCGGGCTGCGCGCGCGCACGAAGGAAGGCCGCTTGCAGGTCGAGCTGGCCAGACTGGCCTATGAACGCTCGCGACTGGTCCGGACCTGGACCCACCTGGAGCGTCAGCGCGGCGGGCAGGGTTTCATGGGCGGACCGGGGGAAACCCAGATTGAGGCGGACCGCCGAATTCTGGCCGACAAGATGGGGCGGTTGCGCCGCGAACTCGAGGAAGTGCGCCGGACACGGGCCCTGCATCGAAAATCACGACAGGTCGCGCCATATCCCATGGTGGCCATCGTCGGCTACACCAATGCCGGCAAATCCACCCTGTTCAACCGCATTACGGGGGCCAGTGTCTTTGCCAAGGACATGCCGTTTGCGACACTGGACACGACCATACGCGGCTTCAGGACGCCGGCCGGCACACAATTGCTCCTGTCCGATACGGTGGGCTTCATCACCGATCTGCCAACGGAACTGGTCGCGGCCTTCCGCGCCACCCTAGAAGAAGTCAGAGAGGCCGACATCATCATTCATGTGCTGGATGTTTCGGCGGTTGATTTCGAGACGCGCCGCCGTGAAGTGGAAGCCATCCTCGACGCGATTGATGCCGGCAGCGAACATGATCAACCGGTGATCGAGGTCTTCAACAAGATCGACCTCTGGCAAGCGGACCAGGATCTGGACCCGGACAGTCTCGCTGATCTGCCGCGCAAGAGTGACGACTCGCTCTGCGCCATTTCGCTTTCGGCGCAAACGGGTGAGGGCATAGATCGCCTTCTGCACGCCATTGATCGTGCGATGGCCGACAAATCCGTGGTTCTGGCCGTAAAGGCAGGCGTAAAGGACCAGCGCGCGCTCGCATGGTTACACCAGCACGGCGCTGTCCTGTCTGAAACTATAGACGATGAGGGTGTGACCACAGCCCATGCGCGGCTTTCACCGGAAGAAGCAGGGCGGTTTGCGTCCCAGTTTCCCGAACTGGCGCCGAATTTCGAGGACGCCAGCTAGCGGTTTTCCTCGTCCTTGGCCTCGACCCACAGGGCTTCCATATCATCAAGGCTGGTCTTGCGAATATCACGGGCCTGCGCTTTCAACGTCTTTTCAATATACCGGAAGCGCCGTTCGAATTTGGCGTTGGCACGGCGTAAAGCGGCTTCGCTATCGACTTTCAATTTACGCGCCAAATTTGTGCAAACAAACAATAAATCTCCGATCTCATCCTCGATTTTATCGGAATCGTTCAAATCAATGGCTTCGCGAACCTCGGCCAGCTCCTCATCGACTTTTTCCAGAACCCGGCTGGCATCCGGCCAGTCAAACCCGACGGTTGCAGCGCGTTTTTGAAGCTTCTGGGCGCGTTTCAATCCGGGCAGGGCGAGGGGAACATCATCCAGCAAACTATCCGATCCGGTCTTTTCCTTGCGCTCGGTCGCTTTCAGGCGCTCCCAATCCAGTGTTTGCGCTTCCTGATCGGCATAGGATTTATCACCGAAAACATGCGGATGACGGCTGATCATCTTGTCGGATATGGCGTTGGCGACGTCATCCAGATCAAATAATCCGGCTTCCTCGGCCATGCGGGCGTGAAATACGACCTGCAGCAGGAGATCACCCAGCTCGTTCTTCAGCTCCGCCATATCGCCGCGACGGATCGCGTCATCGACTTCATAGGCTTCTTCGATCGTATAGGGTGCGACTGTTTCGAACGTCTGTTCGAGATCCCAGGGGCATCCGCCATCGGGATCGCGAAGACGCTCCATGATACTGCGGAGACGCTCGAGGGGAGCTTCAGGTTCCGTCATTTGGTTTCCATTCCCTTATGGCCGTTAAACGCATAATGTATATTATGAGACATATTGTATCCCGTTTATATCATTGTGGTTTATCCGCATGAACCATCCAATCGCATGCAAAGCCCGTCATGGGCCGGCATAACCCCTTCTGGCAATTTTGACGCCAGGACATCATGGTCCAGATCAACATGCAGATTTGTCAGAATGCCCTGACCTGCATTCGCACGAGCGAGCCACGCCAACGCATCGTCGACACTGGCATGGGTCGGATGCGGCGTCTCACGCAAGGCATCGACAATCCAGACCGGCACGTCCTGCAGAACGTCGAATGCGGCGTCTGGCACAGCGCTGACATCCGGTGAATATGCAAAGGGTCCGAACCGGAAGCCGGCTGCGGTTATGCCGCCATGCTGAAGCCGCACCATACGCATCGGAAAAGGCCCGCCGGGTCCATCGATATGAAAGATCTCACCTTCAGCCGGAATCTCGCAGGCTTCGAGGATCGACGGATATGGTGAACCCGGCTTCGACTCGAAGACATATCTGAAGCGCGATGTCAGGCTGGCCGCTGTTTCCGGAATCATCCAGACCGGCAGGCGCTTCCGGGCGCGCAGCACATAAGGCCGCAAATCATCAATGCCGTGGGTCTGGTCGGCATGATCATGCGTATAGACGACGGCATCCAGCCGCTTCACGCCCGCAGATAACATCTGCTCGCGAAAGTCCGGCGATGTATCAATCACCGAAACCGTACGATCGCCGGATTCAAATAGCTTATGTGTTTCAGCATATTCTACCAGAATACTACAGCGCCGCCGCCGGTTTTTAGGGTTGGCGGGGTTGCACGCGCCCCAATCCCCGTCCGGACGCGGGACGCCGCCAGACGATCCACATCCCAGAATCGTCACCTGCCACACCGCCGCAAGGGTCATAGCGGACGTTCCACTTTGGAAAACAGCCGGAAAAATGCCTCTGTCGTGCGGGTTTCGCCTTCCTCTTTGGTCCAGCCAAGTGTTTCGCAGACGCCGGCGAGCACATCTGGCAGGAATGACGGCTCATTTCGGCGGCCGCGATGCGGCATCGGCGCGAGATACGGACAATCGGTCTCGATGATCAACCGGTCGACAGGAACATGATCGCGGAATACACGGCGCACATCCTCGGCCTTCTTAAATGTGATAATTCCGGAGGCCGCAAAGTAGGCCCCGAGCGCCGCGCCGCGGCGCGCCAGTTCGGGTCCTCCAGTATAGCAATGGAGCAAGGCCCGGAAAGCCCCCCTCCCCATTTCCTCCTCCAGCAGGTCCGCCATTTCCGCATCGGCCTCCCGTGTGTGCAGGATCAGGGGCAGATCCGTACGCCGCGCCGCATCAATATGAGCTCGTAGACTTTGAAACTGTTCCTCTCGCGGGCTGTAACCATAATGGAAATCCAGCCCCGTTTCGCCGATTCCGATCACTTTGGGATGCGAGGCGATCTCTATGAGCTCGTCGGCACATATATCGGGCCGGTCTTTCGCGTGATGCGGATGCGCCCCTATGGTGCACCAGATATCGTCATGGGCTTCCGCGATTGCAGAAACCGCTTCAAAATCAGCCAGTCGGCAGCAAATCGCGATCATGCCCCGCACACCGGCAGATCGGGCGCGATCCAGAACATCTGGCAGATCCTCGGCGAATGTCTCACCGTGCAGATTGGTGTGGCTATCAATCAGCATGTTCAAAGACGACTGGCGCGCGCGGCGCTTTCCATATGGGCGAAGGCCGCCAATGCCGCCTGCTTGGCGTCGAGATAGACGCCTTCCGCCTCTGATTCCAGACCCTGAATAGCCTTCCACGCATCAAGCCATGGCTCGGGCGCAACGCCATTCTGGGCAGCTTCCCTGGCCAGCCGCGCCGCATTACGGGTCAATGAGGCATAGAGATGCGGACGCAGGGATTCCCCTGCCTTTGTCGAGACTTTCGCCGCCAAACGCCGCGAAGCGCGTGTGTCCCAATTGGGAAGGCGCCCTAAAAGGTCGCGCACATCCTTTTCCAGACCGACAGCCCCGGATTGGAGCAGCGCCAGGGCGCGTCCCGGCGCGCCGGCCGCCAGTTCAGACGCCGCTTGGGCCTCTGCGACAGAAACACCATGCCCGTCGACCAGCCAGTCCCGCGTCGCTACCACCGACGGCGCACGCAGATCCAGTTGCCGGCAGCGCGACCGGATTGTCGGTAAAAGCCGTCCGGGTGAATGAGTCACCAGAAGTAGCAATCCGCGCTTTGGAGGCTCTTCCAGAGTCTTCAGCAAACCATTGGCCGCGTTGCGATTGAACTCATCCATGGAATCGACAATGACGATCCGCCAACCGTCTTCCCCACCGCTGCGGGAAAAGAAATCGGGGACACGGCGGACTTCATCAATGGTCACCTCGCCGCGCCAGCGCTTGCGCTTGTCGTCCCAGGGACGGCGAATGGTCAGAAGATTTGGGTGCGCCTGTGCCCTCACCTTTTGCCGGGCAGAGGCGGCATCGCTCGATCCGGCCAGAAGCGACATTGCCGCCTTGTAGGCGAAACTGGCTTTGCCCACCCCCTTTGGCCCTGTAATCATCCAGGCATGGTGAAGGCGGCCATATTGCTGGGCCGTATCAAACTGCGCCATCGCTGTGTCATGACCGAACAGATGTTCAATCTCTCGCGGCGGAGCGCATCCGGCTTCACAATCGGGCTCGAGATCGGGACTAGTCATCCTTCAACCGCTCCAGCAGGGCCTGTAATGCGGCATCGGCCACATCGCCGGGGTCGTTCTGACCATTCAGCGTCACAAAGCGATCCGGTTCTTCGGCGGCCAATCGATGAAAACAGGCCCGCAATCGCTCGTGGAAGGCCAGCGCCTTGGATTCAAACCGGACCTCCAGCCCCAGACGGTCACGCGTGCGATTCAGACCGGTCTCGGGCGGGATATCAACCAGCAAGGTCAGGGCCGGCTGAAAGTCGTTCAGGGCCAATCGGTGCAAGGCTTTCAATCGATCCAGCTCGATCCCGCCAGCGGCGCCCTGATACGCCATGGTGGAATCGGCAAACCGGTCCGAAATCACGATCGCGCCACGTGCGATGGCCGGTTGAATGACTTTCTCGACATGGTCGACGCGGGCCGCATAAAAGAGCAAGGCCTCGGTCATCGCTGACCAGCGCTCTGTGTCGCCCTTGACCAGCAAGGCGCGAATTTCCTCGGCACCTAGCGTGCCTCCGGGTTCCCGCGTCAGCACCACTTCACGGCCCCGTCTGATCAGCTCTGCTTGCAGGGCCCGCGCGAGTGTGGACTTTCCGGCCCCCTCACCGCCCTCCAGTGTGACGAACAGACCCTTTGGCATCAATTTCCGCCAAACAAACTGCCCAGCCCTGCGAGGGCACGACCGACCATGCCCTGCTTGGCAATGTCTTCAGCGGCTTCCAGATCATAGCTCCGCGTGTCGATGCCCGGGCCTGATACTTCCAGGCGGGCAACCACATCACCTTCCGCAATCGGGGCGGCAATGGGTCCGGGATAAACGACTTCGGCCCGCAAAACATCGCGTGACCGCGTATGAATTCCGACCTGAACATCGTCATTCAGGCGCAAAGAGACGGTTTCGGCCTGTCCCAGAAAAACGTCCGCTTCGCCTACAATCGCACCCGCCACGGCCAGGTCCACAACCTCGAAATCCGCCAGAGCTGCACGCATCAGGCGCTCGCCTTCATTGGCGCGGGCGCGTTCGCTTTCCATCCCGTTATAAACGACAATACGGCGGACGCCGTCGCGTTCTCCCGAGGCCACAAGGCCATATCCGCTATCCTGCGTATGGCCGGTTTTCAGGCCGTCGACCTCGTTCATGGTCGCCAGCAACGGGTTGCGATTGAACTGGCGGATACCGTTATATGTAAATTCCCGCTCGGAATAAATTTCGTAAAAATCTGCGTGGTCTCGTATAATGATGGCCGCCAGACGGGCCAGATCGGCAGCACTGATCACCTGATCAGGATGCGGCCAACCAGTCGAATTGGCAAAGCTCGCACTCGACAGGCCGAGCTCGTGCGCCCGCGCCGTCATATCAGCAGCAAAGGCCGCCTCGGAGCCCGAGATAGCCTCCGCAATGACGATGCACGCATCATTACCCGACTGGATAATAATACCCCGAAGCAAATCCTCGACGCGAACACGAGAATTGACTTCAAGAAACATGGTTGAAGATCCCGAAGCAGCGCCGCCCGTGCGCCAAGCATGCTCAGAGACCGGCAATTCGTCATCAAGCGATAATGCACCACGATCAATGGCTTCAAATGCCATCAATATTGTCATCAGCTTGGACATGGATGCCGGCGGCATCGGCTCTTCACCATTGTGATTGAAGAGGATTTCGCCGGTTTCGTAATCAAGGATCACGGCATGACTGGCAGTGGTCTGAAATTCCTGTGCCTGCGCCAGAGGCGTAAAGCAGATCAGGCAGAATAAAATGAATGCGCGCACGAGCATTTCTCCATCGCGGAATCAGACAGCCGGTCGATAGCCGTGATTGAAACGCGATGCCGCTCTGGCCGCAAGCCTGCTGTCAGTTCAATGCAACGACACGCGCATCGTAAACGCCAAAGCGTGTCAGGTCACGGCTCAGGGAATCAGCTTCCGACCGCGGCAGATCATCGCCCACAAATACACGATATATCCGCCGCCCGGCCGACCGGGCACCTTCAATCCGGACATCACCCGCCGCTGCCAGACGCCGGCGCATGGCTTCAGCATTCTCGCGTTCGGAGAACGCGCCTGCCTGAACGCGATAGCGCGCGCCGGGATCGTTTGCCGCATAAATTCGTGACTGGGCAACCGTTCCCGCCGGGGCAACGCCTTCGGGCGGACCCAGGTATCGAACCCGTACCCGGGTCAGTCCCTGCGACAGGAAGCCGAGCTCTATCGCAGCGGCCCGGCTGACATCCAGAATGCGATCATCCGCAAACGGCCCGCGATCATTCAGTCGCAATACCGCCGTGCGGCCATTTTCCAGATTGGTGACTTCGATCATGGCGGGAATCGGCAAGGTCGTATGCGCAGCAGAAAGCGCATTCTGATCAAATATTTCGCCATTGGCCGTCGGCAGGCCGTGAAAATTTGGCCCATACCAGGACGAAATGCCGATTTCGTCATAATCATCGTCGCGGGCAGGCACATAGGTGCGCCCGGCGATTGTGTAGGGACGTCCGATTTTCTGCTCGCCACTGCCGCTACTCCAGGCGCTGCCCCCTCCTCCGGAACTTGTATTCGCGGAGGATGTGGATCGGCTGGGCGGCGACGAAACATCTATGCCGCGCACGATGTAGGACGCCGGTGCAGACGAACACGCGCTCAGCACCAGCGAACAGAGCATGACCGCAATCACAACCGAAGACCTGGCTGAAAACACCACAGCACCTCTCCTGCGCCTGGAAAACCGGGGCAGTTTTTACCGGAAAGGAGTGAAACAAGTGTAAGCATAAGCAGGTTGCCATTTACCAGCCTCCCCAGCTAAGAGGAAACATCATCTGCGGAGGGGTGGCAGAGTGGTCGATTGCGGCGGTCTTGAAAACCGTTGAGCCGCGAGGTTCCGGGGGTTCGAATCCCTCCCCCTCCGCCAGATGATTTAAAATAAGTTATAAGATATAATGAGTTATAGGAAAGTGGGTTTGTTTTCTTTCGTTTTACCCACCAATACACCCACCAATTCTAATTGACGCCGTTCCAAATTAATTCTCAGAAGTAAGCGATGGTTGGTGGTACCGTCGGGCAGTGGCTACAAAAACAGGGTAAAAATGGCGCTAAAGCATTGTTTCTGCGTTAGGCGGTTGCTTGCGATATATTCTTACTTTCTACCTCGGTACTTACTGCAGTATCCCTTCACTGGAGCATCTTCCAGACATGGGCCGGTCGTAAAAGTTGCTCGCCCGGTTGCATTAAGCGGATAATTTTCACCAACTTCCGGGGACAATAGTGACATAAGCTCAAAGATTGAGATGTCGTCTAAGTTCCAAAAATCATCCAAACTCAATTTTAAGATCAATCAAATTGAATTTGTTCCCCGTCAGCACCTATGGCACAGAATTGGGGTTGTGATTTAAGGAGGATTTGGTTCTCGTCGTAATGACGAAGGAATGAAGATGAGACCCAAATCTACAAAGTCCAAAAAGCCTGCAGATCGTGTGGTAAAGGACATCCGCCGGGCAACGCGGCGACACTTCTCTGCAGAAGACAAGATCAGGATCGTGCTGGAAGGTCTGCGTGGTGACGACAGCGTTGCCGAGCTATGCCGCAAGGAAGGCATTGCGCAGAGCCTGTATTACACATGGTCGAAGGAGTTCATGGAGGCTGGCAAGCGCCGGCTTGCCGGTGACACGGCACGTGCCGCCACCAGCGATGAGGTCAAGGACCTGCGCCATCAGGCGCGTGATCTCAAAGAATGCGTGGCTGATCTGACGCTGGAGAACCGTCTACTCAAAAAAAGCATTCTCGCGGATGGGGGAGACGGCGCATGAGATATCCTGCAGCTGAGAAGCTCGAGATCATCAGGCTCGTCGAGCAGTCCCACTTGCCTGCCAAGGTCACGCTTGAGAGGCTGAGTATAGCGCGGCGAACTTTCTATCGCTGGTATGACCGGTATCTGGAAGGTGGGCCCGAAGCGTTGGCGGACCGGCCATCGACGCCGAGCAGGGTGTGGAACCGCATCCCCGCCGAGGTGCATGACCAGATTATCGAACTGGCGTTGGAGCAGACCGAGCTGAGCCCGCGCGAACTGGCCGTGCGGTTCACTGATGAGACGCGTTACTTCGTGTCTGAGGCCACGGTCTACCGCTTGCTGAAGGCCCATGATCTGATTACCAGCCCGGCCTATGTGGTGATCAAGGCTGCCGATAGCTTCCATACCCAGACGACCCGGGTGAACGAGATGTGGCAGACAGACTTTACCTACTTCAAGATCATCGGATGGGGTTGGATGTATCTGTCGACCGTACTCGACGATTACTCGCGCTACATCATCGCCTGGAAGCTGTGTTCGACCATGCGCGCCGAGGACGTCACCGACACGCTGGACATGGCGCTCGCTGCTTCAGGCTGCGATCATGCCAACGTGGTTCACAAGCCGCGCCTGCTCAGCGACAACGGCCCGAGCTACATCGCTGGTGAGCTGGCAGACTATATCGAGGCCCGGCGCATGAGCCATGTTCGCGGCGCACCCTTCCATCCCCAGACGCAAGGCAAGATCGAGCGTTGGCACCAGACCTTGAAGAACCGCATTCTACTGGAAAACTACTTCCTGCCCGGCGACCTCGAAGCCCAGATCGAAGCGTTCGTCGAACACTACAATCATCAACGCTACCACGAGAGCCTGAACAATGTGACACCTGCCGACGCCTACTTCGGCAGGGCTCCTGCCATCATCAAACAACGTGAAAGGATCAAGCGACAGACACTTGAACATCGGCGCTTGCAACACTGCAAGATCGCCGCCTAATATCAATCAACCAGACGAGGCCGATGCTCCACTAATCTACGATGCCATCTGTGCCAAATGTTCTGACGACGGACACGCCGTGAATTTTGAAAAAAAAAAGGCCGCTCCGAAGAGCGGCCTTGATAGGTCCGATCAAAAAGCGAAATGTTTATTCTGTACGCACCGCAACACTGGTGGCACCCACGGCATTTCCACCCTCTGCGAAGCGAACGAAGACGCGATTACGGGCCGGATCATTCGCGATTGCGGCACCCGTGCCTCGCACGAAGACACCGAACGTCGCTGTACCATTGGCACCAACCGCCACATTCTGCGTGGCAGCGCGAGGGGTGGTACAAAACCCACCGGCATCAGTCGGACATATCTCGATATTGTTGATCGCGAGAGTCCGCCCCCCGGTATCAGCAGAGACCACAAGATTTCCGGCATTCCCGACATTTGAAATCGCTACCGAGAATACGCCGACAAAATTTCCCGTCGTCGGGACGATCACCCAGCCCGGATTTGCCGGCAATGTCGCAGCCAGGGCGACAATATCCGCCGAACCGGCCGCTGTGGATCGGAAGGTCAGCGAATTCAGACCAAGCGTATATTCGGCCGATCGGCGATTTCCGCAGAAAGCCTCGATGAACAGGTCGCTTTCACTGTTGGCGGAGGGCCGGAAACCAGGCGTACCGACATTGTCGATGAACTCTGCTGCGCTGGTGACCGAGAACACAAAGTTCTGGGCCCCGCCGGCGACGATATCCGCTGGAGTATTGGCCGCGCCCGACAAGGCATTGGCCGGTGTGGTGGTCTGATAGGAAAACTGCGCTGGCGTTGCACCTGCCAGCCGCAGACCACAGCCCGTCGCCGTGGTACCCGTGGGCAACGGATTAATGATCGTCGCAAACGCCGTCGCGGCTGTTCCATTCTGGACCGAACGTGTAATCGGCAGAACCGCGGAAACAACCCGCGGCGCTTCGGCACGGAAATTGACTACATTCAGGCTCTCTTCGCGTGCGGCGCGAGCATTGTCCGCCGGATCATTCGTGTTGACTCCGTCAACCTCGGCGGAAGCTATCAATTCCTGCCCGGGAGGAGCCGCAATACCACAGGCCGCCCCATTCGGGCACAGATTGATATCGGGATTGGAGAAATACAGGGCCTCGGCTTCGCCGCCCGGACCGTTGGGTGCTCCTGGAGGACAGGTCACGCCGCCACCCGATGAATAGGCCATGATGGTTCCGAATGTGCAGTCTACGCGGTGGCCGTGCGCAAAGGTGCGAACACCGCCGGTTGGTGCACCGCCAGCATCTTCCACATTATGCGCAAAGCCGAGATTGTGCCCGATTTCATGCGCGAAGGTCACGTCGGAGCAAAGACTGAACTGGCCGACCGGATTATCCGTATCGGTAATCCAGTCTGCGGACACCGAGTATCCAAAATCGCGGCTGTTCTGGTTGATCACCCCATTGGAGGCCGGTTGCCCAATGCCCCAAGCGAGGCCACATGAACTCTGACCCGTCAGTGACCTTTGCAGAATGGCGACAAGATCGGCGCCATAGGTGACGCCGGCAGCGCGTAAAGCAGTAAGGTCCTGCGTCACCGGAGTGTCACCATTCGGATTGCCGGAGAGATTGTTGAGCGTCTCACTCTGATTGGCCGCGTCGTTGTTGAGCGTGACGGAATCCAGATGAACGAGCCGCGCACGCAGTCCGGTGTCGGAATCAATCAGCGCCTGATCGAGAACCGCCATCAGATACTGAACCCGACCGCCTGTTGCGAGGCCCCACCGGGCGGAAAAACTCTGGGAATAGAAAACAGCAATATCAACAATGCCGTTGGATCCGACCGGTACGGCCTCGGCAATGGTCTCACCGGCTTCAGCGACGCGTTCGCGGCCTTCCTGAACCACCAGATCATAATTCGGAATCAAAACGTCATTGGGGTTTTGAAGCCGCTCCCCGCCTTCCGGCATTTGCATGATCCGATGGCCGTTGGCTTCGGGAATAATCATCCAAAGACCGTCTTCAGTCTGGATGCGCCCGAACACGAAGCCGTTCGTCTGCGTGATCAGAACACGATTGTGAATGGTATGGTCCGCCAAGCGGCCGACCCAGACGCGCGATCCCAATGCCTGATCTTCGATCCGGTCAAGCTCGGCTTCATAGCCGGGCCCGAAATTGAGCGACACGCGGTCACCGACATTCATTCGCATGATTTCGGGATTCAGGGATTCAAACATGATCCGCGTATCACCACCGCTATCTGCGGTAACCGAGACGCCGCCAAACATGTTATCGGCAAAAGCCAGTGAAGGCATGGTCGCGATTGCAACCCCGGCAATTAATAAGCGGTGCATTGATATCTCCCCTAGAAAATTAGTGCGCTGCTCCCAAGCCAGAATTTCGATCCAGCCCGAAAAACTCGGAAGAATGTTACACCATATCGTCAACGGATGCCATTTATTCCGTTAACCGCCAGCCAGAATAAATCTCGCCGCCATCACCGGACGCCTGTCGCTTGTGTGGAGCCACCCGGAGATGTCGCTTCGTTCGCCGTCGCGGATGAGGAGGCCCCGATGGCCGTCGCATTGGTGGCAGTGCTGACAGTCAACCCGGTCCCGCATTCGAGTGAAGTGGCGCTGCCCGTACCATTATTCCCGATCGTACACGTCGACCCGGCTCCGTTGGGCGAATCTCCGACAGAGGCGCTCGCGATTGTCGCGCTGGATGTCATCAGCCAATGCGGATCGCGAACAACACCTGGCAGCCAACGCAGTGAAAAACCGGTTGGCGTTAATTCCGATATTGAGTCGGCCCGCGCCGGACTGGATCCAGTCGTTTGTGCGAGTGCGATCCCTGGCGCCAGAAAAGTCGAAAGAGCTGTTACAGACAGAATAAGCGCGCGAATCGACATTACGATTTTTCCCGATGCAGGCCCGCGTAATTGCGCGAGCGGCAGAACTTAAGGGGAAGTTCCAATTGATCCTGACCATCCCCGCCAGAAGGAAACATACGCAAATTGCAAACGCGGCGACAAGACAATTCGTTAATGAAAATTAAGGCACGTCCTTCGGCCGCAGCGATACGATGTCCCTGATCACAAGCGCAAAGCTCCGATATGCTCGCGAATTCAGAGCCTTGCATTTGTCGGGGTTACATTCATTGATATCGTGGCAATACTGGCGCCAAGAATTTAGTGTCTCAGGAGAGAAATCATGAAGACGTGGATGTATGGTGTCGCAGGCATGGCCCTGTTGTCCCTTGCCGCATGTGGCGAGAGCGAGGCGGTAGGCCAGGACACCTCAAATGCGGATGGGACCGCCAATGTCGAAATGGCAGCGGAAACCAGCGAACCGAATGTCGCGGATGCCGAAGCGTTTCTTGCCTCAACCGAGCAGGAACTCGCGGAATTCAACGAATATGCCAGCCGCGTTTTCTGGGTCTATTCCAACTTCATCACCGAGGACACGGAATTTCTGGTCAGCCGCGTCAGTGCCGAAGGCACCGAAATGGCCGTCCGCATGGCCCTCGGCACGGCTCCTTTCGCTGAGCTGGATCTGCCACTGGATCTGCGCCGCAAGATGACCAATCTGACAGCGGGCATCACCCTGCCCGCCCCGTCCCGGTCCGGAGCGGCCGAGGAATTGGCGGAACTGACCACGCGAATGAGCTCGGCCTATTCGACCGGCACGGTCTCCCTCGATCCTGAGCTCATCACCGCCGCCGAAATCACTGAAGCAACCGGACGCGAGGACGTTGATCTTGACGCGGTTCCCCTCGACACGATGGAAGTGCTCATGGGCACTGTGCGCGATCCGGAAGTCCTGACCGCAATGTGGAGCCAGTGGCGCAATGCCATCGATCCGGGGCAGATGAGTCAGGATTATGCCGCCATGGTCGATCTGGCCAATGAGGGCGCACGCGAGCTCGGCTTTTCCGATCTCGCCGAAATGTGGTTGTCGAATTACGACATGCCGGCCGATGAGATGGAAGCCGAGGTGGAACGCCTCTGGGGACAGGTCGAGCCGCTTTACGAACAGCTTCACTGCGCCGTGCGCGGTGAGTTGAGCGCCGAATACGGCACCGAGGTTCAGGCTGAAACCGGTATGATCCGCGCTGATTTGCTGGGTAATATGTGGGCCCAGGGCTGGGGACCGATCCGCGATATCGCCGGTGTCGAGGGCGGAGGCGAAAGCTATGACCTCACCCAGCTCCTGGTAGATGCTGATTATGACGCACGCGAAATGGTGGAAACCGGCGAACGCTTCTACACCTCGCTTGGCCTTGATCCGCTGCCGCAATCCTTCTGGGACCGGTCATTGATCACCCGCCCGCGTGACCGGGAAGTCGTCTGCCATCCTTCGGCATGGAATCTCGATTCCCGCGACGATATCCGCATCAAGATGTGTACAAACGTCAATGCCGAGGATTTCCGCACTGTCCACCATGAGCTGGGCCATAACTATTACCAACGGGCCTATCAGGATCAGGATACGCTGTTCCAGAATGGCGCTCATGACGGCTTCCACGAAGCTATCGGCGATTTTGTTGCGCTTTCGGTGACGCCTGAATACCTCGTCCAGATTGATCTGCTTGATCAGGATCAGGTGCCGGGCGAGGACGCCGACCTCGGCCTTCTGATGGACCTGGCGCTCGACAAGATCGCCTTCCTGCCCTTCGCCGTCATGATGGATCAATGGCGCTGGCGCGTCTTCCGGGGCGAGATCACGCCGGAAGATTACAACACGGCATGGTGGGAGCTTCGCAACCAGTATCAGGGCGTTTATCCGCCGGTCGAGCGGCCTGCGGACGCCTTTGACCCGGGCGCGAAATACCACATCGCCAATAATGTGCCTTATCTGCGCTATTTCCTGAGCTATATTCTGCAATTCCAGTTCCAGCAGGCCGCTTGCGAAATGGCCGGTTGGGACGGCCCGCTGCATCGTTGTACGGTCTATGGCAATGAGGAAGTCGGTGCCCGCTTCAATGAAATGTTGGAAATGGGCGCCTCCCAGCCATGGCCGGATGCGCTCGAAGCCTTCACTGGCACGCGCGAAATGGATGGCTCGGCCATCATTGCCTATTTCCAGCCGCTGATGACGTATCTGGAAGAAGAAAACGAAGGCCGCAATTGCGGCTGGTAAACCCTTTCAGCGCATGAATGAGGGCGGTCTTCCGGGGCCGCCCTTTTTATTTCCGGGGCTATTGAACGCAATACATCATGCCGCCTTCCGTCGTGGCAGCACTCGGACTAGGCTCTCCGCAATTCAAAACAAATGGAATCTGCAAATGCCTGAATCCATCTCGACTTCAGTCGATCTGTCCGGTGAAGACGTTCACTGGTCCCCCGAAGGCGGCCTCTCCTACGGTGCCTATCTGAAGCTGGACGGCGTCCTGAAAGCACAACAGCCGATGACCACCGAGCACGACGAGATGATGTTCATCATCATCCATCAGGCGTCCGAGTTATGGCTGAAACTGTGCCTGCACGAGCTGGATGCGGCTATCGAATGCATCATCGCCGGTGAGTTCGGACCCGCCTCGAAGATGTTGTCACGCATCGCCCGGATCCAGGAACAGCTGACCCAGTCATGGTCCATTCTCGCTACCATGACGCCGGCGGATTATCTGAAATTCCGCGACAAGCTGGGCCAGAGTTCCGGCTTTCAGAGCTATCAATACCGCATGCTGGAATACCGTTTGGGCAACAAGAATGCCGCCATGGCCCGGGTGCATGGCAAATCGCAGCAGGCCGATGCCGTCCGGGAATATCTCAACAAGCCGAGCATATATGATGAGGCGCTGCGCCAGCTTGCAAAAGCCGGATTTGATATTCCTGCGGATCGCCTCGACCGCGACTGGTCACAGCCATACAAACCCTCCCCAGCCGTGGAGACCGCATGGAAAGAGGTGTATTCCAACATTGAAGAACATTGGCAACTCTATGAAATGGCAGAGAAACTGGTAGATGTAGAGCATAAATTCCAGCTCTGGCGCTTCAACCATATGAAGACCGTCGAACGTATCATCGGTTATCGCCGCGGCACGGGCGGAACCGGCGGAGTCTCCTATCTCGTAAAGGCGCTGGAGCTGCGCTTTTTCCCGGAACTCTGGACGGTCAGGACTTCGCTCTGATGGCGAAACGCCTGATCGATATTTCCCAGACGCTGCGTCCGCAATTACCCGTCTGGCCGGGAGATACGCCCTTTTCCCTGGAACCCACCTGGACGATCGAGCCCGGCTGTCCGGTCAATGTATCCCGTCTCACCCTGTCGACCCATTCCGGCGCGCACGCAGATGCGCCTCTTCACTACGACCCGCAGGGCAAGACCATCGCCGAGGTCGATCCGGAAATCTATGTCGGAAGATGCCATGTTTTTGATGTCCGCAAGGCGATTGATCTGGTGCGGCCTTCGGACTTTGAATTGGCCGATGCCGCCGGCTGTGCACGCATTCTGTTCCGGACCTTCGATCATTTCCCACATGATCAATGGGTATCGGACTATGCTGCCATTGCCCCTGAAACCATTGAACTGCTCGCAAGTGCCGGCGTCAGGCTGGTCGGCATGGATGGACCGTCTCTGGACCCCGAAACCTCCAAGACGCTGGAAGCGCATAATGCAGTTCGCCGCGCCGGTATGGCCATTCTGGAGGGCCTGGTGCTCGATGATGTGAGCGAAGGTCCGTATGAATTGATCGCTGCGCCGCTGAAAATTGACGGGGCCGATGCCGCACCGGTCCGCGCTCTTTTGAGAGAGTTGTAGATGAACCGCAAAACGCTCGATGACGTCACGCTTCTGGACGAAAACGACCCACTCGCGCCTTTTCGCGAGCGTTTCGATATCCCGGACGATTTGATCTATCTCGATGGCAATTCTCTGGGCTGCCTGCCAAAAGCGGCAAAAGACCGGGTCAACGATGTTGTCGCACGCGAATGGGGACAGGATCTCATCCGGTCATGGAATTCGAATGACTGGATCAACGCCCCCGCGCGCATCGGCGACAAGATCGCAAGGCTGATCGGCGCAGACGACGGAGAGGTGATCGTTGGTGACAGCACATCCATAAATGTTTTCAAATGCCTGAACGCATGTCTTCAGATTGATTCTACACGCAAGACGCTGGTCACCGAGACCGGCAATTTTCCGACCGACGCCTATATGATCGAAGGGTTGGCGAGTATCGCCCCGGACCGCATCACGGCGCGGCTGGTCGAGCCCGGAAACGTCGTCGAAAGTCTGAACGAGACCACCGCGGCGCTTCTTTTAACCCACACGCATTACAAGACAGGCCGTCTGCGGGACATGAAGGCGATAACGGCCGCCGCCCATGCAAAAGGCGTCCCGGTGATCTGGGACCTCTCACATTCCTGCGGAGCAATGCCGGTTGATCTTAACGGCTGTAATGCTGATTTCGCCATCGGTTGCGGATACAAATACCTCAATGGTGGCCCCGGCGCACCGGCCTTTACCTTTGTGGCCAGACGACATCAGGAAAAAGTCTTCCCGGCTCTTTCCGGTTGGCTGGGCCACAAGCAGCCCTTTGCCTTCGACGATCGCTATACCCCCGCCCCCGGCATAAACCGCTTTCAATGCGGAACACCGGGAATTATCGGGTGCGCCGCGCTGGAGGTTGGCGTCGATCTGATGCTCGAAGCCGACATGCTGGCGCTGAGACAAAAATCGTCCGCCCTGGGTGATCTTTTCATTCAGCTCGTTCAGGAACAATGTGCCGACTTCGGCTTTGATCCTGCCTGCCCGACCAATGCCGCCGAGCGCGGCAGTCAGGTCAGTTTTCATCATCCGGATGGCTACGCCATCATGCAGGCACTTATAGCCCGCGGAGTGATTGGGGACTTCAGAGCGCCCGACATTCTCCGTTTCGGGTTTGCTCCCCTCTACATTTCCTACGTGGATGTCTGGAACGCTGTGGACATCCTGCGCGATGTCATGACATCGAACGAATGGGATCAGGCCCTGTTCAAACAGAAGGCTGCTGTAACATGAGCGATATCGTCAATACAGAACGCCGTGAAGAATGCCTGATCATCCGCGTCAATAACCCGCCCGTGAACGCGCTGGGCCATGCCGTGCGCGACGGCGTGGTCAAAGCATTGACGGAAGTTGGCGATGCAAGGTGCGTTGTTCTCCATTGCGAAGGACGCACTTTCTTTGCCGGTGCCGACATAACCGAATTTGGCAAGCCGCCGCTCTCACCGTCATTGCCCGACATGATAGCCGCGCTTGAGAATTGCCCCGTACCCGTTGTCGCTGCCATTCACGGCATGGCGCTCGGAGGCGGTCTCGAAACCGCTCTCGGTTGTGATTATCGCGTGATTGACCGCAAAGCACGGGTGGGATTTCCCGAGATAGACCTCGGCATTTTCCCGGGCGCGGGTGGGACGCAGCGCGCACCACGCCTTGCGGGGATCGCCGCAACGCTCGCCATGACTCTGGATGGCAAACCCGTCTCCGCGGCGCGGGCCGTCGAGATCGGGCTCTGCGATGAGATGTCAGACGGCGATATTCTGGAAGCCACCATCGCCTTCGCGCGGACGAAAACTGTCAAACGCCGCATCAGGGATTTACCGGCGCCCAGCATCGATCAGCCTGCAATCGATGCCGAACTGGCCAAGGCGGCAAAGGCGCGCCGCGGTCAGATTGCGGTCGGGAAAGCCACCGAGGCAGTCCTTGCTTCTGCCACACTGCCTTTTGAGGCGGGACTGGAAAAGGAACGCGAACTCTTTCTGGAACTGATTGGCGGATCTCAATCCCGCGCCATGCGACACCTTTTCTTTTCCGAACGCCTGTCGGCAAAAGTCGATGGCCTGAACGCCGCGCCAAAATCGCTGGGGCTGATTGGCGTGGTCGGCTCCGGAACGATGGGCGGCGGCATCGCCATGGCTTTCGCCAATGCCGGCTTCGCGGTCCGGCTGTATGATGCCAATGCCGAAGCATTGAAGGCAGGACTGGAAAAAATCCGCAGCCTCTACATGGCGTCGGCCGCAAAGGGGCGGACCAGCGAGGCCGAGGCTCTGGATCGATATGACCGGATACAGCCCGCGGATAATTGGGAGGCGTTTGCGGCCTGCGATCTGATTATTGAAGCGGTCTTCGAGCGGATGGACGTCAAGAAAGACGTTTTCGCCGAACTCGACCGTGTCGCCCGGCCCGATGCCATCCTCGCCACGAATACCTCCTATCTCGACGTCGATGCCATTGCCGCCGGAACGAAAGATCCGTCGCGCGTTCTGGGTATGCACTTCTTCTCGCCGGCCAATGTGATGCGCCTGCTCGAAATCGTGCGCGGAGACAAAACGTCAGACACTGCACTAGCGACCGCACTGGATGCCGCAAGAAAAATCAAGAAAGTGCCGGTTGTGTCCGGCGTCTGTCACGGCTTTATCGGCAATCGCATGCTGAAGGGATATGGCCGGGAAGCGGGCCTTTGCATGATGGAAGGGGCGGCTCCGGAAGACGTTGACAAGGCCCTTTATGGCTTTGGTATGCCGATGGGCCCCCTCGCCATGGCCGACCTTGCCGGGCTTGATATCGGCTATGACAATCGCCGTTCAATGACAGCCGGCGAAGACTATGAACCCCTCGCCTCCGTCCTTCAGGACCGCCTCGTCGAAATGGGCCGCAAAGGTCAGAAGACAGGGGCCGGAATATTCAATTACGCACCGGGAAGCCGTTCACCGGAGCCTGACCCCGACGTGATGGCCATGATCGAGACGCTGGCGGCCGAGTACGGCGTCAAGCGGCGCGACGTAGCGCCTGAGGAAATTGTCGAACGGTGCATGCTGGCGCTGATCAATGAAGGCGCCGCCATACTGTCAGAAGGCATTGCCCAGCGGGCCAGTGACATCGATGTCGTATACGCTAATGGCTATGGCTTTCCGCGCTATCGCGGCGGACCGATGTGCTATGCGGACGAACTGGGCGCAAAGCATATTCTCGAGCGCCTTGAATTTTATCAGGAAAAATACGGCCCGAAATGGTGGGCGCCCGCCCCTCTGATCCGGGAATTGGCGGAAACCGGCGGGACATTCGGACAATGGAAAAAGGGATAGACAGATGGGACATCTGAAGGGACAGACCGCCGTCATCACCGGTGGTGGAACGGGTATTGGCTTGGCCATTGCCAGGCGGTTGGCAGCGGATGGCGCAAATTGTGTGTTGATGGGGCGCAATCTGGAGCGTCTGGAAACGCAAGCGAAAACAGTTGAGCGCGCGCGCGCCATTCAGTGTGATGTAACCGACAGTGCCGCTGTCGAGGCCGCCTTCGAAGACGCGCGCCGCGATGGCCCGATCTCGATCCTCGTGAACAATGCCGGCATTGCCTCCTCTGCGCCCTTCCACCGGATGGGCGAAGATGAATTTCTCCGGATTCAGGATGTAAATGTCACCGGCGTATTCCGCTGCACCAAGGCGGTCGCGAATGACATGCGGACCGCAGAGTCCGGGCGGGTGATCAACATTTCATCCATCGCCGGCCTGTCAGGCGGCCCCTACATTACCCACTATTGCGCCTCCAAACACGCCGTGATCGGCATGACCCGCGCCCTCTCAGCGGAATGGGCGAAGACCAACACAACCGTCAATGCCATCTGTCCGGGCTATGTCCGCACCGAAATGGCCGAAGGCGCCATCCGGACAATCATCGAGAAAACCGGAGCGACACGCGAACAGGCCATCGCCGAGCTCGCCAAGAACAATCCGCAAGGCCGGCTTCTGGAGGTCGAGGAAGTCGCCGAGATCGCCGGCTGGCTCTGTCATCCGGACAGCCGCAGCATCAATGGTCAGGCCATTGCACTCAACGGCGGACATTCCATGTAGGAAGCAGAGGGTTTTCCGCCTAGAAAACCGGCAACAGTCTAAGAGGATGCAATGCGTCAATTCTACGTTTTCATCAAATGCGAGCTGGGCAAGACCTATGACGTCGCCAGCGATATCGTCGATCAGATCGACGAGGCCCGCCACGTCCATTCGGTATCCGGTGTCTATGACCTTCTGGCCCACTTCTCGGTGGAAGCCGATGAGGATATCGGCCGCTTCGTGAACCAGCGAATTCAGGTCCTTCCAGGCATCAAGGACACGCAGACAATTCTTTGCTTCAACGCATTCACCCCCGATCGCGGATTGGGCGAAGGATAGCAAATGCACCTCGGTGTCTTCGACCTCTTCAAGATTGGTGTCGGCCCCTCCAGTTCGCACACTGTCGGGCCTATGAAAGCTGCCGGGACATTTGTTTCGCGTGTCCGGGACGAACATGGCCTTGACCGGATTGCGCGCCTGCAAGCCGAGCTCTATGGCTCCCTCGCCTTCACCGGCGTCGGGCACGGCACCGACAACGCCGTATTGCTCGGACTGGAAGGCGAGGATCCCGCCAGAATCGATCCGGACACGATGGCCGGCAAGATCGAACGCATCCGAAAGGACGGCACGTTGAAGGCGGCGGGTCAGCACGACATCGGATTCAACGTGGACGAAGACCTGATTTTTGACGGCGGCACCCGACTACCGTTTCATTCAAATGCCATGAAATTCCGGGCCTTGGATAAATATGGCGAAGTCTTGCGCGAAGAGATTTGGTATTCGATCGGCGGCGGATTTGTCATCGATGAACAGGAAGCGGGCCGCAATTCTGCCGTCGGTGACCAGGACGGCGAACCCTACCCCTTCAATTCAGGCGATGAACTCATCGCGCTGGGCAAAGAGCACGGTTTGTCGATCCCCGAGATCATGCTGGCGAATGAAATGGCCTTCCGGTCGGAAGACGAAATCCGGGATGGCATCAGAACCATCTGGAAAGCCATGGAGGACTGCATTGATCGCGGCCTGAGACATGATGGCATCCTGCCCGGCGGGCTGAATGTGAAGCGGCGCGCCGCAAAAATGCATCGCTCCCTTCTGGAAAACCCGGACAAGGCCGAGGCTGATCCCCTCACCGCCATGGACTGGATCAATCTCTGGGCCATGGCCGTCAACGAGGAAAACGCCGCCGGGGGCCGGGTGGTGACAGCCCCGACCAATGGCGCCGCCGGTATCATTCCTTCCGTGGCCCGCTATTTCGACCGCCATCATCGCCGCACAGGCGATACCGAATGCATGTTGCGCTTCTTCCTGACCGCAGCCGCCATTGGCGCGCTTTACAAGAAGAATGCCTCCATTTCCGGCGCAGAAGCCGGATGCCAGGGTGAAGTCGGTGTCGCCTGCTCGATGGCCGCCGGTGGCCTTGCGGCGGCCCTTGGCGGCACCAACCAGCAGATCGAGAATGCCGCCGAAATCGGCATGGAGCATAATCTCGGCCTGACCTGCGATCCCGTCGCGGGCCTCGTTCAGATCCCCTGCATCGAGCGCAACGCCATCGGCGCCGTCAAAGCCATTGATGCCGCCCGCCTCGCCCTGTCCGGCGATGGCGAACACAAGGTTTCGCTGGATCAGGTCATCAAGACGATGAGCGACGTCGCCAAGGACATGTCAGACAAATACAAGGAGACCTCGCAGGGCGGTCTCGCGATCAATGTTCCGGTATGCTGACGCTACGGCGGCCGGCCCCCTGAAAATCGTCGGCTACGCCGCCAACCCCTCAGCCAACTTGAATTTGGCCTCGGTGTTTTTCTGAACCTCGTCCACCGTCACCTCCGGGGCGAGCTCAACCAGAACCAGCCCGTCGCCGGTCACGTCAAAAACGCCCAGATTGGTTATGATCCGATCGACAACGCCTGTGCCGGTCAGCGGCAGGGAGCATTGCTTCAACAGCTTCGGATCACCGGCTTTGGACGTATGATCCATGATCACCACAACCCGTTTGACCCCGGCAACCAGATCCATGGCGCCGCCCATACCCTTGACCATTTTGCCCGGGATCATCCAGTTGGCGATATCGCCGGCTTCCGAGACCTCCATGGCCCCGAGGATGGACAGGTCGATATGCCCGCCCCGGATCATGCCGAAGCTGTCGGCGGATGAAAAATAGCTGGTCCGCCGCAATTCGGTGATCGTTTGCTTGCCGGCATTGATCAGGTCCGGATCTTCTTCGCCCTCATAGGGAAAAGGTCCCATCCCCAGCATGCCGTTTTCGGATTGCAGCGTGACATCAATGCTCTCATCGATGAAATTTGCTACCAAAGTCGGGATACCGATACCCAGATTGACGTAGAATCCGTCTTCCATTTCCTGCGCCGAGCGGCGCGCCATGTCTTCGCGTGTCCAGGCCATGATCAAGCCTCCTTCGCGCGCGTAGTGCGCTGCTCGATGCGTTTCTCAAACTCGCCCTTGATCAGGCGCTGAACGAAAATGCCAGGTGTGTGGATGTTATCGGCATCGAGCTCGCCAACTTCCACAATCTCCTCAACCTCGGCCAATGTGACCTTACCGGCAGTGGCCATCATCGGATTGAAATTCCGTGCGGTTTTCCGGTAAATCAGATTGCCTTGCGTGTCGGCCTTCCAGGCTTTCACAATGGAGAGATCCGCCGTCAGCCCCGTCTCCATGATGTAGGTCTCGCCGTCAAAGTCGCGGTGATCCTTGCCCTCGGCGATCACCGTTCCAACGCCGGTCTTGACGTAGAATCCGGGAATACCGGCACCGCCCGCACGGATACGTTCGGCCAGTGTGCCTTGCGGATTGAACTCCAGCTCCAGCTCGCCCGACAGGAATTGCCGCTCGAATTCCTTGTTCTCGCCAACATAGGACGACACCATTTTCTTGATCCGCTTCGCATCCAGCAGCTTGCCAAGACCAAACCCGTCCACACCGCAATTATTGGATATGATCGTCAGGTCCTTGACGCCGGAATCGAGAATGGCCTGAATGGCATTCTCTGGAATACCGCACAGGCCAAATCCGCCAGCCATGATGGTCATGCCGTCAAACAGCACGCCGTCCAGTGCCGTGGCAGCATCCTTGTAAAGCTTACCCATTCACGGTCTCCGTTCAGATCATCGGGACGATTGACCGAGCCTGAACTGCCATGGCAGCCTTTCCAGACGCGCTCAATCATATCAGTTTGAGCTTCTCTTAGCGCCTTTGCGAAAGCGGGGCCAGCCAATGCCCGCCCTTGAATCAAGGTAATTGCAGCCGATGACAAATCCTGATGCGATACTCGTCGATCCGGCCTGGTTTCCCGAAGCCATCGACACTGGCAGGGATATCATCCGCTTCGCGCGTGTGACACGCGACGGGCTCGCCAAAACCGCCTTTCTTGATCAGCGCATGGCGCCGATTGTCACCGGACGCACCGATCTGCGCCTGTCCGAAGCAATGAAAGTCTGGAAATCGGACAAATCCCGAAAGCCTCGTATGCCGGCTTTTCTGTTTCACTCCGCTTTCTGCTGCTCGACCCTGCTGGCACGCGCACTCGACGCGCCGGGCACCTGCCTCGCACTGAAAGAACCGGACATTCTGATGCAGCTCGCCAATGCGCTGAGGGTCGATGAGGGCCTGAAGCGCAATCCGGAAGCCGCGCAGACGCTGTGCGAGTTTGTATTTGGCCTTCTGGCGCGGCCTTTTACAAAAGGGGGACGCGTCCTCGTCAAGCCCACCAATTCGGCCAACAATCTGATCGGCGCCGTTCGAAAAGCGGGTGCGCCCGCTCTCATACTTTATGGCGATTTACGCAGTTTTCTGGTGTCGGTGATCAAGAAAGGTGAGGCCTGCAAGGGTTTCGTGCGTTTGCAATACAATATTTTTTCTCTTGACCCTGGTGGCCTGTCGGCCATTCCACACCGGCAGGCAATGGGCTTGACCGATCTGCAGGTCGCGGCTTTGGTCTGGCGGCACCAGATGGAGGAGTTTTCAAGCCATCTCGATATGCAATCAGACCTCGCCTCTCTGGATTTCAAGGACCTTCTCGCCGATACCGCTCCGACACTGAAAGCGGTTGCGCGGCAACTAAAATTGCGCCTCACAAACGATCAGATCGACGCGGCCGTCTCGGGCCCGGTTTTCCGGCAGAATTCCAAGGAGTCCGGTGAGGCCTATGATCCCGAAACGCGCGGACAAGACGAAGCCGCGATCGAAGCGAGCCACCGCGAAACGCTCGATCTTATCGTGCCATGGGCCAATTCCCTGACTCTGAGGCGAGAGATCAGCCTGCCGCTCCCGCGAGCTCTTGGCGCTTAGTCTTCCGCAGGCGGCTTGGTGTGCCGCAATCGCCACTTGTCGATTTCCACAGCCATCGCTCCGCCGAAAAAGACCGTGTAGGAACCCCAATAAATCCAGAGCAGGAAGACGATCAAGGCGCCGATCGAACCATAGGCCGTTGGATTGACCCAGCCACTGACATAGTATGAAAAGCCGGCGGACAGCGAGAGCCAAAGCGCACACGCCGCCGAGGCCGCGATCAGAGATGCAACCCAGCTGATTTCCCCTGCCCTGCGCATCAGATAACGGTAAAGCAGCACCAGCGCTGAAATCATGGTAACGCTGACCGCCGTCCATTCATTGAACACCGAATTGACGATCGAGATTTCCCATCCCAGCCATCTTATGGCGGGCCGGACAATATTCGGTATCGTCAGCACAACGATGTTCGAGACAATCAGCAGCACGCCACCAACAACCACCGTCACGATAGCCAGAACATTGAATTTTATGATGTTCCGGAAGTCCCCCATACCGGCAATCTGGTTCAGACCGGCAATGAGCGCCTTCGCGCCTCTGGACGCCGCAAAAACAGTAATGGTCAGCGCCAGCAGGCCCTGCAATGACAATACCGCCCTGGAGGTTTCGGCCAGTGGCGAAATCTGGGTCTCGACAAAAGCCTGTGCAGTTTCCGGCATGATGCTGGACAATCGCGACAATTGCTGGCTGGCGTCGGTCGCATCAAAAATCAGGCCGTATGCGACGGCTGCTACGGCGATCAGTGGAAACACTGCAAGCAAGGTGAAGAAGGATACGCCTCCGGCAAACAGCATGACTTCCCGAGCCATCGTACGGCTGACCGAAGCGATCAGGATCGCCACTGGCGGCCAGTCGAGGACCGGTTTCACGACGTCCTGGTAGATACCTACAAAAATCTGCAATCGTTTCATGGAGGAGCCAATACCCTGAATTGGCAGATTCCGAAACAAAAACGCCAGCCTGTGGGTGCAGGCTGGCGCATCTGGGATAGATAGGACCGGTTTCCCGGCCAAGACAACGAACGTGCGAGGGACAAGAAGGTGTCCGTTGATCTCGGGAACAGGAATAACGAACCGCGCTTGAACGCTATATGAACGAAATTTCCGCTATCTGTTACGCTGTTTCCCCCATCGCATTTTTGTGACAACGTGGGGATTGTTGCCTCGGGGGAAGGCTTGCCTCGCATGCTGAATATCGCACTCATAGATGCAGACGGAAACCTGTCATTAAATCCTGCAGACCTCGAGGTTTACCGGATTGCAACGCGCGCCGTTTCCGTCGACCAGCCGGTTCCGGCTGACCGCCTCGATGCCATCGTCATCTGTACATCCGATCCGGATAAAGCCAGGGAATTGGCCAACCTGCACGGCGGTCAATCCAGGACCCGCCCGCCGGTCATTCTCATTTCTGACAGCGAAACACCGCCTGAGGGCTTTGATGGCTGGCTTCGCCGCCCCGTTTCAGCTGTTCAATTGGCAAATCGGGTGCAATCATTGCGGCGCCTCTGGGTCATGGAAGATGTGGCGCGCCGCCGCCGAGCCGCTGCTGAAGTGTTTGGTCATTCCGTCAACTCAGATGTGCTCAACGAGAAACGTCCAACGGTATTGTTCGTCGGAGATGCGACATCCCGCTTCATGGCCATTCGCCATGCGTTGAATTCTGCCGACACGGGTATGGTCGCCGCTTTTTCGTCTTTTTCGGCATTTGATTACTTGCATGAACGGCCCTTCGATGCCGTCATTCTGAACGCGATCAACAAGAAAGAGCTGGCTTTCACCATTTCATCGGCCATGCGGCGCAATGCCCGTCTGTATCACACTCCGGTGTTATTGCTCACACCGTCCGGAAGGTATGAATCCGCTGACGAAGCTTTCGCGCGGGGTGTCTCTGATATTCTTCCCGACAACGCCTCATCGGCCGAGATTAGCGCGCGCGTTTTACGCCTGGCAGATGAACGCCGCCGCCGGCGCGCGGCGAAAACCGTTCTGGAAAACTGCCGGGCGCGGTCCACAACGGATGCCGAACTCGGGCTTTACCGGCCAAAACTGGCATTGGCGCATTTGCAGGATCTGCTGAATACGGCAGCGAGGTCGCGAAAATCTACCGGTCTGGTGCTGATCTCGATCGAGGCACCGGAGACATCCGTCAGTCAGGAAAAATTGAGCGCAGCAAAGGTTCAGTTTGCCGCCATGTTGCGGCATCTCTTACGTGCAGAAGATTTCCCGGCACTCATCTCCCCCGATTTATACGCAGCCATTCTGCCGTATACGAGCAAGGACGGCGCGGCGTGCGTGGCCGAGCGCATTGCGGCTGTTGCCGATTGTACGGCCTTTGACGGTGATGATCCGCTCTATCCCTTCCGCCTGAACGTTCATTGCGTTTCGCTGGAAGCCGCGGGAGAAGAAACAGCCGAAGCGCTCATGGAGCGCGGCTCACGCCTTCTGGACAGGGAGCGGATGGAAGCGGTCTAGCTTCGCCGTGCGAGGTCTGCTAGCCGTGCCAGGGCGCGCTCCATACCCCTCAGGCGTTGTCTTGGCTCCGGCCAGTCGCCTGCGATAAGCAGTTTCTGATCCGGGCGCACGCGGAATTCACGCGGATTGTCCGTAATCAGTTTTACCAGACCAACGGGGTCGGCAAACTCGCCATTTCGGAACTGGATCGTCGCCCCCTTCGGGCCGGCATCGATTTTTTGAACACCCGCAATCTTGCAGAGCGTTTTGACCTGCATGACATGCATGAGCTGCTCAACCTCTTCCGGCAAGGGGCCGAAGCGGTCAATCAATTCAGCGGCAAAAGCCTCACGCTCGCCCTTGTTGGCGAGGTTCGATACCCGGCGATAGAGCTGCAGACGCAGATCCAGGTCGGCGACATAGCTCTCCGGGATCAGGACCGCTGCGCCCGCATTGATGGCCGGTGACCAGTCACGATCATCCTCTTCGCGGTCATTCTGAAGCGAGGAAACAGCCTCTTCCAGCATGGACTGGTAGAGTTCAACGCCAACATCGCGGATATGCCCGGACTGCTCTTCACCCAGCAGATTGCCGCCGCCTCTTATGTCGAGATCGTGACTCGCCAGAGAGAATCCGGCGCCAAGCGTATCGAGCGAATGAAGCACTTGCAGACGGCGTTCCGCCTGCGCCGTAATCTGCTGGTTCGGCGAGGTTGTGAGGTGGGCATAGGCCCGCGTTTTCGACCGTCCGACACGGCCCCGTAACTGATACAGCTGAGCCAGGCCAAAACGATCTGCACGATAGATAATCAGCGTGTTGGCCGTCGGTATGTCCAGTCCGGATTCAACGATGGATGTCGATACCAGAACGTCATATCGCCCCTCATAGAACGCCGTCATGATGTCTTCGAGACGCGTCGGCGCCATCTGACCATGCGCGACCATAAAGGAAACTTCCGGGACCTGCTCGCGCAAATAAACGGCCATCGAATCGAGATCGGTAATCCGCGGGGCAACGAAATAACTGAGTCCGCCCCGGTACTTTTCGCGAAGCAGGGCTTCGCGCACGGTCACCGGATCAAAGGGAGACACATAGGTCCGCACTGCCAACCGGTCGATTGGCGGCGTCGCGATAATGGAAAGATCGCGTATGCCTGTTAACGCGAGCTGCAGCGTCCGGGGGATCGGCGTCGCGGTCAGCGTCAGGACGTGAACGTTGGTCCGCAACGCTTTTAGCCGTTCCTTGTGCTTCACACCGAAATGCTGTTCTTCATCGACGATCAGCAGGCCAAGGTCCGAAAATTTCACTGAGTCTGACAACAGGGCATGCGTTCCGACGACGATCTCGGCCTTGCCGTCCTGTAATTCCTTTTTCGTCAGCGCGGCTTCCTTCGCCGGCACCAGTCGCGACAAATGCCGCACCTTCACCGGCCAGTTACGGAAGCGCTCGGAAAACGTCTTGAAATGCTGGCGGGCAAGCAGCGTCGTCGGGGCAACGACCGCGACCTGACGGCCTTCCATGGCGGTGATGAACGCCGCGCGCAGCGCCACCTCGGTCTTGCCAAAGCCGACATCGCCGCAAATGAGCCGGTCCATCGGCCGCCCGCTGGCGAGGTCTCCGAAGACATCTTCGATCGCAGAAAGCTGATCATCGGTTTCCACATAGGGAAAAGCTGCACTGAACTCGTCATAGGTCCCGCTAGGCGGCGTGATCACATCCGCTTTACGGGCATTGCGCTGCGCTGCGACGCGGATGAGCTCTTCGGCCATATCGCGCAGGCGCTTTTTGGCCTTGGCCTTGCGCGCCTGCCAGGCCACGCCCCCCAGCTTGTCGAGCTGAATTCCATCGCTTTCATTGCCGTATCGCGAAAGGAGTTCAATGTTTTCGACCGGCAAGAACAGCTTCGAACCGCCGGAATATTCAATTTCCAGGCAATCATGCGGCGCTTCATGAACGTCCAGTGTTTTCAGACCGAGATACCGGCCCAATCCGTGGTCACTGTGCACAACCAGATCACCAACACCCAGCGATCCTGCCTCCAGAATAACCTCGGCGCCCTTTTTCCGGCGCGGACGTGCCAGCCTGTCTCCCAACACATCCTGCTCGGACAGGACAACCAGATCAGCGGCTTCAAAGCCGTGTTCCAGCGGCAATACGGTGCGCAGAGCCGTATTTGCCGATGCTTTTTGAATATCCGCCCAGCTATTCGCAGGCAGCGGGGTTTTGAGACCATGATCGGCAAGCACGCTGCCCATCCGGTCCGACGCCCCTTCCGTCCAGGAGGCAATAACAACCCGCTTCCCGAAAGACAGTTGGGACTGGATGTATTTGGCGGTGACATCAAAGATATTGACACCTTCTGCCGCCCGTTCCGCAGCGAAACTGCGGCCCTGACGGCCGCCGGCATCAAACGCGTCAGGCTCATTGAAGGGTGTAAAGCGGCGAACGTCCATCCCGTTCAGGGCAGCAACAAAATTCTCGGAAGTCAGGTACAGCGCTGACGGGGCAAGCGCACGGTATGTCGGAGCCTTGATGCCACCCTTCACCGTCCCGGCTGCCGTTTTGCGGGCGTCATAATAATCCGACACCAGTTCATCGCGCTGGACGAGCGCGTCTGACGCCTGATGGTCGACGGCAATCAGGGCATCGGACCCGAGATAGTCAAAGGGGGTTTCCAGAGTTTCGTGAAACAGCGGTAACCAGTGCTCGATCCCCTGTGGTCTGTGCCCCGCACTCACACCCTCATAAACCGGATCGCCATCCGTTATCGCGCCGAATTCCCGCACATAGCCGGAGCGAAAACGCGAAATGCTGGCTTCATCGAGAAACAACTCGCTCACCGGCGAAAAGGTAATGACTTTCAGCTGCCGGGTGGAGCGCTGCGTTTCAGGATCAAAAGAGCGAACCGACTCCAGCGTATCCCCGAACATATCCAGACGGACCGGTTCTTCACGCCCCGGTGGAAATGCGTCCACAACGCCCCCGCGAATGGCGAAGTCACCCGGTTCCCGAACCGTAGTCGTCCGGGCATAGCCATTCGCCGTGAGGTAGGTTTTCAATTCCTCCAGATCGATGACCTCTCCGGGCTTGGCCTGAAAACCGCGGGCTGCCATCGTGGCCCGGGGGGCGCACTTCTGCGTGACCGCATTGATCGTTGCAATTATCAGGAGAGGCGATTTCTCGTTCAGTGAACGCGTCGCAAGCCAGGCCAGCGTCGCTGACCGCCGCGCCGCCACGCGCGGACTGGGTGATACCCTGTCATAGGGCTGACAATCCCATGACGGCAGCCGCAAGGCCGGAATTTTGGACGCAAAGAATTGCCAGGCGGACTCAAAGGCCGCAGCGCGTGAATCGTCCCGCGCGATAAACAGGGCCGTACCACCACGTTTGATGAGAGCCTGCGCAAGGACCAGCGCGTCATAGCCTTCCGGTGCGCCGCCGACCGTCAACCCGCCGGGCGACGAGGCAATGGGCTCAATCCAGTCCATGGTCAGGGTTTGGCAACGGCGATCGCAGAAGCCGCCAGCGAGTCAAAAACCGGACCCTGAAATTCCTCCGGAACCGGCTCGCGCCCGACAATCCATGCGTAGAGTTCCTGATCCGGTGTGTCGATCAGGGCTTCAAATTCATCCAGAGCCGCTTCACTCATATTCGGCAAATTCTTGCGTGCATAACCCCCGATCACCAGATCGGCTTCCTTGAAGCCCCGGTGTTCAGCGCGAAAGAGCAAGCGGCGGCGGCGTGTTTCAACATTTTCTGACATAGGACGGCCATATAGGCTGACCCGGCGCTGGCGTGAAGGCGTAACCTGTCGCAATCTGCACCTCATGCGGCCCGAGATTCTCTTCCCTCTCTTCAAGGAGGTCACCACTTTGCCCGGCATCGGCCCGAGACTGGCCGCGCTGGTCGTAAAAGTGGCCGGCGATCGGGTGCGGGATCTCGTGCTGTTCCGGCCGGTGTCGGTCGTGGACCGCAGCTTGCGCCCGACGATCTCCGAGGCACCGGAAGGTCAGATCGCCACCATCAAGTGTGAGGTAGAAGGTCATATCGAGCCGCCAAAAAGCCGCTTCACGCCCTACAAGGTCCGGATGAGCGACGAGACCGGCTTTCTGCACCTTGTTTATTTCAAACCACGCATTGATTACCTCAAACGCCTGCTTCCGGAGGGCGAAATCCGGATTGTATCCGGCAAGGTCGAGACCTTCGGTAGCGAAAAGCAGATCACCCACCCTGACCTCGTTCTGACCGAATCCGAAGCAGCGGAACTTGGCGGGCTGGAAACGGTATACCCCCTGACGCAAGGACTGAGCCTGAAAGTCCTGCGCAAGGCTATCCGGGCGGCGATGCAAAATCTGCCGCATCTGCCGGAATGGCATGACGGCTCGGTATTGCACGAACGAGGCTGGCCGGATTGGCACCATGCGCTGCAAAGCCTGCATTATCCGGAAACGCTTCCGGAAACAGACCCGGCCCATCCGGCGCGGCAGCGCCTGGCCTTCGATGAATTGTTCGCGCGTCAGCTGGCCTTGCAGATCGTGGCCCAACGCCGGCGCCGGCGCGCGGGTCAGCCGGTAGTCGGCGACAACTCCAGCATCAACAAAATCCTGACCGGCGCACCCTTTACCCCGACAAACGCACAAATGCGGTCCTTCGACGAAATTTCGGGTGATATGGCCTCTGACCGACGCATGATGCGCCTGCTTCACGGCGATGTCGGCTCCGGGAAGACCTTTGTCGCCGCCCTGGCGGCAGCGCGTGCCCATGAGGCCGGTCTGCAGACCGCCATAATGGCCCCCACCGAAATTCTGGCCCGGCAACTCGCACGCAATATGGAAATATTCCTGAAACCGGCGGGCATGAGCGTGGGCGTCATGACCGGGCGCGACAAGGGCAAGAAGCGCGGCGAGATACTGGAAAGACTGGCAACGGGTGGGATCAATGTGATTTGCGGCACTCATGCCCTGTTCCAGGAGGGCGTCGAGTTCGAGAAGCTGGGCCTTGTTATAATTGATGAGCAACACCGTTTTGGTGTGTCCGACAGATTGAAACTGTCGTCCAAGGGGCGGCGCCCGGAACTGCTGGTGATGACCGCGACCCCGATTCCGCGAACCCTGTCTTTGTCGGTTTACGGCCATATGGATATGTCGCGGCTGGACGAAAAGCCGGCGGGCCGCAAGCCGCCGGATACCCGCACGATTTCCATGGACCGTATTGACAGCGTCATCGATGGCGTCGGACGGGCCATCGAACGCCATGAACGTGCCTATTGGGTCTGTCCACTGGTCGAGGAATCCGATCTGTCAGATCTGTCAGCTGCAGAAGACCGGCATCGGCAACTCGCCGCCATATACGGCGCAGATCGCGTCGGACTTGTTCACGGACGCATGAACGCGAAAGACAAGGATGCCGAAGCGGTCCGATTCCGCAATGGCGAGATTGACATCCTGGTGGCGACAACCGTCATCGAGGTCGGAATCGACGCGCCAGATGCCACCATCATGATTATTGAACACGCCGAACGATTTGGCCTCGCCCAGCTCCATCAGCTGCGCGGCCGTGTCGGACGATCCGACAAGGCATCAACCTGTCTGCTTCTCTACCAGGCACCACTGGGCGAGATTGCCCGCAAACGCCTCGACATCATGAAACAGACCGATGACGGTTTTCTGATTGCCGAGGAAGACTGGAAACTGCGCGGCGCCGGCGATCCGCTCGGCGTTCGCCAGAGCGGACTGCCCGATTATCGGCTGGTCGATATCGAAGCCCATCTCGACTTGATCCCGCTCGCCAATGAGGCGGCAAAAAAGGCGGTCTATGAAGACCCGGATTTTACCGGCGAATACGCTGAGGCGCGCCGGGTTTTGCTTTATCTTTTCGAACAGGACGACGGCATTCGTCTGATTGAATCCGGCTAGTCGTTCTTCTTCAATCTGGCCGCTTTTTTCTTGATGTGTTCGGGCACGTTCGCGCGCGCCAGACCTTCTGGCGTAACCAACCCGAAGGATATGATCATCTTCGCGGCTTCTTCGACGGACATATCCAGCGGAGTCGTGCGCGAGCGCGGCGTGTAAAGCAGAAAGCCCGACGTCGGATTGGGCGTTGTCGGCACGAAAATACCAATCGAGTCCTCGCCGACATCCTCCTTGATTTCACCCTGAGCAGCCGCCGTGACAAACCCGATCGCGTAAGACCCCTGCGTCGGGAATTCAACGAGGACAACTTCCTGAAAGGATTGTTGGCGGCTCGAAAAGACCGTTTCGGCGATCTGTTTGACGGCCCCGTAGAGATTTCTCACAAGCGGGACCGAATTCAGCAAGCCTTCACCCATACTGATCAGCGTCCGCCCGAAGAAATTGGCCGCAAGCGCCCCCAGCAAGGTCAGCCCGACAACAGCCACAACCACGCCCAGCCCCGGCAGCGCAAATGGCAAATAGGTTTCCGGATTATACTGTGCCGGGATAAGTGGCTTGATGACCTGGTCCACGAAATTTACAAATGTATATATAATCCAGATGGTTACCGTCACCGGCAATGCAACGACGATCCCCGTCAGCAAACTATTTCTGAGCCAGCGAAACACGCTTGGTCTCCTTTGCAACAATTCAGACTGTCAATCCGGTTGATTCTGCGTCGAACTCGGCAACACTACGCGTCTGGCGGATCGACGCCAACACACAACGAGGTATCTGTCAGACATGGCTAATCTGTGGCAATCCGTATCCCGCGCCCGTATTGCGCTCTGGATGATCACAACGGCAATTGCCGGATTCCTGATGCTGGTGGCCCTGGCGGCCTGGGTGTTGCGCGACCAGATCTATCAATCGCTGCTGGATCCAGGTGAACCCTATCAGACCTACATCCTTCCGGAGGCACCCGATTACAATGATGTTGGCTCCTGGTATGCCCGTCCGGCAACGCTTTCGGATCAGCCGGCGGTGTTTTTCATTCATGGCACCACTTATCCCGGCGGATCGGACTGGAATGCAGCGATCAACGCCGAAGAACCCGCGAATCTGGTCATCGAGGAACAGCTCCCTAATTTCGCGGCACCCTTTTCGAGTGTGGGCGCGATATATGCCCCCCGTTATCGTCAGGCATCGCTCTACACATTCATGAACCTCCGCGAGGATGGCGTTGCCGCCCGCCTCACCGCTACAGCAGATGTGCGCACGGCTTTTGCCGCCTTCCTGACGACCATCGGCGAGGACCGGCCATTCATGATTGCCGGCGTCGGACAGGGCGGCCTGCACGGCCTCGCCGTCCTGACCGAGGATATCGCGCCCTACCCGGCCGTCCGCCGTCATCTGATAGCGGCCTATATTCTTGAATATCCGCTTCCGCTGGACCTCTTGCAGGGGCCACTGGCAGAGATTCCGGCCTGCGAACGTCCAGCGGACTATCGTTGCGCCTACAGCTATGTCTCCGCAATTTCGGAGAACGAAGACCGTATTCGTTATCTCACCGAACGGACCATGACCTGGGCGACAGGCGGGACGCTTGAACGTGTCGATGGCCGGGGGCTTCTGTGTATCAATCCCATTCTCGGGGCCCGCACGACTGACTACGCTCCTGCCCGCATGCATCGCGGCGGCGCCCAGGCATCCGGATTCCGCGAAGGCGCAAACCCGGCCGCCTTGCCGGCACAGACCGGCGCGCAATGCACGGATGGCGTGTTGATGACGGAGCCACCGCGCTCGCGCACCTTGCATCGTCCGGGGCGGCTCACAGAATATTTTCGCCTGCCGCCATTCAATCTTTTCTATGAAGATTTGCGTACGGATGCCGAGCAAAGACTGGCGGCTTTCCTTCCTGTTTTCGAAGCCGAAAATCAGTTGGCGCCGCCTCTGGAGCAGCCCGAAGAAATCGAAGATGTTCCGTTCCGACCCATTCCGGACCGCTCGGACGACAATTAATCCGGTTTGTCGGAAAGCCTTTGCAGAATACCCGTTGTGGACTTGCCTTCCACCAGCGGGATCAATCGAATTTCTCCGCCATAGGATCGCACGATATCGCCTCCAAGCGGCAACAAATCCTCCACCGAGTAGTCCGCCCCTTTCAGGTAGACATCCGGGCGCAGAGCCTCGATGAGATTTGCCGGGGTATCCTCTTCGAACACCACAATCTGATCCACAGCGGCGAGTGCTGACAGAACGCTGCCACGCGCATCGGCATCATTGACCGGACGCCCCTCACCTTTCAGAGCACGGACCGAAGCGTCTGAATTCAGACCGACGATCAAACGGTCGCAATGCGCACGCGCTTTCTCAAGGTAGCTGACATGCCCCGCATGAAGGATATCAAAGCAGCCATTGGTCAGACCGATTTTCAGGCCATGAAGCGCGCCAGCGGCGACGGTCTCAACCAGCTGGGCCAGTGACTGACCGCCCGACTTGGGACGGCCTGCACTCGCGACAGTCAGCAAGTCATCGGGCGAAACCGTTGCGGTTCCCACCTTGGTCACAACCTCACCCGAGGCATGGACCGCCGCTTCCATCGCGGTCCGCAAATCTGTCCCGGCGGCCAAAGCGATGGACAGCATCGAAATGGCCGTGTCACCCGCTCCGGAAACATCATAAACCTGACGGGGTCGAGCCCGGACATGCGTGGCGCCGCTCTGACCATAGAGGCTCATCCCCTTGGAACCGCGCGTCACAATGAGATGATCGACATCATCCAGCCGCTTGTAAACGTGCTCCAGGCCGTTGGTGGTGGCATCGTCGTCAACCGGATCAACGCCACATTCTTCAAACAATTCGAGCGCGTTGGGCTTGATCAGGAAAGCGCCATTATAGCGGGAAAAGTCCCGGCCACGCGGATCAACACAGACACGCTTCCCCGCCGCACGGGCGAGTTTCATGAGTTCAGCGCTGATGGCTGGTGACACGACGCCGCGGCCATAGTCCGACAGAATAACGATATCCGCGGTGTCCAGCTCGCTCTCGATCTTTGCCAGGACGGCTTTGGTGCTGGCCTCTGACAGACCCGATTTCGGATTGCGGTCCACGCAAAGCATCTGATGGCCATTTGATACAAAACGCGATTTCACCGGCGTCGGCCGATCCGTGTCGACAACAACAGCATCTCCAGCACCCTCACGGCGCAGCCTTTCCAGAACGTCGTGTCCTTCAGGATCATCGCCGACGACGCTGACCAGGGTCGCCTCCGCTCCGAGCGCACGCAGATTCCGGATCACATTTCCCGCACCCCCGAGCATCAGCTCAACGGCATCTTCATCCAGCACGGGCACCGGGGCTTCGCGCGATACACGATGGGTCGAGCCATAGACAAAACGGTCCAGAACGACATCGCCCACACACAGGATCCGCAATCCCTTTGCGCGCTCCAGAATGCCGGAGAGTGTGGTGATATCCATCATGACCTCGCAGGTTTTCGCGCCGGATTACCAGCCCTTGGTTAGCTGATCATACTCGAGCAGGCGCGAGACCATAGATTCAAATTGATCCAGTGGGACCATATTGGGGCCATCCGACGGTGCGCTGTCGGGATCCGGGTGGGTTTCCATGAAGACGGCCGCGACACCGATGGAAACGGCCGCGCGCGCCAGAACCGGCACAAACTCGCGTTGACCACCGCTGGTGCCGCCCTGGCCGCCGGGCTGTTGCACGGAGTGAGTGGCATCGAACACGACCGGACAGCCAATTTCGGCCAGAACCGGTAGAGATCGCATGTCAGAGACCAGTGTATTGTATCCGAAGCTGACACCGCGCTCGCAGGCCATGACATTGCCATTGCCCGCATCGGTCACCTTGGCGATGACGTTTTTCATATCCCAGGGCGCAAGGAATTGACCCTTTTTGACATTGATAACCTTGCCGGTCTTGGCGGCCGCGATCAGCAAATCGGTCTGGCGGCACAGGAAAGCCGGAATCTGCAGGACATCAACAGCTTGCGCCGCGATGGCACATTGCTCTGCGGTATGGACATCCGTCAGTACCGGAAGCCCGGTGGTATTCCGGATTTCCTCGAATATCGGCAAGGCCGATTCAAGGCCAATCCCGCGCGCACTGGAAATGCTGGTCCGGTTCGCCTTGTCAAAGGAGGTCTTGTAAACCAGCCCGATATCCAGCCGATCAGCGATTTCCTTGAGTTGGCCAGCGACATCAAGCGCATGCTCGCGGCTTTCGAGGGCACACGGCCCGGCCAGCATGACAAGCTTTTTTGTATTTGAAATCTGGATGGGCGCAGCGTTGGGACGCGGCACCTCGATAACGGCATTCGGTTGGCTGGTCGACATGATCTGTCTTTCTGCAACTTCGGTACGGACGGAACTGATCCGCTTTTCATCTGCTTACGTAGTTATGCAAGAAAAGAATAGAAGGCCGCTGAAGTTTTGTCCTCCAATTTGACTGCCCCGATCATCGTCTGGTTCCGTCAGGATTTGCGGCTTGCGGACAATCCGGCGCTGGAGGCAGCGGCCAATTCCGGTCACCCCGTCATCCCTGTCTACATACTCGATGATGAAACGCCCGGAGACTGGAAAATGGGAGGTGCCAGCCGTTGGTGGCTGCACCACAGCCTGAATGCACTTGCCGGCCAGCTGGAAGACCTCGGATCGCAATTGATCCTTCGCCGCGGCCCAGCCGACCAGGTTTTGGCGGAGCTTGTCGAGGACACCGGCACAAACGGTATTTTCTGGAACCGTTGCTACGAGCCCTTTCATCGCGAACGGGACGCAAAAATCAAATCCACTTTCTCAGACAAAGGCCTTACGGTCAGCTCGTTCAATGCCAATCTTCTGGCAGAGCCCTGGACGGTCAAAAACAAGTCCGGCGGACCCTTCAAGGTGTTCTCACCCTTCTGGCGTTCGGTGCGAAGCGAACTGCAACCGGATGCCCCGCTGAAAGCACCAGACGATCTGACGCCTCCGCAAAGCTGGCCGGCAAGCGATGAACTTAGAGGCTGGGCTTTGCTGCCAAAACATCCCGATTGGGCCAAAGGTTTCGAAAAAATATGGACTCCTGGCGAGGCCGGAGCGCTCGATCGCCTCAAGGAGTTCGTCGAAAACGGCGCGAAACATTATGCCGAAGGACGCGACCGCCCGGACAAAACCTTTACATCAGGACTGTCGCCGCATCTGCATTTTGGTGAAATCAGCCCTCGCCAGATCCTCGCCATCACCGAGAGCTGCCGCGAATCCATTGGCGATCGTAATGCCGAGAAATTCTTCAGCGAAATCGGCTGGAGGGAGTTCTCCTACAGCCTTCTCTTCAACTATCCGGATCTGCCACACGAAAACTATCAAAAGAAGTTTGATCACTTTCCCTGGCGCGAGGATCCGGAGGCCCTGACCGCATGGCAGCGTGGACAGACCGGCTACCCCATCGTCGACGCCGGCATGCGCGAGCTCTGGACCACGGGTGTCATGCACAACCGCGTCCGCATGATCGCGGCTTCCTTTCTGATCAAGCATTTGATGATTGACTGGCGCAAAGGCGAAAAATGGTTCTGGGATACGTTGGTCGATGCCGATCTCGCGAACAATTCCGCAAGTTGGCAATGGGTCGCGGGTTCAGGAGCCGATGCCGCACCCTATTTCAGAATTTTCAATCCCATCACCCAGGGCGAAAAATTCGACCCGGACGGAGATTATGTCCGGAAATGGGTGCCTGAAATCGCTCGCCTGCCCAACAAATATCTCAATCAGCCATGGGAGGCCGGCCCCCTCATTTTGAAGGAAGCCGGTATCCAACTCGGCAAAACCTACCCTGAACCGATTGTTGATCACAAAGCCGCTCGAGAGCGCGCGCTGGACGCATTCAAGAGCTTGAAGGAAACCGCATGAGCCCGATCATCACCCCCGATTTCGTCCAGCGAAAGAAAATTGCCATTATCGGTGCCGGGATTGCCGGCCTGGGAGCGGCCTGGGCGCTTCGCAAGGTGCATGATGTCACCTTGTTCGAGAAACGCGACCGCCTGGGCGGGCACGCAAATACCGTCGATATTGATTATGACGGGCAGGCAATCGCTGTCGATACCGGCTTTATTGTCTTCAATCCCCTCAACTACCCCAACATGGTCGCCTTTTTTGAAGAGCTCGGCGTCGAGTCAATCGATTCTGATATGAGTTTCAGTTTTGCCCTGGATGGCGATATTGAATGGTCGTCCAATGGGCTGGGTGGGCTCTTCGCCCAAAAGCGCAATGCGTTGCGCCCGTCATATCTCGGCATGCTGCGCGATGTGTTGCGATTCAACGCGGCAGCGCCGCGTGACCTGGAATCCGGCAAGTTGAACGGGCTCGGTCTCGGGCATTATCTCCTGCAGCTGGGCGTCGGCGAGCGCTTCATCCGGAATTACCTGCTGCCGATGGGGGCCGCCATCTGGTCTGCAAGCGAAGATGAAATGCGCGCCTATCCGGCCGATGCTTTTGTCCGATTTTTCCAGAACCATCGCCTGATGAATATGTCCCGCCCGCTCTGGCGCACGGTGAAAGGTGGCAGCCGGGAATACGTCAACAAAATTGCGGCGGATCTGGAGGGGCATATCCGCATGGCGGAGCCGGCAACCCGTATAGAACGTCAGGCACAGGGCGTCAGCATCCAAACTGATAGCGGCAGCCCCGAACACTTCGATGAAGTCATTCTGGCCTGTCATTCCAATCAGTCTCTGGCGCTCCTTGGTGATGCCGACACCTCGGAACAGGAATTGCTTGCGGCAATACCCTATTCTCCAAACCGGGCCGTATTGCACCGTGACCCGTCGCTTTGTCCCAAACGCGCGGGCGCAAGAGCCGCATGGAATTATTGCCGTGATGACGCAGACGGGCCTGCCTCGGTCACCTATGACATGAATCGCCTGCAGGGCATCGATCCCGCGAAGCCGCTATTTGTGACGCTCAATCCGCACCGCGCGCCGGATCCCGCCCTCACCTTTGGTGAATTCCAGTATGACCACCCGCAATTCAATACAGCGGGCCTCGCAGCACAGCGCATTTTCAACCAGGTCCAGGGCGTCCGCCACACCTGGTTTGCGGGCGCATGGCTCGGTTATGGATTCCATGAAGACGGGCTGAGGTCAGGCTTGCGAGTCGCACTTCGACTGGGCGGACAAATCCCCTGGGCTTTTGCCGAGGGCGATGTGAGCGGCGGCAGCTGGGGCAAACGCCCGTTCTTCACAGACCCGGCGCTTGTCGCAGCCGAATGACCAATCCCCTCCATATCTGGCGCGGATCGACGGCGCATACGCGCCTCAAGCCTTTTGAACACCGGTTCAGATATCCGGTGGCCATGATCGGAATTGATCTCGAGCGCCTGGATGAGGCGGGTCGTGTTACGCGGCTATTCGACGTCAACCGGGCCGGACTCTTCAGCTTTCACGAAAAAGACTTTGGCGCCCGTGACAATTCCTGCCTGCGGGATTGGTCCAAGCGGCAATTTACCGATGCCGGCATTCCGGACGTGAAGCGCATCGTCTTTATCTGCCAGCCGCGAATACTGGGCTATCAATTCAATCCGATTGCGCTGCATTTCGGCTATGACAGCGATAGTGCCCTTCTTGGCATTATCTATGAGGTCCACAATACTTTCGGCGATTCACACGCCTATGTCGCGCCCGTCAAAGGCCTCGCCGTGGAACAACACACCGCGAATAAGACGTTACACGTCTCGCCTTTTTTCGACGTCTCCGGCCAATATGAATTCGCCTTGCAGCCCCCGGATAACAATCTTTCACTGGCCATTCGAAAGATCGGCGAACAGGGACCGGATTTCCGCGCTTCCATGTCTCTTCAGCGCAAAGACGCAACCACCAGAGCGTTTCTCGCATGGTTTATCGGCTTTCCGTTCTCCACACTGACGACAATTACACTGATCCATTTCGAGGCCCTTCGCCTCTGGTTCAAGGGCGCGCGATACCATCGTCGCCCTTCTCCGCCCGCGCGGCCATCAACGCGGGTTCTGGAAACAAAGCCTCAAAACGAGTAAGGTCAAACAATGAACGCAGAGCCATCTTCGACACCCATGCTGGCGACACCGGACAGCATTCGCTCGCTTCGCGGCCTGCCCATGGGCATGAAGACGGCGCTGCGAATATTTTTGCGCCTGCCAAATGGCCAGCTCACTATCCGGTTTCCAAATGGTCAGCAGCTCACCTTCAAAGGCAAGTCACTCGGCCCCATAGCTGAGCTTCACGTACATGATTTCAAATTCGTGCGCCGGGCGCTTGCCGGCGGCGATATCGGCCTTGCCGAAGGCTTTATGGAGGGTGAATGGTCAACACCGGACCTGACCGCTCTGCTTTCTTTTTTCTCGGTCAATCTGGACTCAAAACCCGACATCGTTGCGGGCGGACCCGTCACACGGCTTTTCCACTGGGCCTATCACCTGCTCCGGGCGAATACCAAATCCGGCGCAAGGAAAAACATCGAAGCGCACTACGATCTGGGCAATGATTTCTATGAGAAATGGCTCGACCCGTCGATGACGTATTCGTCGGCGCGGTACACCAAGCCGGAACAGTCTCTGGAGGATGCCCAGCACGAGAAATATCGTGCCCTGGCCGATTCCATTGACTTGCAGGAAGGCGATCATGTCCTGGAAATCGGGTGTGGCTGGGGAGGCTTTGCCGAATACGCGGCCCGCGATCGCGGCGCGCGCGTCACCTGCCTCACCCTCTCAACCGAACAACGCGAATATGCCATCGAGCGTATGGACAAGCTGCAACTGGGCGACATGGTCGATATCAAATTGCAGGATTACCGGGACGAAACAGGCCTTTACGACAAGATCGCATCCATCGAGATGTTCGAAGCTGTCGGTCAGGAATACTGGCCGTCCTTTTTCAACAAGGTTCATGATTGCCTGAAACCGGGCGGTAAGGCGGGCCTTCAGATCATATCCATTCGCGATGATCTGTTCGAAACCTATGCCAAACGTGCCGACTTCATTCAGCGCTATATCTTCCCCGGCGGCGTTCTGCCCAGTCTCACACGCCTGAAGGAAGAGTTTGCCAGCGCCCAGTTGAAACTTGACCGGGTTGAGGCCTTCGCAACCGACTACGCGGATACGCTGGCAGATTGGATGAAACGTTTCACAGCCGCCTGGAGCGACATTCAGCCCCTCGGCTTTGACAATCGCTTCCGCCGGATGTGGGAATTCTATCTTGCGTATTGCGAAGCCGGTTTTCGCACAGGCCGGATTGATGTCGCGCAGTATGCGGTCAGCCGCTAGCTGATCCCGATTTCCCTGAAGAAGCGGCGGCTATCCTCACGGATGGCCGTTTTCTTTTCTTCATTCATTTTGGCAAGATTGCGAAACGGCATATTGAGGCGCGGATTGCCCTTCAGCCTGTCCTCATTTTCTATCAGGAAGTTCCAATAGAGATAATTGAAGGGGCAGGCTTTCGGGCCGTTTTTCTTGCTGACGGAATAATGACAATTCCCGCAATAATCCGACATGCGATTGATATAGGCGCCACTCGCCGCATAGGGCTTTGTCGCCATGACTCCGCCATCGGCAAAGAGCGACATACCGTGCGTATTGGGTAGCTCCACCCATTCATAGGCGTCCGCATATACGAGCAGATACCACTCCTCGACCTGTCGCGGATCGATGCCTGCCAACAGGGCGAAATTGCCCGTTATCATCAGTCTTTGAATGTGGTGCGCATAAGCGTGCTTGCGGGTGGTTTCGACCGTATCCCTCACGCAGGCCATGCGCGTATCCGCCGTCCAGTAGAAGTCTGGGAGAGATCGCGATGCGTCAAGAAAATTTGTGTTGGCATAGTCGGGCATTTTCATCCAGTAGAGCCCGCGCACATATTCCCGCCAGCCGATGATCTGCCGGATGAACCCCTCTACCGCATTGATCGGGGCGCGGCCATCCCGCCACTCCGCCTCAGCGCGACGGCAGACGTCCAGCGGATCGAGTAGCCCACAATTGAGGTAAAGCGCGATCACCGAGTGAAAGAGGAAGGATTCTCCCTGAACCATCGCGTCCTGATAATCGCCAAATTGAGCGAGGCAATGCCGGAAGAAATCGTCGAGATCCGCTTCCGCTGCCGCCCGCGTAACGCCGTAGGTAAAAGGCTCCAGATCACCAAAATGATCCGGAAAACGGTCTCGCACCAGAGCACAGACGTCCTCGGTGATGTGATCTTTCCTGTGTGCCCGGCGCTTCGGTAAAGAAACAGCCGCAGGAAGCCGCTTGCGATTATCCTGATCGAAATTCCACTGCCCCCCGGCCGGCAGATCGCCCTCCATCAGGAGACCGGTTTCCTTGCGCATCTCGCGATAGAAATATTCCATCGTCAGACGTTTGCGTCCCTCGGCCCATGTTGCGAAACGGTCGAGTGAGGCGATGAAGCGCGTATCCTCACGAATTTCGACGTCGATCCCCAGACGATCCGGCCAGCTTTTCATCTCTTCGAGAAGGCGCCACTCACCCGGCGCGGTGACAACGACACGGTCAAATATCCCGGTCGAAGTTTCAAGCGCACGCATTATTTCCCCGATCAGGGAACCCGAATTACCCGGATCATCGAGCGTGAAATAATGAACGGCCATACCCGCCGACCTTATCTCGTCGGCGAAATGGCGCATCGCCGAAAAGAGAAAGGCGATCTTCTTCTTGTGATGCCTGACATAGGTCGCCTCGGCATGGACTTCGGCCATGACGACAAGATCGCCATCCCGGTAATCGCTCAAGGATGAAATGGTGGGCGAAAGCTGATCGCCCAGCACCAGTCTCAGACTTCGCGGCGTTTCACTCACACGTCACGGCGCACATAGGTAATGTCCTGACCGCGAACCGAAAATTGGCTTCTGACCCATTCGCCATTGGCATCATACCAGAGATCAAGGGTGAGTGACCCTTCCATGCGAACGTGGCGGGCTTCGATTGTTCGCCCGCCCACCTCGATCATGGCCTGGCCCAATTCGGTAATGGTGACCGGCATTTCGGTGCCGGTCTCGGTATTCAGCACTGTGTCCAGTCCGACAGCATAACCGCCCCAGTGGCTCGATGGTGGCAATGATGACGGAAGGCTGACAGGCTGTGAATTTCCGTCTTCATCAGACCCCTGCCCCGCATAGACATCGCCATTTCTGGCAATATCGACGGACAGACGGTCTCCGTCTTTCAAAGTGGATGTCTGAAGGCTGACAAGCTCGCCATCACGATAGACCTCGACCGAGTCATGCTCATACCGGAAAGCGGTAATCGGGCCGATACGAACGCGAAGATCAACATCCGTCGTAACGCGCAACTCATCACCGTTTTCCTCAAACCGCAGAATGTGCGTACCGAAGGGGCTGTCGCCGCGAAAGACGTCGAAGGCAATTACGCCAGCATCCGGCACAGACTCCCGGTTTGCGGCCTCGCCAGAACTCATCATGGCCGACGTCAGAAGTATGCTCGCGAAGATCATGCGCATCATGTCAGTATCCTTGCTGCGATCGACATTAACGGATTTCGGAATCGATATCCGCCGAGAGAAACGGCAAAACAGATGCAAGGCTCGCCTTCAAGCCCGACCGGTGTGTGCGGCTCGCCGGCTTCGCCCGCGCAAACATCACCGCGATGATAGACACCTTTCTCGTCGGAAAAGCCCCCCTGAAGCACAAGCGTGAGCTCCTGGCCTCTGTGATCGTGGTGGGGGATGGCCGAACCCGGCTGTATTTTCAATAGCCGCGCATCGACACCCGGCTCGCACAAGCGATTGATTTTACGACCCTGAACACCCCCAAGCTTGCTGCGCCAGGGACTGTCCGACGCATTGAAACCGTAGCGATGGAGGGCCGTCGGATAAAGCGGGTCTGTCCGGATCGGGACAGACACCGGCTCATTGGACAGCGAAAGAGGTGTATTACTCTGTATGTCATCCCAGATGTCTTCGGTCATCAAGGCCGCGCCGATCCGGTCAGCGAGCTCCAGTTTCGCGCGGATCTCCGCATTGATCTCGGACGCGCAGTCCACCAGAACCCGCACCGCCAGAGGGGCCGCTCCGCTCGAATGATCAAGAATCCACTGGTCTTCCATCTTAAACTTCACCTGCCAAACATGGTTGTTCTAAGGAGTTTTACGCAATCGCGGCATTTCCGGATCACATTACGCAGGCAATCCTTGCAGCGTTATTGTGCCCCCCTTACTTTCAGTGCACCGAACAGGATGGCCCGATGACAAACGCCCGGAATATTATTGATCTCATTGGCAATACGCCTCTGCTTCGACTGGAAAAAGCCTCACGCGAAACCGGCTGCGAAATATGGGGAAAAGCCGAGTTCATGAACCCGGGAGGATCCATCAAGGATCGTGCCGCGCTCGGTATTATCCGCGAAGCCGCAAAGTCCGGTGCCTTGAAGCCCGGTGGCACGATTGTTGAGGGCACCGCCGGCAATACCGGCATTGGTTTGGCCATGGTCGGGGCGGCACTGGGATATCGCGTCGTGATCGTTTTTCCGCGCACTCAGTCGAGGGAAAAAAAGGACGCCATTCGCCTCATGGGTGCCGAACTCATCGAAGTCGATGCGGTGCCTTACGCCAATCCCAACCACTATGCGCGGTATTCCGGCCAGCTGGCCGAAGAACTGAACCGGACGGAGCCGAATGGCGCCATATGGGCCAATCAGTTCGACAATACAGACAATCGGAAAACTCATTACGACACAACGGCGCCGGAAATCTGGGATCAGCTTGATGGCAAGGTCGACGGGTTTATTTGCGCTGTGGGTTCGGGCGGCACGCTGGGCGGCGTTTCCATGGCATTCAAGGAACGAAACCCCGATATCCGGATCGGTCTGGCGGATCCAGGCGGAGCGGCGCTCTATGGCTTTTATGCGGAGGGCGAATTATGCGCCTCGGGCACATCCATCACCGAAGGCATCGGACAGAGCCGCATCACGAAGAATCTCGAGAATGTCATCGTCGATAAAGCCTACCGGATTTCGGATGAAGAAGCCCTGCCAATCCTGTTCGACCTCGTGCAGGACGAAGGGCTTTGCCTCGGCGGCTCGGCAGGCGTGAATATTGCTGGTGCTATTCGTCTCGCAAAAGACATGGGCCCGGGCCATACCATCGTGACCATCCTTTGCGATCACGGTTCCCGCTACCAGAGCAAGCTCTACAACCCAGATTTTCTACGCGAAAAGGGCCTGCCCGTGCCAGCCTGGCTGGACGGTTAGCGGAAGGGCGGCGAATACAGCAACCCGCCTTCCGTCCATTGGGAATTAAGCCCCCGCCTTAAACCCAACTCGGAACCCTGCCCCAGGTTTCGATCAAATATATCGCCATAATTGCCGGTGGCCCGCAGCATCACCGCCGCAAAATCCGGCTCCAGCCCGAGGCGTTCGCCAAAATCATCCTCGACGCCCAGCAATCGCCTGATTTCCCGGTTGGTGCTTGTTTCCGAAACGCTATCCACATTGGCAGACGTCACACCGAATTCCTCAGCCGCAATAAGCGAAAACAACACCCACCGCGAAATATCGAGAAATTGCGAGTCGCCCGAGCGGATGACCGGCCCGAGGGGCTCCTTGGAGATGACGTCCGGCAACAGGATATGATCCGATGGCGTCTCCAGGCTGACGCGAAGCCCGGCCAGTGACGACAGGTCATTTGTGTAGACATCACATTCGCCGCCAGCATAGCCATCGAGGCCGGCCTGCGCCGTCGGGTATTCAATGACCTCGACATTGAGCGTGTTGGCCGCAATGAAATCTTCCAGATTGAGCGCCGTTGTGGTGCTGCCCTGAACACATATCCGGGCCCCATTGATGTCGCGCGCACTCGAAATGCCCAGATCCGCAGGCACCATGAAGCCCTGCCCGTCAAAATAGGCAATTCCGGCAAAGTCGAACCCTTCCCCGACATCGCGCGCAAACGTCCAGCTGGTATTCCGCACGAGAATATCGATCTCGCCATCTGCAAGTGCGGTGAATCGTTCGGCGGTGGTGACGGGCACAAAACGCACATCATCCGCATCCCCGAGAATGGCCGCCGCATAGGCCCGGCAGATATCGGTATCAAAACCGGTCCAGCGTCCATCATCCTGCTGCTGGGCAAATCCGGTCAGCCCACCATCCACACCGCAGAGAAGTTCGCCTCTCGTCTCGATAACCCGCAATGTGGCACCGGACTGCGCGACCTCACCTGTGTCCAGCGCGAACCCCGCCAGACCGCCCAGCATAACGACAGCGGCTTCTCGCAGTCGGCGCGGAGACAAGAAGGATAGGGGCGACACCGGGACAAAACTCCTATTGAATAAGCGGAACCTGAGAATGTGTTTAACGGGGAATCGAATGAAGCGCGACACCCAATTATCGCGTGCCGGCCGCGCACACCACGGAACCCGATCCGTAAACGCTTCGGTCAACCGCGCTTCGACCATCCTCGCGGGCACGGCACACGAACTCTATAACCGGCCAGATGGTACGCCGCTTTACGGGCGATTTGGAACCGATAGTCAGAATGCATTGCGCCATGCACTTTGCGAAATGCAGAAGGCCGACTATTGCGCGCTGGCGCCATCCGGCTTGTCCGCCATGACACTGACGGCCATCGCAGAGGTGAAAGCCGGTGGGCATTTGCTGGCTTCAGACAGCCTGTATGGCCCGACGCGCATGTTTCTGTCGGATACCGTCACCCGCTGGGGCATCGACGTTGAATACTACGACCCCCGGATCGGTGCCGGGATCAGAGATCGGCTGAAACAGAACACGCAATTGGTATTCTGCGAGTCGCCCGGCTCGCTGACCTTCGAGGTTCAGGATATCCCCGCCATCACGAAGGCCGCCGCAAAAGTGGGGGCCCGCGTCATGGTCGATGACACCTGGTCAGCCGGTCTGAATGCCAACATGCTCGACCTGGGCGCAGATTATGCCGCCCAGTCCCTGACCAAATACATGGGTGGCCATTCAGATGTCATCATGGGCGCGGTTGTTGCGCGGGGCGATGCCGCCCGGCGTCTGAAGGACGCTGAATGGCGCATGGGGTTCAACGTCTCGCCGGATGATGCCTTCCTCGTACTCCGCGGTCTTCGAACGCTGGCACTTCGGTTCGAAAAAAGCGCTGCAACGTCTCTCGAAATCGCGCAACGCTTGGCGGAGCACTCCGCCGTTTCGGCCGTGATCCACCCTGCCCGGCCCGACCATCCCGATTACGCGATCTATCAGCGCGATTTCACGGCCCCGGCGGGCGTCTTCGCCATCGAATTTCCCGGATGGGATATCGCGCAAAGCGAGCGCTTTCTGGATGCCTTGAAAATTTTCGGTCTCGGATTTTCCTGGGGCGGGTATGAAAGCCTCGCCGTGCATTGCGATCCGCAATTGCGCCGCCAATTCCGGTCAAGAAGGGATGGCGCACTGATCCGCCTGGCGATCGGCCTGGAGGACGTCGAGGATTTGTGGGCAGATCTGGAACAGGCAATAAAAGCCAGCGCCTAAGCGTGGCGACCCCGGCAGGACTCGAACCTGCAACCGTCGGATTAGAAGTCCGGTGCTCTATCCAGTTGAGCTACGGGGCCGTGCGCGCGGCAGGCCGCACCCAACCGGCTTTAATGCGACCAGGGTTCTTTCCGGTCAGCAGAAAAATTCGATGCGTATGTTTTCGGCTTGCGGACAATGTCCGCTTTTTCGGTCACGCGATACGGAATTCCGTATTTCTTTGCGTAGGCGACCGCCTGATCCAGTTCGGCAAATTTCAGGCGAACCTGAGCCGACATATCGGTTGTCGAATTCCAGCCCATAAGCGGGTCCGGGCGTTTGGCCATGGACGGCTCGAACTCAAGAACCCAGTTCCGGGTCTTGGCCTGACCTGACTGCATGGCGGTCCGAGAAGGACGGTAAATCTTTGCAAACATGATAGCCCGCAAGGCCTCCAGAATTAATGGTCGGGGCGGCAAGATTCGAACTTGCGACCCCTCGGTCCCAAACCGAGTGCTCTACCAGACTGAGCCACGCCCCGACAAATGAATCCCGTTCTCGTGAGGCGGTGTTTAGTGATGTCCTGCCGGGCTGGCAAGCCAATCACTCTTCTTCAGGTGCAGCGGGCACATCTGCGTCGACATCGCCGTCGGGATTTGCATCCTCATCTGTAACTGAATCCTCTTCAGATACAGCGACTTCCGTATTGTCAAATATCGCATGACGCACGATATCACCCGGCCGGATTCCGGCATCGCGCGTCAGCCCGCCACGCACTTCCAATACGCCAAGAACCGGGAAATCCGAAGGCAGGGACCGCAAGGAATGGGGCCGGGCATTGGCAATGATCTTCAGAACTTCACCATTCGGGGCAATGTAAATCAGGTCGAGCGGGATCAGGGTATTCCGCATCCACATGGAAACGGTTTGCACTTCCTGATAATCAAACAGCATGCCTTCATTATCGGCCAGCGACTCGCGGAACATGAGGCCGCGCTGGCGCTCGGTATCGCTGTCGGCAATCAGGGCCTCGAAAACAACATCACCGTCCTGCGTCTCGACAATCACGGTTTCCGGCGCGCCGAATTCAATGACGGTTTCAGGATGAGCGGGATCGCCAACAGGTGCAGGTGGCAGCTGTGCGAAAGCGGCCGGCACAAAGAGTGCGAATACCGCGAAAATCAGAAAGCGTTTCATGCCGCGCAAGCTAGCCGGAGGCTGCGTCTTTCGCAATTGCCGATGGCTGTAATATCAGGCGTATTGTTTGGGGTAGACTTCCGCCGCGAGAATGCCTTTCGGGCCATCCGTACACCGGGCTTGCATGGTTTCGCCGGGATGGACTTCATCAATGCCCGCACGCCGCAATGTCGCCGCGTGCAAAAAGACATCTCCATCCACACCGTCAACGTCCAGGAACCCGAATCCGCGATCGGCATCAAACCACTTCACGACAGCGGCACTCACGCCTGCATCCGGCTCACGCCGGGGATGAAACCGTCGTGGACGCGGCTCCGCCGCGACCCCGCCTTCCAGTGACATGATTTCAACGGCCTGACGGCCCTTGTCTCCGCTGATCGCCAGGCATTTGACGTGAGCTCCTTCGGGCGCTGTCATTCGACCCGACATGCGTAGCCGACTGGCATGCAACAGCACGTCACCCAGGCCATCTTTTGTTTCGATAAACCCATAGCCACGCGTGGGATCAAACCATTTGACGCGGCCTTCTATGACTGAAGCCAGTTCTTCCGGACTGGTATCCGCTTCTATTGTCATGACGCTCCCCCACAACACAACTGTCAGGGGAATTAATGTAACCAATTCGTCATGAAAGGGAATACGAATCGTTCATAAATATGAACGCCAATGCGAGGGCATTGATATTGCTAAATTAATTTCCTTGGACGAATTTCCGTAGTAGATGCCACGGCATGGTGCACCACGGGAAAGGGCCGCGGGGCATCGTCGTGAACCGGAACCTCAGCTCTGTCTGGAAGCCCGATGGTAGTCCCTAGGGGAATCGAACCCCTCTTTCCAGGTTGAAAACCTAGCGTCCTAACCGATAGACGAAGGGACCACTCGATCGGAGGGCGTGATATATCGACTTCATCGCGGACACGCAAGCATCACTTTGCAGAGTTTTTCAGCTCGCCGCAGCCAGATCTTCCAGATGGAACTGAACCCGGCGATTTCCTCGCCATTCATCCAGTTTCAACCGCCCGGCTGCATGCCAGAGCCCTCCGGAATTGCCCAGCAGGGCATCGCCAATGGGCTGATCTGCCTGACGGAATACAATACCATTGATTCGCTGACCGTCATCATCGGCGAGGCTGAAACGGACATGATCCGCCCCCACACGCTCGGCATAGGCGATCCGGACAGCAGGCAGCACAAAGCGCGGCTCCGCAAACCCCTGTCCGAAAGGCGCAGCCGCCATGATTCGCGCTGCGAGGTCGAGTGTGGCCCCAGCAGGCGTCAGCACAGCATCGAGCATCAGGGCGCGCTCCGCATGGGTGGCGTCCCATTCCGGCTGCAGCCTTTCGCTCAGATAGGTCTGCAACTCATCAATCCGCTCTTCGGCAACCGACAGGCCCGCCGCCATCGGGTGACCACCACCCGCAATCAGCAATCCAATCGATTTGGCCGATGCGATCGCGCTGCCAAGGTCAACACCGTAAACCGACCTGCCAGAGCCCTTGCCGATACCGTTATCAGTGCCGATCACGATGGCGGGGCGGCCGAAACGCTCTTTCAGACGGCCGGCCACAATCCCGATGACACCGGCATGCCAGCCCTCGCCGCGCGCGATCAGTAAAGGCGCATCCGTTTCACCGGCGGCAATGATCTGCGCTTGCGCCGCCTCCAGAACATCCGCTTCAATCTGCTTGCGCTCGGCATTCAGGGCATCCAGCTCAACGGCAATTTCCATGCATTCCGCCGGATCATCACTCGAAAGCAACCGCGCTCCGAGATCGGCCCGGCCGACCCTGCCCCCGGCATTGATCCGGGGACCGAGAAGGAAACCGAGATGATAGGCAGACGGATCACCGGTCAGCCCGCTGACCTCGGCGAGCGCCTTCAATCCGGCATGCTGCCACTGCCCCATGACTTTCAGGCCTTGCGACACGAGCGCGCGATTGATGTCCTTAAGGGCGACAACGTCGCAAAGTGTTCCCAGAGCGGCAAGGTCGGCCAGCTTGAGAATATCGGGCTCGGCTTGATCCCCGAATTTGCCGCGCCGCCGGCCTTCCCGGTTCAGCGCGGCCAGCAGGACGAATGTCACGCCCGCAGCGGCCATATGCCCGCAGCCGGATGTATCATCAGGGCGATTGGGATTCACAATCGCCAGAGCGGGCGGCAAATCAGCCCCCATCAAGTGATGGTCAACCACCACGACATCGAGGCCCATTTCCGCCGCAGCCTTGAGCGGCTCATGCGCCGCCGCGCCGCAATCCACCGTTATGACGAGCTGTGCGCCCTGCGCCTTCAGCGTGGCGAATGCCTCCGCAGACGGGCCATAGCCCTCCTCGATCCGGTCCGGCACGTAGAGCAGCATGGCTTGTCCCATCTGCCGGAAATAGCGGATGAGCTGGGAAGCGGACGTGGCTCCGTCAACGTCATAGTCGGCAAATACCGCGAGCACTTTTCCCGCTTCGACCGCATCCCAGATGGCCGAGGCCGCCTTGTCCATATCCTGAAAACCGGACGGATCCGGAAAGAAGTGCCGCAAGGTCGGGCTGAGAACCGCCTCGGCTTCATCGGGCGTAATGCCGCGCGCCGCCAGCATTCTGGCGACGATTTCATCCACTCCGGCCTTCCGGCGGATGTCTGATATCACCTCATCATCAATGTCTCGCAGGCGCCAGGCCTTGCCGGAAAGCGATTGTTGAACCGAGAAGTTCTCGCCCATGCCGCCGCCTATTCCGGACGCGTCGTCTTGATATGCCGAACAATGGACCCGGCAGACTGCATGATCAGTGTTTCTGTGCTGACATGGCCGTTACTGCGGCGAACTCCATCGACAAGATCACCCGGCGTGACACCGGTCGCAACAAACAGACACTCCGATGAGGCCAGTTCGCTGAGATCATATTTGCGATCAAGGTCGGTGATGCCGGTCTTGGCTGCACGTGCCCGCTCGTCATCATTGCGGAAAAACAGGCGTGCTTCCATCTGGCCGCCAACACAACGCAGCGCCGTCGCCGCAAGCACACCTTCCGGCGCGCCGCCCTGACCCACATACATATCAATTCCGGTCTTGGGAATCGTCGTGGAGATTACGCCATTCACATCGCCATCCGGGATCATCATCACGCGGGCCCCGACAGAACGGATGTCGGCGACGATATGCTCATGGCGTTCGCGTTCCAGAACGCAGACGCAAATGTCTTCGGGTGAGACCCCCTTGGCCTTGGCGATGGCCCTGACATTCTCCGAAGGTGACAGGTCGAGATTGATCACGCCCGCTGGCAGGCCCGGCCCGACAGCAATCTTGTCCATATAGGTATCCGGCGCATAAAGCAGCCCGCCGCGCGGTGCGAACGAGACAACCGCCAGCGCGTTCGCCATGCCTTTGGCAGTCAGCGACGTTCCCTCCAGCGGATCAAGCGCAATGTCGATTTCAGGCCCCTCGCCTGAGCCGACTTCCTCGCCGATATAGAGCATGGGTGCTTCATCGCGCTCCCCCTCGCCGATCACAATCCGGCCTCTCATGGCCATGGCGTTCAGGCCGGTGCGCAGAGCGTCGACAGCTGCCTGGTCGGCCGCCTCCTTGTCACCGCGCCCGATCAGGACCGATGCCGCAATAGCAGCAGCTTCAGCGGCACTGACGGCGTCCAGCGCAAGGCGTTCAAGATTTCGGGCGTCGCTCATGTTTTCAGGCTCCGGAAAAATAATCAGTCGATAGGGGCTGGCGGTTCGGCGCGTTGACGCGCCTCTTCCGCATAGGATTCGGTATCGTCTACGGGTGGGCGTGTGGCGCGTTCGTCGGAAGAGACATCATCCCGCGCTTGCAAAACTTCGCGCGCAGATTCGTTGAGTTGCTCGGCACTAATAGACGGCGATTTATCCGGAATGCCGATGGGCGCACTATCGGCACTCGCGCCTTCTTCAACGCGGGCATCAAACCAGCTCTGCTCGCTCTCGAACCCGCCCGGCAGATCAGGCGTCGTACACGCCGCCAGTATCAGGGGGCAGAGAAAGAATATTTTTCGGTTCAAAGCCGTGCTCCGGTGCTGGACGCCGCTGTGGCTATCTATACGCTGTCAGTGATCGCTGTCACCCGCCCGTGCACAGATTAAAGGGACGCTTTTCATGGCCAATGACAAGAAACCTACGTCCAAGCCGAAAGCCCGCAAACCCGCGGCAAAGAAAAAGCCCACGGCCGCTGCCGCAAAAAAGGTTGAAACGGCACCAAAGCCGGACGCCAGCAAAACACCGGCCGACAACCCGTTCGGCACGCTCAATACCGCTGATGTCGAGGCGCTGGATCATATGTCCCGCAACCTGATGCAGGCCGCGCTCAAAAGCCAGAAACTGATGTCGGATTCCATGCGCAAGGCGCTGGAAGGCAAGGTGGAAATGCCCGACACGATGGCCGTGAACTCCACGCCGGAGCTGGGCGAAGTCTGGGCCAAAATCATCGCCGATCCGGAAAAGCTGATGAATGCACAGGCCAGCTTGATGACCGGCTATCTGGATCTGTGGAGTAATACAGCGCGCCACTTCGTCGATGGCGAAGACCATGAAACCGTCAAGGCCGATGCCGGTGACAAGCGCTGGCGCAGCGAAGACTGGTCGGAAAACCCGGTCTTCAACGCGATCAAGCAATCCTACCTGTTAAACCAGAATTTCCTCATGGGCCTCGTCCATGGCGTCGAAGGCGTTGATCCGGCCGTCAAGCGCAAGGTCGAATTTCTGACCAGGCAGATGGTCGATGCGCTTGCACCGACCAATTTCGCGCTGACCAATCCGGACGTCATTCGCGCCACCGTCCAGTCCAAGGGCGAAAATCTCACCCGGGGGCTCGCCAATCTGGCCAGTGACCTTGAAAAAGGCGGCGGCCGACTGGCCCTCACCCAGACCGATATGGAAGGTTTCAAGGTAGGCGAGGATCTCGCGGCCACTGAAGGCAAAGTCGTTTTCCGCAATGAAATTTTCGAACTGATCCAGTATGCGCCGACCACCGAGACCGTCAAAACCCGCCCGCTACTGATTGCCCCGCCCTGGATCAACAAATTCTACATCATGGATATGCGTCAGAAGAATTCCATGGTGCGCTGGCTCACCCAGCAGGGCTTCACCGTTTTCCTGATTTCATGGGTCAATCCGGGGCCGGAACTGAAAAACAAGACCTTTCAGGATTACATCGAGCAGGGCCTGTTCGTGGCCATCGATCAGGTCAAGGAAGCCACTGGCGAAGATAGCGTCAACACGGTGGGCTATTGCATCGGCGGAACCATGCTCGCTTCCGCTCTCGCTTTGCTCGAGGCGCGCGGAGAAAGCGACAAGATCGCGTCAGCGACCTTCTTTGCCGCCCAGACCGATTTCGAGCTCGCAGGGGACCTCCTCCTGTTTGTCGACGATGCCTGGTTCAACGAGATCAATCGCCTCATGGAAGCTCAGGGCGGTGTACTCGACGGCCGCACCATGTCCGACACCTTCAACCTTCTTCGGTCCAATGACCTCGTCTGGTCTTTCGTCGTTTCAAACTACCTGCTCGGCCGCCAGCCGCAGGCATTTGACCTGCTCTACTGGAATGCCGACCAGACCCGTATGCCGCAAACCCTGCATCTCTGGTATCTCGACAATATGTACCGCAAGAACCGGCTTGCGAAAAAAGAGATCGAGATGGACGGGAAGGTGCTCGATCTGACAAAGGTCACAACGCCGATCTTCATGCAGGCCAGCCGGGACGACCATATCGCGCCCTACCCGTCTGTTTATCGCGGCGCCAAACTCTTTGGCGGTCCGGTTCGCTACATGCTCGCGGGCTCAGGCCATATCGCCGGCGTGATCAACCATCCCGGCGCCAATAAATACCAGCACTGGGTCAACAAGGACCTGCCGGACACGGTCGAGCAATGGCTGGACGGCGCAACAGAAGTGCCGGGCTCCTGGTGGGAGGAGTGGCGCGACTGGCTATATGAACGCTCGGGCGATGATGTTCCCGCCCGTCAGCCCGGCGATGGCAATCTGAAACCGATCTGCGATGCTCCGGGCGAATATGTGCTTGTGAGGAGCTGATGCTCAAATTTTTGATACGCTGTTTTGGCAAGCCGGAGAAACTAAAAGTCCGGCTAAACAATCGAATTGTTTCAATTGAATACAGCGATGGAGAGAAAATCGTTCCGATTGAAGATATTATTCGAATCGATGCGTTCGCACGCGATGATATCACTTATGATACGATTGGCTTTCTGCTCGCTACGACTAGCGCAGAGTATCCGTTCACCGAAGAGTGGGACGGCTATCCGGACATCATGATCAAGCTTGGCACACGGCTCGGGTTTGATGGCGATAAAATGGTCCTCGACATCGTTACCCGGCAAAGTCGCAACGCATTTTCGGAGTGGAATTCAACCGTCTGGCAGCGCGAACAATAAACTCCGGATAGACTAACCAACCTCGTCACGCCTGTCCGAATTGCAGCTCAATATAGCGCTTGTAGACACCTTCCCGGCCCAGCAATTCATCATGCGTGCCCTGATCCGCGATCCGGCCATCCTCCAGCACAATGATCCGGTCGGCATTGCGGACCGTCGCCAGGCGATGCGCGATGATCAATGTCGTGCGATCCTTCGCAGCCGCCTCGAAGGCCGCCTGAATGACCTGCTCGCTTTCCGGATCGAGCGCGCTCGTCGCTTCATCCAGCAACAGGACCGGGGCATCCCGCAAGACCGCCCGCGCAATGGCAATGCGCTGCCGCTGTCCGCCCGACAGCGTGCCAGCACTTTCACCGAGCTGGGTGTCATAGCCCTCGGGTAGCGCCATGATGAAATCATGCGCATTCGCCGCGACGGCCGCCGCCCTGACATCCTCATCACTCGCATCGGGTCCGCCAAACCGGATATTCTCGGCAACCGAACCGCTGAAAAGCGGTGCATTCTGCTGCACAACCGCCAACTGACGGCGGAGCTCCTGCGGCTCGACAGATTTCGCATTTACGCCGTCCAGTGCGATTTCCCCGCTGGCCGGATCATACAAGCGCAGGAGTAACTGGAATATCGTCGATTTGCCGGCACCGGACGGCCCGACGAGCGCTACGGTCTCGCCAGCCTGAATATCGAAGCTGACATCGTTCAGCGCAATCGCCTCCGGCCGCGCCGGGTAGGCAAAGGTCACGCCTGAGAATTTCAGCTCTCCGCGCACTGGCGATGGAAAGGCCACAGGCTTGTCCGGAGCAGAAATATCCGTCCGGGCAGACAGCAATTCCATCAGGCGCTCCGTCGCGCCAGCCGCCCGCATGACTTCGGCATAGGTTTCGGTCAGCATGCCGACACCGCTGACGGCCACAAAGGCATACATGACAAATTGCGTCATCGCGCCGGGCGTAATCGCCTCGGCCTGGACCTGCACTGCACCAAACCAGAGCACCGCGATCAGGCCGGTCAGAATGACGGTAAAGATCACCGCCGTCATGACCGCGCGAACCCCGATGCGCTTCAGAGAGATTGCAAACGTCGATTCAACAACATCCCGAAAGCGATGACTTTCCTCGGGTTCCCGCGTGAACGCCTGCACGGTTTCAATCGCTTGCAGGCTTTCGCCGGCACGCGCGGACGCATTGGCCAGCTCGTCCTGCGACTCCCGGGACAATCGCTGCACCCGCCGTCCGAACAACAGGATTGGTAATAGAATAACAGGCCCCAGGGCCAGCACCATCAGGGCGAGTTGCCAGTTAACGAAGATCATCAGCGTCAAGGCCCCGACCGTCGTCGCGACTGTTCTTAGCGCCACCGAAACCGACGAGCCGACCACGGTCTGGATCAATGTTGTATCTGTTGTCAGCCGCGACAGCACCTCGCCGGTCCGCGTATCGACATAAAAGGACGGGCTGAGTGTGAGGAGGTGATCAAAGACCGCGCGACGCAGATCCGCGACAACCCGCTCGCCCAGCCGGCTGATGAAATAGAAGCGGAACGCGCTGGCAATCGCCAGGCAGAAGGCCACCGCCATGCCCGCCAGAAAGTAGGCTGACAGATCAGGACCGATGGAAAAGGTCTCGCAGGCGAGCGAATCCGGAGCTCCGCCAAATCCGCAATCGACCACAAGGCGGAAGGCCCCCGGTAAAATCAGTGTCAGGCCGGACGCCAGCACCAGAAACACGGCGAACGCCGCCAGCAGGGCCGGGTAACGCATGACATAGGGGATAAGACGCCGCAACGGCTTGGCGCTCCGGGCTTTCTCCCGGTGCGCGGCATCCCGCTCCATCTCGGCGGCAAATCCGGAACCGCGATCCTTGTCCGCCTGCTGGTGGCGTGTTTCTGTCGAGGACATGGTTGGCTCCTGAAGCGGGCCGGATCAGCCCAGGGGTTTTCTTGCAATTGTAAAAACGGCCTTGTGCCCCTCAGGTAGCCATTCTTCAACGATTTCGAAACCGGTTGAACGCAGGTCCGCGATCAATTGCCGCTGGTTGAAGAAGGCGACATAGGGCAAAGCTCCGAACCACCGCGCCACCGTAAGCGCGGGCTTCAGCAATCGCATGAAACCGGTAAGGCACGCTGTGCTGGCCACAAAATACCCGCCCGGCTTAAGCAAGTCATACGCGCGGCCAATCGCCGGCTCACGTTCCCTAAGGAGATGGAGCAGGCTGTGCATCATGACCATATCGAAGCTGTTGTCAGTCAATTCGGGCGCGTCCAGTCCGGCCACCTCGAACGTCACATTCTCTATCCCCGCCGACTGTGCTTTCGACCAGGCAATCTCGATCATCTTTTCCGAAATATCCGTCGCCAGAATGCTTTTGACGAAAGGCGCATGATAAAGCGCGGTCGTCCCGGTACCGCACCCGAATTCGATGACCCGGCTGTCGGGCGTCAAAAGCGCTTGGGTCTTTTCCAACTTGGCCTGATAGGCGGCCTCGTCACCAATCGGGCTGGCCGCGTATTTTTCCGCCGTGCGATTCCAGAATCCCGCATCCGTCATGATCTTTGTCCTGTCTTTCGTTATCTATCCCACAAACAGTATGTTGGGGCCCTCAGGAGCTCTGATTACACATACGAATTCATGGGATAAATTGCCTAATTCAGACTTTCAGGTATACATAAATGTATGAACTGGCAGGCTGTAGACTTTGACTGGAATCAAATTCGGGCCTTTCTCGCGACCGTCGAGGAAGGCTCGTTCTCGGCTGCAGCACGGGCGCTGGGCTCAACGCAGCCCACTTTAAGCCGTCAGATCACGGCCCTTGAATCGCAGTTGGAAATTACCCTCTTTCAACGCGGACGGCGCGGCATGGTGCTGACCGCGGCAGGCGCCGAGCTCATGGATCATGTGCGCGCCATGGCGGATGCGGCAACGCGGGTCTCGCTGGTGGCCTCCGGACAATCGCTTGCCGCTAAGGGGCTGGTGACAATCACAGCGACCAGTTTCACCGCGACCCGTTTCCTGCCCCGTATAGTGCAAGCTGTCGCCCTTGAGGCTCCCGGAATCGAGATCGAGATCAGTGCATCAAATGATGTGCGCGATCTCAACAAGCGTGAAGCCGATATCGCGTTACGGCATGCGCGCCCCGAACACCCGGACCTGATAGCCAGGCAGGTGCATGAAATGCCCGCCTTTCTTTATGCCCACAAGGCATGGCTGGATCATGTCGGGCGTCCGCAAAAGCTTGAGGACCTGGCGGGGCTCAGCTTTATCGGATTTGACCGGCCCGACCGGGTGGAAGCCGGGCTGGCCGAGCGCGGCCTGCCGATCCGGCGTCAGGACGTGCATTACCGCAGCGATTCCGGTGAAGTCATTCTGGAACTTGTCCGTGCCGGTCTCGGTATCAGCGTTTTGCCGACATTGATTGCGGAAGACTTTGACGAGCTGGAGCCTGTCTTGCCGGAGGCGTTTTCAGTCACCGTTCCGACCTGGCTAGTGACGCATAGCGAATTGCGTACCAGCAGCCGTGTCCGGATCGTCTTTGACCTGATCGCAAAAGCCTTTGCCCAAACGAAAACGGGCGGCCCGTAGGACCGCCCGCATTACACAGTATAAGCGTTGGATTAGCGTATAAGCGTTGGATTAGCGCTTGGAGAACTGGAAGCTCCGGCGCGCTTTCTTGCGGCCATACTTCTTGCGTTCAACCACGCGGCTGTCACGCGTCAGGAAGCCTGCAGCTTTCAGCGGACCGCGAAGCGCCGGCTCAAACAGGTTGAGGGCTTTCGAGATACCGTGACGAACCGCGCCAGCCTGACCCGACAGACCACCACCCTTGACGGTGCAGATCACGTCGAACTCATTTTTGCGCTCGGCAACTTCAAACGGCTGTTGCAGCATCATCCGCAGAACCGGACGCGCGAAGTAAACTTCCTGCTCACGGCCATTTACGACGATTTTTCCGGAACCGCGCTTGATCCAGACACGGGCAACCGCGTCCTTGCGCTTGCCGGTCGCATAGGCGCGACCCAGAGCGTCAATCTTCGGCTCGGGAAGGGCTTCTTTTTCATTCGCGACGACAGGCGCATCTGATTCTTTCAGAGCGTCCTTGAGGTCTTCCAGGGAACGGGCATTGTCAGACATGGGCTTAGCTCCGGACGTTCTTGGTGTTCATCGACTTGAAGTCGATCACTTCTGGCTGTTGCGCCTCATGCGGATGCTCGGTGCCGGCGTAAACGCGCAGCTTCGAGAACTGACCACGTGCCAGTGGGCTGTCTTTCGGCAGCATACGCTTCACGGCGAGCTCGACGACCCGTTCCGGATGCTTGCTTCCCAGAATTTTCTCTGGTGACGTTTCCTTGATACCGCCCGGGTGACCGGTGTGGCGGTAATAGCGTTTGTCACCCATTTTCTTGCCGGTGAAGCGGACCTTGTCGGCATTGATGACAATCACGTGGTCGCCCGTATCAACATGCGGCGTGAAGTCGGGGCGGTGCTTGCCGCGCAGGCGGGTGGCGACGAACGCAGCAAGGCGGCCAACAACGGCGTCCTGAGCGTCAACGACGATCCACTTGTTTACCACCTCCGCAGGCTTTGCGGTAAAGGTTTTCATATGAGTCTCTCGAACTTTCGACCGAGTGCCGGTCTGATGGAGCGCGCGGAATAGGCCTCTGTTCGATTTGCGTCAACATGTATTTCAGAATGCAATATTTTCAATGATTTATGGTTACGGTATCTAAATACCGTACCAAATGCGAAGTTTTTGTGAGCCCCTTTTCTCCTGAGCGCGATCTGGGTAGATAACCAGCGATCTCAAGAAGGCCGGTTTCATGTTCAATCGACGTCAATTTCTGCGCAACAGCGCCGCCGCAACGGCGGCATTTACAGGTCTCGCCACGCTGACGGGCTGCACAAGAGGTTCAAGCGTGACCGTCGACGTCGCACCAATCAACCTGGTGCCGGATGCCAATGGCCTGCTCGATCTACCGCCCGGATTTACGTATTCCGTCATTTCGACCGAGGGGGACGAGATGGATGACGGCCTGTTCACACCGGGTGATTTCGATGGCATGGCCGCTTTCGAAACGCCCGATGGTTTGACGCTGGTTCGCAATCACGAACTTCATCCATTCGAATTCGAAAAATCTCCTTTCGGCCCGGATGGAGAGCGAATTCGCCTGATCGATCAAACCCGCCTTTACGATCGTGCCGAGGACTTGTCTGGGCTTCCGGGAGGCACGACCACGCTTGTGCTGGACCCGGCCACATACGAGTTGAAGCGGCACTTTCTTTCACTTGCCGGCACACATAACAATTGTGCCGGCGGCCCGACGCCCTGGGGCAGCTGGTTGACCTGTGAAGAAACCACGGACCGTCGCGGCGAACACCTTGCCCGCGATCATGGCTATGTTTTCGAGGTGCCGGCCGCCTCGCGTGAACTGGTCGCGGCTGTGCCACTGACAGAAATGGGCCGCTTCCGTCACGAGGCCGTCGCCATCGATCCGGGCAATGGCATCGCCTATCTGACCGAAGATGCCTACGACATTGCCTGTTTCTATCGCTTCATACCCAACGTCCCCGGACAGCTGGCGGAAGGCGGGCGGTTGCAAGCCTTGAAGATTATTGGAGAAAACGGCTTCGACACCCGCAACTGGGACCGGACCTCCCTGCGCCCGGGCGACAGCTTGCCGGTGGAGTGGATCGATGTCGTCGACGGTCACAATCCGGATGAGGACCTGGCTGAGCGGCACGTAGCCATGGGCGCTGCCCATTTCACGCGCGGTGAAGGCATCTGGTTTGGCGAGGACGAGCTTTATTTCACCTGCACCGATGGTGGTGCCGCAAGGACCGGTCAGATTTTCCGCTATGTCCCCTCATCGCGCGAAGGTCTGTCAGGCGAAAGCGATCAACCGGCACGGCTGGAACTCTTTATCGAAAGTCCCGGCGAAGACGTCATGGGCAAATGTGATAATCTGACGATCGCGCAATGGGGGGATCTGATCGTCGCTGAAGATGGCGGCGGCGAGCAGTACATTCGCGGCGTGACGCCAGCTGGTCGTATCTATACCATCGCCCGGAACGCATTTAGCCAGAACAGCCGATACAGCGAGTTTTGTGGACCATGTTTTTCTCCGGACGGAAGCACTCTCTTCATCAACGTACAATCGAGCCCATCACGCACCTTCGCCATCCGCGGACCGTGGCGCGACTTGGGCTGATTGCCGGCAGCGCATTATTGGTGGCCGCCTGTGAGCCCGCGTCCGACACTGAAACGGTCACCGACCGAAGTCCCGGCCTTCAGGATGATGGTTATCTCCAGCTGGTTTCGACCGGCATCGTCGAAACGGTCGACAGCGAGGGCACGGCCGCAGTTACATTCCTACCGGATGGCGATGCGGCATGGACCGGATTGGTGGCCACGACGCCGCGAGAGGGCGGAATTGATCTCTATAACGTCGAGGGCCAGGCGGTTCATCGCATGACCGGACCGCGTCTGTGGGGCCTGGCGTCCGCGCCGGGCTTTCAGCTCCGCGGTGAAGCCTTGCCATTACTGTTTGGAGCGGATCGCGATACCAATCTCGTGCGGGCTTACGCTTTGTTGCGCAACGGGCCTGAGCTGGTTGAGGCACCGATCCAGCCGATTGGTCCGGAAGGTGATATCGCAGCGGTTTGCGGCCTTGGCGAAGGCATCGGCTTTGTCGATCTGATGGTCCTGTCACGCGGTACCACAGCGGAAATCTGGCGCGTTTCCGATACGGGTGGCGAATTGATCAGTGCAACCCGCAGAGCCCGGTTTGACTTGCCCTCACCTGTGCGAGCTTGCACTGCTGGAAACGGATTTATCTATGCCGCCGGTCCTGCAGGCGGAATTTTCCGGTTGAACACGGATGGCGCTGTAGAGCAGCAGCTGGATGGCTTGGCGGTCGATCTTGCTGCCGGTGAATTTTTTGGACGCCCGGTCCTGATCTTGACGGATGGCAATGCGACGACACTCGAAATTCGGGATGGCCGGACGCTGGAGATGATCGGCGATGTAATTATTCGCGATGGCTTCTCGATCGCCGGTGTTGACCAGCCCGGCGCGATAGCAACGACTGAATCATCTTACGGCGGGGCCGCTTATCAAAGCGGACTGGTCGCGGTTGTTGATGAAGCCGATGGAAGGGTCCGTCTGGTTGCACGGGAAACCTTTGCCCGCGGCATAACTGTCGTTGACTAGATACGCCGCGTTTTCCAGGCCAGAACAGCCGCGATTGAAAAAAGTGCAATCGCGCCAGCCTGATGAAGCAATGACAGGCTAAGCGGTGCCGCGTGAACAAGTGTCATGATCCCGAGCCCGACCTGAAACACGGTCGCCGCGCCCACCCAGATGGCCCCTGCCCGCAAGGACGAATCCCGACTGCGCCACAGCGCCATTGCGAAAAGCAAGGCGCAGACCGTCACCAGATAGGCCGTCCATCTGTGATGCAATTGAACCGCTGGGCGGCTTTCAAACGCAGCCTGCAACCAGCCCATCCCGCCCAGATATCCGTCCGGGATCAGCCGGCCTTCCATTAATGGCCATGTGGTGAAAATCCGTCCGGCATCCAGGCCCGCGACAAAGGCCCCCAGAATGACTTGCAGAAAGACCAGGGCCCAGAACCCGGCCGCCCATGGCGCCGTTCGGTCCGCGCTCCGGGAATTCACACCGTATCGCGCCTCTAGCGCGAGCCAGATGGTAAGACCAAGAATGACAAAGGCCATGCCCAGATGTGTGGCGAGCCTGTACTGGCTGACATCCAGCCGGTCCACGAGACCGCTGGATACCATCCACCAGCCGATCGCGCCTTGCAGCCCACCCAGCAAAAGCAGAACGATGAGCGGCGTCTTGAGCCGCCCCGGAATCATGCCCCGGACCCAGAAAATTACCAGCGGCACGGCAAACACCAGACCGATCATACGGCCGAGAAAGCGATGCCCCCACTCCCACCAGTAGATGAACTGGAATTCCTCCATGCTCATCCCGCGATTCTGCAGCTGGTACTCGGTTGTCGAGCGATAGAGCTCCAGCTCACTTTGCCAGCCCGCCTCCGTCAGCGGCGGCACAGCACCCGTCACCGGCCGCCATTCGGTGATCGATAGACCGGAATCGGTCAGGCGGGTGGCACCGCCGATCAGGATCATGGCCGACACCATCGCGGCAACAATCATCAACCAGATAAAAATCGCGTGGCTGGTTTGGGGGCGGGCAAATGGCATGACAATTCCTCCGCGATCCGACTTAACCGCCCTTCCCCGCTTGGCAAGTCCCGGTGATCATTCGTCGCAGGTGGAAATTGGGCTCGCCTCTCGGGATTCTCGCGCTAGTCTTTACCCAGACAAAGAGACCAATGGGGAGCATTATGAGTAATCTGGAATCCTTCCGCAACGAGACACGGGACTGGCTTGAAGCCAACTGCCCGGACTCCATGCGTACGCCGATCAAGTCGGAAAAAGACATTTGCTGGGGCGGGAAACGCTTCGAGTTTGCCAGCGACGATCAAAAGATCTGGCTGGAACGCATGTCATCCAGAGGCTGGACCTGTCCGACATGGCCAGAAGAGTATGGCGGCGGCGGCCTCTCCAAGGAAGAAGCCGAAATCCTGAAAGAGGAAATGAGCCGGATCAAGGCCCGGCCAGCACTGATTTCCTTCGGCATCTGGATGCTGGGACCGGCCCTTCTGAAATACGGAACGGAAGAGCAGAAGAAACATTATCTGCCCCAAATTACGCGCGGCGAAATCCGCTGGGCTCAAGGCTATTCCGAACCCGGTGCAGGCTCGGATCTGGCGGCTCTTCGCACGAAGGGCGACGACAAGGGCGATCACTGGGTCGTCAATGGTCAGAAGGTCTGGACGAGCTATGCCGATGAATGCGACTGGATTTTTGCGCTCGTGCGCACCGAGCCGGACGCACCAAAACACCTCGGAATCTCATTCCTGCTGATCGACATGACATGGGACGGTGTTTCAACCAAACCCATCAAGCTGATCTCCGGAAAATCGCCCTTTTGTGAAACCTTCTTCGACGACGTTGAAGTGCCGAAGGAAAACATTGTCCATGAGGCCGGCCGCGGCTGGGATGTTGCCAAATACCTCCTGTCGCACGAACGGGCGAATATTGCCGGCGGTGGCAGCGGCGCACAGATGAACCCGGCTTCCGCCGCACGTCAGTCAGGCGAAGTCGACGAGGACGGCCGTATCTCCGATCCGATCCTGCGCGCGGATATTGCTCGCCTGACGATCGACGCCCTGGCCTTTGAAACCACCCTTCAACGAATCAAGGATCAAGCCGATGGCGGGCAAGGCGTCGGTGCGAAAGCCTCAATGCTGAAATATTACGGGACCGAACTGAACAAGCGCCGCCATGAGCTGAACATGTCGGCCCTTGGATCGGACGGACTTCTCTGGGAGGGCGATAATCCGGAAGACGGCGATCCCGCGCGCAGCTGGTTGCGGTCGCGCGCAAATTCCATCGAGGGCGGTACGTCTGAAATCCAGTTGAACATTCTGGCCAAGCGCGTGCTTGAGCTGCCGGGCGGCTGATCGGAGATCATCAAATGACCTATATTTTATCCGAAGAAGAACAGATGCTGCGCGACAGTGCGCAGGCTTTTCTTGCTGAAAAATCGCCGGTCTCCGAACTTCGCCGCCTTCGCGACGAAGGCTGCAAGGATGGTTTCCGGCATGCCATCTGGAAAGACATGGCAGAAATGGGCTGGAACGGCATTGTCATCCCCGAAGAGTATGGCGGGGTTGATATGGGCTACACGGCCGCTGGCATCATCCTCCAGGAAATGGGCAAGACGCTTGCGGCAACACCGTTCCTGGCGTCGTCAATCCTGTGTGCAACAGCGCTGCGCTATGGCGGCACCGAGGCCCAGAAATCGGCGCATCTTCCCAAGATAGCGGAGGGTGAAAAAGTCTACGCCCTCGCGGTGGACGAAAAAGCCCGGCATGACGCAAAGCATATCGAAACCCGCGCCAAAAAAGATGGCAATGGCTTCCGCCTGAGTGGTCAGAAACGCTTCGTCGCCTGTGGCAACGGTGCAGATATGTTGATCGTCGCCGCACGCATGGACGATGAGTCTATCGGTCTTTTCCTGGTCGATCCGGAAGCCGACGGGGTCGAACGGACACTTCGCCGTTCGGTCGACAGCCACGCTCCGGCCAATATCGACTTCAACGATGTGAAACTGGATGGCGATGCCTTGTTGTCAGAAACCGACGATGGCGCCGCTTTGCTGGACGCTGTCCTTTATGCCGGTCGCGCCTGCCTTGCCGCCGAGCAACTTGGAGTTGCGGTCGAAGCCTTCTCGCGCACGATCGACTATATCAAGGAACGGGATCAATTCGGTCAGAAAATCGGCTCATTCCAGGCCCTGCAGCACCGCGCCGCAGACTTGCTGACGGAAGTCGAAATGACAGAGTCGCTGGTGGTGAAAGCGCTGCGACAGCTGGACGAATCGCCGTCGCAGGCACCGTTCTGGATTGCCGCTGCCAAGGGACGCGCGACGCGGGTCTCGCGCCTTTCCGCATCCGAAGCCATCCAGATGCATGGCGGTGTCGGGATGACCGATGAATACGAAATCGGTTTCTTCTACAAGCGAGCACAGGCCGCCGGAGAGTTTCTCGGAGATGATGCCTGGTGCACCGCCCGTGTGGCTGAAATGAGTGGAATCTGACGTCAATCCATGAATGAAAAAAGGGGTCACTCTTCCCGAGTGGCCCCATTTTTTTGCCCTAGTCCTGCCGCATTTGTTTCGCCTGATACGTGAAACACGGGGGAGACATCCATGACAGACGCAACCCTTGAACGCCCTCATGGACGTGGCGGCGTTATCGCCCGGCTCCTGATCCTGCTGTCTTCTGTTTGTCTGGCCGCCGGGCTCCTGACTCCGATGCTGGAAACGCGGCGATTGGTTTTCTTTTCGGATGCGCACTCCCTGATCGACGTCACGCGGGCGCTACTCGAAAATGAAAACTATCTTCTGGGGCTGGTGATTCTGATCTTCTCGATCCTGTTTCCAATCGCAAAAGCGATATACCTTGCCGCCATCAATGCCGGCTGGGCGCACGGACGAAGCGCCCTCGTCTGGACAGACCGCCTGGGCAAATGGTCGATGCTGGATGTGCTGATCGTCGGGCTGATCGTATTTGCACTGTCAGGCGACCGGGCGATCCGGATTACGGAACAGCCCGGCCTCTATTTTTTCACAGCCGCAATCTTTGGCCTGATGATCTCATCGGGACTCATCATGCGAGATACCAGAAGCCGGATTTAGCAAGGCGTCATCCGGCTTTGCCCCGGTGCTTTGCACATTGAGAAAATCGCTTCCCAATTCGTCGCACCGTCATTCGCCATATAGATATCGTATTCTGTGTTGTCCAAAGAGATCAGAACCTGAATACGGCGATCCGTGTTCCGGAACCTGATATATTGTCCCGCTTCACGCCCGGTTTCCGTCATGCAAAGCGTGGTTCCGAGAGATTCCGCCTCGGCCATCGTCACCGATCCGAAAGTGGTTACATCGATCTCGCCAAGACGCCTCTGCAAACGCGACCGGGTGATATTGGCCGGAGCACAGATGTCATATGCGACAACATTCACTTCGCCCGAGGCGGCAAGTCCCTGCCCTGACCGGTTTTCAGCTGCAAACTGGAAGGTCACGGAACCCGGATCCGACGGTAGATTGATACTCAGGACGCCGCTTAGCGGATCGAATGTATGCGTCGCAGAGGGAGGCGTGGTCAGCAAAAAGCGATCAATTTCAATATTGCTATCAGCATGATCGTCCAGATCGACCTGGAATGTTCCATCCGTGTCATCCGGGATCGTAAATGCACTGACAACCGGAAGCGGTAATCCGGTCACATTGACGGTTGCTGCCATTGCAGGCGACCAGCCACTCGAATTACCAACGCGGTAGGTGAAGCTGTCCGAGCCGCCCAAAGCGCCGGCAGTATAGGTGTAGCTACCAGTGCTCGCATTCAGTTCCACGCTACCCATAGCGGGCGGTGATACAATCTCGAAGCGGTCAAAATACCCGGTCGCGTGGCTTGCCAGGGTTCCAGTCTGCGTCCCGAAGGCCGTGACGGAAAAAGCATGCGCCGCAGCACCAGGAGGCACAATCGCCGCCGCATCCCGGACCGCAACAGATGTCGATCCGCGAATGACGCCGCCGACCTGCGTCTGGAACTGGAATCGCTGACGCGCACTGAAGGGTGTAGCATAGGTTGTTCGCACAAACACGCCAAATGTCGGCGTGTCATTCGGTCCGACATTCAGTGTCAGACTATCCGCCGGCGACGCAAGGCAGGCGCCCGCGGCATCTGTTTGGCAAACCTGCCCGGTGGCCGGTAAATCCGGATCGAGCGACCGGGCGCTGACCGTCACCTCGCCGGCGCCGCCCAGGTTGACCGTTGCCACCGAGAACACACCGCGCCGGCCATCGGGAACATCGACAATGCCGTTATTTCCAATTGTCGCGCTCAAGGCAATAATATCGGGTCCGCCGGCCGCATCGGCACCAAGGTCCACGGTGTTCAGCCCCGGAGACACCTCGGCCATCGGGACGTTGTCACACGATGCATAGGGCGCAAAACGAACGCCGGTAACATCGGCTGCGGGCGTGAGTGAAATCAGGAAAGTCTGTGCACCACCGGCCGGGATATTCACAGGGGTGTCTGCGGTACCGACGAGCGCATTGGTCGCCGGATCCGTCGGCTGGAAACTGAATCCCTCCCGATTGGGTCCATGGTGCTCGATAATACAATTTGTGCCTTCAACCTGATTGGGGTTGATCACGGTCATGAACGCCGTTGCAGCAGACCCGGTGGTTACAAAGCGGCTCGTGGGCAAGACCGAGGATCGCAAACGCCGGTTTGGAATGGCCTGAGCCGGGAAGCCGACCGCGTATCGCCGTAGTGCCTCGGCGGCAAAGGAACCCACGCTGTTATCGGCGGGGTCCAGCGGAATGCCGCAGACGCTGCCGCGTTCCGGACATCGAATTGTCGGGTCAGAAAATTGCGGCCGGCGGCCACTGCCATACGCCATCACAGACGTAAAAATACCACCTTCGGCATTTGCACTGTCTATCCGGAACCCCCGGGCCCAATCGACGGGACGGCCGGTTGATCCATCTGTTTCAATGCCATGGGCCAGACCCATATTGTGGCCTGTTTCATGCGCAAGCGTTAACCCGTTGTGACAAACATTGATGTGCGATCGTCCGGTGAAATCCGATGTCGGATTATGGACATAACCCAGACCGCAGAAATTCTCCCGGTCTGAATCATACACCCGGTTAAGCGAAATCACGTCAATCCCGAGCGCATCAACTCGCGCCTGCAAATTCGTGAAAATGCCATTGCGCCCGCCCGCATCGCTCAGCAAATCATCACTGGGATAATTCTGGGCAACATCCATGAACTGAAGCTGCGTCAGATCTGAAAACAGGGGCACGCCCGATGTCGTCAGCGCGGTCTGCAGATTGCCGATATCAGTCGCTGCAAGATCGGGCAGTCCCCAGCCATGCGTCGTAATCATATCCGCGTCGTAAAAATACAGAAAATCCAGCGTGTCAGATCCAGCCTGCACGCCGTCCACGTCGGCTTCCGCAATACCGGAAAAGGCATGAATCCTTTCATCGGTGATGCCGTCGTCAAACAGCGGCTCTTCAGGGGCTGTTCGCATTATTGAACCGCCCGTTGGGCCTGGCTCGATCACGAACTCGCCCCCAGCCGTCCAGATACGCCCGTAAGTCGCGTTCAATCCGACATGGATCAGGACGCCTTCCCCCGGCTGATCAAATTCGATCTGCAGATGGCGACCGCCAGAGGCAGTCGGCCGATTCATCGCGACCTGACCATTGAAGGACTGCCCGCCCGGCATCGGCACCAGAAGCGCCTCGCCTGTCATCATGGTGGTCAATCCGGATGATATCCGCACATCCCAAACGGGTTCCGCGACGACGTCCAGATTATCCACCTCCAGCTCACCGGGCATTTCGGCCGCGGCTGGCTGATCCAGCTCCCATGCTGGAAATTCCTGAGCCAAAGCAGCCGGCGAAACCGACAACAACAATCCGGATAAAAATAAACGCATCGATCACTCCTCTAGATGGAAGGAGCATGACTCAAATATGCACTCTCGCCAACCACAAAGAGAATGGGGAAATGGTCGGAGCGGCGAGATTCGAACTCGCGACCCCCGGTCCCCCAGACCGGTGCGCTAACCGGGCTGCGCCACGCTCCGAACCTTACTCGAGAACAGCCATCAAAACGGCTGTAGGGGACGCGTCTTATAGGAGCGCCGAGCGAGCTCGGCAACCGGATAAGTTAGTTGGACGATCGCGCCGACAGCGCGCTATCAATTTTCGTCTTCGCGGCTTCCAGCTTGGCGATGACAGACACCAATTCACCGCTCCCTGACACCTGGGTGGCGACAGGAATGTAGCGATCCGCCAAAGGGCTCGGTTTGGCTGATACGGTCGCTTGGACCCCGCTTTCAGCCAGCGAGGAAACGGCGGCAACACCATGTTCGCGCAAATACTTTTGTGCGCCTTTTATAGTGTAGCCCTGATCGTAAAGAAGGGTACGTATACCCCGAAGCAGCTGAATATCCCCGGGGCGATACAACCGACGCCCGCCGGCCCGTTTGACCGGTTTGATCTGCGAAAACCGACTCTCCCAAAACCGCAATACATGCGCTGGAAGGTCAAGCTCTTCTGCCGCCTCGCTGATGGTGCGGTAAGCGTCTGGCGCTTTATCCGTCACTGGCTCAGCCTTTCGAGTGACCTGCGTCCACTTTTTCCTTCAAAACCTGTGACGGCTTGAAAGTCAGAACACGACGCGGATCAATCGGCACTTCTTCACCTGTTTTCGGATTGCGGCCAACCCGGCCACTCTTGTCTCTCAGCAAAAAAGACCCGAATGAAGAGAGCTTCACCGAATCTCCATTTGCCAGTGAATCCGAAACCATGCCGAGCACAGATTGAACGAGATCAGATGATTCCTGTCGCGACAAACCAATGTTCTGATGCACTGCATCGGCAAGGTCAGCTCGCGTTACGGTTTTACCGGACATTCTATTCCCCCACTGGACGAAGACAGGCTAGTCCCAACAGGCCAGCCTCGTCAACGTGTTAGCCACCCATTTGGGCTATAAACGCACCAAGGCTGACCCCCACGTCAACCCACCGCCCAGAGCTTCAAGCAAACAAAGGTCTCCGGGCTTGATGCGTTCATCATCCACAGCTTGCGAAAAAGCGAGCGGAACCGAAGCTGCAGAGGTGTTTCCGTGCTTGGCGACGGTTGAAATCACCTTGTCACGGGAAATGCCCAGCTTGTCAGCGACGCCTTCCAATATTCGCTGATTGGCCTGATGCGGCACAAACCAGTCGATATCCGCGATTGCCACATTCTCGCGCTCGATCAGTCTTTCCATGGAATTCGAGATTTTCAGAATGGCATGTTTGAACACCGCCGGTCCTTCCATGGTCAACAGTCCGGATGATTGGGTCGATGAGACACCGCCGGTGGTCTTGAGCAGATCGGTGTATCGTCCCTCACATCTCAAATCATAGCCAATGATGCCCTTATCGCCTTCGGATCGCTCCAGCACCCAGGCACCTGCTCCGTCTCCAAAAAGAACACAGGTCGTACGATCCTCCCAATTGAGGATTCGCGACATGGTTTCCGCACCGATAACGAGCGCGCGCTGAAAGACGCCGCCCTTCAACAATCCGTCCGTTACGGCCAACGCGTAGATGAAGCCGGAACAAACCGCCTGAATATCAAAGGCGGCACCGTGCCGGATTCCCAACCGCGCCTGAATAAGTGCGGCGGTTGAGGGGAAAATCAGGTCTGCTGTCGTCGTTGCGACCACAATCAGGTCAATATCATCCGGCGTCAGACCGGCATCTTCAAGAGCGGCCAGTGCAGCCCTGTAGCCAAGATCGGACGTCGTTTCGCCCTCGGCAGCAATATGGCGCTCGCTAATGCCGGTGCGCGCTCGGATCCATTCATCATCCGTATCGACAAAGGTGGCGATTTCAGAATTCGTCAATACCCGCTCAGGCAGGTAACTCCCCTGCCCGGCCACGCGTGAAATCAATTGGGTCAAGAGTCCGTTTCGCTTTTTGCTTCTTCAGCACGGGTAAGACGTTCCAGATTGGCTTCGATTTCCGTGAGGAAATGACTGCCGGCAATATCGATCCCGAGACCGAGCGCTGTTGCGAAGCCCTCGCCGTCGGTTCCGCCATGGCTTTTGACGACCATGCCATTGAGGCCCAGCAACACGCCGCCATTGATCGAGCGCGGATCGAGCTTTGCCCGTAAGTGATCCAGACCGCCCATATTGAGAAAGAAGGCGCCAATCTTGGCGGTCAGCGAACTGGTGAACGATTCTCTCATCCAGTGGGCCACCAGCTTCACAGTGCCTTCCGCGGTCTTCAACGCAATATTTCCGGTGAAGCCGTCAGTGACCACGACATCTGTCAGACCGAGCGAGATATCATCGCCCTCCACAAAGCCATGATATTTGAAATCGATCTTCGCATCACGGATCAGGCGATCTGCGGCGCGGACAGTATCATTGCCCTTGAGCTCTTCCTGGCCAACATTCAGCAACCCGACCGTCGGGTGCGTCGAGCCATGCACTGCGCGGTGAAAAGCTTCACCCATAATTGCGAACTCGACCAATTGCTTCGGCCCGCATTCGACATTGGCACCCACGTCCAGCACCACGGTATGGCCGCGCGGAGTCGGCCAGCTGGCGGAAATAGCCGGGCGATGCACGCCCTTTTTCATCCGCAACACAACTTTTGAAATCGCCATGAGCGCGCCGGTATTACCGGCGGATACAACGACATCGGCCTCGCCATTTTTCACAGCGGCCAGAGCGTTCCACATGGATGAGCCGCGAGAGCGCCGCACGGCCTCGCTCGGCTTGTCCGTCATGCGAACTTCCGAATCGGTGTGTTGAAGCATGATGCGTTCGCGCGCGAGTGGCGAGGCTGCCGCGATCAATGGTGCGAGCTGGGCTTCATCACCATGAACCAGAAAGCGCGCTGGCGTCTCCGGCAAACGCTTCAGAATATGGCTGATCCCTTCAACCGCGACGGACGGGCCATTATCGGCCCCCATGGCATCAACGGATATTATCGGTGCGGTCTGGGTCATACCTTAGCGGAGCTGGCGCGGGACGTATCCGGCGCATTCATTGAACCGGCGCGACCATATCCAAAGCCCGAAACGATGCAAGACGCCTGAACGCGCCGAGGGCAGCCGTCAGAAATCTGCAAACCGCAATTCATCGGCTGAATTGGCGTTGAGCAGGGAAAGTGTCGCCAGCTCGTCGGTACTTTTTCGAAAATAGTCCGCAAAGCGCCCGGCCTGTTCGTGGTGCGGATCACCCAAAAGATTGCGGCCAATGGCTTCAACCAGAGCTGATCTGTCGCCAGAGTCCGAAGCGCCTGCATAACTCTTGAACCGGCCATAAAAAACTTCTGCCATCGCCCGGATTTTCTTACCGATGCTGGTATCGCCGATGCCCATCTCGCGCATCGCATAATCCATGTCCTTGAAGAAGTGATCAAACAGCGCCTGACCGGCCGCGCGGCCTGTCTCGCCCTCGGCATTGAGTCGGCTGATCGCCAGAATGACGTGGAGTGATATCAACTCGAAACGCCCCTCAGGCGTATCTGGCACCCCGCCAACTGCATAGAATTGCGGCTGCCGGGCGGTGACAACAATGCGGTCATAAAGCGCCTGTGTCTGCTCTCTGGACTGACGGCGGGCCTTCAGGAACGACAACATGTGATGAACACTCCCTCTTGTTGGGACTTGAAGCTATGATCAGCCTCAGCTAGGTCAACTCGGCATAGTATCCAGAACCGGGAATTAGGGTTTAGTCCATGAAGCGCGCATTGCTATTGGCTGTTGCAGCCGGATCCATTTTTGCTGTCGGTTGCACACCTGTCCTCCGGAATCACGGCTTTGTATACGTCAACGGCGAAGTGCCGGAGATCGTACCGGGCGAAGATAATCAGGCCAGCGTCCTTGAGCGCCTTGGCAGCCCGTCAACGCAAGGCGTGTTTGAATCGACGACCTGGTATTACATGTCCGACACACGTGAGTCTCTGGCCTATCAGCGGCCACAGACAAGCTACCGCCGGATTGTCGAAGTTCAGTTTGACGAGTCCGGAGTGGTATCGTCGGTCGATGAATATGGCCTTGAGGACGGGCGCCGGGTTGCGCTGGTCGATCGCGAGACGCCGACACCGGGCCGCGAAATGAATGTCTGGGAACAATTGTTCGGCAATATCGGCAGCCTGCCAACCGAGCAATTCGGTGGCGAGCAGAACCTGCCCGGCGGGGCCGGCGGTCCACGACGCGACGAGTAAATACTCCCAATATCTGAGTATAAAAAAGCCCCGGTCCGAAGACCGGGGCTTTTCTTTTGCCTTTGGCTGATCGCTACTGGTGAGCAATCACCGCAAGGAGCAAGAGCGCCACGATATTGGTGATCTTGATCATCGGGTTCACAGCCGGGCCAGCAGTGTCCTTGTAGGGATCGCCAACCGTATCGCCGGTAACCGCAGCCTTGTGAGCCTCGGAGCCCTTTTCATGAAGGACTCCATCGGAGTCGGTGAAGCCGTCTTCGATCGCCTTTTTGGCATTATCCCAGGCACCCCCACCGGAGGTCATCGAGATAGCCACAAAGAGGCCTGTCACGATCACGCCCAGCAGCATGGCACCCACTGCCGACAGAGCCGGGCCCGGTCCGGCGATCAGCATGATCACGAAGAACAGGATGATGGGTGACAGGACCGGCAGAAGCGACGGTACGATCATCTCACGGATCGCCGCCTTGGTCAGAAGATCCACCGCCCGGCCATAATCCGGCTTGACAGTGCCTTCCATGATGCCCGGGTTTTCGCGGAACTGGCGACGCACTTCCACAACAACCGACTGGGCCGCGCGGCCAACGGCCATCATCGACATGCCGCCGAAAAGGAATGGCAGAAGACCACCAAAGAGGAGACCGACGACGACATACGGATTGGACAGCGAGAAGTTGACGACATTCGCCGTAACTTCGGTTCCGCCATAGATCAGGTCCGCAAAGAAACCTTCTCCATTCGCAGTCTCGATAAAGTGCTGGATATCCGCCGTATAGGCAGCAAACAGCACCAAAGCACCAAGCCCTGCCGAACCAATGGCATAACCCTTGGTCACGGCTTTTGTGGTGTTACCCACGGCGTCCAGCGCGTCCGTCGTGTTCCGGACTTCCTCGGGAAGGCCCGCCATTTCTGCGATACCACCGGCGTTATCCGTCACCGGACCGAAGGCATCGAGGGCCACCACCATACCGGCCAGCGCCAGCATCGTCGTCACGGCAATGGCAATGCCGAAGAGACCTGCCAGGACATAGGTGCCGATAATGCCGGCAATAATCACCAGCGCCGGCAGCGCGGTGGATTCCAGCGAGACGGCCAGACCCTGGATGACGTTTGTGCCATGCCCGGAAACCGATGCCTGTGCCACCGAGCGTACCGGGCGCTTGTCAACGCCGGTATAGTATTCGGTGATCCAGATGATCAGACCCGTAACGGCCAATCCGATACCGCCACAAAGGAACAGGTTCAGGCCGGTAATCGCACTGCCTTCCATGATCGGACCGAAGCCGTTCGGCAGCACATAATAGATCGCGGCAGCAACAGCGGGCAATGACAGCACCGCCGACACCACGAAGCCCTTGTACAGCGCATTCATGATGTTGTTCGATTTGCCGAGCTTCACGAAGAAGGTCCCGATGATTGATGTCACGATACACACACCACCAATGGCCAGCGGCAGGAACATCATGGCCGGAGCAGCAGCACCTGCGAAGAAAATGGAGGCCAGAACCATGGTCGCGACAATCGTGACCGCATAGGTTTCGAACAGATCAGCCGCCATACCGGCACAGTCACCGACATTGTCACCGACATTGTCAGCAATGGTTGCCGGGTTGCGCGGATCATCTTCCGGGATACCAGCCTCGACCTTTCCGACCATGTCGCCGCCGACATCCGCACCCTTGGTGAAGATACCGCCGCCAAGACGGGCAAAGATCGAGATCAGGGACGCACCGAAGCCGAGCGCAACCAGAGCGTCGATAACGACGCGCGGGTTCTCCGGCGGGAAAACAGCGGTGAGCAGATAGTAGTAAACAGCCACACCCAGCAGAGCGAGGCCTGCGACCAGCATGCCCGTGACGGCACCCGAGCGGAACGCCATGGACAGGCCGCCAGCAAGGCTGATCGACGCGGCCTGGGTTGTCCGCACATTGGCGCGGACCGAAACCAGCATGCCGATGAATCCTGCCATGCCCGATAGCACGGCACCGATGACGAAGCCCACTGCTACGAGAAAGCCCAGCAAGAACCACACAAGTACGGTAACGGCGACGCCAACAATGGCGATGGTCATATACTGCCGTTTCAGATAGGCGTTCGCGCCTTCCTGGATCGCCGCAGCGATCTCTTTCATGCGGTCATTTCCGGCATCAGCTGCCAGAATCGCCCGGCTCTGCACGACGCCGTATACGACGGCAAGCAGGCCAGCCAGAATGACCAGTCCAAGTCCCAATTCCATATTCATGGCATTCAGCCTTTCGTCCCAATTCAAATTGATCGGGGAGGAAATGCTGTCAGGGCATGGCTCGCGAATCAGCGAACCTCCCATCCCCCCCAAGGAAAGTGGCGGGAATATGCCCAAAGCCATTGTCGGGCGCAACACGCCCGGATGCAATGGATTAATTTACTGAAATATCAGCGGATAAGGCGGATATCAGGTGTCGCGAGAGAAACTTGCTCAATCACACCTTCGCCAAAATACTCCGCAAGGGCTGCCAACCAGACTTCACGCACCCGATCCCGATCAATCGTTTCGCCGCTTTCATCGGTCAGATTCTCCCGATGGCTGGCGCGGATCAGACGGTCCAGGGCGAAGTGTGTATTGTCCTGCACTCTGCGCGATTGACTTCCACGCGCCACCAACAGACGCGGGTGAATATAGGCATAGCCGCGCAGGCGATGATCGGACACGAGCGGAACAACAATCGCGGGCATCGAAATAACGCGCGGATCACCTTCATTGACACCAAGCTCTTCCATGATGCTGTTATGAGCCGCGTCTGGCCCGTCTCCGGTATCATTCCAATCGAAATTGATTGTGGTACCGCTACTACCGGACCCACCGCCGCCTCCACCGCCGGCGAAAGCAGCGGGCGACAGGACAATGGAGCAGAGGGCGAGGCCAAGGAGAAGGTTTTTCATACGGCGGAGACTAGCAGTCCACGCTCAAAAATGCGTAAAACCGGTCCGTAAAATTTGAACGATCTTGCTGGAATCATCAGTGACCCGGACGCCCTCACCCTCGGCAATTTCGCCAATCTCGGTAACGGGAACGCCGCAGGCCTGCGCAGCCGTCAGCAAGGCATTCCGTTCCTTTTCCGGAACACAGAAGAGCATTTCATAGTCATCTCCACCGGTAAACAGTGAAGACCAAGCATCCACACCATTGTCCTGCCGGGAGAGCCAGAGACGAGCCGGGTCTGACAATGGTACGTCTTCCAGCCGGATATCGAGCGAAACGCCGCTGGCACGCGCCAGATGACCGGCATCCGACACAAGACCATCAGAGATATCGAGCCCGGCCGAAGCGATCTGCCTTAACGCTTCTATCAGTTCGACCCGCGGCTCAGGTAGAAGATATCTTGTATTGAGCTGCTCCACCTGGTGCTGTGGCAGACCGGTATCCGCGGCGCCAAGCCCCAGAAAACCGTCCCCTATTGTCCCGCTCACAAAAACACGATCGCCCGGCCGCGCGCCACTTCGGCGAAGGGGCGCGTCAACCTCTCCGAAAGCCGTAATGGTGATGACAAGCCGGTCACCGCCGCGCGTCGTATCGCCGCCAATCAAGGGGATGGAATACTGCGAGACATCAGCAGACAGGCCATCAACGAACAGATTTTGTTGATCTTGCCGAATGTCTTCAGGCCAGACGATGGACAGCAGAAAAGCATGGGGCTTGGCCGCCATGGCCACAAGATCGGAAATATTTACCCGCAACGCCTTACGGGCCACAAGGTCCAGCGGGTCATCACTTCGAAAATGCACGCCTTGAACGAGTGTATCTGTTGTAACGACCAGTCCCGCTTTTTGCGCCAGAAGCGCCGCGTCGTCCGTCAGGCCAAAAGCGCCCTCATAGCCAGACGAAAGAGGCGCCAGTGATTGCGCAATAAAATCGAATTCGCCGACCCGGCTCACCCCACCAGGCTTCCCGGCCGGATGTCACGCGTCAGACGGTCCAGAACCGCATTGATGAAAGCAACATCCTTGTCATCAAAGAAGGCCGCCGCCAGGTCAACATAGGCTTCAAGCAGAACCGGTGCGGGGGTTTCCGTGGCATCGATCATTTCAAACACACCGCAGCGCAATATCGCTCGAAGCGTCGCGTCAATCCGCTCGAGCTTCCATTTGGCGGTCAAAGCCGGTGCAATCGTCTGATCCAGTTTTGCGGTGGATACGGTTGTTCCCCGCACCAGTTTTTCAAACAATTCCGTATCCGCTGTTTCAGAAAGCCGGTATTCGGCAAACTGCCCCAGGACCCGCTCAATGGACATGCCGCCCTGCTCGATCTGAAATAGCGCCTGCACCGCGGCCAGGCGCGCTTCGGGCTTCGGTTTCATCACCGGCAGTATCTCTTCGGGAATGTCCATCAGGCGGCTCCAAATCGCTCGCGCAGGCGGATCATCGCAAGGCAGGCGCGCGCTGCATCTCCACCTTTATCCTTGTCACCTGCCCGCTTCATGGCCTGATCGCGGTTCTCAACGGTCAGAATACCGTTTCCGAGCGCGACACCTTCCAGCGTCAGGTCCATGAGTGCACGTGCCGACTCGCCAGCCACATAGTCATAATGACTGGTCTCGCCGCGGATCACACAACCGAGAGCGACATAGCCGTCAAACCGGGTCCGGCTCTTGACCGCCGAGGCAATGGCCCCGGGAATTTCCAGCGCCCCCGGAACCTCGGCGAATTCGAACTCGGCATCCGCCAGAGCCGCTGCGGCACCTTGCAACAAGGCATCGCTGACGTCCTTGTAATACGGCGCGACGACAACAAGAATTCGCGGTTGACCATTCATGCGTCAAAGTCTCCAAGCTGGATGGTATCATGGATGGAGAGGCCATAGCCTTCCAGTCCCACAATCGGTTGCGGTGCTGTTGTCAGGAGGTCCATTTTTCCAACCCCGAGATCTGTCAAAATCTGCGCGCCAATACCGTATTCGCGCAAGCGGCGCTCCTCCCGCTTTTCATCCGGCTCGGTCGGCTTGGCCCCAAACCGTTCGCGAATTGCATTGAGATTGCTTTCGCGAATGAAAACCATCACCGCCGGGCCGTCATGCTGCGCCAGTGTCTGCATGGCGATTTCGACAAGCCCGGACCGCGGCCCCGTTGCGGCGATCACGTCATCAACAAAGCTGACCTTGTGCATGCGCACCAGCGTTGGATGATCCGCCTCGGGTTGGCCTTTGAGCAGAGCGACATGCTCGAAACCATCCACAAGACTGCGATACACCACCAGCTTGAATATTCCGCCCCAGTAACTCTCGAACGGAACGTCAGCGCGGCGTTCGATAAACAGATCATTCCTGCGGCGGTAGGCGATCAGATCGGCGATCGTGCCAATCTTCAGCCCATGCAATTGCGCAAATGAAACCAGATCCGGCATGCGCGCCATCGTCCCGTCTTCATTCATGATTTCGCAAATCACGCCGGAGGGATTCAATCCGGCAAGACGCGCAACATCAACCGCTGCTTCCGTATGCCCGGCCCGGACCAGAACGCCCCCGTCCCGGGCAATCAGCGGGAAAACATGGCCTGGCGTGACGATGTCGTCCGACCCTTTTTCCGGATCAATCGCGGCGGCGATTGTAACGGCGCGATCATGAGCGGAAATCCCCGTTGTGACGCCTTCCCGCGCTTCAATGGAGACCGTGAACGCTGTCTGGTGACGCGTGCGGTTGTGCGAGGACATCATCTCCAGACCGAGCGCCTTTGCCCGTTCGTCGGAGACGGAAAGGCATATCAGGCCGCGCCCGTAGCGCGCCATGAAATTCACGGCATCCGGCGTCGCAAATTGGGCCGGGATGACAAGGTCGCCCTCATTCTCACGGTCATCTGCGTCAACAAGGATGAACATCCGCCCGTTACGGGCGTCTTCGATAATGTCTTCTATCGGGGAAAGCGGTGTATCTCTGGCCATGCCTCAATCTTCCGCCTGCATCAGGCGCGCGGCGTATCGCGCCATGAGATCAACTTCAAGATTGACGTGCGCGCCAATCTGCAGCTGACCAATCGTGGTGACCTGCGCCGTATGGGGAATGATCATCAGGCTAAAGACATCTTTTTCAACCGCATTGACTGTCAACGACACGCCATCAACCGCAATCGATCCCTTCTCCGCAACAAATCTCGCAACAGATGCGGGCGCCCGGATGTCGAGTTTCAGCCAATCGCCATCATCAACCCGGTTCACGATCTCTCCCAGACCGTCAATATGACCAGTCACAAGATGTCCACCCAGCTCATCGCCCATCCGGAGCGAACGCTCCAGATTCATCTGGCGTCCGACCGTCCATTCTCCAAGCGTCGTCCGGTCCAGCGTTTCTGGCGAAACCTCGACGACATGAAGCCCACCTGACGAACTGGCAGACTTTTCGACGACGGTCAGGCAGACGCCCGCATGACTGATCGATGCACCGATATCGATCGTGTCCGGATCATAGGAGCTTTCAATACTGAAGCGTCTGTCCGTTTCACCGGAAACGGCACGGACAACACCCTTGGCGGTAACAATTCCGGTAAACATTCAGGCCCGCTTTCGTGTGTAGGTCTCGTGCAAATCAGCGCCGCATTCCACGACGCCTGTGCGCTCGAAGATGGGCGCTTCATCCAGCCGCTCAAGGCCAAGCGCTGCCATTACCGGCAATCCGTCTCCGCCGAGGAGCATTGGGCCCCGGAACCATTCAATCTGATCGACAAGATCATGCTTGATTGCACTGGCCGCAATGCGCGCACCCGCCTCTATCATGATGGATTGACCGTCCAGATCGGCAATTTTCTCGATTGCCGCCTTCAGGCTGGTATGCGGCCCGTCATAGCGGTTGATTGAGACCACATTCGCGCCCCTGGCTTCAATCGCCGCGCGAGTGTGCACAGGCACATCCGCGCCGCATACAAAAAGCAACGGACCACCCCCTTCGAATAACCGCGCCGTATCAGGCGTTCGCAACCGCGTATCCAGCACCACTCTGCCTGGCTGGTTTCCCGTATAGCCGGGCAATCGGACAGTGAGCTGCGGATCATCGGCCAGCACGGTTCCGACCCCCGTCAAAATGACGTCATGCGCGCCGCGCAGTTGATGGACTGCCTGCCGAGAGGCTTCGCCGGTGATCCATCGGGACTGACCATTGGCCAGCGCAATTTTACCATCCAGCGAGGTGGCGAGCTTGAGCGTCACGCTCGGACGCACAGGGCCGGTCATGGCTCGGATGGGGAATCGTCACCATGGGGCGGCCCCAATTGCTCGCCCTTGATGAAGTCACGGAAATCATCGACTTCGCGGAAGTCCTTGTAAACAGAGGCGTAGCGAACATAGGCAACCGGATCGAGATTCTTGAGCGCATCCATGACAAGCTCGCCGATCGAATCCGACGTCACATCGGAATCTCCCGTGCTTTCTAGCCGTCGAACAATTCCCGACACCATTTGATCGAGACGATCAGGATCAATCGCCCGTTTCTGGCAGGCAAGCGAAACAGAACGCGCCAGCTTGTCCCGGTCGAATGGGACACGGCGATTACTGCGCTTGACGACCGTCAACTCGCGCAACTGGACCCGTTCAAACGTCGTAAAGCGTGCCGAACATTTCGGGCAGGACCGGCGGCGCCGAATAGAGGCCCCGTCTTCGGCAGGCCGGGAGTCCTTCACTTGGGTGTCGGGGTGACTGCAGAACGGACAGCGCATGTGTGGAGCCTAGCTCAATTCAGGATAAATCGGGAAGCGGCCGGTCAGTTCCAGCACTTTGGCTTTCACCGATTCCTCGACGGCCTTGTTGCCAGACCGGTTTTCTGCGAGCGCATCCAGCACCTCAACCATCATCTCGCCGACTTGTTTGAATTCCGCCTCGCCGAATCCGCGCGTTGTCGCAGCGGGCGAGCCGATGCGGAGACCGGAGGTGACCATCGGCTTTTCCGGATCAAACGGCACGCCGTTCTTGTTGCAGGTCATGAATGCCCGCTCCAGCGCCTTCTCGGAAATATCCCCTGTCAGGGATTTCGGACGCAAATCCACAAGCGCCAGATGCGTATCGGTGCCACCGGACACAATCTCGTAACCGCCCTCTTTCAGCGTCGCAGCCATGATCTGGCAATTCGCCACGACGGATTTGATATAATCCTTGAACTCCGGACGCAGCGCCTCGCCAAACGCCACCGCCTTGGCCGCGACGACATGCATCAGCGGGCCGCCCTGAAGTCCAGGGAAAATGGCGGAGTTGAATTTCTTCCCCAGATCCTCGTCGCGCGACAGGATCATGCCGCCCCGCGGCCCGCGCAGGGTTTTGTGCGTCGTGGTCGTGACAACATCGGCATGCGGGATCGGGTTGGGGTATTCTCCAGCGGCCACCAGTCCGGCGAAATGCGCCATATCGACCAGCAGATAGGCGCCGACAGAATCCGCAATGGCGCGAAACCGTTCGAAATCAATGATCCGCGGATAGGCCGAGCCCCCCGCAATGATCATTTGCGGTTGAACTTCCTTCGCCTTCTCTTCCAGCGCATCATAGTCGATCAGCGCATCGTCTTCGCGCACGCCGTAATGATGCGCGTCAAACCATTTGCCGGACATGTTCGGCTTGGCACCATGAGTCAGGTGGCCACCGGCATCCAGGCTCATACCGAGAATTTTATCGCCCGGTTTCAGGAGCGCCAGAAAGACGCCCTGATTGGCCTGACTGCCCGAGCTGGGCTGCACATTCACATAGGCCGCGCCGAATAATTCCTTCGCGCGATCACGGGCAAGGTCTTCGGCAATATCAACAAATTCACAACCGCCATAATAGCGCTTGCCGGGATATCCTTCGGCGTACTTATTCGTCAAAGGCGAGCCTTGCGCTTCCAGAACCGCCCGCGACACGATGTTCTCCGAGGCGATCAGCTCAATCTGCTGTTGCTGACGCCGTATTTCCTTGCCAACGGCCGCGGCAAGATCCGGATCGGCACTCGACAGCGACTGGCTGAAAAAATCGTCATTCACGGCATACTCTCCTGAAACGCTACGCGGGACATGATTGATAGGCCGCAACAGGCAGGCTGACAATCTTTGACTTTCGCAGCAGCCCGGCCTTGAGCAGCAAAAACCTCAAGTATTCGATGTAATTTTGATTATTCATGTGTTGCTATTTGTAGACGTGAATTTTAAATAGAGTTAGTCGACTTATCGAAGTCAAAGAATACACATGGCAAACGGAGCCCCTATGACAGACGAAACCCTCCCCCCGATCGATGAAGAAGAAGTTCTGCGCATGACAACGGATATCGTGGCGTCTTTTCTGACACACAATTCGGTACCGGCTGACAGCATTCCGGACCTCATCCGTTCGGTGCATTCCACAATGGGCGAAATCAGTGGATCTTCTGCCAAGCCGGAACCGAAGTCCAAGCCGGCAGTCTCGGTCTCCAAATCCGTTACCGACGACTACATCGTCTGTCTAGAAGACGGCAAGAAGCTGACAATGCTCAAGCGTTACCTGCGCTCGCAATATGACATGTCGCCAGATGAATATCGCCGCAAATGGGGTTTGCCATCCGACTACCCGATGGTCGCGCCGGCCTATTCCCGCAAGCGTTCGGCCTTCGCCAAGGACATCGGACTTGGACGCGGTGGCCGCAAAGGCAAATAAGCGGTCAACGTCAGACTTTTATACCGCGGCCGGGTGATCCATCATCCGGCCGTTGATTTTGAGATGACAATCCGAGTTTTCGGGCCAGTTTGGCGCCCGCAACCCGCTCCATATCCAGACGGCTGGCGGATTTTGGTGACTGGATAACCACTTCCGCGCCGGTCGCCACGTCGATGGCCGCCACACGAATGGCCGAAGCCGTTTCCACAAATTCATAGATGACCTCGCGGCCAGCGAGGGGGTAGCCCTTATGGGATGAACCGGTCAGGCGACACGCCGGGCTTTGAACCGGACCCAGACCTCTTGAAGCGAATCGATCAATTGATCGAACATTGCGTCTGAATGGGCCGGTGTCGGCGTAAAGCGAAGCCGCTCTGTTCCGCGCGGAACCGTCGGATAATTGATCGGCTGAACATAGATGCCATGATCTTCCAGCAACGCATCCGACAGCCGTTTGCACACTACGGGATCACCTACCCAGAGCGGCACGATATGGGTCGCGCTCTCCATCACCGGCAAATCCGCTTCACGCATACGTCGTTTGAGGGTTGCCGCGCGCTCCTGGTGGGCTTCGCGCAATTCATGGGCAGACTTCAGATATTCCACCGAGGCGCGCGCACCCGCCGCCAGTGCGGGAGCGAGTGACGTGGTAAAAATGAAGCCCGGTGCCCAGGACCGGATGGCATCCACAAGCGCGCCGTCAGCGGCAATATAGCCGCCCATAACGCCATAGGCTTTGCCGAGTGTGCCTTCGATAATGTCAACGCGGTCCATCAAACCTTCGCGCTCGGCGATACCACCGCCACGCAAACCATAAAGACCGACCGCATGGACTTCATCGAGATAGGTCAACGCATTGTATTTGTCGGCGAGATCACAGACCGCTTCTATCGGGCCGATATCCCCATCCATGGAATAGACCGACTCAAAGGCAATCAGCTTGGGCGCATCCAGCGGAGCGGCCCGCAGCAATTCTTCCAGATGCTCGACATCATTATGCCGCCAGACATGCTTTTCACACTTGGCGCCTTTGACCCCCTCGATCATCGAGGCGTGGTTCAGGGCATCTGAAAAAATGATCAGACCCGGCAGAATTTTGCCGAGCGTACCGATGGTTGCTGAATTGGAAATATAGCCCGAGGTGAAGAGCAGAGCCGCGTCCTTGCCGTGCAGGTCAGCGAGCGAGCGCTCCAGCTCGACATGGTAATTCGTGGTACCGGAGATGTTGCGGGTGCCGCCCGCCCCTGCACCGACATCGTCGATGGCCTGTTTCATCGTCTCGGTCACACAGGCGCGCTGGCCCATGCCGAGATAATCATTCGAGCACCAGACAACGACATCGCGGACATCGCCCTCATCCGTCCGCCAGCGCGCACGCGGGAATTCCCCCTTGTAGCGGCGCAAATTGGCAAAGACCCGATAACGCCCTTCAGCGCGCACGCGGGAAACAGCGGATTTGAAGGCGTCTTGGTAATTCGTCATGGGCCTGCTGCGTTAGTGCTCATTCCTGTTAACGGCACTAATGCAGCAATTCCGTCTGTTTGGCGAGTTGGACGAATGGACGCAGCCAAAAAAATTACAGCCGGAAGCGGATGTGATCTGCCCAGAAGCGTTCCAGACGGTCCAGAGCGATATTCGTAGCGTCGACCGTGTCGGTTGTCAGACCACCGGATGGCTCCAGGGCAATGGACTGACGTGCAAACAACGCTGACAAACGTTCACACACATCCTGCCCGGTCTGAGTCAGGCTGATACGAACCGTGCGGCGGTCATTATTGGACCGCTCCTGGTTAACGAAACCCAGATCGACCAGCTTCTTGAGATTATAGGAGACGTTCGAGCCGAGATAATGGCCCCGCGATTTCAGCTCGCCTGCGGTCAGAACCTGATCACCGATGTTGTAGATGAGCAGGGCCTGAACACTCGTCAGGTCGCGAAGACTCTCGCGGTCCAGTTCATCCTTGACCACATCGAGCAATTGCCGGTGAAGGCGTTCGACCCGCTGCAACAATTCGAGATAATCGGCGCGGGTTTCCGCAGCCGGAGCCAGTGTCTCGGCAAGAGCCATGACGGTTTCTCCATTCCACCCAATAACGTTTTGTTATTTTTATAGAACGCTACCCCAAACTCGTTAAAAACCGATTATTCGGCTTTCCAGCTGCCCTGGAGCAGTTTGTAGATGCCGGAAAAATCCGCATTCCGGCCGCCCAGATTATCAAACAGGGCATAGAGCGCTTCGGCCTGCGCCCCCATCGGCGTCGTTGCCCCGGAGGTCGCGGCCGCATCCATGGCCAGCTTGAGATCTTTCAGCATCATCGCCGTTGCAAAACCGGGCGTATAGCCGCGATTGGCCGGCGAAGCTTCCACCGGGCCCGGCACCGGGCAATAGCTGGTCATTGACCAGGACTGGCCTGAGGCTTTCGAGGCAATATCGAAAAACCGCTGCTGATCGAGCCCGAGCTTTTCCGCCAGCGCGAACGCTTCACACGTCCCGATCATGGTAATGCCCAGGAGCATATTATTGCAGATCTTGGCCGCCTGCCCCGTCCCGGCATCACCGGCATGTATAACTGCCTTGCCCATGATGGACAGGAATTCCTCGGCCTTTGAAAACGCGTCTTCCGGCCCGCCCACCATGAAGGTCAGCGTACCGGCTTCGGCCCCGGCGACGCCGCCCGAGACCGGGGCATCGACGAATGGAAACCCTTTTGCGGCCGCCGCTTCACCCACCGATCTTGCAGTCGCCACATCAATGGTCGAGCAGTCCATCATCAGCGCGCCCGGCTTGGCATTGGGAAAGACCTCGCCTTCATAGACGGCGCGGACATGCTTGCCCGCGGGCAACATGGTGACGATGGCATCTGCTCCCGCAACCGCATCTGCCGCACTCGCCGCTCCCTTGGCCCCCGCAGCCTCAGCGCGTTTGATGGCATCAGCGCTTAGATCGAAGGCGCGCACATCATGGCCGGCTTTTGCCAGATTTGCGCACATGCCCGAGCCCATATTGCCCAGTCCGATAAATGCGATAACGGCCATGATCTATTCTCCCAGAAACGTCAGTTCTTTATCACTCGAAAGGGGTTCGAAATACGCGGCAATCATCGCATCATCCACGCCATCCAGCGTCGCAGGCGACCAGTTCGGTGCATTGTCCTTGTCGATGATGACGGCACGTACGCCTTCGTAGAAATCAACCCCGCCCAGGCAATGCGTGGACAGGCGCAATTCCTGTCGCATGACATCCTCGAAGGATTTGTCGGCTCCGCTGCGAATGGCCGCGCAGGTCAGCTTCAGCGATGTGGGTGATTTCGTGGCAATGATCTTCGCCTGCTTTTCCGACCAGATGTCTCCGGCGTCGGTGATCCGCGAAACCATCGTTGCCACATCATCGCCGGCAAAAGCCGCATCAATCAGACCGCGCGTGACCGCCAGATCGGAATCACCCGGATCACCGGAATGTTCTTCCAGAATAACTTCCAGTGCGTCCTCATCCGACAGGTCCGCGCTATCCAGCGCAGCGATCAGAGCCGGAAGATCGGCGGACGGCGTGTAATGCGTGGCAATGCCGGTCGCGACACAATCAGCGGCTTTCAAACGCGCGCCGGTCAGTCCCATCCACATGCCGATCTCTCCGGCCAGCCGCGGCAGGAAATAGGTGCCACCGACATCGGGAAAGAACCCGATCCCCGTCTCCGGCATGGCCAGCATGGTGCGGTCCCCGGCCACGCGGTGCGAGCCATGCACGGAAATACCGACACCGCCGCCCATGGTAATGCCATCAATCAGGGCGACATAGGCTTTGGGATATTCCTTGATGAGCGTGTTGAGCTGGTATTCGTCATGCCAGAATCGCCAGGCGTCTTCGCCGCCCGCCTTGCCGCTATCATGCAACATGCGGATATCGCCGCCCGCACAAAAACCTTTCTCGCCCTCGCCATCGACCACCACTACCTTGACGCTGTCATCGTCTTTCCAGGCAAGCAACGCCTGGGTCATCGCATGGACCATATCCATGGACAGCGCGTTCAGCGCCTTGGGGCGGTTGAGCGTGATCCGGCCCAGCTGGCCAACTTTGCGGGCAATGATTTCGTCGGTCATTTCAATACATCCTTGGCGATGATGACGCGCATGATTTCGTTGGTGCCTTCCAGGATCTGATGGACGCGCAGATCGCGCAGGATGCGCTCGATCGGATAATCCTTCAGATAGCCATAGCCGCCATGCAGTTGCAGCGCCTGATTGACGATATCGAAGCAGGCATCGGTCGCGAACCGTTTGGCCATGGCGCAAAGCTTGGGCGTGGACGGGTCCTTGGCATCGATCGCGGCTGCCGCGCGGTAGAGCATCAGACGTGAAGCCTCGAGGTCGGTTGCCATGTCGGCGAGCTTGAATTGCGTGACCTGAAAACCGGCAATCGGCTTACCGAACTGTTTGCGGGATTGGACGTATTCGGCGGCGACATCCAGCGCCTCCGCCGCGCCACCGAGCGAACAGGCACCGATATTCACACGCCCGCCATTGAGGCCATTCATGGCAATCTTGAAGCCGATGCCTTCCTCTCCCAGCCGGTTGGCGGCGGGGATGCGGCAGTCTTCAAAATTCACAACCGCGGTCGGCTGGGAATTCCAGCCCAGCTTTTTCTCGTTCGCACCGAAGGACAGGCCCGGCGTGCCTTTCTCGACGACGAATGTGGAGATGCCGCCCGGCCCCTCGCCGCCCGTACGCGCCATCACGACATAGATGTCGGAGCGGCCCCCACCGGAGATAAAGGCTTTCGAGCCATTCAACACATAATCATCGCCATCCCTGACAGCCTTGGTCCGCAAGGAGGCGGCGTCCGATCCCGCACCCGGCTCGGTCAGGCAGTAGGAGGCGAAATGTTCCATCGACATCAGCCGCGGCAGGAATTTGGCGCGCTGTGCGTCATCGCCCCAGCTGTCGATCATCCAGGCGCACATATTGTGAATGGAGATATAGGCCGCTGTGGACACGCACCCACGCGACAATTGTTCGAAAATCAGGGCCGCATCCAGCCGGGTCATTCCCGATCCACCGAACTCGTCGCCGGTATAAATGCCGGCAAAGCCCATTTCGGCGGCTTCACGCAGAATATCCTCGGGGAAATGCTTGGTCTCATCCCACTCTGCCGCGAACGGCTTCATGCGGTCCTCGGCGAATTTTCGCGCAGCGTCCTGTATCAGGCTCTGGTCTTCATTGAGCTCAAAGTGCAAATCAGGCTCCATCCAGGTTTTGAAAAAGGCCGCGAAGCCCTAACGTGGACCACGCGTTTGGGCAAGCTGTGAGGGTAGACGACGATGAGCACATTTCCAGCCACACGCCTGCGCCGCCTCCGCCAGACGGACTGGTCGCGCCGCCTCGTGCAGGAAAACGTCCTGACGGTGAATGACCTGATCTGGGCGGTTGTCGTGTCAGATACCGCAGATCCGACCGAGCCTGTCGCCGCCATGCCGGGCGTCGAACGTCTGGGTCTGAACGCTCTCGCGGAAGCCGCCAAGCGGGCGGCACAACTGGGCATTCCGGCAATGGCGATCTTTCCGCACATTGATCCGGCGAAGAAAGACGAAAATGGCTCCGAAGCGCTCAATCCGAAAGGGCTCGTTCCGCAGGCCATCCGCACCATCAAGGAGGCCGCCCCCAATGTCGGCGTCATCTGCGATGTCGCGCTCGACCCGTTCACCACGCATGGCCATGACGGCATTCTGAAAGACGGCGTCATCCTGAATGATGACACCGTCGAACGTCTGATCCAGCAGGCTCTGGTTCAGGCGCGGGCGGGCTGTGATGTGATCGCCCCGTCCGACATGATGGATGGCCGCATCGGGGCGATCCGCGAAGCGTTGGAGCTGGAGGGCTTCACCGACACGATGATCCTGTCCTATGCCGCCAAATACGCCTCCGGCTTTTACGGCCCCTATCGTGAAGCCATCGGTTCGGGGACCGTGCTGCAGGGCGACAAGAAAACCTACCAGATGGACCCCGCCAACACCGAGGAGGCCTTGCGCGAAGTCGCCATGGACCTTGATGAAGGTGCCGACATGGTGATGGTCAAACCCGGCCTGCCCTATCTGGATATTGTCCAGCGCGTTTCCTCGACCTTCGGCGTGCCGACCTTTGCCTTCCAGGTCTCCGGCGAATACGCCATGATCCAGGCCGCCGCAGCCAATGGCTGGATTGATGGCGACCGCGTGATGATGGAAAGCCTGATGGCGTTCAAACGCGCCGGTGCGGCGGGAATTATAACTTACTTCGCGCCACGAGCGGCGGAACTGATGGCCTAGCCCACCCTCCCGATCGGCGGCAGGGTCCAGTTGAACTGGATGGCACAACCGCGAATGACAAAGGCCAGCAGCGCCGCGCCCACCGCAGCGATTCCGGCCCCGATGCCGAGCGTAATCGCCAGCACATAGCCCCCCGCCCCGGCCAGTGCCGCCAGCGCGTAGATCTCCGCGCGCAGGACCAGCGGCACATCATTGACAATGATATCCCGGATCAAACCACCAAAGGCCGCACTCATCACCCCGGTCAGCAGCGCAATCGACCAGTGTGCCCCAACCGCAAGCCCCGCTTTCGCGCCAAGCACGCAGAAAACCGACATACCGATGGCATCCGCCCAGGCCAGAGCCGCCCGGCGGGTCGCCAGTGATTGGGCCCAGGGAGAGGTGTAATATCCGATCAATGCCCCGATCAGTGCCAGCCAGAGATATTCCGGTGCTTCCACCCAATAAACCGGCAAGCGGCCCAGAATGACATCGCGCAGTGTGCCGCCGCCCATGCCCGTGACCGCGCCGAGAATGGCCGCCCCGAACGGATCCAGCTCCTTGCGGGCCGCCAGCATGCCGCCGGAATAGGCGAACAGAGTGACACCGCTATAGTCCAGAAAAAGAAAGAGTAAATCGACGGTCAAATCAGTCTGCCTTTTGCGTTATCCAAATATCGGAATCCGGCCATTTCGTTTTTGCACTTGCCCAAATAGTCGATTCACCAACTAATCTCGCCTTGCAGCGGGTGACGATTGCGTCATCTGACAAGCAAAACAAAGGGGGAGACTCATGTCACTCGACAAAATCATCTGGGCAGTCGCGTTTCTGGCAGCCATCGTGTTTGCGTTCGTAACCTTTGAGTATGGCGCACTTATCCTTGCGCTATTGGGGCTCGCAAGCGGTTTCTTCGTCAAGGGCGATCATCGCAAGGCCCTGATACTGGCCGCCATCTTCCTGATCGGAGGCGGTTCCATGGCGCTGGGCTCGATCCCGGCGGTTGGCGAGTATCTGAACGCCATCTTTGCCAATTACGGTGCCGTTCTCGGCGCCGCCTCGCTGATGGTCATCGTCATGGCCACGGTCGAGCGTCTTATCCCTGGTGCGAGCGAATAGCCAAACCGGGATCAGGTGAGAACCCCCGTCCGCATATTGCGGGCGGGGTTTTTCATGACCCGTCTATCGCGGCGGCCAGCGCCGCATCATGGACCGTCACTTGCCAGGCGGCGATCGTCAGAATGATGATCAGCGCGGCCCAGACCGCATAATTCACGAAGACGGATCGCTTGGCCGACTTGCGCTCCAGCCAGGTCCTCGGACGCACGCCCTTGACCCGGTAAGTGAACAACGCGGCCAGATTGACGCTCACCACATTGATCGACAGCAACAGCCCGGCCCGCGCCGCCATCATCCATTCGCCATCCCCGGCATAGAGCCCCATCGCAGCGGAAGGCGGCAGCAATGCTACCGCCACCATGACGCCAACGAGCGCGCTGGAGATGCCGGTGGAAATCGAAAGAGCCGCCGCCGCGCCGGAAACAAGCGCCAGAGCGGTCGTGTCCACGCCGACAATCGTCCGGGAGACCAGCTCGCCGCTCAGCGAATTGAACGGCAGGGCCATACCAAGTGCAAAGCTGACCGCGAGACCGAGCGCCAGCCCCGCAACCGCGGTCCGCGCCGACTTCGCCATCAGGTCCAGATCGCCCAGCGCAGACGCGAAGGAAAATGCCAGAATCGGACCCAGCAGCGGCGCAATCACCATTGCCCCGATCACCGCGGCAACATTATTGGCATTCAGCCCGAGCGCCGCCACGACCGCAGACAGGGCCGTCAAAACCAGGAAATCACGATTGAGCTTGGCTCCGGCGGCAATGTCCTCGAACAGCTCTTCACGCAGGGCCAGCGTACGCCGCTTGCGGCTTGTCTCGGCGTCTTCCTCCGCCTCGATCTTCGGCAGGGTGGCCTCGATCGGGATGACCACAAGCCGCCAGTCGTCGGTATCGGCCAGCAAGCCCTGGATCGCGTCAATCGCTTCCTGCCCCTCACCGGTCTTGAAGTAGAGACGCAAGACGCGGCGGCCACGATCATCTGCCGGCTCCAACCGGTGATCGACCGGATTGGCCCGCAGGCAGGATTTCAGGAGTGGCTTGGTATCAACCGTGTCCGGAAATGAGAGCTCGATCAGTCGCATTCAGGGTCAGGCCTGCTTGTCTGCGTTTTTCAACCGCGCAATCAGGCTGGAAGTGTCCCACCGCCCACCCCCCATGGCCTGAACTTCGGCGTAAAACTGGTCGACGGTGGCCGCAACTGGCAGACGCGCGCCATTATTGCGCGCCTCATCAAGTGCGATGCGAAGATCCTTGCGCATCCAATTCGTCGCAAAACCGTGCTCGAACTGCCCGGCAACCATCGTCTGCCAGCGGTTTTCCATCTGCCAGGATTGCGCTGCGCCCTTGGAGATCGCGCCGATGACTTTTTCTGCGTCCAGCCCCGCCTGCTCGGCAAAATGCAGCCCTTCCGACAGTCCCTGAACCACCCCGGCGATACAGATCTGGTTGACCATCTTGGTCAATTGTCCGGACCCCGCCTCGCCGATCAGCGTAATCGCCTTGGCATAAGCCTTCATGACAGGCTCGGCATAGGCGAAAACATCCGCCTCCCCACCGCACATGATGGCGAGCTGGCCATTCTCCGCCCCCGCCTGCCCGCCGGATACGGGCGCATCAATGAACCCGGCATCCACGGCCTTGCACTCCGCGTGCAAACCCCGGGCGAGCGTTGCCGACGCCGTGGTATGATCCACCAGCACCGAACCCCGCTTCATGACCGGAATAATCTTGTCGGCCACCGCGCGAACATCCGGATCATCGCCAAGACAAAGGAAAACGAAATCGGCATCGCGCACCGCATCTTCCGGCGTGACCGCAACCTTGCCGGTGTGCGCCTTGGCCCAGAGCCGGGCCTTTTCCGTGGTCCGGTTCCACACGGTTACCTGATGGCCCTTCGCGGCAAGATGCCCCGCCATGGGGAAACCCATCACACCGAGACCGAGAAATGCGCACTTTGCCATGGTCGCCTCCTAGTCCAGCCGGCCGTAATCACGGCGATGAAATGTCAGGGCCCCTGCCCCGTCATTCACTGTTATCCCCACGACCTCACCGACAATAATGTCATGATCGCCACCGGGATGGATGGCATGCTGGCGGCAGTCAAGGACAACGCATGCGCCATCAATCACAGGAAAGCCATAGCGGTTTTCAGACCATTGCCCCGCCGGAAGCCCGTCATTTTCCGCGCAATGTTGCGCGATATCCGCCTGGTCCTTGCTGAGAAAACAGATCGCAAAGCTCATGGCGTTCCGGAAAATATCGGCCCGCCCGGCTGCCCTCGACACCGACCACAACACCAGCGGCGGCTCCAGTGAAACGGACGCAAACGAGTTCGCTGTAATGCCATAGGCCTTGCCGTCATGATAGGCGGTGACCACCGTCACGCCAGTTGGATAAAGCGACATGGCATCGCGAAAAGACTGTGAAGACGACAATTTACATACTCCGAATCGCTTCGAAACCGGACTTTAACTGTGTTGGGACATACTCCGACCCCTGAGAAGAACAAACAAGGTGGTGCGGTGATGGCTTCGGATAGACCGATTATCATCAAGAAAATCAAAAAGGGCGGCGGCCATGGCCACCATGGCGGCGCCTGGAAAGTGGCCTATGCCGACTTCGTGACGGCAATGATGGCCTTCTTCCTTTTGATGTGGCTCATCAATACCACCACGCCCGAACAGCGTCAGGGCATTGCCGACTATTTCGCGCCCGCCAGTGTCAGCCCGACCAATTCCGGCGGCGGCGGCATTCTGGCCGGAACGGCACTTGGTGAAGGCGGTAGCGGCCGGGGCGCGTCATCCACCATCGAACGCCTTTCGCCCGACGCCCAGGACGATCCGGACACGCCCGAGGAATCTTCGGAACAATCCAGCCAGTCAGCCAGCGCTGAAGCTATGGCGGCCGCACGTGAACGCCGCGAACAGCAATCCCAGTTCGCGTCGGCAGAAATGTCCTTGCGTCAGTCCCTGCAGGAAATGCCGGAGCTCGCCGAACTTACCCGTCAGCTGATCATCGAGGAGACGCCGGAAGGCCTCCGCATCCAGCTGGTCGATGAAGAAGGCCGTCCGATGTTCAACCCGGGCTCGGTCCAGCCCAATGAGCGCGCCGTCGTGCTTCTCCGGGCCGTGGCCGAAATCGCGCAGCAATTGCCCAATCGTATCGCCGTCTCCGGCCATACCGATTCCGGCCCTGCGCCCGGCGACACCTATACCAATTGGGATTTGTCTGCCGATCGCGCGAATGCCGCTCGTTCGATCCTGCAAGGCGGTGGCATAACCGATGACCGTATTGCCGAAGTGACCGGCCGCGCGGGTTCCGAGCCACTTTATCCGGATGATCCCTACATGGCGGGCAATCGCCGGATTTCGATCCTGCTCCTGCGCGAAGCGCCTGTTATTGCGCCGGGACACGGCCTGAACAGGTAATCCACAGCTGACGGCAAAAAGGCCTCGCCTCACGCCGCCTTACTCATGCTAGTCTTTGCAGCCCGCCTTGATTGCGGGCGCAAAAGACAGGGCGTGAGGGATGCTCGAAACCATCGCAGAGACATGGCAAATGTGGGCCGCCATGGCCCTCGTGGCGATTTCGATTGTTTTCTATATCTGGGAAAAATTCGCGATCGAGATCGTATCCTCGGCCATCGTCGCCGTTGTCCTTGTTTTCTTCCAGTTCTTTCCCATTGCGACCAACAATCCCGGCGCCACAGAAATTCTCGCGGGCTTTGCGAATCCGGCGCTCCTGACCATCATGGCGCTCCTGGTGGTGGGTCAGGGCATATTCCAGACCGGTGCCATGGATGGCCCGACTCAGCGCCTGTTGACGTCCTACGACAAACGCCCACGCACTACGCTGGTATCCATGTTCTTCTTCCTGTTCGTGGTCAGCGCCTTCATCAACAATACGCCGGTCGTGGTGATGTTTATTCCCATCCTCGTGGCCATTGCGGGCCGGATGGGGGCATCCCCGTCGAAGATCATGATCCCACTCAGCTATGTCTGTATTCTTGCCGGGATGACGACGCTGATCGGCTCGTCCACCAATCTTCTTGTGTCCGACAGCTATGCCGCCTTCACCGGCGAGCATCTCAACTTCTTCGCGCCATCGGGATATGGTATCATCCTCGCCGCGATCGGCGTGATATATGTCGCCTTTATCCTGCCGCGTCTGTTGCCGGAACGCGCGACAATGGAGCGGGAAATTGCCGGCGGTGACGGCAAGCAATTCATTGCGCAACTGGAAGTCACTCGCTATCACCCCCTGCGCGGACAATCTCCGGTCGCCGGCATGTTTCCTGACCTCCCCGATATCACCGTCCGGATGATCCAGCGCGGCGAACACGCGATTTTGCCACCTTTTGATGACGTGAAATTGCGTACTGGCGATTTGTTGATTGTGGCCGCAACCCGCAAGACATTGTCCGACCTGTTGTCATCGCGGGCCGAGTATTTGCGCGGACTGCTGCAAAGCAGACCGGGGAGTGATGAGCCAACGCCGGGCGAACGCCTCGGCCTGTCAGAATCGGTTATCCCTCCGGGTTCCCGGCTCATTGGCCGCACTGTCGAGCAGATCGGTTTTCGCCACCTCACCGGTTGCGTTGTGCTGGGTGTGCAACGCCGGTCACGCATGATCCGCAAGAAGATGGGCGAAATCCGCATTGAAGCCGGCGACGTCCTGCTGCTCTTCGGCAAGGCCGAGGCGCTGCGGACCCTGAGAAATGACCGCGACCTCCTGTTGATGGCGTGGGCGACGACGGATTTGCCCGATCCGCGCCGTGCGAATTACGCCCTGATAATTTTTGCAGGCGTTATCGTCGCCGCCGCCACCAATCTGATGCCGATCGTTCACGCCTCGATTCTCGGCGCGGTCGCCATGATTGCCGCCGGGTGCCTGAATTCGCGGCAAGCCGCGCGGGCGATTGATATGCGGGTCTATCTCCTAGTCGGCTCGGCCTTTGCGCTCGGCACAGCCCTGCAAGCCACCGGTGCCGCCAACTTCATCGCAGGAACGGTCGTTGCAACATTTGAACCCTACGGTCCCGTTGCCCTGATCTCCGTGCTTTTCCTTCTGATCGCCTTGTTGACCAATGTTTTGTCTAACAATGCCACCGCCATTCTCTTCACGCCCATTGCCATCGCGGCAGCCAACCAGATGGGACAGGATCCAACGCTCTTTGCGCTGACGGTCCTGTTTGCTGCAAACACCTCATTTGCAACGCCGATCGGCTATCAGACCAATCTCCTGGTGATGGGGCCCGGCCACTATCGGTTTGCGGACTACATCAAGGCCGGAGCGCCGCTTGTATTTATTCTCTGGATCACCTTTACCGCCATCGCAGCATTCCATTTCGGCTTCTGACGATGCAAGGTGGATTTGAAATCGCAACAAGGATTCGAGCAGCGCTGTGACACATCCGTTCACAACCCGGCAAATCCCTTTCTACCTGACAGCGTCAGGACCGTGCCCCTATTTGCCCGGCAAGTTGGAACGCAAGCTGTTCACGCGGCTGGAGCCGGGCGACGGCCCCGCATTGAATGATGCGCTGACCCACGCCGGGTTTCGCCGCTCCCAGGCCGTGCTCTATCGACCCGCCTGCGAGGGCTGTGACGCCTGCCGTTCGGCGCGAATTCCTGTGGCCGAATACCGCTTCTCGCGCTCAAACCGTAAAGTCCTGAAAGCCAATGCGGATTTGGCCCGCAACGAGCAACCCGCCCACGCCACGATGGAGCAATTCCAGCTTTTGTCGCGCTATCTCGATACCCGGCATGGCGATGGCGACATGGCCGGCATGAGCTTTGCCGATTATGTCATGATGGTCGAAGATGGGGCCCAACGCACGGATGTCGTCGAATACCGCGATGAAGCCGGTGTGTTGCGGGCCGCTGCCCTGATTGACCGCCTCCGCGACGGCCCGTCTCTGCTCTATAGCTTCTTTGATCCCGAACAACCTGCCCGCAGTTTTGGGAAATTCGTCATTCTGGACGCGATAGCCTGGTCCCGGAGTGAGGGCCTGCCATTTGTCTATCTGGGTTATTGGGTGCCGGGCAGCGCCAAGATGGCTTACAAATCGCGATACCGGCCGCTGGAAATCCTGACGTCGTCGGGGTGGCGGCGTTTTGAAGACACTGAATTCGGCAGACAGACCGAAATGGATTTTGGGGGAGATTGATATGGATCGCCGGGACTTTTTGAGCGGGGCAAGTATTGCCGCCGCATCCGTTGCCACTGCCTGCAGTCAGGGCGAGGAAAGCAGCGTTGCATCGCCGAATGTCCAGACCCGCAGGGCACGCCGTTTGCGCATGGTGACAACCTGGCCCGCCAACTTTCCCGGACTTGGCACTGCTGCGGACAGGGTGGCAGAATTCTGCAACACGATGTCGTCCGGATCGCTTGAAATTCAGGTCCATGCGGCCGGAGAAATCGTCGGCGCATTTGAAGCCTTCGATGCGGTCGCAACCGGCACGGCCGACATGTATCACGCCGCAGAATACTACTGGCAGGGCAAGTCCCCGGCGTTCAACTTCTTCACGGCGGTGCCGATGGGCATGACTGCCACAGAGATCATGGCCTGGGTCGAGTTTGGCGGTGGTCAGGAACTTTGGGAGGAATTGGGCCGCGAATTTGGCGTCGTCGCTTTTCAGGCCGGCAATTCCGGCCACCAGATGGGCGGCTGGTTTAAACGCGAGATCAACACACTGGAAGATTTCCGCGGCCTGCGCATGCGTATTCCGGGGCTGGGTGGCAATGTGTTGCGCGAATTGGGCGGAGCGGCGGTTGCCCTCTCGGGCGGCGAAATCTATCCCGCCCTGCAGAACGGAACGATTGACGCCACCGAATGGGTGGGCCCCTGGAACGACCTCGCTTTCGGATTTTATCGCGAAGCGCCGTATTATTATGGCCCCGGCTTCCATGAGCCGGGCTCGGCATTGGGCCTCGGCATCAATGCCGGTGTCTGGGACAGCCTCGAGGCAGATCACCAGGCGATCATTCGCGCCGCCTGCCGCGCCTGCAACCACATGGCACTGGCGGAGTATGCACACCAGAATGCCATCGCGCTCAACGTGCTCCAGAATGAACATGGCGTGCAGTTGCGATCCTTCTCCGACGAAGCCTGGCTGCGGATCGGTGAAATTTCCGAACAGGTCGTCGCAGATGTGGCCAATACCGACGCCATGACCCGGCGTGTCTATGACAGCTATATCGCTGCCCGAAACCGGGGACGCGACTGGGGCCGGATTTCCGAATATCCCTATTTTGCGCAACGCGAACGCGTTCTGGGCGGCTAGACCATGCGCGGCGGAGACTGGCTGGTTGTCCTGATCATCATTGGCAGCGTCTTTCTGACGCTGCTGGATGGCATGACCGCAGGCGGCGTATCCGGCTGGATAAACACCAATCTCTACCAGACCGCCCGTCCGGTCGGTATCGCCCTTGGCTGGGTCGGGCTGGTGGCTTCCCCGCTCCTCGCCCTGCCCCTCCTCGGTGGATTTTGGGGCCGTTTTTCCGGACTGCCCGGACGTCTTGAAGCGGTGTTTCGAAAGCTGATTTCCATTTTCGATGGCGTCAGCACGGTTATCGGGGATGCGGCCCGCTGGCTCGCGCTCGGCCTGGTGATTGTCACTGCCACGGTCGTGATCCAGCGCTATGTCTTCGGCTTTGCGTCCACAAAGCTGCAGGAAAGCGTGGTCTACATGCACGCCTTGCTCTTCCTCCTGTCGGCCGGTTCGACCTTGCTGGCCGATGGCCATGTGCGGGTCGATATCGTGTACGCAAAACTGTCCGAGCGGGGTAAGGCCTGGACCGACATGATCGGCACCTATCTGGGCCTCTTTCCCATGGCGCTGCTCATCCTCTGGGTCTCAACACCCTATATCAATGCAAGCTGGCGTATTCTGGAACGCTCCCGCGAGAGCGACGGCCTGCCACTGGTTTTCATTCTGAAAACGGCGATCCCGGTTTTCGCCGTCTTGGTGATCTTGCAGGGCCTGGCTTCCGCCATGCGGGCCGCGCTGACGCTTTCGGGCAAGGCCGCGCCCGGCCACGTCAAAGCCGTCGATCAGGAACTCTAGATGAATATCCTCATCGACCTCCTGCCATTCCTCATGTTCGCAATAGCGTTCGCGGCACTGCTGCGCGGCTATCCCGTCGCCTTCACCCTCGCCGGTGTCGCCTTGCTCTTTGCCGGTATCGGTCTCGCGCTTAATGTGTTTGATCCCATACATTTGCGCGCCTTTCCGCAGCGCATCTACGGCAACATGATGGAGATGGACCGGTCCATTCTGGTCGCCGTCCCGCTTTTCGTCTTCATGGGCGTGATGCTCGAGAAATCGAAGGTCGCGGAAGAATTGCTGGAAGCCATGGGCGCCCTGTTCGGCACGCTTCGTGGCGGGCTGGGCATTTCGGTGGTCGTGGTCGGCGCCCTTTTGGCCGCGTCGACCGGCATTGTCGGGGCAACCGTCGTCACCATGGGCCTTCTGTCTTTGCCGACCATGCTGAAGCGAGGCTATGATCCCGGCCTCGCCGCAGGGTCGATCGCCGCAGCGGGAACACTCGGGCAAATCATTCCGCCTTCCATCGTGCTCGTTCTGCTCGGCGATCAGATTTCGAATGCCTATCAGGAAGCGCAACGTGCCCAGGGCATTTTCTCGCCGGACATCGTCTCGGTCGGGGACCTCTTCGCCGGGGCGCTCATTCCCGGACTGCTGCTGGTCGCAGCCTATATCGGCTATCAGATATTCGTCGCCATCACGCAGCCTTCGAAAGCGCCGCCAGCGCCACTCGAAAACAAGGTCTCGGTGTCCAGGCTCCTGCATGCTCTGATCCCGCCCCTCGGCCTGATTGTAGCGGTTCTGGGGTCTATTCTCACCGGGCTGGCAACACCGACGGAGGCCGCCGGGGTAGGCGCAGTAGGCGCGACCTTCCTGGCCGGGTTCCGCAATGCCGGCGCCGATACAAACCCGAAGGCCGGACAACTCCTTGCTGGCGTCGGCGCATTGTCCCTCTTCCTCCTTATCGCCATGACATTGATGTTCGATCTGCGAGTCGGACGCGAGAACATATCGGCCCCTGACCAATTCGGTCTTTATCTGGCCTATACCTTTGTTGCGATCACCATTGCCGGCGCGCTAGCCGCGCTATGGCGGCTGAAAAAGACCGGCGTGCTCGATGATGTCATGCGCGCAACCGCCCAGATTTCGGCAATGGTGTTTGTTATCCTGATCGGCGCAGCGCTCTTTTCCCTGATATTCCGGGAACTGGGCGGCGACGCGACGGTGCAGGCCGCGCTGGAAGCCGTCCCTGGCGGCAAATGGGGTGCGCTCGCCATCGTCATGCTGGTCATGTTCCTGCTCGGCTTCTTCCTCGACTTTATTGAAATCACCTTCGTCGTCGTGCCGATTGTTGCACCGATCCTGTTGATGATGGGCATTGATCCGGTCTGGCTGGGCGTCCTGATGGCGTTGAACCTGCAAACCAGCTTCCTGACGCCGCCATTCGGGTTTGCGCTTTTCTACCTTCGTGGCGTCGCCCCGCCGACCGTGACCACCGGCGCGATTTATCGCGGTGCCCTGCCGTTCGTCGGCATCCAGCTGATCGTCATCATTCTGGTCGCACTCCTGCCCTGGTTGGCGACCGGCCTGCCGGAATTGCTCTATGACTAGGCCTCTTATCGCTCCTGTCATCGAAACAGAACGATTGCGCTTGCGTCCTCTCAAAGCCGAGGACTTCGACCCTGTTTGCCGCATCTGGTCCGATCCAGAGAATGTACGTTTCGTTGGCGGAAAACCCTCACCACCATCCCGGTCCTGGTCGCGGGTCGTCTCCAGCGCGGGATATTGGCCCATACTTGGATACGGTTATTGGGCGTTGGAAGAGATCGCGTCGGGCGACTTTATCGGCCTTGTCGGCTTTGCGGATTTCAAACGCGACGAACCCGCCGGTTTCAGCGGCGACCCGGAAATAGGTTACGTCATCGACAAGGCGGTACACGGCAAGGGCTATGGCCGTGAAGCCATGACCGCCTGCATGAAGTGGATGGATGAAACGCACGGACGCAGCCGCACCATCTGCATGATCGAGCCGGGGAATACGGCCTCGATCAGAATCGCGCAGCACCTCGGCTATCAAACCTATGGCGAAGGCGAAATCGACGGCACAAAAGTTTTGCTGATGGAGCGTCTTTAGACCGACGGCACGCTGGTGCTTCGCACCCGTCTCTGGCCGCCCGCAAATTCAATCAATGCCTCGATCCGCTTTTCAATCGGCGGATGGGTGGCGAAGACACCTGCAAAACCGGCCTTCGGATTTTCAATCATCATTTCGCGGACACCATCCGGCGCATTGTCCATTTCGGCATGGCCAGAAATCTTCTCCAGCGCCGAAATCATGGCATCCGGATTTCGCGTCAGTTCGACCGCGCCGGCATCCGCCATGTATTCGCGTTTGCGCGACAGGGCAAAGCGAATGGCAATCGCCAGGAAATAGGCCACCGCCACGATGGCGATGGCGATAATCATCAACAGCGCCGCATTGCCGCGTCGTCCCGAAGACCGGCCGCCCAATCCGCCCCAGAAAAGCGAACGGAAGACGATCTGGGCGACGAATGAAAAGATACCGACAAAAATGACCGATATGACCAGCAGCCGGACATCCCGGTTCAGAATGTGGCTCAGTTCGTGGGCGAGAACAGCTTCCAGCTCGGCCTTGTTCAGCTTCGCCATCAGGCCGCGTGTCACCGTAACGGTGTATTGTTTATCCGTCAGGCCGCTCGCATAGGCATTCATCATGTCCGTTTCGATCACCTTCAGCTTCGGCATGGTGATACCGCGCGAAATACACAGATTTTCAAGCAGATTATAGAGTTCGGGTTCTTCCTGCCGGGTGACCGACTGCGCTCCGGTCGCCATGTCGATCATGGTTTGATGGCCGAACCAGGCAATCACGAACCAGATGCCGGCGATGATGATCGACCACAGCGCCATGGTAGGCCAGCTGTCGATCGCGGCGGAAAAATCTGCGCCAAGATCCATTACACCCTGCCCGGAAGAATAGGTGTCTCCACCCATACCGGTCAGAACGAGCGCGGCGGCAAACGCCAGCAACATCAACAGGAACGGAAATCCAGCCAGAAGCAGGATGGATTTCAGATTATTGTTCCAGATATGCGTGCGGAGGCCGACCGCGCCCATCATGCTGGCAGTCCTAGAATTTTACTTCAGGCGCATTTTCAACAGACGCGCGATCCGCAACTTCGAAAAATTCACGCTGGCTGAAGCCGAACATGCTGGCAAATACCACCGCCGGGAATTGCTCGACAGCCGTGTTGAATTCGCTCACGGCATTGTTGAAGAAGCGGCGGGCCGCAGCGATCTTGTTTTCAAGATCTGCAAGCTCGTTCTGGAGCGACAGGAAATTCTCGTTCGCTTTCAGGTCCGGATAGGCTTCGGACAGAGCAAAAATCTGCCGCAAGGCCCCTGTGAGCATGTTCTCGGCCTGCGCCTGATCTTTCACACTGCTGGCATCAACCGACGCCTGACGCGCCTTGATGACGTTTTCCAGCGTCTCTTTCTCATGGCTGGCATAGCCTTTGACCGTGTTGACCAGGTTCGGGATCAGGTCGACCCGCTGTTTCAACTGCACGTCGATATCGCCCCAAGCCTGATTTGTGGTCTGCCGCAAAGCGACCAGGCGGTTGTAAATGCCGATCACAAAGAAGGCGATCACGACCACAACGACCAACAAGATAATCCATTCCATAAGCATTCCCTCCGGATTCATTTGAATCGAAACTAGTGGCTGATTACGCCGAATCCATGGCGCGCGCTACTGCTACAGGATCCGACGGCATGAATTTTCCCGTCTTCGGGAAACCCCGGGGGCGCGCCGTGCCCGCTTGTGCGCGCTTGCCATCCCAATCCTTCCAGTCTTCAAAGACATGACGGCGACCGGCGCCATCAATCCAGGCCAGCCCTTCATCAGGATTGAAGGTCGCGACATCGATCAGTTCAGCACCCTTCCCCCCCATCAGGCGGACGCCCTTGCCGCGCGACATTTGCGGAAGATCAGCAATGTCAAAGATCAACAACCGCTTCTTGTCATTGGAAACGGCAATCTTGCTACCGATAACCGACACACAGGCAATCGCCTCGCCATCTCCGACATTCAAGGCCTGCTTGCCACCCTTTTTGGTCGCGAAGACGTCGGCTTCCTTGACACGGAATCCGTTTCCGGCCCGGGAGGCGATCAACAACTCCCGCTCGGGGTCGTGTTTGAATAATGCGATAGGCGCAGCGTCCTCTGGCAGGCCGGCATGAAGCCGCAACGGATCTCCATGACCGCGGCCGCCCGGCAGTTTCGAAGCATCTATCGCGTAGAATTTTCCGTCCGTGGCAAACAGGATCAGCTTGTCGATAGTCTCGCACTTCACGGTAAAGAGCGCGCTATCGCCCTCCTTGAAGGCAATCGTGCTGATGTCATGGGCGTGACCTTTCAGGGCGCGTATCCAGCCCTTCTGGGAGACCACAACCATGATCGTTTCGCGAATGATCAGCGATTCAGCGACCGCGTCTGCATCATATTCCACAATGCCGGCAAAATTGATTTCCGTCCGGCGTGCGCCGATAGCGGTTTTCGGACCGAAGGCCGTTTCAACCTCGGCAATTTCGCCGTCGACTTTTTCCCATTGAACGGATTCCGAACCAATCAGCGTCTTGAGCTCACCGCGCTCACTCTGCAGATTGCCTTCTTCCTTCCGGATCTCCAGCTCTTCCAGCTTCCGCAAGGCACGAAGGCGCATATTGAGAATCGCTTCGGCCTGCCGGTCGCTCAGCTGGAAATGCGCCATCAGCTTTGCCTTGGGCTCATCTTCAAAGCGGATGATCCGGATCACCTCATCCAGATCCGCATAGACGATGATGTAGCCGGCCAGCACCTCAAGCCTGTCTTCCACCTTGGCCAGTCGGGTTGTGGCACGTCGCACCACGACTTCGCGGCGATGGTCCAGCCAGATGCGCAAGACGTCCTTCAGGCTCATCACGCGGGGTGTGCCCGTCGGATCCAGAACATTCAGATTGAGCGAAATCCGGTTTTCCAGCTCGCTCATCTTGTAGAGCGCTGCCATCAGGAGTTCGGGCTCTACATTTTTGCTCTTGGGCACCAGCACAAGGCGAATATCCTCGGCGCTCTCATCGCGCACATCTTCCAGGAGCGGCAGTTTTTTCTGGTCCAGCAATTGGGCAATCCGCTCAACCAGCTTGGATTTCTGGACCTGATACGGAATCTCGGTGACAACAATCTGCCAGGTACCGCGGCCAAGGTCTTCGGTTTCCCATTTTGCGCGCAGACGGAAGCCGCCACGTCCGGTCTCATAGGCCTCGCGAATGGATTCCGGGGATTCCACACAAATCCCACCGGTCGGGAAATCGGGCCCTTTGACCGACCGCAGCAGCTGGGCCACCGAGGCATCCGGATTGGCAATCAGTGTGCGCGACGCCCGGCACAGCTCATAGGCATTGTGCGGCGGGATGGATGTTGCCATCCCCACCGCAATACCGGTGGCACCATTGGCCAGAAGATTGGGGAAAGCCGCGGGCAGAACAATCGGCTCTTCCTCTGAACCGTCATAGGTCTCGCGAAAATCAACCGTGCCCTGATCAATGTCCTGCAAGAGCAGCTCGGCCGCTTCGGTCAGGCGGGTCTCGGTGTACCGCATGGCGGCCGCACCATCACCGTCAATATTGCCGAAATTGCCCTGTCCCTCGACCAGCGGGTATCGCGAAGCAAAATCCTGCGCCAATCGGACCAGCGCGTCATAGACAGCCTGGTCACCGTGCGGGTGAAATTTACCGATCACGTCCCCGACGACCCGGGCAGATTTCTTGAAAGCATCCCGCGGATTCAGCTTGAGCACGCGCATGGCGTGAAGAATGCGTCGGTGCACGGGTTTCAGCCCGTCACGAGCGTCAGGCAAAGCCCGTTGGGTGATGGTCGAGAGCGCATAGGCCAGATAGCGCTTTGACAGCGCTTCATCGAAGGGTTCTTCAAAAATTTCCCCGCCCTCGGGGGTAAATACATCGCCCATGCCGCACTCCTGATTCGGACCCGGCCAGTATGCCGCTAAATCTGCCCGGCGTCCGTTAGTGCCTTGAGCAAACGCACACGTGATTCAGGCAAATCACGGTCGATGGGCCAGAGGACGCGCCTTTGTAGAAAGAAGCCCGTCAAGGCGAGCCCGTTGGCGATATCGCCCGGTTCAAAATCAGCTTCCGGGTCGCGCAGAAACCGCGGCAAGGCCAGCAATTTGTCGATATAGGGAGCTGCCGCTTCACGGCTGACGGCACGGCCTGTTCTCGGGCTGACATGAGTCAGGCCCGTCGTCGCGCCGGTAGCGGCACATTTCGACAGATCAATCCCGTAGCCGAGGTCCTTCAAGAGCCCGAGCTCCCAACGGATATAGAGCATCGGCCAGATGTCGATATTATCGAGTGCATCAAGAAAGACCTCCATGGCCCGGTAAACCGGTGCATGACCTTCCCGTTCCGGCAAGGCCTGACAGGCAATGGCGCAGGCCGCATTCAGACCTGCGAGTGAAAGCGAATTATCCATCACCAGGCCGGCGCGGGAGATATCCGCTTCAATCGCAAAATTTCCCAGATGATCGGCTAGACGGGCCCGCCAGTTCGCTGTCACCGTATTTCCGGGCTGGAGAACGGGCCTCATGGTCCGCGAACGCCCACCGCGTACAAGGCCGGCATGCCGACCCTGATCTTCAGTCAGCAATTCGACAATCGCGCTGGTTTCACCATGCGGTCGAACGGCCAGAACATGCCCTCTGCCGCTCCATTCCATCAGATATCGTAGTCCAGACCCATCGCCAGATAGCGGGCGCGATTTTCATCCCAGCCGGGTTGCACCTGTACCTGCAGGAAAAGGTGAATCTTGCAGCCGAAAGCCTGTTCCATCTCGGTGCGGGCGGCGGATCCGATGACCTTCACGGTTTTGCCGCCCTTGCCCAGAACGATCGGCCGCTGGCTGTCTCGTTCAACAAAAATCCGCTGCTCGATCCGCACAGAGCCATCCTGCAATCGCCGCCAGCTTTCGGTTTCAACCGCGGTTGAATAAGGCAATTCCTGATGCAAGCGGTCATATATCTGCTCGCGGGTAATCTCGGCCGCCAGAAGGCGCTGAGGGATATCAGCGGCCTGATCAGCCGGATAGAGATGCGGCGAAAGCGGCATCATCGACGCCAGCTTGGCTTTCAGATCCGCCACGCCATAGCCCTTGGTCGAACTGATCATGAAAACATCGGAATAGACGCCGGTCGCCGTGAGGGATTCCACCAGAGGCAGAAGTCGATCGCGCTCAATTGTGTCGATCTTGTTCAATGCCAGAATGGCCGTTTTCCCGGCCGCCTTCAGTCCTTCGGTGACGCTGTCATCATCCTTGACGGAAAGTTTTTCGGCACCGCCGCCCTTGCCGATAGCCACCAGATCGCGCGCTTCCGCATCGATGACATGGACAATGGCATCAGCATCATCCGCGCCCGTCCAGGCCGCTTTCACCATGGCGCGGTCCAGACGCCGGCGCGGCTCGAAAACGCCCGGCGTATCCACCAGAACAATCTGGTTTTCGCCGTCCATCGCGATCCCGCGAACCGGGAAACGCGTGGTCTGGACCTTCCGCGTGACGATGGAGACCTTTTCTCCCACCAACGCATTGACCAGCGTCGACTTGCCAGCGTTCGGTGCCCCGATAATGGCCGCAAAACCGGCACGTGAGTCAGTCATGACTTTTAATCCTTTGCAGCATGGCCGATGCGGCTTCACGCTGTGCTTCCTGTTTGGACCCGCCCTGACCTTCGCAGGGATCAAAGCCGTCAACCTCGACCCGAACGACAAATATCGGTCGATGGTCGGGCCCGGCCTGCTCCAGCAGATCATAATGCGGGACACCATAGCCTTTCTTGGCGGCCAGTTCCTGCAAATCCGACTTCGGATTGTGCGGTTTTTCAGTGAGCCGCGACACAGCTTCGCCCCATCCGCGCTCGAATACGGCACGAGCCGCCTCCAAACCGCCATCCAGATAGACGGCCGCCATCACGGACTCCGTCGCATCGGCAAGAATGGAAGCCTTGTTTCGTCCGCCGACATTTTCTTCGGACGGTGACATGCGCAAGGCCGGCCCCAGCTCGAACTGCCGCGCCACCCGCTCACAGGCCGTCTTGTCGACCAGGGAATTGAAAAGCGGTGCCAGGCGCCCTTCCCGGGCCATTTTGAACTTTGTGAACATGGCTTCGGCTGCAATCAGTCCCAAGACCCGGTCACCCAGAAATTCAAGGCGCTCGTAATTGCGAACCTGCTTGTTGCCGTCACCAAAACTGGCATGCGTCAACGCCCGCGTCAGCAGCTCTATATCCTTGAATTGATAACCGATATTGTCCTGAACCCGTTTGATTTCGACACTCATGCCCGATCCTCGGGCAAAGCTTCGATTATGACATTCGCCAGCGCATAGGGCGGTTCGTCAGTGATGCTGATATGGACCGACGCGGTCATTCCCTCCGGCGTGAGCATCGCCAGCCAGTCCAGTGCCCGGCCTTTCAGCTCAAGTGTGGGCTTGCCGCCCGGCAGGTTCACAACGCCGATTTCTTTCCACGACACACCCCGCGCTATGCCGGTCCCGAGCGCTTTGGCCCCGGCCTCCTTCGCCGCATAGCGCTTGGCATAGCTCGCAGCGCGTTCCTTGCGGCGGTCCGATTTGGCCTGTTCGATTTCCGTGAAGCAGCGCCGCGTAAAACGGTCCCCGAACCGCTCCAGAGTCTTCTCGATCCGACGGATATCGATCAGGTCTGTGCCTGTGCCAATGATCAAGCTGCTGCCTCACTGCGTGCATCCGAAATCAACCCGCGCATGGTTGTAACCGCTTCCCGCAAGCCGCGGAAAATCGCCTCTCCGATCAGGAAATGGCCGATATTCAATTCCCTGACCTGGGCGATGGCCGCCACCGGTTTCACGGTGTCGTAGGTCAGACCATGTCCGGCATGAACTTCCAGACCGCGTTCATCCGCCAGAGCGCAGGCCAGTTCAATGCGCTTCAATAGCTCGGCTGTCTTCGCCCGATCGCCCGCGATGTACGCATCGCAATAGGCTCCGGTATGAAACTCCACCACCGAGGCACCAATGGCTTCGGCGACAGCGATCTGGACCGGGTCCGGCTCGATAAACAGAGAGACGCGGATGCCCGCCACGTTCAGCCGATCAACAAACGGCGCGATATGCTGGTGGCCGCCCGCAACGTCCAGCCCGCCTTCGGTCGTTCGTTCTTCGCGCTTTTCCGGCACGATACAGCAGGCATGCGGTGTGTGTGAAAGCGCAATGGCCAGCATTTCCTCCGTCGCCGCCATTTCAAAATTCAAGGGCAGATCAATTTCGCGGGCAAGGCGTTCGATGTCCTTGTCGCCAATATGCCGGCGATCCTCGCGCAAGTGAGCCGTGATGCCATCTGCGCCCGCTTCTGCAGCCTGGCGCGCAGCTCTTACCGGATCGGGATGCAATCCACCGCGCGCATTCCGGATCGTCGCAACATGGTCGATATTGACGCCAAGACGGACAGGCCGGGTCATGTCTTGAGCCCCCGGCTTCCCGGCTTAATCGCCGGAATGGCCGCCAGTTCCGGTGGCAAATCGTCCGGCGCGTAGGCCGGGAATTCAATTGACGCGAGGGCAATCAGCGGCACGCCAACGTCTGCTTTGCCGCCAGAGCGGTCAATCAGGCACGCCTCCGCCAGCACGGTCGCGCCGGTCACCTTGAGCGAGTCGATACATTCCCGCGATGACAGACCAGTTGTCACAATGTCTTCGACTACCAGCACCTTCTGACCCGGCGACAGCTCAAATCCACGGCGCAGACGGAACTCGCCGTCTTCGCGTTCAACGTAGATCGCCGGCAAGCCCATTTGCCGACCCATCTCGTAACCGGGAACAATACCACCAACCGCTGGCGAAACGATAATATCGGGCGTCTCACCCAGCTCGGCCTTCACCTTCTCGGCCAAAGCCTTGCAAAGCTTTGCCGTCCGTTCGGCATCGGCAAAGACTTTTGCCTTCTGCAGGAATACCGGACTGCGCAGACCGGAGGACAGGATGAAATGCCCTTCCAGCAATGCGCCGGCAGCGCGGAACTCATTCAGAACGTCGTCGGTATTCATACTCCGGCCTCATCCATTTCACCGCGGGCCCGCTCCGCAGACACCACGCTGTTACACATTTTCAGAGCAGAGATAATGTTCGCGAGGTGCCGATTGTCGAACACTTCGATATCAAATTGCATTTCAAAAAAGTCCTTGGCGCGTTTCAGGGTTTTCAAATTGCCAATGTTTCCGCGGTTTTCTCCCACGGCCCTGGCAATTTCCGCCAGCGCGCCGGGCGTATTGTGCATGACCGCATGAACGCGCGCCGACGATACCGCGTTTTCCTCGGCCTCCGCCGTCCAGCCTAGATCAATCCAGCGATCCGGGTCGGCCTCGTCGTGCTCGGTCAGGGAGTCACAATCGATCGTATGAATGGTGACGCCCTTGTCCGGAACCATCACGCCGACAATGCGATCCCCCGGCAAGGGCGAGCAACATTCAGAGAAGTGAATGGAAACACCCGGAGTCAGACCGCGCCCGCGTACATATAACCGGGCCTTGTCATCGCGTATCAACTCTTTTTCGCTGGCATCATACTGGCGGCTATCACGCCGGCCGGGGAAAACCGCATCCAGGAAATGTCCAGACGTCAGGCGCCCGCGGCCGAGTGCCTGATACAGCTCATCCGTTGATTCAATATCGAGGCGCGCCAACGCATCCTCTAGGCCCTTTTCACGGAAGACTTTTCCTTCCCGTTCAAACGCATGTTCAGCGAGCATCTTGCCGATGCCTTCAAACTCGGCCCGTTCTGTCGTCCGGATCAATCGGCGGATGGCCGCCCGCGCTTTTCCGGTGACGGCCAGTTCTTCCCAGCCTGCCGGCGGCTGACGCAGGCCGCCACGAAGAATATTCACGACATCGCCGTTTTTCAGACGCGTGCGCAAGGGCCGGTCCCGCCCATTCACTTTGGCACCGATGCAGGTGTGCCCCAGCTCGGTGTGAACGGCATAGGCAAAATCCAGCGGCGTTGCGCCAGACGGCAATGCGATCAATTCACCCTTGGGGGTGAAGCAATAGACCTGATCGGCGAACATCTCGAGCTTGGCATGCTCGAGAAACTCGTCCGGGTCACCACCCTGTTCGAGAATTTCCAGGAAGGGCCGCAAGCGCTCGAGCGGATCACCGCCCGCCGATTTCGCCGCGTCGGCATCATAGCCATAGCTCTGACCCTTATAGCGCCAATGCGCGGCGACACCGCTCTCGGCAATCGCATCCATCTCCTCGGTCCGGATCTGGATCTCAACGCGGACACTCTCGGGCCCGACAATGGTGGTATGCAGGGATCTGTAATTATTGGGCTTGGGCGTCGAAATGAAATCGCGAAAACGCTCGGGCACACAGCGCCAGTTCTGATGAATGATGCCGAGCGCCCGATAGCAATCATCAACCTGATCGACGATAAGGCGGAAGGCATAGATGTCGGCGATTTCGCCAAAGCTCGTGCCCTTGCGTTCCAGCTTGCGCCAGATGGAATAAGGCCTTTTCTCCCGCCCGAAAACGCGCCCCTGGATGCCGGACGCTTCAAGCTTCGCCATAATAACCTGGGAGACTTCCGCGACAGCCTCGGAACGGGATTCCCGCATTTCAGCAAGGCGCATCGAGACGGATTCGAATGCCGCGGGGTTGATATGCCGGAAGGAAAGGTCTTCCAGCTCGACACACAGGCGGTTGATCCCGATCCGGCGCGCCAGTGGTGCATAGATTTCGAGGGTCTCGGTTGCGATCCGCTCGCGCTTGTCCGGCTTTGGCACGTGATAAAGCGTCCGCATGTTATGAAGCCGGTCGCACAATTTGACGATCAGGACACGGACATCGGACGAAATCGCCACGACCAGTTTCTGGAAGTTCTCGGCCTGCTTGGTTCGGTTGGAGCCCAGCTCCATCTGCCCCAGCTTGGTGACGCCATCCACCAGGGCGGCAATTTCGGGAGAAAAAAGTTCGCTCAGCTGTTTGAGCGTCGCCGGCGTATCTTCGACCGTGTCATGCAACAGGCCCGTGCAGATCGTGGCCGCGTCCATCTTCAAGTCTGCCAGAATCATGGCCACCGAAGCAACGTGGGCAAAATACGGCTCGCCGGAATAGCGCTTCTGCGGAGCATGCATTTCCCGCGCGAAATCGTAAGCGCGATGGATCAGATCGGCATCAACGGTCGGATAATATTTGGAAATACGCCCGACGAGATCGTCGGCGGTTGGGTAGGACTCAAACGCCGGATGATCAAGGTCTGGCGCGGCGAGGCTCACCCCGCCCTAGAACCGGTTGTCTGGTGCGCCGTCGCGATCACTTTGCAGCGCTTTGAGCATGTCGGCTTCATCAGGGTCAACAGGAGTCGGCTTGGACGCGATTTGCGGAAGATCATCTTGCGGCGATGCGCGCTCTTCTTCTTCCTCATCACTCGGAATGACGCGCTGCAGGCCGTTGATGAGGCTGTCTTTCAACGCGTTTAGGTCGAGATTACCATCAGCAATTTCGCGCAAGGACACGACAGGGTTTTTGTCGTTGTCGCGGTCGAGCGTCAGCTCGGAACCGGCCGAGATATTCCGGGCGCGGTGCGCAGCCAGCAGAACGAGATCAAAACGGTTCGGAACTTTCTGGATACAATCTTCAACGGTGACGCGGGCCATACGTGCGGCCTCCTGTAAATTCTCGTAAACGGATCGCAGTAAGTAACGCTGCTTTACCCTTACCGCAAGGGCTTTGCCGCAATGCAACACAGCGATTTCAGCGAATGGGGCGGGTTTCAGCCAAAACCTCGTCGGACAAGCAGGAAATCAGCTCGGAAATACCTCGCTTTGACACCGGATGGACCCAGCCAGGCGCGATCTCCTGCAAGGGCAAAAGGACAAAGGCCCGTTCCTGCGCTCTCGGATGTGGCAATGTCAGCTCGGCTTCGTCAACGACAAGCCCGCGATAATCCACAATATCAAGGTCCAGGGTGCGCGAATCCCATCGCATGTTGCGCTCCCGGCCAAGCCCGTCCTCGATATCCTGCAACACCCTCAAGAGCCGCCCGGCCGACAGGTCTGTTGCAATTTCCGCGACGGCATTGACATAGGCGGGCCTGGCAGGGTCTGGCCATGCCGGTGAAGTCCAGTATCCTGAAACCGAAACCGGCGTCACACTGCGGCCGGACATTCGCTGCAATGCCTCGGTCAGGGTCTCTTGCGGAGACAGGCCGTCGCAAGGCAGATTGGCGCCGAGCGCGACATATATTTTCGCGAGCTCCGTCATGTTTTTAACCTTGAACTGCGGGAGATCCCCATGACCTTTTACCCAAATGAACGTATTGGACTTTTTATTGATGGTGCCAATCTGTTTTCGACGTCAAAAGCGCTCGACTTCGATATTGATTACCGGAAGCTGCTCGACGAATTCCGTAAGCGGGGCCGCCTCACCCGCGCCAATTATTACACGGCTTTGCTGGAAAACGAGGACTTCACGCCGCTCAAACCGCTCGTCGACTGGCTCGATTATAACGGGTTCAACGTCATCACCAAGCCAGCCAAGGAGTTCACGGATGATTCCGGCCGCCGGCGCATCAAGGGCGATATGGATGTTGAGCTGGCTGTCGATATCATTTCGGCCGCAACCTATCTCGATCACATCATTCTGTTCACCGGAGACGGCGATTTCCGATATGCGGTCGAACACTGCCAGCGCAAGGGCGCGCGCGTGACCGTTGTGTCTTCATTGAAAGCCCGCCCGCCCATGATTTCAGACGATCTGCGGCGGCAAGCCGATGGTTTCATTGATCTCGCCGATCTGAAATCCATGATCGGGCGCGAGGGCGTACGACCGCAACACGATGACGATTGAACGATACGGCCCGGAAGCGCCGCTCGATTGTCCGCTCTGCCCGCGGCTGGTCGCCTTCCGGGAAACCAACAGCCGCCTTTTCCCGTCATTTCACAACGCACCTGTTCCTTCATTCGGGGATGAGCAGGCGCGCTTTCTGATTGTCGGGCTTGCCCCTGGCCTGAAAGGCGCCAACCAGACAGGACGGCCCTTCACCGGTGATTACGCCGGCGATCTGCTCTATGCCACGCTCGGAAAATTCGGCTTTGTTGATGGGCAGTATGGCGGTCATGCGGGCGATGGCCTGACACTGAAAGGTGTGATGATCACCAACGCAGTGAGGTGTGTGCCGCCTCAGAACAAGCCGGTCGGTGCGGAAATGAATGCTTGCCGCCCGTTTCTGACGGAGCGGCTCCGGGCCCTCCCCCGCCTGTCAGCCATATTGTGCCTTGGAAAGATTTCGCACGACAATACGCTCCGCGCGCTCGGCGAGCGGGTGTCGGCCATGAAGTTTGCGCACCAGGCGGCGCAGGATTTCGATGTGAATGGCCGGAGTGTCCGGCTCTTCGATAGCTATCATTGTTCCCGCTACAACACGAATACCGGCCGACTGACCGAGACCATGTTCGAAAACGTGTTTGCGGATATCCGGGCGTTTCTCGAACGCTAGCCGTAATTCTTGATCAGGCGGGACTTCTGCCGATTCCAGTCGCGCTGCTTCTGGGTCTCACGCTTGTCGACCGTCTTCTTGCCTTTTGCCAGGCCAATGAGAAGCTTGGCAAAACCGCGATCCGTAAAATAGAGTTTGAGCGGAATGATGGTCCGCCCTTCCCGTGCAACGGCGCCCTGAAGCTTGGCAATTTCCTTGCGCTTCAACAGCAGTTTCCGGCGGCGGCGGGGTTCATGATTGAACTGGTTTGCCCCCGCATACATCGGAATATCCGCATTGATCAGAAAAATCTCGTCGCCTTCGGGGCCGACATAAGCTTCAGCGATGTTGGCGCGGCCATTGCGCAGGGATTTGACCTCGCTGCCATGCAATTGCAGCCCGGCCTCGAATGTCTCCTCGATTTCATAGTCGAACCGCGCGCGGCGGTTCACAGCGACTGCGGCATTCGGGTCTTTGGCCATCAGATCAATCCGGCATGTTCCATCGCGGCCTGCACAGCTGCTTTGGCCGCATCGTCAGGCTCGGTCAGTGGCAGGCGGACATCAGGTAAGCACAATCCCAGCAAACTCAAGGCATACTTGGCCGGCCCCGGGCTCGGTGAGAGGAAGAGCGCCTTGTGCAGGGGCTGCAGCATATCGCCAACTTCCAGCGCCTCCTGATAATCTCCCGACAGGGTCGCATTCTGTAATTGCGCACATAGCGCTGGCGCGACATTGGAACTGACGGATATGCACCCCACCCCGCCCTCTGCATTATAACCAATCGCCGTCGGATCTTCTCCCGACAACTGGATGAATTTGTCGCCGATCAGACGGCGATGCGCACCGACACGCGTCAGATCGCCCGTCGCGTCCTTTACGCCGATCACGGCGGGCAGCGTTGCAATGCGCGCCATGGTTTCCGGCTGGATATCGACGATCGAGCGTCCCGGAATGTTGTAAACCACGACCGGCAGATCACAGCTGGCTGAAATGGCTTCGAAATGGCGGAACAAACCCTCCTGCGATGGCTTGTTGTAGAAGGGTGCCACGACCAGGGCGGCATCTGCGCCGGCCTCTTTCGCCCATTGCGTCATCTCGACCGAGGCAGCGGTATTGTTTGATCCCGTCCCGGCAATCACGGGCACACGTCCATTGGCCACCTCGATGGTGAGGGCAATCACCCGCTTTTTCTCATCCAGAGACAGGGTCGGGCTTTCGCCGGTTGTGCCAACAGGAACCAGTCCATGGGTGCCGCTGTCGATCTGGCGCTCGACAAGCGCCTGGAAGGCGGCTTCATCCACGGCATTATTCTTGAATGGGGTGACGAGTGCGGTAATGGATCCGGAGAGCATGAAAAGCCTGCCTGACAATATTGTTATCGGTTTCGAGCCTATCGGACGCCTGACACGCGGCCAAGAGCGCATGTCGGCTATGGACAGTACCATTGCTTACGTCATGATGCGGCCAATATTGCGAACATGATGAGTCCTATGAGAACCGTATCCCTGTTGATCGTCCTGGTTATCGGCTGGATCGCCATTCCGTTCGCGGACGCGCAAATTCCAGACCCCCGCTTGCGTCCGGAACGGCCCAATCCGTCCCGCTATCTGGATGATCAGGACTTCCTGATGCTCGAACGCGGGCTGGAAGCGGCAGAAGACGGCGACTGGCGAGACGTCCGCGATGCCCGCCGCCGGATATCCGATCCGGTCGCCAGCAGCATACTTCTCTGGCGCATTGCTACATCCGACGAAGACGCCACCTTCATGGAGCTCGACCTGGCGCTCGAGGAACTCGAGGGTTGGCCGCAATATGCGATGATCCGCTCGGAAGCCGAGTTCAAGATATCGACCTCCGGCCTGTCCTCCGAATTCATCGTCAGCTGGTTTGAAGGCCGCGAGCCGGTTTCCGGCGAAGGCAAGGTCGCGCTGGGCGCTGCCTTGCGTGACATGGGGCGTCTTGCAGAAGCTACGGCCTACATTCGCAATGCGTGGCGGCATCACACTTTCCGCCTCTATCGACAGCGCGAAATTCTCGCAGCCAATAATGACATCCTGACCTTGTCAGATCATGAAGCCCGGGTTGATTTTCTGCTGTGGCGCGACCAGCGCACCCTGGCGCGCGACCTGCGCAACGAGCTCAGCAATGGTCACCGGGCGCTCATGGATGCCCGCATTGCGCTGGCCAGCCGGTCTGGCGGCGTCAATGCGGCGGTCGCGCTGGTTCCGGCCGAATTGGCGAACGATCCCGGTCTCATTTACGAGCGTGCGCGCTGGCGCCGACGGGCCAATCTGGACGAAGGCGCTCTGGAAATGCTCCGCCTGCTTCCCGATACGCATCAAGATATCGAAGCGCTGGATGATATGTGGCTGGAACGCCGCCTGATGATCCTGAACCTGATCAGAGACCGCGACTATGCCACGGTCTACGAGCTGGCGGCAGCGAACGGCATGTCGTCCGGCGCCGATTTCGCGGATGCAGAGTTTCTGGCCGGCTGGATGGCGCTGCGCTATCTGAACCGGCCCGCAGTGGCTCTGGAGCACTTCACCCGCCTGGGGGAAGGTGTGTCTTATCCGGTTTCGGTCTCTCGAGGCCGGTACTGGCAGGGCCGCGCCGCCGCAGCACTGGGCCGAACGGACGACGCGGAAAATTACTACCGGCTGGCCGCTATTCATTCGACGGCCTTCTATGGCCAGATGGCGATTATCGAACTGGCCGGTGATGAAACGCCGATGCTTGACTTGCCGAACCCGCCAGTGCCGACGACCGCGACAGAGGTGACATTTGAATCCCGCCCGGTGACCCGTGCCCTGCGCCTGTTGGCAGAGCAGGGCGAAGACTATTTCTTCCGTGTGTTCATCTATCATCTGGACGATGAACTGGAGGATGCCGCCGAGAGCCTGCTCCTGGCTCGGCTGGCTCAGGAATACGGACAGCTGCGTCAGGGCGTCCGCGCCGCGAAGGCGGCCAGCTATCGCTGGAATATTCTGCCCGACGAGAGCTTCCCGGTCATCGATTTGCCACCGCCATCGGGCGTCAATGTCGAGCCGGAACCCGCTCTGATCCATTCCGTCATCCGGCAGGAAACCGAATTTGATCCGCGCGCGATCTCGAGCGCGGGAGCGCGCGGCATGATGCAGATGATGCCGGCAGTCGCCCGCGTGACAGCGCGCCGGGTGGGTCTGCCCTATCGATATGAATCGCTGACCTATGATCCGGAATACAATATGCGCCTTGGCCGCTATCACCTGCAGGAAGTGATCGACGAGTTTGACGGGTCATATGTTCTGGCCCTGGCCGCCTATAACGCCGGCGGTCATCGATCACGCCGCTGGATCGAGGATTATGGCGACCCGCGCACGAGCGAAATTGATCCGATTGACTGGCTGGAATCCATTCCATTCTCGGAAACCCGCAACTACGTCCAGCGGGTCATGGAGAATTTGCAGGTCTATCGCTACCGCCTTGGCGATGGACAACCGGTGCCGTTGGAGCTGGAGGCCGATCTGCGTCGCGGATCGGGATATTTCTAGACCCGGTCCAGCGCCTGTTTGAACACTGCAGAGTCAACATTGCCGCCGGTGATCAGAACGACAGTCGTCCTGTTCCGGGTATCGACCTGACCGTTGAGAAGGCTAGCAAACGCTGTGGCTCCACCCGGTTCTGCCACCAGCTTCAGATGCTTCCAGATGAAAGCCAGGGCGTCCAGCGTATCGCCATCAGAAGCGGTCACCGCGCCGGCCAATTGCTGCTGATTGAGCGGAAAAGTCATTGCGCCCGGCATCGGCGTGATGATGGCATCCTGCAAAGAGCCTGATCTGCGGTCATTTGCGACGCGCGCTCCGGCGGCCAACGACTTTTTGTGGTCGTCGAAGCCTTCCGGCTCGGCCGCCCAGATATCGCAAGCGGGGAAATATTCTTTCATCGCCAGACCGGTCCCGGCGATCAGTCCGCCGCCGCCTGCACAACAGACCAGTTGATCGGGCTTGATGCCTGCCGCCCGCAAATCGTCGGCAATTTCCAGCCCCGCCGTGCCCTGCCCGGCCATGATATAAAAATCATCATAGGACGGCACCAGAATCGCCCCGGACTTTGCGACCAATTCTGCGGATATGGCTTCGCGATCACCCGTTGCGCGATCGAATTCAACGACCTCTGCACCGAGCCGTCGAACACCTTCCGTTTTGATTTTCGGCGCATCAGACGGCATCACGATCGTGGCGGGAATACCGAGAAGTTTGGCTGCCAGCGCGACGCCCTGGGCGTGATTGCCGGACGAAAAGGCAACGACGCCCTTTTCCCGGGCCTCGATCGGAATACGTGAGAGGCGATTATAGGCACCCCGGAATTTAAAGGAGCCCGTGCGTTGGAGACATTCCGGTTTGATCAGGATGCGGCCGCAAAGGCGTTCGTTCAGAACGTCGTTTTCCAGCAGGGGCGTCCGCACCGCCTCGCCTGCTATCTGACGTGCAGCATCCTGAACATCGGCAAACTTCGGCAAACGGCTCATACCCTTACTCCTTGTCTGGGAACGCCTGTAATCGTTTTCGAAAAATCACGCAAAGACGTTGCGCTGTGGGCCCAATAAAGGCTTCAATGGGGCAAGCCTGACAACAGGCATTATTGACCGGGGAGAATATGACATGCTGCTGAAGGGCGAAATGATGGATGCCCCCCTGATGATTTCAGGGATTTTGAAACATGCCGACAATTGCCATGGCGATCAGGAGATCGTCAGCCGTTTGCCGGAAGACCTGTCGACACACCGCTACGGGTATTCGGATGCGCACAAACGTACCCGTCAGCTCGCCAATGCGCTGACCAGAAAGCTGGGCATCAAGGAATCAGATCGGGTGTCCACAATTGCCTGGAACACACACCGGCATTTCGAACTGTACTACGGTGTCTCCGGTATCGGCGCCGTCATTCACACCGTCAATCCGCGGCTCGACCCCGCCCAGATCATCTGGATCCTGAACCACGCGCAGTCCAGGGCCGTTTTCTTTGACAAGACATTCGCGCCCCTGATCGATGGCATCGCCAAGCATTGCAAGACGGTGAAGCACTGGGTGCTGATGGCGGATTCCTCGCACCTGAAAGACGTGCAGACCAAAGGCATCGCCTATGAAGACCTGATCGACGACCACAAGCCGGATTATGACTGGCCCGAGTTCGACGAATATGCCGCAGCGGGGCTTTGCTACACCTCCGGCACCACCGGCGATCCCAAGGGCGTCCTTTATTCACACCGCTCCACCTTGCTTCATGCCATGGCTTGCAGCGCAGCCGATGTGATCGGTGTGGGCGCACGCGGCGTCATGTTGCCGGTCGTGCCCATGTTCCACGTCAATGCCTGGGGAATCCCCTACGCTTCACCCATGGGCGGCGCCAAGCTCGTCATGCCGGGACCGCGCCTGGATGGCGCCGGCCTGCATGAAATGATCGAGGAAGAGAAGGTCAACTACGTCGCCGGCGTACCCACGGTTTGGCTCGGCCTGCTGCAATATCTGCGTGAAAACGACAAGCGGATCGATTCTGTCGAACGCGTCCTGATCGGCGGTTCCGCCCTGCCGGAAGCCCTCCTTCGCGCCTTCGAGGACAATTACGGCGTCACCATGCAACAGGGCTGGGGCATGACGGAGATGAGCCCACTGGGCACGGTCAACGTTCCGCTCGCCAAGCATGAAGATCTCAGCAAGGACGAAATGGTCAGGCTGAAGCTGAAACAGGGCCGCCTCGTCTATGGCGTGGAGATGCGCATCGTCGATGATGAAGGCACCGAACTGCCCTGGGATGGCAAATCCTCCGGCCATGTGCATGTGCGCGGGCCCTGGATCGCCTCCGGCTATTTCCGCGGTGCGGGCGCGGAAGCCTTTACCGATGATGGCTGGATGAAGACCGGCGATGTCGCCTACATGGACTCCGACGGCTACATGACGATCACCGACCGATCCAAGGACGTCATCAAGACCGGTGGTGAGTGGATTTCCTCCATCGATCTGGAAAACGAAGCCATGGGCCATCCCGATGTCGCCATGGCGGCGGTCATCGGCAAGTATCATCCGAAATGGCAGGAGCGTCCGCTGCTCATTGTCCAGCTCCAGGCCGGTGCCGAGCCGAATGCAGACTCCATTCTGGAATATCTGCGCGGCAAGGTGCCCAAGCTCTGGGTGCCGGACGGCGTCGAATTCATCGACGAAATGCCCATTGGCGCAACAGGCAAGATCCTGAAGACCAAGCTGCGGGATATCTATCGGGACTACCAATTTCCGGGAACCGAAGGCATGGAGCCTTAGGCATTTAACAGCTCGCACGCGCGCTCTTTCTCCCCCTGCTTGCGGGGGGAGTGTCGCGCAGCGACGAGGGGGGCCTGCCCCCTCCACCACTTCGTGGTCCCCCTCCCCCGTGAACGGGGGAGGAAACCGCGATGGCACGGGACAGCACATCACACAATCCCCCTCGCAGGCTCTTGCACTGCCCGCGAAACGGACTTACATTTTTATCGAAATTCGATAAGGAGCAAGTTCGATGGAAATTGCCATTCCCGGCATCGTCCTATTCTTCATCCCCAGCCTGATTGCGCTGGCACGAGGCCATCACAACACGTTCGCGATCTTCCTGACCAACTTCCTTCTGGGATGGACCGTGATTGGCTGGATCATCGCCCTGATCTGGTCGACGACCGCTGGCGAGCGCCGCGTCCGGTCCTGATCAGTCGATGAAGTCGCAGATGTCCGACAGCGACTTCTTGATCAGGGCATGTTCCGGCACGGTCGCGCCTTCCGCCGGATAACCCGCCACGATCAGCATGTAGGGCTTCTCGTCCTTCGGTCGCCCGCACAGCTCTGACATGAAGGTCATCGGGTTCGGCGTGTGGGTCAGCGTCACCAGACCTGCCCGATGTAGCGAAGTCAGCAGCATGCCGCAGGCAATGCCGACGCTCTCATTCACATAATAATTCTTGCGGTTTTCGCCGACGGTCACGCCGCCTCGGCGTTGCGCAAAGACGCAGATGATCCAGGGCGCAACCTCGATATAGGGCTTGTGATCGTCGGTCCCGAGCGGCTCCAGCGCCTCCAGCCATTCCGCGCTCGCCTTGCTTTCATAGAAGGCCTTTTCCTCGGCCTCGGCGGCCGCCCGCAATTTCGACCGCAAGCCCCCCTTGCCGATCACCGTGAAATGCCAGGGCTGGTGGTTCGCTCCCGACGGCGCCGTGCCGGCCGCCAGAATGGCATGCTCGATGATCTCGCGCGGCACATCCCGCCCGGAAAATTCGCGCACCGTGCGGCGCTTGCGAATGTCCTCGTAGAAGGCTTTGGCCTCCGCGGTCATTGCGTCGAGCGGTTTTTCGGTGAAATCGAGAGGGTGGCGGTTGGCCGTCACGCACGTCCCCAATCCAGCACCACCTTGCCGGACTGGCCGGAGCGCATGGCGTCAAACCCGGCCTGGAAATCATCGACCGGCAGGCGATGCGTGATCACACCCGACACATCGAGCCCGGATTGCAGCATGGCCAGCATTTTATACCAGGTCTCGAACATCTCCCGGCCATAAACGCCTTTGACGGTGATCGCCTTCAGGACCAGCTTGCCGAAATCCACCTCTATAGGCTTTGACGGCAGGCCGAGCATGGCAATTTTTCCACCCATCACCATAGTATCCAGCATCTGGCCAAAGGCCTGCGGCGCGCCCGACATTTCCAGCCCGACATCAAAACCTTCGCGCATTTTCAGGGATGCCATCACATCTTTCAGATCCTGCTTGGCGACATCCACCGGCGTCAGATGCGGCACAACCTTTTCCGCCAGCGCCAGCCGGTCCGGATTGATATCGGTCAGCACGACATGCCGCGCACCCACATGGCGAGCAATGGCGGCGGCCATGATACCAATCGGTCCCGCTCCGGTGACCAGAACATCCTCGCCGATCATGTCGAATTGCAGGGCGGTGTGCACGGCATTGCCTAGCGGATCGAGGATGGCCCCGATCTCGTCCGGCACATCATCCGGCAGCGGCACCACATTGAAGGCCGGCAATTTCATGTATTCCGCAAACGCGCCGGGAATATTGACGCCCACGCCCTTGGTATCCGGGTCGAGGTGAAATTTGCCCGCCCGCGCCGCGCGCGAACTGGCCCCGACGACATGGCCTTCGCCGGACACGCGCTGGCCGACAGAGACACGCGTCACGTCCGAGCCAATAGCCTCGATCACGCCGGAATATTCATGGCCGACCACCATGGGCGTCGGCACGTTCTGCTGTGCCCACTCATCCCAATTATAGATGTGGATGTCCGTGCCGCAGATCGCCGTTTTCCGGATCTTGATCAACACATCATCCGGTCCGATTTCGGGCAAGACGGCATCCTCGATCATCCAGATTCCGGTTTCAGGTTTCGACTTGGCGAGGGCTTTCATTTTCGGGCTCCGTCCGGCGGAAAGACTGAACGAGGAAATAAACTGCCAGCACCGGAATGGCGAGGAAGAAAACTGCAATCGCCTGCGCCATGAACTCGATCGCGGGGCCGGTAGAGTTGATCAGCGCGGCATAGAGGGTTGCAAGCACGGGAAGGAAGACCAGGCCGCCCAGAATTCGTTGCCTTGACGCAATCAGAAACAACGAAGCAAGGCCAATCATCAGGGCGATAAAGCTCCATTTGATCCAGGCATGCAAAGCAACCGAACTGGAAAGTGTATCAAACGTCGCGTGCAAGGCGACGGGATCGGAGAGGACCGCAGACAGCGCGCGGTCGATTGCAGAATTCTCGCGAAGATCACTTTGGATGACCGAGACGGTCAGTACCACCCATCCAATCAAGAGTGTGACGTGCAGCAGCTTTTGGCCTGAAAATCGCTTCATCACCCTGATCATGATTGAGCCGACAAAGCAGGCCAACAATCCTCCATACGCCCACGGGAAGTACTGATCGATATATTGCACGACAAAGATATGCCGCCGCATATCCTCGTTTTCGAGTCCACGGACAAATTCCAGATCTTCGGCATCTCGCGGAAATTCCATCGCGAGGATGGGCGTCTCGAACCCATTGGGCAGCGTGAATTGATCCGGCAAGGGCACGGACCGGATTTCCAGCGCCAGCCACACCGTCAGCCCGGCAAACACCAGCGTCAGAACCAGCAATCCACGTTGAATCCAGATCATGAAAGGCCTCCCCGTCTGACAAGGCTAGACCGCATTCACCGGAATGAGAAGCCGGATGATATTGGAGCGCGCGGCAAACAACGCCCACACCCTGTCATCCTCCGGCTTGACCTCCCCCGTCATCCTCCGGCCAGACCGGAGGATCTCGATCAAATGCACCGCCCGCTGCCACGAGGTGCTCCGGTCAAGCCGGAGCAAATCGCGGATTTGGGTTTTCTGGAACTATCCCTCAGCGGCACTGACCGGCGGGAAGATGCGCGCCAGCGGGCCCTCGCCCGGGATCGGCAGCAAAAGAAGACGGCGCACCGGATTCCAGGCCGCGCCGAGCAGAACCACAATCCCGCCCAACGTCAGCAGCGTGATCGCCACCACGGCCGGAGCCTCCAGCCCGGAGCCATTGACGATGACGCCGATGGAAATGCCCGCCGTCAGAAGACCGGACACGATCAGCGCCCGGCGATTGATCAACAGCGAGACCAGCGCAAACAGGGCAATCACGACGAGGGCAACGACGGCCAATTGCATGGCATTCGCGCTATCAGACGCCATCGCCGCCAGCAGATTTATCCGCTCAGGATCAACGAAATCAGCCTCCTCCAGCGTCCAGCCGATCTGAACGACATTCAGCACGGAGGTCAGCAGGATGGGCGCGGCAAAGAAGTGCAGCCAGAATGCCGTACCTGACAGGCGGGTCTGTCGCTCCGGGTCGCGGGCATCGAAGATGATCCCGGCCAGCAGAAGCGCACCACCCACCGCCACATTCACCGCAGGCGACCAGATGCCGACTGTATAGGGATCAATCGTGAACAGGGTCAGAGCAGCCAGCGTCACCAGCCCGACCCCCAGCAATCCGCCGGCAAAGGGAAGGCGGAAGCTGAAATAATACATCGCGACCGGCAGCAATGCGGCCAGCCCGGCAATGATCGGCAATATCCGGAGCGCCACGGGAATGTTGGCCAGAACATAATCGACAGCCTCACGGCCGAACTCCATGTCCTCCGGCGCATTGGCAAAGCGGGTCTCGAAATAGGCTTCGTTGAGCCCGAGGCCCTGCGTCACCATTTGTCCATAGGCCCAGACCAGCACGATGGTCACCGAAACGCTGAACGCGCCGCAGAGGACGATACCCGGCAGGATGCGGCGTTGCTGTCCGACCAGAAGCGCCGACAGGAACCAGACGATGACGGCAATGCCGCCAATCAGCCCCATCAGCGCCATCTGCCAGCGCAGACTGCCCTCTTCCAGGCCCATGCCCGACATCACCTGTCCGGCCCCGATGCCGAGCCCGCCCAGCAGGATCAGCACGCCGATCGTCGTGAAAATGTCGTGGAAATTGTTCAGAAAGGGCAGCATCTCGTCAGATGGACGTGCGCTGCTCGCGGACGGCGATTTCACCGCCAGTTCAGTGGATACTTCAGACATCAAAACCTCCTCGGCAAAGCCCTTGCCGTCTTGATGCCCCCCGGCTGTAATATGGATGCAAATTCGCTTCCCGGGCGAAATCTGCTTCGCGATTGGTACCGGATTATGGCGAAGGCGTCATCTGCTGTCTAACTCTGCGTCATCCTCCGACTTATTCGGAGGATCTCATCAGATCATCCGGACAAGCCGGATCATGACGCGGGGTGAGGCTAGATCACTCCCAATTCCTTCCCCACCTTCGTGAACGCCGCAATCGCGCGGTCGATCTGCTCCGGCGTATGCGCCGCACTCATCTGGGTGCGGATGCGCGCCTTGCCCTTGGGCACGACCGGATAGAAGAATCCGATCACATAGACGCCCTCCTCCATCAGCCGGTTGGCCATTTTCTGGCTCAGCGCCGCATCGCCCAGCATCACCGGAATAATCGGGTGCTCCCCCGGCAGCAGGTCGAAGCCCGCCTCGGTCATCCCCTTGCGGAAGCGTTTGGCATTCTCGAACAGGCGGGCGCGCAGATCATCGCCATCAGCCACCATTTCCAGTGCCTTCAGAGACGCCCCGGCAATGGATGGGGCTAGCGAATTCGAAAACAGATAGGGCCGCGAACGCTGGCGCAGGAGCGCGATCACTTCCTTGCGGGCCGCCGTAAATCCCCCCATCGCGCCGCCCAGCGCCTTGCCGAGCGTGCCGGTGATGATATCGACCCGGCCCATTACGCCACAATGCTCCGGCGTGCCCCGTCCCTTGGCACCCATGAAGCCGTGCGCATGGCAGTCATCGACCATGACCAGCGCGCCATATTTTTCGGCGAGGTCACAAATGCCTTTCAGATTGGCGATATAGCCATCCATGGAAAAAACGCCGTCCGTGACGATCAGCTTGTGGCGAGCCCCGGCCGCATCCGCCGCTTTCAGCTGGGTCTCCAGATCATCCATGTCGGAATTGGCATAGCGGAAGCGCTTGGCCTTACAGAGCCGCACGCCATCAATGATGGAGGCATGGTTCAGCGCATCGGAAATGATCGCGTCTTCCGCTTCCAGAAGCGGCTCGAACACGCCGCCATTGGCATCAAAGGCCGCCGCATAGAGGATGGCATCTTCCTGGCCGGTAAAGTCGGCGATCGCTTTTTCCAGCTCGCGGTGCACCGTCTGGGTGCCGCATATGAAGCGCACCGACGCAACGCCGAAGCCGTATTCGTCGAGCGCGTCCTTGGCCGCGTCGATCAGCTCCGGCCGATTCGCCAAGCCCAGATAGTTATTGGCGCAGAAATTGATGACATGATCCGTCTGACCGTCATGTTGCACATCGATTTCGGAGAATTGCTGCGACGCGATCACCCGCTCGCGCTTGAACAGGCCCTCGGCCTCGATTTCGTTCAGCGTTTCGCGGATATGCTTAAAAAAGGCGTCGGACATGTCGGTCTCCATCAGGGTTCGCGCGACACATAGCCGGATGCCCGCCGCGGTTCAATCTTTCCGCCACCGACAAAGGTTCTGAATTTCTGCCGGTTTTCCTTGGCAGTGCCGATAATCTGGTTTTAGCTGCGTACAGTATTTCGCCGGGAGGGATCAGGGCGCGTTATTCGCCTTGAAAAATTGCATGGCCATGAAGCCAACGGATACCAGTAATCCGGAATATTTCCATAAGGTCGTCGATTGTCAGCATGCGTGTCCGGCCCATACGCCGGTGCCGGATTATATCCGGCTGATCGCGCAAGGCCGCTATACCGATGCCTACATGATGAACCGGCGGTCGAATGTCTTTCCGGGCATTCTCGGCCGGGTCTGCGACCGCCCCTGCGAACCGGCCTGTCGCCGCACCCGCGTCGAGGACGAACCGGTGGCCATCTGCCGCCTGAAGCGGGTTGCTGCCGACCATCGCGACGAGGTCAAACACCTCATGCCCGATGTCATGCCGTCCAATGGCAAGAAAATCGCGCTCATCGGCGCCGGCCCGGCCTCGCTGACGGTCGCCAACGATCTTGCACCACTGGGATATGATTGCACGATATTCGAAGGGCTGAAAAAGCCCGGCGGACTGATGATCTCCAACATCCCCTCCTTCCGCCTGCCAGAAAAAGTGCTGGATGACGAGATCGGCTACATCCTCGACATGGGCGTCAAGCTGAAGACCGGTCACCGGATCGAGTCGATGAAAGCCCTGCTGGGCGAAGACTATGACGCCGTCTTCGTCGGTTCCGGCGCTCCCAAGGGCAAGGATCTGAACCTTCCAGGCCGCGAGGACGCCGCTGACAATATCCATATCGGCATTGAATGGCTGGAATCGGTGGCCTTCGATCATATCGAGGAGATCGGCAAGAAGGTGCTGATCATCGGCGTCGGCAATACCGCCATGGATTGCTGCCGCACCTCGCTGCGCCTCGGCGCGGACAGTGTGAAGGTCATGGCCCGCAAGCCGCGTCAATTCTTCAAGGCCTCCCCCTGGGAGCTGAAAGACGCCGAGCACGAGAATATCGAGATCATCGTCAATCATTCGCCCAAGGCCTTCGTCACCGAAAACGGCAAGCTGACCGGCATGACATTCGAGGTCATGGAATATGATGTCGATGACAAGGGAAACATCACCGACACCCGCAAGACCGGCGAAGTCACCCTCCCTTGCGATGATGTCATTCTCGCCATCGGTCAGGACAATGCCTTCCCGTGGATCGAGCGTGACATCGGCATGGAGTTCGACAAGTGGGAAACCCCGGTCGTCGACAAGACCACGTTTGAATCCACCCGAAAGGGGGTCTTCTTTGGCGGCGATGCGGCTTTTGGTCCTCTGAATATCATCTGGGCCGTCGAACATGGCCATCAGGCGGCGATCTCGATCCACAAGCATTGCATGGGCGAGGACGTGAATGACCGTCTGCCGCGCGGCCTCAATCTGGAAACCGCCAAGATGGGGCCGAATGAATGGTCCTACTCCAATGATTATGACCCGGATGCGCGCAGCGACATGCCGGAAGTCGATCTCGTTGAACGGTTCAAGACGCTGGATATCGAGGTCGAGCTGGGCTTCACGCCCGAACAGATCAAGACAGAAGTCGAGCGTTGCCTCAATTGCGATCTGCAGACCGTGTTTTCGGCACCCGCCTGCACGGAATGCGATGCCTGTATAGATATCTGCCCGGTCAATTGCCTGACGATTACCGCCAATGGCGAAGAAGCCGATCTGCGCACCCGCCTTTCGGCCCCGGCCAACAATCTCGATCAGGCGCTTTACGTCTCCGAAAGCCTGCCGAACACGGCCCGCGTCATGGTGAAGGATGAAGACCTTTGCCTGCATTGCGGTCTGTGTGCCGAGCGTTGCCCGACCGCCGCCTGGGACATGCAGAAATCCACCATCTTCCTGCCGCATGCCGATGACGAGCTTGCCGCAAGTGCCAGCCGGAGAGCGGCCGAATGAATGTTCAGACCCAACCCGATGCCGCCGGTTCAACCGAAGTGAAGGTCAACGACTTTGTCATCAAGATTGGCAATGTGAACGGCACCGGATCGGCGTCCGCGAACGGCCTGTTGATGAAATCCATCTTCCGCATGGGCGTGCCCGTCGTCGGCAAGAATCTGTTCCCGTCAAATATTCAGGGCCTGCCGACCTGGTATGAAATCCGGGTCTCGAAAGACGGCTGGACGGCACGTTCCGGAAATGTCGACCTGATGGTCGCCATGAATCTGGAAAGTTACGAGCAGGATCTCAAGACCGTCTCTCCCGGCGGGGCCCTTCTCTATGATTCGACGTGGCCACGACCGAAACTGCATGGCCGCGAGGACATCACCGTCATTGGTGTGCCGCTGGCAAAGATGACGAATACCGAATTCGCCAATGCCCGCACGCGGGTTCTGATGAAGAACATGGCCTATGTCGGCGCGGTCGCCGCCCTGACCGGCATTGATATGGATGTCATCCAGTCACTGGTGGAAGACACTTTCAAGGCCAAGCCCAAGCTGATCGAGCCCAATATGAAGGCGCTCATGCTGGGCCATGACTATATCACTCAGAATTATGACGCTCTGCCCCTGCGGGTGGAGCCGATGGACGAGACGAAAGACTGCATCCTGATCGAGGGCAATGATGCCGCCGCGCTGGGCTGCGTCTATGCCGGCGCGACATTCGGAGCCTGGTATCCGATCACGCCCTCCACCTCGCTGATGGACGGCTTCAAGAACCATTGCCAGAAGCTGCGGGTCGATCCCGAAACCGGCAAGAACAATTATTGCATCATCCAGGCCGAGGACGAGCTGTCCGCCATCGGCATGGTCATCGGGGCGAACTGGAATGGTGCCCGTTCCTTCACGCCGACCTCCGGGCCCGGCATTTCCCTGATGAGTGAGTTCATCGGCTTTGCCTATTATGCCGAAGTGCCCGCCGTTCTGTTTGATATCCAGCGCGTCGGCCCGTCGACCGGCATGCCGACGCGGACACAGCAGGGCGATATCCTGCTCGCCGCCTATGCCAGCCACGGCGATACCAAGCATATCGTGCTCTTTCCCGCCGACCCGAAGGAGTGCTTCGAGCTCTCCGTCGATGCCTTCGATGCGGCCGAGCGCTATCAGACGCCCGTCTTCGTCCTCTCCGATCTCGATATCGGCATGAATGAGTGGATGGTGCCGCGTTTTGACTGGGATGACAGCCGCCAGCCGGATCGCGGCAAGGTGCTCAATGCGGCAGACCTCGAAAATATCGAGAAATTCCATCGCTATTTCGATTACGATGGCGACGGCATTCCCTATCGTACCATTCCGGGCGAACACCCCAAGGGGGCCTTCTTCACCCGGGGTTCCGGCCATAACAAATTCGGCGGCTATACCGAAGATTCCGCCGCCTATCAGGAAGTCCTCGACCGAATTCTGCAAAAGTGGAAAAACGCCGCCGATCATCTGCCCGGCCCGGTCATCCAGAAGGCGACCGAGCCTACCAAACGCGCCATCCTCACCGTTGGTGGCTGCGATGCCGCCGTCCGCGAAGCTATTGCCCGCATGGCAGAAGAGGGCCTGCATTTCGATTATCTGCGCGTAAAGGCCTTCCCTTTCCATTCGGATATCGAGGCCTTTATCGCCGAGCACGACACGGTTTTCGTGGTTGAACAGAATCGCGACGGTCAGCTCCGCCAGCTTCTCATCAACGAGACGGCGGCAGAAAAGAAGCAACTCATCCCCATTCTCGATTATTCCGGCATGCCGGCCGATACCGGCCTGATTGCGCGCATGATCACCAGCCATTGTCAGGCGGAGTCGTAAACCATGACCTCGATCAAGAAACCGCTCGTCGACAAGCATCTGCGCAAGAACAAACAGGGCCTGACCCAGCGTGATTATGAAGGTGTGGCGTCTACGCTTTGCGCCGGTTGCGGCCATGACTCCATCACCGCCGCCTTTGTGCGCGCCTTCCACGAGCTCGATCTGGAGCCGCACCGCGCCGCCAAGATTTCCGGTATTGGCTGTTCATCCAAGACCACCGCTTACTTCCTGGGCCAGTCGAGCGGGATCAACACGGTGCATGGCCGCATGCCGTCGGTGGCCACCGGTGCCGCTGCGGTCAATCCCGACCTGCACTATATCGGCGTGTCCGGCGATGGAGATTCTCTCTCCATTGGCTTGGGGCAGTTTGCGCACGCCATTCGCCGCAATCTCAACATGCTCTATGTGATCGAGAATAATGGTGTCTACGGGCTCACCAAGGGCCAGTTCTCGGCCTCAGCGGATATCGGCACCCGCGCCAAATATGGAGAAGTCAACGAACAGACCCCGATTGATCCGGTGCGCCTCGCCCTCACCCTGGGTGCCAGCTTTGTGGCGCGCAGCTTCTCCGGCGACAAGGAACAGCTCGTGCCGCTGATCAAGGCCGGCCTCATGCATCGCGGCTTTGCGGTGATTGATGTTGTCAGCCCGTGCGTGACCTTCAATGACCACGCCGGCTCCACAAAGTCTTATGCCCATACCTATAAATACTATCACCCGGTCATCCACGCCGATTTCGTGCCGGAAGCCACCGAAATCACAGCGGACTATGCCGAGGGCGAGGCCATAACCATCCCCATGCACAATGGCGGCGATGTGGTCCTGCGCAAAACCGACAAGAGCCACGATCCGCGCGACCGCGATGCGGCCTTTGATCTGCTTAAAAACCTCGAAGGATCAGAAATCCCGACTGGCCTCATCTATATCGATGAAAGCCGCCCCGACATGGGCGAGATGAACCACATTCCTGACACACCGCTGAATGCGATAGACCATTCAAAGCTTTGCCCGGGATCGGCCAAGCTCAAAGAGCTTATGGACGGGTATAGTTAGCAGCCTTTTCCAATGCTATCGCCGCGTCCCTCGGACTTGATCCGAGGGTCCATCTCACTTGATTGATGGATACCCGGATCAAGCCCGGGCACCCCGGTTAGTGACTAGATCGACGGCAAATCCAGCCCCTGCTCTTTCGCGCAATCCTTGGCGATGTCATATCCCGCATCGGCATGGCGCATGACGCCGGTACCGGGATCATTCCACAGCACGCGTGCAATCCGCTTCGCCGCTTCCGGTGTGCCGTCGGCAGCAGATCACCACGCCCGAATGCTGCGAGAATAGCCCATGCCCACACCGCCGCCGTGATGCAGCGACACCCAGTCGCGCCCGACGCCGTGTTGACCAGCGCGTTCAGCGGCGGCCAGTCGCGACCGCGTCCGAGCCATCCTTCATCGCCTCGGTCTCCCGATTGGGGAGGCGACCGAGCCCGGATCCAGATGATCGCGGCCGATCACGACCGGCGCAGACAATTCGCCTGACGCCACCATCTCGTTGAAGGCCAGACCCGAGCTTGCCGGTCCCCCAGACCGACCCAGCAAATCCGCGCCGGCAGACCCTGAAACGCAATGCGTTCGCGTGCCATATCCAGCCAGTTGTGCAGGTGCTTGTCGTCCGGGATCAGCTCCTTCACCTTCGCGTCGGTCTTGTAGATATCCTCGGGATCGCCTGACAGCGCCGCCCAGCGGAAGGGACCCACACCCCGGCAGAAGAGCGGGCGGATATAGGCCGGCACAAAACCCGGAAAATCAAATGCATGTGTTACACCAACATCCATCGCCATTTGACGGATATTATTACCATAATCCAGTGTCGGCACCCCGCATGGAAAGCCAGCATCGCGGCTTGCACCTGCTCGGCCATCGACAATTTGGCTGCTTTTGAAACACCATCCGGATCGGTTTCGCGCTTGCTCTCCCACTCCTCCAGCGTCCATCCGGCCGGCAGATATCCATTGACCGGATCGTGCGCACTGGTCTGGTCGGTGACCACGTCCGGGCGGATACCGCGCTTCACCATTTCCGGGAAAATCTCGGCTGCATTGCCCAGCAGGCCAACGGATACCGCACGGCCTTCCTTGTGGGCGGTCTCGATGATTTCAATCGCCTCGTCCAGCGTATCGGCGCGCTTATCCAGATAGCGGGTGCGCAGACGCATCTCGATCCGCGACGGCTGGCATTCCACGGCCAGCATGGACGCGCCGGCCATCGTCGCGGCCAGCGGCTGGGCCCCGCCCATACCGCCCAAACCACCGGTCAAAATCCATTTGCCCTTCAGATCGCCACCGAAATGCTGACGCCCAACCTCGGCAAAAGTTTCGTATGTGCCCTGAACGATGCCCTGGCTGCCGATATAGATCCATGATCCGGCCGTCATCTGGCCGTACATCATCAGACCCTTCTTATCGAGCTCGCGGAAATGCTCCCACGTCGCCCAGGCCGGCACCAGGTTGGAGTTGGCGATGAGCACACGCGGCGCATCCGCATGGGTCTTGAACACGCCCACTGGCTTGCCCGATTGCACCAGCAGCGTCTCGTCATCTTCCATGCGCTTCAGCTCTCGACGATGCGGTCGAAAGCTCCGCCAGTCGCGCCGCCCGGCCGATGCCGCCATAGACGACCAGCTCTTCGGGTTTTTCCGCGACATCCGGGTCGAGATTATTCATCAGCATCCGCAAGGGCGCTTCGGTCAGCCAGGACTTCGCATCCAGCTCCGGGCCGGTTTTCGCGCGGATGATACGGGCATTATCGAGGCGGCTTGAGGACATCAGTCATGCTCCCAGTGCAGGTTTTCGGCGGCTGCGACGGCAGCAGTCAGGATATCTTTCAGGAGGTCTTGAAGTCTGGCCGCAGCGGCGTCGTCATAGGTCAGACTCGCCTCGTCCATATAGGCACGCTGGGCCAGCTCCATTTGCAAGGCGTGCAGATTGTGGCGCGGCAGGCCGAAAGTGCGCGTGATCCAGCCGCCCTTGAACCGGCCATTCGCGACGGTTTCATAATCGTCCTGATCCAGCATCACCTGCATGACCGCACGGGCGATCGCGGTATCGCAGGTCTCGCCATCATTCGTGCCCAGGTTCAACACCGGCAATTCGCCCGCGAACAGCCGCGGCACGTTCGAGGCAATGGAATGGGCATCATACAGGACCGCATAGCCATGGACGGCACGGATGCGGGCAATCTGTTCGCTCAATTCCTGATGATAGGGGTCAAAGTATTCCGCCCGGCGATTTTCGATTTCAGCCTCGTCCGGCGCATCGCCCTCATAAACCGGTCCGCCGTCAAACAATTCAGTGGGCACCAGCCCGGTCGTGGCCTGTCCGGGGTAAAGCGATTGCCCGGACGGGTCGCGGTTCAGGTCGATCACCATGCGCGACACATTCGCTTTCAGGATCGTCGCATCCATGTCGGCGGCAAACGCGTAAAGCCGGTCCACGAACCAGTCCGTATCCGGCAGGGTGCGCGCCTTCTGCGTCATCCGCGCCAGAATATCCTCCGGCACATGTGTTCCGGCATGCGGGATATTGATGATCAGCGGGCTTTGCCCGGCGCGCAGGTCAAACAGCGCGGTCATCACACCACTCCCGGAAGTTCGCAAAGGCCGGCCAGCGCGCCCTGCCCGATCATTTCGGTGGCGCGCGCAATATCCGGCGCAAAGAAGCGGTCATCTTCCAGCATGGGAATTTCGGCCCGCAGCTTGCCTTTGGCGGTTTCCAGCAAGGCTGAAGAGGTCATCGGCGCATGAAAGTCCATACCCTGCGCCGCCGTCAGCCATTCCAGCGCGATGATCGCGTCCAGATTGGCCGTCATATCCATCAGACGGCGCGCACCATGCGCGGCCATGGAAACATGATCTTCCTGATTGGCGGAGGTCGGGATTGAATCCACGCTGCACGGCGTTGCGCGTTGCTTGTTCTCGCTGACCAGCGCTGCAGCCGTTACCTGCGGAATCATGAAGCCGGAATTGAGCCCCGGTGCCGGCGACAGGAAAGCGGGCAGGCCGGAGAGGTTCGGATCCACCAGCATGGCCTGACGCCGTTCGGACATCGACCCGATCTCGCAAATCGCCAATGCAATCATGTCGGCGGCAAAAGCCACCGGTTCGGCATGAAAATTCCCGCCGGAGATCACATCCGGACCATCCGGGAAGATCAACGGATTATCCGTGACCGCATTGGCCTCGGTCGACAACGTCGCCGAAGCCTGACGCAAGACATTCAGGCAAGCGCCCATCACCTGAGGCTGACAGCGCAGGCAATACGGGTCCTGTACCTTGGAACAATTGATGTGGGACTCATTGATCTGACTTCCCGCCAGCAACGCCCGATACGCCGCCGCCGCATCAATCTGACCCTGGTGACCCCGGCAATCATGGATGCGGGCATCAAAAGGCGACATTGAGCCCTGAGCGGCATCCACACTCATCGCGCCGGTGATCAGAGCGGATTTGAACGCCTGCTCGGCATCAAACAGGCCCGCGAGCGCGTAAGCAGTTGAAAACTGTGTGCCGTTCAGCAGCGCCAGCCCTTCCTTGGGGCCGAGTTCGAGCGGCGAAAGCCCGATTTTCGCTAGCCCGTCCGCCGCAGACACCGTCTGATCGCCGACCCGAACGTCGCCGACGCCGATCAGAGCAGCTGCCAGCTGCGAAAGCGGGGCAAGGTCACCCGATGCCCCCACAGAGCCCTGAGACGGGATGACAGGCGTCAGATCGGCTTTCAGCATGGTTTCGAGGGCGACGATGACCTTCCAACGCACGCCGGACACACCGCGACCGAGCGACGACATCTTCAGCGCCATCATCAGCCGGACGATCTTGGCAGGCATGGGAGAGCCAACGCCCGCAGCATGCGACAGGACCAGTCGTTTTTGAAGCTCGGCCAGCTCGTCATTGGCGATGCGGCTCTGCGCGAGTTTCCCGAAGCCGGTGTTCACGCCATAAACGGCCCGGCCAGAAGCCAGCAATTCCTGAACTGCCGCCGCGCCGCGCGTTACATCGCCCTTGCAGCCCGGATCCAGGCTGACACCTGCCCCACGATAGATTGAGCGCCAGTCAGAAAGCGCCATCGCGCCCGGCCGCAGCGTCACCGTCATGCCCAGTCCCCGGATAGAATACGCCCGTGAAGCGGACGCGCGCCGATCCATTGGATCAATTGCGCCAGATTGTCGACATCCCAGACGGCCAGATCGCATCTCTTGCCGACCTCGATCGTGCCGATCTCGTTTTGCAGTCCCAGAGCGCGTGCGCCCTCTCGCGTAATGCCCGCCAGCGCTTCCTCCACCGTCATGCCGAAGAGCGTGCACCCCATATTGGCAATGGTCAGCAGCGAAAGGACAGGTGAAGAACCTGGATTGGCATCCGTCGCCAGTGCCATGGGAACGCCCGCCTTTCGCAGCGCGTCCATGGGCGGCTTCTGGGTCTCGCCCAGCATGTAGAAGGCTCCGGGCAACAACACGGCAACCGTTCCGGCTTTGGCCATCGCGGCAACACCGTCGCCGGATGTATACTCCAGATGGTCTGCGCTCAGGGCACCGAATTCGGCTGCGAGCGCGGCACCGTTTGAATCGCTGAACTGGTCCGCATGCAGTTTGATTTGCAGACCCGCTTCGCGAGCCGCCTCGAAAACGCGCCGTGTTTGTTCCGGTGTAAAGGCAATCTTTTCGCAATAGGCATCAACGGCATCCGCAAGTCCCTCGCGCGCCGCTTCGCGGATCAATGGCAGACAAATCTCATCGATGTAGTCGTCGGCCCGTCCGGCATATTCCGGCGGGATGGCGTGGGCGGCCAGCAGCGTCGACTGAACCCTGAGCCCAGTCACCAGACCCAGACTTCTTATGGCCTTCAGCATATTCAGTTCTGACATGAAGTTCAGGCCATAACCCGTTTTAATTTCTACGGTTCCAAGGCCTTCCTGAATCAGCGCATCGAGCCGGGGAAGCGTCGCGGCCGCAAGGTCTGTCGCGCTTGAACAACGCACAGCCTCGACGGTCGCGACAATGCCACCACCCGATTTTGCGATGGCCTCATAGCTTTCCCCGTTCAGCCGGCGCTCAAATTCTCCTGAACGGTCGCCTGCAAAAACGAGATGGGTGTGACAATCAACCAGGGCAGGCGTCACCCATCGACCGTCAAGATCGGTTGTGTCGTCGCAGTCAGGCGCATCGCTCGACCGCCCGACCCATACAATGCGACCGTCGCGTACGGCGATCGCGCCGTCCTCCAGCGCGCCATAGGGCGCATCCCCGGCCATCGTCGCCAGCCTGGCATTCGTGAAAGTGCGATCAACGCGCATGCGCTCTCCCCAACTCGTCGAGAATCCCTACACTAGGTGATGTCTTGTCAGAGGATAACCCGCATGCGCAAGCTTCAAGCGAAGTCCGCCCTTCTTCCCGACGGCTGGGCCGACAATGTCTGCATTGAAATCGATGCCGATGGCCAGCTGAAGAGCGTCACGGCGAATAGCCCGCTGGATCCGGCTGTTGAGACATACGAAACCTTGCTCGCCGCCCCTGCCAATCTCCACAGCCACGCCTTTCAACGCGCACTGGCCGGACTGACGGAAGTTCGCGGCCCCGGTGATGATGATTTCTGGAGCTGGCGCGAGCGCATGTACGCCTTTTTGCCGCGCCTGACGCCCGACGATGTTGAAACCATTGCCGCCCAACTCTTTGTCGAGCTGGCCGAGAGCGGCTTTGCTGCGATCGCGGAGTTTCACTACCTGCACCATCAGGCCGATGGCCAGCCCTATGACGATGTTGCCGAAATGGCAGGCCGGATATCCGCAGCCGCCGGGCAGACCGGGCTAGGCCTGACGCTTCTGCCCGTCGCCTATGCCCGCAGTGGTTTTGGCGGCGCCCCGACGCACAAAGGTCAAATCCGGTTTTCAAATTCTGCCGGGAATTTTCTGAAACTCTGGGAGGCCAGCTCAACACACCTGCGCCGCGCCGATGATCGCCTCGGTCTGGCACCGCATTCCCTGCGCGCCGTTACGCCGGAAGACCTCTCCACAGTTCTGCAGGCAAAGCATGATGGACCAATCCATATTCACGCCGCCGAACAGGTTAAGGAGGTGGACGATTGCCTTGCCTGGAGCGGTCAACGCCCCGTCGAATGGCTTCTGAATCATCATGATATCAATGAAAGATGGTGTTTCATTCACGCCACCCAGATGACGGAGGATGAAACAACAGCCCTTGCCCGCACTGGTGCCGTGGCCGGTTTGTGTCCGACGACGGAAGCTGATCTGGGCGACGGTATTTTCAATGGACGCCAATGGCATGCGGAAGGCGGAAATTGGGGCATTGGAACGGATTCGCATATCGGGACGGATATCGCGGTTGAACTGCGGCAACTGGAATGGAGCCAGAGGCTGCTCCACAAACAACGCACCGTTCTGGCCAATCCGATGCAATCGAACGCCAGAAGCCTTTACGAAGGAGCGCTTGCGGGCGGAGCGCAGGCATTGGGGCGGAAGTCCGGCAAACTCGCCCCGGGATATTGGGCAGACATGGTGTCACTGGAATCCGGCCATCCGGTATTGGCCGGAAAATCAGCGGATGCATTGCTCGACAGCTGGGTTTTTGCCGGCTCCCGCAACTGCGTCAGCGATGTCTGGTCGGCCGGCCGGCATATCGTCAAAGACGGCCAGCATATTGCGCGCGACAATATCGCGGGCCGCTATGCCGGCGTCATGAAAAAGCTTCTCGCCTAACGATGCCGGGCTTCCAGAGTCGAGACCACATCGGCCAGTGACAATCCGCGAGCCCGCAGAAGCATCATCAGGTGGAAAATCAGATCTGCGGCCTCGCCCTTCAGGGCGTCATCATCTTCCGACACCCCCGCCAAAGCTGTTTCCACGCCCTCTTCGCCAACCTTTTGCGCAAGCTTGTTCAGCCCCGCTGTGTTCAAGCGGGCAACGTAACTCTTCTCCGGGTCCGCCAGACGTCGCTCGTCAATGACGCGCTCGAGCGTGTTGAGAAAACCCGGCGAGGCAGGCGCATCATCGCCAAAGCAGGTTGGCGTTCCCGTGTGACAAACCGGGCCTGCAGGCAGCGCTTTGACCAGCAAGGTGTCGCGGTCACAATCGATATGGATCACCACAAGCGCCAGTGTATTGCCGCTGGTTTCGCCCTTTTTCCATAGTCTCTTTTTACTTCTGCTATAAAAGGTTACGACATTTTCTTTTATCGTCACATCCACTGCTTCCCGATTCATATAGCCCAGCATCAGAACCTGCGATGTCTCCGCATGCTGGACAATGGCCGGAACCAGCCCCTCACCTTTGGCAAAGTCGATATCGTCCGGATTGATCATGCGCGGACCTCTATGGATTGCTGTTTGAGATAGGCCTTCAGATCGCCAATCTCGATGACCTGCTTGTGGAAGACGCTGGCGGCGAGTGCGCCGTCGACCCCGGCTGTTTTGAACACATCGGAAAAATGTGCCAACGCGCCGGCACCGCCCGACGCGATCAGAGGCACACCGCAAATGTCCCGTGCGGCCGACAGCTGATCGACATCGTATCCCTCACGCACGCCGTCCTGGTCCATACAATTGAGGACGATCTCGCCCGCTCCCCGGTCAATCGCTTCGGCAATCCACTCCAGCGTCGATCGGGATTCAGTGCGTGTTTTTTCGGGATCACCGGTATTGGAGTGGACCCGCCAGTCACCCTCAATCTCGCGGCTATCGATCCCGACGACGATGCACTGGATACCAAACTCCGCGGCCAGACGGTCAATCAGTGCGGGATCTGCGAGCGCCGGTGAATTGACCGATATCTTGTCGGCGCCCGCAAATAGCCGGGCCCGGGCATCATCGACGCTGCGAATGCCGCCTGCCACGCAAAACGGGATATCAATCTCGCGGGCGACGCGTTTGACCCATTCCGGCTCGACCGATCGGGCCTCGGGACTGGCAGTAATGTCATAAAAGACAAGCTCGTCTGCGCCTTCGGCCGCATAGCGTGCAGCGAGCGCGACGATGTCACCGACGTCCTCGTGATTGCGAAACCTCACGCCCTTGACCACGCGGCCATCCTTGACGTCGAGACAGGGGATTATGCGCTTTGCAAGCATGCCAGCGCCTCCCCCAGTGAGAAGCGGTTTTCGAACAAAGCCTTGCCGACAATCGCGCCGTCCGCGCCAACGTTTTTCAGCGCCACGAGATCATCCAGCGAGGACACGCCCCCGGACGCCTGCCAGGCAATATCCGGCCAGAGCTCACAGAGCTCTGCGTACAAGGACGTATTCGGGCCCTGCAGTGCGCCATCCCGGTCTACATCGGTGACCAGCGCGTGACGAAGCCCCGACGACGTATATCGCTCAAGCAAGGCCGCCAGCGGTTCATCTCCCTTGCGGGTCCAGCCGGCAACCAGTGGCCAGATAATGCCGGCCTCGATACGCACATCGAATGCAGCGACAATCCGGTCCGGACCGAATTCGGATATCCATGCAGCGACGGTATCGGGCTCACGCACGGCCAGACTGCCGATAATGACCCGCTCGGCGCCGGCCTTGAGGATGGCGGCGATTTCCTCGCGCGTGCGTATGCCACCGCCGACCTGAAGCCGCAGACCGGTATTGGACAGGGACTGGACCGCCGCAGACTGCCGCCGCTCGCCATCACGGGCGCCGGACAGGTCAACGACGTGCAGATACTCGGCGCCCTGCGCCAGATAGGCCGCCGCCACCGCAGCCGGATCCCCGCCATAATCGGTCACGGCATCGAAATCGCCCTTATGGAGCCGGACTACGCGGCCATCGAGCAGGTCTATCGCCGGATAAAGCTTCATGACCGCATCTCCAGAAAATTCTTCAGAATGCGCGCACCCACCGGCCCTGACCGTTCGGGGTGAAACTGGCACCCCATGATGTTGTCCCGGCGCACAGCGGCGGAGAAGTTCGCGCCATAGATTGTTGTGGCAATGGTGAACTCACTCACCGGCGCGGCGAAACTGTGCACGAAATAGGCGCGATCGTTCTCGCCAAGTCCCGCCAGCAGCGGATCGGCCGGTGATCGCACATCCAGCGTGTTCCAGCCCATATGCGGCAGCACACCGCCCTCGAAGGGCGCTAGCGGCGCCACGCGTCCCGGAATGAGGCCCAGCCCGTCCACATCACCTTCGTCAGACCGGTCGAACAACAATTGCATGCCCAGACAAATGCCCAGCAAGGGCCGCGCTTCACGCTGCAGGGCCTCGGCCCAGCCTGACGCCCGCAATTGCGTCATCGCCGGCAAGGCCGAGCCCACGCCGGGCAGGATCAGACGATCCGCAACATCAGCATCCGCCGGCGTGGCGGCCAGAAGGTGATCCGCCCCCAACCGGTCGAGCGCCGCCTGAACCGAATAGATATTCGCGCAGCCTGTCTGGATGATGGCGATGGTCACAGCACGCCCTTTGTGGACGGGATGGCATCGCCCTCCACTTTCACCACCTGCCGCAGCGCGCGGCCAAACGCCTTGAAGCAGGCCTCGATCATGTGGTGCGCATTCTCACCCTCGACAGAGACATGGATTGCGGCTTTCAGGCTGTCGGCGATAGAGCGGAAGACGTGCGATGTCATCTCGACGGGGAATTCGCCGACGCGCTCACCCGGAATATCGCCGTCAAATTTCGAGAAGGGCCGCCCGGACAGATCAATCCAGACCCCGGCGCGGGTTTCATCCATCGGCAATTCAAAGCCGAAACGGCCAATCCCGCGGCGATCGCCGAGCGCTTTGGCCAGTGCATCACCGAAGGCCAGCGCGACATCCTCGATCGTGTGGTGGGCATCAATGCCGATATCGCCTTCGCAAGCCACTTCCAGCGCAAAGCCACCATGTTTGGCGATCTGCTCCAGCATGTGATCATAATACTCAACACCGGTGGATATCCGCACCGGCGCGCTTTGTTCGAGGTTCAGCGAAACCAGAATATCGGTCTCTTTTGTCGTTCTCCGGACGCTCGCCGCACGCACCGTTGGGGCGGCCAGCCGGTCCGCCAATGCCCGTGCATCTTCAACGCTCAGGACGCGGAATTGTCCGCTTTCTGGAAGGTCCAGTCCGATGGCGGCGAGCCGCGCCTTGGCCCCGGCTTCATCAGCCCAAGCCAAGGATATCCGGTCGCCGTCTGCGCGCGCTGATTCAATCTCATTCCACGCCTCAAATGTCCGAAGCACTACTTTAATTTTATCTTCTATTTCACTGTTTTGTTTTTTCTTTGAGGCTATTGAAACGGGCAGAATCGCAGTTAGTCCGGCATCGACCAGACCGTCGCTCAACAGCGCCTCCCAACGCGCGACATCCGGATTCGGAGATGCCACTCTGACCGCCGTGATCGGTGCCTCGATCGGGCCCAGTTGTTCGATGTCCGCTGCATCAATGCCGATGAGATCGACCGCCTCCGGGCTCGGAAGGAACACCACACCGGACGGCGCGCATCCCGCCTGTGCCGCATAACGCTGGCGCAGCATTTCGAGGCGCGATCTCCGCGCCAGCCCGACCCGTTCAAATGACAAAAGATCGCTATTCATCACCGCCTCCCGTCCGGCGCAGACGCATCGCCGTGGCGTGCGCGTCCAGCCCTTCCAGCGCCGCCAATCGCTCCACAACCGGCGCGATCTCGGATGCCCCTGCCCGGCTGGCCTCGATCAGTGTGGTCGTCCGCTGGAACGCCTCGACGGTGACGCCGCTATAGGCGCGGCCCGCCCCGCCCGTGGGCAGGGTGTGGTTCGGCCCCGCTGCATAATCGCCCATGGATTCCGGCGTCCACGCCCCGACGAAGATCGACCCGGCGGTCGTGATGTCGCGCGCCAGTTCACCTGGCGCATCTGTCTGGAGGATCAAATGCTCCGGACAGGCGCGTTCGGCGATGACCATGGCCTCGCTCCGGTCAGCGGCCTCGATGATCACGCCCTGCGATAGCGCCTGCTCGGCTATCGCCTTACGCGGCAGTACGGACAATTGGCGCGCCAACTCGGCCTTGATCCCGGGAATGTCCGCGCCCATCGAAACCAGACAGACCTGCGCCATCGGATCGTGCTCGGCCTGCGCCAACAGGTCCGCTGCGACAAAAGCCGCTCGCGCCTCGGCGTCGGCAATAACCATGACCTCGCTGGGCCCCGCCGGCAGATCAATCGCCGGGCCGCCGGGCAAAGTGCTGACATGGGATTTGGCCGCCGCGACCCAGGCATTTCCCGGCCCGAAAATCTTGGCGACCCGCGGCAAGCCCGCCGCCCCAAAGTCCAGCGCGGCAATCGCCTGTGCCCCGCCAATGGCAAAGATATCCGTAAGGCCCAGCAGGCTCGCCACCGCCAGCACGGACGCATTCACTTTGCCATCTGGCCCCGGCGGGACGGTGACGGCAATCTCCGGCACACCGGCAATCTGCGCGGGCACGGCCAGCATGATCAGCGTGGAGACCAACGGGGCCGACCCTGCGGGTACGTAAAGCCCCACCGAGCGGATCGGGTCGACGCGCCGTTGGCAGGTCACGCCCGGCCATGTCTCGATCTCATAGCCGCCCAGCCCCTGCGCGGCGTGAAAGGCGCGCACGGCGCCAATGGCGGCGTCCATGGCGGCGATATCCTCCGGATCAGCCGCCGCACGCGCGGCATCAATGTCGGCAGCCGGGACGCGGAAGTTCTCGCCGGTAAACCCGTCCAGACGGCGCGCATATTCAAACACGGCCCTGTCGCCCTCGCGGCGGATGGCCTCGACAATTTCGATGGCGGCCGCGCGCGCCGTATCCGACTCCGGCGAGGCCGAAAACAGAGCCGTGCGCGCACCCTCGTCCAGCTGGTTCCAGATCACCCGCTTCATCACGCCATCATCTTTTCGATCGGCAGCACCAGAATGGCCCGCGCACCGGCGCCGCGCAGCTTCTCCAGCGTCTCCCAGAACACCCGCTCGCGGCAGACGGCGTGAACGGCCACCACATCGTCGCGATCCGCGATCTGCGCGATGGTGGGCGCATCAGAGCCGGGCAGAAGCGCCTTGATCTCGGCCAGCCGGTCCTTGGGCGCATTCAAAAGGATGTATTTCGTCTGCGCCGACGCGATCACGCCCTCGGCGCGCTCGATCAGCGTCTCGGCCACCGCTTCCACCGCATCGCTGCGGCCCGTCTTGCGCCGGATCAGGACCGCCTGGCTCTCCAGCACGGTTTCAAACGCCGCCAGCCCGTTGGCTTCCAGCGTCGCCCCGGAGGAGACGAGGTCGCAGATCGCATCGGCAATCCCCATGCGCGGGGCCACCTCGACCGATCCGCGCATTTCGACGATTTCCGCCTCAATGCCGCGGTCGGCGAGATACTCGCGTGTCAGGCCCGGATAGGAGGTCGCCACGCTGCGCCCGGCCAGATCGGCCACGGTCGATATCTCCCCGCCCCTGGGCGCGGCGAGCTTTAGCGTACAGGACGCAAAGCCCAGCGGCAGGGCCACTTCCAGATTGGCATAGCGGCTGGAGCGCGCCTGCATTTCATAGAGCACATTCTCGCCGACAATGCCGTAATCGCACGCCCCGCCCGCGACAAAGCTGGGAATGTCATCATCGCGCACCAGCATCAGATCCAGCGGCATATTCTCCGCCCGGCGGTGCAATTGATCCCGCCCATAGGCAAGGCGCACACCGGCGCGCTTCAACAAATCCATACCGCCTTCGGAAAGGCGGCCCTTGGACTGCACGGCGAGTTTCAAACGGGCATCAGACATTGGCGTTTTTCTTCATCCGGTCGAGCACAAGGCGATAGCCTTGCGCGGGTTCCTGGGAGAGGAAGCGCGCCACGCGGGTGACTGTCGCCGTGGACGCGCCGGTTTTTTCAGAGATCTGGCGATAGGTCAGCTGGTTTTCATCCAGCAGACGCGCCACGCGCCAGCGCTCGGCCAGCGTCGACAATTCACCCGGCGTGCACAGATCGGTTAGAAACCGGTCCATCTCGCCCTCATCCTTCAAAGACAACAGCGCCTCGATCAGCTTGCTGCGCTCTTCCGGACCGTCATTTCGAACCGGTTTTCTCATGGCACTCACCTCCGTGAGCGCCGATATAACGTTTTAACATGCTAAAACAAGTGGGCAGAGTCAGTTGGCGTGCAGCCTTCAATCAGATCATTAATTTCAAGCCTGAACAGATACCGTTTGTGTTGACGGTGGAGGCGCAATCCCTGAGCGAGCTGGGCCACCGGTTCAAGCCGCGAGCGAAGGACGACCATCCGGATCATAGAGGAAGGCGGAAGAGTGAATGGCCGGCTATTGTGACGCTTGCAGCCAGCCATCCCACGGGCCGGTTCCTGTCGTCACACCCGCAATGGCCGTCATCCGGTTCATCGAGTCATGGAACATGTTCCGCCGCGTGACGATCTCAGAAAGATTGCCATTGGCATCACCACCCTGCAACCTCGTCAAGTCTCGCTAATAATCCCCAAGCTGATTAGTTCGTACTTCCTAACAATTCAGCTGAAATATCCGCCGATACCGGTATGATTACATAACTGCCATTAGACTGAAGAAATAACGCGTAAGAGCCATGCCCTTCAACGATAACGGAGTCGAAATCTCCATGATGCGACGCCGTGACTAACGGCAGTAGCTCCGAAATATCAGTACCTGACAAAATCGCCTGATTCACTGCATCCAAAAGCGTCGCAGCGAACTCGTCGTTATCCAATTCGACCGCATCGGTACACGCCTCTCGCCCGAGATCAAGCGACCAACATACCCGGTCTCCGACAAGCCTGATATTTTCGCCGTCGATGAGCTCAATAAACTCAAATGTAATCTGATCGTTTGCGACATCGCTGTCCGCGTGGGTTGATGACACCATATCTTGACAGTAGGACGGCACAATAAAAATTATTGTAAACAAAAACTTAAATATCATTGGTTCGGTCTCCTTCCGATGACAACAACAGGGTTCAAAAAACGGGGACACACACCGTTTTTCCGTGTTAAATTCTCGCAAGGGCTGTGTTTTGGCGCACGTCCCGCCACGCGGCAGGAATGCCCCGACAAACGCGCTTCGTCCTGCCCTCGAACCCGTGGCGCGCGAGCCTCAAGCATATCGCCCGCATAGGCATAACGCAGATTAGTCTCGCGCGTGGAGGTGCGGATGATCTGACTGCGCCCCTACCCGCCCTTGACCTGCCCGGTCAGGGGGTCGGTTTCAATCAGCGGCAGTTTCGCCTCTTTCCAAGCACCCAGCCCGCCCGCGAGATGGGCATCGACATTCACGCCTTCGTCCTGACAGCGCATGGCCGCCATGGCCGAGCGGCGGCCCGCCGCGCAATGGAAGACCACGCGCTTGGGCCCGCCCACCGGAATGGCTTTCGGATCCAGCGTTGACAAGGGATAGAGCAGCGCGCCGGGAATGCGTTCCAGCCCGTATTCATTGGCCTCGCGCACATCAATCAGCAGAATATCACCCACATTCAGGGCGTCCGCGACGGCTTTGGGCGACATGTCTTCCAGCTGGCTCATGAATTCGGTGTCCTCTGTGCTGTTTTGTCCACTTATCAAAGATGTAGTCTGTCGCCATATCTCTTGGCAATAACAGGAGCACATCATGACGACGCCGGACATTCTCGACTTCTTCCATGAAGACACCAACACCTTCACCTATGTCGTGATTGATCCGGCGACCCGGCATGCCGCCATCGTCGATTCCGTGCTGGATTATTGCGCCGCCTCGGGCCGGACGCATACCAAGGCCGCCGATGCCGTGATCGCGGCCGTGAGGGATCGCGGCTTGACCATTGACTGGATACTCGAAACCCATGTCCATGCCGATCACCTCTCTGCCGCGCCCTATCTGCAGGAAAAGCTCGGCGGACAGATCGCCATCGGCAGCCATGTCCGCGATGTGCAGAAGATTTTCACACAGCTTTTCAACGCCAATGGCGTCGCCACCGATGGCTCGCAATTCGGCGCGCTGTTCGACGATGGCACCGTCTTCAACATCGGCGAGCTGAAGGCCAAGGCCATCCACACGCCCGGCCACACGCCCGCCTGCATGTCCTATCTGATCGGTGATGCCGTCTTTGTCGGCGATACGCTGTTCAGCCCGGACTTTGGCACGGCGCGGTGTGATTTCCCCGGCGGCGATGCGCGCGCGCTCTATCAATCCATCCAGAAGCTGTTTGCCCTGCCGGATACCACCCGCGTTTTCCTCTGCCATGATTATCTGCCGGAAGGCCGCGATCAATACATTCACCAGACCACGATCGGCGAGGAAAAGGCCAACAATATCCATGTCGGACACGGTGCATCGGAAGATGAATTCGTGAAGATGCGCACCGAGCGTGATGCCACCCTCTCCATGCCGAAGCTCATCCTGCCATCGGTGCAGGTGAACATGCGCGCCGGTCGTCTGCCCGAACCGGAAGACAATGGTATTCGCTACGTCAAAATCCCGCTGGATGCGGTTTAGACCGCGTCCCGCATATTCGGCAGTTTACCTTTCCCCTTATTCCATAGCATGATGGCGGCAGACATGATCCGGCCGGGCCGTTGCCCGCCATCTGGATTTGCGGGGAGCAAAATGTTGAAAAAAATCCTGGCCGGTGCCGGCCTGACCGTAACTTTGGCCTTGTCGGCCTGCCAGACCGTCGCCGAGCCGACCACTCTGGCCTGCCGCGCCCCGACGGGGGAAGAATTTGAAATCTTCCGGGCCGTCATATCACGTGACACCAGCACGCTGACGCGCCTGTCGGCTATTGGCCCGGCCCGGTCGGCGCTGGAACGCAACGACCCCTACGTCGCGGGACATCTCTGGGGAAATCAGGGCTATACCGGCGGAACGCTGGTCGGCGTTTTGACCCAGCCCCCGCCCTGCGTTATCGATCTGCCGCGGCGGATTGATGCTGAAGGCAATGTCATCACCACACAGCGCTCGATCGCCGTCTATCAGGAAGACCGCTTCCGCGCCCTCACCGGCGGCAGCGTCACCTTTGCACCGGAACAGGCCGTGCGCCTGCCCGGCGTCAATCGCCAGGACTATTTCCGCTGTGATATGGTCCAGTCCGGAACCAGCTGGCGCATGACGGATCTGTGCTCGCTGCCGACCGTCGCCGGACGCGTCGGCTAATCAAACCCATAGGAGAAGAAAAATGAAGACGCTCTATTTCGCTCCTGCCCTCGCCGCGCTTGCGCTGGCGGCCTGCGGTCAACCGGTCACCGAACCGGAAACAGATACCGCAGACGTTGCCGAAGCCGGTGCGCCGGACGCCATGGAAGACACCGCGCCGGCAGAACGCATCGACCCGAATGCGCGGCCGGCCGATCGCGAAACCTCGACCGATATCACCGGCGACGACCTCGCCTGGCGGATACAGACTCTGGCCTCGGACGAATTTGAAGGCCGCGCCCCGTCCACACCGGGCGGCATTCTCGCCAGCCAGTGGATCGCAGACGAAATGGCCAGAGCCGGGCTCGAACCCGGCGGCGAAGCCGGCACATATTTCCAGCGTGTTCCGCTGGTCGAGGCGACTCTGCAAACCACGGCGTCCAGCTTTGATATCTCGGTCAATGGCGAGCCCATGGGGCTCGAATACCTGACCGACGTCGTTTACGGCACGCGCCGCGTCGATCCGCTGGTCGAGATCGAAAACTCCGATCTGGTCTTTGTCGGCTATGGCATCGTCGCGCCGGAATATGCCTGGAATGATTATGAGGGCCTCGACGTCGAAGGCCGCACGGTTGTGATGCTGATCAATGATCCGGGATTTGCCTCCGGCGATCCGGATCTCTTCAACGGCAATGCCATGACCTATTATGGCCGCTGGACCTACAAGTATGAAGAAGCGGCCCGCCAGGGCGCCGCCGGGGTCATTATTGTCCACGAGACGGAAGCCGCCAGCTATGGCTGGAATGTCGTATCCGGCTCGTGGTCAGGGCCGCAATTCGACCTGCAACGCCCGGAAGGATCAACGCCGTTTGTCGGGGCGGAAGCCTGGATCACCAATGACCGGGCGCGCGAATTGTTCAACGCGACCGGGCTCGATTTCGATGCTCTGGTCGAAGCCGCGCACCAGCCGGGCTTCGAACCGGTGGAGATGGCCGGTGCCGAGCTCAACGCCGCGCTTGTGACCGAGCATGAATTCCTCGATTCGCGGAATGTGGCCGGCATTGTCCGGGGCACGGAACGTCCCGACGAATACGTGCTCTACATGGCGCATTGGGACCATATCGGCACCCGCGTCAGCGACGATCCGGAGGCCGACGTGATCTATAACGGCGCTGTCGACAATGCGACCGGGACGAGCTCGATCCTCGAGATCGGACAGGCCTTTGCCGCCAACCCGGCGGAGCGTTCGGTGCTCATTGTAGCCGTCACCGCTGAAGAATCCGGCCTTCTGGGTTCGGAATACTATGCCACCGACCCACTGGTGCCCTTCTCCCAAACGGTGGGCGGTCTCAATATGGACGGCATGCTGCCGACCGGCCCCACCAGCGATATCGTCGTCATCGGCTATGGCGCATCCGAGCTGGAGGACCACCTCGCAGCAGTGGCCGCCACACAGGGCCGCACCCTTTCGGCCGACCCCAATCCGGAAGCCGGCTATTTCTACCGGTCGGATCACATCTCGCTCGCCAAGCGCGGCGTGCCGATGATCTATGCCGATACCGGATCCGTGAACACCGAACTCGGCGCAGGGCATGTGGAAGAGCTGGCCGCAGCCTATCGGGCCACGGCCTATCACGGCCCGGAAGACGAGTTTGATTATGAGTGGGACTTTGACGGGCTCGCCCGCGATGCCACCCTGCTCTACCTGCTCGGCGAGCGCATCGCCAATACCGATGAATGGCCAAACTGGTATGAAGGCAATGAATTCCGCGCCTTGCGGGATGCCCAACGGTCCGACGACTGATCAGGCCTTGAAGAGGCACCGGAAGATTGGTGCCTCTTCCATTGCCGCGAAGGCCTCGCCGACGAATTCGCAATGGACATCCAGCATCGGGGCGTCTTCGGCCCGGGTTCGCATGGCACCGATCGATGCGGTCATGTCGCCCGTCAGTGCGGCCTCTCCCAGAGCCTGCACCAGATAATCCGGCGGCAATTCACCGCTCTCGTCATCAACAATCAGGGCTGACAGCGCCCTCCCCGTGTCGATCACCGGATTTGTAAAACCGGCGATCTGAAGTGTCTCGTTCAACTCGCGGCGGCTTTCGCTGTGAAACAGCGCACAGATAAAGGCACGGATTTTCGGGTGATCATGTTCGCCCAATAATTCGCGTGTCTTGTCGCTCCGCTCGATATCGTCAAGCGATGCAAGGATACGCGCACCGTCCGGCAAATGATTGAGGGCGATTTCAACCACATTATCCGGAACCGGCAGGTTGTCGAAAGCGGCAGCATCCAGCAGGCGGATGAGCGCCGCTTCGCCCAGTCCTTCCGCAAGAGCTCCAAACCGCTCACGGTAAATGTCTTCGTCTATCTGTAGTGTCTGCGACAACAGATCGATCTGGGCGGCACTCGCCTCGCGTCGGCGATAGGACGGGCACCGCAATCCGGGGCGCAGATATTCGTACGCGCCTTTCGGCCCCTGCCCTGCAACCCGCAGGCTGATCGCCAGCCCGGGTTTTCCCGGATAGACCACGCTGTGGATGAGTGACGGGCCGTCCTGGACCGGCTGGATATGCCCGGCCTCGAAGACCTCGAAAGACCGCCGATGGAGCTGGCCAAGCGTGAACTCTCCCGCATCGCGTTCCGCTGCAAAATGGAAACGCGAATTGAAGGACTGCCCCTCGATGACCTGAAAAGCGCCGGTCCAGTCGTGCTGATGCAACCGGTCAGCGGCATCACTCCAGAGATGCGCGACAATCCGCACATGCTCTCCGGTGAATAACGGAATCAGGCCGGGCTTTGATTGATCACCAATATTGGCCGTACCGCCCCCGGACGCCGCAGACCAGAGCGCATCGATCGAGACCTGTTTATCGAGGGCGCATTCGGAAAGAAGGCTTTCGGCCAGGCCGGTAAAGGCCTGCGGCGAAGCCCCCAAACCGGCATAATGCCTCTCCGCCTCCTGGCCAAGACGTTCGAATAATGGACGCAAAACGGTTCCCCTCAAATGACAAACGCCCCGCAGCCGGGTGGAGGCTGCAGGGCGCTTGGAAGAATGCGCTTTGGAATCAGTTGTCCCAGTAAAGAACGCGCTTGGCCTTCGGGGCGGACTTCCGCAGAGTTTTGATCTTCAGCATACTCATCTCCTCCTGATTTCCCGGGACCGTTCTGGTCCCGCAAATTCTGTGTCGGATGAGTCGCCTATGGTTGTAAACCTTTTGTTAACCTTTCGTTCAGAATGATTAACAGCTCATGCAGCAGTCGCCCGGCTGGCCTTCTTGCGCTCGTGTTCTTTCAGCCAACGCTTGCGGATCCGGACCGAGTCGGGCGTGACCTCGACCAGCTCGTCATCGTTGATGAATTCCAGCGCAAATTCGAGGGTCGCTCTGATCGGCGTCGTCAGAACGACAGCTTCATCTGTGCCCGAAGCGCGGATATTGGTCAGCTGCTTTCCTTTGGTCGGATTCACCGGAAGGTCGTTATCCCGGCTATGAATGCCGATGATCATGCCTTCGTAGACGTCTGTGCCGTGGCCAATGAACAGCTTTCCGCGCTCCTGCAAATTCCACAACGCATAGGCAACAGCTTTGCCGTCAACCATCGACACCAATGAACCATTTCGGCGCTGGCCAATCTCTCCGGCGGCCCGCGGCGCATAGTGATCAAAAGTATGGAACATGAGGCCCGCGCCGGATGTCGCCGTCATGAAATCGGATCGAAAGCCAATCAGACCCCGGGTCGGGATTTCGTAATCGAGCCGGACCCGGCCCTGCCCGTCCGGCGTCATATTCTTCAGCTGGCCCTTGCGTTCGCCGAGCTTCTCCATGATGGCACCTTGTGCCTCTTCAGGCAGGTCGACCACCAGATTCTCGAACGGCTCACAAATTTCGCCGTCTATTTCCTTGGTCAGGACGTGTGGACGCGAAATCGCCAGTTCATAGCCTTCGCGGCGCATATTCTCGATCAGCACAGACAAGTGCAGCTCGCCGCGCCCGGACACCTTGAACTTGTCGGCATCATCCTGCTGCTCAACCCGCAGAGCGACATTGTGGATCAATTCGCGCTGCAGACGATCTGCAAGGTTCCGGCTGGTGACATATTTGCCTTCGCGGCCGGAGAACGGACTGTCATTGACCTGAAACGTCATCGCGATGGTCGGCTCATCCACCGTCAGCGGCGGCAACGCCTCGACTTTTTCCGGCGAACACACCGTGTCCGAGATGTTGAGCGGATCAATGCCCGTGAAGGTAATGATGTCACCGGCGCTCGCACTGTTCATTTCAACGCGCTCAAGCCCCTGGAACCCGAAAACCTGTTGAACCTTGCCGCGCCGGACTTTTCCATCCGCGCCAACAACTGAAACCTGCTGGTTCTTGGTCAGGGATCCGCGACGGATACGGCCAATGCCGATCACACCGGTATAGCTGGAATAATCCAGTGCGCTCACTTGCAACTGAAGCGGACCGGTCAGGTCGACCGGCGGCGGCGGCGTATGATCAACGATCATCTGGAACAGCGCCGTCATGTCCTCGTCGGGGTTTTCCGCATCCAGCCCGGCAAATCCGTTGAGAGCCGACGCAAACACAACCGGGAAATCCAGCTGTTCGTCATTCGCGCCAAGGCGATCAAAGAGATCAAACGTCTGATCCACAACCCAGTCAGGACGCGCGCCCGGGCGGTCGATCTTGTTGACGACGACAATCGGGTTCAGCCCGCGCTCAAGCGCTTTACGGGTCACGAAGGCCGTCTGTGGCATGGGCCCATCAACCGCATCGACCAGCAGCAGAACAGAATCCGCCATCGACAGCACGCGTTCGACTTCGCCGCCGAAATCCGCGTGACCGGGCGTATCAATGATGTTGATGCGCCAGTCACGCCAGGTCACGGCGGTGTTCTTGGCGAGGATGGTGATGCCGCGTTCTTTTTCGATATCGTTGGAGTCCATCATGCGCTCGGTCGTTTCGACCCGGTCGCCAAATGTGCCCGATTGCTTCAGAAGCTGATCAACAAGTGTGGTCTTGCCATGATCGACGTGAGCGACGATGGCAATATTGCGCAATTTTTCCGGTGCGACGGACATAGGCAGAACTCTAATAGCCAGAGGGATTTGGCGCCTCTTAGCCTTGTCCTGCCTGTCCGGCTACCCCAAAAAACGCAAAGCTGGTTTTCAGACCCGTGCCAAACCGCCCGATGCCGCGCTCGAGTTCCGGCGCCGGCGCTTCAGCCAACGATAGAAGGACAGCACGATTGCTTGTGTGAATATACCCAGAAAAGAAAACAGGAAGATCATTGCCGAAACGCCCGAAGCCCGGGAGTGAACCAGCCACACAGGCCTCGTGATGACGAAATACCAGCCCGGCGTTTCAATTCGGGCGAAGGCAAGAACACGACCGTCGTCTGTCAGCGTCACACCGGACACACGTCCATCGCGGCGGATGGCCTCCGTCAATGTCGCCGCTCCGGCCGACTGCCCGGCCTCAGCGACAAGGTTGGGAGTCAGAACGTCCTGGAACAAAAGGTCTCTATGGGCAACAATATCGCCGTCGCGTGTCAGAATCATGTTTTCCGAATTGGGTTCGGCGTCAACAATCGCATTCGCAAGGTAATTCTGCATGGAAATTGTCACACCAAAGGCACCAATATGGCGGCCATTCTGACGCATCGGGAAATGACACCCCGTCGTCAATGCAACGCCATCCCGAACATAAAGCAAACGTGAGAGCCGCGTGCATCGTGTCACGGCAATCGGATTATTGAAGGGAGACACAATCTGCGCCAGTTCTTCAGATTGGAAATCAAAGTCTGCCGGGGCATCACGCCGGTAAAATTCGAGGCGATCCTCGCGCCCCGGAGCGAAAATAATCAGATCATTGTTCGGAGTCACAAAATTCAGGTTATCGAAATGGCCGGAATTGGCTTCGCCGTGCTGACGGACCGTGTGATAGGCCGCAATCAGTTGTCTTTGGCGTTCGGGAGCAACATCGACATCAGAAATGAATGCCCCAACGCCATAGACGTAATCGCCATCTGCCGTTCGATAGCCATCAAACAACTCCGGCCGGGATCGGCGTGTGCCATCCCCGAACTCCGGAAATAGCCAGTTGAATTCAGCAGAAACATCAACGCCTTCCATGGCGGCCAACCGGCTCGTGAAGCCCCGTCCTGTCGCATATTCAATAGCAAGCACATCGGCAAAAAGCGCACTTTGACGATTGGCGCGCTCCTCGATGTGCAGGGCGCTCGCCTCCATCACTTTTCGCTCGAAATAGGGCTCCAGCGTCAGATACCCTGCAATCGCGGCAAATGATGCAACGCCCACGGCCACCAGGAATGTCATCCCGGCAGACTTCCAGTTCATCCGTTTCATCAGGCTTCCCGTTAGTTTTTGTTTTCCACCTGATTTGATAGATACACGATCAAGGTTAAATTCTCGCCAACACATCAACCGCCATCGCCGCTTGATCCCGGCATTGCACTCCGGCTAAACCCGCCAGTGGAGAGGTGGCCGAGTGGTCGAAGGCGCTCCCCTGCTAAGGGAGTATACCCTAACCGGTATCGAGGGTTCGAATCCCTTCCTCTCCGCCACCACCCCTCTAAGGGGCTGAAATACCTCTATTACGCTGTAATTGAAGCAGTATTTCTTGTGTTTTCGTACATTTTATGGTACAAAAATACATGAAGAAGGTTGAAGGCTTCCCACGATTATACGAACGAGCTGGTCGCTACGTTTTTCGTGCGGCAATTCCTATGCATCTGCGTGAAGCAGTCGGCTTGTCGGAATTCAAGCGCACTTTGGGCACGGACAGCCTGAAAGAGGCAAAGCGCGCATGGGCACAGATAGATGCAGAATTCGAGCAGGTGAAGGCCAACGCTCAATCGAGCCTTAAGGGCGTCTATGCCGCCAGGCCGAGCATAACCAAGCAGGCTCTTCATATTTCTGACATTGAGGCTCTGGTGAGCGATTGGCATGCTTTTCGTCGAGGGGCAGAGTTCGAAGTGCTGAGAGGCTTATCGCGGTCGGATCGCACGGGACAGCAGCGCCTTGATGCCATCCGGGAGGAAATGGAGGGTTATGCCGATTTAAGGCATTGGAAGCTTCGCCAATCGGCCAGTGATGTGATCGATCATCTTTGCGACAAGCATAACTTTGAGAAGCCCAAAGAAGGCGGGGCGATCTGGAACCGATTTGCTGATCGGATCATGGAGGCGCGTGTTGATGTCTCCCGGCGGGTCCTTGCTCGTATGAATGACGACTTTTCCAGCCATCCAGCAAATGCCGATGTCAGTTTCGTTGAAGAACAACCGGGTCACCCCCATTTGAACCCGGGTTCAAATGGGGGTGACGTTGCTGCTGATGCGCTTTTGTTAGGCGAACAAATTGCAAGCTATGTGAATGATCGAGGCCGGTCCGTCTCGGATGCGACGCGCAGAGCCAATCGAGGCCGACTAAGGGTGCTTGCTGAGTATTTTGGAAAAGGCACCGACATTCGCTCCATTACCCAGCGGCAAATGGAGGCCTTTCGTGACACGCTTTTGGACCTGCCCCGCGACCCGTTTCGGTCGCTGCCGGACACTCCTGTTGCCGAGATGCCCGCAGTTGCAAAAGCGCGCGGGCTGCCGATTGCTGATCGAAACAATGCTCGGATGACTATGGAGACGGCGTCGTCATTTTTGAGGCGGTTTGTTCAGCGTGGACTGTTAGCCAGAGACCCATGTGTTGGACTAACAATCAAGAAAGACCCACGAGCGCCGCGCAAACGCCGGTCATTCACTGCTGGTGAGCTTCAGTCGCTTTTTGATGCGACACCCTACTCTATCCAAAGCGATGCTGAGCAGCTGTTTGACGGAGCCTATTGGGTTCCGCTGATAGCGTTGTTGTCAGGTATGCGGCTGGCAGAGATCTGCCAGCTCTGGACCGACGATATCGCTGCCATAGACGGAATAATGGCCATCCGGGTGAAGCACGACCCCGATCGCGGGCAACGCCTAAAGACAAATGGTAGTGAGCGGATCATTCCAGTCCATAGCGAGCTTGCCCGTCTTGGACTTGATAGGTGGGCAACACATCGCACCGCCGATGGCCCTGAGCGGTTATTTCCCGATATTCCGATTAGTAAGTCTGGATCGGCATCAGACGTTTTCTCCAAACGCTTCTCCTATCGGATGAAGCGTTTGGGACTAACGGGCAGAGGGTTGGTCTTCCACAGCTTCAGACACACTTTCGTTGATGCGATGCGAAATTGCGGGCTGGACGATGCAACCCAAAAGACAATTGGTGGCTGGGCGGCGAAAGACGTTCATTCTCAGTACGGAAGCGGCCCTAACGTAGGGCATCTAAAGAAGGCTATCGATAAAGTGCGGTTTAAGGACGCCCACCACGATCTCACCCTTCAGAGCTTGCCGGTATTTGATCAAAACTGACTGGCACTCAATTTTGAACCGGGGTTCACTACGCGCTAAAAACTGACCATTGTGAGCCAAAAAAAGCCGGTATTGGGCACATTGTGAGCTTCAAACCGGCGAATTTTGGTTTTTCCCGCCATTTCGTGACCCATCGCGACATGCACTGAAGCTATTGTGTCGCCCCCCGCCCGCTCGCTGGCGCTCACGAGCGGGCGGGGGGCGACACTCTTCCAGTTCGCGCACCTCTCGATGGGTCAATAGGTAGCTCTGCAAGGCGGGAACTGGGACAATGTTTTCGCGCGGGCGCTGGGTTTCAAAAATCTCAAACGCGATGAGCGCATCTAGGAGCCGTTGGACGCCGGAATTCTCTGCACTCGTTGAAAGCCGCCATATTCCGCAGCGCGAGCAACAAAGTCTTGGTACTCGTTTATATCGGAGAGAGCACGGACAGCCAGGAACGAGGCCTTAAACCACAATTCTGATCCTGACGGCGGCGCAGATGAAAGTTGATAAAGGCGCTGATCAACGGGCACCATTGCTTGAGTTGAACCCGGGTTCAATTCAGAAGCAACCCACGCCGAAAAACGGCATATCTAGTTTGCATCATCAGTCTGTCGAGGTCCGGTCCGAAGCGCCCTGACTAGCCGCTTCGATCGAACCTCGAATTTCGGTCAGCAGGAGTTGGAGGCTAGGAACAGGCACTATGTTCTCGCGTCGGTCTAGCCGTTCGAACATCTGAAGACGTTCAAGCCGGTTTAGTACTTCCTTTCGGAAGTTGCTTTGTGACGCGTAATGCAATCCACCTAACTCGAGTATGTCTGAAAGAAATCTACCAAGAGCCCTGTCACTTCTAAGCGTCGATGCTGCGACCGCACAGACTTTAGTCCAGGAGCGAAAGTGATCAGGCGTGGTTTGAACCAATTGACCTAAACGATTGGCAACCGCTTGCACCACGCGCAGTGAACCTGGGTTCATGCCGCGGTCCCAGCGTATCAACCCTTCCGCCCCTAGTTCTTGATGTTCGGTGAAGGGTACCTCGGGTCGCCCATCCCCCCTTACCCACCTTCGTTCAACGCGCACGAGTTCGGGTGCCTTTGCATAAACCATAACATTTTCATTTGCGCTTTTTCTGTATGAGAAGGACAAGCCATTCTTTTGTCGGTCGAGCAGGGTGTTTGGTTCATAGATCTGGCTGGCTGGTGAAAGCCCGCGTGCTCGCGCATCGTAATAACCACGTCTAACAGCACTGATGCTGTCGTCCGCGTAAAGCTCTACGTAATGTTCGAGGCGATCGACGCGCCAATCCCGCCAGTTGATGAGCATGCTGTCAGGCTGATCGTAATTATAAAGCTGCCGAGCAGTGCGGGGATCCCAGCCAATTTCAATGATATCTAGACCTGACCGCAACAGGTTCTCGAGCAGAACTCGCCGGAAGTCGCGCAAGGCGAGCTGGAGCAGCAGCGGATGCCTTAGCATGGTATTTCTACGCATGCCGGGAGGGATAAAGTTTGTATTGCCGTCGAGGGTTTCGCGTCGAAGTCGCGCAGCCTTTTCAGCCGTCGGCATGTGATTGATCGTCTGTTCGGTGATGTTACCGCCGTTTTGAGCCGCCATCGCCGCCCAACGGGTGGGGTTGATGGTTAGATGAATAGATAAGCGTCCGCCTCGATCCAGCGGATAGTGCACCAATTCTGCATTCCAAGCAGCATGTCGCCAGTTTGAGCTCTGGCGCTTGCGGCGGATGTGATGCCCATATTTTACAAACGCATAGCCGTTGTCTGCTGGGTTACCAGACGGAGCGATCAGCTCTTGTATGCGTTCCCAATCTTGTTGCCGCTCATACGTGACGTGACATCTTGGGAAAGAAACAACCAGTAAATCCGTGAGAACATCAGCTTCGCAAAGTTCATGGGTTTCGCTTAGCGGGCGATACATCCCAGGCCGAACAAGGTTTGATGGGATGTCGGTCATTCCTCCATGTATAAACAGAAGTATTGGACGCTGATACTCCAAACGGGTATCATCTCTGATGAAACCCTTCGCCTCACCTCTAGACAATCGTGTTTCCGCATTCGGGGATATTATCGCCACTCCCCAGCGCGGAACTCTGATGGGCAATCGCGGATGCCTTCACGATGATGAGGAGAAAATCTGTCGCGAGTGGAGGGGGCTTCGCTGGATAATTTGCGAGCTTTCCTACTATGGCCAAAAAGAACATTTACGAAGACCCGGATCATACACCCCGCTATTCTTCGAAAACGAAGCGAGCGCGCTTGCCGCAGGCCACAGACCGTGCGCGCTATGCCGCCGAGGTGCTTACCGGCGCTTCAAGAGCAGCGTCGAAATGGCGAAGGGTTTGAGCCCGGGTTCACTGACGGCAAATTCGCTCGACGAGCTTTTGCATATCGATAGGCTGGTGCCGTTAGACCACAGGCGAACATTGGCCGAGGCCGAGGTATTTGGTCTGCCTGACGGGGCAGTGATCGCTAGAGGAAAGCGATCGTACTGGGTTCAGGACGGCAGGTTGAATGCAATGGCTTGGCCATCAAATCGGAAAACGAAAACACAGGATGGTTCCTTCGTTCTGCTGACCCCTGAGATCTCCACGGCGGCCCTGGCGACTGGTTATGACGCGAGAAATCATTTGGGCGGATTAGGCGGAAACTCCGCTCGCTGTTAGTGTCAGTCACATAAAGGCGAGCAGCTAGTTGGCGTGATTATCGGATGACCGGCCCAATCCACCGTTTCAGAAAACTAGTGCATGATGAGCTGGTTCCATATTACTGCACCAATCCAAGACTGAAATGCGAGCCTTGCGGGTTTGATGAAGGTCGAAAGACCGTTGATCCAGTTGACGTAGAGTATTTTCTTCGCGCTTGGGACTTGGGACTTCTTATCCCAGTAGGTGAGGGCCGGTATGTTTCGACACGCGGCAGTGTTTCCGAACCGCTGTTCTGGGAAGGGCCCAAAGCGGAAAGTCCTAGGCGATTTTGGTTTTGGCTTGAGCCAATAATCACTTTCGGCGGAATGGCCCGTCTTCACCATGACTTCGATTGGCCGCCCGAATTGATAGGCAACCAATCACCTGATTGGGCCTTCGATATTGTTGCTTATCCCAATCCTTCGGGCGCTGAGCGCATAGCCGGTGAGGTCAAGAAAACCAAGGGCGAAGTCGATCAACTAATTGAGCTCATGGCGAGGTTTTGTGCGAACCCAAAAGATATTGCCCTGTCAGGTGACAAAGGCCGGAACGCCTTCAAGAAGGTTGAAGGCTTGCGAGCAAGAAAAGCACCGATTTTCTGGGCTCTAGGACCGTCCGGTTATAGCAGACCATTCTCGGTGAATTATCTGCCGTCTGGCGTGATAGAACTTGAAGAGGCAGATCAATCAATTCTGAAAAATTAATCGTAACTTGGTTCGTTCTCAAAGGTGAGCACACCGTTTAAGAAGACTATAATGGATAAGTCCTTATCCAAGGCAGTTAGACCCGCCAGGACAGCCGGGAACGTTTATAGTTGATCTGTCGATCATATGCCACTTAAGGTGCGCAAGAGTTATTGCGGAATTCAAGTGCATAACGATTATGGCGCTCTCCAACGAACAACATAAATCTCTGATCGAGACCATTAAATCCATCACGGATCCCGAGCCCGTTTTTATTTTCTATCATTTTGATGTGGGCGACCGTGACGCAGAAATTCTCATCCGGCTCTTATTGCGTGAAGCAAAACCCTATGTTGACTTGGGAAAAGGGCGCGCCATCATGCATCACAAAGCTCACATACCAAATGGGCAGGATCATTTACACTTCAGAGTAAAGGGAAGCTGTATCGCAGCGATCAACAAGGATGGGTCCGCCCATGATCAAAGTCATGGGAAAACGCTGCAAAAGTGGGCAATGGACGGTGCTAGGGCGCACTACCCAGATTTTGTGGTCCCGCCTGATGGTCTCATAGAGCAGTTGTTTATGTTCACTGAAGATCAGGTTCTTCATGAAGCGATGAAGAGCAAAGCTATTTTAGCTTCCCCAGAACTGATGCAGTTAGCTGAACAAACGGTGGTTCAGCGCTGATCAATGCCTTCGGCACGACCCCTTTCATCGTGATAAAATCCACCGTGCCGACAGCTAGGTTATGCATGTTCTTGGCAGCAGCCCTAGTGCCAAGTTCGCTTTCTCGGACAAAAGCCTTGGCTTTCCTTCTCTGAACCCGGGTTCAATCCTCTTCTTGGAACACATGCTGGCGGTGATAGGCCAGCCGTTCTCGATGAGCGTCGCGAATGGGGATGCATTGTTGGACCTGGTGCTCGAGCGCGTCCCTCGCCTTTTCACTCAAATTCGGCCCGTAGATTGGTGCGCCGTCATCATCGAAGCTGACCAGACCTTTATCGAAAGCGGCATCCCAGAGCGAGGACAGCAACAAACCATTATAGGTGTTCAAACGCTCCGCATCGGTCTCGCAATCAGCCCAGGGGCGAATATGAGAGGCGCGGAGAAGCGCCGGATCGCTAATGCCGGTCAGCGGGCATGTACCATCCCAGTAGTCAATTAGGGCGCTTCGAAACTTCTCTTGTCCCACGCGCTGGACCAGGAGGCGTTCGGCCTCTGTATTGCGTGGCAAGTCGCGGATAGCACCTTCAAAGTCGTGTAAAGGGCCATCGGGTAGAGATGCTGAGAGCTGATAAATCCGCTCTAAAGCCTCGTAGTAAGTTTTTAGAGAGCTGAATTTGTATCGGGCGAGCCCAGGGCCGGAGATTGGATCTGGATCGACCTCCAGCTCGGGAACAACGCCAGCGTGGTCAAGGCCGACATACCATGGCCCCTGATCCCCAGCGCCGGTTAGGAAGAGTGTTCCGGAAGCGGAGCTAGATTTGAACTTCAGCCAGCCATCGGCCTCGCCATCAGTCACTCGAAACCCGTTTGCCGTGGCGGCTTTATTTAGTTCAGTTCTGACAACGAAACCAAGAGAAGCAGAGGTCAATTGCCTAGCTCTTCGATTGCCGAGGCATTATGACATAAGCTTGGATCGGCTGGAGGCGGCGCGAGAGGCGTCTCGTAGATCGTCCCAGATTTTCTAGCCTCCGCTATAGCGTCATAGGTTGTCATCACAAGCCGCTTGGTGAGGAATTCACCGTGGTCTCGCTCTTCGTACTTCCTAAGCACTTTAAATGAATTCAGCAGCCAATCTACCTGCTCTCTATTAAGCTCATACAAGTGCAGCAATGCTGCATCTATCTCTGCTTGGATAATTCTTCGGCGATCCGACAGCCATTTGAATGGGCCGCCTCGGTGCCCCAAGTCCCTTGCGAAGCTCGTAAGTTCAATTGAAGTGTAACATAACTCCAGAACACGGCTGGAAATCCAGTCGATAATCGATCCATTTATCCAAACTAGTTCGCCGGATAACTGATCCGGTGTAAGTGTTGGTACTTGCTCCAAAACATAAAATTTTACGTTACTAGCCTTTTGTCTAGTCGAGTAGTCCGCAACTAATGAACTCATTATTGCAACTAGTGTCGCATAATTCTTAGATGACTGCTTAGATAGCAGTAATGGTGATTTGTCATTAGCTGCTGTCTTTGGAAGGATGGTCCCAACTAAAGTTCGTTCAGATGGGCCAACGTCACGCCATACAAAAAACCACGAAAAGGAGTGATCATCACCCAATAACATATCAGTATTTTTTGCGTCGACCCAGTAACGTGGTTGAATTCTATATAGTGGGTCTTTGTGCTGAAGTTCGGAAACGCGGGGCAAAACACCTTTATTTGATTGTTTTATAGTTTGGTTTTCATATGTACCGTAGCGATGGTCGAAATGCCAAACCATCTTTCCCTCATATAATGGGTATAACCTTCTTCCGTCACCGAAGACTGCGCAAGCTCCATCGAACTCGCAATGGTCGTGATCTAGCGACCCATGGTCGATAAAATTTTCGGATGCTCCCGACATGTGAAAAAGAGTAGTTAACTTGACGGCCCAGGGATTAGAGAAAATTTTATCATCACGTCTTGCAAGTAACGGCGGTGCTCCGCTGTGTATTGTTGCCGAAACTTCGGCATCTTTGGACCATCGAAAAGTCGGCAGGTTTAGTGTGTTCGGATTGATAGCTCTGATTTCATCAATAGTAAGGATATAACGCTTCGCCGGATCGGCAATCTCACTCGGCTGCCGGATGTGCGCAGTAAACCAAGGTTGTTCGACGAGGAAATCGCGGCCCCCAAAAGTTAAAAGCCCAAATTTCGTTTCATTGTGCACATCTTTAAAAAGCTTGTCCTCATTCTCGAAACCGAAAAACGAGATCAGGCGCTTCTGAGACAGCAACTCTCTGAGAAACTCTCTGTAGGTGAAGCCGACAACAAGCCCGTTCGGAATTATTATTCCCGCGCGACCGCGTGCCGCAATTAGCTGCCAAGCTAGGTCGGTAAAGACGGCGTAAGTGTTTACATCTCCGACGCCGCCAAGCGGAAAGCGACCAGAATTTCGTAAGAAATGGCTTTCAACAGCGGCTTGTCTCAGTGCCTCTTGCCATTCTCGGGCGAGGCGAGGGTTAGTATCATTCAAGGCATCGATTAGCCTAGTTCTTGCTGCTTTGTTTTTGGCAGTCGCGATCAATTGATCACGTAGCGCGAAGAACTCCTGCTCTTGTAGCTTCACTCTTTCCCAGGGAGGGTTTCCAAGAACTACATCGAAGCCACCGGTAGCCATGATGTCTGGAAATTCCAGTGGCCAGTGGAACGCTCTTGCATTCGCAGCATAATCTATGGCGGCAGCCATCATCGGCTCAAAGACCTGAACGCCACGCAAATGCTCCCAGAGCGACCCTGACGTCGGTACCGTTTCTTTGCCGCGCTGGGGCAGGCCATGCCGATCAACGAAGCACTCATCGGTAGTCTTCGGCTTCAAAAACGCGGACACGTAGAGGTCGCAGGCTCGCGCAAGGGCCCACTGACCAGCACCCTCCTCCGTCAACGCTTTGAATTTCTCTGCTTTGGCTCGTATCTCTCGAAGCGTCGTCTCAGACATGGCCTTCACACGAGAGTAAGCTTTCATCAAATCCTGCTGACGGTTAAACCCAAACCCTTCCGCGATTTGGTCGCGCTCTACACGTTCTTTCCGGTTTTTCGTCGCATAGTACTTGGCAACGGCCGTGTCATCGCCGGTCAGAGATTTGTACGCCGCATCGGGAATGCCCTGCCTGAGAACATCGAGTTCGTAAACGCCAAGAAGCGCGTCACCGCAACGAATTTGAGTGTCTAAAAAGCCCAGCGGCATGCCCGGATCAATAGTTTCGATCCAAAGCGCGACCTTTGTGAGCTCTACCGCCATGGGGTTTCGGTCAACGCCATAAATACAACGACGCGCCACGTCCCTAAGTGCATGGCGAAACTCCGTTGCTCCGGCGGTCCCTCCCCCTCGCAGACGCGCAACACGCGTTGCAATTCGGCGCGCTGCAGCGAGCAAAAAATGCCCTGATCCACATGCGGGATCGATGACAGACAGGTTGAGAAGCCCTTCTACCGGGTCGTCAGCCTCCGCTTCGGTACGGTCCAACACTGGATTGAGCGCGCTATCGAGCAGCGCTTGCACAAGACTGTCTGGTGTATAGTAGGACCCGGTTGTTTTTCGCTGATTGCCTTTGGCTTCAGAGGCCTCAGATGCAAAGCGGAGCTCATTACCGCCGTCATTGAGTTGCGGCTGAAGTTCGAGCAGGCTTTCATAAACAGAGCCAAGCTCTTCAGTTTCCATCGCGCGCCAATTGACGCGAACGAGGCTTTTACCGTCGCTAAACCAGGCGAGCTTGTAGACCGCCTCCATCAGAGCCGTATTGTTGAGCCGCGTGGTCCCTAGAGACGGCAGGCCCTGGACGTCAAACAGCCCCCCCAGCGCTGGTAAGCCTAGCTTTTCCTCACCGTTCGCCAAAGCCATAAAGACAATTTTGAGCCCCTCCCACTTATCATGATGACGATCCCAGGCGGATCGCCGGATGCAAAGCTCCCGCAAATGGGCGAGACTGTAGCCCTGTGTGTAGAGCCTGCGTGCTGCCTGAGGCGCCCTCGGGTCATGAAGGAGCTCTCGGTCCTCTGCGACCATAAGGAAGATAAGTCGATAGACGAGACGGAGCAGCTCGTTGAACCAATCGGTCAGGTCGACTTCGCCCTCTGCAATTGCCTTTGCGAGGTCCGAATTGGATCGCAGGAAGCCAGTGCCCAGAACCTTGAGAGCCTCCTCTACCTGACCGGCAAGCCTATCGCGGGCTGTTTCCCCTTCTTTGGTTCCAGCTTCTCGCCAACGCTCCAGCGCGCAATCGGTGTCCGGTGTGCCTGCGGCCCCAAATCGCGATCGGTGTATGATGAGCCATATGGCAGCAAAGGACGCTATGTCCTCCGTCTCAAAAATTTGTGCGAGATTTGCCTCGATATAGGCGGGCCGTGTCAAAGACGCGTTATCCCGCATAAGGCGCAATAAGTGGCCGTTTGTCGCCAACCCCCAAAGCGCATCTTCGCGTTCATTGAGCCAGTCCTGAAGCGCAAATGCAGCCGACCGAGATCGATCGCCTGACAATGCCTCGCTTCGCTTGTCGAGCTCGTCCTGCGGCGGACAGACGGAAACTGGAACACGACCCTCACCGGCTGTCAGCGCGATCGGCAGCGTTGCGCTTGCTAGATCATCGAAACCAAAAGCCTCTTCAAGAAGGCCTTTGATGTAGCGTGACGTCGCATCGAGAGACGGGTTTTCGAGTTTCGAGAATGCATCGAAATGCGCTTGGGCGACCCGGAAAGCGGTCGAGACCTCGTCGCGGAGGGAGAGGCCTTTACGAAGCCCATAATCCTCGTCTGATTGCTCTGCCGCTTCTCGGCGGTCGATCGATGCAATCATCGCCGCCGAGATGATGCCCCCCTCGAGACTGAGCGAGGGCCAGGCAGACAGATCGGTAATTTGCTTTCTTGCCACGATCAGACCCCCGCCGGAACAAGCGTGAATAATCCTATGACATCAGGCGGTTGCACAGCTTCAACGCTGACACGGGAGGTTCCGCCGGCTGCAGCTCTCAGGCGTGCATGGTCATCGGATAGCGCAGCCTCACGATGGGCGATATGAGCCGACAAAGGACCGTCGATCATGCCTGGAAGGGCCTCGTGCGCTGAGGCAATCAACCTAGACTTTGCACCCGGGTTCAAATCGCTGGATGCCAAGGTCGCTAGCATGGCTCGGGCATCTTCACCTATGGCCAAAACCTTACCGTCCCTTATTGCAACGACTGAGGCTTCTTCAGCGAGCAATAGCCGTTCTTTGCGGGCGTGTACGGTCAATTTGTAGCGGAGGCGCAAAACAGCGATATGGGTGAGTGCGTCTACTGATGGCGTCGGCCAAGCACCAACTCGGCCGATATTCAGACCGGGCAAAGCCTCAGGATCTAGCGCACCTTCCACCAGCGCATCCGCGAGTGTGAATGTGAGAGGGTGTGTGCGCGATAATAACTGCATGCCAGCTGGTGCTGGCTCCGCCAGAGCAATTCTCAGCGTCCCCTGAAGCCCTTTTGCTTTAAGGCGCTCTCTCAGTGGTGCTGATGTAATTCCGTGGATAGGTGCCTTCACTAAGCGTTGGCTTTTTTCGAGCGGGGCGTCAAAAGCAGCCATAGCTTTGGAGACGAACTCGTAGGCTTCCACCGGCGTGCCCACAAGCTCCTTCGCTTTTTCCCATTCAGGAATGACTTCAGCGGGTTTCATTGCATTCTGAGCAAAGCGAGCACGCGACTTTTTTTCGTTCTCCTCAGCGTTTCTCCAACGTCGGTCCATATCCTCAAGAGCGTCCCTCCCGCCGAAGTCGAGCGCGTACTGTTGACGACTAGAACGTTTAAGCGACAGGGCAGACATTAGCGCATCGGTAACTGGTCCGCGCTCGTCCGGAAGCGGAACAGTCACGCCGGTTGCGCGTCGGATCGTTTCTGCCTTTCGCAAAATGACATCGAGCACCGCCCCATCAATGGCACTATCTGGCGAGAACATCAGCACAGATCTAACAACCTTTGCAGGCTGCCCAAATCGATCCACGCGGCCCTCTCTCTGCTGGTGGCGAGTGGGGTTCCAGGAAAGGTCGTAATGTATGACCGTGTCGAATAGCTGCTGGAGATTGATGCCTTCCGACAAGCAATCGGTGGCAACCAGCAGTCGCTGCTCGTCTTCCGCCATCTCAGCGACCCTATCGCGACGCTCGTCTGGCGTAAGTGTGCCTGTCACCGCCTCGATACGAATTTTCTTGAAATGGTTTTTCAACCGGTCGCGAACATGCTCCGCGGTCGCAATGTAGCGGCAGAAAACTACTGGGTTTGCGCCCTCTTTTAATAAGGGCTTGAGAACTTTTATGAGCCCATCGAGCTTTGGATCCTTATCATCAACAAGGTCGGAAGCGAGAGCAACGAGCCCTTCGAGCTCCTGATCGGCTGACATGGCTGCCGCGGGTTCGATATCGATAGCATCTTCATCATCGCCATCGTCATCATAAATTTGCGGCTCCAAGCGTTCGATCTGATTATCTACACGATTTCGAAGAGCGCTGAGTGCTGCTGCCGGTGATGACCCCACACACCGCATCAAGGCTAGTGTTCCCCAGAACGCCAATCTCTGCTCGCGCTTTCCTTCACCCGCTTTAGTTACCTGCCCAAAGCAGTAGTCCAACACGGCTTCCTGGAAATCGCGATGAGACGGTGACAAGTTATATGGAAGCTCCGCCGTTTTATGCTCAGGAAAGGTCTGGTCTTCCTTCCACTCGGCCGAGGTGATGTCGATCCGGCGGCGTTGTACGTAATGCCTAGCCAAGCGCTCTCGATATCGCTCGTCTTCAAATGCCAGACCGGCAAATTCCGGATGGATAAGAGAAAGCAGGCGAGAGAATGCCTCTTCATCGCCGCTGTGCGGTGTCGCAGTCAACATCACAAGCGCCCGGTCCTCGTCTTCCGCAAGACCGGACAATAGATCAAAGCGCTGCTGGCGCCCCTTGTGGGTACCAACACAGGTATGAGCCTCGTCAACGATTACAAATTTCGGGCATGCCCGCGCGAAAGCATCTCGCCTTCGCTCTGCCTTGATGTAGTCCAAACTGACCACGGTAAAAGGATGGGCGTCGAACAGCGTCTGAGAGACGGTGAGCCCACGCTCGAGTTTCGAAGCAGAGGATGCTGTTACGGCAGCGGCTTCGATGCCAAAGCGGTCTTTGAGTTCGTTAATCCACTGCTCGACAAGGTGCGGGGGACACAGCACCGCAAAAGCATCAACCTCACCCCGATCCATTAGCTCTCTGAGGATCAGGCCGGCTTCAATGGTTTTTCCGATACCCACATCATCGGCAATTACCAGCCGCGGAACCTGCAGGCGGAGCGCCATTAACAGCGGAACAAGTTGGTAGGCGCGGGGTTCAAATGCAAGTTGAGCCGCCGACCGAAACGGTCCGGCCCCTCTCCGCAAGGTGAGCTTCAAAGCGTCCGCTAGAAGCGTCGCCATAGATTGAACGGTTGTCTTGGCATCAATAGGTAAGTCGAACCGCGCAGGAGCAATCGGCTCCAACTCGAGATCAGGACGTAAAAGAACGCTATCTGCTTCAGCACCCGATAATGGACGGAGGAGCAGCCAATCTTCATCCGGAGACGGCAGGGTTACCCATTCCCGACCTCTCGCTCGGACGAGATCTCCTGGCGCGAATTGCGAGGTCATTGGGATGTCCTGAATAGCGCAGAAAGTGTCGCAACCACTTGTTCATTTGGTTCGCTCGGCAACTCCAATACGGTCCAGCCACTCGTGTCAGCGGCGGCGCGTTGTTCAGGCGAAAGCTCCCCTATGACCGCGGCTGTCAAATCTCCCCGCCATGTGAAATCGGCTGTTCTATCGACGAGTGTTGCCGGTTCACCGTGCGGCTCTGGAATTCCAGATTGGTTGAAAGCTTCAATCCAGTTGCTATTCCCAGCGGCCGTCGAAGTTGGTGTTGTTGCATTTAGCAAACTAGCGCAGGCAAGTCTGACCAGAAACGCTAGCGCATCCTCATCCCGCCTATCAATACTCTCGTGATCCGGCTGGTTGTAGTACGAGAGTAGGCAACGATAGCAGCCATTCACGCAGGGTTCGTTGTCTCCATCTTCCAGTTCGCTTGGATCACCGGACGTGATCGCCTTGTTGATGCTCGCTTTGGTATAATGCATGAGCTCCAGTGCGGTTCGGGCAAGCCGGCAGATCGCCGGCTCGTCTCTTGCCAATCTTCCGAGCACGCCGGCACCGCCTTCGGTAGCTTCATAAAAAAGAATGGCTTTACGGCTATCTCTGTCTGGAAGCGGCTCAGCCAAAACTTCTCCCTCTTCAAGTTCGAAGTTCAACTCGATAGCTCGTACGAATGCATGTTGAATAGTCGCACGACTTTCGACGTTCAGGTGCAGATTTGTCGCGAACCTCAGTAGAAGAGCGTTTTTCCGATCGCGAACTATCGGAACAATGCGAACAGGCACAGTTTGATCGGGGGGCGTGTCGTCAGCGAGCTCCTCATCCGTTTTGGTCCAACGTCCTGTTTGAGGGTCAATCCCAAACCCAGTAACAGTTTTGTCCCGTCGCCGCTTCAGCCCGAGATTGAGGCGGCTGATTTCAGCACCATCAGCGTACTGAAGATCGAAAAGCATTTTCCCGCCGTTGCTACATTTTGTGCTTAAGACGTCAATTCGCCCTTCACGCCTCGGCCAGGAGAAAACGGTCCGAATTTCGAAACCTTGCCGAACTCGCTCTTCGTCATTAGCGGTGATGCGTTCAGCCGGGGCGGTTTCAACATTGTCGATGCGCAAGGTTCTACGTACTGGTATCGCATCCACCATTGAAGCATCGCACGCGTGGCAGCGCTCGACGGCGGCCTCGTGCAGAGCACCACAGTCATTGCAAATGTATGCCTCATTAGTCGCTAGTGAGCTGCCGTCGCCACTTCGTGCCTCCGGTGGAAGTTTTGCCCGCATGACCCTATACGCACGCCCCTCATGGTACACGAGGCTTCTCGGCCCGAATTCTGAGATAGCCAGGAACCGGGCTCGCTGAAGAAAGGCACCTGCTCCGTAACCTGAATTGCGCTTTGCTGCTGGTACAAATGCATAAAGTGGAAGCCGCGGAAAGTTGTAACCCGGAAGGAACCCTTCTGTCGCAAGGTATCGATAGGAATAAAAATCCGACCCGGTAGTTGCTCTTCCCTGCTCAAGGAGAACCAGCTGATCTTTTGCCTGTGCTTGAGCAGCTGCCCATATATTGCGGTCCCTCCGAGAAAGATTTGGAAGCTCGGATTTCTCGTTCGCCTCCTTTAGTTGCACCATCGCAGCATCGTAGAGGTCGCGCCATCGGTTGAAAGCTTTGTCGAATTCCCTTGATGCGCCTTCCAATACCTCATCAACCACAGAACTTGGATCTGCGAGCCAATCTGGTCGCCCCAACAGTGGCAGTTGATCGAGCAAAGCATGCATTTGCGGCTCTGCCTTGGGCTTCAAAGCAGGATTGTATATCTGTTCGATAAATTCAGGCTTTAATGGATAACCAGCTTCCTCAAGGTTCAGCACCTCCGGAATGGCCGTTGGTAGAGCCAATCCTCCAGCAGCCATCCAAACCGCATGTAGATGGGAACGAACAAGCGCTTGGTTAAAAACATCCAAGGCTGGGGGCTTAACTTCTCCCGACACCATGTCGCTGCGTCGTTCGAAGTAATATTGATCATGGGGGCTTTGCGCAGCGCAATAAGTAAAAATGACCGCAGCCTGCCCCGAACGCCCAGCTCGCCCAGCGCGTTGAGCGTAATTAGCCGGCGTGGGCGGAACGTTTCTGAGATAAACCACATTAAGTGCAGAAATATCGACACCAAGCTCCATGGTGGGCGAACAGAAAAGTGTCGGTAAGAACTGTGAGGGCTCACCTTCCAAACGCATCTCCGCAGCATTTTCTTGCAGAGAAGTCTTATCATCATCTTCGAACCTAAAACGCCACTCTCTCCATTCACGCTGTTGCGAAGGCACCTGAGCGGTGTGTTCGCGCCCTTCCATTCCAAAAAGAGGTGACACACCAGTCCTCAAGCCTTCGGCAACCCGCCGGTAAAGACCAGTGAAATAAGCGTTATTTTTTCCTAAGGGTTGGGTTTGGTGAACGCCCGGCCCCGGACGGAGCAGCACTGCCGTCGGCTCCAGGCGCCATCCCGGCGTATTGTGAAGGGATGGAACTTGCACCACCAAACCCTCTTTTTCGAACAAGCAAAGGACCAGGTTTAGAAATTCAAGCCATTCGTCTTTGCTGAGCTTCTGGCCAAGCCGAGAGGGCTTATTAAGACTGCGCGCCAGCCGCGACTGAACACCGCCTCTAAGCAGCTGTTTTTCGTCAGCAAGCGACATCTTCCGGCGCGGAGGCGTCGCAAGAACGAGATCGGACGCTTGTCGAAGCTCTTCGTTTCGGTCCACGCTCCAGGGCTGCCTGAGAAGCGATCGCGACGATTGGGTGATTGTGTCGAGCTCTATTGGATCAAGGCTCTCGGTGTTGATTGCCAATCCTTCAAGCAAATACATAAGTATTTCTCTCAAGACGGCTGCTATTTCGCCTTCTGATAGCTCCTCAAAAAGCGGATGCACCGCACTGAGCCTTGCACGATCCTTAGCGATATCTATCAGCCCTTCGAATTCGACATGAACCAATTCGAGCTCGGTTAGATTGGGGTTGGTGAAGCGCCAACCTCGCCGCAAGTCTGTCCACAGTCTGTGGGCGATAACCTTATTGATCGATCTTTCAGCGTTCTTTCGTACCACTCCAGCAGCACTGGGATCAGCTCGCCAGTATTGATGGAGGTCGGTCTGGTTGGCTGAGAAACCCAGCGCTCTACTAACTTTTCGTCCGAAATCCTCATCGCGCAGCCCGTCTTCGTCGGCATCCAAAACAGCACGAAGAATTGCACCGCGTAGTAGTGAGACAAAAACGAAGTCGTTGAAATGACCAGCTTGAAGCGCAGCATCCTGGCGATTGTCGGTGAACCCAAGAAGTTTCTGTTTGTCTGGCGGCACGTCAAAATCGTCGTTCTTTAGACATTCAAGCATCGCTGATACGAGTTGCGTAGATGCAGAACTTCTACCCTCTGACGACAACCCCGCGAGTTTGGTTCGTTCGCTTGCATTGGCACTCGCAACATGGAGGCAACGAGGACAAAACCCTAGACGTCCAGGAAGAAACCAAAATGTTCTACCGTCGGTTTGAGTTTGCCCCGACGGAATGACACGAACTTTACGAGGGGCGCGATTGCGTCTGTTCGCTTTGAGACGCACTGTGTTCCCGGCAAGCTCCAGCCAATCCTCCGGATAGGTCTCGACGTTGCCATCAAACTGGAATTCTTCATCGGACGACCTTATCGGACACAGGTATCCGCCTTGTTCATCACTGTCCGGGTTAGGGATAGGGATGTCATCCATTCGTCGTGCGACAAAAACATCCCCCGCGCCTTCAGAGCGAAGTGAAACAACATGATGTTCTTGGCCGCATTCGCGGCAGAAATAGGTCGGGTACAGGCGCGCATTCGGATCTCTTGGGTCTCGGACCTGCCCTTCCAAATAGACGTTTCGAGGAGATGGGTTGAGCGTGGTGTAAACTTCGGCTGCCCCGGATATCCATCGATGCAGCTTGAAGGCCATAAAAGCATCTGCACTCTCGCCTCCCCGTTGGGTCTCAGGGAGGCTGGTAATCGACAAAAATCGTTCAAGAACCTGCTTACATTTCTCAATTGTTTCGCCGGTCAAGGACGAGAGTTCCATCACCGCGTCCTGTACCGACCTTGGTTTGCGTCGAGTGAGTTTAAGGTCGTCTTTGAGCCCCAGCGCGAGTTCCACCCAAATCGCTAATGGATGATCGTGTAGCTCGTCGTCTAAAAGCATTTCACTGCTGAATTCGCGAATAGCTTTGCCTAAATCGTCGCGAATATCATCAATTGACCTTCGATCGTCGGTAGCCCTTCGAAGCTCTTCTTCAATGACCGCATCAGCTCCAATTTCCTGGCCGAAAAGCTTCGAGGCAACCTCTGCCACCGCTCGCGTGCGGCTGGTTTCATCTCCCTCGCTGACCATTGTGGCTGATGTGCCAATGCAAAGAAGACCATTCTCATCGGCGCATCGGTCCCTCAGCCGGCGCACAAGTAGTGCTACGTCGGCCCCTTGCCGCCCCCGATAGGTATGGAGCTCGTCGAGTACGATATACTTCAACCCCTCACAATTTGCGATGACCTTTCGATCCAATTCCTCCTGCCGCGTGAGCAGAAGTTCCAGCATCATGAAGTTAGTGAGTAGGATGTCTGGAGGATTGGCGGCAACGGCGTGTCTGCTTGCTTCGTCGTCCTGACCGGTATATCGCCGTACCGTCGGGCGGTATTCCTCTGGCACGCCAGATTGGCTAATAAACTTCTCGATCTCTTTAATCTGACTATTCGCTAAAGCATTCATTGGGTAGACAATTATGGCTTGAGTGTGCCGCGCAGCACCTTGCCTTCGCGCCTTCATCACGGCCTCGACAATCGGGACGAAAAAACAAAGCGATTTACCCGAACCCGTGCCGGTGGTGACAACGAAGCTCTGATTGGATTTGGCTTTGGCGATCGCCTGTGCCTGGTGCGCATGAAATTGTATTGATGCGCCGTTCGCCCGAAATATTTCGGCCGTAAATGGGTCTAAATCCCCTGACGCCGCTAAGACATCAGCGCTCGGTCCTTTCTTGTATTTTGGATTGAGCGAAAGCAGTGCTTCTGGCCAGAAGCGTCCATTGGCGTAATGCTCATCAACCGCTTGCTTGATATCCTCGGCTGCGATCTTGGAAAAAGATCGCGAAAAGCGTTCGTATTCCTCGACTACGAATTCATCGAATGCGAACGCCTTCATTTCTATCCCCTTTTGCTATCTCAAGAATTGTTAGTTAGCTTTGCCGGGAAAATCTATAGCGCTGCAACCCTAATTGGTTTGACGCGTAGGGTGTGCACCTGGAGGGGTGGTTCATCCGTTTTAGAATTGCGGCGCAGGCCCAGTCGCCCTTAGTGAGATATCGATGGTAAAAAGAGCAATTCATCCAAGCCGAACTGAGCAATTATGACAGTGTGCGGATCGTCATGGCAGCCGATTGAAATCAATCGCTCAATTCAGGCAATCCACTCCAGCACAAAAGTCGTCAAGGTGATGACAGATGCGGGAATTGGTTACCTAAAGGGGATGGGGAACCCGCAGGGCGATCAAGCTCTTTCTTGCGAGCTTGTCGGCACAGAATTGGCACACATGGTGGGTTTAAACACCGCGCCGTGCGCAATACTTGATGTTTGCGATATCGAATTGGTACGGGCAGACAATGGAACCGTAGGTTTTGGCCCTGCTTTCATCTCGAAGGAACTAATTGGCTTTCCCGGAAGCGGAGAGCAGAGCTTCTTTAAGAGCTGGGCCCGCCCTGACGATGCAGCACTACTAGCCGTGTTAGACACTTTGATCTGTAACGAAGATCGCTGTCCGCCTCCGGATGCGTTAGATCCGCGTCCAAATTGGGATAACCTGTTCTTTACCCAATCCGGGCAAAAATTTGATTTGATCGCGATAGACCACACGCATTGTTTCTCAGAAGGAGAAATTGAAGAAGCCGACCTTGGTCCTGCCTACATTGAAAACCCTCGGGTGTTTGGGGCGTTTCCGGAGCATCGCTCTCTCATTACCGACGAGGCTGTTGATAGAGCAATATCTGCGCTCGAAATCATTGACGCCAGGCGGGTTGAGGAGATAGTTGGCTCCGTGCCTCGCGAGTGGGGGCCAACAAAAGCGAAGCGGGATGAATGGGCGCGTGCTATTGTCATGAGGGCGAGTTGGCTTCAAGGCAACCTTTATGCAGCGCTTACCCGCCAATTCCGACTAGGATTAGATTGAGAGTATGGACCGGCAACAAGGCAAATACGCATTAATTCAATTCAGTGGCGCTCCCGAGCGCCATGAATACGTGAATATCGGCGTGATTGTAGCCACCAAAAACTTTGAAAAGTTTATCGTTCGTTTCGGGGACAGCCGAAGAAGGATAAGCCGACTTTTCGGTCCGCAGTCCAAAATGTTACTTGATGCGGTTCAGATGAATTTTGAGCACCGTATCCACTCCGAAATGCGTTTTACGTCTGAAGTTAACGGGTTTGAAGAGTTCGTCCGCCGGCGATCGAATTCGGTCCGCGTTTCAGCTTTCATGCCGCTTGCGTTTACCGATTTCGAGCGGGAAGCCGAGGCGTTGGTGGCCGAGCTTGTCGATGACCGCCCAAAAAAAACGCGCAAACCTCGTATTCAGAGCGAACTGAAACAGAAATTTGCAACATTGGGCGTTGCGCATCTCCTAGAAGACCCAGAGCCGGTGAAACTTCCTGAGTTCGATATTACTCTCGATGCAAAGTTCGGGTACCAAAACGGGCACTACAATTTAATCGACGGCGCCCGGCTTTCCGGCGAACCCAGCGACCGCTTGCAGGCTGCCGGAAAGCTCGCTTTCGAGGGCAACCTGCTTTGGAAACACTACGGGCAAGGTCCCAGAGCAAAACGACTAGTCGTTGTGGGTGACTTTGAAGGGCAGACCCGCAGCTTTTACGAAGAAGTACGCGATCAGATGGAGCGCTCGAACGTCGTGTTATATAGACTGGATGATATGCACCCGCTGCAAGCGGATATAGAGCGCAGCGTTCTCCCACACTGAGCGAAGTAGGCTGAATTAGGCGATACAGTCACGCTTATTCCGATGACTTTCCGCACCCTCGAATTGGTACAATTATTGGTACAAAACTGGACAAGACGATTTTTATATTTCTTTGTTTTTATTAGAAAAAAGGGCAACAACGGAGTTTCCCTCTCGCTCCACCAATTCTTCCTCAAGCGCCAGAATAATCGCAACAAATATCCGAGCAACTAAAATGCCGCGCCGCTACTTGCTGATCGCATGTAGTGAGAATTTAGTGAGCGAGCGCCTATTAGTTGCACCCCCTACCCTCTACGATTGTTTTTGCGAGACACGATGGTTGCACGAGGTGCGGGCGCACGCATAACCGGGAGGCAGGACAATATCTATTGGGAAGATAAAGCGATTATCGCTTCGTGAAGTCTGGGCACACGAGGCCTTGGATTTTACTACGTGGCTGGAGGAAAACATTGACGTACTAGGCGAAGAGCTCGGTTTGACACTGACAAATGTCGAACGTGAGAGATCGGTTGGAACTTTCAATGTTGATCTCACCGCTGAAGAGGAGCTTAGCGGCGCGTTAGTTACAATCGAGAACCAACTCGGACGATCTGATCATGACCATCTGGGAAAGCTACTTACGTACCTATCGTTCCTCGATGCAAAGATCGCGGTCTGGATCGTTGGTGACGCACGCCCCGAACATACACAGGCAATCGCTTGGCTAAATGAGAGTGAGTTAGCTTCGTTTTATCTAGTAAAGCTCGAAGCCATTCAGATTGATGGTTCAGTTCCAGCACCACTCTTCACCCTCGTCTCGGGACCGAGTGAAGAAGCTGTAGGTGCGGGAAGGGTCAAGAAAGATCTTGCTGAACGTCATGACATTCGACTGCGGTTCTGGACCCAACTCCTCGACTACGCAAAAAGCCAAACGCGGCTTCACACCAACATCTCTCCCGGAAGCTATAGCTGGGTCGGCACGAGTGCCGGTCTTCCGGCAGGTGTTGGCTTGAACTACTCGGTTACTCAGCACTCTGCTCGCGCGGAAGTCTACATTGATACAAAGGATGCAGAAGAAAACGCCCGAATTTTCAATTCACTGTATGCCGCGAAGGCTGAGATCGATGGCGAGTATGGTGATGGGCTTGAATGGCAACCGCTAGAAGGCAAGCGAGCATGCCGCATTAAGCAGGAATTTGACCTCGGAGGGTGGCGCACTGAAGAAGCTTGGCCGACCGTGTTTGAAGCAGTAGTGGGCGCGATGATCAAAATCGATCGAGTATTTCGAGCACGTTTGAAGGCGATATAATTGATTGGCTCGCATTGTTTTAGATAACCACGTGGAGCTTTCTGAAGTCGATCACGGAATTCTAGTTCGGCAACAAGCAGAAGCTTATGTGGCAAGGAACTGGCGCATAACGCCCGCGGTCGTAAAGCTTCTTAAAGACACCAGCGCTTCGGGGTTGGAGTGCATGATCCGAGACAATCATCCGCTTCGAAAGGCAAGGTGGCCCAATCCTCGCGGTGTTGTTTATCTAGCGTTCTCAGTTTCGCCAAAACATCAGTGGTCGATAGCCATCGATACATTCAAGTCGTCCACTGGCGATTTTGGCCACGCTGTATTCAACGGGAAATATCACAGTCAGTTTATCACTCGTGGTCTTCCCTTTAAGTTTGAGGGTCGAAACAAGACATCAGGCCACCTGGTTGTTAAGCGGCAACATTTCGAAGGAACGCTTAAAGAGGTCGCCGACTTTGATCATTCAGTTCTGAGCCTAAAGCCGCGAACAAGGGCTGCGTCAGGGTTCGCGACTGAATATGACATCCAGCACGCTATCATCTCACGATGGCAGGACACGCCATGGGGCGATGAATACGAAATCGTTCAAGACGAATACCCGGTTGATGGTGGCCTAACTTCGCGGCGGATTGATATCCTTGCGAGACACCCCACGAATGGCGACTGGCTTGTTATTGAACTAAAGCGCGCTGAGGCTTCAGATGCAGCGGTCCGCCAAGTCGTCGATTATCTTCGGGCGCTTGGCCAGCAAGACCAGTTTGCAGTTGGGGCATTACAAGGGGTTCTGGTTGGAGAAAGGATATCTGCGAACGCTCAGACGCTTGCACTATCTGAGGGCGTGGCAGCATTTGAGCTGTCCTGGCCCTTTCATTTCAATCGCATTGTATGAGCTAAGATTTTATGATCAGATCAAACGTATTAGCCATCGCCCCCTGCCTAGGCACTCCTTCAAAACTTATGGATTGGAGCGCGCAGGTCAGACCACGTTCAAGCTCGCGCTTTTCTATCTCACGTCAGGCAAAATGCCGCTAGCTAATAGGAAGGCTTAATGTAGCCCTGCTCGGCATTGAAATAGGCGCTGAGAGTGGTACAAATTGTCGTACAAACACTCAGCTTCTACGACTTCTAAGCTATTGATACAATGACACTAAAAGGCCGCACCGGAGTTTCCCTTCCTCTCCGCCACCTACCCCGCAGATTTTACGCGGCTCGGGCAGTGTCAGATCAAACCGGGCGTTATCGGTTCGCCGGCAAATTTGTCTGGATGAAAAATCCATTTCGCTACTTCAAAACATCGCCTGAGGTCATCCGCCTTGCGGTGATGATGTACGTTCGGTTTCCGCTGTCGCTTCGGAATGTCGAGGATCTGCTGCACGAACGCGGGATCGATCTGAGTCATGAGGCGGTGCGGTTCTGGTGGAACCGGTTCGGGCCCATGTTTGCCGCGGAAATCCGCAGAAAGCGCGCCGACAGGATGCGTGCCTGGACCCAGCGGCAGTGGCATTTGGACGAGGTTTTCGTGAAGATAAATGGGGTGACGCACTACCTATGGCGCGCTGTCGATCACGAAGGTGAAGTTCTGGAAGCTTATGTCACAAAGCGCCGAGATCGCCATGCTGCATTGAAGTTTCTACGCAAAGCGATGAAGCGATATGGCAATCCAAAAGTCATCGTGACCGACCGGATGCGGTCGTACCGGGCAGCGATGAAGGTCATCGGAAACGAAGACAAACAGGACGTAGGGAGGTGGCTCAACAACAGAGCCGAGAACAGCCACTTACCGCTACGAAGACGCGAGCGAGCCATGCTCAGATCAGGCGAATGCGAAGCCTTCAAAAGTTCGCCGCCGTCCATTCTTCCGTCCACAATCACTTCAACCTCGAGCGCCACATCAACGATAGAAACTGCTTCAAGGAGAACCGGGAAAATGCGCTGGCTGAGTGGCGGCAACTTGCCGCCTAATTTACCGAAAGTCTGGCAATCAGAGACCAGTTCGCTTTTGCCTGACAGCACCCGCTTAACCCTTGCTAAACAGGGGGCGCCCACACATGGCAGCACCCCCTGGAGCATTCGAGCCTATCTTTCCACCCGCCACCCTCTGGTGCCACTCGCGATAAGCAGTACCGGAGCGTCGTTCTCATTCGCGGGCAGGTCGATCAGAGCAAGATAGGGACCAGACTGTGCACACCCTGAGAGGCTCAATGTCACGCCCTGTGTGGCGAGGCCTGAGGCCTGGCCATAGACAGCGCAGCCATCGATCGTGCCGCGGAACTCGCCGGTCTCGGAGAGGATGAGGCTGTTCCCGAAGGGACCTGCCAGGTCGGTCCAGTTGGTGGCGGCGTCGGAGCGCGTATCGCGTACCCCCCAGAACTCGCCCGTCGTGTCGGCCCAGGGAGCGCCCAGACGGATGGCGCCAGCATTGGTCCATAGACCGTCATGGCCCAGAGCCATGAAGCGCGCTTGGGTGGCGTCTGCGTCATTGTCAGCCGCCATTGCCTCGATCGTGGTCAGGCGAGGCGTGATGCCATCATCGACCAGAACTTGTCCTGTCTCTGTGACGTAGAGCGAGGTGCGCGCCAGGCCCGGCCAGACGCCTTCGGGTTGACGCATCAGCACACTCCAGCGGCCTTGTGGCAAGCTGGAGACGATCTCCGGGGCCGCTTCCGGTGCCGGTGCTGTCACCGCGGCACTGGTGGCAGAGCGGATTGTGCCGGTGGCGTCGGCAAAGCGCAGGAAGACACGGGAATTGGCCGGATCGAACGGGATACCGCCTGTGGAGGTGTCACGCACGAAGACCGCAAAGAAGAGCGGATCACTGCCCGTCATGGTGGAGGTGATGCTGCTGCTACGCGGTGTGATGCAGACCGAGGCGGCATTGATCTGGCAGATCTCCAGGTTAAGCGGCAGGGACGCCGCGCCGGTATCCACCGTGGTGGTGAGTGTGACTTCACCGGCCGCGCCAGAACCATCCCCGATGCCGACATTGACGGCAGCGGCCGTCATGAACTGGACACGGCCCGGAGCCGGGATGCGGATCACGCCGTCACCCGATGGGGTGGCGGCAATGGACAGGATATCCGGAGCTGGAGCCGCCCCAATGGTGAGGAAGACCGAGTTGACGCCAACAATGGGATCCAGGCTGGCATTCTCACAGGTGATGACCGGCAGGAAGTTATAGCCCCCGGCCGCTGTCTGCGCGGTGGGTGTCATCCCAATGACGAAGTTCAATGCCCCGCCCGGAACAATATCAAAGAGCGGACTGTCCGGACCGGTTGGATCCCCGTTGGTATCCAGCTGGTTATAGCCAAGTGTGACCGGGGCTCCGGCAGGCGCAGTCACCTGACACGATTGGGCCGGGCTGGACGTACGAGAGACCACAGACAGGAAGGCCGAGATCACCGGACCGCCAACATAGCCAGACCGAGCCGCTGGAAGCGTGGCGGCCACGATGCGGCCGGCTGGTGGGTTATCGAGCGTGAAGCGGGCTGAGACGGATGTATCAGCATTCATCGTCACCGCGCAGGTCGCGGTTGTGGTGCCGATACAAGGTCCTGCTGTCCATCCCGCGAATGTGGAGCCGGTATCTGCTGCAGCAGTCAGGGTGACAGATGTACCAAGCGTGTAGTCCTGCGAACATTCAGTTCCGCAATCAATGCCCGCTGGCGCGCTTGAGACCGTGCCGGACCCCACACCCGGCAAGCTCACCGTCAGCGTGCGGTCCGGATCATGCGTGATGGAGAACTGCGTGGCGGCCGTGTTGTCATTGCCTGCAGGGTCGGTTGCTGCTGCGGATGCCACATCTACCGTCGTTGATGACCCGGCTCCCGGTGTGATGGTTGCGGTATAAATGGTTGCGCTGGTGGCAGCGAAGTTCGACGCCGTGCCATTGCCAACACTCAGATCACTCACATCAAAGCCTGTGACATCTTCAGAGAAGGTCGCGGTGAGCGTGAATGGACCGGAAACCGGTGCCGTCGCTGTCGTCGAGAGCGATACCGTCGGGGCGGTATTATCCAGCGTATAGCTGTTCTCATTGGCACCGGTCGGTGTGGTGTTGGTCAGCGCATTGCCCGCCTCATCGGTGATGTCCTGGCCTTGTGCAAAGGACAAGGTGACCACGCCATTATAGCTGGCCAGGTCTCCGCCCGAAGCGGTGACTGTGAAGGCGGAGGAGGACACAACCATGGGAGCGCTATAGCCATTGCCCGTTACACTTGGCGGAAGGTTGACCGCCTGAGGCGAGACGGATGTCACCGTGCCGGTTGTGCCGGAGACCACAAAGTCACCCATATCAATGTCGGTTACATTTTCAGAAAAACGCACGACCCACGTCAGGCTGTCGGCATTGGTCAGTTCTGTAGACGGGGTGTCCCGGGTGATCGAGGCCACCGTCGGCGCATCCGCATCGTTGATGACAGACCAGGCGCGTTCATCGGTACCTGTGGGTGTCGTGTCGCTCAGCGTATTGCCGGCTTCATCCGCGATATCCTGACCTGCGGCAAAACCCAGTGTGACCGTGCCGTTGAGGTTGGCCAGATCTCCGCCTGATGCCGTCACGTCATAGGTGGCCCCATCAATAGCCGTCACATCCGAGACCGTACCCGTCGTGCCGCTAACGGAGAAATCTGCGACCCCCGCATTGACCACCGTCTCGGAGAAGGTCACCCGCCAAACCAGGCTGTCTGCATCGGTCGGAGAGACAGTTGGTGTCTGGCGCACGATGGAAGCCACTGTTGGAGCTGTCTCGTCATTGGTGATGGAGAACTGCGTCGCCGCCGTGTTGTCATTGCCAGCCGCGTCTGTTGCGACAGAGCCGGCGACATCGATAGTGACCGCGCCATCCGCTGCCGGTGTGATCGTGGCCGTGTAGATCGGGGCCGCAGCGTCATCGAAAGCCGATGCTGCGCCATTACCCACACTGATGTCGCCCGCCACGAAGTCCGTCACATCCTCATCGAAGGTGAAGGTCGCCGTGAAGGCCCCACTGACAGGGCCGGTTGGACCGGTGATGGCCACCGTCGGCGCCGTCTCGTCATTCGTCACAGAGAACTGGGTAGCGGCGGTGTTGTCATTACCGGCGGCGTCTGTTGCGACCGCACCGGCCACGTCGACGGTCACAGGTCCGTCAGCGGCAGGCGTGATGGTGGCTGTGAAGACTGGAGCCGCACTGTCATCAAAGGCAGAGGCTGCGCCATTGCCCACGACGATGTCGCCGACCACAAAGTCAGAGACATCCTCGGAGAAGGTGAAGGTCGCGGTGAACGCGCCACTCACAGGACCGGTTGGACTCGTAATCGCCACCGTCGGAGCGGTCTGGTCATTGTTGACCGAGAACTGCGTGGCCGCCGTGTTGTTATTGCCCGCAGCATCGGTGGCGACAGAGCCGGCAACGTCTACCGTCACGGCGCCATCGGCTGTCGGGGTGATGGTGGCCGTGTAAGTGTATTCGGACCGTGCAGAGGCAATAGACGTCAAGCCATCACCGGCAGGCACAACGGCAGCGAAATTTGAGGCCACCGCGTTGTTGAGATCAATGTCTCCCAACGCAAAGCCCGTCACTGCATCAGAGAATGTAAAGGTTGCAGTAAATGCACCACTCACGGGCCCTGTCGGCCCCGAAATCGCCAGCGTCGGGGCGCGGTTGTCGATAACGACGCTACGGTCATCCTCGCTACTGGTCGGGGCCAGGGACGCCAATGCGTTTCCGGCTTCATCGGTCACGTCATGGCCCCGTGCCAGGCCGATCGTGACCGTCCCGTTCAGATCCGCGAGATCACCGCCCGAAGCCGTAAAGGCATACAGGGTGGGCTGGGGATTGGTGATCTGCGTGATCGTCGCTGTCGTGCCCGTCAGCTGGATATCCGCCAGATCCAGGTTCGACAGACCCTCGCTCATGAAGATCGCCCAGATCAGCGTGTCGGCATTCGTCGGAGACGTGCCGGGCTGGACATTGTCAACGCTCGTCGCCGTCGGCCCGGTATTGTCGACCGTATAGGTCGGTGCATGGGTGCTGAGCGGAGTCGTGTCGGCAAAGGTGTTGCCGCCAAAGTCGGTAATGTTCTGACCGGGAGCCAGGCTCAGGGTGACATCACCGTTCAAGCCGGCCAGATCCCCGCCGGAGACAGTGATTTCATAGCGCGTTCCGCCCGCGTCAGAAGTCACATCGGTGATCGTGGCGCTGGTGCCGGTCACGGTGAAATCCGCCGCATCCACACCGATTGTGTTCTCATTGGTCTGGAACAGCCAAACCAGGACATCCGCGGACGTCCGGGCATCGGCGGGCGTCAGGCGTTGAAAATTGAACACGCGCGGCGGGGTTTGATCATCATCCACTTCTAGCTGGGCCCCGATGCCGAGATTGCCGGCCGGGTCGCTGAAAGCATTTCCCTCAAGCAGGATCTCCATCTGGGCATTGGGCGTCGGCGTGATCAGAACCGAATAAGTCGTGCCACTGCCACTGAAATTGGACGCGGTAGCATTGGTCAGGCTGAGATCGCCGATCACGAAGTCCTCCACAGTTTCGGAGAACTCGATATCCAGCGTAAACGGGCCGGACACGGTCCGGCGGCCGAATGTCACGATGCCGGCCGTGGTCGAGAGCGTCACTGACGGGCGCGTGGAATCAACCGTGCCGACAAACTGGGCGGCCGCCGTGTTGCCATTGCCGGCAGCATCCTGTGCAACGCCGGCGGGAATATCAAACGTGAACGGATTGCTGCTTGGTGCAGCCGTGAAGGTGTAGGTCGTCCCCGAGCCCGAAAAGCCGTAATAGCCGGAATTCGACCGGACGATATCATTGCCATCAAACCCGGTGACCGGTTCCGAGAAGGTGACCGTGACCTCGAAATCGCCATTGACCAGCGTCCCTGACGCCGATGTGATTTCGACGGTGGGCACGACGTTATCGAGCGTATAGGTCAGCTCTGCTCCGGCCGGGATCGTCCGGTCCATGATATTGCCGTAGTCGTCCGCAAAGTCGGAATCGGCCAGGCCCAGCGTTACATCGCCGTTCAAGCCTGCCAGATCGCCGCCGGAAACGGTGACATCGAAGCCGATGGAGAAACGCGAGACATTGGTCACTGTCCCCGTCGTGCCTAAAGCCGTGAACGCACTGGTCGGCAGATCAAGATAGGGGTCGATCTGCGCAAAGGTCAGCCGCCAGGTCAGGCTGTCCGCATTTGTCAGCGAAGCAGAGGGCGTCAAGCGGGCGACTGAGGCAATCGCCGACGGGGTATTCCGCACGTCATAGGTCTCGTCTGTTGCCGGCTCGCTGTTCGCGACAGTATTGCCTGCAAAGTCGGTTATGTCCTGACCTGCCGCCAGGTTGAGCCCGACAGCTGCATCCAGGCCCGCGAGATCGCCTCCGGACACGGTCACGAGGTATTGGGCCGAAACCGGGTTGGACAGCGGCGCGTCAACGCCGGGAGGGGCATCGCCGGAAATCACGGGCGAAATATCTGTGACGCTGGCCGTGCTGCCGGAAACCTCGAAATCGCTAGAATCCACGTTGTAAGCCGTATCATTAAATGTCGCGAGCCAGACGAGCGAATCGGCATTGGTCTGCTCATCGGCCGGCGTTTGCCGCGCGAACGAGTTGAGCACTGGCGCCGTATTGTCCATCGTATAGCCCTCGGCCGGGGTCTGCGGGCTACCGGCCGTCATAACATTATTGGCCGCATCCCGAATGTTGCCGTCCGTCCGGCCATGGAGCGTGATCGACGTAAAGCTGAGGCTGGCTAGGTTTCCGCCGGACACGGTGACCCGGTAAACCGACGCACTGACCGGTGTGACATCGGTGATCGTCGCCGTTGTGTTCGCGGGTGCGACATCCAGCGTATAGATATCGAAATCCCCGGCATCGACATTGGTGACATCCTCACTGAACGTCACCGTGAAGGTCAGAGAATCCGCGTTGGTCGTCGCCGCAGCCGGGCTGAACCGTTCAATCGAGGCAATACGCGGATTGGCCGCGTCATATGCAATCGAGAACTGGGTCGGCGCGACAACGCCATTGCCGGCGGCATCCGAGAAACCATTCTCGGCCAGATCCAGTGTCAGCGTGCCCTGCGAAGCGAGAGGGCGGGCGCGCATGACATAGTTTGCGCCGCTTCCGGTCACCGAAAGCCGCGATCCATTCGTCAGGGTCCAGGCGCTGGTATTACCGATATTCGTCATCGGCTCGGAGAAGGTGATATCGATATCGAACTCTCCGGTGACCGGAGCGACCGCCGCTGTCGTCAGCGTGACCGTCGGCCGTGTGGTATCAAAGTCCGCCGAAAACAGGTTTGATTCGAGGTTGCCGAAACCATCCGGGTCGGTCATGGACCCCGCTGGAATTTGCAGCGTCATGGTGCCGTCAGCCGTTGGCGTCAGCGTGACTGACCCTGAATTGACAAAGCTGAAATTCGACAGCGTTCCGCCGGTAACGACGAGATCATTTATGTCGAAACCTGTAATACCACCTTCCGAGAAGGACATGGTGACGGTAATCGGCCCGTTGCACGGACAGGGCGCGCCGGGCTTGAAGATGTTGATCGTCGGCACGGTGACGTCGGCATTGATCGAGAATTGGGTGGCGGCCGGATTCTGGTTTTCGGCTTCATCAAACACGCTGTTCTCGGGCAGGTCGAGCGTCACCGCACCGTCTGCCGTCGGGCGCACGACAATGTCGGCACCGGTCGTTACGCCGCCGCCGGTCGTCAGGGTGAAGGACTCGATCGTGCCATTGCCAACGACGATATCCGACTGCGTCAGGGCAAGAATATTGTCCGCAAATCCGGCTTGCGGCGTGAAGGCAAGATTGACGGTGAAAGGCTGTGAAACCGGCGCAACTGCGGCGGATGTGAAGGTGCCAACCGGCAGCGTATTGTTCACGAATATCGAGTCGATATAACCTGTTGGCGACGTATCTGTGAGCGCATTCCCAGAGACATCAGCAATATCCTGACTGCCTGACAATGCAATGGTCACGGTCGTATCAGCAATATCAGCAAGATCACCACCAGAGACTGTCAGGGAATAATCAGAGCTGGAATTAGCCACGACATTCGTCACAGTCGCGGTGGTGCCACCGATCGAGAAGTCCGCCGCGCTGACATTCACAACCGGGCCATCAAACGTGGCTCGGAAGCTGAGACTGTCGAGATTGGTGTAGGTTGACCCGCCGGCAATCGTGTCGAGGCGCGGCGCGGTGTTGTCGATCACATACGTGTTGTCATTCGTGCCGGTCGGCGTGGTATTGACGAGCGTATTTCCGGCGAGATCTGTAAAGGTCTGCCCGGCGGCAAAGCCGAGCGTGACAGTGGCATTCAGATTGGCGAGATCGCCGCCGGATGCGGTGGCATCGACCTGCGTTCCCGACACGGTGGCTTCTGCCAATGTCGCCGTTGATCCGGCAAGGGTGAAATTGGCGACCGCCGCCGCTGGCGGCGTGATCGAAAACACGCTGACGCCGTTATCTTCAAATCCCGCGGCGAACAGATAGGTCGTGCCATCCACCACCGCCGTCGTGACGGAAATGGGAACTTTCAGTTCCAGCGTGGCGTCATCGGTCACATTGGCGACATTGGTCAGCGCGCCATTATCGGCGACCGAAAAGACACTCACCCCGTCATCAAGATATCCCGCGGTGAACAGATAGGTCGTGCCATTCACCACCGCCGTCGTGACGGAATAGGCACCATTCAGTTCCAGCGTGGTGGCGTCATCGGTCACATTGGCGACATTGGTCAGCGCGCCATTATCGGCGACCGAAAACACGCTGACGCCGTGATCGCGATATCCCGCCGCGAACAGATAGGTCGTGCCATTCACCACCGCCGTCGTGACGGAAGAGGCATTATCCAGTTCCAGCGTGGCGTCATCACTCACATTGAAGACATTGGTCAGCGCGCCATTGTCGGCAACGGAAAAGACGCTCACCCCGTCATCAAAAAATCCCGCGGCGAACAGATAGGTCGTGCCATCCACCACCGCCGTCGTGACGGACCAGACACCATCCAGTTCCAGCGTGGCGTCATCACTCACATTGGCGACATTGGTCAGCGCGCCATTATCGGCGACCGAAAAGACACTAACGCCGTTATCAGCATTCCCCGCGGCGAACAGATAGGTCGTGCCATTCACCACCGCCGTTGTGAGGGAAAAGGCACCCGCCAGTTCCAGCGTGGCGTCATCACTCACATTGAAGACATTGGTCAGCGCGCCATTATCGGCGACCGAAAAGACGCTGACGCTTCCAGTCGGCGCCGCGACGAACAGATAGGTCGTGCCATCCACCACCGCCGTCGTGACGGAAGAGGCATCATCCAGTTCCAGCGTGGCGTCATCACTCACATTGGCGACATTGGTCAGCGCGCCATTATCGGCGACCGAAAACACGCTGACGCCGAAATCATAAAATCCTGCCGCGAACAGATAAGTCGTGCCATTCACCACCGCCGTCGTGACGGAAGAGGCACCATCCAGTTGCAGAGTGGCGTCATCGAGCACGTTCGCGACATTGGTCAGCCCGAAGACCGTTGGCGGCACCACCGCCTCGTCAAACGTCACCCTCCAGGTCACGCTGTCTGCATTGGTTGGCGATGTGGCTGGCGTCTGGCGCTCGATCGAGGTGATGCGCGGTGCGGTGAGGTCTTGAGCGATTGCCAATGACGGCATGAAGGCGACAAGCGCCAACATGAGTAACGACGTAAATCCGTTGGTGGGGTTGTGCGCGCCTCCCCTGAAGAGCGAAAGTCCAATCTGACGCAACAAACAAAAACCGAAAGAAATAGACATACTCTTCTCCAAACGAGCCATGACGTTCAGCAACGAAGTTACAAGTCGGCGTCTACCAACTCGCCATGGTCTGCCGCGCAAAACAATCGCCCAAACGGGTGGGTCTGCTCTATAAAGTCCGGAAGTGTGGCGGGAGGGCTCAGGTGAAGAGACGGACGGATACGGCCGAAACAACCGGTTTGAGCTTGGCCAGCAAAGCAGGCTATGGGCTTGGCGATCTCGGCTTTCTGCTCGTCTGGCACGGCAGCGCACTATTTCTTTTGTATTTCTATACCGACGTCCTCGGCCTGCCGCCCGGACTGGCCGGAGCAATCTATCTGATCTCGATGATCTGGGATGCCATCTCGGACCCGATCGTGGCCGCATGGGCCGAGCAACGGGCCGCCCGCACGGGCCGCTATGCGCCCATCATCGCATTTGCGGCCTTGCCGGTCGGGCTGGCCTATGGATTGATGTTCATCGCACCGCCCCTGTCCGGCCTCGCACTCGCGGCATGGGCACTGATCACACACCTAGTATTCCGCACCGCCTATACAATCGCCAGCATGCCCTACAATACACTGCCCGTACGTCTGACAACGGATGGCCATGCGCGCAGCACCCTCTCCGGCTTTCGCGTGTCCGGTGCCGCAACCGGCGCCGTGGTCACGGCGATTCTCACACCCATCATCGTGCAAGCCAATCAGGCGGGCGGTCAGACGGAAGCCTTCGGATATATGATCGCCGCCATTCTGGTCGGGCTGATGGCCGCCGCCCTGCTCTTCGCGTGCAGCCGGATTGTGCAGGAGCCGGAAATGGCGCCGCGGGAGACTGGCAGCCCGGACTATGTTTCGGCCCTGACCGGCCTGTTTCGCGCCGCGAAGGGCAATACACCCCTCCTCCGCCTGCTCGCCATCATGGTCGGCGGCACCATCGCCCAGGGCCTGTTTCTGCAAAACATGCTGTATTTTCTGACCCATGTAATCGGACGGCCCGACCTCATAACCCCCGTTCTGGCGGCCTCGGCATTCGCGGTCATTCTCGCGGCACCTGTATGGGTCATTCTGGCCGCCCGCACCTCCAAACGCGTCAGCCTGATCACCGGTCTCGTCGTCGCCGTGACCGGCTATGCGACCATGGCATTTGCACCGCCGGGTGGTGCAATCGTGCCGCTGGTCGCTGTGACCGTTGCGGGCATTGGCGGCGCCGCGATTCCGGTGATGCTGTGGTCCATGGTCCCCGACGCAATCGAACATGGCGAGCTGGTGACCGGCTTGCGCGTCGAAGCCCGAACATTCGGGCTGGCAACCTTTGCGCAGAAATCAGCAGTCGGAATTACGGCCGTGATCATCGGTTTCATTCTGGCCGGTTTGGGCTATTCCGGAGATATTGTTCCGCCGCAAACCGCGTTGACCGCCATCCGCATCATGGTCTCCTTCGCGCCCGCACTCTTTATGGCCAGTCTGATTGCAATCATCTGGACCTATCCCATCACCCAGGCGCGCCATCAGCAGATTCTGGCTGCGCTTGAACTGAAATAGGCAAACCGCCCACCCTTTCAGGTGATTGCGCCCGGAGCAAAGAGAGGGACAATCCGCCCGTGGAACGCAGACACACAGGAAGGTAAATGGCCGCAAAAGACGCCGCCTCTGACACGAACGATCTCAAAACCCAGATTCAGCACGATCTGGACGAGGTACGTCTGGGACAGGCGCGTTTATTGCTGAAGCGAACGCGCACGTCATGCCTGATTGTCGAAGGCGTCATTCTCTATTTCACCGCCCTGATTGCCTTTTCCGGCCATCCCGTTTTTGCCGGGATCTGGCTGGTGCTGACCAGTCTGATGGTTCTGATTGTCTTTCTTTACGGGCAGGCCTTCAGGAGCGGCATCACAGCAGAAAACCACAAGCGCTATTTGCGTGGCCATACGCTCATCTCTGCTATGACCGGGCTCGTATGGTCCGGCCTCGCCATAGCCTACCTGGATCCGTCTTCAACGCTGAACCTGTTCATTGCCGTTAATATCGTGGTCTCGATCGCCTTGGGCGGCATGCTGCCCAGTGCCGAATACCGGCCCACCTTCGTCAGCCTTTCAACCGGCATGTTTCTGCCCTTCTCCCTGTTTTGGCTCGCAACCGTTGACGGGCCCGCCCGATTGATCGGCGTCGGATTGCTGATCCTCTATGGGTTCGGTCTGCTGGTCAGCGCGCGCTCGGAACTACAGACGATCGAAACGCTGGCAGCCGAACGCAATCGGCGCCTGAATCAGAAACTTCAGGAACAGAACCGCAAGATTGAAAAGGTCAGCGCCGAAAAGTCCCGTTTTCTGGCCGCGACCAGCCACGACATGTCCCAGCCCTTGCAGGCTCAGGGTTTTTTCATTCGCGCGCTGAAAGAAGAAGTCACCACAAAGGAGCAGGCCGACCTTCTGGCGAAAATCGAAGCGGCCTGGCGCAGCCAGAAAGACATGCTGCAAGCCCTTGTGGAAACCGCCCGGCTCAGTAGCGGTGCGATCACGGCCAGGACCAGTGCTTTTGACCTGGCCGATATCCTGTCTGAACTCGAAGCCGCATTCGCCGAACCTGCCCGCCAGAAATCGCTTTCACTGAGCATTGAGAAAACCAGCATTGCCGTCGAGACCGACCGGGTTCTCTTCGGACGTATCTTGCGCAACCTCGTCGCAAATGCGGTTAAATTCACCCCGCACAATGGCCGCATCACGATTGATTGCCATGAAGGCCGGGATGGTGTGCTGATTGAAGTGTCCGATAACGGACCCGGCATAAGCGAGGCCGATCAGGCCCGCATCTTCGATGAATTTGTCCAGCTGGATAATGGGCCCGATCCCCAGGGCCTCGGTCTCGGATTGCCTATTGTTCGGCAACTGGCCGAAAAACTCGACCTGCCGCTGGAGTTCAAGAGCCAGCCGGGATGGGGCACGCGCGTTGGTATCAGGTTGCCTGCGGCCCAACGCGCGCCGGAGCGGAAAGCAACCCCCTTTCCCGAAAAAGCCATCGACGGGTCACCGCTCATTCTTGTGATCGACGATGAAGCCACCGTGCGCGAAAGCCTCGCCATGCTTCTGACCCAGTGGGGATGCCGGGTCATTGCAGCGGCTTCCGGCAATGAGGCCAAGCGAATTCTGTCCTGGGCCAATGAGGCCCCCGGCTTCATTATAGCAGACAAGCGCTTGGCGAACGGCGAAGACGGCATTGATGTCATCGCGGCCCTTCGCGACGAGGTGCTGGACGATATTCCCGCGGCCCTCCTGACTGGCGAAGTCTATGATTTTGCCAGGCTCGCTGATCTGGAAGATGTCACCATCATTCCAAAACCGGCGGAAAGCGAAACGCTGCGTGCGGCGCTCGATCAGGCACTCGAAGGCCGCACAGCGAACTAGATCAATCCCAGCAATACCGCCTTGTGGACACAAGCCGTTCGGGTTCGAACACCAAGGCCTTCGAAAATCGAACGCAAATGCGATTTCACGGTGTTCTCGCTGATATTCAGGGCTTCGGCGATCGCCTTGTTAGTCGCGCCTTCACCCAGCATTTTCAGAACCGCGAGTTGACGCGGAGCAAGATTGGGGGGCTCTGCAGCCGTAGTCCAGACCTCCTCGCCCGCATCGTCGGCGACCGCTTGAGTGGCCTCAATCGATTGAAAGACCTTACCCCCGTCCAGAATACGCGTCACCGCATGCTGCAGGACGCTGATTTCCGAGGATTTTGACACAAACCCGCTCGCGCCGAGGCGCTGCATTTCACTGACCGGCGGAGGGGTCGCGATGCCGGATAACATCAGAACGGGCGGCGCGTCTTTGATCTTCGGGATCGCCGACAACAACGCCAAGCCATTCATCCCTTTCATAACCAGATCCAGAATGATCAGATCAAAACGGGTGTCGCTCGATAACGCTTCGAGAAACACCACCGGATCTTCAAAGGTCGAGACCTCATACCCGTGACCGGATCCGGTCAGCAATGCGCTGAAACCTTCGGTAAACAACCGATGATCATCCACCAGAGCGATGCGAACGGTTGAATTCATTGATTTACCGGCAGTTAGGTTTGGTGGTCGGTCCAATCCATTCGTAGCAAGATAATGCAACACAAGTAAACGGGAAAAAGGTGTTGTGACCCGAGCTCCGTTTGGTCCCGCATTTGAATTGAGAGTCTGTCGTATGTTTGCGCCGTTCCCCAGCGCTAAACCGCATTATGCTCTCAAACAGCAGCCGCCAGCCAACTGAACAACGTCTTGAGAAGCGACACATTGGAACATCCCATCTCCTGTTCCAATTTTCTATTGTCACCGCTGATGCATGTTCAATTGTATCAATAACTTAATTGGAGCGACGCAATGACATCCTCTTCTCTTCCTCTCCGCCACTATCCTTTTTCATGCCGGCGTTGACTGCTGATCATTCAGCCGGACAACCAAATGCAGCATCCGGGATTCCGGGCGCTCATTCCCGAATAGAATGGCTCTTACTGCTGATTTTTAGCGGCAATATTGAAATGATCGCTAAAAATCGCAACCTTAAGAGGTATATTGATCAACTGTATTTCGCCTTGAAGTCTATGGCTTTTGGGGCATCTTTCCGCGCGGAGGCTTTTCATGAAACGTGCTGCAACTCTCATCATTGTACTCGGCGTCTTTCTCGTCATGACGGCCATCGTCCTTTTCCGTTCCATCGGCGGTGAAGAGACGAGTGCAGGCGGTTGGGGGAGCGGTGCGACACCTGTTGCAGCGTATGAAGTGGGATCGCATGAATTCGCGGACATCGTCGAGGCCCTGGGAACGGCGCGGGCGAATGAAACCGTTACGGTGACCGCGCAGGTGGCGGATACGATTTCCATAATGAATTTTGACTCAGGCCAGCGCGTGGCGGAAGGCGACATTCTCGTAGAGCTGACAGAAACAGAAGAAGCTGCGGATCTGGCCGAAGCGCGCGCAACCCAGCGCGAAGCCCGCCGCGAACTGGACCGGGTCGAAGACCTGATCGATCGCGGCATCGCGCCGCGCCAACGCCTCGATGAAGCCAATGCGGCCGTCGAACGTGCCGCCGCCCGCGTAAATTCGATCGAAGCGCGGCTGGCCGACCGGATCGTCCGGGCCCCCTTCGCCGGCATGGTCGGCCTTCGTGAAGTAAGCGTCGGAAGTCTGGTGCGCCCGGGTGATCCCATCATCACGCTGGACGATACATCCATCATCAAACTGGATTTCTCTGTGCCGGAACGCTTTCTGGCCGCACTGGAACCCGGCATTTCAATTGCGGCGCGGACATCGGCCTATCCGGATGAAATTTTTGTCGGGGAAATTGCCCAGATCAGCAGCCGCATCGACCCGGTCACCCGCACGATTACCGTCCGGGCCGAAATCGACAACGCATCGGGTCATCTCAGGCCCGGCCAGCTCATGACGGTCGAAATCCGGCGCGATATCCGCAACACTCCCGCCGTCCCAGGCTCAGCGATCACCCGATATCTGGACGAGAGTTTTGTCTTTGTTATCGGCGAACGCGACGGCGGCAGTTTTGTCCAGCGGCGCACGGTCGAGCTCGGTCAGCGCGACGGCAATCTGGTTGAAATCACCGATGGCCTTGCGTCCGGTGACCTGATCGTTGCTGAAGGGGTTCATCGCATCCGAAGTCAAATGCCGGTGACCGTGACCGAAACGCGTTCGGCCGCTGTGGAACGGGCCGCCATGTTGACGCCCCCGGCCAGCAATCTGACGAGCCAGCCATGACACTTTCCGATATTGCCGTTCGGCGCCCGGTACTGGCCTTTGTGGCAAGCGCTCTGATTATTGTTTTCGGCATTCTCGGCCTGCGCGAATTGCCATTACGCGAACTGCCGGATGTCGATCAGCCCGTCGTTTCGGTTCAGGCCGAATACCCGGGCGCCAATGCCGAAGTCGTCGAAAACCGGGTGACGCAGGTGATCGAGGATCAACTGTCTGGCATTGACGGCATCGAACTGATCCAGTCGTCTTCGCGCGACGGCAATTCCAGTATTTCCATTACATTCGATCTGAGCCGCGACATCGAAGCGGCTGCAAACGATGTTCGCGACGCCGTCTCCCGGATTGCGGACCGGTTGCCGCCGGAAATCGAACAGATCGAAGTGCAAAAGCAGGATTCCGACGCGCGCCCCTTCATGTGGTATGCGCTGATGTCGGACCGCATGACATCAGAAGAATTATCTGACTATGCCGAGCGATCCATGATTGACCGGTTCAGCGTCATTGATGGCGTCGCGCGCGTCAGGATTGGCGGCCAGCGCCGGTATGCGATCCGGATCTGGCTGGATCCGCAAGCCATGGCAGCGCGCGGGATAACCGTTTCGGATATTGATACCGCGCTGAGAACGCAGAATGTCGAGGTGCCCGGAGGGTCCATCGAAACGCCCGACACCCAGATCGTGGTTCGGGTCGAGCGCATGTTTACCGAACCGGAGAGTTTTGAGCGCTTGCCGATCGGCCGCGGCGAAGGTGGTCACATTATCCGGCTTGCGGAAGTCGCGGACATCTCTCTGGAAGCGGAAGAACAACGCACACTCTTCCGCGGCAACGCCAACAACATGATTGGCTTGGGATTTGTCCGGCAAAGTCAGGCCAACTCTGTTCAGGTTGCAAGCGATGTCAACGCTGAAGCCGAACGCATCCGGCCCAACCTGCCCGAAGGCATGACGCTGATCGTCGCATCCGATGATACGGTCTTCATCGAAGAATCCATCCGCGAGGTCTGGCGCACATTATTAGTTGCCGCCACGCTGGTTGTGCTGGTGATCTACCTGTTTCTCGGCAGTTTCCGCGCTGCGATCATTCCCGCCGCTGTTGTGCCGGTCTGCCTGATCGGTGTCTTTGCAGGTCTGGCAATTGCCGGGTTTTCCATCAACATTCTCACCTTGCTGGCACTGGTGCTCGTAATCGGGCTGGTGGTCGACGATTCCATTGTGGTGCTGGAAAATATTCAACGCCGCGTCGATATGGGTGAGGGCCCTGCCCTCGCCTCCCTGCGTGGCGGTCGACAGGTCTTCTTCGCGGTGATTGCTACCACAGCTGTTCTGGTCGCCGTCTTCGTTCCGCTGGTTTTCCTGCCCGGATTCATTGGCCGGATATTCAATGAGCTTGCCCTCACCATTGCGGTCGCCGTGATCCTGTCCAGCTTCGTTGCGCTGACCCTCTCGCCGATGATGGCATCCAAACTCATCAAGCCGTCAACAGAAGCACGCGGCCCGGCTCGATGGGTCAATGAAATCGTGAACCGTGTGCGCGGCAATTACCGGTCCAGTCTGGAGATTGCAGTCAAGACACCGTGGATGATCATTCCTGTTATTCTCGTGGCGCTGGGCGGCTCTGCCTACCTGCTCAACAAGCTCCCGGGCGAACTCACCCCACCGGAAGATCGCGGGGGCTTCTTCGGATTCTTCTCCGGACCTGAAGGTGCCAGCTTTGATTATATGACCCAGCAGGCAACCGAAGTTGAAAACATCGTCATGGAATATGTGGAGGCTGGAGAGTTGCGCCGCGTGCTTGTCGTGGCGCCCGGCTGGGGCGGCTCGGGTTACAATTCCGGAATTGTCATCGGCAGTATGGTGCACTGGGATGACCGCCGGGATGGCAGCGAAATACTGGGTGAGATCAATGAACGTTTCGGCCAGCTGACCGGTGTGCGCGCCTTTGCCTCCATGCGCTCGGCCATTCGGGGCGGCGGGGGTGGCGATGATATTCAATTCGTGCTTCAGGGGCCTGACTACCAAAGTCTTGATGCAGAAGCGGAGCGGCTTCTGGCCGCCATCCGCGAAGGCAACCCAAATCTGATGCGCGCCCGCAAGAATTACGAACCCACAAGCCCGCGTCTGGTCGTCGATATTGATCGCGAGAGAGCGGCCGACCTTGGCGTATCCGTGGCGGATATCGGGCAGACATTGCAAACCCATCTTGGATCCCGCCGGGTCGGTCAATTCATTGAGCAGGGCGAAGCCTACAACGTCATCATGGAAAACCGGCGCGATCAGCGCTCCAGCGCACAGGATCTGGAAACGCTCTACGTTTCCGGCCGCGAAGGCCGCCTGATCCCCTTGTCCAACCTAGTCTCGATCACAGAAATCGGTGAAGCTTCATCGCGCAACCGGGTGGATCGTCAACGCGCCATCACGGTCTCCGCCACACTGGCGGATGGATATACACTGGGTGAAGCGGTCGAATGGCTCGACGACTGGGCGGGGCGCGAACTCGCACCGGGTTTTTCGACAACCTATCTCGGTGGAGCCAAGGAATTCCTTGAAGCCAACAGCGCGCTCCTCTTCGCATTCGGAATGGCGTTGTTGATCGTGTTTCTGGTTCTGGCCGCGCAGTTTGAAAGCTTTATCCAGCCTTTCGTGATCATGTTGACGGTGCCTCTCGCCGTAACGGGCGGGTTATTCGGCCTCGAGGTTATTGGCTCGAGCCTGAATATCTATTCCCAGATCGGGCTGGTAATCCTGATTGGACTGGCAGCCAAGAATGGCATTCTGATTGTCGAATTTGCCAACCAGCTGCGCGAAGAAGGCCGGGATGTCATGACCGCGACACTGGATGCCGCTGAAATACGTTTCCGTCCGATCCTGATGACGGGCTTGTCCACTGCTATCGGAGCAGCGCCACTCATGTTGGCGAGCGGTCCGGGGGCCGAGAGCCGGATCACGATCGGCGTTGTGATCTTCACCGGGGTGACGGTCGCGACCCTGTTTACGCTCTTCGTGATCCCGGTCGCCTACAGCGTTCTCGGCCGGTTCACGAAAACGCCGAACTGGATGTCAAAGCAATTGGAGTCACAAGCTGAGGATGCCGGTGGAGAGCCGGTCGTAGGGGCGCAGAACTAGCCGGTTTCACGCCGTCATCACAATCCGGACATGACCGTGGAAATCCGGTTGCCGAATGCCCATATCGGATGAACCAAATTCTGGCCAGCGAGAACGGAGCGCCCCATGCCCGAAAACTATAAAAAAGATGCGGACGCCATCGCCAGGCTGACACCCGAACAATATCGGGTAACCCAGGAAAACGGCACAGAGCGCCCGTTCACTGGCGAATATGATGGCCACAAGGAAGCAGGGCTTTACGTCGACATCGTTTCTGGCGAACCCCTTTTCACTTCGATGGACAAATTCGATAGCGGCTGTGGATGGCCAAGCTTCACCAAGCCGGTTGAAGGCGAAAACGTAAATGAATTGCGGGATATATCACACGGCATGATCCGCACAGAGGTGCGCTCGAAACATGGTGACAGCCATTTGGGCCATGTCTTCCCGGATGGCCCAAAGGATCAGGGCGGCTTGCGCTACTGTATCAACTCGGCTTCGCTTCGCTTCGTCCCGGTCGCTGACCTCGAAGCCGAAGGTTATGGCGATTACGCCAGTCTCTTTGCAGACTGATACCGCAAGCGGCATGCAGGCGATTGCTTTCATGCCGGACCGGCCCGCGGCGTTATCGGGCGATGCGAAACCCGACCTGCCACGTCTTCTGAAAAAAGCGCTTCGCCCGCCGCCAAAATTATCGGCCGCAGGGAATTTCGGTATGGTCGAGCATCGCGAATGTGCTCCCCGAGCTTGAAAACCTTCGAAAAAGTCAGCTTTCGCCGCTTTCAAGCGGGCCTTCGACATGAAGCCGGGGATTCTGGCAAAGGTCGTGAACCAATGCGCCCATCAATGCGCCGTCCGGGCGGCGAATCTGCTCGACGGCCTGACATTCATTGGCCTCCGGCACGTCCGGCAGGAAGACCGTCCGTCCTTCATTCAGGTGCACTTCTGTTACATCCAGTTCTCGCAGCGAAGCCAGGCGCTGGCCGGAATTGACGATCATGCATTCAAACCGGCGCTGGTCGCCGGCTATGACACGCACCGCCGTACGGTCTTCGCTCGGCGAATACGCATCAATCGCACCAACCGCATCCGGCACTTCATCAAGACACATCCGGACCTCTTCAAAACGGGTGAGAATGTCACGGCTCCAGTCCCATTGGCCGCCGTCTTCGCGGGCACAACCATTATAGACCGCGTCATTCACCCGTATGGAGGCAAAAAACGAGCGCTCAATTCCGTCTGCATCCATACACGGCCCGGCCTGGAATGCCGCCGATACCTGGACGTCTTCGGCGTCGGCCGAGACATAACGCCGAAAGCCGTTCACCATATGGTCCGGCCCCGGGCGCAAACGGGTCAACACCGGATCATGCTCCGCCATCACCATCTGAAGGTCTGCAAACAGCTCACCGGCAAGCTCGTAGAATTCGAGGTTTGCCCGCCAGTATGGTGCCGCCCCGAGCGCGCTCATGGCATAGGGTGTGTCCGGACGGGTGCCGGCGAAAGCCGTTCCGACGGGCACATATCGAAATCCTGCAAAGGGTGCCGCATCGGCAGCGCTACCGTCATCACCGGGCATGTTTTCCGGCGCTACTTCCTCAACAACACTCGGGGCTGACGGCGGCGCGGGAGCCACCGCAGACGCCCTCATATCCCCGGGTTCAAGATCAGTGGGCACGGTCGCGCAACCGGCCAGCAGCGCCCCCATCATAGCCGATATCGCGATCAGTCGAACCATTTGCCCTCCCCCGGAAATCGGGATCCCATCATATCGCGAAAACGGTGCAAGACGAAATCGTCCGGCTTCAGATTTTGCTAACCACGTCTGACAACTGAATCTTTTCGTTATTCGGGCATTATTCCGATGTGATCAATTTGATCGGGAATGGTGACGATGAGCAAGCGGCATTACGAAACGCAGCCTTTTTCTCCGGCGAATGACGTCTCTCCGGGCTTTGCAGGCCTGGAAAGTGGCCGCGGACGCACGGCAACGCTTGAAACGATGCGCGAAAAGATTGACCCGCCCACCAACCGGATCGACCGCGCAACGCTCAGCCGCGCGCTTCAGCTGATCGACTCCGGCATTATGGGCAGTCTGGCCGTTGCTGCTTTCCTGTCGTTTTCGGCCGATTTCTGGCCAATCCTTGTCTTTCTTGGCGTCACAATGTGTGCATTCCGGATGTCTCACCTCTATGTGATCCGCGCGCGCAAGCCGGCCTGGAGACACATGGCAACAAGCATTATCGGCCTGGGCCTGGCGGGCATTGCGACGATTATACTCGTGCGGTTGTCAGACCCGGCGCTCACGCTCGCAGCCACACAACAGGCGAGCGTATCCGCCGCTGCCCTGTTGGTGGTCCACACGGTATATGCCTTCTTCATGGAATATTGGGCGCGCAGCGGGCGACTGGCCGCGAATGTTGTCATCGTTGGCGCGACGGCAAATGCCCGCCGCCTGATCGATTCCAATGACCGAAACAAGGCGGTCAATATCCTCGGTATTTTTGACGATCGCAAAGCGCGCAGTCCGTCTATTCTGGCGGGTGCCCCCTATCTGGGCACTCTGGCGGATCTGACAAGCTGGCCGCATCTGCAGGAAGTCGATCGCATCATCGTCACCGTGACGCCGCACGCCGTAGACCGTGTTCAGAACCTGATTACAAAATTGTCCGGATTGCCGCAGCCCGTCTGCCTCCTGCTGGACTTCGAGCATTTCAATCCGAAAAAGCAATCGCTGGAAGACATCGCAAATGCACCGGCCGCCCGCTTGTCTGGCAGCCCCGCCACGCCGGGCTGGATCATTGCCAAGCGGCTGGAAGATCTGGTGATCGGGTCTCTGATGTTTGTGGCAGCGCTTCCCGTCATGGCTGTCCTGGCCGTTCTGATCAAACTGGACTCGCCGGGCCCTGTCCTGTTCCGCCAGAAGCGGGAAGGCTTTAATGGCCGCCTGATTGAGGTGTTGAAATTCCGTTCCATGCGCGACGAGCCCGCTCCCAGGGACGGAGCCGTCCGCCAGGTTGAACGCGACGATCCGCGCGTGACCCGTCTCGGCCGTTTCATTCGCTCAACCAGTCTGGACGAGTTGCCGCAACTCTGGAACGTTCTGAAGGGTGAAATGTCGCTGGTTGGTCCCCGGCCGCATGCGCCGGGTATGAAAACCGGCGCAGCGCTGACATCCAGTCTTGTGGGCGAGTATGCCCATCGGCATCGCGTAAAGCCGGGCCTGACCGGATGGGCGCAGGTCAACGGCTCCCGCGGTCCCCTGCACTCGCCCGAATCCGCCCGTGAGCGCATTCGCTATGACGTGGAATATATCAGCAAGGCCAGCCTATGGTTTGATCTCTGGATCATGCTGAAAACCGGTCCGGCGCTCCTCGGTGACAAGATCAACGTGCGTTAGGGGCGAACGGTATTCCGCGACCAGTACCGGCGTAATTCCTCTGCCAAAGGGGCATTGTTGACGCGCCGGGTCGCCGCCGGATCGTGGCCGAAAAACGGATTCCAGCCATTCTCAACCTGTTCGTAATGGCCCCAACCCGAGGGCCAGTTGAACCAGGCTGAATTGGCACCCTGCTCTTCCATGGATTGAAGGCGCAAACGCGCGAATTCCGGGGCACTGAACGCCCAACGGCGGACACCCCATTCCCCGACCATCCAGCGGTCTGCGGCAGGCGGAGAAACTTGCGCCGATTCAGTCGAAAAAGAAGCAGCGCTATGGTGGGCGGAATGCGTGTAGGCAAAGGGCGAATAATCATGGATGGCCAGCACGGTATGGCCCAACCCTGACAGGTCGAGCTCGGCCTCATAGGCGGCATTGGCATATCCGTCCGGGCTGATCAGCAAGGGCGTTTCAATATCAATCTCGCGGACAGCACGGGCGATTGCGCGCGCCATCCGGGGCCACGGTGAGCGGCGCACAACATGGCTGCCATTCGGCTCTACCATCAAGAGGTAACCGGCAACCGCAGGGTTTGCGCGAAACTGCCGGGCGGTCTGCTGCCACATATCCGCCCAGGCAAGCTGGGCCTCGTCCTCCCGCCAGAGCCGCTCGTCAATCATCGATGACGGGAACCAGCTATCGCCATCGTCGCGATGGAACGTGAATTCGGAGCGCTCCGGCCCGGATCGAAAGCCGATGACGGAAAACAGACCGTGACGGGCACACCGCTCAACCAGCTGGGCGAGATGATCGGCAATCTGATGGTCGATCCGGTAGGGCGCGGTTTCGGTAAAGATGCCGGGGTGCGATAACAGGGCGAGATTGCCGCCATTTACCGCCAGACTGGCAAGCGCGGCGTCCGTCACCGGGGTTCCGACCGGTCCCGGTCCCAGGAAAGTATCACCGTCAATGTCCGGATAGACCCGCCGCTGCGGCAACACCGCTCCCCGAAGATGCGGGCCCGTCCTATTGTCCCAGAGATCTATTTTTCGGCGGGTGACAGATCTTTGTCCGCCCATCAATAAGGAGGCTCCACCCGCCAGGAGAACAGAGCGGCGGTCGGGCCGGATCACCATGCGTAATAGGACGCCAGCTTGTCGGCTTTTCGCAAAGCCCGTCTGGGTAGACGGCCGACATTTCCGAGCGGCGCTTTCTCGAAGGCGTCGGCGAGCGATCGCGCGGCCGCCCGCAAGGTTGCCGGCGCTGACGCCGTCAGGATGCATCCTTGAGCCAGAGGAATTTGCGAGCTGCTCAGATTGCGCTTGAAATCATAGTCACCGGGACCGAGTTCGACACTGTTTCTCCCTTCCGAAGCCGCAACGCGCACCTTCTCCAGAAGCAGCAGCAAGCCCGGGCTCAACTTGTTGAAAGCCGGATCATAGGCCGGAAACCAGTAATGGCTGCGGGATTCACTCCCCATGCCGACATGAACGGCTGCAATCTCGCCTCCCACATTGAGTGTGGAACATATGCCCCGGAACCGGTCCGTCCGCTTCCTGAGCAGAGCTTTGAGCAAGTCTGCGGTCCAGCCAACTGAAAAGACGTCAAAAACACCGGTGCGTTGATATTGCTGACTTTTCCACTCGATCATGGTGGCAAAAGCCTCCGGGCGATCATCATCCATCCGGAATTCAAAACCACCGTCCGCCTCCTCCAGTTTGCGCCGGCGTGACCGGATATTGCGAAAGGCTTTTGGCTCCAGTTCCGCGCGCGATTGTTCGAACGCGTCGAAACCATTGGAGATATCAATGATCCACGACCCGTCCTGCACGGCGGAATGGCCGCCCCAGCAGGATTGAAGACCGAGCGCGCTGTGGAATTCAAACAGCGGCACGCTGCCAGCCTTCAGCCAGGCCTTCAGATCAACATCCCGACCTGGCTCGCTGATCACACCATGTACATCGGATAACGGGCCCGCCAGGGGCCGCGCATAACCCACCTTCCCCATTTGCAGGGGCAGGAAGCCGGCGATCTGGCCATTTTCGCGGACGACAAGCACTCGCGTATCCGATCGCGCTTCTTCACAGCATTCCGCAAATTCCAGACGAAAATAGGGACTGGCCAACGAAGGATCAGCGTCAGTGAAGGCCGTCCATGCCTGGCGCTCGGCTGAGGACAGCTCGCTGGGCTTCTTTAATTCGGCTTTGATTGAATTCGCCATGGGCACCCCGGTTTCTGATGCGACATTAGCGAAACAGGGTTTCGTTTTGGTTTCCGGAAATGATGAACGTTGGGCGCCTTCCGCTTTCGCAATAAATCCGGAGCCTCATACCGCATCGAAAAAGGGTCGAAGTCATAACCTCATCCTAAGGTGAATGGCTTCGACCCTTTTTATGTCCGGATGTTCACGCGATTTTAGGTGCTTGTGTGCAGACTGCACCGCTCGATTAGGGAGCTGCGCGCAAGAATGCTCGGCAAGCACATTCTCGGATACCTGCCCGTGCAGATTGCGCGCGCCGTCGTCGGCTTCGGTGGCGTCGCCATTTTGACGCGCCTGATGCCCGCCGAAATGTATGGCCAGTATGCCCTTGCCCTGGCGGCCATGCACATAACGGCGATGGCCTTTCATACCTGGCTAGATGCAGCCGTCGCGCGTTTTCACGCCCGGGCGGACGAACGCGGTCAACTCGCCTCCCATCTAGCGACCATCTATGCCAGTTTTGCGCTCGTCGGCGCCGGCGTTCTGATCATCGGTGGAATGGCGCTCTGGCTCGCCCCGTTCAGCGTTGCCCTCAAATCAGCCCTTGGATTTGGCCTCGCGGCCCTCACGCTTCGCTCGCTGCTGGCAATCGGCATTGAATCGCGTCGCGCGGCCGGCGAGATCGCCTCCTATTCAATCTTTGAAACCGCCAACATTCTGGGCGGATTCGCGCTCGGCATTGCCATTCTGATGGCGACGCCTTTGGGCGCAGCCGGTCCGATTGCCGGCCTGGCACTGGCCAGTCTGATCACATTATTCTTCGAATTTCCGACCCAGGCGCGCAAATCCACAAGCGGCAAGCTGCGCAAACGCCGGGCGATGGTCTATTTCGCCTATGGCCTGCCGGTGTCGATTTCGCTGGTCTTCGAGCATCTCCTCTCCGCAGGCGATCGCTTCCTGATCGCCGGATTGATGAATGAGGCCGCGGTCGGCATTTATTCGGCCGGCTATGGCCTCGCGGATAGAACCATCGACATCCTCTTTATCTGGCTGGGCACAGCCGCAACCCCGCTCATGATCCGGGCGCTTGAAAAGGATGGGCCTGAAGCCGCTCGTAAAGTCGCCGGGCAGTCCGCCCGCGTCATGGGCTTGATCGGTTTTCCCGCAGCGGCCGGACTGGCGCTGGTGGCCGCCCCGCTCTCAACGGTCATGGTTGGCGAGGAATATCGCGCCGGGGCCACGCTGATCCTGCCGTGGATCGCGCTGGCTGGCCTGATGAAAGGGCTGATGACCTATTATTTCCACGAAAGCTTCATACTGAAGCGCAAGACACGCTGGATGGCGGCCATCATGGGCGTCGCCGCTGTAGCCAATATCGGGCTCAATCTCGCCTTGATACCGGTCTTCGGCATTGCCGGTGCGGCGGCGGCGACGCTGATATCCTATGCCTTGAGCCTTGTTGCCTGTGCTGCGCTCGGACGGTCGCTCTTCCCGCTGCCCCTACCCTGGCTGGACTGGGGGCGCGCCGCTTGTGCGACCGCCATCATGGCTGGCGTTGTCTACTGGCTACCCGTCTCGGGGCCGGCGCTCCTTGTTCTGCTGGCAAAGGGCGTCTGTGGCGGCGGCGTATACATCGCCGCGGCACTGGCACTGAACATTGCCGATTGTCGCAGCTGGCTGGGAATTGCCCAGGGCTGGCTGCGCCCTGTGGAGGCATCATCATGAGTGAATATGCGGACTATTCCAATCGTGCCGCGACAATGGCTTCCGGCATTCAAATGTCGGTCCTGATACCGTTTTACCGCGACGACCCCACACCTCTGGTGAGTGCGCTTGCTGCCGAAATATCCGCGCATGAGTTGCCGATCGAAATCGTCCTGTTCGACGATGGTGAGCCGGACCCGGACCTAAATACGCGCATTGCCCGGGCGGTCGACGCGCTGCCCGCCCCTGCCCGCTTGCTCACCGCCCGCCGGAATGTCGGACGCGCGGCAGGGCGCAACCGGCTGGCCTCCGCCGCCATCGGCGAGTGGGAACTTTTCCTTGATGCCGACATGACGGTCGCTGAACACTTTTTGCGGACATGGCTTGAGCAAATAGAAACTGACGGGTTTGACGCCGCATTTGGCGGATACACTGCCGATCCGGTTCAGGACAAGTCGCATCAACTGCATGCCGCACTCGCCCGAAGCAGCGATGAAAACTCTGCGCAATGCCGGAATGAAATCGGCGCAACGGCGTTTTGCACGAGCAATCTTCTCGCGCGCGCAGACCTGATGCGAAAAGTCGGATTTGATGAGCACTTCACCGGCTGGGGCTGGGAAGATGTCGATTGGGCCGTACGCGCTGATCAGATCGGTAAACTGATGCATATCGATAATCCGGCAGGCCATGCCGGTTGGCAATCACCCGACATTCTGCTTGGCAAATTCCGTGATGCCGCGCGCAATTATGCAAGGCTTCTGGAAAAGCACCCGGAACTCGCGGCCCTTCCGGGGGCGAGAGCCGCGCGCATCCTGAAAGCCATTCCTGGCCAGGCCCTGTTGCGCGGCGTCTGGGCCCTGATGGCGCAATCACCCATCGCGCCGATGAAGGCGCGGACAACCGCCCTCAAACTCTGGCGTGCCAGCTGGGCCGCGGACGCGATCTGATGATGACAGAAAACGCTTATATCCCTTCGTCTGGCCTGTCCGGAAAACTCAAGCGTTTTCGGGCCCGCCTGTTTGAGCGGGATCCGATCCACATCGCGCCTGATCGGCTCGTTGTGTCGATAACGTTCGATGATTTTCCGAAATCCGCCGTCGAATGCGGCGCTGCGGAGCTGGAAAAACGCGGTTGGCGCGGCACCTGGTACGCTGCGGCCGGTTTTGCCGGAACCGACACGCATCATGGACCCATGTTTGACGGCAGCGATATCCGGCGGCTCGCAGATAGCGGGCATGAAATTGCCTGCCATACGCTCAATCATATTGACCTCGGGCAAACCTCGGCCAGCGAAACATTGGCGGACGTCAAAGCCAATCGCGATGCGCTGACTGCGCTCGGATATCATTCCGGGCTTCCGGCCTTCGCCTATCCATTTGGCGAAGCTTCCCCGGCCAGCAAGCGCGTGCTCGCCCGGAACTTCGAGACCCTTCGCGGTGTGCGCCCCGGCATCAACCGGGCGGGCGATGACCGAAATCTCCTGAAAGCGGTCGGCATTGATGGCGGCGAAAGCGGACTTGCCACGGCAAAAGCCTATGTCGATGAAGGTGCATCCCGGCCCGGCTGGCTGATTTTCTATGCCCACGATATTCAGGAAAACCCGACCGAATGGGGTTGCACTGCGGATCAGTTCCGGGATCTGCTCGATCATGTTTCGAAAAGCGGTGCGAACGTCCTGCCAGTGACCGAGGCCTATCGGACACTGACATCGTCATAGCGCCGCGGCAGGGCGAGACGCGCAGCGGTTGCCACGAACAACACCCAGGTAATCGCATTTCGCTGCAACAGATTACTCTCTGAAATACTGATCAGCGCGACCAGAATCAGAAAAATCAGCGCCCAGAACACCTCCGGCCCGCGAAACAGCCGCCCGGCGGCCCGGACGATGGAAATCAGGAGCGACATCGCCATCAGGATGATGCCCGGAAGCCCAATGCCGAGAGCAATCTCCAGCCAGCCATTATGCGCAGTCGGTACGGGCCATTGCGTGCGCTGACGAACCCAGTAGGCCGGCCCATAAACCCCGTCCCAGAAGGCACCATAGCCATATCCCGTCCAGGGACGCGCCTGGATCTGGTCCGCCAGAACCAGCCAGATATCTGTTCGGCCCGTCAGCGTGGCGTCGCGGCCAAGCGCCTCCAGAATGGCGACGGGCGCGATCGAAAACATCAGAACGACGATAAAGACGACAAGCCCGCCGCCTATGAGAATGAGCGAGGAAAAGCCAAATCCCCGGCGGATCAGATGAATGGCCGCAATGCCCGCCAGGGCCAGCATCAGCGCCAGCAAAGCCGTCTTGGATGTCGACATCAGGACCAGCCCCGCCTGAAACGCCGCAAGTCCCCACCAGATCATCTTGTGCCGCGGCTGGCAGACAGATGCCGCCAGCGCCGCCGTCGTACCGAACGCCATCATGGCGCCGAGCGTGTTCTTCTCCCACCAGATACCCTTCCACGCGCCGACGTGAATGTCGTGGTGAACGGCAATGCCGGGAAAAGCGAGCGACATGACGGCGCTCATCACGCCAAGCACCACGAAAACGACCGCAAAAAGCGTGATCAATTCCCGCCAGTTAAAGCGCGACGCCAGAAGCAGGCCGAACAGCGTTGTCATGACCAGCGCAAAGCCCCGGCGCTGCGTTAGACCCGCATCCACCGACCACATGAAGGACACAAAACAGAGTATGGAGAGTGTGAGGATCAGCGGCGTCCGCCACAGCACTTCCAGAGTGCGTGCAGGCGTAATAACCATCCAGCCGATCGTCAGGGCGTAAACAGGCAACCACATCACGCGAAGAATGTCCGCCCCTTCCGGATCGGGGGTATCCGCCAGTAATGGGCCCAGCAAGCCCTGCGACACCAGAAACAGGATCAGACCGGCTAGAAAGAATTCCAGCGGGCGAAGTACATTCATCCGCGGCGCGGATCGCAAATTCCGGATATGGATGCTGACGTCGGTCAAGCGACGCGTCGCGACATATCCCGCGACCGGTTGCAGACAATTCCGGCCACGACACCGCCCCGCCTTTCAATGGCATCCCGGCGCGCCGCGATGGATCGCTCATTCCAGCTACCTTCGTCCGCCACCAAAATCACACCGTCCGCATCGGCAGCGACAGGCAGTGTTGCCCGGCTGGCGGCAGGGGCATCGATCACAGCAAGATCAATACTGCCGCGCACCGCATTCCAGTATTCCCGGGCAGTACCGAATTCGAGCCGCTCGACGCCTGAGCGGGCGCGCTGGAATTCCGTGACATAGAGATGATCGGCACAGGCTTTGGCGACAAGACGCGCCTGGGCGCCGTGAGGTTCGGCGCGCCAGAAGGCATTGCGGCCGAAAGAGGCATCGAAGACTTGCGCTTCGGGCCCCGCCAGGGCGCGGGCATGCGAATTGCGGGCGAAATCCAAGTCGAACAGCCACACACCGCGTCGAGAACGCTCGGCGGCGGCGCGGGCAAATTCCCGCGCAATTGTCGACGTTCCGGCGTGCTTGCTCGCGCCCAGGAACATGAGCACACGGCCTTTCCCGCCCGGGCGCGCAATCGGCTCCAGCTGGTCGACCAGCGCCTGCATTTCAAATGAAAGATCAACCATCGAATCGCCGCGAATCATTTCCAGATACACAGCATTGATTGCATCGGTTAACGCCGACCCAACGCACTGCCTCTATCCGGCATTCGCGCCAGCACCGGAACCCCCGCCACGCGGGACGGCATCGGGCCGAAGCCCTCTGTGGTGTCAGCCGTCCTGACCGGGCGAGCAACACGCTGCCGCTGACTTGTCGGCCCCACATGCTGGGTCCAGTAGCCCCGGATCAATCCGATGAGAACCGCTGTACCGGCCGCAAAAATGAAGGCCGCCGCCACGCCCAGCTTCTTCAGTGAGGTTCCTTCCGGCGCGGCAAAAGCACGCTCGACAATTCGGACCGCATCCGCACTGCCCGGCGACAGGGATTGACGCGCCTCGGCTTCCGCCTGTTGCGTCGCGAGCACGGTCGCAGCCGCCGCCGTGGCTTCGACATTCTGGGCAAGACGCCGGTATTCCGGCTCCACACCGCGCAATCGTGAAATTTCATTCTGGACGGTCTGGAGTTGCCCCGAAATTGTGCGGGCCCGCGTCGCCTCTGCCGCCGCCACGGATTCAAGCCGCAATTGCTCCTGTACAAGACCCTGACGGACTTCGTTCACCCCGGTTCGGGTCTGGCCGAGACCTGCCACACCGCCGCCCTCGAGAAACTCCTCCAGCTCTGCGATTTCGCGATCAATGGCCACGACGGGCGGCGCGGTTTCCAGATATCGTGCAAGCAGGCTTTCGCGTTCGAGACGCTTCTCGATCAACAAATTCTCTGCGCTGCTCTCGACATAGAGTTCGATATTCACTGGCATGTCTGCAACCCGCGCCGCTATAGCAGCCGCCGCAGCAGAAGAAGCCTGACGTTCGGACTGGGCGGTCGCCAGCGTGGTCTGAAGCGCCGCATTCTGGGTACGCAGCGCCGCAACATCAGAATCGTAGTCGGTAATATTGTTCGCGGTCAGAAACGCGTCCAGTTCATCCAGTGCCGCCGAATAGGCGGCATTGGCCTGCAGGCGGCGGTCAGCCACCCCCGTGGCACCATCTCCCGTCAGGACAACCTGGCGATATTCCAGATAGGCATCGACGATCGCATTCAGGATGGTTTCAGCCCGTTCGGGGCTATCGCTTTCGATCACCGGGATCAAAACCGAGGCACTCGGTGCCCTCACCACGGAAAAACTCTGCCGCATGGCCCGCAGGGCCAACTCCTCCGAACCGCCTTCTGCAAGAACAGCAGCCGGGCCGATATTTTCCAGAGCGATGCGGCGTACGGTTTCCGAATTCATGATCTCGGATTCCGACTGCATGACCTGCTCGATGATGAATCCGTCACCCGATCCGGCCGCACCGGGAGTCAGATCTTCATCGTCCAGGAGCACGAGCAGGCGAGCGCGGGCCTCATATGTTTTGTTCAACAACAAATAGGCAGCAGCACCGCCTGCTATGAACAATACAAGGAAAACAGCAATAATGACGGCACGCTGCGACCAGACCATTTCGATCAGGTCATAAAGGTCCAGCTCCCGCCTTTCGTCCTCGGGACGAGCGGGCTCATGCGGCGGCCTGGAACCGGTTCCGGATTGCATACGACTCATGGAGACGAGAAAAACGCTGCCCGGTTTAATTTTTCATTATCCGAACCGCGAAAGGTTGTTGTTCAGGTAAGAATTCTTCAAGCGAGACTCCGCCCATGCGCACTTCCGTTCTGATACTGGCCTTTTGTCTGGCAGGGTGTGGCACCGCCCGAACGGTCACAAATGCTGTCACATCGCCCTTTGGCGGCGATCGCGAGCCGGACTACTGGAGCTATTCAGGCGCGCGGCCGGAAGGTTCCGTCGCACCGACAAGCTGGAGCAGTCTTGAATTCGTCGAGTGGCGGTCGGCGGACCCGGCATTCCGCCTCTATCCGGGCGATGCGATCGATGTCACGGTCCATACGGCGAGCGAATTGAACCGGACCGTCACCGTCGGGCCGGATGGCCGGGTCAATCTGCCGCTCGCGGGTCGTGTGATGGTGGCCGGCAGAACGGATTCCGAGGCGGCAAGCTCGATTGCCGACGCCTATACGTCCATGCTGCGCAATCCGATTGTAGAAGTCACTGCCACCAGCTTCGCACCGCAAAACATTATTGTCGGGGGCCAGGTCGCGACGCCGGGCATGTTTGAAATGCCGTCGCGTATCGGAGCGCTCGAAGCCATTATGCTGGCAGGCGGCTTTCGCGACTCGGCAGCGCGTGGCGATGTCGTCATACTCAGACGCGCGCCCGGCGGCGACGGGCTGATGATGCGCACCGTGAATTTGCACCGGGCCCTTCGCGGCGACGGACAGGCCGACCCCTTCCCGCTGCAACGATATGACATTGTCTTCGTGCCGCGCTCGACCGTCGCCGAAGTCACATTGTTCGTCGAACAATATGTCTACGGTATCCTGCCGCTCGATCAGGCGTTTTCATTCGCCATTGCGGATGCGATCAACAATTAGAGAAATCAGCCTAGTGGCGAGTGGCCAACCAGTTGCGAGCCGCACGCTGAGCAGCCGAGATCTGCATCGTGTCCATCTGGTCAGAGATTTCCTGACGATAGTATTTTGCAGCATCACAGCCCATCAGGGTCGCGAGATTGAACCATTTGTGGGCTTCGACATAATCCACCGTGCCGCCCTGGCCGGTTGAATAGAGAAGTCCGAGCTTGCAGAGATCTTCGCCCGTCGGATCCGTGTTGACCACGTCGTGCGCTTGCGCCGTTTCCACATCAGTGAAAGCCATTTTGGCCCCCGTTATCTGGCCCTCATGCCCGGCTTGATGCCGGATTAGCTATGAGAGCGTTCCACCCAATGCCCTGAGCCTTCTGGCCTCGGACAATCAGGAGAATCACCTCAGGGGTTTGCTATAAGGTTAAGAAAAATCAGGGTTAATCGATTTATTTGGTTTATTTCCGTTAGGGATTCTTGATATCGGTTAAGGGGTCTGAATCCGGTCTGAATCACCCATCGGACTCCTTACCAGACCGCCCGCTTTCGTTAGGAGAGATCGCCAAAACCTTTCGATCCGCGAATTTTGCCGGATGCGGCAATCCGTTCCATCGTCAGCCGGGTCTTGCGTTGCTTTGTTCACAGGGTATGACAACGCAAACGATTTCAGGTGCCGCATGACCGACCAGATAATTCCCCCGGTATCGCTCACACTGGACGATACGAACCCGGATGTTTTTGCCGCCGAACTGGGCGAGGAATTCCGGCGTTTCGGATTTGCCGTCATTTCCGACCACGGTCTGGATCAGTCCCTCATCGATCAGGCGCTGAACAAGGCCAAGGCCTTCTTCGCCCTGCCAACCGAGATCAAGAACAAGTATTATAAAGACGGCGGCGGCGGTCAGCGCGGCTATACGCCTTTTGGACGCGAAGCAGCCAAAGGCGTGGCACAGATCGATCTGAAGGAATTCTGGCATGTCGGCCGCGACCTTCCGGTCGGACATCCGTTCCGGAAAATCATGCCCGACAACATCACACCGGCCGAAGTGGACGGCTGGCACGCCGTGACGCGGCTGTTTGACGCGCTGGACCAGCTGGGCAATCGCCTCTTGCGCGCTGTCGCCCGCGATCTCGGCCTGCAAGAGACCTTTTTCGACGGCACCGTCGAGGACGGAAACTCCATCCTGAGACTATTGCACTATCCGGCGCAGGAAAGTGCACTGCCCGAAGGATCCATTCGGGCAGCCGCTCATGAGGATATCAACGTCATCACGCTCTTGCTCGGCGCTGAAGAAGCCGGGCTCCAGGTCATTGACCGGCGCAGCGGCGACTGGATCGACGTCAACCCCCCCGCCGGCTGCCTCGTGATCAATGTCGGCGATATGCTGCAGCGGCTGACCAATAATGTGTTGCCGTCGACAACGCACAGGGTTGTGAATCCGGCGCCGGAACGCCAGAGATTCGCACGCTATTCCCTGCCCTTCTTCCTGCACTTCCGGCCGGACTATGAAATCCGCTCACTAAAAAATTGCGTCAGCGCCGAAAACCCGGACCGCTATCCTCAGCCGATCACAGCTCAGGACTATCTTCTGGAGCGCCTCAAGGAAATTCGCCTGATTTGAACATCCCCCCGACCGGTGACGAACAAAATCTAGCAGCGATCAACAGCCCGTCCATGACGCGATACTCGAAAGCGTCAGAACATGGCTTCAGCAGCGATCATCGCGATCAGCTGGTCGCCAAATCAATGGCGGAAAAATCGGTCGCTATCAAAAAATGACATGGAGCGGGCAATTCGCCTTGCAGATCGCAACATGCTTCTGTCCGGGACACTGGAAGAACCGCTCGAGCAAAAAAAAAGCTAGAGCGTCGTCGACCAGATCAGCAGACCAAGGCTCAAGGAGGAACCAGCACCGACCAGCGTCAGGGCCAGTCCGTTGTCTTTCCAGCTTTGTCCCTTGCGGAGGCGGCGCGCGGACTCTTTGGTTTTCTTGATCATGGGGAGGCTCCTTTTTGGATTTTATTACGGGGAAATGGTGTTTTCCTCATCCCGTTCAAGGAGCGAAATCAAGTTAATGAACCCCATTTTTCAAAGGGTTATTCCGTCAGCTAATGGCCGCAAAAACCAGATATCCGGCACCGAGAATAACCACGGCAGCAAGGAGTGATATCACCAGCGTATGCTCCTGCCAGCGCTTCCGCTCGCCCTGCCGGGCTTCGGTTTTTTCGATTTTCTGTTCCATCATCAAAACTCCTTTCACGCTTTGACGTGGCGCTATCGACGCAGACTTCAACCCCCTGAAGCCGGAAAACCGACTCCAGGATCCATAAAAATATTCGTATATATAATGCGTTAGGCTTAAACTGCGCGCTTTGGCAAGACTTTCGGATTGCGCAGAATGGCCGCGGAAATCAGCGACACCAGCAGCCCGACCGGCAGAATTTCGGTGAAAGTAAGCGGGATCCGGAACCACCAGTTGGAATATAGCGCGGCCATGGCCTGACTTTCCTCGACGAAAGCCGCCAGCTCCGCCTCGCTGGCACCGTTGGCCTCGCGCAAGGCAATCTGCGCCTCCAGGTAATCGCTCATCCAGGCATCGCCATTGGAGGCGAAGAAAACCTCCCACGCCGCGACATAGATGGCGCCGGCCACGATCGAGACCTGCACACCCAGCCAGAAGGCCGGCAGGAATTTGATGACCCCGCCCTTTTCTTGATCGCGGTAGCGCTTGATCGCCACAAAGACCATCGACAGCCCGACCAGCATGGTCAGATAGCCGACCATTTGCGATCCGGCGCTGCCCTGTTGCGCCAGAAGCGTGAAGCCAACGAGCATGGCCCCGCCAATGAACACACCGCCGATGGCGCCGAAAATCAATCCATATCTCAACATGTCTCATCCCCTTCCGGATCGTTTCAGATATCCGGTATCAGCCACGAATTCACGCCGTGCGCATCACCCGAACGGGTGGAATCGACATCATCAAACGTTTTTCCAGTCATTACGGCACGAGCGAGAGAAAACGCGCTTTCTCGATCGCTGACACGCGGCCGGAGACCTCGAGTTTCGAAAACAGGCTGGCGATGTGGCTTTTCACCGTATTGGGAGACAGGCCCAGTTTTTGCGCAATGTCCTTGTTCGAACCGCCACTACAGAGCGCCTGCAAGACTTCCAGCTCCCGCCGCGTAATGCCCAGAGATGTCTGGGCCGCGACATTGACCTCGAAGCCTTTGACGGGCTTCCGGCATGAGAGGATAATCCCGACCCATGCGCCCAGCGCAGCAAAGGCGACGGCAATGATCATGAACATGATTTCCAGCCCGAACCGGCGGGCGAGAAACTGGTACTGCACCCATTCCAGCGCAAAGACGCTAACGGCCAGCAGGCCCGCATAGATCAATATGGTTCGCCCCATGGCGCCATATTGGCGGTCAGGCAAGCAGAAGGGAAGAGGTGATCAGAGCCCCAGCTTCGCCTTCAAAATCTCGTTCACCGCCTTGGGATTGGCTTTGCCCTGCATGGCTTTCATGACCTGTCCGACAAACCAGCCCAGCGCACGCGGATTTTTCTCTATCGAGGCCACCTGATCGGGATTGTCGGCAATCAGCTGATCGACCACCGCTTCAATCGCGCCGGTATCGGTGACCTGTTTCAGCCCGCGTTTCTCGACGATTTCGGCCGGATATCCGCCCTCATCCCACAGGATTTCGAACACGTCCTTGCCGATCTTGCCGGAGATAACGTCGGTCGAGATCAACTCCACGAGCTGGCCCAGTTGCTCCGCCGAAACCGGGCTGTCTGTAATGCCCATGCCTTCGCGGTTGAGACGGCCGAACAATTCATTATTCACCCAGTTGGCAGCAATCTTCGCGTCCCGGCCATCGGCGACGGCCTCGAAATAATCGGCGCGGTCCTTGTCGGCGGCCAGAACCGATGCGTCATACTCCGACAGCCCCATCTCGCTGACAAAGCGCTTGCGCTTGTCAGCCGGTAATTCGGGCAATTCGGCCTTGATCTCGTCGATCCGGGCTTGCGGGATTTCCAGTGGCAACAGGTCGGGCCACGGGAAGTAGCGGTAATCGTGCGCTTCTTCCTTGGACCGCATCGACCGCGTCACGCCCTTATTGGCATCGAACAGCCGGGTCTGTTGCTGCACTGTGCCACCCTCTTCCACCAAATCGATCTGGCGGCGCGCTCGTAATCAATCGCCATCTGGATGAAACGCATGGAGTTCATGTTCTTGATCTCGCAGCGGGTGCCGAGATGTTTGAAATCCTGCGTTTCCATGTATTTCTCATACTGTCCCGGACGGCAGACCGAGACGTTGACGTCGGCGCGCAGGTTGCCGTTCTGCATGTTGCCGTCGCAGGTGCCCGGTAGCGCAGGATCTGGCGCAGCTTCTTCACGCAGGCCGCGGCCTCCTCGGGGCCACGAATGTCGGGGCGACTGACGATCTCCATCAGGCAGACGCCGGTGCGGTTCAGGTCCACGAAAGACATGTTCGGGTCCATGTCGTGGATGGATTTACCGGCGTCCTGTTCCATGTGGATACGCTCGATCCGGACCTTGCGGGCGATGCCCGGCTCCATATCCACAAGGATTTCACCCTCACCCACCAGCGGATGATAAAGCTGGCTGATCTGGTAGCCCTGCGGCAGGTCGGGATAGAAATAGTTCTTGCGGTCGAAGGCCGACCAGAGGTTGATCTGGGCCTTGAGGCCAAGCCCGGTGCGCACCGCTTGTTCAACACAGAATTGGTTGATCACCGGCAGCATGCCGGGCATGGCGGCATCGACAAAGGCGACGTTGGAATTGGGCTCGGCACCAAATCGGGTGGACGCCCGGAGAAGAGCTTGGCGTTGGAGGCCACCTGCGCGTGCACCTCCATCCCGATGACAAGTTCCCAATCGCCCGTGGCACCTTGCAATACATAACTATGGTCGCTCATTCCTGTTCCTCAGTTTGAGCCGGAGGTGTATCCGTGTTCGCAGCCACAACAATGCGCCAGGCTGCGCGTGTCATTATTCCGAAAATCACCAGTCCAATGCCGAGGCAGAGGCTGATAATCCCGATCAGCAGGCCATTCGGCAATGTCACGGCATCCGTGATCAAAAGCGCGCCAAACAGCGTTGCCGCGGCACCGATCAGCAAGGCCGGGCCGGTAAAACGAAGGACGGGGTGTGGGCTCACCACCACTTCCCCGGCTTGTGGCTGAAGGCGGCCGCATCTTCCAGAGCAGCGCCGACCGAGAACAGGGTCTCTTCATCCAGCGCCGGCGTGATCACTTGCAGTCCCAGCGGCAGGCCGGACGCGTCCAGCCCGGCCGGAACCGACATGGCCGGCACCCCGGCGATATTGGCCGTCACCGTGAAAATGTCATTGAGATACATGGAAATCGGATCGCCCGACTTTGATCCCAGTTCGAAGGCCCCGGACGGTGTGGATGGCGTCAGCAGCGCATCGCAGGTCTCGAACACCTTGTCGAAGTCTTCCAGAATACGACGGCGGACTTTCAGGGCCTTGAGATAATAGGCGTCATAATAGCCGGCTGACAGCACATAGGTGCCCATCAGGATCCGGCGCTGGACTTCATGGCCAAAGCCTTCAGCGCGTGATTTTTCGTACGTCTCGGTCAGGTCCTGCCCTTCCACCCGCAGGCCATAGCGCATGCCGTCATAGCGCGCGAGGTTGGACGAGGCTTCGGCCGGATTGATGATGTAATAGGTCGGCAGCGCATATTTCGTATGCGGCAGGGAGACATCGACAATTTCGCAACCGGCGGCCTTCAGCCAGTCCACGCCCTGTTGCCACAGCGTCTCGATCTCCGCTGGCATACCGTCCATGCGGTATTCCTTCGGCACACCAATGCGCTTGCCTTTCACCGACGCGGCCGCAGCGGCCACGAAATCCGGCACGTCCAGCGGCAGTGAGGTCGATTCTTTCGGATCATGGCCGGACATGGCCTGCATCAGGATGGCCGCATCCTTGACCGTCTTGGCAAACGGGCCCGGATGATCCAGCGAAGAGGCAAACGCCACAGCGCCCCAGCGGGAGGCCCGACCGTAGGTCGCTTTTACGCCGACCGTACCGGTAAACGCCGCCGGCTGACGGATAGAGCCACCCGTATCGGTGCCGGTTGCACCAAAGCAGAGATCGGCCGCGACCGCTGTCGCGGAGCCCCCGGACGAACCGCCAGGTGTCAGTTTGGCCTCGGACCCCTTGGCCCGCCATGGATTGATGACATTGCCATAATAGGACGTCTCGTTTGACGACCCCATGGCGAACTCGTCCATATTGGTCTTACCGAGGAAGACGCCGCCTTCCGCCCACAGCTTCGACGTAACGGTCGATTCATAGGGCGGCTTGAAGCCATCGAGTATGTGCGAACAGGCCGTCGTCGAGACGCCTTCAACCGCGAACAAGTCTTTTACCGCGATGGGGGCGCCTTCGATCAGACCGCCTTCGCCCTTTGCCAGGCGCTCATCGGACGCCTTGGCCATGGCCAGCGTCTTGTCGCGGTCAAACACCGTGAAGGCATTCAACGCGCCCTGCGAGGCTTCAGCCGCATCCAGCGCCGCTGTCGCAACGTCCGTCGCGGACAGTTCGCGGGCTTTCAGTTTTGCGGTGATATCCGCAAGCGAAAGGGAAAGAAAATCAGTCATGACCCGACGGCCTCTTTAACGGGGATAGCAAGTTCGAAATAGATATTCTGGTCGCTCTCCGGCGGATAATCGCCAAAGGCGGGGCGGCGCACATATCCGGCGGATTCATACAGCGCTATGGCGGCATGCTGCAGCGATCCGGTCTCAAGCCGCACACGGTCATACCCCTTTGCGCGGGCGCACTCGTGCGCGGTCTCCAGCAATTGCCGGGCAATGCCCTGGCCACGTGCTGACGGCGTCACGAACATGCGCTTGATCTCGGCATAATCCGGATAGCGGCGCAGCGCGATCGTGCCGACCTTTTTCCCGGAACCGGTTTCGGCCATGAAGAAATCAATGTCATCACTGAGAAGTTCTTCGGGCAGGAGCGGAAAATTATTCTCCGCATCATAATGGCCCGACAAGCCGGCATCGAGCGCTGCGATAAGCTCGCGCGCTTCGGTGCTGAGCGGATCAGCCGGCTTGACGGTTATCGCCACTATTCCACGCTCTTGGGCACGACGAAGAAGCCCTCTTCAGAGCTTGGCGCATTCGCCAGCACCTTGTCGCGGATGCCACCGTCAGAGACGACATCCTCGCGCTGTGGCAGCGGAAATTTCACCGGCGTGGTCATCGGTTCAACGCCGTCGACATCGACCTCGTTGAGTTGCTCGATCCAGTCGAGAATGCCGTTCAACTCGCCGGTCAGGGTCGCCAGGCGGTCGCTGGGTTCGGCAATGCGGGCCAGCCGCGCAATGCGGCGGACATCGTCTTCTGTGACGGACATGAAAATCGCCCTCTTTCGTGGAGTTCATCCAGATCGGCTTCTGACTAGCAACGCCTATGCTGCAGCGCAAGAAAGCTTGACTGAAAACCGCCACAAGCGCACCCAAGAAAAATGAATGATACGCCCGATCTGCCGCCAACCGGCCCCCTCCTCGCCCTTGATCCGGGCGAAAAGACCATCGGCGTGGCGGTCTGCAACGGCGACCGCACGGTGATCACACCGGTCGAAACCATTCGCCGAACAAAATTTACCGCCGATGCCATGCGTGTCTTCGAGCTGTTTGACGAGTTTTCCTGTGTCGGTCTGGTCATCGGCCTGCCCATCAATATGGATGGCTCCATCGGCCCGAGGGCCCAGTCTGCGCGCGCGCTCGGCAATAATCTGAAACGCCTTCGTGATTTGCCGATCCGCTTTCAGGATGAACGATTATCCTCCGACAAGGCCGAAGACCGCTTGCGGGCGGCCGGCAAACGCCGCGAGGAGATTGAAAGAGTGATCGACGCCCACGCTGCCGCCGTGATTCTTGAAGACGCCATCGGAGCTCTGACAGCATGACGGTCATTCTGGGCGCCCTTTTGCCGATTTTCGCAGTGATCGGCGTAGGCTGGGGTCTGCGCCGGTCCAATCTGATGCCCTCGGAAATGTGGCCGGCGGTTTCACGCCTCGCCTATGTCGGTCTCTCACCGGCACTGCTTTTCTCGGTCATTTCCCGCGCCGACTTCCAGAATATCACCGTTGCACCCGCCATTCTGGCCGCCGTGCTCGGTTTCCTATCCATGGGCGGGCTCGTGATCGCGCTGAAGCCGCTGATCAAGACCGATGGCCCCGCCTTTACCAGTGTCTTCCAGGGATCTGTGCGCTGGAACGGCCTCGTGATTCTGGCCCTCGCTACCTTGTCTTACGGACTGGATGGCGAAGTGCTCGTCTCGCTCATCATGGTGGCCACCATTCCTGTCGTGAACGTCATGGCCGTGACCGTGCTGACGGTCTGGGGCGCACACGAGAAAACGCCGGACATCAAGGCTGTTCTCTGGCGGATCATCTCCAACCCGCTTATCCTCGGGTGCATCGCCGGCGCGATCGCCAATCTACTGAACCTGTTTCAGACCGGACCGATCGCGGATGTGCTCGCTCTCATGGGACGCGCAGCGCTGCCGCTCATTCTCCTGGCCGTCGGCGCGGGACTGGATTTTACCGCGCTCAATGCCCGGCGGGGCCTCCTCGCCCTGACCGCCTTCAACAAGCTGATCATTGCCCCGCTGGTTTTCGGCGGGATCGCCTGGGCTCTGGGTGTCCGCGGCGAAGCGCTGGCCATCGTTGTCCTCGTCGGCGCCTCGCCGGGCGCCGCGTCGGCCTATGTGCTGGCGCAGCAGCTTGGCGGCGATCGCCGCCTTTCCGCCGGAGATGTGACCGCGACAACGCTCTTGTCCTTCGTGACGCTGCCGGTTGCCGTCTGGATTGCCACGCAGATCGGTTGACAAAAATGCGTCTTCCTCCGGCTTGCCTGCCCTCGCGAAAGCGGGGGACCGGAGGACCTCTGAGATCCTCCGATTAAATCGGAGGATGACGGAATTACGGAACTTATAAGCAAAGCCGCTCGCCCTCGCGGGCGATGCGATATCCACGATCCAGCACTTCCTGCGTTTCCGCACTGTCCTCATACCGGATCGGATTGGTGTGATTGTAGTGGATGAAGCGGATACGCTGGCGGATATCGTCGGGATAATCCTGGAACAGATCCATGGTTTCGGTAACGCGCGGATGCGGAATCGCGCTCATATCCCGGCCGGGCAGCTCATTGTTGTCGAAAAAAGTCGCATCAATATAGATGAGGTCGTCTTCCATAACGACGTCCTCGATGCGAATTCCCTGATCCGCCCATTCCTCCCAGCTATCGATATCCGGAATGAAGACCACGGAGAGTTCGGGCCCCTGAATTCGAAACCCGGCGGTCTCGGCATACTCGCGGCGGTGCGGCACATCCCAGGCCGATACCGCGAGGCGCGGCGTCAACTCCACCGGCTGCCCCGCCGTCATGACCTGCAAATCGATATTCCCGTATCCGGCCAGCTGGTCCCACGGACCATTGGTCGACAGAAATTCCGCCATGATTGGCAGGGTATGAACCGGCACGTCAGATGCGCTCATCGATTCAAAGCCGAGGAACATCAGGCCCGTATAATGGCCGATATGCGCATGGGTCAGAAAGACACCGTCAGGCGCGCCCTCTGTGCCCGCAAGCGCGTTCAAATCGTGCATCTGCTCACGAAAATCCGGCGTCGCTTCAAAAATGAAACGTTCGCCCGCTTCATGATCCACGATGCCCAGCGAGACCACCCGCCGCCGCAGACTTTCATCTTCCCAGGCAGGGTCGGCCTGAACATTGACCTGTGGAACGCCGCCGTCTTGCGACACGCCCAGGACAACCAGCTCAACGGTGCACCGGGCAGGTGAAGCCGCCTGAAGCGCTGCAGCCAGTATTGTGAGCATAATCTCTCTCCCGAAATCTGCCAAAGGCGCGGATTCCAAACCCTTGATTTTCATGGCAGTCAGGTCAATGACTTGCCGTTGATCGAGTCTCACCCTATACCGCCCGAAATCAGCTGGGAATTCACATGGGTCGCGCTGACTTCAGTTATGACTTTCCTCATGACCGTCTGATCACGGTCGATGACCTCAATCCTCTGGATATCCAGATTCTGTTTGAACGCGCGGAGCACTGGCTCGCCATCAATCAGTCCCCCGACAAAAAGCACGATGCGCTCAAGGGCCTGACCCAGATCAATCTGTTTTTCGAGCCGTCGACGCGCACGCTGGCCTCCTTCGAACTCGCCGGCAAACGGCTGGGCGCGGACGTCGTCAATTTCTCCGCTGCCAATTCTTCCACCAAGAAAGGCGAGACTCTCGCCGATACAGCCCGCACACTGGCGGCCATGCACCCGGATCTGATCGTCGTGCGCCATAACACGTCCGGCGCAGCCGACTTCATCCACCGCGAAACCGGCATCGCCACGATCAATGCCGGTGACGGCATGCATTCGCACCCGACACAGGGCCTGCTGGACCTCTTTGCTCTGTCCCGGCGGATTGGCGATGTTGGCGGCAAGCGGGTGTTGATTGTCGGCGACATTCTGCACAGCCGCGTCGCCCGGTCAGATGTCGGCATGCTCAATCTGCTCGGCGCGGAAATTCGCCTCTGCGCCCCGCCAACCCTGCTGCCGACAGATGTCGACCGTTGGGGTGCCGAAATTTTCCATGATCTGGATGATGCGCTCGATGGCTGCGATGCGGTCATCACGCTGCGCCTGCAAAAGGAACGGATGTCAGGCGCCCTGATCCCGTCGTCTCGCGAATATTACCATTTCTGGGGCGTCACTGCCCGGCGGCTCGAGTTTGCCAACCCCGACTGTGTTGTCATGCATCCCGGCCCCATGAACCGCAATGTCGAGATAGAGAGCACGCTGGCCGATGATGACGAGCGCAGCCTGATCCTCGATCAGGTCGAGGCCGGTGTCGCCATTCGCATGGCCGTACTCGAACAACTGGGACAGCGCGCCCGCAAGAATGCGAGGCCCGGACAATGACGGCGATCACCATCCGCAATGCCCGTATCGTCGACCCCGCAACCGGCCGTGACGAGTTGGCCAGCCTGCGCGTTGAAAACGGCCTGATTGCCGATATCGGTGACGGCATCGCACAGGACGATGATAACATCATTGATGCCAACGGCGCTATTCTCGCCCCGGCGCTGATTGATCTGCGGGCCGCCATCGAACCGGCTTTCACGCCCGGCGGCGAAACGCTCGACAGCCTCGCGCGCGCTGCGGTTGCAAGCGGGGTCGGAACCATTGTGATTTCGCCAACACGGCAAATGCCCATCGATCATCCTGAAACCGTCATGGGGCTTCGATCTGCGACCCTTCCCCTGCCGGTTCGAACGCTGATTTGCGCCGGTGCCACGCTTGGTCTGCGCGGCGACGCCTTGTCCGAACTCGGCCTCATGGCGACGAGCGGCGCCGCCATGGTGTCTCAGGGCGACGATCCCGTTGCCGACACGGCCACGCTTCGGAATGTTCTCAGCTACGCTTCCGGATTCGAGCTCTGGGTGGCGAGCCCGCCGCGTGACGCGGGTCTGTCCCGGCAGACGGTCGCGACGGAAAGCGAAGCCGCAGCCCGCTTTGGTCTGAACGTCGAGCCCACCGTTTCCGAACGCATGGCGATTGATCGCGACGCTTCACTTGCAGAGCTGACCGGTGCGCGTTTGATGATTGACCGTGTCTCCACCCGCGATGGCGTCGAAGCCATCTCCCGCGCCCGAAAGCGCGGTATTGAAATCTCCGCGACGGTGGCCATTGCCAATCTCACACTCAACGCTGTGGATGCCGACGGGCTCGATCCGGCTTACCGCCTGACACCACCGCTTCGCAGCGAAGACGACCGCCGGGCACTGGTCGCGGCGATTGAAGCTGGTCTCATCGACGCGGTGGTGTCCGATCACCGCCCAATGGATCTGGATCAGAAGGCCCAGCCTTTCGCAGACGCAGCCACCGGCTCCATCTCCATCGAAACCCTGCTCGCGGCCATGCTCGGACTGGTTCACGAGGAAGAGCTGGATCTGGTCTCCGCCTTGCGTCCCCTGACCAGCGGTCCGGCGGAATTGCTGGGCCTGCCCCAGGGCCGCCTCGAAGCAGGCGCGCCGGCCGATCTGGTCTTGATTGATGGTGACGCGCCCTGGGTCTTCGACACAAGAAACAGTGCGTCCGCGCGGCGAAATTCAGCCTGGCAAAACAGGCGCTTTCAGGGCCGGGTCTTGATGACCATGGTCGATGGGGGCATTGTATACAACCTGAAGGGGTGACGCGATATGTCAGGCTGGGAAATCATTTCAACAATACTGGCCGCCACGGGCGGTTATCTGTTCGGATCCATCCCTTTTGGTCTGGTCCTGACGCGGATGGCGGGGCTCGGCGATATCCGCGAGATCGGCTCGAAGAATATCGGCGCCACCAACGTCTTGCGGACCGGCCGGAAAGATCTGGCCGCCGCGACGCTTGTTCTGGACGCGGCCAAGGCCGGTATGGCCGCCCTCCTCTTCACATTCCTGTTCGGCACGACCGCTGGTCTCGTCGCCGGCGGGGCGGCCTTTCTCGGTCACTGCTTCCCGGTCTGGCTCGGTTTCAAGGGCGGCAAGGGTGTCGCCACATTCTACGGCACCCTGTTTGCCGTCGCCTGGCCGGTCGGTTTGCTCGCAGCACTGACATGGATCGGCATGGCGCTGATGCTGCGTATTTCCTCGCTCAGCGCCCTCGTAGCCGCAGCGGCAGCGCCGCTGATTGCCTATGCCTTTGACCGGCCCGGCGTTGCTGTGCTGTGCATCTTTCTCGCCATCCTTATCTACTGGCGGCACCGCGCCAATATTTCCCGACTGCTCGCCGGTGATGAACCTTCAATCGGCGCAAAGAAGGCGTGATCCGGCAGGAACTGACCCACGCCGAGCGCGTCGACTGGCTGCGGCTGGCGCGCACGCCACAAGTCGGACCCGTTGCGTTTGCAAAATTGATCGCCCGTTATGGCAATGCCGGTGACGCACTCGAAGCCCTCCCCGCCCTCGCCGCGAAAGGCGGCCGCATCAACGCCCTGAAAATCGTCAGCCGCGAAGAGGCCGAGGCAGAGCTTGCTGCCACTGACAACTTCGGCGCACGCATTCTGATGGCGTGTGAGCCGGAATACCCGGACTTGCTGGCGGTTCTGGATCCGCCGCCACCGGTGATCAGTGTGCAAGGCAGACTCGATCCGGATGCGGCCCCGTGCTGCGCCATTGTCGGCTCCCGCAATTCCTCTGCGATCGGCATCCGCTTTGCGCGCGATGTTGCAAGAGAGCTCGGTCAGGCAGGTATCACCATCGTATCCGGGCTGGCACGCGGCATTGACGGCGCCGCCCACACGGGTGCCCTGGACACCGGCACGATTGCCGTCCTCGCCAGCGGACTGGACCATATTTACCCGCCGGAACATGCCGACCTCCATCAGGCGATCGCACAACAAGGATTGCTGGTCACGGAATCTCCGCTCGGCGCCGTGCCGACGGCGCGCGATTTTCCGCGTCGCAACCGGCTGATATCGGGTCTGTCGCTCGGAACGGTCGTCATCGAAGCGGCCATGCGATCCGGGTCGTTGATTACGGCGCGTCTGGCGGCCGAACAGGGCCGCGAAGTCATGGCGACACCGGGATCGCCTCTGGATCCGCGAGCCAAAGGCACCAATAAGCTGATCCGCGATGGCGCGGCGTTGATCGAGAGCGCTGATGATATCCTCGACATTTTACGTCAGGCCAAACGGCCCGTCGCCGCCGAATCCGACACGCCAGACTATATGGCGGACACAGATGACGAAGCTGATGCCACGGTCCGGACCCGTATCGCGGAGCTTCTGTCGCCCTCACCGGTCTCTATAGATGAGCTCGTGAGGCAGTCAGGTGCCAGCGCCGGCGAAGTCCATAGCGTATTGATCGAACTGGAACTCGCAGGCCGCGCAAGTGTTCTGCCCGGCGGTCTCGTCCAGATGGCGCTTCAGGATGACCCGGATTGATGCCGTTCGGATTCCAGCGCCAGAAGTGGAATGGCCGACTTTATGAGGTCACTTGATCGCTCAAGACCTGCCTGCCGCGAAAGCGCCGCCAGCTCTCCCAACATTTCAGCAACAAAGTCAGCCGCCTGTTCCGGCAGTATGGTCTCGATCTCACCGGCTGTTTGAATATCCATGAACTCCCCCGCTCGCGCATAAGGTGAATACATTACGTAAGCGACTTATAATTGCAAGCAGGAGTGGTGTGTTGACACGCCTGTTAGGCTACATCAGTTTCCGCCGCCATTTACCGGGCTTTTTTCCCGGCCAGAATTATCCGGAAGTTATTGAATGAACGTCGTTGTCGTCGAATCGCCTGCCAAAGCCAAAACCATCGAAAAGTATCTGGGAAAAGACTTTCAGGTCTTTGCCAGCTTCGGTCATGTCCGCGATTTGCCTGCAAAGGACGGGTCCGTAAAACCCGACGAAGATTTCGAAATGACGTGGGAAGTTGATGCGCAATCCCAAAAACGCGTCAAGGCCATAGCGGATGCTGTCAAAGGCGCGGATCGCCTCGTTCTGGCGACTGACCCGGATCGCGAAGGCGAAGCCATTTCATGGCACTTGCTGGAGGCGCTGACCAAGCGCCGCGTCCTGAAAGATGTCGAAGTCCAGCGCGTGGCGTTCAACGCCATTACCAAGACGGCCATTCTGGAGGCCATGAAGCATCCCCGTGCCGTGGATATGGAATTGGTGGAAGCCTATCTCGCGCGGCGGGCGCTGGATTATCTGGTGGGCTTCACCTTGTCGCCCGTGCTCTGGCGCAAACTGCCCGGCGCGCGGTCCGCCGGTCGCGTGCAATCGGTGGCACTGCGCATTGTTTGTGATCGCGAACTGGAAATCGAAAAATTCCGCTCTGAAGAATACTGGACCGTAGATGCGGATATGGTCTCCGGCGGCAGCCAGCCCTTCCGTGCAAGGATGGTCCAGTTCGACGGCCAGAAGCTGGGCAAACTGTCGATCAAGGATCGCGCCATGGCGACTGCGGCAGCCGAAGCCATCAAGGCCGCTGACCTGACAATCGGAGCCGTGGAAGCCAAACCGGCCAAGCGAAATCCCGGACCACCATTCACGACATCGACCCTGCAGCAGGAAGCCTCGCGTAAGCTTGGCTTCAATGCGCAACGCACCATGCGAACAGCGCAAAAGCTCTATGAGGGCGTTAATATTGGCGGCGAGACCGTAGGCCTCATCACCTATATGCGGACGGACGGCGTCGATATGGCGCCCGAAGCCATTTCTCAGGTTCGCGACGTGATCAGCAGCCGCTATGGCAGCCTCTATTCCCCCTCTTCGCCGCGTATCTACAAGTCCAAGCAGCGCAATGCCCAGGAAGCGCACGAGGCGATCCGCCCGACAAGTTTTTCGCGGGCACCGGAAGATTTGCACCTCGATGAGGATCAGCGCCGCCTGTACGAACTCATCTGGAAGCGCGCGGTCGCCAGTCAGATGGAAAGCGCCCGTTTCGAGCGCACCACGATCGACATCCAGGACAGCAACAAGACGCTGGCGCTCAGAGCGACCGGTTCGGTCTTGTTGTTTGACGGCTTCCTGACCCTGTATCAGGAAGGCCGCGATGATGAAGACGAGGAAGGCGAAACCCGGCTACCCAAAGTCTCCAGCGGTGCCGCTGCGGAAGCGAAAAAGACCCACGCAGACCAGCACTTCACCCAGCCGCCACCGCGCTACACCGAAGCGTCTCTGGTCAAACGGCTGGAAGAGCTCGGCATTGGCCGCCCGTCGACCTATGCCTCCACCCTGTCTGTTCTGCGAGAGCGGGAATATGTCCGCATGGACAAGAACCGCTTCATTCCCGAAGACAAGGGCCGCGTAGTCACCGCCTTCCTCGAAAAATTCTTCGAGCGCTATGTCGAATATGATTTTACCGCCAGTCTCGAAGACCAACTCGACCGCGTGTCGCGCGGCGATCTCGACTGGAAGGCTTTGCTCCGCGATTTCTGGACGGGCTTCTCCGGCGATGTCGAAAAAATCGGTGATTTGCGCATCGGCGAGGTACTGGAAGCGCTCAACGAAGCATTGGCGCCCCACATCTTCCCGGAAAAGGAAGACGGTTCGGATCCGCGTCTTTGCCCGTCCTGCAACAAGGGACGGCTGTCGATTCGGTTGGGCAAATTCGGTGCCTTCCTCGGCTGCGACAATTACCCGGACTGCAAATTCACCCGCCCCCTTGGCGCAACGGAAGACAACGGCATGGCCGAGGGCGATGGCGCGCTCGGTGAGGATCCGGCCAGCGGAGAAACCGTTTATCTGAAGGACGGTCGCTTTGGCCCCTATGTCGAACTGGCTTTGCCAGGGGAGGAAAAGCCCAAGCGTTCCTCCATCCCGAAAGGCTGGTCGAAAGACGAACTCGATCTGGAAAAGGCGCTGAAGCTTCTGTCACTCCCGCGCACTGTGGGCGCGCACCCGGAAGATGGCGAGATCATCGAAGCCGGACTGGGCCGCTACGGACCTTTTGTGAAGCATGGCCGCCTCTATGCAAACCTGCCCAATATCGAAGAAGTCTTTGAAATCGGCCTCAATCGCGCGGTAACGGTTCTGGCCGAGAAAAAGGCCACGCGCGGCGCACCGCAAGCCCTGAAGGAGCTGGGTGAGCATGAGGGTGAGCCGGTTCGCGTGATGAGCGGCCGTTATGGCCCCTACATCAAGTACAAGAAAATCAACGCCACACTGCCGAAAGGTACCGATCCGGAAACAATCGATCTGGAAACAGCGATGAAGCTGGTGGCAGAAAAAGAAGCCAAGGGCGGCAAGAAACCGGCTCGCAAAAAGGCCCCGGCCAAGAAAAAACCGGCCGCCAAAAAGAAGGCTCCGGCAAAGAAAAAGGCGGCACCGAAGAAAGCGTGAGTGGCAAAAACAAATCCGACCCATCCGGATTCACGCGCGAAGCGCTGATTGAAGCCATTCGGCTGGGCCGCGGCGAGTTTGGCAAACGCGAAATTGTCCGCGCCTTGCGGCTGAAGGGCGACGACAAGATTGCCCTCAAATTCGCGCTCCGGGAAATGCTCGATGAAGGCGTGATCCGGAAGGAAGGCCGAAGCGGTTTTGCTCTTACCGAAGCCCTGCCCAGCGTCATGGTGGTTGTCATTCATGACCGGGACACAGATGGCGAACTGCTGGCCCGCCCCGAAAAATCCCGCGATGATCCGCCCCTGATCCGCCTCGCACCCGGCGAAGGTGCCGGCGGGGCGGGCAGCAGCGCACTTGGCATAGGTGATCGCGCGCTTGTCCGCATCGAGCCAGAGGGGGACGGCAGCTACGAAGCCCGTCTGATCCGCAAGCTCGGACAAAGTGCGCATAAAATCCTGTGTGTTCTGTCCAAGGGCAAGGGTGCGCCCCGCCTCAAGCCCGTGGATCGCCGCAGCCGCCATGAACTGGTTCCGGCCAAGGGCGAAGCGGCCAAGGCAAAGGATGGCGATCTCGTTATCTGCCGGATCGGCCGCGAACATCATCATGGCTTGAAAAGCGGCATTATCGAGGAGGTCGTTGGCGATGTGAATTCGCCCGGCGCGGGCAGTCTGATCGCCCTCCACTCGCACGGGATCGAAACCGGTTTCAAGGATGAAGAGCTCGCTGAAGTCGAAAAGCTGAAACCCGTCACAATGGGTGATCGCACGGACCTGCGCGATACGCCGCTGATTACAATCGACCCGGAAGACGCGCGCGACCATGACGATGCCGTCTGGGCGGCTCCGGACACCGACCCGAAGAATGAAGGCGGATGGATTGTTCTCGTCGCGATTGCGGACGTATCCGCCTATGTGACATCAGGCTCGGCGCTGGACCAGGGTGCCCTGCGCCGCGGCAATTCCACCTATTTGCCAGACCGTGTCGTCCCGATGTTGCCCGAACGGCTGTCGAACGATTTGTGCTCTTTGCGGGAGAAAGAGGAGCGCCCCTGCCTCGCGGTGCGCATGATCTTCGACAAGGATGGCAACAAGCGCGGGCACACCTTTATCCGAGGATGGATGCGCTCCGCCGCCAAGCTCGCCTATGGCGAGGCACAGGACGCCATTGACGGGCGCAGCAGCCCGAAGGGTGAGCCCCTCCTCGAAAACGTGCTGAAGCCACTCTGGGGCGCTTACAGGGCGCTAGCTGCGGCGCGCAAGCGCCGCGGTGCGCTCGAAATCGACGCCCCGGAACGCCGCGTCCGGATTGGTGAAGACGGCAAGATAAAGGAGATCGAGACGCGTGAGCGCTTTGATGCCCACAAGCTGATCGAAGAATGCATGATCCAGGCGAATGTCTGCGCGGCAGAAACGCTGGAGCAAAAAGGCCGGCCTTTGATCTACCGGGCGCACGAACCACCCAGCCTCGAGAAAATGGATGCGCTGGCCGACTTTCTGCAAACCATTGATATGAAATGGTCGCGCGGCGAGCCCCCCCGCCCGGACCGCTTCAACCGTCTGTTGGAGCAGGCCAAAGGCGGCGAACATTATGAAACCGTCAACGAGGTGGTTCTGCGCTCTCAGTCGCAAGCCGTCTATTCGACGGAGAACCCCGGACACTACGGGCTCAATCTGCGTAAATATGCGCATTTCACCTCTCCCATCCGCCGATATGCGGACCTGACCGTTCACCGCGCCCTGATCCGGGGCTGCAAGCTCGGCAAGGACGGCCAGACTGAAGGCGAGGCCAGCCAGCTGGAAGCCATCGCCGAGGACATTACCGCGCTGGAACGCCGATCAATGGCCGCAGAGCGCGATGCCACGGACCGGTATATCGCGCTCTATCTTGCCGAACGTGTCGGCAACGAATTTGAAGGCCGGATTACCGGCGTCACCCGCTTTGGTCTCTTTGTAAGGCTGCATGAAACAGGCGCGGACGGGCTCGTCCCGATCAGCCGCCTCGGCGATGAACGTTTTCATCATGATGAAGCCCTTCATGCGCTGATTGGCCAGTATTCCCGCGATATGTACCGGCTCGGTCGCTCCGTGACGGTGCGGCTGGATGAAGCCACGCCCGTCACCGGAGGTCTGCTGTTCGATATGCTGACGCCGCCGGAAAAAGGTCCGCGCCAGTCTCCGCGCGGCCGTGGCAAGCCTCAAGGGGGACGGCCGCAATCCTCCTTCAAACGCCAGCCCCGAAAAAAGGGGCGCCGCAGATGACGGCGCCGAAAGGCAAAGCCCTGCGGCCAAAACTGGCAGGCACCCTGATCCTAACCCGGCAGTCAGCGCGCGGCCAGGAAATCCTGATGGGCAAGCGCTCGACCCGACACGTCTTCATGCCCGAGCAATACGTCTTCCCGGGCGGGCGCGTCGATCGTGCTGACAGCTATGCGCCGCTGGCCGGCATGTTCGAGGGCGAGGATCTGGACTGCATGTGCCGGGTCCTGACCGAGCGGCGCGCGCGGGCGGCCGCAGCAGCCGCCATTCGCGAGACCGCCGAGGAAGCCGGTTATCTGGTCGGAAGTGAAGGCAAGGTCTCGTCCCGGCATCGCAACTGGGCCCCGTTCCGCAAATCCAACATCCAGCCGGACGCGTCCGCCTTGCGCGTGATTGCGCGCGCGATAACGCCTCCGGGCCGGGTCCGCCGGTTCGATGCCTGGTTCTTTCAGGCCGATGCCGAAAGCGCTGTCGCGGGCAGGGTCAAACGCGAGACCGACGAGCTGATTGATATCCGCTGGGTCACGCGCGCAGAAGCCGAAACCCTGCCGCTTCCCCATGTCACGCGGTTTGTACTGGGCGAGCTGGATCGCCGTCAGGCGGACCCTGCAAAACGTCCAAGGCACATCAGAGAATTGGCAAGACGGATGCAGATCGATCCGTTATAGCGCGCCCATGCTTGCCCGCCTCTTCCATGTTCACGACGCCGGACGTCAACGATCCCTGATCGCCGCCATATTGTGCGCGACACTTTGCGGCTGCGGGTTTTCACTTCTGATGCCGGTTATGTCGCTCAATCTTGAAGCCATGACGGGTTCGGGAAAACTGATTGGCCTTTTCGGGGCCGCCGCCGCCTTGTCGACGGTAATCGCCAGCCCGTTCGCGCCGCGGCTCATGTCGCTGATTTCTGGCCGCAAGCTGATCATTATCGCCCTGCTTCTCACGGCAATTTCGCACCCCATCTTCCCGCTGGTGCCCGATGTCGGCGTCTGGTTTCTCGTCCGCTTCCTGTCGGGCATGGCGATCACCATCGTCTTCGTGGCGTCCGAGACCTGGATCAATCAGATCGCTCCGCCCGAACGGCGGGCGACCATCCTCGGCCTGTATGCGACCGCACTGGCGGCGGGTTTCGGGACGGGCGGATTACTGCTGGCTGCCGTCGGCTCGGAAGGCTGGTCGCCCTGGGTGGCAGGCAGCCTGCTTTTTGCCATAGGTGCCCTGCCGATTGCCTTTCTCCGGGGTCCGGATATCGCACCGCCGGATCTGGAGCACACGACTGCAAGATCCATGTTGCGAGCCGCCTGGATGGCACCGGCCGCCATTGGCGCCGGCCTTTTGTTCGGCGCAACCGAGCAGAGCTTCTTTGCGGTGTTTCCAGTTTACGCTGAACGCGTCGGACTGATGGATGCCCAAATCGGCTTCATGATGGCGGCGGGTGCAATGGGCGGGATTGCCCTACAGGCCCTGCTGGGACGCATTGCCGACCGTGTCGGGCGCCTGCGGGTGGCCTTTTTCGCCACATTGGTTTGCCTGACCGGCCCGCTCTTTATCTATTTCGCCAGTGATTATGCCCTGGCGCTATATGGCGTGATGTTCTTTTACGTCGGCGTCGCGACAGGGCTATATACGCTGGGCCTGGCGCTGATCGGCGAGCGTTTCGACGGGGGCTCGCTGGCCGCAGCAAACGCGACCTTCATCATGGCTTACGGGGTTGGTTCGCTGGCAGGACCTGCGCTGGGCGGTGCGGCTATGGATATAATCGATCCCCATGGCCTGTTGATCGTGACCAGCGGTTTTGCGCTCATCTATCTGGTCTTTCTGGGCTACCGCCATTTCACGCGCACAACCAGTTGACACCTGCGTTCCTGTGCGTATGTTCCGCGCCTCTTGCGACCGGAATATTCCGGCGTGATCGTCATGTGCATCAGGGAATTTCGTCATGGCTAAGCCGACAACCATCAAAATCCGTCTGAACTCCACGGCGGGGACCGGCTATTTCTACGTGACCAAGAAAAACGCCCGTACCATGACCGAGAAAATGGTCGTCCGGAAATATGACCCGGTCGTCAAAAAGCACGTCGAATTCAAAGAAGGCAAAATCAAGTAGTCTGACGACTCTTGAGCTTTCAGGCCGCTCGGCTGGGCTTTTGATCTGACATCACACAATTCCGGCCTGCCGCCTTTGCGCGGTAGAGGGCCTCATCGGCGCGCCGCATAACGGTGTCCACATCGTCGCCTGGCCGGATTTCCGCGACCCCGATCGAGACCGTGACGTCCAGCATTTCTGCGGCGCCCGGCAAGCGGAATGGGGCTTCAGCGACACCGGCGCGCAGGCGCTCTGCCCCGGCTTGCGCCTCGGACATGGGGGCGTCCGGCATGAGAACCACAAATTCCTCTCCGCCATAGCGGGCCGCAAGGTCCACCGCGCGCAACCGCGACCTCAACCGGGTCGCAAATTCGATCAGAACGCCGTCACCCGCCTCATGCCCGTAAGTGTCGTTCACCCGTTTGAAATGGTCGAGATCGGCAATCACCACAGACGCTGATGTCTCGCCGGACGCCACCATTTCAGCGACCTGCTGCAAACGCGACGAGATATACCGCCGGTTATGAAGCTGGGTCAGAGGGTCAGTAATCGCCATTTCCAGGCTGTCTTCCAGACGCTCCCGGAGCGTGTCAGCATAGCGTTTCCGGCGTAGCTGGGTCCAGATTCGCGCATTCAGCTCACCGCGATCGACCGGACGGTGAACAATATCATTCACGCCAAGATCCAGTGCGCGAACAGACCGGCTCACCTCGTCCGGATCAACAATCGCCAGAATTGGCATTTGCCGCGTTTCGGAATTCGCCCTTATGCGCGCGCAAACGCGCAAGGCATCGTACGCTTTTGTCGTGAGGTCGATCAGCGCCAGATCATAACCATTGGCCGACCGGGCAATCGCTTCCGCCGGATCCGTTTCCGTATCGACTATCGCCTGCGTCGGCAATTTGCTGCTCAGGTGCGTGGCGATGCGTTCCTCACCGGCGATCAGCAAGATGCGGGCATCCTGCAAAGCGTCCGGTTCGCTATCCACCGGAGAGAGGCCGCGCTCCTCGACCTTTTCTTCACGCAGGCGCAATTCATCCAGCAGCACCTTCAGTCGCAACAGCGAGCGGATGCGCGCAAAGAGCGGCAGATTATCGACGGGCTTTGTCAGGAAGTCGTCAGCGCCAGCCTCCAGTCCACGAACGCGGTCCTCTGGCTGGTCCAGTGCCGTCACCATAACAACCGGAATATGGCGTGTCCGGCGATCGGCCTTGAGGCGGCGGCAGGTTTCAAATCCATCCAGCCCCGGCATCATGACATCCAGCAGGATCACATCGGGCTGTTCCGCGAGGGCGCACTCAATGGCGGCCTGGCCGCTGGTTGCCGTCACGACGTCGAAATACTCGGCTCTCAGTTTGGCTTCAAGCAGGCGGACATTGGCTTCCTGGTCATCAACAACAAGGACGCGCGCACTCATGCCGCCTCCTCACCAAGAAAACCCCGAATCGTCTCTATGAAAACCGAAATACTGATGGGCTTGGACATATAGGCTTCGCACCCGCCCTCGCGGATGCGTTCTTCATCGCCCTTCATCGCAAAAGCGGTGACGGCAATGACCGGAATCGATGACAGATCATCGTCATCTTTCAGCCACTTGGTGACTTCCAGACCGGAAACTTCCGGCAATTGAATGTCCATGAGAATGAGATCAGGAGAATGTTCCCGCGCCAGATCCAGCGCGTTCAGACCATTATTCGTACCAACAGTCTCGTAGCCATGAGCTTCGAGCAAGTCGGAAAAGAGCTTCATATTGAGCTCGTTGTCCTCGACTATGAGAACCTTTTTGGGCATGACCTGAAGCATGACACCGCCGCATTCCCGTTGCTAGGGCACGTCATTGCGCACCCTGTTTCACCCCGTAAGCACTTAAGCAGATGATCCTTAATCAAGGATGAGTCGGCGCCGAACTTTTCTCCTTTCCCGGAACAAGATAAGAACGGCAATATTAATCATAACCCGGGCAAGGGCGAAAGCATGATTCGAATCGGCGTGGATCTGGGCGGCACAAAAACCGAAGTTGCCGCAATCGATTCGAATGGCCAGACACGCTATTCCGTGCGGGAGGCCACGCCCGATCAATATGAATCCAAAATCCGCCTGATCGCGAAGCTGGTGCGATCGACTGAAGAATCCCTGCAAAGTGATTCGCTTTCGGTCGGCATCGGCCATCCCGGCTCCATCAATCCGGCCACCGGTCTGATCCGGAATTCCAACTCCGCGGCGCTCAATGGCCGCGCGCTCGACAAGGATCTTGCGACGGCACTGAACCGTCCCGTGCGCTGCGCCAACGACGCCAATTGCTTTGCCCTGTCAGAGGCGGTCGACGGGGCCGGGCAAGGCGCAAAATCCGTGTTCGGCGTGATTCTCGGCACCGGTGTCGGCGGCGGTCTGGTTCTGAATAATTGTCTGCACGAAGGTCATGGCCTGCTGGGCGGGGAATGGGGTCATACCTCCCTGCCCTGGCCATCGGTCGACGAAGCACCGGGACCGCCCTGCAAGTGCGGATTGCGAGGCTGTATCGAAAGCTGGATTTCCGGCCCGGCCCTGACTGCAGATCATCAGCGGCGCAGCGGCGAAGCCCTCACCGGCGAACAAATCCTCGACAGGGCGCGCGCCGGTGATCCGGCTGCTGAGGCGTCGCTGGATCGCTTTCAGGACCGCCTCGCACGCGGCCTCGCCACCATTGTCAACATCGTTGACCCCGAAGTGATCGTTCTGGGTGGCGGGTTGTCCAACATTCCGGGCCTGGCAGAAAAAACAGGCCAGCGTCTGCCCGGCTATGTCTTCAGCGATCAGGTCACAACGCGAATCGTCAGGAATACGCACGGAGACAGCTCCGGCGTCCGGGGTGCAGCATGGCTCTGGCCCCTGACATGAGCCGCCCTCCAGGCTATTGCCGCGCCTGCCTTGCACCGCTGGGTGAAAGCGACACCTGCGCATCATGCGGCCGGCAGAAAGCCCTGCGCCATCCGGAACTGAACGAATTGTCCATAGCGCACATTGATTGCGATGCCTTCTACGCCGCGATCGAGAAACGCGATGACCCGTCACTGGAAGACAGGCCGGTCATTATTGGTGGCGGCAAACGCGGCGTTGTCTCGACGGCCTGCTATGTAGCGCGGCTCTATGGTGTGAAATCCGCCATGCCCATGTTCAAGGCCCTCAAAGCCTGCCCGGACGCGGTGGTCATCCGCCCCCGAATGGACGTCTATGCCGAGGAAGGCCGCCGCATCCGCAAGATGATGCAGGATGTCACGCCCATCGTGGAACCGCTCTCGATTGACGAGGCATTTCTGGACCTGACCGGCACACAGCGCCTGCACCACGCCCCGCCAGCCCTCACCCTCTTGCGGCTGCAAAAGCAGATCCATCAGGAGGTCGGCATCACGGTTTCGGTCGGCCTGGCCTATAACAAATTCCTCGCCAAGACCGCATCCGACATGGACAAGCCGAACGGTTTTTTTTTCCTCGGCCGGGCCGATGCACCCGATTTCCTCAAAGTCCAGTCGACGCGCGCCGTCTATGGCGTCGGACCGGTCTTCGCCGCCCGCCTGGAACGCGATGGCATCAGGACACTGGCCGATGTCATTCGCGTCGGTGAAAAGACAATGGCGTCGCGCTATGGCGATGGCGGCTATCGCCTGGCGAAGCTGGCCACAGGCGAGGATTACCGCACGGTCGCGCCTGACCGCGAACGCAAAAGCGTGTCCTCTGAAACCACCTTCTTCGACGATATCGGCGATTTGCCAGAGCTTGAATCGAAGCTCTGGAAGCAATGCGTGCGCGTCGCCGACATGGCCAAGGCGAAGAATGTGTCCGGCTATGTGGTCACGTTGAAACTGCGCACGCAGGACTTCAGGATCATCACGCGCCGGCGCACCCTGTCCGATGCCACACAGCTGGCCGACACCCTGTTCCGGGTCGGGCAGGAACTCCTGAAGCCGGAGGCCGATGGCCGGAAATTCCGCCTGATCGGAATTGGGATTTCAAATCTCGTGGATGGCAGTATGGATGCCATGGACCTTCTGGATCCCGGAGCCCCCCGCCGCGCCGCCGCAGAGCGCGCCATGGACAAGGCCCGGGCCAAATTCGGTGAATCAGCGATCATGAAGGGCCGCGGTTTCAAACCGAAATGACGTCCCGCTTGCGAGGGCGCGCGCGCCGCGCTAGGCGAAGATAAAGAACAGGAGACTGACATGTCCGATGCCGAAAAACGCCTGTCTGATCTGGGACTGACACTGCCGGAAGCCGCCGCCCCCGTGGCCAATTACGTGCCCTATGTGCGCACCGGCAATCATCTCTATGTCTCCGGCCAGATATCCTTCGGGCCGGATGGTCTCGTGAAAGGCCGGCTCGGCGAAACCATGAATGTTGAACAGGGCCAGTCTGCCGCGCGGCTCTGTGCTCTCAATCTGATCGCCCAGCTGAAAGCCGCGCTCGATGGCGATCTGTCCCGCCTCGTTCGCGTGGTGAAACTCGGCGGATTTGTCTGTGCCACGCCGGAATTTGAAGCTATTCCGAAAGTCATCAATGGCGCCTCCGACCTGATGGTCGAGGCCTTTGGAGACGCCGGGCGCCATGCCCGCTCCGCCGTCTCCTGCCCGGTTTTGCCGCTCGGCGCCGCCGTGGAAATTGATGCCGTTTTCGAGATTGCCTAACGCATCAACCGAACCTGCAGTTTTCCGATACCGACAAAGATCGCACTGGTGATGACGAATGTGAGGATCAGCCCGACCAGCTGTATCGCCACCCCGCCATATCCCAGCGCATTCACATCGAGGAAGGGATAGGGATAGAAGCTCGTAATCGCTCCTTTGATCAGCGTATAGGCCGTGTAGACGACCGGATAGACCTGCCACGAAATGATGTGCCCGAAACGGGTCAACCGCTCGCCCGACAGGAAAAGCCACTCGAGAAAAACCGCCAGTGGCACGATGGTGTGCAGGAGATGATTGGCATACCATTCAATGCCTTGCGGATCATGGATCGCGGCCAGCAGGACATGATAGATCACCCCGACCAGCACGATATAGCTCGTCACGGCCGTGCGGATGGTGTCTTTCAGGAAGAAGCGGCCAAGTCTGGTCTCTGGCGCGAACGCCGCCGCGCCCCAGCCCACGGCCACAAGGCAATTCGTGGTAATGGTGAAATAGCTGAAATAGCGCAGCGTCGCGATGGCGAAGCCGTCATTCGTGCCCGATATGAAGGTCGTATACTGGATCAGCACCGCGGCAAGGGCCGTGAGGGCGATGCCGCCCCGCACCAGCCGGCTCATGCTGTCATCCCGCCGCAGACTTTCAGCGTCGTACCATTGATGTAGGAGGCTTCATCACTGGCAAGGAAGGCCACCGCATTGGCCACTTCGTCGGCTTCACCATAGCGGCCCAGCGGCACCATCATTTTCTGAAGCTCGGCCGTCTGGCCATCAGCCGGATTCATATCCGTATCAATCGGCCCTGGCTGGATAACATTGGCGCGAATACCCTTGCGGCCGAATTCGCGGCCTGCCGCGCGGGTAATCAGTTCGGCAGCCGCCTTGGAGGACGAATATACGCCCACACCGGCCATCTGCGCCGAGTCCCCGGCCACCGACCCGATGGTCACAACGGACGAGCCCGGCTTCATCACCTGATAGGCGGCGCGCATGCCTTCGAACACGGCCGTCACATTGATCGCCAGCATTTCGTCCCACACCTCGTCGGAACATTTCGACAGTGACGTCAGCGGATAAACACCGGAATTGTTGACCAATACGTCCAGCTTGCCATGGCGCGCGGCAACATCCGCGACCAGTTTTGCGGTTTCGCCGCGCTTTGACGCGTCGCAATGCACGGCTTCCGCCTTGCGGCCCATGCCGCGAATTTCTTCGGCCACCGCCTCGGCCTTGTCTTTCGATCCGCCATAGGTCAGCACAATGTCTGCGCCTTCCGATGCCAGCCGTCTGGCAATGGCTGCGCCAATACCGCGCGACCCGCCCGTCACAAGCGCAATTTTTCCCTCAAAACGTGATGTCATGTCTTTTGTCCTCCCGATTTTGAACAGACATAGCGCGGGCGGCGCCTTTCCCCAATGACAAAACGCGCCTATCTCCTGAAGCCATGACCGGGATCAGATTTCGCACGCTGTCCAGCCTGTCCGATGTGGAGAAATCTGCCTGGGATGCCGTCGCGAATCCGCCCGGCGATGCATACGATCCCTTCCTGTCCTGGGACTTCCTGCAGGCACTGGAAGAAAGCGGCAGCGCCACGACGCAGACGGGCTGGCAGAGTGTTCACCTGATCGCCGAGGATGAGGCTGGCGCACTTGTGGGGGCCCTGCCCGGCTATGCCAAATCCCATTCCTATGGCGAATATGTTTTCGACCATGCCTGGGCTGATGCCTGGGAGCGGGCCGGCGGACGATATTATCCCAAACTGCTGAGCGCCGTGCCGTTCACGCCGGTCACCGGCCGGCGCCTGTTATCGCCGGACGCCAGTATCCGCGAGGGGCTGGTGAAGGCTGCCATGTCGATTACGGAGCAGAACGGCCTGCCGGTCTGGTCGATGAATTTCCCGGCGGCAGACGACCGGGAAATGACTGAAGGTCTCGGTCTCCTGCATCGCGTGGACCGGCAGTACATCTGGGAAAATGCCGGCTATCAGACCTACGATGATTTCCTCGGCGACCTGGCCTCGCGAAAGCGAAAGGCGCTGAAAAAGGAACGCGCCGCCGCCAATGCCGATATCGAGATTGTCGGCCTGACCGGCGATGATCTCCGGCCCGAGCACTGGGACGTTTTTTTCGCCTGCTATCAGGACACCGGCGTCCGAAAATGGGGCGCGCCCTATCTCAACCGGGCCTTTTTCGATCTGATCCATCAGCGTATGGCCGACAGGGTCTGGCTGGTGTTGGCCAAACAGGACGGCCGCTATATCGCTGCGGCGCTGAACTTCATCGGTTCGGATGCGCTTTATGGCCGCTATTGGGGCCGCTTGGCGGACACGCCCTTTCTGCACTTCGAGCTCTGCTATCATCAGGCCATCGACTTTGCGATTGAACACGGCCTCTCGCGCGTCGAAGCCGGGGCGCAGGGCGAGCACAAGCTGGCGCGGGGCTATCGCCCGCGCGCGGTCCATTCGGTGCATTACATTCCGGATGAAGGTTTCCGCCGCGCAGTCGCCGATTACCTCGATTACGAGCGCGGGGCCGTGCTGGCCGATATCGAGGCGCAACAGGCCGAATTGCCCTTTAAAACTTCATCCTGATTGTTAGACTGCGATCATGGGTCGAATGATACAGCTCACAGAATTCTGGTCGGCAGGTGAAGCGGCAACAGCCGTCTCAGCGCTGCAGGCGGCGGGTATTCCGGCCATCTGCCCCGATCATCATACCAGCCATTACTTGCTCTATCTGGGCATGGGGGCCACAGCTTGCCGCGTTCTGGCGCCCGCATCCTCGGTCGATGACGCTAAAACCATTCTGAACGTCATGCCGGATCAGGGCTCGCGGCTTCATGCCTGCCCGGAGTGCGCTGGTGCCAGCCTGCAAAAGCGCAAATGGTGGATCACCCTGCCCCATATGCTCTGGATGCTGGCAACGGGAGCCTATGGCTATGGCCACCAATTCTGGCTGAAGCGCGACCGGAAATGTATGGAGTGTCGCCATGATTGGACGCCGGAACCGGCGCTCCCCATGACGGAGGCTGAAATCGGGTATGCGCCCGACACACCGCCGCTGGGTGATTTGGCACAGAGATACTTCGAACGCTTCATGGCCTTGCGAAAACTCTAACAATCAATGGGATACCAGCATGAGCCTGTCCGGAACATATGACGACCAGAACATCTTTGCGAAAATCATCGCGGGTGACGCCCCGGCGATCAAGATATTCGAGGACGATGTCGCCGTCGCCTTCATGGACATTTTTCCGCAATCGCCGGGCCATTGCCTCGTTGTACCGAAGGAGCCCGCGCGTAACCTGCTCGACCTGTCTGAAGACATGGCCGCAAAAGCGATCCAGCGTGTCCAGAAGCTGGCACGGGCGGTGGAGGCCGCGCTTCAGCCCGACGGCATTGTGGTCACCCAATTCAATGGCGCGCCGGCCGGGCAGACCGTCTTTCACATCCATTTCCACATCATCCCGCGCTGGGAGGATGTGCCGCTTGGCCGCCATGGCGGCAAACAGGCGGATATGGATGAATTGGCGGCACAGGCCAGGAAAATTGCCTCATTTCTGGACTAGAGCATGACCCGATTTCATGGAATCGGGATTCCCAAGGGCCTTGGGATGTGATTCAAGCTTCATGCTGGATGGGAGGCCAGCATGAATGACGGCTCCTTATTCGATGGATCTTCGTGAGCGCGCGATGGCGCGCAAGGCGCGGGGCGAGACGCATCGCGAGATTGCCGCGGCGCTTGAGATCAGCCCGTCATGCGTGTCGAAGTGGGTCAAGCGCGAGCGCGAGACGGGGTCTTTGGCGTGGGGCCGGATCGGCGGCCACAAGCGGCGAACCCTGTCCGGGGAGGTCGCCGAGTGGCTTCGCGATCGGGTCGCGTCGGGGCCGGTGACCTTGAGGGGCCTGACTGCGGAGCTGGCGGAGCGCGGGATCAAGACCCAGCCGCGTGCGGTCTGGGTGTTCCTGCATGACGAGGGCCTGAGCTTCAAAAAAAACTCTGCTGGCCGAGGAGCAGACGCGTCCTGACGTGGCGCGCAAGCGGGCGCGCTGGATGAGCCGGCAGGGGCGGATCGATCCGCGGCGGCTGATCTTCCTCGATGAAACCTGGGTGAAGACCAATATGGCGCCGCTGCGCGCTGGGGGCCGAGGGGCGGCGCTTGAAGGGGTATGCGCCCCACGGCCGCTGGAAGACCCTGACCTTCATCGCCGCCCTGCGCCATGACCGGATCGAGGCGCCCTTCGTGATCGACGGCCCGATCAACGGCGCGTTCTTCCAGGCCTATGTCGAGCAGATCCTGGCTCCCACCCTGTCACCCGGCGATGTGGTGATCCTGGACAATCTCGGCAGCCACAAGGGCAAGGCCGCCAGGGCCGCCGTCAGGGCCAGAGGCGCCCATCTGATCTTCCTGCCGCCCTACAGCCCGGACCTGAACCCCATCGAGCAGGTCTTCTCCAAGCTCAAGCATCTGATGCGCAAAGCCCAGCCCAGAACCCCCGAGGACACATGGCGAAAAGCCGGCCAGCTCCTCGACCTCATCAGCCCGGACGAATGCGCCAACTACCTGACTAACTCAGGATATGGTTCCGTCTAATGGAGCCCCGCTCTAAGTCAAAGGCCGTCTAGCGGAAGCCCCGACCGATAGAAATGGCGCGCCAACACTCACCATAGGTGCCTGTCTCAAAGCTCGGCCCCATAACAATGGCACACTGGTCGCGGGTGGCGCGCGTAGCCGGGCGGACGACAATGCCGAACTGGACCGACTCAGGGAAACCGCTGGTGGTCATCCCCGGCGAAAGGATCTGGCCGAGCACCGCACCAATTCCTGACCCTTCACCGGGAGTGAAAACGGCGCTGTAATGGCTTGGATTGCCATTCCTGAAGCATGACAGGACAACGGCCGTTTCGGTGACGTGGGCACCCTGAATTATGCAGCTGAGCTGTCCGCCGGCATCCACTGGTTGGGCGGTAAGCCCCGGGCGTTGCGGCTGAGCAGGCTGGGACCGGCTTTGCGCCTCAGTCACTGACCCAAGCATATTCACCACTAGAACTGCTACAATCAATCCTGTTCTTGACATGTGCATCTCCAAAGCCTGACAGGCAAGAAGGTTAACACAACTGTCAGAAGCCGTGAATATGATTCAGCGCTCAGGGCCGACGGACAAGAAAAGTTTATGCAATCTCCAACCAGCTCTACCGTGACCTGAGCCCCATATTGGAGCCAAACCTAATGACGGGGCGATTAATCTGACAGAACTCCGGAGCGGGCGCTGTCATGTGTGGACGGCCCCCGTTTAGCAAGGGTTGATTTGGGTGACTTTTGATCATTGCGGGTTGCGGTCATGTGTCCGGCCTATTGACGCGGTAGCGATGACCGCTGGCCCTGATGAAGTCCGCGTGCTGAGATCCCTCTCAGAGGATCGAGCTCTTACGCCCTGACAACGCCTCGGGTTTTCCTCAGCTGCGGCCCCGTTTGATCATCATCACTTACATCTGCCCTCGCATCTCTTCAGCGGTGCCGTGTGGGCTACCGCATGCTCTGTTTCACACCATTGCAGGTGCCCGATAGGTCTCGCCGCGTGCCAGCACCGCCCAGGCGATGCGCGCGGTCTTGTTGGCCATCGCCACAGTGGCTACGCGTGCCGGCTTGCGCTCCAGCAGACGCCTGACCCAGTTGCCCGTTGCCGACGTGTTGGTGCCAACGCGCCGGATGACCGAGGTCGCCCCCACCACAAGAAGCCTGCGCAGATATCCATCGCCCATCTTTGATATGCACCCCAGACGGTCCTTACCACCCGACGAGTTCTGGCGTGGCACCAGCCCAAGGAAGGCGGCGAACTGGCGTCCGGACTTGAACACCGATGGGTCGGGTATGCTCGCGGACAGTGCGGTCGCCGTGATCAGGCCTACGCCAGGTATGGTCTCCAGTCGCTGACTGGTTTCATCTTCGCGGTGCCAGGCCATGAGCCGACGCTCCAGTGCACGGATCTCAGCCGCCAGATTATCGAGCTGGGCCATCAGGCTGCTCAGGGCCGAGCGAGCGATGTCTGGCAAGCCGGGCATCTCCTCATCGCGCATCGCTTCGAGCAGAGCGGCCAGCTTGTGTGGACCCTGCGCTGTGATGATGCCGAACTCGGCCAGATGGCCGCGGATCGCATTGAGCACCATGGTGCGTTGGCGCATCAGGAGATCGCGCGTCCGGTGCAGCATCATCACACCCTGGCGCTGCGCACTCTTGACCGGAACAAATCGCATGGTGGGCCGCGTCACCGCCTCGCAGATCGCCTCAGCATCAGCCACATCATTCTTCTGACGCTTGACGTAGGGCTTCACATAGGCCGGCGGGATCATCTTCACCTTATGGCCCAATGCGCCGATCTCGCGGGCCCAGAAATGGGCTGTGGCGCAAGCTTCCAGCCCGACCAGGCAGGGTGGCAGGTCGCGCAGGAAATCCAGAACGCCATTCCGGCGCAGTTTCTTGCGGAACAGGACTTCACCATGCGCGTCAACGCCGTGAAGCTGAAAAACAGATTTGGCCAGATCAATGCCGATTGTTGTAAGAGTCATCGTGGACGGTTCCTTCCGTTGCTGCTGTCTAACAGCTCCAGCATGGCACATTGCGATGCCGTAGGTCGGGGCCGTCCACCCCATCAGAGAAACAGCCCGTTAGACGTGGCCGGGCATCCTGCCCGTATGACCAACCCATTTCGCTACTTCAAGACTTGGCCCGAGATCATCCGCCTGGCAGTAGTGATGTATATCCGCTTTCCGCTCTCGCTGCGGAATGTGGAGGATCTGCTTCATGAGCGCGGGATCTACTGCTCTGCTCCGCAAAAAGGTAGGGCGACGCGGTCTCGGTGGAAGCGATATGGGCTGATCCGCTCGGACGTATCCCGCGAAGCGCCCCGGCTGAGCTTCCGCTGGAGCGGTGGTGATCCTGGACAATCTCGGCAGCCACAAGGGCAAGGCCGCCAGGGCCGCCGTCAGGGCCAGAGGCGCCCATCTGATCTTCCTGCCGCCCTACAGCCCGGACCTGAACCCCATCGAGCAGGTCTTCTCCAAGCTCAAGCATCTGATGCGCAAAGCCCAGCCTAGAACCCCCGAGGACACATGGCGAAAAGCCGGCCAGCTCCTCGACCTCATCAGCCCGGACGAATGCGCCAACTACCTGACTAACTCAGGATATGGTTCCGTCTAATGGAGTCCCGCTCTAGGTCTGCGCGCGCAGCGCCGCCAGAAAGACTTCGCCAAGATCGGCCAGCTTCTTCGGTCCGACCCCGTTGACCGCGGCCATCTGCTCCAGATTTTCAGGCCGCAAATGGCACATATCAATCAGGGTCGCATCGGAAAATATGACATAGGCGGGCACATTGCGTTCCGCAGCCAGCTCGCGGCGTAAATTCTTGAGTGCGGCCAGCAATCCGGAATCAACGTCGCTCTCGCCCGCCTTGCTCGCGCGGGTACGGCGGGGCTTCCGCTCGCCTTTGCCAATGACGATCTCTCGCAGCTCAAACGTCTCGCGGCCGCGCAACACAGCATCGCCACGATCCGTGAGCTTGAGGACACCAAACTGATCGATATCGGATTTCAGATATCCGCCGGCGACCGCTTGCCGGATCAAGCCTTGCCAGAAGGCCTTCGGCCGATCCTTGCCAATGCCATAAGTTGGTAAAGCATCATGCCCGCGCGCCCGGACCTTGTCCGTATCTCCGCCCCTCAGCACATCGACAACATGGCCAGATCCGAAGGACTGGCCGGTCCGGAGAATGGCGGAAAACAGCATTTGCGCTTCGCGTGTCCCATCCAGAAGAACCGGCGGGTCGAGGCAAATATCGCAATTTCCACATGCCTTCGCACCCGGCTCGCCGAAATAGGATAACAGCGTGATGCGCCGACACTGGGTTGCTTCGCAATAGGCCAGAAGCGCATCAAGGCGCTGATGCTCGCGCCGCTTATGCCCCTCATCCTCACCGTCGCCATCAATGAAACGCCGGCGCAGCCCGGCATCGCCCATGCCGTACAGCAGCATCGCGTCGGCGGGCGCACCGTCGCGGCCGGCCCGGCCAATCTCCTGATAATAGGCCTCCATGGAGCCGGGCATGTTCAGATGGAAGACATAGCGGATATCCGGCTTGTCGATCCCCATCCCGAACGCGATCGTCGCCACCATAACAACCGCGTCCTCGGCCATGAAAACTTCCTGATTCTCACGCCGCATTTCTGGCGACATCCCGGCATGATAGGGCAGTGCCCGGTAGCCTTCGGCCTTGAGCAGGTCCACAACCTCTCCCGTCAGTTTGCGCGACAGGCAATAGACAATGCCGGACTGTTCCCTGCGCTCCGCCAGAAATTCGAGAATTTGAGACTTCCACTGGAGTTTCGGCGTAACGGAGAGGTTGAGATTGGGGCGGTCGAAGCCGCGCACGATGGTTTCGCCTTCACCGTTGAACAGTTTTTCGGTGATGTCAGCGCGCGTGGCACTATCAGCTGTGGCCGTAAATGCCGCCAGTGTCGCATTGGGGAAATGATGTTTGAGTTGCGAAAGCTGCTCGTATTCACGCCGGAAACTGGCACCCCACTTGGAAATACAATGGGCTTCATCGACGACAAACAGGCCCGGCTCGACCGATTTGAGCGCATCCAGCATACGTGGCGTCATCAATCGCTCCGGCGAAAGATAAAGGAGCTTTGCCTCTCCCGACTGAAACGCCCGCCAGGCAGCGACATTTTCCTCGCGGCTGCGCCCGGAATGGATCGCCACCGCGGCCACTCCGTTTGCCACCAGCCCGGCAACCTGATCATCCATCAACGCCACCAGCGGCGAGATAATGATCGAGGGGTGGTCCCGCATCAGGGCGGGCACCTGATAGCAGAGCGATTTACCCGCCCCGGTCGGCATGACGCACAGCGTATGCTTGCCTTCCAGCAATCGCTCCACGATCTGTATCTGGCCGGGCCGGAATTCGGGAAACCCGAACACGGACTTCAGGACAGAATGAGCGGACACAGTCATGGGCGGCGCGGTTTCCGGCGAGCAATGGTCAGAAAGCCCGACACTACCGCGCGCTGGAGACGCCGGCCATCGCTGCAACGCATTCAAAGACAGCAGTCGGTGAGCCCCCTCACCTGATGTCAGATATGCGGGCTCCACATCATTGTCCACGCCCCGAACACGCCGAGCGCGGTGGTGGCGGTTGCCCCGAGCATCAGCCCGGACACTGCAAGTTTGACAGCGGATGACCGGCTTTCGATGGCCAGAAAATAGACTTCCAGAATGGCCAGCGGCAAGAGATAGCTGCCAAACGCGATAAACATGTCGAACGGCCCGTTCAGCGAGCGGCTCATGCCCACACCGCCTGTCGCTATCGCCCACGACATATAGCCAAGACGCGTAAACCAGACCCCGCTGAGCAGAATAAAGGTCCGCATCGCCCAGCGCCGATGCTGATCCACCTTGCGCTGCCGGATGAAGTAGAAGGCGGTGGCGGCCGTAATCAGCACCAGCACGCCATTGATCGTCGTACCCCATCCGCCAAGGTCCGTCAGGCGCGAGTCACGGCCCCAGATCATCCAGATTCCGCCAACAGACATCACAACCGCTACTAGAAGATAGGTGCGGCCGGTCCAGCGATGGATCGCCGGAAAGCGGTTCCGGATGGGCGGCATCAGCTGCATTGTGCCGCCAATACAGATTACCGCTGTCAGCAAGGCGTGGGACACAAAGGCGAGATTGCCGATCAGATCACCCGCCGTATAGCCCTGGATTAGCCCGACTTCGTCCCAGCTGGCCCAGTTGCCGCTGGCTGTGCGCGGGCCATAGGCGGCGATCACATAATAGGCAAACAGCCATTGCCCGATAACGGCCACGAGGAACCAGAGCAGTCCGGTGGTTTTGAGAACAGTGTGCGCATTCAGTGCGCGGCGCGCGGGAGACGCCAGTGTATCGACCATGATGAATATTCCTTCTTGTCGTGCCGGCCTTGGTTGGCCGGTCATGGAAAAGGAATGAACGATCGGGCGGGCACCGGCTCGCCGATTCAGAAATCGGCGAGAGAAAATCACAAACTTGCATATCGGTCGGGATCAGGCGCATCATGGCACACGAATGGAGGCCACCGTGTTTGCACTGGGCGCAGGATTGAAAATATTCGCAATATCTGCGGCGGCGGTCTGGCTTGGATGGATCGCCCTTCGGCGCGCCTTCTCGCAACTTCACCTGATCTGGGCCGGCTTTTGCGTCGGATTGATCGCCATCATGCTGATCGAAGTTCTGGGTCGGGAAACGATCGGTGTTGCCTACCCCGTCATGGCGATTGCCAGTTGCGCCTCCTGTTCCTTTTTTTGGCTCACATCCCGTGCCCTGTTTCGTCATGACGCCGCGATTGACTGGCCCGAAATGGCCATTGTTGCCGGGATTTTCCTTCCGACAATTTTTGACCAGTTCGCGCTGGCCCTGAATTTTGGCGGGATGGTCGGCGAGGCAGGCCTCGCGCAGTGGATGGAGCGACTGGACGGCATGCAGGCCTTCTTCAGCTCGGCCGCCCTCCTTCTGGCGTTTGGCGAGGGGCTGAATGGCTGGTCGGGGATTTCCGATAGCGAAAATCGCATTCGCTACATTTTCCTGTCCAGCTTCGGGGCCGGCGTTGTCATCTGCGTCATGCTGTTCGACCATGGACGACTGACATTCATATCCCCCGGACTGACGGTGCTCATTCAGGGCTTTTGTGCCGCGATGATCATGTGCAGCGTCAGCCTCGCCATCATTTTCCGTCAGACAAACCCCCTGCCCTCAGGCGCTGCACGAAAAACGCCGCCGGCGACAGACGATGAAATCGCATTGGCGCGGCGCGCTGAAGCCCTCGTGGCCGAAGGCGCCTATCTGGATCCGGAGCTCAAGGTATCGACCCTCGCCCGGCGCCTGCACGAAAAAGACTACAAGGTCTCACGCGCCATCGTCTCGGCGCTCGGACACCCGAATTTCAACCGCTTTATCAATAAATACCGAATTCGCCATGCCGAAGACCTACTGGCGGATACGGCATCCAGCGCCAGCATTCTCGATATTGCACTGGATAGTGGCTTTGCATCTCTGGGGCCGTTCAATCGCGCTTTCAAGGAAGCCAACGGCCTGACGCCGCGCGAATATCGCCGCGAAAAGGAAAAGACCGCCACCGGGATCGGTGACGGCCTGTCCTCATCTGAAGTCTTTGCCGAGTAGGCTGTCTAGCGAACCGGCTCTTTGGCTTTCTTCTTGCCACTGCCCTTGGGCTTTTTCGGCTTGAGCCGGTCGCCCGGCGTAATGTCGAAATCGAGACGATCCTTGTCCGCCGCATCCACATCCACCTTCACAAGGCCACCGGATTTGAGTTGGCCAAAGAGAATTTCATCGGCGAGCGGCTTCTTGATGTGCTCCTGGATAATGCGGGACAATGGCCGCGCACCGAACTTCTGATCATAGCCGCGGGTGGCGAGCCATTCCGTCGCCGCATCACTCAATTCGAACGTGATGCCGCGATCTGCCAGTTGGGCTTCAAGCTGCAACACGAATTTCTCGACCACGCGGCTGACAATCGGCTGAGACAGGCCGGCAAACGGAATGATCGCATCCAGACGGTTGCGGAATTCCGGCGTGAACAGCTTTTCGATCGCCGCCACATCATCGCCTTCGCGCTTGTCACGGCCAAAGCCGATGGCTTCCTTCGCCGCATCCGATGCGCCCGCATTCGTTGTCATGATCAGGACCACATTACGGAAATCGACCTTCTTGCCATTGGCATCGGTCAGGCTGCCATGATCCATGACCTGCAGGAGGATATTGAACAGGTCCGGGTGGGCCTTCTCGATTTCGTCCAGCAGCAGAACCGCATGCCGGTGCTGGTCAACCGCATCCGTCAGAAGGCCGCCCTGGTCATGACCGACATAGCCAGGAGGCGCACCGATCAGGCGTGAAACGGTGTGGCGCTCCATGTATTCGGACATGTCGAAGCGCAGGAGCTCGACACCCAGGATAGACGCCAATTGCTTGGCCACTTCGGTCTTGCCGACGCCGGTCGGCCCGGAAAAGAGATAGTTGCCGATCGGCTTTTCCGGCTCGCGCAGTCCGGCGCGCGACAGTTTGATCGCCGAGGAGAGTTTCTCGATCGCTTCATCCTGGCCAAAGACGACATGGCGCAAGTCCGACGGCAGGGATTTCAGCGCGACTTCATCATCCTTGGAAACAGATTTTTCCGGGATGCGGGCAATTTTCGCGACAACCGTCTCGACTTCTTTCACACCAATCGTTTTCTTGCGCTTCGAGGGCGGCAGAAGCCGCATGCGGGCCCCGGCCTCGTCGATCACATCGATGGCCTTGTCCGGCAGTTTCCGGTCGGTGATATAGCGCGAGGCGAGGTCTACAGCCGTTTTCACCGCTTCATTGGTGAAGCGCACATCGTGGAATTCCTCGAAATAGGGCTTCAGCCCCTGAAGGATTTTCACCGTGTCATCCCGGCTGGGCTCGGTCACATCAATCTTCTGGAAACGGCGGGCCAGCGCCCGGTCCTTCTCAAAATGCTGGCGGAACTCCTTGTAGGTCGTGGAACCCATGCAGCGCAGGCTTCCCGATTGCAGCGCCGGTTTGAGGAGGTTGGATGCATCCATCGCGCCACCAGACGTCGCGCCGGCCCCGATAACGGTGTGAATTTCGTCAATGAAGAGAATGGCACCGTCGCGCGCTTCCAATTCCTTGACGACCTGTTTCACGCGCTCTTCGAAGTCACCGCGATAACGGGTGCCCGCGAGCAGTGTCCCCATATCCAGCGAATAGATCGTGGCGTCCTGAAGCACTTCAGGAACATCTTTCTCGATGATCTTGCGGGCGAGGCCCTCGGCAATCGCCGTCTTGCCCACGCCCGGATCGCCGACGAGGAGCGGATTATTCTTGCGGCGGCGGCACAACACCTGAATGCAGCGTTCGACCTCAGCCTCGCGGCCGATGAGCGGATCCACACCGCCTTCGCGCGCCTTGGCATTCAGATCGACGCAGTAGGCCGAGAGCGCATCGCCCTCTTTCTCGTCATCCTCATCCAGATCGTCTTCCATGGCGCCACGCACCGGCCGGGCTTCGCTTTCGCCCGGACGTTTGGCAATGCCATGGGAAATGTAGTTCACCGCGTCATAGCGCGTCATATCGCGCTCGGCGAGGAAATGGGCGGCATGGCTCTCGCGCTCGGCAAAGATCGCGACCAGCACATTGGCGCCGGTCACCTCTTCGCGGCCGGCATTCTGGACGTGGATGACGGCGCGCTGGATGACGCGCTGGAAACCGGTTGTCGGCTTGGCATCTTCATTGTCATCAACCGCCAGATCGCCCAGCTCGGCGTCCACAAAAGCGGTCAGCGTCGACTTCAACTCCCCCAGATCGACATCGCACGCTTTCATCACTCCGGCGGCATCCTCGTCATCAACAAGGGCCAGCAACAAGTGTTCCAGCGTGGCGTATTCATGACCACGTTCATTCGCAAACCCGAGGGCGCGGTGAAGCGTGTCTTCGAGAGAGGTTGAAAATGAGGGCAACGTCTATTCCTTTTCCATCGTGCATTGCAGCGGGTGCTGCGCTCGCCGGGCCAGATCCATCACTTGGGCGACCTTCGTCTCGGCGATCTCGAAGGTAAACACGCCGCAAACGCCGACGCCATTCTGATGGACATGAAGCATGATCTGCGTCGCTTCTTCTGGCGACTTGTTGAAGATCCGCATCAGGACCTCAATGACGAACTCCATCGGCGTGAAATCGTCATTCAGCATGACCACCCGGTACAAAGACGGTTTTTTCGTCTTCGGGCGGGTGCGTGTGGCAACTCCTGTCTGGCGATCAGGGTTGCCGGGTTTATCGCGGCGCTCGGTCATCGATTCGGCTCGTCGCTGTCTGCCTATTAGATAAGCAAGCTTTGTGCCCTGGGAAGGGCTGAAACGCGATACTCAACAGCTTCCCTCCAATCTGGAACCAAATTGTGACATCCGATCGTTCAAAACGTGACCGGATTCTCGTTACCAAAGGGCAAAAGAAAAAGGCCCGGCGGAAAAGACCGCCGGGCCAGTTAGGGAGAATGTATCGGGCAGTTCGGGGGAGAACGACCTGCCCGAAATCAGCTCTAGCGAGCCGACTGAACCATTTCGACCGACGCCGCGACGCGGTCATTGATCGGCTTGGTTACTTCTTTGACCGCTCCGGCATAAAGCTCGGAGGTCTTGGTCATTTCAGACATGAACATGTCCATGGACGATTTCACGAAATCGGTTTGAACCTCGATCATGTCCTGAACGGATTTGGCGGTGGTCAGCGCCTTGGTGGCGGCAACCGCAGATTCCATCGACGTCTTGGCATAGGCCACGGCGTTGGTGTTCAGTACTTCGGCGTTCTTGCCGGCGGCTGTTGCAGACGCGATGACGGCTTCGACGTTTTCTTTCTGGAAAGCGTTCAGCTCGTTGACCGACTTCAGCGACTTTTCGAAACCTTCCTTGAAGGCCTGATTGCCGGCAGTGGTCATTTGCTCGATCGTCTCATTGGCAGCGGTTTGTGCGTTTTTCATAACTTTGGTGTCCTTTTTCGGGGAGGATTTGGTTTTCGCCTTGGCAGGCTTACGAGTAACGGTCTTTTTTGCCGTCGCTTTCTTGGCCGGTGCCTTCGGGGCAGCTTTCCTGGCGGCGCGATCGGTCCGGGCCTTTTTGGCGGCCGGTGCTTTCACCGTTTCCGTCTTGGCTTCGGTTTGCGCTGTCTCGGCAGCAGGTTGTGCGGTCGTATCAGTCATTTTCAATCTCTTCAGCGACTCGTTTGTTCGCAGTTGCAGCATTTGTATGCCAAACCTTCGCAGCTGCGTCAACAAAAATGTTGCGCTGCACCATAAATAATTTGCGACGGTCTTAACGTGACAGAAACGGGTCTGGGGTTGGATCGTTCCCTATGAATGCTCTGCGCAGCCTCTTTCTCTCGGTCGTCATCATCCTGTCGTGGGGGCTGGCACCCGACGGGTATGCCGATACACGCCGCTATGCGGCTTTTGTTGCGGATGCGAATTCCGGTGACGTCCTGCACAGCCGCCTGGCCGATGCCCAGCGTTATCCGGCCTCCCTGACCAAGATGATGACACTTTATCTTCTGTTCGAAGCGATCGAGGCGGGTGAACTCTCCCTGTCAGATACCCTCACCGTCTCTCGCATTGCGGCCAGCCAGCAACCATCCAATCTAAATCTCTCCCAGGGCGATACGATTACCGTCGAAACGGCCATCCGGGCTCTGGTGATCAAGAGCGCCAATGATGTCGCGGTCGTTGTGGCCGAACAACTGGCCACGACCGAACGCGCCTTTGCCGTTGAGATGACGGCCCGGGCCCGCGAGCTGGGCCTGTCCAACACGACATTCCGGAATGCGTCCGGCCTTCCCAATTCGCGGCAGGTCACCACGGCACGCGACATGGCGCGGCTGACCGTGGCCCTGCGCCGCGACTTTCCGCAATACATGCCGTATTTTTCAGAGCGCAGCTTCACCTATAACGGCCGCACCTATCGCTCCCACAACAATCTGATTGGCCGCGTCGATGGCGTCGACGGGATGAAAACCGGATATATCCGGGCATCCGGCTTTAATATCGCCACAACCGCAGAACGCGATGGCCGCCGTCTGGTAGCTGTCGTGATGGGCGGTCCGACGGCGTCCTACCGGGATGCCCATGCCGAGCAATTGATTAACGCCGCTTACCGCTCACTTGAGAACCGCGAAGCGCTGATTGTGGCCGTGCAGGATCTGACACCCCGCCTCAACCCCATCCGCGAGCATGACATTATCGCAACCCAGATTGCCGCCCTGGACTTGTCACCGCCGGTGGCGCAGGGCGATGGTGACGCCTTGCCGCCCCTTCGCATCGAGATGACGGACGATATGGGCGCGGCGCCCACAACCACGCATGCATCGGTGGACGCAGAACCCACCCTGATCACCTTTCCGGACGAGCCCTCGCCCCCGCCGTCCGGCTGGGCCATTCAGGTCGGTGCCTATGCCGATGAAGCGGCCGCAAGGGCGCGTCTCGAAACCGTACAGACTCTGGCCGGCGAGCTGGGCGATGCCGAGATGTACACGCCGCGTTTCGAAGCCAATGGCCGAACCCTCTTCCGGGCGCGGTTTACCGGCATAAATGCCACAACCGCCCGCGCGGCCTGCGCCCGGCTCGCCGCCCGCGACGAGCCCTGCTTTGCCGTGGCACCTGGCAGCTAGTTTTTCAAAAGAACATCACGCGCTTCTGTCAGGCGGCGCGACAGGCCATCCGTGCCGCCGGAATCCGGGTGAACGCGTTTCATCAGGGTGCGATAGGCCGTCCGGATTTCCTCATTGGATGGATTGCCCTCAAGGCCCAGAATATCGAGTGCTTCTTCGCGGCTGATGGCTTGAATTGTGGGAGTAGTCGTTTGCTGGCCATTCCGGCCTGGCTTGGGACGAAACCCCGCCCCGACGGCCATCATGCCAATCCCGAATGTCGCCAGCGGCGCGCCCAGAATGGCCAGACCCCGCAATGTCAGAAGGCCGCCGAAAATCGCTGCCGCGAGGCCGAGCGTGATCCGTGACCAGCGCGCAGCTTCTGCCGTTTCCATGCGGGCAAAGGCGCGGGAGACCAGCACCAGAATGACAAGGGCAGCAAAACCCAGAAGCAGAAATGGCATCAGAAGGGAATCTTTGTATCCACCAGTTCGGGCAACTTAAGGACCGTCAGCAGATCGCGCAATTCCTGACGCGCGGCAACATGGCTCATCGAGAAGGCCACAGCCGAACCGTCCTCTGTCAGATCCAGCAAGGTCAGGCCCAGCGGAAACAATTCGCGATAGATGACACGTTCGGCAAATCCCGGTGCCATGCGGAACCCGATCCGTTCGGACAATTTCTTCAGGCCATCCCCGACGCGGCGCTTGTTGCGCGCATCCAGCTGGGACATGCGATTGCGCATCACAACCCAGTCAATCGAGGTCTTGTCGCGGCCAGCGCGCTTCTTGCGGCAGTCCCAGACCATCTCCGAATAGACGCTTGGCCGACCGACTTCAAAAGTCTGTGCGTCGATCTCCGCGAGCAGATCGAAATCGATGAAACTGTCATTCACCGGCGTGATGATCGTATCGGCCACGGCATGCGCCAGCCGCGAATAATAGGTGTCCGATCCCGGTGCATCGACGATGATGAAGTCATGCTCGGCCTTCAGCTCGCTGAAAACGGCCTGAAAGCGGGCATCTTCCTCGGCTTCCGCTTCGTCGAGATGCCGCAATGCACTGGCTTCAAGGCGGACTTCCTTTGGTATTGGCAGGTCGACGCCATAGCGTTCGGCCCAGTCACGGCGGTTTTGCAGGTAACGGCCAAATGTGCGCTGTCTCAAATCGAGATCAATGACGCCGACCGATTTTCCCATCCGCATGAGGGCGATCGACAAATGCATGGCAACCGTCGATTTGCCGGCCCCGCCTTTTTCATTGCCCACAATAATCACATGGGGCCCCTTGTTTCGCCGTATCAGACGAAAGCGGCCAGGACGGTCAGTCTGCGTCGAAAAATTCATGTGACACCGGATGTAGGGACAAACTCATGGCTCTTATAGAGCAAGTCCGGTGCCAAGACTAACAACGGATTCCAATTGTGAGAATTATTACCGGCCCAGCGTTTGGCCCGTGAAATCGGTCACAGCGCACCATCCGCCGGCCGCCTCTACCTCCCGGCAAGCCGCGCGCGCATCGGCTTCGGTGTCAAATGGCCCGGCCTTGAGGCGAAGATACTGGCCGCGCGAGCCGAGATCGGCCGCCTCCAGGCGCGCGGTTCGTGATGCCAGAAGGTCCGGGAAAAGCGCTTGCAGCGATTGCCAACCCGAAACTGCATTTTCCTCCACGCGGTAGGAGGCCAGATGAATGGCATGAAACAGGCTCTGCCCGCCTTCAGGGTCGGGCGCAACCGGGTCGGGTTCCGGAAGGGGCTCGGGCGGGGCTGCCAATCGCAAGGCCAATGTCCGCATCTCGTCTTCGACCGCATCCAGCGCAGCCGGGTCGTATCGCGAACGGTGGTCCAGGTCGGCGGCGAGCCGGGCGGCCATCTGCGCACTGGACGATTGCGCAACCGGCGCGGCCGGCTGCAACGGCAGGTCTTCCCGCGTTGTCATGCAGGCACCGAGTGAAAATCCCAGCAGAATTATGAGGCCATTGCGGATCATGTTTCGTGTGTAGCGCGAGTCGCATGGCTTGCGTCCAGAGCCAAGCCGCATTATCCGCCAATTATGAGTGATTTATCCGCCCTTCCCCTGCCGTCTACGGCTGATCTCGCCCACTTGCGCCGCATCGTAGCGGAATGGCGGCACGATGGCCTTCGTATCGGCTTTGTGCCGACAATGGGCGCATTGCATGACGGGCATCTGTCGCTGATCGCAAGGGCTAAGGAAAAGGCCGACCGGGTCGTGGCCAGCATATTCGTCAATCCCACCCAGTTTGCGCCGGGCGAAGATTTCGACGCCTATCCACGCACGATGGACGCTGACGCCGCCAAACTCGCCCATGCCGGATGCGATCTGCTGTACGCGCCCGTGGCATCAGACATGTATCCGGATGGTTTTTCGGCGACCCTGACCGTTGGCGGTCCCTCACAGGGGCTGGAGACAGATTTCCGCCCGCATTTCTTCAACGGCGTCGCCATTGTCGTGGCCAAGCTCTTCAACCGGGTTCAGCCGGATATCGCCGTTTTCGGCGAAAAGGATTATCAGCAATTGCTGGTGATCCGGCACATGGTGCGGGATCTGGACTTGCCGATAGAGATCATTCCGGGTGAAACCTTGCGCGAACGCGATGGTCTCGCCCTGTCCTCACGCAACGCCTACCTGTCGACAGACGAGCGGCGCGTAGCCGCAAGCCTCAATGAAATCCTCGCCGCCTTCGCGCATGATCTCTCGACCGGAATTGACTGGGAAACAGCGCAGGGCAAGGCGTTGGCGAAAGCCGCCAATGCCTTTGAGCGGGTCGATTACATTGAAGCACGATGCGCTGAGACGCTCGCCCCGCTGCCGCCCGGCCCGGTTCACCAGCCCGCGCGGGTTCTGGCGGCGGTCTGGCTCGACAAAACACGGCTCATCGACAATATGCCGGCGGTCTAGCCTACCAGGCGCCGATCTCGATCAGCTTGCGGCGCAAATCCGGTGGCAGGCTTTCTCCCCCCGCCGCCGGATCACTGATGTCCATAGGCGCTTCCTCGGCCTTCAGATAACGCCAGCCCTGAAACGGGCGCCGTGCGGCCGGAGCGGTGCGAATGATCTCCGGATCCATCACGATGGCGCAGCGGCGAATACCATCCTCGCCCATCACCTCATCCAGCGACACAATGCGCTGGCGGCACTGGATGACCCGTTTGATCACCCAGTAAAGCGACCCGCCATCCAGCAGCTTCCCGGCCTGTTTGGGAAACATCCGCGTGACATGCACAGAATGGAGCGGCTCGCCCCGCGCAGCCTGCTCTTTCGAGCGGCGGGCACGATAGGCTTCCAGATCTTCGACGCTGTCGATGCCCACGCAGAATTTGAGGAGATGCAAGGTCATGGCATGAGAGCTAGGACGTTTCTCCTAACCCGCCAAGTCACGGCTCGACATATTCCACATCGGAGAAGTCAAAGCGCACATTTTGCTGCTGCCGCTGGAACAGAGCGCTGACATCGACAACGGTCGACATGGAGGTCATCACCGGCGCCGGAAGCCCTTCAAAGCGCTGAAAATCCATGACCATTTCAAATTCATGGACGCGCGCCGCCGGATTGGGCTTGAAGCTCACCGGGGCGAAAATGCGAATGCGCTCAATATGACCCGCCGTCGCCACTGATAATTCGCCCGACAAATGTTCTGCCATGGAATCGGCCTCGTCCGAGTCGGGGTCGAGATCGGGGCTGAACGAGTATCCACCACCGGATGTCCGCTCCACACTTCCGGTAATCATGCGCGCGGTTTCCGCCGTAAAGAACAGGCCCCCGCCACTGCCTAACGAGATCGACCGGCCATTGTCCCCGTCGTCGTCATCATCCGGCGTATTCATATCGACCCACATATCGGCCAGCTCTCCGGAAAGGGAATCCGGACTCGCAGGCGATATCAGCGTCCATTCCTCACCATCGGCCTGCGCGCCATCGAAACGCAATTCCATGGCGTCGTCATTCATCGAGACGCGCATATTGAACCGCCAGACGGCATCATCCGGGGCGTCATACCCCAGCGTCAGCGCGTCGGCCAAAGGCTGTGGATAGGTGGAAGTGTCGGAAAACGCGGTGGCGGATACGATCAGCGCAGCCGCAGCGGCAGCAATAATTCTCATGCAAAAATCCCTTTGCCCGTCAGATGCCCCGCCGCGCAAAGGGATAGCCTTGCCATGATCATTTCGCCAGAATTTTATGCCGCGCGATCGCGAAACCCGGTCGGCGAACCGGCATCGATGTCGAATGTGGTTTCACTCTTGGGCATGGGCTTGGTGTGCCGCCAGATTTTCTTGGCCATCTTGGAAAAGACCAGCTTCATATAGGCGCCGGGCCCGGCCGCTTCGGTCGATTTCGGGTCCATGCCGAACCGGCGGCGCAATACGCCATTGGCGTGAAGCACACCGTTCTTCAGCAGGGATTCCGGCGTCACGATTTCCATCGTCACCGAAACATTCATGCCCGACAGATTCTGAACCCGGTGCGGACCGTGAAGCGGCCAGCTGGTAAACATGCCCGGCACCAGATCAACGGCTTCACACTCATCATCCCAGCTGGATTCAAACGGAAGATCCTCGGTCTGCTCCAGGTGCAGGATGGCTTCCATGCGCTCATCCGTCAGGAAGGGAGCGGCCGCCGGATAGATGCGAATGCGCTTCTTGCCGCGGACATGCCAGAGAATGGTTTCGGAGACATCGGAGTGGATGAAGACCTGCGCGGTCGGCGAGGAAATCAGGATTCCGCTCTCGGCGTTCAACGTCTTGTAGCCCGGATTGAGGCGCTTCATATCGGCCATCATCTGGTCGAAAAGCGGCCGATAGACCGGATCCACACACATCGCTTCACGAAGATTGATCCAGAGCTTTCCGGCGCGGACCGCTTCCAGCATTTCCATGCCGGACAGATCGCCCGGATCTCCCGCACGCCAGCTATCGGCGCCCTCGTCCAGATCCCCCATCGTGCAGAAATCCGTCAGCTCGCGGGGGTGCCGCTCGATCAGCGCCGCCAGCGCCTCATCGGAAAATTCGTCGCGTGTGTGCAAATCGTGCTGACCCACGACAACCTTTTTGCGGAATCCGGATCGGGCATCATTGCCCCAATCCGTGACAACATGCTGCGTTTTCCGGGTTTCGCCTGTACCGTTCATGGCCATCTCCATCATTCCCCTCTGACGAGAGCAAGGATCGGGCCAGCTTGCCCATATTAGACATCGTCACCCTCCGACTTGATCGGAGGGCCTCTTCTAGGGCGAGGTCGTCCGGTCAAGCCGGACGATGACGCATCGATTGAAAATCAGGCCGCCGCTTCGTCTTCCTCGGCCATCGTCACCAGCGCATCGCCCTCACCGACCTGATCGCCGGCGGCAATGGACACGCTCGCAATCACACCGTCGCGCGGCGCGGCCAGTGCGTGCTCCATCTTCATGGCTTCCAGAACGAGCAGCTTCTGCCCCTTGGTGACGGTATCGCCCTCGGCAACGTTTAGCGACAACACCTTGCCGGGCATGGGCGCTTTCACAAGGCCCCCGGCATCGGCACCATCGGCGGCGGCATCGGGGCGCGGCAGGCTGAACCGGCTCGCGCGGCCATCAGAAAAGACGATGACGCTTTCGGCTTCTGTCACGATCCGGCCTGACGTCGCCATGCCATCGAGGATAAAGGTATCTTCGCCCAGCCGGGCGCTGAGGGTTCGCCCTTTGACAGGGGCTGCGCTCAAAGCGACATCGAGGGTATCGCCTTCATATTCCAGGCGTATCCGGATTTTCGTATCGGCATTCGCGCGAAATCCGTCTTTCAAAGCCCAGGGATCATTGGAATTGGCTACCTGATCGCGTTCCAGAAAGGCGCGCGCCGCAAGGGCGGCATCACGCTTCGGCGCGCCGGCAGGAATAAGCGTTTCTGCCTTCTCCGCAATCAGGCCGGTCGAGAGCCGTGCCGCCTGAAAATCATCATCGCGCAGACAATTGCCGAGAAATCCGCCATTGGTTTTCACCGGATAGACCCGCGTGGCGGCCAATGCGGCCAATGACCGCTCGATGGCTGCATCCCTGTTGGCGCCGAATGCGATGATTTTTGCGATCATCGGGTCGTAATGCATCGAGACCTCGCCGCCCTGCTCGACCCCGCTATCGACGCGCACACCGTCTATGCCGCGCGGCAGATCGAGAATATCCAGACGCCCGATGCTCGGCAGGAAACCGTTCGATGGATCCTCGGCATAGAGCCGCGCCTCGATGGCATGGCCCTTCAGGCGGATTTCATCCTGTTCCGGCACCGAGCCGCCCGCGGCGACCCGTAGCTGAAGCTCGACCAGATCCAGCCCCGTCACCAATTCGGTGACCGGATGCTCCACCTGAAGCCGCGTATTCATTTCCATGAAGAAAAAGCCGTCTTCGCGCAGCGCGCCGGACCCGTCGACGATAAACTCCACCGTTCCCGCGCCCTCATAATTGACGGCCTTGGCGGCCTGCACGGCCGCGGAACACATGGCGGCGCGGACATTCGGCGTCATGCCGGGTGCTGGCGCTTCCTCGATCACTTTCTGGTGACGGCGTTGCAGCGAGCAATCCCGCTCGAACAGATGGATAACGCGGCCCCGGCTGTCGCCAAAAACCTGCACCTCGATATGACGCGGATTCTCGATGAATTTCTCGATCAGCACTTCATCATTGCCAAAAGAGGATTTCGCCTCCCGCTTGCAGCTATCCAGCAAATCCAGAAAGTCAGTGGAGGCCTCGACCTTGCGCATCCCCTTGCCGCCCCCCCCGGCCACGGCCTTGATCAGGACCGGATAGCCAATCGCATCAGCAGCATTTTTCAAATGCTCGGGATCCTGATTATCGCCGTGATAGCCGGGCGTCACCGGCACGCCAGCGTCTTCCATCAGCTTCTTGGCCCGATCCTTCAAGCCCATGGCGCGGATCGAGTCCGGCGACGGGCCGACGAATTTGATGCCCGCATCGGTGCAGGCCTGCGCAAATTCGGCATTCTCCGACAGAAAGCCATAGCCGGGATGGATGGCGTCCGCCCCGATCTGCCTGGCCGCTTCGAGGATCTTGTCCGCCCGCAGATAGCTTTCCGAACTGGGGGCCGGCCCCAGCAGAACCGCCGCGTCGGCCTCTTTGACGTGCGGTGCCTCGGCATCGGCTTCCGAATAGACAGCCACCGTGCGGATACCCATGCGCTTGGCCGTGCGCATGACCCGGCGGGCGATTTCCCCGCGATTGGCAATCAGAAGCGTTTCAAACATGTGTCAGGCCTTTCCCGCTTTTGGCGGTCCCGCGCGGTGCACCGCCGCCACGAGCACAAAACTGATGATCATCAGGAGATACCACGATCCGAGCTTTTGAATCGACACCGGGCTCCAGTCGACCCCGTCCTGATGCGGATAGGACCAGGCGCGGGCATAGGTGCCGATATTCTCGGCAAACCAGATAAACAGCGCGACCAGCAACAGCCCCACGACCATCGGCATGAAGCGGTGTTTTTCATCCGGCCGGAACCAGATGACGCACGGACCGTAAATGGCCAGCGTCGCGGCATAAAGCGCCAACCGGATATCGATCGTGAAATGATGGGTGAAGAAGTTGATATAAATCGCCAGCGCCAGAAGGCCTTGCAGCCAGAGCGGCGGGAAGCGGTCAAACCGGAATTCGAAAATGCGCCAGACCCGCGCGATATAACTGCCGACGGCGGCATACATGAAGCCGGAAAACAGCGGCACACCCAGAATCCGCAAATAAGCCTCCTCCGGATAGATCCATGAACCGGCCGAGGTTTTGAAAATCTCCATCACCGTGCCGACGATATGGAAGACGAGGATCACCCGCGCCTCCTCCCAGGTTTCCAGCCGCGTGATCAGAAACCCCGCCTGAATGGCAATCGCGGAGAGCGTCAGGAAGTCGTAACGCGGCAGAAACGCGTCATCAGGATAGAACAGGAATGTCCCGAGCAATAGCGCCACCATCGCACCGCCGAACAGGCAGGCCCACGCCTGCTTGATGCCGAAGGAAATGAATTCAAACAGGAATTGCGTGACCGGCCCGCGCACATAAGCCGTCCGCCACGCCTCCCGGCGCGCGTGCAGCCAGGCCCGCGGATTGCGAAAGACCTCCAGCGCGGATTACTCCATCCAGCTCGGCTTGCGCTTTTCAAGGAAGGCGGCAAGGCCTTCCTGCCCCTCATCGCTGGCGCGGCGATGGGCAATCCGCTTGGCCAGATCATGCATCAGGCCGTGATCGATCTTGTGCCCGGCGACATCATCGACGAGTTCCTTCGCATCGGCGACGGCGCCCGGAGCGGCGCTGAAACCCAGCTTGGCGACATATTCCGCCATATCATCCAGCTCATCGGCGGTATCGACGACATATTGAACCAGCCCGATCATATGGGCGAATTGCGCATCAAAGCCTTCGGCTGTCGCAAACAGCGCCTTTGCCCATTTCGGCCCGATAGCCCGCACGACAAAAGGTGAAATCGTCGCCGGGGTAAGGCCCAGCTTCACTTCCGAGAAGCTGAATTTTGTATCCTTGACTGCAATGGCCACATCACACGCGGCCACCAGTCCGGATCCGCCTCCCATGGCGGCACCCTTGACCAAGGCAATTGTCAGCTGCGGCAGATGGAACAGCTTGTAGAGCATGCCGGCCAGCGCCTCGGCATCCTCGATATTCTGCTCGCGGGTATAACCTGCGGCATTCTTCATCCAGTTCAGATCCCCACCGGCACAGAACGTATCGCCAGCCCCGCGCAGCATGACAATGCGGACTTCATCGGTGTTCCTGGACAGAAGGTCGAACATCTCGCTGAGCGCATTGATCGTTTCGCGGTCGAACGCATTTTTCTTGTCAGGCCGGTTGATCGTGATAACCGCCAGCTCACCGGGGGTGACATCCAGCAGTACGGGTTGTGGGTCGGACATGCGCAAACTCCAATTCAGCTTCGTCTTCGTCTAGCGCGTCTCGCGATAAAAGAAAAACGGCGAATTGTCCGGATCATAGAGGCCGGATTGGCAAATACCGCACGCTTTTATCCAGAGACGCAGTTGGCGTCTTGGGCGTGACCGGCAAAACTGGATCGGATGATGAAGCCCCCGCAAAGAAAAAGCCGCCGACCCGGAGGTCAGCGGCTTTCCATTCCGGTTTTTCCGCGATGTCAGTCGCCGCGGAAAATCATACCCTTGATCCCACCCAGGATCAGGATGCCAATGAAATAGGCGATGGCGAGTGCGCCCGCATACAGCCAGTAATTCATTTCCGTCAGATTGGCCGTGACCATTCCGAAATCGAAACCGTCCATCCCGCCCCCGCGGACCATCGGCATGACAATGTCCACAATCAGGTGGATGATGGTCGCGACGATTGTGAAGATCAGAATGGCACCGGCCGACCGGAGCAGAATCGCCATGACCAGGGCGATAACGCCGAACTGGATCGCCAGAGGCATCCAGTTCACCACTTCACCATTGCCGGCATAGGTCAGAAGGCCAGGCTCAAAAAACGCGTAACCCTGGTCAAACCAGCCGCGTGCAGTGTCCAAAAATTCCATGGCGTTATTCCCCTCGGTTTCGCCCACGCGCCCATATACTACCCCAGAAAGAGCGCATTGTTAAAACATTCTTAGGAAAAACCGGCCGCTGGCAACCCCACTCGCGTGACAGGCGAAGGAATTCTGCTCAACCACCGGGGCCTGATTCCTCGATTATCGGGCAGAAACGGGTATCTGGACTTCATGCCGGCGGAACGGAATCGGCGTCCAGGGCGGGCTGTAGGACGCATAAACCGGCTCGCCCGTCACTTCATAGCCATTGGCAGCAATCCAGGATGTCAGCTCGGCTTCATGCTGACCGATTGTTTCACTGTTGCGGCGCCCGCGGAATTTGATCACCGCCATTTGATGTGTTGGGACTTCGCGGATATTCACGGCCGGATTGTTTGGCCGGGGCAGTGTTTCCATGGTCCATTCCGCCGGCATGATAAATGCCACTGTCCAGCGATCATCGCCCGATGGTGTGGACGTCACCGGCGCGGTCATATCGATCGATTGCCCCCGGCGGGTCGTCACCGGTGCCGTCATATCAATGGACTGCCGCGGCGCATTATTGCCGAAGATGTAATCCGCAAGCGGCCGGAATCCGCGGCTCCCCGCCTCCTCGCGCGAACCACTCACCTCGACTTCAGCGACGATCATCGACGCATATTCGCGGATCTCGATATCGCCCTCGCTGCGCAGGACGGTGTGGCTCGGCTCATCAGCGGCCATGGCTTGGCCTCCCCAGAGGGAAAATATGGCAGACAGGAAAGCAAGAATGCGCATGGCGGCCTCGTATCTTTTTCATACAAGGTCGTACGCAAACGCGATCCGATTGGATGACTACATCCTGAAGACGCCGAACCTGGTATCCGGGAAGGGCGCATTCAACGCGGCGGAAAGCGATAGCGCCAGAACCCGGCGCGTATCCGCCGGCGCGATGATGCCGTCATCCCACAGCCGCGCCGTCGAGAAATAGGGCGAGCCCTCTTTTTCATAGAGGTGGCGGATCGGTTGTTTGAAGCTGTCCTCCTCCTCGGCCGACCAGTCTTCCCCCCTCGCCTCCATCCCGTCGCGCTTGACGGTGGCCAGAACGCTGGCCGCCTGCTCTCCGCCCATCACCGAGATGCGCGCATTGGGCCACATGAAGAGGAAGCGTGGGCTGTAAGCCCGTCCACACATGCCGTAATTCCCGGCCCCGTAGGACCCGCCAATAATGATCGTGACCTTTGGTCCGGCAAAACAGGACACCGCTGTCACCAGCTTGGCCCCGTCCTTGGCGATGCCGCCGGCCTCGTATTTGGACCCGACCATGAAGCCGGTGATATTCTGCAGGAAAATCAGTGGAATTTTCCGCTGCGCGCACAACTCGATGAAATGCGCGCCTTTCTGGGCGCTTTCGGAAAACAATATGCCGTTATTGGCAATGATGCCGACGGGCATGCCGTGCAGGCGCGCAAAACCGCAGACCAGCGTCTCGCCATAAAGTTTCTTGAACTCGTCAAATTCCGAGCCATCGACGATACGGGCGATCACTTCGCGCGCATCATAGGGCGTTCGAAGGTCGGTCGGCACGACGCCGTTCAACTCGTCCGGATCATAGGCCGGCTCGACAGGCTCGGACACATCCTGCGCCGAGGTCTTGGTCGTATTCAGCGTGCCAACGATCCGCCGCGCCAGGAACAGCGCATGCTCGTCATCCATGGCGTAATGATCGGCCACGCCGGACTGACGCGCATGCACATCCGCACCGCCGAGATCCTCTGCCGAGATCACCTCGCCCGTCGCTGCCTTCACCAGCGGCGGGCCGCCGAGAAAAATCGTGCCCTGCTTGCGAACAATGATGGTCTCGTCCGACATGGCCGGTACATAGGCGCCGCCCGCCGTACACGAACCCATCACCGAAGCGATCTGCGGAATACCCGCCGCCGACATCTGCGCCTGATTGTAGAAAATCCGGCCAAAATGCTCGCGATCGGGAAAGACTTCTGACTGGTGCGGCAGATTCGCACCGCCACTATCGACCAGATAGACGCACGGCAGGCGGTTCTGCATCGCGATTTCCTGCGCCCGCAAATGCTTCTTCACCGTCATCGGATAATAGGCACCGCCCTTGATGGTCGGATCATTGCAGACAATCATCACCTCGCGGCCCGACACGCGGCCGATACCGGCAATTATCCCGGCCCCGTGCACATTGCCCTCATACATGCCGTTAGCCGCCAGAGCACCAACTTCCAGAAACGGCGAGCCCGGATCGAGCAACCTTTCCACACGGTCACGCGGAAGCAGTTTGCCACGCGACAAATGCTTTGCGCGAGCGCGCTCCGAACCGCCTTCCGCGGCCTCGGCGGTTTTCCCGCGTAATTCCGCGACAAGGCCGAGCATGGCTTCGCGATTGGCCCTGAAGGCTTCTGAATTCGGATCGGCTGAAGATGTCAGTCGGCTCATGAAGACGCCCCGCATTGATTGACGCCAATTAAGCCGGGCGCGGGCCCGGGCGCAATGCCGGGCCTGCATCCGATCAGGGATGCAGATGCATCACACGCCCTGACGCAACACGGAGAAGACCAATGAAACGCCTTTTCATCACCGCACTGATGGCCGCGGCCCTCCCCTTTGCCGCACTCGCACAGGATGAGCGCCCGCAAGTCATGGTGCTAGGCATGTTCCACTTCACGGGCGGGGGCTCGGACTACGTCAATTCCGCGGTGGACGACTATTTCTCGCCTCAAAGACAGGCAGAAATTGACGCCCTTGTCGTACAACTGGCAGAGTTCAATCCGACCAAGATTGTCGTGGAACTCACACCGGACGGCGAAGACCATTTCAACGAAAGCTATCAAGCCTATCTTGGTGGAAACCACGAACTCACCGTGAATGAGCGCCAGCAGATCGGCATGCGACTGGCAGCCCGCCTCGGGCATGAACGGCTCTATGCCGCTGACTATTCCATTGGCATGGATTTTGACGCCATGATGGGAGCTGCTGCGGAAAACGGCCAAACTCATCTCTCAGATCGCCTTCCGCAGTTGATGGGGGAAATACAGACGCTCGATGAAAGCCTGAATCAGGCCGGCATTTCAATCGGCGAACGCTTGCGGGTCTATAACACAGCTGAATTCCTAGCGGCACATAATGTCTATCTGACGCTGGCCCAGATGGGATCCGTCGAAAACCCGGCGGGTGCCAACGAAATGGCGGGCTGGTGGGGCCGCAACCTCCATACCTTTGCGCAAATCGCCCAGCTCTCCGAGCCCGGCGACCGGATCCTAGTCATCTACGGCTCCGGCCACAAATTTCTGCTGGATCAGTTCTTCCAGGATGCCGCCGAATTTGAATGGGTCGATGCTCTGAATTATCTGCCGACGGAATAAGCCCCTTGCGCTTCACGCCGCTTGGCGAAAGGCTCCCGGTGAAACATCGGGAGCCTTTTTCATGACCTATTCCAGCTTTGCCGTCACACAGGACGGGCCGATCGCAAGAATCACCCTGAACCGGCCGGACAAGCGCAACTCCATGACACCGGAATTCTGGGCAGAACTGCCCGATGCCGTAGGGAAACTGTCCGATGAGGGACAAACCCGCGTCCTGATTCTGGAGGCTGAAGGCCCGGTCTTTACCGCCGGCATGGATATTTCGGTCTTCACCAACCCCAACGCGCTAGCGACCGGCACCTCTTCGCATCGCGAAGCCTTCATGACGGCAGCGTTGGCCTTGCAGGACAGTTTTACCGCTTTCGAGACCGCACGCTTCCCGGTGATCGCCAGTATGCAGGGCCCTTGCGTCGGCGGCGGCGTTGACATGATCTGCGCCTGTGATCTGCGTTTTGGCACAAGGGACGCCTGGCTCCGGATCGAGGAAACCAATATCGGCATGTTTGCCGATGTCGGCACATTGCAGCGCCTGCCCAAGCTGATCCCGGAAGGTGTGGCCCGGGAACTGGCCTATACCGGCGAGAATCTGACGCCCGAGCGCGCCGAAAAACTCGGCCTTTACAATGCGGTGCTGGAGGATGCGGAATCGCTTCGCAACCACGTGGACCGGATCGCTTCAAGTATCGCATCAAAAGCCCCGCTCACCATTTCCGGCACAAAGCGGTCCTTCCTCTATGCGCGCGATCATTCCGTCGCCGACAGCCTGCAACATGCCATGACGCTGCAGGCGGCCATGTGGAGCACCGACGATATTCGCGAAGCGATGACGGCCCGGGGCGAAAAGCGCGAAGGGAATTTCACGCCGCTGACGCCTGTCAAACGCATGGGGCGATCATGAGTTGTCAGGGCAGTTGCCATTGCGGGAATATCCAGTGGAAAACAGCGAGCCTTCCCGAATGGCTGACGAAATGTACGTGCAGTTTTTGCCGGAAAAGCGCGGCCATGTGGGGTCGCACAGATCACGAACATACCGATATCGAATACGGCACCGGAAATGTGACCCGCTATGTTCACGGCGACAAGACTCTGGCGTTCATCTCCTGTGGCGTCTGCGGCTGTACCACTCATTGGGAGAGTCTGGACCACATCAGGCCCCGCCAGCTGAAGCTGAATTTCGCAACAGCTGACGCCGCAATCCCTGATTCGATTCCGGTGCGCCTGTTCGACGGTGCCGATAGCTGGGACTATCTCGATTGACCTGCCAGCAAAAGCGAATTCATCTTGTGCGACAGGCAGGCTCCGCGCAATAAGGAGCGATGGATCTGAATCTGTCCTTTCTCGGTTTTTTTGACGACGTGGGCAAAGCCACGCTAAAAGCGGTTGAGCACGAGGTCGAATGGTTCTGCCTGCCGGCCGGGCACATGCTTTTCGCGGAGGGCGAGCCCTCGGACGCCTTCTACCTGTTGAGGTCCGGCGCTCTGGCAGCCTTCCGTGACGGCGCCATGGGGCGTCCGAATCTGCTGGGTTATATTCGCGCCGGCGAACCGGTCGGCGAAATGTCCATGCTCGAAGAGCGCCCGCATTCGGCCAGCGTTTATGCCATGCGGGACAGCGAAATAGTTCGCCTGCCAACGGCGTCATTTGAACGCCTGGCGGACAAGCACCCGTCACTGATGCGGGAATTGTCCAAAATGATGTTGCGACGGCTCAGATCCGGCCCGCAACGGGATGGGTCCGAACCCAGGGTCTTCGCACTGGTGTCGTGCTCGCCGACCATCGACCTCGATTACCGGGCGAAGGAGCTCCAGACTGCCCTCGCCCGCATCGGCGTCACCTGCGCCATTGTCGGGGATGAGGCCGCAGACTGGCAGGGCCCGAAACTGGATGCGTTCGAGCGCGATCACCACGTTGTGCTTCTGGCGGCGAAGCTGGGCGATAGCAATTGGGCCCGGCGCGCCATGGGGCGTGCGGACCGGGTCTGGCTGCTCGCGAGGGGCGATGCCCGACCCTCAACGCCGCTCTTGCCCGACGACCCCTCTCCTGCCGCGCGATTGAAACTGCTGGATGTTGTGCTGGTGCATGATGGCGGTAAAAGCCCGGCATCCCGTCCGCAGGAATGGGCAGATGCCGCAGAAGCGGCCCGGGTGTTTCACTGGCGGCAGGAACGCAATGATGACCTCGCCCGGCTTGCCCGGACGCTGGCCGGAAAATCCGTCGGTCTGGTCCTGTCGGGCGGCGGCGCGCGGGCTTATGCGCACATCGGCGCGATTGATGCCTTCCGCAAAGCCGGGATGGAATTTGATTTTATTGGCGGCGCATCCATGGGCGCCATTATTGCCGCAGGCGTGGCCCTCGAATGGAGTCAGGAGGAACTGGTCGAACGCGTGAGCGCGGCATTCGTTGCGTCCAACCCGCTGGGCGACTGGCAATTGCCGGTGATCTCCCTGTCGCGCGGGCGTCGGGTCGACGAGCGGCTGGAAGAACATTTCGGCGATGTCGAGATCTCCGACATGTCCCGGCCCTTCTTCTGTGTGTCGTCCAACCTGTCCAACGGCCGGCCCTTCATTCACCGCCGCGGGCGCTTGCGGGATGCCTTGCGTGCCTCCATTGCCATTCCCGGCATCCTTCCGCCGGTCATCGATGGCGAGAATGTGCTGGTCGACGGGGCGGTTTTCACAAACTTTCCATCCGAACAGATGAAAGCCTTCCATCGCGGCGTCAGTGCCGGCAGCGATGTGACCCGGGCCAAGGGGGTGAACCCCTCCGACTTCCGGAATCCGCCGGGCTTTTTTGGATGGGTGCGCCAGCACGGATTGAATGAATTGCCCCCGATCGCTTCGCTTCTGATGCGTTCGGCGACAGCCGGCGTGATGGTCGGCCAACATCAGGCATTCCGCGAGGCCGTCGACCTCCTGGTGCTGCCGGAGACCGAAACCGATTTGCGGCAATGGAAGCTGTTTGAGGACACCGTCGATTCCGGACGGCGTGCCGCTGAATTCGCGATGTCGGAACTCAGCCGCGACGAACTCGACGCCTTTGGGCTCTAGGGCTAGCGATATTCCGGATTGGGGTGATCGAAGCGCGCGCCATCGTCCCAGGCCTTGCGCGAATTACCGGTCGCCGGCAGGCCGCCAGCCTGTTTCAGCATTGAAGCCATGTGCATGAGATTCCAGGCCATGACGGTGGTGTTGCGCTTTGTGAACTCATTGTCGAAGCCGACATGGCCCTCGCCTTCATCCATTTCATCGCCATAGCTCGGCCCCGGCCCGGCCTCTCCGATCCAGCCGCAATCCGCCTGTGGCGGGATGGTGTAGCCGATATGTTGGAGCGCATAGAGCACACTCATGGAGACGTGCTTGATGCCATCCTCGTTTCCGGTCACAACGCAGCCGCCCGCCTTGCCGTAGAAGACATACTGGCCTTTGTCATTGGTCTGGCCGGATTGGGCGTAGAGACGCTCGATCAGCATCCGGCAGACCGAACTTTCCTCGCCGAGCCAGATCGGCGTGCCGACGACGAGGATGTCCGCAGCACTCACACGCTCCCAGAGTGCCGGCCAGTCATCGTGCTTCCAGCCCTTCTTCGTCATGTCGGGATAGACGCCAAAGGCGACATCATGATCGACAAGACGGATCAGATCCGTCGAGACGCCCTGCTTGTCCATGATGGCCTGGGCATTGGCCATCAGGATTTCGGTATGGGATGTTTCAGGTGATTTTTTCAGCGTGCAGCCGATAAACAGCGCTTTCAGCCCGGAATAATCGGTCAATTCATGCCTCCGCTATCACAGGCCACATAGTCTTCAACCCGGTCAAATTGGCGATTATCCCAACGCAGGACGCCATCCTGAGGCGTCGAAAAATGAAAGGTCCGCTCATAAGGGGCATCCATGCCGTCGCACATGCCATTCAGCTGATAAACGCCATCCGTCTCTGTCACGCCTGCAATGGTGCAGGCATCCATGCCCATAATGATGTCATAGCGGGAAATCACGATCAGCCCGTCGCCGCTGAGATTGTCTTCGCTGCAGGCTTCGATCTGTATACCCCAGCGGCCATCTATGGATCGGCCCTCCATGGCCTCTTCATCCATCGCCTCATTCGCCATTTCGTCTTGTTCGGCGGGCATGGCGGAGTCCGCATCCGCGAGCTCGACATTACCGCCCGGATCGTCGCCGGCAGAACACGCCACCAGCAGTGTGGATGCAGCGGCCAATAGGATCGCTTTCATGGTTTGCCTCCGTGACTAAACCCTCAGTCTAGCAGACAGAAGAGGATCGGCCAGTTTCCCCCGGTGAGCGGCGGCGCAAGATCAGGGCGCCTCGACCTGTTGCCACAGCTCCAGCTTCACGCCATCGCAATCGATTATCCAGGCAAATTTGCCATATCCCTCATCGGAATAGTCGAGAATGTCGAGGCCCTTGGCTTTGAGCTCTGCGATAAATGCATCGAGATCATCGACGCGGAAATTGACCATGAAAGGCTTGTCGCTGGGCTTGAAATATTCGCCTGACCCGAAGGCACCGATCAGACTGTAGGGCGCATCGCCCGTCTCTTCAGACCAGCGCAGCATCGGCCCGTATTCGCCCTCGAGGCCGAGATATTCCTTGTACCAGGCGCGCGTTACCGCCGGATCTTTCACCACATGGAATACGCCGCCCAGCCCTGTGATCTTCGCCATGATCGTCCTCCCTTCTGGGAGTAGGTTATCAAATGATCAGGGCAATGGGCAGTTCAGAATTACGCGCTCTCGTCAAACAGCTCACGGCCAATCAACCAGCGGCGGATCTCGCTTGTGCCGGCGCCAATCTCGTAGAGTTTGGCATCGCGCAACAGGCGGCCCGTCGGATATTCGTTGATATAGCCATTTCCGCCGAGAAGCTGAATCGCATCCAGCGCGCTCTGGGTGGCGGCTTCCGCAGCGAACAGAATGGCACCAGCGGCATCCTTGCGCGCTTTCTCGCCCCGGTCGCATATCTTGGCGACTTCATAGACATAGGCGCGCGACGCATTCATGCGCACATACATGTCGGCCAGCTTGCCCTGAACCAGCTGGAAGGACCCGATCTCGCGATTGAACTGCTTGCGCTCGTGCACATAGGGCAGAACGACATCCATACAGGCGGCCATGATGCCGACCGGTCCCCGCCAGCACGACGCGCTCATAATCCAGCCCGGACATCAGCACGGCACGCCCTTGCCCTCTTCGGACCCAACACATTCTCGAACGGCACTTCGCATCGTCAAAGATCAGCTCGGCGGTGTTGCTGCCGCGCATCCCCAGCTTGTCGAAATGCGGGACGTGGAGAACCCGGCCATCGCCCTTTCGATCAGGAACGCGGTGATGCCGCGTGAATTCGCGCCCGGATCGGTCTTGGCATAGACCACCAGCGTGTCGGCATCCGGCCCGTTGGTGATCCACACTTGTTCGACCCGTTCAGACGTAGTGATCGCCCTTGCGCTTCTCGGCGCGCAGCTTCATCCGACCACGTCCGATCCGGCACCCGGCTCCGACATGGCCAGCGCGCCGACATGTTCGCCGGACACCAGTTTGGGAAGATATTTTGCCTTTTGCGTTTCATTGGCCCAACGGCGCACCTGATTGACGCAAAGGTTGGAATGAGCCCCGTAAGACAGGCCTACAGATGCGGACGCGCGGGAGATTTCCTCCATCGCGATGCAGTGCTCGACATAGCCAAGGCCGCTGCCGCCCCATTCTTCCTCGACCGTGATGCCCAGAAGGCCCAGATCGCCCATCTTCTTCCACATGTCGGCGGGGAAGGTGTCCGTGGCATCGATCTCGGCGGCGCGCGGCGCCAGCTCGTCCGAAGCAAAGCTGCGGACGGTGTCGCGGATCATTTCGGCCGTGTCGCCAAGGTCGAATTTCATGGAAGGATATTGGTTCGGGATCATGGACGGGGATTTGGATCAAACCCCCGCGAAGGTCAAGCAAAGGTGGTGTGCTATTTTTTCCGTGAACCCAGCAACCAGATGCCGGCGCCGACGGCAAAAATGAAGCCGACCACAAGCGCAACAAGGCCTATGAACAGATTGGGCCGGGGCTCACCCGAGCCCAGTTGCGAGACCAGCTCCCAGACACCACCGGCCAGCAGGGCCAGACCGAGGAACAGCAGGATCATCTCTCCCAGATGACCGCCATTTTTGCCCGGCGCAGGGGCAGCGTCGCCATTGGACCAGCCATTCATGGCCGGGCTCGCCCGGCCCTCTTCGGCAAATTCTGCATCGATATCGGACGGGGCCAGCATGTCCTCGACTTCATCTTCCGAGCCGGTTTCGTCCGAAGCCTCTCCCGCTCCCGAGACTTCACCGGCAATGCCATCTGTAGACGCCGTGGCCACGCCAACAATGGGCGGCAGATCGCCCGCATCGGCTTCGGCAGGCGCTTCATCCTCATCATCAATCGCCACGGATTGCGTAAAGGCAAATCCAAGCACACCCGGCGGCACATCCGCCGCCTGTTCAGGCTCAGATACCGCCTCTTCGGGCTCGGCCGGCATTTCCTCGGCCGTTTGCGGCGCGGCATAGCCGCTTTCGCGCACCGGTCCGGACAATTGCGTGCGCATGCGCAAGATCACGCGCTCTGCCAGTTCTGACCGACCGGGCATCATCCGGACCGGCGCAGGCTCTGCGGGTTCAGCGGACGCGTCTTCGACGGATTGGTTTACCGGCTCGGCTTCGGGTTCTGCCGGGCTGGTGACTTCCGGTTCAACGACCGGCTCGGCCTCGGCATCCGCCAGCGGACTGACCTCGTCATCCTCATCGGACGGATGATCAAACTCGATCACCAGTTCGACCGGAGCCCGGCCGGAATCTGCGGGCATGTCCTTCAGGAAAAGTTCGCGTTCCGCCTCATGCCGCGCCACGCCGCCGCCATTCCAGGCTGCTATTGCCTCAGCGGCGTCCTGCCAGCGTTCTTTCCGGATCAGGCGAACCACAGCACTCCGCCGAAAAGCCGGCAGGCCGACACCCAGCGCAAACGAAACGAGTGCGTCACGCTGCGCCTCTCCCAGATCTCCCCCCAGAGATTCGTCAATCGCCTGCTCGGCTTGAAGCACATCATAAACCAGCAAAAGCTCGGCTTCGTCCTGCGTTACCGACGCGCCGGCCCTGGCGGCCGCGTGATGGCCATATCCGATGACCCAGCTGCCATCGCTCTGTTGATGAGCATTTGCAGCAAAGGCCTCGTGAGCCTTGATCAGTTCACGCGCAGCAGGCGTGGATTTCAAACGCGGCTTCATGAGTGTTCCATTCCGAGACGGTCCGCCAATGTTTCAGCGAACGCTCTGCAAATGCAGCGCCGAACGGATTAATTGTTTTCCGGCGTGAAGATATCTGTCGCGCCAATGGCCGTGAAGGGCGCAAAGAAACCGCCACCTGCACCGCCGCCCATGATCATCAATTCACCATTGATCGACACCATGGCCGCGTCCGTGCGTGGCGATTCCAGCGCCGGCTCTTCAACCCAGCTACCTGTCGCCATCTCCAGCCGGACATGGCTGGACAGCGTTGTGGAAAGGCTTTCGCTTCGGCCACCGGCAACGTGAATCGCGCCGTCGACAACGGCCGCAGCATGTCCCGCGCGCGGTTCGGGCAGAGCCGGGCCGATGGTCCAGCTTTCCGTCGCCGGATCGAAAATATCCACGCGCCCGGTGACAACGCCTTCATCCACCCCGCCGATAAAATAGATCCGGTCATTCAGGGCGACCGCAGCCGCACCCCGGCGTGTGATTTCGGACGGGGCCGCCAGAATGGCCCAGCTCCGCGCCTCGGGGTCAAAGACAAACACGCCATCCGTGCCGTCCTCGCCACCGATGGCATAGAGCAGACCATTCAGCGCGATGAGCTGGAAAGACGCCTTGGGCCCCGGCATGCTCGTCTCGCGTTGCCAGATGCCCTCAAGGGGATTCAGCGACCACATATCCGCGCTCGGGCGCAGAGGTTCGAACTCGGGCCGGCGAAATTCGCCGAAAGCCCCCGTGTCATTCACCGCCCGGTCCGATGCCGCATATCCGCCCGCAGCATAGAGGCGGCCATTCACGGCCGCAAAACCGAACCGCTCCAGACCGCGCGGCAAGGCAGTGTCATCAACCCATTGCATCGTCGACGGATCATAGACTTCAACCGTACTGTTCGGCTCGGTCAGGCCGGAGCCGCCGGCAGCATAAACGCGGCCATTCATTTCAACCGCGGCCAGACCGGCACGCGCATCCGGCAATTCCGGGGCACGGCGCCAATATCCATCCGCAAGGGCGGACCCCGCTGTCACAAGGCTCAGGGAAAGCACAGCCAGAACACGCAAAGCACTCATTTCAATATCGCTCCTTCCCCCGCAACACTCATTGAACCCGATTTACAGCAGGATGATGGCAGCCAATCCGAGAAACGCAAAGAAGCCGATCACATCCGTTACAGTTGTGACAAAAACAGACGAGGCCACAGCCGGGTCAGCGCCAAACCGGCGCAGCACCAGAGGCACGCCAATTCCGGCGAGACCGGCAAAGGCCAGATTGATCACCATCGCCATCGCAATCACACCTGCCAGCGGCACATTCTGGAACCAGATGGCGGCGACCAGCCCCATGACAATGGCGAAGATCACGCCGTTGACGATACCGGTGAGCAGCTCGCGGATGATCACACGGCGGGCATTCGCCGAGGTCAGGTCACGCGAGGCAATGGCGCGCACCGCCACGGCCAGAGACTGCGTACCGGCATTGCCGCCCATGGACGCCACAATCGGCATGAGAACAGCCAGCGCCACGATGGTCGCCAGAGCATCCTCGAACAGGGCGATCACGCCCGACGCCAGAATCGCGGTGGCCAGATTGACCAGCAGCCATGGCGCACGCGAGCGCACCGAATCGAACACGCTGTCCGACAGGCCGGCATCATTAACGCCCGCCAGTGCCAGCATGTCTTCCTTGTTCTCTTCCTGGATGACATCGACCATGTCGTCGATCGTCAGCATGCCGGTCAAACGACCGTCCTCATCGACCACAGGTGCGGAGAAGAGGTGATATTTCTCGAACAGATACGCCGCCTCTTCCTGATCGACATCCGGCGCGATGCGGATCCGCAGCTCGTCCATCAGCTCCGTCAGCTTCTTTTCACGCGGCGACCGCATGATCTGACTGACCGGCACAGCGCCCATCGGATGGAAGGCGGCATCAACGATATAGACGTCGAAGAATATGTCCGGCAGGTCTTCACCGGCCGCACGCATATGGTCGATGGCATCGCCCACCGACCAGAATTCCGGCGCCGCGACGAAGTCGCGCTGCATGAGGCGGCCGGCGGTCTCTTCCTCGTGCTCGAAATGGGATTCGAGCATCGTCCGGTCTTCGTCCGAAACTTCCAGAAGGACCCGCTCGCGAACGTCATCGTCCAGCTCTTCGAGAACATGGGCGGCGTCATCGGAATCCAGATCCTTGATCGCATCCGCAATCTGTCCGGGCTCCAGCAGCCCGGTGACATCGTCGCGCAAATCCCATTGCAGTTCGGACAGCAACTCACCGGTGAAGGCATCCGGCGCCAGCCGGGCCGCATGACGCACCTGATCCGCCGACAACTGTTCGAGAACGTCAGCGGCATCAGCCGGGTGCAATTCGGACAATATATCGCGAATGGCCCCGCCATCGCGGTCGCCAATGGCAGCCGCCAGCCGGGCAACAACGGCGATATCGGTATCGGCCGCGTTCTGGGCTTCGTCTTCCGCCTCGATTTCTGGTGCTAGCTCACTCATAACGGCCCCGACAGACTGGTCCGCACAGCATAGACACTGACAGGGCGGAAGCCACCCGTATTAGCCGGTAAATTCAGACACTTTTATGGCGGACGCACACGCCTTCGCGCGATTGCGCGCCTCTTCGACATCTGCGCCATAGGCAATCGCCACGCCCATACGACGTTTTTCGTATGACACCGGCTTGCCGAACAGGCGCAGCTGGCTGCCGGGCACCTTCAGAGCATCATCGACGCCTGCAAACGTCACCCCCTCGGCATCGACACCGCCATAGATGACCGAGCTGGCACCGGGGCGCAGCAGACTGGCATCGACCGGCAGGCCGAGGATGGCGCGCGCATGAAGCGCGAACTCGCTCTGATCCTGCGTGGACAGCGTCACCAGCCCGGTGTCATGCGGACGCGGGCTGACTTCGGAAAACCAGACCTCATCGCCCTTGATGAACAGCTCGACGCCGAACACGCCGCGCCCGCCCAGCGCATCGGTGACCTTGCGCGCCATGTCCTGCGACGTTGCGAGCGCCGCATCGCTCATCTTCTGGGGCTGCCAGCTTTCGATATAGTCGCCGCTTTCCTGACGATGGCCGATCGGCGCACAGAAGTCGGTGACGACCTTCCCGTTCTCCATAGACCGGACGGTCAGCAGGGTGATTTCATAGTCAAAATCCACCGCGCCTTCGACAATCACGCGGTATCGACCCGCCCGCCGGCGACTGGGCATATCCCAGGCATTGGCGGCGATCCTCGATTGGCCTCGACTTCATCGAAACTGGCCCTTGCCCGAGGACGACATGACCGGTTTTACAAACACCGGATAGCCGATGCGGGCGGCTTCGCGTGCGAGGGTTTCGCCATCACTGGCAAAAGCGAACGGGCTGGTTTGCAGACCCAATTCATCTGCGGCGAGGCAGCGAATGCCTTCGCGGTCCATGGTCAGCCGCGTGGCGCGCGCGGTCGGGATGACCGTTGCCAACCCCTCTGCCTCGATCCGGGCCAGCTCATCGGTCGCAATAGCCTCGATCTCCGGCACGATCAGGTGAGGTTGCTCCTGTTCTATGATTGCGCGGATGGCCGCTGCATCCGTCATGTCGACGACATGGCTGCGATGCGCCACCTGCATGCCCGGCGCGTTCGCATAGCGGTCACAGGCGATCACTTCGACGCCCAGCCTCTGGAGCTCGATCACGACCTCCTTGCCCAATTCACCCGCGCCCAGAAACATTACGCGCGTCGCAGAAGCGGAAAGCGGGGTGCCGAGTGTGGTCATGACAATGTTTCCATTCAGCCCTGATGACGCATAACGCCGCCGGGATTGTCTTATCTACAAATCCCGCCACTATCTCCGGATGAGTCCCATCTGGTTCGAGATAATGGCGCTATTCATTCCGATCAGCGTAATCGCATTGGCGCTTCGTTTTCTCGCACGTCAAAATCTGAAAATCCATTCGCCCATCGGCATCGGGACCATACTTTCCACAACTCTGTCCATGCTGGGCAAACGGTGGTGGTTACTGGTCGCCGGTATTCCGGCTCTGGCGGGGCTTCAGATCGGATATATCCTGTTGCGGCAGCAGATTTACGCGAATGGGTATTCTGCGGTGGACGAGTGGCAGCACTGGGCCCTCAATGCCATGTTCTGGCTGCCACCGGCTCTATGGGTGGTCCTGGCATTTTTCTGGTTGCGATCTCTGGCCATTGCGCCCGGCCGATCCCGCCTGATGGGCTTTCTCAACGTCTTCTGGCGCATGGCGGCCATTGTCGCGATATGCGGAATAGCGATGGGTCTGGCCCTCTTCGGAGCGCTGGAATTGCTGCGTGGGCTGTCCTACGAATTTTTTCTGCGGGTTCCGCAAGAAACATTGGGCCGGGCAACCATGGCTTTGCAGTACTCGATTGTGCTGACGATCATAGCGCCATTTTTTCTGTCGCTTCCCGCCGCCAATGAGGCTGACCCCAATGCCGAGCTCAGGGAAAAGCGCCCCGTGACCTATCGCGGACTATTGCTGCCGGGGCTTCTGGCGGGAATTCTTGTCTTCATGCTAGCCGATATGGTGCTGCAGCAGACGGTCTTTGGGTCGAACGGGGCTCTGTCTTATGCCACAACGGCGCAAAGGCCACAGGATCTCGGCCTGATGAGGGAAATTGCCGGCCGGGGGATTCTGTCCAGCATCTACGCATCCTGCGCGATTGCCTGGACGTGCACTTATGCCACCGCCGTCTATCAGGCATTGGTTGATCAACGCGCCAGGGTCGATCCGAAAGTCTTTTCCTGAAACCTCCTCCAGGGATGGTGCGGCCGAGAAGACTCGAACTTCCACGGGTTTTACCCCACAGCGACCTCAACGCTGCGCGTCTACCAGTTCCGCCACGGCCGCATCCCCAGAAGGCGCGCGGGATAGCAGGCCCCGATCGAATTGTGAAGCGTCATTATGCGCAAATATCAGGCGGCTACCGGCTGGAAGTCATTTGCATCGGCCGGACCCAGGATTTGCACCGTCACCCGGTCGCCCTGGATGATGATTTCGCCGCGCGCAATCGGGTGGCCATTCGCCAGAATCCACACCGGTTCGTCCTCGTCACAGTCCATGGGAATCACGGCGCCGCGACCCATGCGCAGAAATTGCGCAATCGGCATCGCCGATTGCCCGAGGACAACCGATATTTCGACTTTGACGGACCCCAACTGACTCAAGGCGTTACTCCTGTTCGCGCTTGAAATATTCAAGCTGCGTCGCGATGTTGAGTCATGCGCCTTTCCGGCGGGTTAAGGAAAACCGGATCAATGAGTGAAAATCACACAGAATGGGCAGTTTCCACAGGCTATGTGCCCTATCCGGAGGCCGTCGCCTTCATGGAAGCCCGCGCCGCGGCCATCGCCGCCGGTGACGCGCCCGAACTGGTGTGGATGCTGGAACATCCGCCTCTCTATACTGGGGGCACCAGCGCCAAGATCGAGGATCTGAAAGATCCGGACAAATTCCCCGTTTTCGAGACCGGACGCGGCGGGGAATATACCTATCACGGGCCAGGACAGCGCGTCGGCTATGTCATGCTCGACCTGACAAGGCGCGGTCGCGATGCGCGCAAATTCGTTCAGGGGCTGGAAGACTGGATCATCGGCACGCTGGCCCAATTTGATGTCGAGGCGGACCGGCGGTGTGGCCGCGTCGGGGTCTGGGTCCATCGCCCGGACAAGGGCGTAGGCCATGAAGACAAGATCGCCGCCATCGGCGTGCGCTTGCGCCGCTGGGTGTCCTTCCACGGCATCGCGTTCAACGTCGCGCCCGATCTCTCGCATTTCGACGGGATCACGCCCTGCGGCATCGCCGATCCGCGCTATGGCGTCACCAGTCTCGCCGACCTCGGGATAGAAAAAAGCCTCGCCGAAACCGACGAGGCTTTCAGGAAATCATTCGAGACCGTCTTTGGTCCCGTCAGACGCGTTAACGCGCCTGAATTTTAGTTTCTGGTCGTCTCCTCATTTGCCGGCGGCTGAACCGTAGGCTCCGGAGAAGGAGCCGGCTGGGTCGGCGCAGGAGCTGGCGACGGCGCGCGAGCCGGTGGAGGCCCAAACCGGTTCTCTCCGGCATCACCGGCCGAAACGCCAACCCAGATCGTGTAAATAATCCAGATCAGAAACCCGAGACCGCCGACCAGAAAAAGACTGCCTGAAGCGCCCAGAATAGCCGCGACATTCGCCTCGTCACTTCCGCCGCCATTGGCCATGGCCGCCATGATCGCCCCGCCCGCCAGCGCGAAGCCGACGATACCGAGCAAGATTTGGACGGCCCACACCCCGCCATGTATCCAGGCCGTTTTACCCGCGTCATGAAGCCGTTTGCCGTAAACACAGACGCCGACATAGATCAGAAAAAGACTGATCAGGAAGCCGAGAAAAGGAATGAATGTGGCAACGATATTGGACGCGATCAGAATGAGAATTCCGATCCAGTATTCCTGTTGCCCGATGCGCCCGTTCGGGCTGAACAATACGTGAGACAAATTCATCTGCCAAAGTCCTCGTATTCTGGTTAGCTCAAGGGATTCATGGAGGTCGCATCAACCGGCGGCTCTCCATAGGCATTTGGCGCCGGATCACCCTTGACGAACTGATTCACAATGAACGCTGCGCCGAATTGAACGATGGCGGCGGAAATAATTCCCATAATCACCATGCCGAGAGTTGCGCCCCCTACACCGCCGGTTGTTACGGCAGAAGAGATAAACATCGTCGCGATCAATCCGCCAATAACAATATTGGCAACGATCATCCCGCCCAAAACCGCGAGGGTCCAGACGGCTGGCTTCCCTCCATCGTGAAAGCGTTTCGCGTAAATACAAAACATCGGATACAGGAGCACTATCGCCAGAAGTCCGATGAAAGAAATGACCATCGAAAGAATTTGGAGGATGAAATTGACTGCGAAAATCACGACTGTCCCCTGCATGAGGGACATGGGCCCGATGCGACCTTCGAAGGTCAGTAAAAGATTCTGTAATTTGGCGGTATCCATAGGATTGGCCTCCCCAGCCGGCTACTAAAGGCCCTACCCTGCGAGGGGAGACCTCGCCTTGTCAATCGCTTATCAGGCGTTTTCGGCTTCGTCCTCGGACTTCATCGACATAAACCATAACCCGAACAGGAATGTCGTGCCCCAAAAGGCCGCAAATCCAGCCCAGGCGGCAGGTTGAACCATACCGAGCGCCATTTCGGGGCGCTCCTCTATCCAGGCCTGAAACTCCGCCTGAAACGCCGGATCCTGCGCGACCGTTTGCAAATCCCGGCCGACGGATTCGGCGTATTCGCCCATCATGCCGAACGACGCGACCGCCACCATGATGCCGGCTCCGATCAGGCTGATAACGGCGGCGAGAATGACCGGCAGCAAAAACAGCATCACGCCCTCACCGGCATCCCGGCGGCGATTGATGAAGAGAAAAGAAACAAAAACCAGCATCAAAACGGACAGACCCAAGGAGATTCTTCCGAAACCCTCTCCGCCGCCGTCAGCGCCGATCAACGACAATCCATACCAGGTTTTCGCACCGTCCAGCACGGCCAGAATGATCAGCCCGATCAGAAACGCCATCGGCGCTGCGCGCTGGGTCGGTGTTACAATTGCGAGTGGATTCATGATCTCTATCCCTGTCTAGTCTGTTAAATCCCGGCATTCAGCTAGCCGCCAATCAAAGGCGTTGCTAGCGGGACGCTTGTTTCAGCGGTCCCGCTATTCAAATTCGACCAGCAATTCATCGGCCGACACCGACTGGCCTGCCTCAACCTCGATGGACTTGATGATTCCGTCCATTTCGGCGCGGATGACATTTTCCATTTTCATGGCCTCGACCACCAGAAGCGGTTCGCCCACCTTCACATCCTGCCCCACTTCCGCTTCCAGTTTCACCACAAGCCCGGGCATCGGGCTGGTGATCTGCTTGGCTGAGGCGCCGACATCCTTGATTGGAAGCAGGGCGTGCAGATCCGCCGAGCGGTGCGTGGCCACGATAGCGGTCGTTGAATACCCGCGGTGGCGCAAGCGTAGGCCTTCCGTCAGATTCTTGAACTCGACGGCGAAATGCTCGCCATCAAGCGTGCCGTCAAAGACATGCTCGCCCGGCAACCACGCGCTTTCAAACTCGATCGGCTTGCCGCCCAGCTCGGGCAGCCAGACCTTGGCCGGTGTGCCGCCGCCAATCGCCTCGTCCGGCAGATCGATCTCGACCAGAATCCGCTCGCCATCGACCAGCACTTCCCACTCCTCGGCATGGATGCGCGGCGGCGGTGTCATCCGGCCCGACGTCCGGGCGGCGCGGCGCGCATAGACAGTGTGGATGAAGGCGGCCGTTCCGGCGATCATCCGCGTTTGCAGCTCGGAGGGCTCTGTCCCGGCAAAACCGTCCGGGAATTTCTGGGCGATATAGCCGGTATGGATATCACCGGCGCGGAAATCCTCTTCCTCGAGGCAAGCGGCCAGGAAGGGCGCATTCGATTGCAGGCCTTCCACATGATAGCGATCAAGGCCTTCCAGCAAGGTATCGATCGCGATCTCGCGGGTTTTTCCGTGGGCCACGACCTTAGCAATCATCGGATCATAGAAGAGCGAGATTTCATCGCCCTCGCGCACACCCGAATCGATGCGCAGCGTGCCCTCGCCCAGCGCGCCTTCGGCCGGTTCGGAATAGCGTTTCAGGCGGCCAATGGACGGCAGGAAGCCGCGATAGGGATCTTCGGCATAGAGCCGCGCTTCAACGGCCCAGCCATTGATCTTGACGTCCTTCTGGCGCAGCTGGAGTTTTTCACCCGCCGCAACGCGGATCATCTGCTCGACCAGGTCGATCCCGTGGGTCATCTCGGTAACCGGGTGCTCCACCTGCAGGCGGGTATTCATCTCGAGAAAATAGAAATTCCGGTCTTCATCGACGATGAACTCCACCGTCCCGGCACTGTCATAATTGACCGCTTTCGACAGCGCGATGGCCTGCGCGCCCATGGCTTCGCGCGTGGCCTTGTCGAGGAAGGGCGATGGTGCCTCCTCCAGAACTTTCTGATTGCGGCGCTGTACCGAACATTCGCGCTCGTCCAGATGGATCACATTGCCATGACGATCGCCCAGTACCTGGATCTCGATATGGCGCGGGCGCTCGATGAATTTCTCGATGAAAATCCGCTCATCCCCGAAAGAGGACTTCGCCTCATTGCGGGCGGACTGGAAGCCTTCGCGCGCTTCGCTGTCGGAATAGGCAATGCGCATACCCTTGCCACCACCGCCCGCTGACGCCTTGATCATCACCGGATAGCCGATTTCCGCTGAAATCCGCGCGGCCTCTTCGGCGTCCTCGATCAGGCCCATATGCCCGGGCACGGTGCTGACATCGGCCTCGGCGGCGAATTTCTTGGACGTGATCTTGTCGCCCATCGCCTCGATGGCGTGCACATTCGGGCCGATCCACTCAATCCCGGCCTCTTTCAGCGCAATGGCGAATTTGGGATTCTCGGACAGAAAGCCGAAACCGGGATGGACCGCATCCGCGCCGGTCTGACGGGCGACCTCGATGATCTTGTCGATCAACAAATAGCTTTCGCCGGGCGCAGAGGGGCCAATGAAAACAGCCTCATCGGCCATGTCCACCGCTTTCGAACCCGCATCAGCTTCGGAATAGACGGCGACCGTCCGGATCCCCATACGCCGACAGGTCTTGATAACGCGCACAGCAATTTCGCCGCGATTGGCGATCAGAATTTTCTCGAACATGAAAGCCCTTTTTTGTCGCCCCGGATGAAGTGTTTGGAACGGTTTACCGTGCTTGTCGCGCAAGGGGCAAGTGAGGAGGCTAGTCCGGGCTGTTTCGTAACCGGTCCAGCCAGTCCATTTCCATGGTCCGGATCCGGCTGATGACCGACACCATAAAGGCCGTGGACCAGCCGATCAAAAGGAAACCATTAAAGCTTTCCAGCGCGCCCAGAATCCGCCAGCGGCCCTCGATCACCAATTCTCCGAACCCGACGGTCGTGAAGGTGGAGATGGAAAAATAGAGTGCCTCTTCCATGTCGTTGAAAACGCCCAGAACCAAATAGAGCGCCGCATAGAGCCACATCTCCAGACCGTGTATCGCCACCAGGCCCAGAACCGTCAGGATAATGAATCCCGCCTGCCCCAGACGCGAATGAAAGGGCCGCAAGCGTGGTGACCGCGCCTGCAGAAACGCCATCAGGCCGAGCAGGCCCACCATATGGATCACCACGGTCAGCGTGATCATGGCGGCGGAGACGATGAGAGACGACAACATGGATCGCAGCTTACCCCGCTTCCCATTATGACCGATAGCGATAAGTTGACGCGCCAGTCAGGGAAGATCAATGAGCCATCCGATTCACAAATACTCCGCCCTCGCCCGCCCCGTTGAACCGCAATACCCCACCAATCTGGCGGTCATCATTCTTTTGCCGCTTGTCGCCATCGGTCTGTTTGCGTGGCTGGCGTTTGACGGCTCGGGCATGGGCGAGGCTGGCAAGGCCGGACTATTCGGTGCGCTCGCGGCCTTCCTCGCCTGGGCGCTCGGCCGCGAAATGGACCCGGATCACAATGCCACCGCCTTCATTGCCATGGCGCTGACGGTCTTGCTCGCAGGCCTTGGTTACGGGTTTGACCTTCTGACCCTGGGCGCGCTGATGTTCGCCGTACGGCTGGTGAACCGGACCGTCGGGCCGCAAGCCAAAGTCGGCGATCTCATCACGCTGGTCCTGTTGAATCTCGGCGCGGTATTTGTCGAGGGCGCCTGGTGGATGCCCTTCCTCTCCGTCATTGCGCTGGCCGTTGACGAGTTTTTCGAGCGCAGCAATCTGACCCAGAGACTGGCCATTCCGGCGCTTCTGGTGATGGGCTTGTCGGCCTTCTTAGTCGGCGATGGCGTTGATTTCTCGGTGATGGAATCGCTGGTTCGCGGCTGGATCGTGACCGTTGTGGTCGTCGCCCTCATGGTCGGCGGCACGATTTTCAATACCGAAGAAATCCTGGCGCCCATGGACGTGCTGGGAAGCCCGTGCAATTGCCGCCGGGTTCAGGCCGGCATGGCGCTGATCCTTCTGGCTGCGATTTGCAGCCTGCTGGGCGGACAGGAAAGCCTTGCCGCCAATCTTGCCATCCTTGCCGTGCTCGCGGCCAGCCTTGTCGGCCGGAATATCGAGCTCGGCAAGGGCGACAAAGAGGCCGCCTAGCGCACCGCCCAGGCCAGACCGTCCGGCTCGTCGCCGGTCGGGATCTGGTCAATCACCTCGCGCGACGCCGTATCGATCACGGTGACGAAATCGTCCTGCGTGTTGGCGATAAACACGCGTTCGCCATCTGGCGACATCAGCAGGCCGATCGGGACCGCGCCGACATCAATCGTCGCCAGCAATTCGCGGCTTTCAGCGTGGAAGACGGCAACCTGATTGGACGTGCCGTTCGAAACCCAGACCTCCCCGCCATCGGGCGTGAATTTCGCCCGGATCGGAAGGGTTCCGCCCGAGGAAAAACTCTCCAGAACCGTGTCCGTGGCCACATCAATCACCGAAATGGTATTCGCCGCCCGGTTGGTCACCCAGACCTCCCTGCCGTCCGGAGAAACATCAATGCCCTCCGCTCCGGCGCCGGTCGGTATGGTCCTCACCTCACCGGAATTGCGATCAATAACCGTCACTGATCCCGAGCCGATATTGGCAATGTAGAGCTTTGAGCCGTCCGGCGTCGGCACCAGCTGGTGCGAGACGCGTTGCCCCGTTTCCCAGACATTCGTCAGCTCGCCAGTCTCGGTCGACAATTCGACCACCGTGCCGCTGGTCTCCGTCGTGGCCCAGACAAGGGCGCCGTCAGGCGAGACCCAGATGCCGTGCGGACCGCGATTGCCGCCCAGATCCCAGACATCGGTCCGCATCGCGGTGTCGAGATCCACAACAGAGATGGTCGTGCCTTGAGCGCCGCCATAATCCGACACATAGGCCGTTCGGCCATCCGGAGAGACATAGACTTCATGCGGATTGGCCCCGACGCTGACCTGTCCGTCCGGCTCATAACTGGCCGCATCAAGAATGGAGATGGTGTCTTCGCCCTTGTTGACGACGACGATCTGGTCAGCCGCCATTGCGCCGGTGGCGGAAAGAATGGCGGCAAGTCCGGCATAGGTCAGTTTCATTTCAATACTCCCCGTGAATCATCTTCGTTCGAAATGTTGATCGGCGGGCTGATTTGCAAGAGGCACCGGGATCACGGCTTTGCGATCCCGCTGTAGCGGTGTAATTTGGTCACATGAACACCATGACCCTCTCCGACGCCCTCACCCGCGACGAATTGCGGGACATGTCCCGTGCCTCCGACTGGCGCGGCGCGCTGATGCTGGCCGGCGATTTCGCACTGGTGGCCGTCGCCTTTGCGCTGGCCATCTGGTCGCCCTGGCTGGCGCCGGTCTCGATCGCTCTTCTGGCCGGGCGGCAACTGGCGTTCGCCATTGTCATGCATGATTGCGCGCATCGTTCGCTGTTCCGGACCAAATGGCTGAACGAATTCGCTGGCAAGTGGATTGGGGGCGCGGCGATTGATGCGCCCTTCCTCGCCTATCGCGATTATCACATGAAGCACCACAAATATGCCGGCACGCCGGACGATCCCGATCATGTCCTGGTCGAGGGCTATCCCGTCACCAAAGACAGCCTGCGCCGGAAATTCATTCGCGATTTTACCGGCCAGACCTTTGTGAAAGAGCTCGCCTTCTCCTGGAAAGACGCGACCTTTGCCGGCAAATTGCCCTTCCTCGTATTCCAGGCAGTGATGATCGGCGCGCTCGCTCTGGCCGGAGCCGTCTGGGCGATTGCGCTGTGGTGGGCGGCGCGGATTTTCGTCTTCCCGGCCATCCTGCGCCTGCGCAATATCGGCGAGCATGGCGTCGCCCTGGACCGCTATGATCCGGAGCCGCGCCGCAACACCCACACGACGAAGGCGAACTGGCTGGAGCGGGTCCTCGTGGCCCCCAACCACGTCCATTATCACCTCGAACACCACATGTTCGCCGCCGTCCCTCCCTATCACCTGCCGCGCCTGCACCGCACACTGGCCAACCGCGGCTATTTCGAAGGGTTTGATTGCATCAGCCCGGGCTATGGCACAGTGATCCGCAAGGCGGTGCGAAGATAATTATCTGAACCACCACACTCCGGGGGCCTTCGGGCTTGCCTGTCCTCGACCCTGATCGGGGAAGCAGGAGGTCCATCTTTTCACAATCGATGGATGCCCGGATCAAGTCCGGGCACCCCGGGAAAGAGGTGAATTAAGAGGGAAGAATACAACACCGGGGCCCTCGGGCTCGATCCGGGGGTCCATCTTTCCATAATCGATGGATGCCCGGGTCAGGCCCGGGCACCCCGGGGTGAAGTGTATTTACTGGGAAAAGACAACTCCGGGGCCTTCGGACTTGATCCGGAGGTCCATCTGAAAAAATCTACAACACCTTGACGTGCGCGACACGGCAACAACTAATAATTGCATGCCCGCCTATACCTACATCCTGGCCTCGAAACCCTATGGCACGCTCTTTGTCGGCTCGACCGGTGATCTCGCCCAACGGATATGGGAACACAGAACCGGCGAAGGCTCGATCTTCTGCCAGAAATACAAGGTGTTCACACTCGTCTATTTCGAGCAATTCGACCGGACGCAGGAGGCCATTGCCTGCGAGCGCCGCTGGAAGAAATGGAAGCGGGACTGGAAAATCGACCTCGTCAACGCGCACAATCCGGACTGGTCAGACTGGTATGATGAATTGCAAAACTGGCTCTAATTCCGGCTGTCGCGCGCCTGACATTCAATTCGAGTCAAAACCCGGGGCCTTCGGGCTCGCCCTGAGGGGCCATCTATTCAAGCTTGATGGATACCCGGGTCAAGCCCGGGCACCCCGGGGAGTTCATTTCACTTCAATTCCAATAATTCCGGGTCCCTCGGGCTCGACCCGAGGGTCCATCTACTCAATATCAATGGATACCCGGGCACTTCTACAACGGAATATTATCGTGCTTCTTCCAGGGGTTTTCGCACTTCTTGTTTTTCAGCGTCCGTAGCGCCTTGATCAGACGGCGGCGCGTATTGCGGGGCTGGATGACATCATCGATATAGCCCCGGCCCGCCGCCACGAACGGGTTGGCGAAGCGGTCTTCATATTCTTCGGTATGCGGCGATCGCCTCGGGGTCGTTCCAGATCCGAGCGGATAGATGATCTCGGTCGCGCCCTTGGCGCCCATCACCGCGATTTCCGCTGTCGGCCAGGCGTAATTGACGTCGCCGCGCAAATGCTTGGAGCTCATCACGTCATACGCCCCGCCATAGGCCTTGCGTGTGATGACGGTGAGTTTCGGCACGGTCGCCTCGGCATAGGCGAACAAGAGCTTTGCGCCATGCTTGATCAGGCCGCCATATTCCTGCTTTGTGCCGGGCAGGAAGCCGGGCACGTCGACAAAGGTGACGATCGGGATATTGAAGGCATCGCAGAAGCGCACAAAACGCGCGGCCTTGCGGCTGGCATCAATGTCCAGCACCCCGGCGAGTGACATCGGCTGGTTGGCGACAAAGCCGACGGACTGCCCGTCCAGACGGCCAAAACCGATGATGATATTCTTGGCATAATCCGGCGCGATCTCGAAGAAATCACCCTCGTCCGCCGTCTTCTCGATCAGCTCGACAATGTCATAGGGCTTGTTCGGGTTGGGCGGCACCAGCGTATCGAGGCTGGGCTCTGACCGGTCGGCCCGGTCATAGGACGGGCGCGTCGGCGCCGCCTCCCGGTTGGACAGCGGCAGGAAATCGATCAGCCGGCGCATCTGGACCAGCGCTTCCAGATCATTATTGAAAGCCCCGTCCGCCACGCCGGATTTTTTGGCGTGAATCGACGCGCCGCCCAGTTCCTCATGGGTGACGACCTCGTTGGTGACGGTCCTCACCACATCCGGCCCGGTCACATACATGTAGGAGGTGTCGCGCACCATAAAGATGAAATCGGTGATCGCCGGGGAGTAGACATCGCCGCCCGCGCACGGCCCCATTATCACGGAAATCTGCGGCACGACGCCCGAGGCCAGCGTGTTCTGCAGGAAGATGTCGGCATATCCGGCCAGAGAGGCGACGCCTTCCTGGATGCGGGCACCACCGGCATCGAATATGCCGATCACCGGCGCGCCATTCTGGATCGCGGCTTTCTGGATCTTGACGATCTTCTCGGCATGCGTGGACGAGAGCGACCCGCCGAAGACGGTGAAATCCTTGGAAAAGACATAGATCAGGCGGCCATTGATCGTGCCATGGCCGGTCACCACGCCATCGCCGGGAATTTTCTTCTCGGCCATGCCGAAATCGGTGCAGCGATGCTCGACAAACATGTCCCATTCTTCAAACGAGCCTTCGTCCAGCAAAAGTTCGATCCGCTCGCGGGCCGATAATTTGCCCTTTTCATGCTGCTTGGCGATGCGCTCCGCGCCGCCACCCTGACGGGCGCGCTCGCGCCGGTTTTCCAGCTCTTCAAGAATGTCCTGCATGGATGCCCCTCTTGGCGTGTTTCGTTTGACTGTCAGTTAGCACTGTCCGCACGGGAAGGGCAATTTATGAGGGCGGTTCGATTGCCTTGGGTGCTTCGAGGCTATTGTTTTCCTCCCCCGTTCACGGGGGAGGTGTCAGCGAAGCTGACGGAGGGGGCAGGAACACACCCGCCATTCGCCCCCCTCGTCCTGGAGCCTGTCCTCGGGCCGACCAAAGGTCGGACCCGTGGAGGACACTCCCCCCGCAAGCAGGGGGAGAAAGGAGAGGTAAACCTCGAAGGAGGGTCAGGAGGCCAACGCCCCCAGCATGGCGCCAATGGCGAGGCATTCGCCTTTCAGATGATCGGCGCGCTTTCTGGCCTCGAAATCCTCGCCCCAATGCTCGGTCTGGAAGTCTTCATCAATCCGGCTGTGCGCGAATAACTCATCCGCCGTAATCCGGCCTTCCACCAGAGCAAATCCCAGCACCGCCGAAGTCGACAGCGCCGTGGCCTGCATCAACCCCGTCAATCGCCAGTCATCATATGACGCGGCACGGTCGCGCAGCGCGTCCAGCGCCTGTGGCGAGGCCTCCGCCGGCATGATACCCGTCACCACCGGCAGGCGCGCGCCCAGCGTCTCTTCCGCCCAGCGCAGATGATCATCCCACACGTCGGCCTGACGGCGCGCCAGTGCCGATTCCTCGGCGCGGTGACGCAACAGATCGGTGCCAGCGTATTTCACCACTTCGGCCAGCACGGCCTCCCGGTTGTGGGCAGTGGCATCGATGGCACCGTGCGCCAAACGCGTCAGCGGCATGGTCGAGGGATCAATCCGCTCGCCCTGCGCGGCCCATTCATCGGCCATCAGGCGCGCCAGAGCTTCTGTCGGCACAGCCAGAGCAGATTTCATCGGCGTGCGGATGCTGCGCCCGTCCAGCTGCACCGCCCAGCCGTCGGGCCCGTGGGTGACGTCCACCGCCTTGTAGAAGCGTTTGGGCAGAGTGTTTTCGCGGCTGGGAAGCCGGACGCCGTCTTTCATCTCGCCTTTCATGCCGCACTCCGCCCCTGACCGAAGGCCGTCAGCCCGCGTTGCAGGCAGGCAAAATCCTCATGCACGGAATGGGCCCCCGCACCGGTCAGTTCTTCAGCGGTATGAAAGCCCCATGCCACGCCCGCGGCCCTCACCTTCGCGTTCAGTGCCATCAAAATGTCGTGCGAGCTGTCGCCGATCATGATGGTCCGGGCCGCCTCCACTCCGGTCGCATTCATCGCTTCTATCACCATGCGTGGATTGGGCTTGCCCGGTCCGGTGCAAGAGGTGTGCAGCGTCACAAACAGCCCCGTCAGATCATGGGTTTTCAATATGTGATCCAGGCCCCGGCGCGGCTTGCCTGTCGCCACGCCCAGCAGCCAGCCTTCCGCATCGAGCGTTTCCAGAATCTCCCGCGCCCCGGGATAAAGACTCTCGGTATGCGTGCCGTCGGAACGATTGCGCACGAATATCTCGCGAAAATCATTGCCGATCTTCACCGCGCCCTCGGCGGGATAGTCCTCGGGCAGCAACATCGGAATGGCTTCGAACAATTCGATGCCGACAATCTGGCGCACCTGATCATAGGTACAACCGGACAGGCCATTCCTGCGGAAGGCCTCATCCATGGATTCGGCAATCAGGGCGCGGGAATCGACCAGCGTGCCATCCAGATCAAACAAAGCGAGCTTCAATTCCGTCATGCCAGCAATTCCGCAATCGCGTCCTCATCCACATGCTTCAGCACAAAGCCCAGCGCCTTGAAGGTCTTCGCCATGTGCGGCGGCAGGTCGGCTTCCAGCACCAGCGGCTTGCCGCCGATATTCAACACCAGACGCCGCGCATGCAGGTGCAGGCCCTTGCCGATATTCTCCGGATCCTCGCGGTGGGATGTGTATTTATGATCGCCGACAATGGCATGGCCCATCATCGAGGCATGCACCCGCAGCTGGTGGGTCCGCCCTGTGATCGGCCGCATCACTAGCCAGCTCGCCGTATGTCCGGCTTCGGCGGCGACGGTATAGCGCGTGAGCGAGTGCTGCGCGCCTTCCTCGCCATGTTCGGCCGACATCATCATCTCGCGGCCATGGGCGCCGCCCGTATCCTTTTTGAGGAACCCCTTGATCTCGCCGGTCTTGGGCTTGGGCACGCCGGGCACGACGGCCCAGTAGGTCTTTTTCGATTCCCGCGCCTGAAACGCCTTGGCGAGCTTTGCAGCTGCGCCCACCGTCTTGGCCGTCACCAGCACGCCGGACGTATCCCGGTCGAGACGGTGCACCAGACGCGGCTTCTGATCGCCCTTGCCGAACGCATTCAAGAGGCCATCCAGATGGCGCGTCGTCTTGGAGCCACCCTGCACGGCCAGCCCCGCCGGCTTGTTGAAGACCAGAATCTCCTTGTCCTCATAAATCACCAGCGAACGGATATAGGCGGCGTCCTCGCGGCTGATGGAGGGCTCCGGTGCCTGATCCATCGGATCGGCATCCGGCAGCGGCGGAATGCGGATGGACTGTCCGGCCTCAACGCGCGTATCCGCCTTGGCCCGGCCGCCATCGACGCGGATTTCGCCCTTGCGCAGCGCCTTTTGCAAACGGCCTTGCGGGATATGCGGGAAGCGCCGCCGGAACCAGCGGTCCAGCCGCGCACCGGCTTCCGCCTGCTCGACCACAATTGTCTGAACACCGCTCATGCAAATACCCGCCGCGCAATCAACAGCCCCACAAACAGGGCCAGAATGGAAAGAATAACCGAACCCGCGACATAACCGATCGCATCGCCATAGGCACGGCGCTCGATCATCACCACCACATCCAGCGAGAATGCGGAAAACGTCGTGAACCCGCCCAGCACGCCGACGGCAAAGAAGGCGCGCAGCTCATTGGCATCGGCGCGGCCCGCCTGCGCCAGCCAGCCGATGAATCCGCCCATGATCAGCCCGCCGATCACATTCACCGCAAATGTGCCATAGGGCCAGTCCGGCCCGATGGCGCGCAGGAACCATTGCCCGGTCAGATGCCGGCTGACCGCGCCCAGCGCGCCCCCTGCAGCAATGAGAAGGATATTGTTCATGGGGCCGGGAGATATGGGAGATAGCCCGCCGGTGCAAGCGGCGCTCATCCATGCATTTTTGCATAGCGGGCATGGCGCGCACGCAATTGTGCATCCAAACAAAGGGCTTATGTCATCTCCTGTCTGACGGACACGCTGTCCGGACAATAAAAACAAGGAAAAAGACAATGGATCGATTGAGCACAACCCTCGCCGCAGTCCTGCAGGTCGGCTTCGTGATCGCCGTTTTCGGTGGCGTTTTCGTCGCGATTGTACCGACACTCGCATGATCGTTAAGTGAAACGGGGAGCCATGGCTCCCCGTTTTGATTCCAGCCTATGCCGCATCCGGTCTTGCGCGGATCGCCAGAAACAGCATCAACACTGTCGCCAGCATGACCAGCAGCGCGCTGACGCCCAGAACCGGCCCCAGCGTCTCGCCATTGCCGCCACCATAGAGCTTGTAGAGGCCGACGATCATGATCGTCGCCCCGGCGTGGTGCAGAACCAGCTGCGCCCAGGCCAGCAGTCCTGACCCCATTTTCCAGACCCGGTTGAGGATCGCCCACAAGACGGGCAGGACGCCGCCCACCAGCATGATATGCGCATGTGTGGGCATTTGCCCGTGATCCTGTGTGCGGCCCATATGCTCGCCCAGCGCCATGCCGGCAATCAGCCACAGCAAGCCCAATACCAGATGTATCCGGTCAACCTTCATTGAAACCTCCCCTGTTCCCGCGGCGAGACTAGCCGCGCGGGGCGCATTCCCAAAACAGATTCTAGGGCTCGATAATCCGCACGGCATAATATTCCTGCGTCCACAACTGGTAGAGCAGCCAGTCCGGCACGCCAGTCGTTTCCCGCAAATAGTCGGCCTGGGAGGCATGAATACGCCAGGCGCGGGTCTTGAGCGAAGCGTCAATATCCAGCGCAAAGGTCGGATCGGGCTGCAGGTCAGCCACGCGCGCATAGCGCTCGCCGCCAAAGCGCCGCGTGCCGGGACGGGAGACCAGCGTATAGGCCAATGTCACCGCTTCGCCGCGCTGGCGGGCATATCGCTGTGTCGCCGCCAGAGCCGCCCGCCCCATCGCCATATGATCTTCATGCAGGGAGACCCCGCTCGGCGGATGGAAGGTCACGACCGCATCCGGCTGAAGACGCACCAGCTCTTCGAGCACACGCGCGGTCAGTTGCGCCTCGCTCATCGCCTCCGGCACACCGCCATCAGGCAGGCCCAGCACCACTTGCTCATCCAGCCCCAGCGCAAAACCGTGCCGACGCAATTCGCCCTCTCGCACCACGCCCAGATGTTCCTGCGCCACGATTGGCGGGAATTGCGTGCCCGCCTCGCCGCGCGTGGCGGTGACCGTCGCCACAAACGCACCTTCTGCCACCGCCCGGCTGATCAGCTCGGTCGCAGTGATTTCATCATCGGGATGGGCGAAGACCAGGACAATCCGCTGCGCGTTCAGCGCCTCGGTGACGCTGTGCGCCAGCTCGACATCCGGTTCGGCAAAGATGGACCGCCCATACCAGAGCGCGGCCTGAACCAGCACCAGCCCGATCAGGCCGGCCACAGCAAATCCGATCAATAGGCGTCGCATCAGCGCCCTCCCTGCTTCTTCGCCCGTATCTCCCGCCACCTTGCCAGCCGCTCGCCAATGGCGGCTTCGCGGCCCCGGTCCGTCGGTTCATAAAAGGTGGGGCGGTCCTTCATCTCGTCCGGGAAATAGTCCTGTCCGGAAAACCCGCTTTCGGCATTATGGTCATATTCATATCCCGCCCCATAGCCCTCGGCCTTCATAAGCTTCGTGGGCGCGTTGAGGATGTGTTTAGGTGGTGGAAGTGACCCGGTATCGCTCGCGGCCCGTCTGGCGGCCTTGTAGGCGTTATAAACCGCATTTGACTTCGGCGCGCAGGCGAGATGGACGACCGCCTGCGCCAGAGCCAGCTCACCTTCCGGCGATCCGAGAAAATCATAGGTCTCTTTCGCCGCCAGTGCCGCATGGATGGCGGTCGGATCGGCCAGTCCGATATCTTCATTCGCCATCCGCACCAGACGCCGCGCCAGAAACAGCGGGTCTTCGCCGCCCTCCAGCATTCGCGCCAGCCAGTAGAGCGCGGCATCCGGATGGGAGCCGCGAATGGATTTGTGCAAGGCCGAAATCAGATTGTAGTGCTCGTCGCGATCGCGGTCATAGACCGGCGCGCGCCGCTGCAGATAGGTGGCCAGATCCTCCCGCTCCAGAGGCGTGTCCCTGTTCAGGGAAAACAATTCCTCGGCGAGGTTGAGCAGATAGCGCCCGTCGCCATTCGCCAGTTCCAGAACCGCAGACCGGGCCTCCGGCGTCACCGGCAGTTTGCGCCCGGTTTCGGCCTCGGCCCGCTGGATCAGCAAATCGAGACTGTCTGCCTCCAGACGCTTCAGAACCAGCACCTGTGCGCGCGACAACAAAGCGGCATTCAATTCGAAACTCGGATTTTCGGTCGTGGCCCCGACCAGCGTGATGACGCCCTCTTCCACCACCGGCAGGAAACCATCCTGCTGGGCCCGGTTGAAGCGGTGAATTTCATCGACGAAGAGCAGCGTGCCGCGGCCTGCCTGCCGCCGCGCGCGTGCGCGGTCAAATGCCTTCTTCAGATCCGCCACGCCGGAAAATACGGCCGACAGGGGCTCGAATTCCAGACCGGATTCCTCCGCCAGCAGCCGCGCAATCGTGGTTTTGCCAACTCCCGGCGGGCCCCACAGAATGATGGAGGCAAAGCGCTTCTGCGCCCGCATCCGCGCAATCGGCCCCTCGCCTTTCAGAAGATGATCCTGCCCGACGACCTCATCCAGCGTTTTCGGGCGCAGCCGGTCGGCCAGCGGACGCGGCGCATCATCTTCCAGACCGGCGGCTTCAAAAAGTGAGCTCATGAGAGTAGTCTATCCTGCAACGGGAAGGGACGCACCATGAAGAAAACGGTCGCACCATATCTGAGTGTCCGTGACGGTAATGCCGCCATCGCCTTCTATAAAACGGCTTTCGGGGCGGAGGAACTCGAACGCTTCGATTATGAGGGCAAGCTGGGCCACGCCACATTGCGCATCAATGACCATCTCCTGATGCTCGCTGATGAGTTCCCTGAAATGGAAGACATGACCGGCAATGTCGCCCCGCCCACACTGGGCGGACGCACCACCTTCACCATCAATCTCACCGTCGATGATGCCGATCAATGGTTCGACCGCGCCATCGCGGCGGGCGCCACGGCTTTACGCCCGGTGACGGATGAATTCTTCGGGCGGCATGGAAAGCTACGCGACCCGTTCGGCCATGTCTGGAGCGTGGTGACGCTTAATCAAGAGCGGCAGAGCTAGAGCTCCAGATTGGCATCCTGACGGCGGCCCCGGCGTTCAATCGCAATCGGCCAGGATTTAAGCCCGTCCTGCCCGTCCAGCAAGCCTTCAATGTCGTCGATCTCTTCAACGCGGGTGCCCAGCAATTCCAGCACGCGATCCCCCGGCCGGAAGCCGAAATAGTCGGCCGCGGATCCGCGTTGAATCGACATCACCACCACACCGCGGGCAAACGGGTCAAATCCGACTTCCTGGTTGAAGGCCGGCGAAAGCTCGACCAGCTCCAGCCCGGCCAGCGGATTGCGGCCCTCGATCAGCCGGCGGGCGGGTTCGGCCTCACCCGGCGCCACCTCGACCGGCACATCGAGGACAATGCGCTCACCATCGCGCAGGATCGCAAAGCGGGAGGCTTCGCCGATGGCCCGCGTGGCATAGCGGAAGCGCGCGCCCGGCTCGTCATTCACATCGACATCATCAATGGCGAGGACAATATCGCCCTGCCGCAATCCGGCCGCTGCTGCTGCCGCACCGGGATAGATATCTGCCACCAGCGCACCGCGCGGGCGATCCAGCCCGAGTGAGTTGGCGATATCGCCGGTGACCGTCTGCAGGCGCGCCCCCAGCCAGGGCTGGACCAGCTCACCCTCGGTCAGGGCGGCATCGACGACCCGGCGCACCATTTCGACCGGAATCGCGAAACCGATCCCGTTGGAGCCACCCGAGCGCGAATAAATCGCCGAATTCACGCCAATCAGCGATCCGTCCATATTGATCAGCGCACCACCGGAATTACCCGGATTGATGGCGGCATCCGTCTGGATGAAGAAGGCAAAGTCGGACACACCCACTTCGGTCCGCGCCAGCGCGGAAACGATTCCCGATGTCACCGTCTGGCCGACGCCAAACGGATTTCCGATGGCCAGCACCAGATCGCCGATCTCGGCGGTACCAGGCTGCGCAAACGGCATGGCGGGCAGCGGTTCATCGGTGATGATGCGCAGCACGGCCAGATCGGTCTGTTCGTCCGCGAGCAGGATTTCAGCTTCAAACTCGCGCCGGTCGTTCAGAACCACGCGCAACTCATCAGCGCCGTCGACGACATGATTATTGGTCACCACGACACCGGTGGAATCGACGATCACGCCGGAGCCGAGCGATCCCTGCTGACGCGGGCCCTGCTGGCCGAAAAACCGGTTGAAGAAGGGGTCCATCTGCCGCTGCACGGTGCGGGTGGAATAGACATTCACCACAGCAGGCGCGGCCTCCCGGACGATCGGCGCAAAGGACAATTGCATCTGGGCCCGATTGTCCGGCACTTCGCGGAAGCTGTCATCCGCCAGCGTCTCGGCCACCGTCGGCGTGTCGGCATCTGTCAGATCAACCCGGTCATCCTGAGCCTGGCAGGCCGAAGTGAACAGGGCTGCGGCTGTCAGGACTGAAAGCGCAAATCGTGTCATCTCGACTCTCCGATTGTTCGTGTTCATTAGGCCACTAGATAGGAAAAAGGCGGCTCCCGTAAAGAAGCCGCCTTCATCATGAATTCCGCATGAAGTGAAGATTACTCTTCAGAAAAGTCTTCCATCGCCGCAACGCGGGCACGATCGCCTGCACCGCGCGCTGACGTATCGCGGTCAACCAGTTCGATAACGGCCATCGGCGCATTGTCACCATGGCGGTAACCGGCTTTCAGAACGCGCGTATAGCCGCCATTGCGCTCGGTATAGCGCGGGCCAAGGGTCGCAAACAACTTGCCGACCTGCTCGATATTGCGAACCTTGGAGATGGCCTGACGACGGGCATGCAGATCACCACGCTTTGCGAGCGTGATCAGCTTGTCCATGAAGGGCTTCATTTCCTTGGCTTTAGGAAGCGTGGTGACGATCTGCTCATGTTCAATGAGCGAGGCCGCCATGTTGGCAAACATGGCCTTGCGGTGCGAAGTGGTGCGACCGAGTTTGCGATGAGCGATGCCGTGACGCATGGCGGTTTCTCCAAAAGTGTCGGGTCAGGGGATTTCACAATCGCCGTGACTAGACGTTTTCCTCATATTTCTTGGCAAGATCTTCGATATTCTCCGGCGGCCAGTTTGGCGCTTCCATACCCAGGTGCAGACCCATCTGGGCGAGAACTTCCTTGATCTCGTTGAGCGATTTGCGGCCGAAATTCGGGGTCCGCAGCATTTCCGCTTCGGACTTCTGAATCAGGTCGCCGATATAGACGATGTTGTCGTTCTTCAGGCAGTTCGCCGAGCGGACGGACAATTCCAGCTCGTCCACCTTCTTGAGAAGCGCCGGGTTGAAGTCCAGCTCGGGACGATCGTCCTCTGCCGGGCGGGCCTCAACGGCTTCCTCGAAGTTGATGAAGATCTGGAACTGGTCCTGAAGAATGCGCGCTGCAAATGCGACCGCATCTTCCGGCGTCACAGTGCCATCGGTTTCGATGTCGAGAACCAGCTTGTCATAGTCAAGAACCTGGCCTTCGCGAGTGTTTTCCACGCGATAGGCGACGCGCTTGACCGGGCTGTAGAGCGAATCGATGGCAATCAGGCCGATCGGCGCATCTTCCGGACGGTTACGTTCGGCCGGGACATAGCCCTTGCCGCTGTCGACGGTCAGCGTGAAACGGATTTCAGCGCCTTCGTCCAGCGTACAGATGACGTGGTCCTTGTTGACGATCTCGACGTCAGCGGTTTCCTCGATGTCGGCGGCGGTGACTTCACCCGGGCCGGACTTGCGAAGAACAACGCGCTTCTCACCTTCATTGTGAACACGAAGCGCAACGCCCTTCAGGTTCAGAACGATATCGGTGACGTCTTCACGCACACCCGGAATGGAAGAAAACTCGTGCACAACGCCATCGATCTGCAGAGAGGTAATCGCAGCACCTTGCAACGACGACAGCAGCACACGGCGCAGCGCATTGCCCAGAGTCATACCGAAGCCGCGTTCCAGCGGTTCGGCGATGATGGCGGCACTGCGTTCCGGATTATGCCCAGGCTTCACCTCGGGCTTCATCGGACGAATGAGTTCTTGCCAGTTCTTCTCGATCACGGGTTAAACCCCTTCTTTCGCGCGCCAGACCGGTCAACCGGTGGCGCGAATTCTCAAATGCTCTGATACCCCCGGCGGGAGATCAGACCCGACGACGTTTCGGCGGACGGCAACCATTGTGCGGAATGGACGTCACATCACGGATGGAGGTGATGGTCAGACCGGCCGCTTGCAGAGCGCGAAGTGCCGATTCACGGCCCGAACCCGGACCGGAAACATTCACTTCCAGCGTCTTCATTCCATGTTCCATCGCCTTCTTGGCAGCTTCTTCGCCGGCAATCTGGGCTGCATAAGGGGTCGATTTGCGCGATCCCTTGAAGCCGTTGGCGCCAGCAGTGGACCAGGAAATGGCGTTGCCTTGCGCGTCGGTGATGGTGATCTTCGTATTGTTGAAGCTCGCATTGACGTGAGCGACACCCGACGTGATGTTCTTGCGCTCGCGGCGTTTAATGCGTTCTGGTGCTTTAGCCATAACTTAGCCGCCCTATTTCTTCTTGCCGGCAATCGGCTTGGCCGGACCTTTGCGGGTCCGGGCATTGGTGTGCGTGCGCTGGCCGCGAACAGGCAGGCCACGGCGATGCCGCAGGCCCCGGTAATTACCAAGGTCCATGAGACGCTTGATATTCACAGCCACTTCACGGCGAAGGTCACCCTCCACCGTATAGTCGCGGTCAATGGTTTCGCGGATCTGGATGACTTCCGCGTCCGAGAGTTGGTTGACACGCCGTTCGGAGGCAATGCCGACTTTCTCGCAAATTTCTTTCGCCATCGCGGGACCTATCCCGTGAATATAGCGAAGCGCGATTTCAACGCGCTTGTTCGTCGGAATGTTGACGCCGGCTATACGGGCCACAATGCTCTCCTTAACCAAAAATCGCGCCAATCACAGACGGTGAAACCACTCCGGCAGATCGCCGGACGAAGCAACGCCGCCCTTTTCGCGAAGGGCGCTATCTATATTGTCCGCATACCCTCCGTCAACCGGAGAGATTACGGGATTTCATCAATCGCCGAGGGCCGTTGCAATCGCAGCGGAAACCGCCTCGATTGATCCCATTCCATCGACTTCCACAACCTTGCCCGATGCCGTGTAATACGGAATCAACGGCGCAGTCTGCGTTTCATAGGCTTCAAGGCGCACCTTGAAGGCTTCCACCGTATCGTCAGCGCGGCCTTCTTCAGCGGCGCGCTTTGCCATACGGCGGACCAATTCCTCATTGTCGACCACCAGGCGGATGACCCGGTCGACCTGCGTCCCGCGTGCAGCGAGCGCTTTATCTAGCGCTTCAGCCTGCGCCACGGTGCGCGGAAATCCGTCAAAAATCGCACCGCCGGCTTTTTCAGCTTCCGGCAGGCGCTCTTCTATCAACTCGATGACAATCTCGTCCGAGACAAGATTGCCGCCATCCATGACAGCCGCCACGCGATTACCCAGTTCGGTCCCAGCAGAACGCGCAGCCCGCAGCATGTCGCCCGTCGACAGCTGCACCCAGCCGCGCTGCTCGACCAGACGCTTGGCCTGGGTACCCTTGCCGCATCCGGGAGGTCCGAACAGAACCAGATTCATCGGTTACGGCCCCGGAGCTTTTGCTTCTTGATCAGGCCTTCATACTGGTGCGCCAGAAGATGGGACTGGATCTGCGTCACGGTATCCATGGCCACGGACACGATAATCAGAATGGACGTCCCACCCAGAGCGAAGGTCACTGCGCCAGCGGCACCGGCGGTCAGAAGTTCGGGGATCAACACGACGATGGCCAGGTAAATGGCACCGATCATGGTCAGGCGCGTCAGAACGTAATCCAGATACTCGGCCGTCCGCTTGCCCGGGCGGATGCCCGGCAGGAAACCACCATACTTGCGAAGGTTCTCGGCCACTTCTTCCGGATTGAAGACAATCGACGTGTAGAAGAAAGCAAAGAACATCACCATCGCGCCGTAAAGGATGATGAAAAGCGGCTGTCCGCGGCCCAGCTGTGCGGCAATCATCTGCAGCCAGTCCGGCCCGGTCGTCGCCCACATATTGGCAACGGTCGTCGGCAGAAGCAGGAGCGAGGTTGCGAAAATCGCCGGGATCACCCCTGCGGTATTGAGCTTCAGCGGCAGGAAGGACGTATCACCGCCCACCATGCGCTGGCCTTGCTGGCGCTTCGGATACTGCACCAGAAGCCGGCGCTGGGAGCGCTCGATGAACACAACAAAGGCGAAAGTCGCCAGCATCAGGGCCACAATGCCCAGAAGGGCTCCACCGGAGACCTGCCCCTGACGGCCCTGCTCGAACAGGCTGAAAATCAGCCCCGGCACAACGGCCACGATACCGGTGAAGATGATCAGCGATATACCGTTACCGACCCCGCGGGAGGTGATTTGCTCACCCATCCACATCAAAAGCATCGTGCCGCCAACAAAGGTCAGCGTCGTCGAAACCAGGAAGAAGATGCCCGGATTCAGCGCAACCGTCTGCCCGTTCACGCCCGGCGTCATCATCGACATGGCAATGGCACCGCCCTGAACCGCGGCCAGAAGCACCGTCAGATAGCGGGAATACTGGTTGATCTGCTGACGGCCCTGCTCGCCGCCTTCCTTCTTCAACTTCTCCAGCGACGGCACGGTAGCGGCCATCAGCTGCATGATGATCGAAGCGGAAATATACGGCATCACATTCAGCGCGAAGATCGCCATCCGCTCGACGGCACCGCCGGAGAAGATGTTGAACACGCCGATCACACCGCCAGCCTGGCTATCAAACAGAGCCGCATACTGTACAGGATCGATACCGGGTACCGGAATGTAAGTGCCCAGCCGATAGGCCACGAGGACGGCCAGCGTGAAGAATATCCGTTGCTGCAGCTCTTTAGCCTTCGCGAAGGACGCGAAGTTGATGTTCGATGCAAGCTGTTCAGCAGCAGAAGCCATGGCTTATCCTCGCGATCCCCTGATTACTCAGCGGCTTTGTCAGAAACCTTGGCCTTCGGCGCAATGACGGTGACTTTCCCGCCAGCTTTCTCGACGGCATCAATCGCCGCCTTGGTCGCGCCTGCGACCGTGATCTCTACTTTGGACTTCAGCTCGCCTTTCGCAAGGAGGCGCACGCCATCCTTTACACGGCGAACGAGGCCGGCCGCGATCAATGCGTCCGCATCAATCGGCTTCTTGGCATCGATCTTCTTCTCGGCAATCGCCTTTTCAAGACGGCCGATATTGACTTCGGCGAAGGCCAGACGGTTCGGCTTGTTGAAGCCCCGCTTCGGCAAACGCATGTGAAGCGGCATCTGACCGCCTTCAAAGCCCTTGATCGCCACGCCCGAGCGCGACTTCTGACCCTTGACGCCACGGCCGCCGGTCTTGCCTTTGCCGGAACCGATACCGCGACCAACACGGGTGCGGGTCTTGGTCGAGCCGGCATTATCGCGCAATTCATTGAGACGCATGTCTAACTCTCCTGCGATGGAGCGGCCAAAGGCCTACTCCTCGACGATTTCCACCATATGGGCCACTTTGCGGATCATGCCGCGGACCGATGGCGTATCTTCCAGTTCGCGCACGCGGCCGATCTTGTTCAGACCAAGGCCAACGAGCGTTCTATGTTGATCCTGCGGGCGGCGAATGGCGCTACCCGTCTGCCGGACCTTGAGGGTTTTCTTGGCAGCCATGTGACGCCCCTATCCTTCCAGAGATTCCGGAGCCGAAGCGCCATCATTCCGGCGGTTGACCAGGTCAGCCACCTTCATGCCACGCTTGGCCGCAATCGAACGCGGGCTTTTCTGATGCTTGAGGGCATCAAAGGTCGCGCGGATCATGTTGTACGGGTTCGAGGTGCCCGTGGACTTGGCCACAACATCCTGAACACCGAGCGTTTCCAGCACTGCGCGCATCGGACCACCGGCAATAACGCCGGTTCCCGGAGGCGCAGCGCGCAGGATCACCTTGCCGGCGCCATGGCGTCCCGGCGAATCGTGGTGGAGCGTGCGGCCTTCGCGCAGCGGAATACGAACCATGGTCTTCTTGGCTTCTTCCGTTGCCTTGCGGATCGCTTCGGGAACTTCGCGGGCCTTGCCCTGACCGAAACCGACGCGACCTTTCTGGTCGCCGACGACGACGAGTGCGGCAAACTGGAAATTCCGGCCACCTTTCACCGTCTTGGCGACGCGATTGATGTGGACCAGCTTGTCGACGATTTCGTCCTGCTGCTCTTCATCCCGGTCGCGACGGCGACCGCGGCCGCGGTTTTCTTCATTACGAGCCATCAGCCGCTCCCTTAAAAGTTCAATCCACCTTCACGAGCCGCTTCGGCCAAGGCCTTGATGCGTCCGTGAAAGATGAATCCGCCGCGATCAAAGACGACGTCCTTGATTCCGGCTTTGGTGGCGCGTTCCGCCAGGCGCTTGCCTACGCTGGCAGCGGCTTCGACATTCGCACCGGACTCTTTGGAATCCGCTTCGGCCGTGGAGGCCGCTGCGAGTGTGACGCCCTGCTGATCGTCGATCAGTTGCGCATAGATATGCTTCGACGAGCGGAAAACCGACAGACGCGGCCGACCGTTCGAGACTTTCTTGCGCAGCTTGCTGCGATTGCGCAGCGCGCGGCGCTTCATTTTTTCGCGTGAGCTCAACATGGTTCTTGCGCCTACTTCTTCTTGCCTTCTTTGCGGCGGATGTATTCGCCCTGATAGCGAACGCCCTTGCCCTTGTAGGGCTCCGGCGGACGGTATCCGCGAATTTCCGCTGCAACCTGACCAACTTGCTGCCGGTCAGCGCCCGTGACGATAACTTCCGTCGGCTTCGGTGCCTGGATCTGAATGCCTTGCGGCGGCTCGTAAACCACATCGTGGCTGAAACCGAGCGCCAGCTTCAGGTTGGAACCCTGCATCTGCGCACGATAGCCAACGCCTTCCAGTTCCAACGTCTTGTTGAAGCCTTCGGTGACGCCGGTCATCATGTTGGCGATCAATGCGCGGGTCATACCCCACATAGAGCGCGACCGCTTGCTTTGATCCACCGGCTTGACCTCGATACCCTCATCGCCTTGCGACAGGGTAACGTCTTCAACCGCGGTGAGGCTCAGCTCGCCCTTGGGGCCCTTCAGCGTCAGCTCACGGCCGTTGAGACGAACCTCAACACCCGAAGCGACGGCGATTGGGAGTTTTCCGATACGTGACATGGATCGTTCTCCCTAGCTGACTTTGCAGAGGATTTCGCCACCGACATTCTGCTCGCGAGCGGACGCATCGGACATCACACCCATCGGGGTAGAGACAATCGCGATACCAAGACCGTTCGAGATCAGCGGGAGATCCTTCACTTTGGAATACACACGACGGCCTGGCGTCGAGATCCGGCGGATCTCGGCGATGACAGGCTCGCCATCGAAATACTTCAGTTCAATTTCGAACTCGCGCTTGCCATCGGCATGCTCGATCTCGGAATAGCCACGAATAAAGCCTTCCGACTGGAGCACATCCAGCACGCGCTTGCGAAGATTTGAAGCCGGCGTTGCGACAGTCGTCCGGCCACGCATCAACGCGTTCCGGATACGTGTCAGCATATCACCGAGGGGATCGTTCATAGACATTGTTCAATCTCTCCCGATCACCAGCTCGACTTGACCATGCCGGGGATGAACCCGTTCGAGGCCAGGTCGCGCAAAGCGATCCGTGACATTTTGAGCTTGCGGTAAAAACCACGCGGACGGCCCGAAATCTCGCAACGATTGCGATAGCGGGTCGGCGCGGAATTCCGCGGCAATTCGGCCAGCTTCAGCTGAGCAGCAAAACGCTCCTCAACCGGCTTGGACTTATCACGGGCAACCGCCTTGAGCTCGGCGCGTTTGGCCGCATACCGTTGCGCCAGTTTCTGACGTTTCAGGTTACGCTCGACAGCACTTGTCTTCGCCATTTACTTCCTCCTGCGTGCGAGACCCTGACGGTCCCGCCCTCCTGATGCGTCAGTTCGAAAACGGGAAATCGAACTCGGCCAACAGGGCTTTCGCTTCTTCATTGGTTCGCGCGGTCGTACAGACCACTATGTCCATTCCCCGGATCTTCTCGACCTTGTCATAGTCGATCTCGGGAAACACGATGTGCTCCTTCAGGCCCATGGCGTAGTTGCCACGGCCGTCAAAGCTCTTTCCGTTCAGGCCGCGGAAGTCGCGAACGCGCGGCAGCGCAATCGTGATCAAACGGTCCAGAAATTCATACATGCGGTCCTGGCGCAGCGTGACTTTCACGCCCACATCCTGGCCTTCGCGCAGCTTGAAGCCGGCGATCGACAGGCGGGACTTCGTCTTGACCGGCTTTTGACCGGCAATCCGCATCAGATCCTCATATGCGCCGTTGATCTTCTTGGAGTCCTGGGCCGCTTCGCCCACGCCCATATTGATCACGACCTTCTCGATCCGCGGGATCTGCATCGGATTCGTGTAGCCGAATTTCTCTTTCAGCCGGTCACGAATCTCGTCGCGATACTTCGCGCGCAGACGCGGTTGGTATTCTTTTACATCAGCCATCGATGACCTCACCGGATTTCTTGGCCACGCGGACCTTGCGGTCGCCTTCCATCTTGAAACCGACGCGGGTGGCTTCACCCGTTTTCGGATCGGCCAGGGCGACGTTCGATACGTGGATCGGCGCTTCCTTGGTCTCGATACCGCCAGCAGACGATTGCGTGGGGCGCTGGTGGCGCTTCACGATATTGACGCCGCGAACGAAAAGACGGTCTTCGGACGGAACGACGCGAATGACTTCGCCCGTTTTGCCCTTGTCCCGGCCCGCGAGGACAACGACCTTGTCGCCCTTTTTAATCTTGGCAGCCATGGCTACAGCACCTCCGGAGCCAGCGACACGATCTTCATGTGGTTCTTGGCGCGGAGTTCGCGCGGAACCGGTCCGAAGATACGGGTGCCGATCGGCTCTTCATTATTGTTCACGAGGACAGCCGCATTGGAGTCGAAGCGGATAACCGATCCGTCCTTGCGTTTGATGTCCTTGGCCACACGCACCACAACGGCACGGCGGACTTCACCTTTTTTGACGCGGCCGCGCGGGATCGCTTCCTTGACCGACACCACAATGATGTCGCCCACATGAGCGTAACGCCGCTTGGCACCACCGAGTACCTTGATGCACTGCACACGGCGGGCACCGGAATTATCGGCAACGTCCAGATTAGTTTGCATCTGGATCATAACGATCCTCCTTCAGGGTCATCCCCCGGAACGCTTATGCGTCCGCGGATACGACCTCCCACCGTTTCAGTTTCGACTTGGGTGCACATTCCTGAATAAAGGTCTGTTCACCCACTTTGAGGCTGTTGGCCTCATCGTGTGCGTGGTAACGCTTCGAGCGGCGAACCGTCTTCCGGAGCAGTGGGTGCAGGAATGTCCGCTCCACCTTCACGACGACAGTCTTGTCACCCTTGTCGCTCACCACGACGCCTTGCAATACGCGCTTGGGCATCGCCTAGCTCCCTTGTCCGGCCTGAGCCACCCGCTGGGCCTGGATCGTCTTGAGACGCGCAATCGTGCGGCGTACCTGACGAACACGGGCCGTGTTTTGCAACTGACCCGAGGCCTGCTGGAAGCGCAGGTTGAATTGTTCTTTTTTCAGCTTCAGGAGCTCATCCTTCAGCTGATCGTCGCTCAATGCGCGAACATCAACAGCGTCCATGACACTCACTCCTATTCACCAATCCGGGCGACGATTTTCGTCTTCACCGGCAGTTTGGCTGCGCCCAGAGACAGCGCTTCACGCGCAACATTCTCCGGCACACCGTCAATCTCGAACATGATCCGGCCGGGCTTGACTTTGGCGGCCCAGAATTCTGGCGACCCCTTACCCTTACCCATCCGGACTTCCGTCGGTTTCTTCGACACAGGCACATCCGGGAAAATCCGGATCCAGACCCGGCCGGCCCGCTTCATGTGGCGAGTAATCGCCCGGCGGGTGGCTTCGATCTGGCGTGCCGTGACGCGCTCGGGTTCCATCGCCTTGAGGCCATAGGAACCGAAATTCAGCGAAAAGCCGCCTTTGGCCGCGCCTTTGATGCGGCCTTTGTGCGCCTTCCGGAACTTGGTGCGTTTTGGTTGAAGCATCTGTTTCTCGCTCCGTCGTTCCTACTGCCTAAGCCGCCCGGTTGCCGCTGCCCTGACGGGCACGCTGCTCACCGGATTCCTGAAGACGGCGCTCGGATGCCATCGGATCATGTTCCAGAATCTCACCTTTGTAGATCCAGACCTTGATGCCGATAATGCCCATAGCCGTCGAAGCTTCAGCGGTTCCATAATCAATGTCGGCGCGCAGCGTATGCAGCGGCACAGACCCTTCCTGATACTGCTCGACGCGCGCAATCTCGGCACCGCCGAGACGGCCGCCGCAGATGACCTTGCAGCCCTTGGCGCCCATGCGCATCGCCGTTTGCAGCGAGCGTTTCATGGCGCGGCGGAAAGCCACACGGCGCTCCAGCTGCTGAGCAATGGACTCGGCAACCAGCATTGCGTCGATCTCCGGCTTGCGCACTTCAACCAGGTTGAGGAAGACCTCACCCTTGACGATCTGCTGCAAGGCACGGCGCAGAACTTCGATATCGGCACCCTTCTTCCCGATCACCACACCCGGACGCGCGGTATAGACGGTCACGGTGCACTTCTTGTGCGGGCGCTCGATCACGATCTTGGAAACGCTGGCATTCTTCAAACGCTTGCGCAGCATGTCGCGGATCTTGATGTCCTCATGGAGGAGTTGGGCATACTCACCGGTATTGGCATACCAGCGGGATTCCCAGGTGCGATTAATACCGAGCCGAAGCCCGATCGGATTGACCTTCTGACCCATCAGGCGGCCTCCTCAACTTCACGAACAATGATCGTCAGCTCGGAAAACGGCTTCATCACTTTCGCTGCACGGCCACGGGCACGCGCGCGGAAACGTTTCATCACCAGATTCTTCCCGACATAGGCTTCCGAAACGATCAGGCTGTCGATATCGAGGCCATGATTGTTCTCGGCGTTTGCAATCGCACTGTCGAGGACCTTCAAAACGTCCTTGGCAATACGCTTGCGCGAAAATTCGAGCGTGGCCCGTGCGCTTTCCACCTTCTTGCCGCGGATCGCCTGGGCAACAAGATTCAGCTTCTGACCGCTGATACGGATCATCGTCTGCTTCGCACGCGCTTCATTGTCAGCGACGCGACGCAGATTTTTGCCGTTCTCATCTCTTTGACGTGTCTGGGTCATGATCAGCCCCTTTTCGCCTTCTTGTCCGCCGCGTGACCATGATAGGTCCGGGACGGAGAGAACTCACCGAGCTTGTGGCCCACCATGTCCTCGGTCACGAGCACCGGGATGAACTTGCTGCCATTGTGCACCTGAAAAGTCAGGCCCACGAATTGCGGCATGATCGTCGAGCGGCGCGACCAGGTCTTGATCGGCTTCTTGCGGCCTTCAGCGTGGGACGCATCGGCCTTCTTGAGGAGGTATCCGTCTACAAACGGACCTTTCCAGACTGAACGCGGCATATCTAACGCGCTCCCTTAGCGTGACTTGCGCTGGTGGCGCGAGCGGAGGATGAATTTATCGGTAGCCTTGTTACTGCGGGTCTTGCGGCCTTTGGTAGGCTTACCCCAAGGTGTTACCGGGTGACGACCGCCGGACGTGCGGCCTTCGCCGCCGCCATGCGGGTGATCGATCGGGTTCATGGCGACGCCACGAACCGCCGGACGCTTGCCCATATAGCGCTTGCGACCGGCTTTACCGAGATTCTGGTTCATGTGATCCGGGTTGGAGACAGCTCCGACCGTCGCCACACACATTTCAGGAATGGCACGAAGCTCACCTGAATTGAGACGAACCTGAGCGTAACCACCATCGCGGCCAACCAGCTGGGCATAGCCCCCGGCCGAACGCGCAATCTGTCCACCCTTGCCCGGCTTCATCTCCACATTGTGGATGATGGTGCCGACCGGCATGGATTTCAGCGGCATGCAATTACCCGGCTTCACGTCAACGCGGATGCCGGAAACGATGACATCGCCAACCGACAGACGCTGCGGCGCCAGGATGTAGGACTTCTCGCCATCGGCATATTCGATCAGCGCGATGAAAGCGGTCCGGTTCGGGTCATATTCCAGACGCACGACCGTCGCTTCGACATCAAGCTTGTTCCGCTTGAAGTCGACTTTACGGTAAAGCGTCTTGGCTCCACCGCCCTGACGGCGAGCGGTGATGCGGCCCGTATTGTTGCGGCCACCCTTCTTGGTCTTGCCTTCAACGAGGCTTTTTTCCGGACGACCCTTGTGGAGGCCTTCGCGGTCAACCAGCACCAGAGCGCGACGGCCCGGCGAGGTGGGATTGTATGTTTTAAGCGCCATGGTCCTAGAGCCCCGTGGTCACGTCAATCGAGTCGCCCTCAGCGAGCGTCACGATTGCTTTTTTCATGTCCGAGCGCCGGCCGACTTGACCGCGAAAACGCTTCGTTTTGCCTTTCAGGCGCAGCGTATTGACCGCCGTCACCTTCACCTTGAACAGAGCTTCCACCGCTTCAGCGATTTCCGTCTTGGTCGCGGTCAGCGGAACGCGGAACACCACCTTGCCGTCTTCCGACAACAGCGTGGACTTCTCCGTGATCACCGGACCCAGGATCGCGTCATAGTGGCGGGCTTCAACTGCAACCTTGGCCATTATGCTGTCTCCTTGGCGGCAAAGCGCGCATGGATTTTTTCAACCGCTGCCTTGGTCAGAACCAGCTGATCATGACGCAGAACGTCATAAACATTCAGGCCCTGCGCCGGCAGAACGTCGATATGCGGGATGTTGCCGGCCGCTTTCGCGAAATTCGCATCGACCGCATCACCATCAATAATCAGTGCATTGCTGAGGTTCAGCTTGGTGAAAGCCTCGCGAACCTGCTTCGTCTTGGCATCCTTCATCACCGCCTCATCAACGATGATCAGCGAGTCGGAACCGGCCTTCGACGAAAGCGCATGCTTGAGCGCCAGAGCGCGAACCTTTTTCGGCAGATCGTGCGCATGGCTGCGGACGCGCGGTCCGTGCGCCTTGCCACCACCGACAAAGATCGGCGCACGACGGTTACCGTGACGAGCGCCACCGCCACCTTTTTGCTTGCCGTACTTCTTGCCGGTGCGCGACACTTCGTTGCGCTCCTGGGCCTTGTGCGTACCAGCCTGGCGAGCCGCCAGCTGCCACTTCACAACACGCTGCAAAAGGTCGGCACGGATCTCGTCAATGCCGAAAACGGCATCGTCCAGATCAACTGCGCCTGCAGCCTTTGCGGCGAGGGTCTTTACCTCAACCTTCATGATTGGGACTCCTCATCGCCTGCACCACCCTCAGCCGGGGCACCTTCAGCGGTCATCTCTGCTTCGGGAGACGCGGGCTCTTCATTGGCAGGAGCCGCCTCTTCCATTGCCTTGCGAATTGCGCCCGGCATCGGCAGGTCAGCATCGCCAGCACCCTTGATGGCGTCGCGAATTTCGACCCAGGAACCGGCAGAACCCGGAACCGCGCCGCGCACCAGGATGTAACCATCCTCGGCATCCACACGGACAACGTCGAGATTCTGGACGGTGATGCGCGCATCACCCATGTGTCCAGCCATCTTCTTGCCCTTGAAAACCTTGCCCGGATCCTGACACTGGCCGGTCGAACCGTGCGAACGGTGTGAGATCGACACACCGTGCGTGGCCCGCAGACCGCCAAAATTCCAGCGCTTCATGGCACCGGCAAAACCCTTACCGATGCTCTTGCCGGCGACGTCGACCTTCTGGCCCGGCACAAAGTGCTCGGCCGTCAGCTCGGAACCCGGCTCAATCAGATTGTCTTCGGAAACGCGGAATTCAATCACGCGCTTCTTCGGTTCGACTTCTGCCTTGGCAAAGTGGCCACGCATGGCTTTGGATGTGCGCTTGGCTTTCGCCTTGCCCGCACCCAGCTGCAGCGCCACATAGCCGTCACGCTCAGCAGTCCGCTGAGCCACGACCTGGCAATTCTCGAGTTGCAGAACGGTCACCGGAATGTGTGCGCCATCCTCGGCGAACACCCGGGTCATCCCGACCTTTTTGGCAATCAGCCCCGTGCGCATCACCTAGGCTCCCAGTTTGATCTCAACGTCCACACCGGCCGAGAGGTCGAGCTTCATCAGCGCGTCAACCGTCTGCGGGTGGGATCTACAATGTCGAGGAGGCGTTTGTGAGTCCGGATTTCGAACTGCTCGCGCGATTTCTTGTCGACGTGCGGCCACGCAGAACCGTAGAACGCTCCATCGCGTCGGCAGAGGGATCGGTCCGCGCACATTGGCGCCGGTACGTTTCGCCGTCGATACGATCTCGCGCGCGGACGTGTCCAGGACGCGGTGATCGAATGCCTTGAGGCGAATGCGGATATTCTGCTGTGCCATCGTAGTTCGTCCACACAATTAAAGGCGCACAGAAAGGTGACTCAACCCGGTCACCCGTCGGCGCGCTAAAAACCAATTTGTTCGCTTCATGGGACTGCGTCTGCTGTAAAGCACCGCCAGTCCATTCACGAAGGGCGGGGTCTACCGGCATGAGTCGCTTCCGTCAACTCCTCTAAGCGCTATTCGAACACGAAATCACGCTTTTGATGACAGTTTCTGCAAACGCTCCGGAGAAACCCCTTCCCCCACGAAAAAAGGGGCGCTGCCGGTGTGGCAACGCCCTGAATCGGGTTTGACTGGGGCTGAGGCCCTAGTCGGTGATTTTGGAGACCACGCCGGCGCCGACTGTGCGGCCACCTTCGCGGATCGCGAAGCGCAGCCCGTCTTCCATGGCGATCGCGATCAGCAATCGACCGTGATCATTTCAGCTCGGCATTGTCGCCCGGCATCACCATTTCCGTACCCTCTTTCAGGGTCACAACACCCGTCACATCCGTCGTCCGGAAGTAGAATTGCGGGCGGTAATTGGTGAAGAACGGGGTGTGACGTCCACCCTCTTCCTTCGTCAGGATATAGGCTTCCGCCTCGAACTTCGCATGCGGCGTGATCGAACCCGGCTTGGCCAGAACCTGACCGCGCTCGACACCTTCACGATCAATACCGCGCAGCAGCACACCGACATTGTCGCCGGCCTGGCCCTGATCGAGCAGCTTGCGGAACATCTCAACGCCGGTGCAGGTCGTCTTCTTGGTGTCACGCACGGACCGACGATCTCGAAGCTCGTCGCCCACCTTGACGACGCCGCGCTCGATACGGCCGGTCACCACGGTGCCACGGCCGGAAATCGAGAACACGTCCTCGATCGGCATCAGGAACGGCTGGTCCATCGGACGCTCCGGCGTCGGGATGTAGTCGTCCACAGCCGCCATCAGCTTCACGGATCTTGGCCTCGCCGATCTCGGCATCGCTTGCCTTCAAGCGCCGCCAGCGCCGAACCAGTGCCATGATCGGAATGTCGTCGCCCGGGAAGTCATACGGCTCAGCAGCTCGCGCACTTCCATCTCGACCAGCTCCAGCAGCTCCTCGTCGTCGACCATGGTCGACCTTGTTCAGGAACACCACCAGCGCCGGAACGCCCACCTGGCGCGCCAGCAGGATGTGCTCGCGGGTCTGCGGCATCGGGCCGTCGGCGGCGTTCACCACCAGGATCGCGCCGTCCATCTGCGCCGCACCGGTGATCATGTTCTTGACGTAGTCGGCGTGGCCGGGGCAGTCGACGTGGCGTAGTGACGCGCGTCGGTCTCGTACTCCACGTGCGCGGTCGAGATGGTGATCCCGCGCGCCTTCTCTTCCGGCGCAGCATCGATCTGATCATGCGCCCGGAAGTCGCCCAAATACTTCGTGATCGCCGCCGTCAGCGTCGTCTTGCCGTGGTCAACGTGACCAATCGTGCCAATGTTCGCGTGCGGCTTCGTACGCTCAAACTTTTCCTTGGCCATATCTCTGCTCCAAGTCCTGATTTAATTCCAAACGAAAATCGCGTCAGGCGATCTTCGCAATGACTTCGTCGGCCACAGCCTGCGGAACAGGCTCATAGTGGTCGAATTGCATGGTGAACTGCGCACGTCCCTGTGTAGAGGACCGCAGCGCATTGATGTAGCCGAACATATTTGCCAGCGGCACCATTGCGTTCACAACTGTTGCGTTTCCGCGCATCTCCTGGTCGCGGATCTGACCGCGGCGGGAGTTGAGGTCGCCAATCACCGAACCGGTATATTCGTCCGGGGTCACAACCTCGACCTTCATCATCGGCTCCAGCAGCTTCATCTTCGCCGGCCCCTTGATTTCACGGAACGCTGCACGTGCCGCAATTTCAAACGCCAGAACACTCGAGTCGACGTCGTGATATTTCCCGTCGAGCAGCGTGGCCTTGAAATCGATGACCGGGAAACCGGCCAGCAGACCGCCGTCCATGACAGAACGAATGCCCTTTTCAACGCCCGGAATGTATTCCGCGGAACGTTACCGCCGACGATTTTCGATCTGAACTCGAAGCCTTCACCCGGTTCGCGCGGTTCGAACATGATTTTCACTTCAGCGAACTGACCCGAACCACCCGACTGCTTCTTGTGGGTGTAGGTGATTTCCGCTGCCTGACCGAGTGTCTCGCGATAGGCCACCTGCGGCGCACCGATATTGGCTTCCACCTTGAATTCACGTCTCAGGCGGTCAACCAGAATATCGAGGTGCAACTCGCCCATACCCGCCATACGAGTCTGTCCGGATTCCTCGTCGGTGGACACGCGGAAGGACGGATCCTCGGCGGCCAGCTTCTGAAGGCCGATGCCCAGCTTTTCCTGGTCGGCTTTCGACTTCGGCTCGACCGCAATCTCGATCACCGGATCCGGGAATTCCATCCGTTCCAGAATGACCTGATTCATCGGATCACACAGCGTGTCACCGGTGGTCGTGTCCTTCAGGCCTGCAATGGCGACGATGTCGCCGGCAAACGCTTCCTTGATGTCCTCACGGGAGTTAGAGTGCATCTGCAGCATGCGGCCGATACGCTCTTTCTTTTCTTTCACCGTGTTCTGAAGCGAAATGCCGGTTTCCAGCTTGCCGGAATAGATGCGGCAGAAGGTCAGCGTGCCCACAAACGGATCGTTCATGATCTTGAACGCCAGCATCGACACTGGCTCTTCATCGGACGACTTGCGGACCACTTCAGCTTCCGTCTTCGCATCGATACCCTTGATCGACGGCACTTCAACCGGGCTCGGCAGGAAGTCGACCACTGCATCCAGAAGCGGCTGAACGCCCTTATTCTTGAACGCCGTGCCACACAGAACCGGGTGGAAGTCGAGATTGATCGTGCCCTTGCGGATCAGCTTCTTCAGCGTCTCGATCGAAGGCTCTTCGCCTTCGAGATACGCTTCCAGAGCCGTCTCGTCGAGCTCAACAGCCGTCTCGATCATCTTCTCGCGCCATTGGGCGGCTTTCTCGGCCATGTCGGCCGGAATATCGACTTCCTCGAAAGACGCGCCCAGGCTTTCATCATTCCAGATGATGCCCTTCATCTTGATCAGATCGATCACGCCGGCAAAATCGTTTTCCGCACCGATCGGCAGCTGAACCACCAGCGGCACGCAGCCCAGACGCTCGACCATCATCTCGACGGAGCGGTAGAAATCGGCACCGATCTTGTCCATCTTGTTGACGAAGAACATCCGCGGCACTTTGTACTTTCGGCCTGACGCCAGACGGTTTCCGTTTGCGGCTCGACGCCCGCATTGGCATCCAGAAGCGCCACGGCACCATCCAGCACGCGCAGCGAACGCTCGACTTCAATCGTGAAGTCCACGTGTCCGGGCGTATCGATGATGTTCAGGCGCTTGTCTTTCCAGAAAGCGGTCGTGGCAGCCGACGTAATCGTGATGCCCCGCTCCTGCTCTTGCTCCATCCAGTCCATCGTGGCTGCGCCATCATGAACTTCACCGATCTTGTGGCTTTTGCCGGTGTAAAGAGGATACGCTCGGTCGTCGTCGTCTTGCCGGCGTCGATATGCGCCATGATACCGAAGTTACGATAGTCTTCGATCTTGTGGGTGCGGGCCATTGAAGTCGTCCTTGGGGAGGTCGGCGATTGGAGGGTTTACCAGCGATAGTGCGAGAAGGCGCGGTTGGCTTCCGCCATCCGGTGCGTGTCTTCCCGCTTCTTCACGGCAGTGCCGCGATTGGACGACGCGTCCATCAGCTCTGCCGCGAGACGCTCGCGCATTGTGTTTTCGTTGCGTGACCGCGCAGCTGCCACCAGCCAACGGATAGCCAGGGCCTTCTTGCGATCGGCACGCACTTCAACCGGCACCTGATAGGTCGCACCACCGACGCGGCGGGAGCGAACTTCAACGTCCGGAGAAACATTTTCCAGCGCTTCGTGGAAGATCGAGACAGGTTGGCGCTTGGCCTTTTCCTCGATCATTTCGAATGCGCCATAAACGATGGATTCGGCGACAGACTTCTTGCCGTCGAGCATCAGGTAATTCATGAACTTGGTCAGATCCTTATCACCGAATTTCGGGTCGGGAAGAATCTCGCGTTTTTCTGCGCGGTGACGACGTGACATTTGAGGTCTCTCCTACTTCGGCCGCTTCGCGCCGTATTTCGAACGGCGTTGACGACGATCCTTGACGCCCTGGGTATCCAGAACACCGCGCAGGATGTGATAACGGACACCCGGAAGGTCTTTCACCCGGCCACGGATCAGGACCACGGAGTGCTCCTGCAGGTTATGGCCTTCGCCCGGAATGTAGCTCACGACCTCGTGACCATTGGTCAGACGCACCTTCGCCACTTTCCGCAAAGCCGAGTTCGGCTTTTCGGCGTGGTGGTGTAGACGCGCGTGCAAACGCCACGGCGCTGAGGGCAAGCCTGAAGGGCCGGCACCTTGTTGCGTTTCGGTTTGTCTTTCCGCGGCTTGCGGATAAGCTGGTTAATCGTCGGCATACGCCTCTGTCCGTTATCTGCGCGTTCGTCCAAAAGCCGGTGAACGCATAAAAGCCGACGTGCCAAGCGCTAGCGCTTCGCCCGTCGATCCGTTGAACTAATTCCGTATTTCCGGACGACGTATAGGCCGGTAAATGCCTACTGCTCGCCCCGAAAATCAGGCGCGGAACCTATGCGCGGTATTTGCAAAGGTCAAGCGCCTGTTACGGATTTTGCGGGACTGCATTTTCGCAGTAAAAGGGCTGCCACAAAGCGCGGCAGCCCCGGTTTCCGGCGGAAAGCGGCCCTAGTCTTCAGTATTTTCGGCCACGTCTTCCGCCTTTCCGCTTCCGCGGCTTCAGCGATTTCAGTCGGCAGAGCCTCGGCCGTAGCAGCGGCCGCTTTCTTGCGCTCTTCCAGCATGTCCGAATCAAGATCATCAGCAACAGCCTGATAGCGGCGCATGCCACCACCGGACCCGGCCGGGATAAGACGGCCCACAATGACGTTCTCTTCAGGCCTTCCAGCGTATCCACCTTGCCCTGAACAGCCGCTTCGGTCAGCACCCGTGTCGTCTCCTGGAAAGACGCCGCGGAGATGAAGGAGCGGGTCTGCAGGGACGCCTTGGTGATACCCAGAAGCACCGGCTTGCCTTCGGCGACCTTTTTCTTCTTCTTGGCCAGTACGTCATTGGTTTCGAGGAACTCGATCTTGTCGACCTGCTCGCCGACGAGCCATGACGTATCGCCCGGATCAGAGATCTCGATCTTCTGCAGCATCTGACGGACAATCGTCTCGATGTGCTTGTCATTGATCGGCACGCCCTGCAGGCGATAGACCTCCTGGATTTCCGTCACCAGATATTTGGCCAGCGCTTCGGTTCCAAGCGTTGCCAGAATATCGTGCGGCGCCGGGTGACCATCGAGCAGGTATTCGCCCTTCTGGATCACATCGCCTTCCTGAACCGTCAGGTGTTTGCCTTTCGGGACGAGGTAGTCGACCTTGTCTTCCGGATTCTCTTCCGACACGATCGAGATGCGGCGCTTGTTCTTGTAGTCACGGCCGAACTCGACACGGCCGGTAATGTCCGCGATCACGGCGTGATCCTTCGGACGGCGGGCTTCGAAGAGCTCCGCAACCCGCGGCAGACCACCGGTAATATCGCGCGTCTTGGCCCCTTCGGTCGGGATACGCGCAATCACGTCACCCGGCTTCACCGTGTCACCGTCCTGGACCGAGAGAATGGCGCCCACGGCCAGCATGTAGCTGGCGGTTGAACCATTCTCGAATTTGACCGGTTCGCCATTCTTGTCCTGAACGACCACCATCGGCTGGAGGCCCGCCCTTTCGGAGCCGAACGCCAGTCAATGATGACGCGCGAGGAGATACCCGTCGCTTCGTCGGCTTCATCCTTGACGGACACACCGTCGATGATGTCGATCAGCTTGGCCGTACCACCGGTCTCGGTCACGATCGGCGTGGTATAGGGATCCCATTCTGCCATACGCTCGCCGCGCTTGATGGCCTTGCCTTCGTCGAAGTGAACCTTGGCACCGTAGGTCAGCTTGTGCGACTCGAGCACCTTGCCGTCCTTGTCGACGATTTTCATCATCATGTTACGGGCCATGACAATGAAGAAGCCATCGGCATTCTTCACCGTCGCGCGGTTGTCGAACGACACCTTGCCTTCGTGCGTGGCTTCGATGAAGGACTGCTCCGACACCTGCGCCGTACCGCCGATGTGGAAGGTCCGCATGGTCAGCTGGGTACCCGGCTCACCAATGGACTGGGCCGCGATCACACCGACCGCCTCACCCATATTCACCGGCGTACCGCGTGCCAGGTCGCGGCCATAACACGTGCCACAGATACCGACGCGGGTTTCACAGGTCAAAGGTGACCGGACCCGGATTGACTGAACGCCAGCCGCTTCCAGTTCCAGCACTTTTTCCTCGTCGAAGAACTCGCCGGCCTTGATGGCGACCTTGCCGTCTTCGCCCTTGGCATCTTCCGCCGCATAGCGGCCGAGCACGCGCTCGCCAAGCGAGACAACAATGTCACCACCGTCGACGACGGCTTCCATGTTGATGCCTTCGCTGGTGCCGCAATCCTGTTCGGACACGATGCAGTCCTGCGCCACGTCGACCAGACGGCGGGTCAGATAACCCGAATTGGCCGTTTTCAGCGCGGTATCTGCCAGACCCTTACGGGCACCGTGGGTCGAGTTGAAGTATTCAAGAACGGTCAGGCCTTCCTTGAAGTTCGACACGATCGGCGTTTCGATGATCTCGCCGGACGGCTTGGCCATGAGGCCGCGCATACCTGCCAGCTGCTTCATCTGGTTCTTGGAGCCACGCGCGCCGGAGTGCGCCATCATGTAGACCGAGTTCACTTCCTTGCCGCCTTCAAAGTCGTAAGGCTGTGCAATCTCGTCCATCATGGCGTCAGCAACGCGGTCGGTACATTTCGCCCAGGCGTCGACGACCTTGTTGTATTTCTCACCACGGGTGATGAGGCCATCAACATATTGCTGCTCGTATTCGCCCACCAGCGTGCGGGTCTCATTGACCAGCGTTGCCTTAGCGGCCGGGATCAGCATGTCGTCCTTGCCGAAGGAAATACCGGCCTTACAGGCTTCACGGAAACCGAGGCCCATGATCTGGTCGGCAAAGATGACCGTCGCCTTCTGGCCGCAGTGACGATAGACCTCGTCGATCATCGTGCCGATCGCCTTCTTGGTCATCAGCTCGTCAGCAATCTTCCATGACACGCGGGCGTGCTTGGGCAGACGGTCAATGATCATCATCCGGCCCGGCGTGGTATCCACGCGCAGACGGACAGGCGCGTTATTCTCGTCGACCGTGTCATACCGCATCTTGATTTTCGAGTGCAGCGAAACGACGCCGGCTTCCAGCGCGGCTTCCATTTCGGCCATCGTCGCGAAGGTCGTGCCCTCACCCGGCTCGCCATCCTTGTCGACGGACAGATAATAGAGGCCCAGCACGATATCCTGCGACGGCACGATGATCGGCTTGCCATTGGCCGGTGAGAGGATGTTGTTGGTCGACATCATCAGCACGCGGGCTTCCAGCTGGGCTTCCAGCGAAAGCGGAACGTGCACAGCCATCTGGTCGCCGTCAAAGTCGGCGTTGAAAGCCGCACAGACCAACGGGTGAAGCTGGATGGCCTTGCCTTCAATCAGCTTGGGCTCGAACGCCTGAATGCCGAGACGGTGAAGCGTTGGCGCACGGTTCAGGAGAACCGGGTGCTCGCGGATCACCTCGTCGAGCACGTCCCAGACTTCCGGCCGTTCTTTTTCGACCAGCTTCTTGGATTGCTTGACGGTGCCCGACAGGCCCTTGGCGTCCAGCCGCGCATAAATGAACGGCTTGAACAGCTCGAGCGCCATTTTCTTCGGCAGGCCGCATTCGTGCAGTTTGAGCTCCGGACCCACCACGATGACCGAGCGGCCGGAATAGTCGACGCGCTTGCCGAGCAGGTTCTGACGGAACCGGCCCTGCTTGCCCTTCAGCATGTCGGACAGGGATTTCAGCGGACGCTTGTTGGTGCCCGTGATGACCCGGCCACGACGGCCATTATCGAACAGGGCATCGACCGATTCCGCAGCATCCGCTTTTCGTTGCGGATGATGATGTCCGGTGCGCGCAGCTCGATCAGGCGCTTCAGGCGGTTATTCCGGTTGATGACCCGGCGATAGAGATCGTTGAGGTCGGATGTCGCAAAGCGGCCGCCATCCAGCGGCACCAGCGGACGCAGTTCCGGCGGAATGACCGGCACAACCGTCAGGATCATCCATTCCGGACGATTGCCCGACGCGATGAAGTTTTCCAGGAGCTTCAGACGTTTCGCATACTTCTTCAGCTTCAGCTCGGAACCGGTTTCCTTGATGTCCTCGCGGACCTGCTGGGCCACCGCTTCCATGTCCATATTCATCAGGACATCGCGAATAGCTTCAGCGCCGATGCCGGCGGTGAAGGCGTCTTCGCCATACTCGTCCTGCGCATCCATGTATTCTTCTTCGGTGAGAAGCTGGAAGGGCTGGAGCGGCGTCAGGCCCGGCTCGGTGACGAGGAATTGCTCGAAATAGAGCACGCGCTCGACATCCTTCAGCGCCATGTCGAGGATCATCGAAATCCGGGACGGAAGCGATTTCAGGAACCAGATGTGTGCGACCGGCGCGGCCAGCTCGATGTGGCCCATGCGCTCACGGCGCACGCGGGCCAGCGTCACTTCAACGCCGCATTTTTCGCAGGTAATACCCTTGAACTTGATGCGCTTGTATTTGCCGCAAAGGCATTCGTAATCCTTGGTCGGACCAAAGATACGGGCACAGAACAGACCATCGCGCTCGGGCTTGAAAGTCCGGTAATTGATCGTCTCGGGCTTCTTCACCTCGCCGAACGACCAGGACCGGATCTTCTCCGGGCTGGCAAGCGAAATCCGGATGCGGTCGAAGGACGGGCCTTCGGCAGCCGGGTTGAAGATGTTCATGACCTCATGGTTCATGTTGCCGTCTCCTAAGGGAGTGACGGCGGAGCCAGGCAAGCTCCGCCGGAATTTAAAAACTACTCGTTCTTCAGCTCGACATTCAGGCCCAGCGAACGCATCTCTTGACCAGCACGTTGAAGCTTTCCGGTACGCCGGCTTCAAACGTGTCGTCACCGCGAACAATCGCTTCATAGACCTTGGTCCGTCCGGCCACGTCATCCGACTTCACCGTCAGCATTTCCTGCAGGGTGTAGGCGGCGCCGTAGGCTTCCAGAGCCCAGACTTCCATCTCGCCGAAACGCTGACCACCGAACTGCGCCTTACCGCCCAACGGCTGTTGGGTGACGAGGCTGTACGGTCCGATCGAACGCGCGTGGATCTTGTCGTCGACCAGGTGGTGCAGCTTCAGAAGGTGCTTGATGCCAACCGTCACGCGGCGGTGGAACATCTCGCCCGTCCGGCCGTCATAAAGACGCGACTGACCGGACTCATTGAGACCCGCCATTTTCAGATGCTCGACAATGTCCGGCTCGCGGGCACCATCAAAGACCGGCGTCGCAATCGGCACACCATTGGTGAGGTTCCGGCCCAGCTCGGCCAGATCTTCATCCGACTCCGGCAGTTCCTGATCCTTGCCATAAACTTCAGCCAGTTTGGCTTTCAGTTCCTGGGTTTTACCGTCGCGCTTGTAGCCTTCATAGAGCTCGCCGATCTGACGGCCGAGCCCCTTGCAGGCAAAGCCCAGATGGGTTTCGAGAATCTGACCGACATTCATCCGCGATGGCACGCCAAGCGGGTTCAGCACCAGATCAACCGGCGTACCATCTTCCAGATACGGCATGTCTTCCAGCGGCGCGATCTTGAGATCACACCCTTGTTGCCGTGACGGCCGGCCATTTTGTCACCCGGCTGAAGCTTGCGCTTCACAGCCACGAAGACCTTGACCATTTTCATCACGCCCGGTGGCATTTCGTCACCACGCTGAAGCTTGTCGACCTTGTCCTCGAAACGGCGATCCAGCCGCGCCTTGGAATCGTCATACTGCTTCTTCAGCGCTTCGACTTCGCCCATCGCCTTTTCGTCGTCGATGGCAATTTTCCACCACTGGCTGCGCGGCTCGTTATCAAGGGCTTCCTGGGTAACTTCACCCTTTTAAAGCCCTTCGGACCCGATGTCGCTTTCTTGCCCAGCAGCAGATCACCCAGACGCGAATAGATGTTGCGTTCCAGAATGTTCAGCTCGTCATCGCGGTCCTTGCCGAGACGTTCGATTTCCTCACGCTCGATCGAGATCGCGCGCTGGTCCTTGTCGACACCGTGACGGTTGAAGACGCGGACTTCGACGACGGTGCCGGTGGTGCCCGGCGGCAGACGTAGTGATGTGTCACGCACATCGGAGGCTTTTTCACCGAAGATGGCGCGCGAAGCTTTTCTTCCGGCGTCATCGGGCTTTCACCCTTCGGGGTCACCTTGCCCACGAGAATATCGCCGGACTCAAGCTCTGCGCCCACCGATACGATACCGGCTTCGTCGAGATTGCGGAGCGCTTCCTCGCCGACATTCGGGATGTCGCGCGTGATTTCTTCCGGTCCCAGCTTCGTGTCACGTGCCATGACCTCGAACTCTTCGAGGTGGATCGACGTGAACACGTCATCCCGCACGATGCGTTCGGAAATGAGGATGGAGTCCTCGAAGTTATAACCATTCCACGGCATGAAGGCGACGAGCACATTCTTGCCGAGCGCGAGCTCACCCAGATCGGTCGACGGGCCATCGGCAATGATGTCCCCGGCCTGCACCTCATCGCCAACCTTCACGATCGGACGCTGATTGATACAGGTCGACTGGTTCGAACGCTGGAACTTGGCGAGACGATAAATGTCCACGCCGGATTGCGCCGCATCGACGTCGCCCGTGGCCCGGACAACGATACGCGTGGCATCCACCTGCTCGATCACACCATCCCGGCGTGCGGCAATCGCCGCACCGAATCGCGCGCCACAACCTCTTCCATGCCGGTGCCGACCAGCGGCGCCTCGGCTTGCAGAAGCGGAACGGCCTGACGCTGCATGTTCGAGCCCATGAGGGCCCGATTGGCGTCATCGTTTTCAAGGAAGGATCAGGGCCGCCGCAACCGAAACCACCTGTTTCGGCGAGACGTCGATATAGTCCACATCCTCGCGCGGGGTCAGGGTCGCATCGCGGCCCGGTCCAACACGGCAGTTGACGAATTCATTGTCCAGCACGCCCTTGTCGCTCACCGTCGCATTCGCCTGAGCGATGCTGTAGCGCGCCTCTTCCATCGCGGAGAGATAATGCACCTCATCGGTCAGCTTGCCGTTTTCAACCTTGCGGTACGGGCTCTCGATGAAGCCGTACTTGTTGACGCGGGCATAGGTCGACAGCGAGTTGATCAGGCCGATATTCGGGCCTTCCGGCGTTTCAATCGGACAGATCCGGCCATAGTGGGTCGGGTGCACGTCGCGGACTTCAAACCCGGCCCGCTCGCGTGTCAGACCACCCGGTCCTAGCGCCGAAAGGCGGCGTTTGTGGGTCACTTCCGACAACGGATTGGTCTGATCCATGAATTGCGACAGCTGCGAGGAACCGAAGAATTCGCGGACCGCGGCCGCAGCCGGCTTCGCATTGACCAGATCGTGCGGCATGACGGTTTCGATATCGACCGAGCTCATCCGCTCCTTGATGGCGCGTTCCATCCGCAGAAGACCGATGCGATACTGATTTTCCATCAGCTCACCGACCGAACGCAGACGGCGATTGCCGAGATTGTCGATGTCGTCGATCTCGCCACGGCCATCGCGCAGGCCCACAAGGGTCTGAAGCACGGCCAGAATGTCTTCCTTGCGCAGGACACGCATATCGTCCGGTGCATCCAGATCGAGGCGCATATTCATTTTCACACGGCCAACCGCAGAAAGGTCATAACGCTCGGAATCGAAGAACAGACCCTGGAACATGGCTTCCGCCGTCTCCGTGGAGGCTCGCCGGGGCGCATGACACGATAAATGTCGACCAGAGCCTGATCGCGCGTGTCATTCTTGTCGGCCGCCAGCGTCTGCTGCATGTACGGGCCGCGGACTGATTATCGATGTCCAGAATGTCGAGCGCCTTGAATTTCTGCTCGCGCAGCGCCTCGATCACCTCTTCTGTGATCTCGTCACCGGCTTCGGCATAGATCCGCCGGTCTTGGTGTTCACCAGATCCTCGGCCACGAACCGGCCCATCAGGCCTTCATCGCTGAGCAGAATGTCTTTCGCCGTCTTCCGCCAGCTTGTTGGCCGCACGGGCGGCAATCTTCGCCGGCCGGCGCCACAACTTCACCGGACTTGGCGTCAATCAGATCGAATGACGGCTTCATGCCGCGCCAGCGTTCCTTCACGAATGGAACCGCCCATCCGCCCTTGATCAGCTTCACGGTGATCCGCTCGTAGAAGTCGCGAGAATTTCCTCGCGGTCCATACCGAGCGCATACATCAGGGTCGTCGCAGGAAGTTTCCGGCGGCGGTCAAGACGCATGTGAACCACGTCCTTGGCATCGAACTCGAAGTCCAGCCAGGAACCGCGATAGGGAATGATGCGTGCGGCGAACAGGAATTTGCCGGAAGCATGGGTCTTGCCCCGGTCGTGATCGAAGAACACGCCTGGCGAACGGTGCATCTGGGAGACGATCACGCGCTCTGTACCGTTGATAACGAAGGTGCCCTTGTCCGTCATGAGCGGAATGTCGCCCATATAGACGTCCTGCTCCTTGATATCCTTGACGGATTTCGCGCCAGTTTCTTCGTCCACATCAAACACGACGAGACGCATTTTCACCTTCAGCGGCGCCGCGTAAGTCAGATCGCGCTGCTCGCATTCATCGACATCAAATTTCGGCGGCTCGAACTCATAGGATACGAAGTCGAGAACCGACTTCTCGGAAAATCCTTGATCGGAAAAACAGATTTGAAAACGGCCTGAAGACCTTCATCGCCGCGCTCGGCAGCGGGAACATCTTTCATCAGGAACTGATCATAGGAGCTTTTCTGCACCTCGATCAGATTTGGCATCGGGACGGTTTCGGGAATAACTCCGAAAGATTTGCGAATGCGCTTTTTGCCGGTGAACGACAGACCCATGTCGGCTCCCTTTGCAGCCTTGGCTGCACTTTGTGTTCCAGTTCCGCACCGAATGATGCGGCTGCTGCCTAACGCCCCGGATCACCGGGCGGAAAGCGTCAGGCCAATCTCGGCGCAGGCTGGCTGAGATCGGCGAATTCCGTTTCAGAGACGGGTCGACGGACGCATGGAAAACCCCATGCGTCCGTCAATGTCCCTGTCGATTCTGCAAGCAGAACCTATTTCAGCTCGACAGTTGCGCCTGCTATTCGAGCTTCTTCTTGATCTCTTCAGCTTCAGCTCGGGCGGCTTCCTTGAGCGGCCTTGCCGCCAGCTTCAACCAGATCCTTGGCTTCTTTCAGGCCGAGACCCGTGATCGCACGTACTTCTTTGATCACGTTGATTTTCTTGTCACCTGCAGCAACGAGAATGACGTCGAAATCGTCCTTCTCTTCAGCAGCCGGGCCAGCATCGGCGCCCGGGGCGGCAACAGCCACGGCAGCAGCCGCAGGCTTGATGCCTTTTTCTTCAGGATGTCATTGAGTTCTTGGCTTCCAGAATGGTAAGGCCCAGGAGTTCGTCTGCGAGTTTAGCTACATCAGCCATTTGTTTTCAGTCCTTGATAAGTCGAGTTGGTTCGAAAGCGGAGAATGACGCACCTCAGGCTTCGGCTTTTCGCCGATAACCTGTATCTGTCCGGCCAGTGTCTGGCCCGAGAGGTGATACGCGAGACAACTTCGCCAGCCTGACCCAGAAGACGGGCCGCAACCATTCCGATAAGTTCTTCACGCGACGGCATTTTCGACAGAGCCGCAACGCCATTGGCGTCAAAGACTTCTGCTTCCATGAAACCGCCGAGAATTTCGAACTTCTCGTTATTCTTGGCATAGGCACTGCAGCCTTGGGCGCAGCGGTGAAGTCTTCAGAGAAGGCGATCCCGACGGGACCGTTGAAATACTCTGAAGCAGCCTCAGCGCTGTTACCCTGAAGTGCAATCTTGGCGAGACGATTGCGCACCACTTTGAAAGTGCCGCCGGTTTCCCGGAGCTTGGTACGCAAGTCCGTCATTTCCGCAACGGTCATGCCCGAATAGTGGGCAATGACCACGGAGCCGCTCGAGAAGATACCCTTGAGCTCTTCGACGGAGGCTTCCTTGGTCAAACGATCCATTTGCGGTCTCCTGTTAGACACTTCCCCATGAAGTGCCCGGTGAAGACGCCCCGAATGCGCCTGTTGCCGTGAGGCCCAGGACGCGCCCGAAGCGCATTCCTGTCCCAGGGCTCGAACCAACACCCCCGCCATAGCGGGCCTGTCAAATTCTTGCTCTGTCTCACTCAGGGCCCTTGCGGAATTAAGACAGACCGGACGGTCTGCCCCTGCGATCTCGGACAGGTTGGCCGAATCGGCAAAATGCCGCTTCCGACCGGACCGGCGGTGTTAACCACCAGAATACCTTCTTGACAAGCCCTATGCGGACGGCGCTGCAGCCGAAGCTTCGAAATGTCAACTTTCACGCCCGGCCCCATGGTGGAGCTGAGTGCGATTTTCTTCAGATACGTGCCTTTGGCGCCCGACGGCTTTGCTTTCACAATCGCGTCGAGGAAGGCCTTGATATTCTCGTGCAGAGCCTGCTCGGTGAAGCTGGCCTTGCCGATACCGGCATGGATGACACCGGCTTTTCGGCGCGGAATTCAACAGCACCACCCTTGAGGCTTCAATCGCCTTGGTCACGTCCATGGTGACGGTACCGACCTTCGGGTTGGGCATCAGGCCGCGCGGACCCAGCACCTACCGAGACGGCCGACGAGCGGCATCATGTCCGGCGTTGCGCGATAACCTTGTCGAAACTGAGCGGCCGCCCTGGATTTCTTCCATCAGGTCTTCCGCACCAACGATTTCGGCACCGGCCTTCGTGGCTTCTTCGGCTTTTGCACCTTTGGCAAAACCGCAACGCGGACCGACCGGCCCGTGCCATTCGGCAGGCTGCAAACGCCGCGAACCATCTGGTCAGCGTGGCGCGGGTCGACATTCAGATTGATCGCGACCTCGATGGTCTCGTCAAACTTTGCCGTGGCGTTGGCTTTCACGAAGGCAACGGCTTCGGCGACCGTATGCATTTTTCGCGATCAAGCCCGGCGCGTGCCGCGCCAATTCTTTGCTACTTTGCCATGGGACTTACTCCACCACATCCAGGCCCATCGAACGGGCAGAACCCGCGATGATTTTCGTGGCCTGATCAAGATCATTTGCGTTCAAATCGGCCATTTTCGCCTCGGCGATCTCGCGGCATTGCGACATCGTCACCTTGGCGATCGGCGACGTCGAACCCGGCGCGCCGGATCCCTTTGAACCTTCGCGGCCTTCTTCAGATAGAAGCTGGCCGGCGGTGTCTTGGTCTCGAACGTGAAGGATTTGTCCTGGAAGACGGTGATGACGGTCGGGATCGGCATCCCTTTTTCCATCTCTTGCGTCTTTGCGTTGAACGCCTTGCAGAACTCCATGATGTTGACCCCGCGCTGACCCAGCGCAGGACCGATTGGCGGGGACGGATTGGCCGCCCGGCCGGAACTTGCAGCTTGATATAGCCGCTGATCTTCTTCGCCATTTCCTATACTCCAGTCAGGAGAGCGCGGTGCGGTCACGGCATGGTCTTGCCCGCAACCTCCGCACTCAGTGTGATAATCAGGCCGCTTTTCGACCTGACCGTAGTCCAGCTCAACCGGCGTGGCCCGGCCAAAGATATTGATTGCCACTTTCAGGCGGGCATTCTCCTCGTCCACTTCCTCCACGACGCCGTTAAAGCTCTGGAAGTGACCATCGGTGACACGAACCGTCTCACCGATATCATAATGGACCGTCGGCATCGGACGCTCGGCGTCCTCCTCCATCTGACCCAGAATACGCTTCACCTCATTCTCGGATACCGGCATCGGCTTCGTGCCGGACCCCAGGAAACCCGTGACTTTCGGTGTATTTTTCACGAGGTGGTAGGCAGCATCCGTCATGTCCATCTTCACCAGCACATAGCCGGGGAAGTATTTGCGTTCGGACTGGACCTTGCGCCCCTTGCGCACCTCGACGACCTCTTCGGTCGGAACAGAATCTCTTCAAAGCAGTCTTCCAGTCCCTTCTGGACGGCATCTGCCTTGATCGCCTCCGCCACCTTCTTTCGAAGTTGGAGTAGGCCTGAACGATATACCATCTGGAAGCCATGCGTTCGGACCCTTAAGAACCAAGCTGAAGAATGGCGGTGACCGCGGCGGAAATGCCGGAATCTACCGCAAAGAAAAACAGTGCCGCCAGCCCGGCCATGATCAGGACCATGATCGTCGAGACCAGTGTCTCCTGACGCGTCGTCCAGGTCACCTTGCGGCCCTCCTGGCGAACCTGTTGGAAGAACTGGAAGGATTCACACCTTCTTCTTCGGCGCAGGCGCGTCGTCTTTCTTGACAGGCGTATTTTTACCGATCGTCTTGGCCATTATACCTATTTAATCCGTCACCAGCGTTTTGCCAGTCCCTGTTCGAATGGCAGGGGCGGAGGGACTCGAACCCCCGGCCCTCGGTTTTGGAGACCGATGCTCTACCAGCTGAGCTACACCCCTACGGCCATCCACACAAAGAACCGTCTGCTCATAAATGAGCAGTCCGGCCACTTGGCAATAGCCGCGCCTCTTACTCGCAATTTGCTGACAATAGAAGCCCGAAACTGCATTTTACCGGTTATTTTCCGCTTTGATGAGCCAGGCCATCGGCCGGTCGCCGGAAAGGCCGGATTGCAGCTTGCAGGATTTATTGGAAAGACCGGCCCCCTCCAGGCGTCCGAACACGGCCTTGATGTCCTCTTCCGACAGCGCGGCATCCATCATGGAGACCATGCGATCCCTGAAAGACGTCACTTTCTGACGCTGGGCTGTCAGCCATGATGTGATCTGGATACGGTCATAGGCGGCCCGCCTAACATAAAGGCGAAGGAGATCGGGCAGTAATTGCGTCACATAGTCCACCCCGCCACCATTCTGACCCTCAATCTGGCGCTGGATGTTGCCCAGCTGGTCTGCAAGCTCCTGCTCGCCAGCCATCCGGCGGTCCGGATCAACTTCATCGACAAGCCGGTCAACCCGTTCGAGAATGTCCGGCTCCAGCACCGCATCGAGGGCCAGGCGATCACTGGCGCATTCATCCCAGACGGCGCCATTCTTTACATGCGACATGACAATCAGATGGCCGCCGGGCCGGACGAGCTCGGCCGCAACGGAAAAAGCCTCCAGCCCCGCATATTCAAGCCCGAACTGGCTGACCACAATATCCTGACTGGATGGAGCCAGAGACAGATCCAGCAGGCTGGCCTCGACAAACGTATCGCCATGCTCCCGCCAGAGAGCGCACTTTTTCGAGCGCGCAGCGCCACATCGACAAATGTAAGCTTTGCGCTTCCGCCCGATCCTGCAATCCGCCTCGCAATTCGACCGACACGCCGCCGCCGCAGGCCAGGTCAGCAATCGCAACGTCACGTCTCTGCAAGAAGGGGCCGCAGCTCTGCTTCCCAATGCGATTGCATCAATTCTGCCGCACCGGTGCAAACATCTCCGGACTCATCGAGATGATTCCAGAAATTCTTCCATTCGCGAGCCATAATATCCTCCGAAAACAAATGGCGGGGCCGAAGCCCCGCCATCCAGTCTGTTGGAGTATTCGCTGTACTAGAAGCGCAGCGAACCACCCACGAAGAGACGACGACCCAGGGTCTCGTACGTCGCCGGCCAGGTGTTACCCTGTTCGGAGGCGGTCGAGCCGAGAACCGGAACGTCTGTATCGGTCACATTGGTGATACCAATCGTCGTCGAGAAATTCTCGGTGACGTCATATTGGAAGGTCACGTCAAAATAGTTCGTGCCACCAATATCGTCCGACAGGCTGCTGACCAGCGGAAGCGTTGTGTCATCCGCATCGACAGCACCGACATGACGCCAGCGCAGCGACGTCGTGAACGGACCGGTATACCAGGACGCCTGCATGGCGTGCTTGTATTCCGGCGTCGGCTCACCACAATCCAGACCGTACTCACCAGCACAGGTGATGACCGGCGAGGTCGCAGAATTCTGCGTGTCGGCAGTCATTGTGTAACCAGCATAGTAGCTCAGGCCCACTTCACCCGGCATGCCGATGACGTCAGCCGCAAAAGCGTAATCAATCCGCAGATCGATACCCTCGGCATCGAGCGTCGCAGCATTGATTGCCGTCAGGCGTGGCAGGAAGCCATTGGCACCCATCTCACCCGTTGCCGGGTTACGAGAACCACCGACAGCCAGGATCGCACAGGAGGCAGCGATATTGCTGACGTGGCACTCGTTCAGCAGGGTCTGCAGCGGAACAGTGGTGATCGCATCTTCGATCGAGATGTTGTAGTAATCGAGCTGAACCGTCAGGCCTTCGATCATGTTCGGCGTTGCCACCACACCAACGGTGTAGGTGTCAGCCGTTTCAGCACCGAGGTTCGGGTTACCACCGAACAGAGCTTCCATCTGGGCATTGCCCTGAAGTTGGCACCCACCACTGGCACGCCAGCAGCCGTACAGGTAGCAGCAACCGTCGCTGCGCTGAACGAACCGTTAGGACCAGAAGAACACGGGTCAGATGCACCCGGGAAACCGTTGACCAGAGGCTGGAACAGGTCACCCACATTCGGGGCCCGGACAGCACGGTTGAAGTTACCACGGACACGGAACTGATCGTCGATCTGCCAGCCGAGGCCAACAGCAAACGTTTCCGTATTACCAACCGTGTTGTATTCCGAAGAACGGAAGGCAACGTTCAGAGCAAGGCTTTCCATGCCGGGACGGTTTTCAACGAGCGGCACTTCCGCTTCCAAGAAGAACTCGGATACATCAACCACACCGCCAACAGGCAGAGACTGGTTGAAACCGCGAACGTCCGGTCCGAGAACCGAGTCAGGGTTGGCCTGAGCTTCAGCTTCACGATATTCCACACCCAGAACCACCGAAGGGCTGTTTCTGCCATTGGAATCGTCAAAGCCTCGAGACGACCAGCAACGGTCGCCACGGCCTGGAAGGTCTCGATGTTCGAAACGATCGCAGCCCGACGGCTGATGAAAGCCGCACCGGCAGCAGAGATCGAACCCGCACCGCCAAAGATGTTGACGGTCGGAGCCGTACAACCGCTGGCCAGTGCTGTCGGACCACCATCACAGAGGATACCCGCCTGGAAGGCAGACGAAGACAGATTGCCCGTCTGGAAGTTGGCAACGGAAGAGCGCGAATAGTTACCCGCAATGTCATACGACCAGTTCGGGCTCAGATCGCCACGCGCACCCAGAACCATCTGGAAGGAGTTCGTCTCACGGAGATTGTTCCGCGGGCCAAGCTCTTCAAAACGGCGGGAGATACGGATCGTGGCAGTACCATCGCCATTGTTCGAGCCGGCATCATTCGTCATCAGGTTCCGAAGCGTCGCATTGAGGTTTGGGCTGTCCAGATTGACCCGGATCGTCAGCCCGGCCGGCGTCGGAGCCAACTGGGAGTCGACGACGTTCGAAGCGAAGATACCACGACCATACAGCCCAGAGCGGGATTCACTTCATAGGTCGCGAAGGCACCAATGTTGTAACGCCTGCGGCAGCTGCAGGTAGCTGGTCGGTGCATAGTTGTAGAGATCGGTGACCGGATCAGCTGCAGATCCGAAACGCAGACCGCGAAGCGTGCCGCCATCCATGCGGAAACCGGAACAGAAATTGGTCGCACAAGCCGGATCGATAGCGTTAACGCCCGCACCATTCAAACCGAAGTTCGAGCTGGTCGCACCACGGAACGGGTTCCCGGAATGTTGGACGAACCACCAAGAATGAACTGGGTGCCACCGGACCCGGATCAAAGAAGGTGTTGGAAGAGAAGTCGCGATCACCCTGAAGCACGGAGCCGCGGAGCGTGTAGCCCACAGTCACGGCATTACCGCGACCATCAGCAAAGTTGCCACCCATCGTCGCATTGATGTTGGTGATTTCGCCGTCAAGGTCGCCAAGCGAAGTTTCGTAGGACGTGTTGATCTGAACGCCTTCGAAATCATCGCGCAGGATGAAGTTCACAACGCCAGCAACAGCATCAGAACCGTAAACAGCGGAAGCACCACCGGTCACGATATCGATCTGGCTGATCATGGCGGCCGGAATGTTGTTCAGGTCGACGACCTGAGTCACACCGGAACCCACGAAGCGCATGCCGTCCACGAGGACGAGCGTACGGGTCGTGCCGAGGCCACGAAGGCTGACCGTCGCGGTGCTGTTACCCGGGCTGTTCGACGGAGTCGAACGCCGGAACAACCTGCGGCAGCGTATTGATGTAGTCTTCGGTGTTGACGGTGTTGACGATCTCCAGCTGCTCGGCCGTCACATTCGTGATCGGGCTCGGTGCAACTGTGTCCGTCCGCTGAATACGAGAACCGGTGACGGTTACGACGTCTGGCGTCGCTTCCGCATCGGCGTTCTTGAGCCATCACCGGTGCCGATGCCATCAGGCCGCCGATGATAGTTCCTGCCATGAGGCAGGTCTTGAATGAAGTCGATTTCACTTCAGAATCCCTCCGAGTTTTAAACATTGAGCCGGAACCCTGACCCGATCTGGTCGAGGCCCCCTCGTGCGGACGGTACAAACGCCCGCCTCTGGGCCAAAACTAGCCGGAGATTTTATGACAGGTCAATGACGCGAGGTGCGGACTCACCAATGCCACAAGCATTTGACCGGAAGTGTGGCGGAATTGCCGCAATTTCCTTATCGCCACGCTTGCCGGCCATTTATATCAATTCTTGCAAGAATTTAATGTCGGTAGCCAGGTTTTGAGGCCATCACTCGCCTTCTCTGCGGGAGATAAGATCGAAGGGGGCCGTAACGCGAGGCGTGTCGCTCTCGAACGGCTCGACGCCATGCCACATATAGGACGGAAAGAAGATGACCCGGCCCGGCTCCGGCCGGATATAGCGCTCCGCCGGCAGGTCCAGCCCCGCCACACCGGATGCGCCGAGGCGCAGCCAGCCGGCGCGCTCTCCCGCCATCACAGATCCTGGAACATCAACGTAATAACAGGCGCTTATCCATCCGGCGGGGTGAACATGGTCAACATGGCCGCCGCCCGACGCGAGCCTGACCGACCACGCCCCGGCCAATTCCAGCTTTCCCGTCTTGCGGCGCAGAAAGGGATGGTCTGAATCGTCCGGCAGGCCGGACACGAAACGCTGTGCCGCCTCCATCAGGGAATCAGAAAGCGCCGCAATCACCGGATCGTTCTCATTCCACAACCGCCCCGGAGACTGGGTTCCGCCGAACAGGGTTTGTTCCAGCGGCTGAACGCGGGTGGTGTGCAATCGTGCGATCGAGGCACCGAGAGCGGCATTGAACGCCTCGTGATTCGTACCCGTCAGGCGTCCGGATCGTCCCGGCCCAGGTAAACCGGTCATAGTCGTAGAAGTCACGATAGGTCGGGTCCCCGAGTCCACGCCACGCCAGGGCTTTAAGAGCGACGTGCTTTGCAGATGCGGCGCTGCCGGCTCTTCATCGAGCAATGCCAGCGCATCCGCAAATTGCCGGTCCGCGAGCAACGCCTCCACCAGCTGGTGGCGGATGGCGCAATCGCTGCCGGCAGAGGCTTCGAACGCCGCGCGCAAATCCGCAAGCCCGGCAACATGACCACCCAGTTGGCGTTGAACCGCGCCGCGGAGCGCCAATGCAGGGGCCAGACCGGGGTCCTGACTGACGGCCAGTTCAGCCGCTTCGAGGGCCGCCGCCAGCTCGCCCGCACGATAGAGGAGGCGCGCCTTGGCCAGCGCCAGCCCGCATCCGGGCGCGCGCCAGCTGCGCATCCATGGCCGCAGTGGAATCGCGGCCACCGCCGGATTCCCAGGCCAGCGAGGCCAGGTCCGCGTGAATGTCTACCCGTTCAGGTGCCAGCCGCAAAGCCTCGGCAAAGCCGCCCGGGCCGCTTCTGTCCGGCCCAGCGTGCGAAGCGTATTGGCGCGCTGGTAATGTGCCTCTGCCAGTGCAGGCGCCTCGCGGCAGGCCGCGTCAAGATCCGCGAGTGCTCCGCTCAGATCGCCCGCCGCCCGCCGGAGCGCGCCCCGGTTGACCCGGACGAGAACCGCATCCGGCCGGGCCGCCAGCGCCGCATCGAAGGCCTCCATGGCTTCGGCCTTGCGATCGAGCGCCACAAGCGCATTGCCCAGACCGTTGAGTGCACCAACATGCCCCGGCATACGGCGGTTGATCTCGAGAACAGCTCAATGGCCTGTTCGTAGTCGCCATTTCCGGCGCGCAGGACCGCAAGATTGAATCGCGCATCAACAAAGTCCGGCGCATGTTGCAGGGCCTCTTCATAGGCGAGGCCGCGGCCTCGGCGTTACCCGCCCGTCGCTCGAGATTTCCCAGATTGCTCAACACGGCATGGGGCTGCGGATGTTTGTTCACCAGCGAAGCAAAGGCCGCGCGGCCGTCATGGAAGCGCCCCATTCGCCCCAGCGCGATCGCGCGCAAATGAAGGCTTCAACATCGCCGGGGTCTTGCGCGAGCCGTTGCGCCAGCAGACGCTCGGCATCCGCTGCCCCCGCCTGAAGCAGCTGTGCCGCCGATTGCAGGAGCTGGGTCATTGCCGCCCTACCCGCTGCCCGTCAGACGGGACCAGAAGCCCGCCTTGCGGGACACATCCCGCGTTTCCGGTCCCGGCTCGTCATCCGGTTGCTCGGCCACGCCCCACGCCCCGGTCACCGGATCGACCCCGAGCCCGGCGATGCGTTTATCGAAATCGCCGAGTTCACCGGCATAGGGGCTGGTTGAATCGAGATGATCTGCCGATGGCGGCTTGCGGACCTGCACGGCGCTGAACGTCATTACCGATCGGTCAGACTTATAGAATTCGAGGCATTTGCGGTCCCAGCTGATTCCGCAGCGGGCGAGGACAAATCGCAACCGGGCTTCGAAATCGCCCACCAGATCCTCATACTGAAGCAAGGTGAAAGACTTCGGCAAAGCCGCTTCCCAATGCGCGCAGAGCCGGGCGTGTTCGGCATAATAGTGGGCAATATCATCCAGGTCATGGGCAAAGGGCCACTGGCGGAGAAATTGCGCCGGAAGATCGAGAACGCCGTTTCACCGGGCGGCGGCGGATATGAATGACCGGCGACGCCGGAAAAAGCTGACGGATCAAGCCCACAGCAAGAAAATTCGAAGGTTGCTTGTCGGTGACATAGCGCGCGCCATCGAGCCCGAATTCGCGATGCTGGGCGCGGTAGCGCTCGCGCCAGACGGCAAGCCGGTCTTCGGAATGGGACCGCCGCTCCAGCCACTTTCCGTGGCCCACGTCATGAATTCCTCGAACACGAAGGGCAAGGCGCTGAGCTCACCGCCCGGCAGCACGTCATCATGGGCCGCAATCGCGGCTTCGATCAGCGTTGTACCGGACCGTGGCATGCCCACAATAAAGAGCGGGATGGCCATATCCCGGTTCGCGGGCGTTTCACCTGCCAGATCGGTCGGGAAATTCCTGATCAGCCAATCCGTTCGTGCCGTCTGCGCCGCGCGGTCATACGCCGAGACGACGGCACCATTATGCTGCAATTTCTTGGTGTCATTCGCGCGAGACCAGACGGCAAACGCCCGGGCCGCTGCTTGCGGCGATGCAGCGCATCGCCCAGCGCGAACAAACCGATCGCGAGTTGATCGGCCGGCAGGCCCGGCTGCGCGACAGCCGCTTCCAGCGCGCCCACTTCCTCGTCTGTGAGCCGGCCACCCGATACTTCGCAGAGCTGGCCGTAGGCCCGAGATTGCCGGGATCAAGCGCCAGACTTTCCGGCAGGCCCGCTCGGCCTGTTCTATCTTGCCAGCGAATGTAAACCCGGGCCAGGCCGAAACCGCCGCGGCACATTGCGGATCGATGGCCTGGGCTTTCCGGAAACAGCCTTCAGCCCGGCTGATATCTCTGGCGCCCAGAATGAGACGCCCCTGAGCGGCCCAGTTGGCGGCGCTCGGCTCGGCCTCGACAACCGACTTGAAGACGTTTGCCGCCTTTGTAATAACCCAGCTGGCTCAATGCGTGTGCGTAGGCGCTCCGCGCTTCGACATCATCGCCGGCCGCGGCCAGCCAGCGCTCTGCAAAATCCCTCATCGCCGCCCAGTCGCCGCGATGCCGCGCCAGACCTGCTCGCAGGCGAAGCACATCTTCATGGTCCGACAGTCCGCTCGCTTCCGCTTTGTCGAGGGCCTCACCCACCCCGTTCAGATCGCCGCCTTCGGAACGGGCCGCGGCAAGGCGCAGGGCCACTGGTCCGACGGCCGGATGATGCGGCTCGGCCTCAAGGGCACGGGCAAGGCCTCTGCCGCGGTTTCGAAATCCCCGGCCTGTCCGGACAAATCCCCAGCCGGCCCCAGACATCGAACCGGCCCGGCGCAAGTTCCGTGGCGCCGCGCGGCCGCGATGGCCCTGTCTACATCTCCCGATGCGGCGCGCTCGATCGAACGGTAGAGATGCAGGACGGCCAGATCCGGGTCAGCAGCTTCGGCACGGTCAAGCCAGTCACGCCCCGCCGTTACATCCCCGTTCAAGGGCGCATATCCCCAATATGGCCATGGCCTCGGCATGGCGGGATTGCCCGCCAGAACCTCATGGCAGAGTGCCTCGGCCCGGTCGAACGCCTCCGCCAGCCGAAGCTGCGCCGCTTCCTGAAGCCGTGGATCCGTCATTGCGGTTTTTCCGGTGCGGGATCATCCCTGTACCAGCCCGTAATCTGAAACGGCCATCTCCGGCAAAAGGCGAAACCGCGCTGACAGAATGGATGCGTCGGCCGTCAAAATCGACAACACATTGAAACGTGGCAGGAAGGCCCGCTCGATATCGCGATTGCCATCCAGCAGCATCAGAAGCCCGCCCCAGTCCGGCTCCCAACGCCGGGTAAATCCGAGTGTGTAGCCGCCCGGCGCTCGTTTTCGTGTCCGTCATCTATGTGGCGGGTCAGAAAATTGCCGCGCGCATAATACGTCGCCTGCGCATCCGCCTTTGTAATCGTATCTGCGCCGATCACGCGGCGGCCGAATTCGAGAAACTCCGGCGCATTCAGAAATTCCGTAATCGCATGGATCGGATGATCGGGTTCCCATCCCGAGGTGTAGGCCTCGATCATGGGATAGGCATTGTAGAGATAGCCGTAATTGTCGCGCGCCCGTTCGAGAACTTTTGAAAGGCGCGCCGAGATGGCCTCGCGCCCCATCGCCGCAACGTCGGCCTGTGTCAGGCGAGCGACACTTTCGCCGCCGGGCGCGGACGGATCGGCTTCGGCAAAACAAGCCGCCACTGCAACTGGCCGCGCAACACGAACTCGATTTCATCGGCGAGCGCCGGTTCGAAGATGTCCGAATCTGGACAAGCCGATCGCGGGCATAGGCTTTTGCCCATTTTTCCGGGTCAATGGACGGGTTGAGACGAAGGTCCAGCGGCTGTGACATGTTCGGATCGGGGCTCGCTGTCAGCTATGTTTCGGATCAGGAGAATGATGATGCAGTAGTAGTCACCGCCTTGTCCGCTGTCCAGATTACCGGCTGCGGCTGGCCGCCGCATACATACGGAACGACAACGGCGGGCCCGACATCAGGACCCGCCGCCATAGTGTTTCATCCGGCAGGAGCTAACCCTAGTCGGTGATTTTGGAGACCACGCCGGCGCCGACTGTGCGGCCACCTTCGCGGATCGCGAAGCGCAGGCCCTGATCCATCGCAATCGGCGTGATCAGTTCAACGCTCAGCTCGGCATTGTCGCCCGGCATCACCATTTCCGTACCCTCTTTCAGGGTCACAACACCCGTCACATCCGTCGTCCGGAAGTAGAATTGCGGGCGGTAATTGGTGAAGAACGGGGTGTGACGTCCACCCTCTTCCTTCGTCAGGATATAGGCTTCCGCCTCGAACTTCGCATGCGGCGTGATCGAACCCGGCTTGGCCAGAACCTGACCGCGCTCGACACCTTCACGATCAATACCGCGCAGCAGCACACCGACATTGTCGCCGGCCTGGCCCTGATCGAGCAGCTTGCGGAACATCTCAACGCCCGTGCAGGTCGTCGTCTTGGTGTCACGCACACCGACGATCGCAATCTCTTCGCCCACCTTGACGATGCCGCGTTCGATACGGCCGGTCACAACCGTTCCCCGGCCCGAAATCGAGAACACGTCCTCGATCGGCATCAGGAAAGGCAGGTCCACCGGACGCTCCGGCGTCGGGATGTATTCATCCACAGCCGCCATCAGTTCACGGATCTTGTTCTCGCCAATCTCGGCATCGCGGCCCTCAAGGGCTGCCAGAGCCGAACCGGCAATGATCGGAATATCGTCGCCCGGGAAATCATAGGACGACAGAAGCTCGCGCACTTCCATCTCGACGAGCTCCAGGAGCTCCTCGTCATCCACCTGGTCAACCTTGTTCAGGAACACCACCAGAGCCGGAACGCCAACCTGACGCGCCAGAAGGATGTGCTCGCGCGTCTGCGGCATCGGGCCGTCCGCCGCGTTCACAACCAGGATCGCGCCGTCCATCTGCGCCGCACCCGTGATCATGTTCTTCACATAGTCAGCGTGTCCCGGGCAGTCGACGTGCGCATAGTGACGCGCATCCGTCTCATACTCGACGTGCGCCGTCGAAATCGTGATCCCGCGCGCCTTCTCTTCCGGCGCAGCATCAATCTGATCATACGCCTTGAAGTCACCAAAATACTTCGTGATCGCCGCCGTCAGCGTCGTCTTGCCGTGGTCAACGTGACCAATCGTGCCAATGTTCGCGTGCGGCTTCGTACGCTCAAACTTTTCCTTGGCCATTGCTTTCATCCTTGTGATGTAACCGACCAACGGCGCTGTCCCCAGCGCACGTCCAAAACTGAGCGCGGGGATAGCGTCCACTTGCCATAAACGCAAGAGGGTTGCGGCAATGGATGTGTAAACGCGGCGGAACTGTGCTCGGTGCGCTTTATACGGACGGCATGACGGACTTCGGCCGACGCCAGATTCCGGCCAGCCCCAAACCGCCGATAATGCCGAAGGCAAACGGCGCCGGCGTTCGCCACGCGAATCGCTGCCCATGATCGCGGTCGCCAGGCCGAGTGCACCAAAACCTGCCATCATCGCAGTAGCAAAACGGCCAGAACAATCTCGTTCGGACGCATCGCCACGAACGCAAAAGCTGCCGAACACACGAGAAGCGCCACAGTCCCGTCATGCCAGGTGAAATAGCTGAGCCAGATAACCACCTCGGCAAACCGGGCGCATTGCGAATGGCGTCCACGACCAGCGGTCCGCCCAGGATAACGTGCGCGAAAGCCATGACCAGAGCGGCTATGGCCGCCAGTATGAAGGCAAAGTCTCGACATGCACGCTTCCGGGAAAAGAAGGAGCGTGGCACGTCAGCCAGTGAATGAGAAGACTGGAGCGGGTAGACGGATCGAACCGACATATTCAGCTTGGAAGGCTGCTGCTCTACCATTGAGCTATACCCGCACTCAGACGTGACGAATGCGATGGTGGAGGGGCTGATTCTGAACCAGCGTACGCTCGCGGCCAGATTTACAGTCTGGTGCCTTTAACCACTCGACCACCCCTCCATACGCATTCGACGCGCGACAAACGTCTTATCGCCAGATAAAACGCCGATGCAACACATCGTCTCCGTCAATCCGGTCCGGATTGCAGTGCGCGGCGGCTAAACAGGAGGCCCCGATCAACGGAGCGCGGACTATAGTGATGAAGAACCAAGGGCGCAACCGCCCCAATTCAGCATATAAAACAAGACCTTCACGCGATTCCGAGACCGATAGTATCGGTTGGGTCTGGGGCGGCATGCCGTTCTCGCCGCGCTTGCGAATCGCGCCGCGAGTGAAGCGTTTACTGCTGACGCTGAATGCCCAGCGCGAAGTGCCCGAAGGCACGGCGTTCGAGGACATGAAGCCGGACGCGATATTCGCCCATCTGCCCGATGGCGCGGTGCATCAGGGTTTTGCCATGCGCGCGACAGCGCCCGAACCTGAATCCGTCAATGCCGTCGTGGATCCGACCCATGGCATTCTGGTCGTACTGGATTCAGTCACCGACCCGCACAATGTCGGCGCCGTCTTCCGCTCGGCGGCCGCGTTTGGCGCGCGCGCGGTGGTCATGCAGGACCGCAAGGCTCCGCCACTCTTCGGCGCGGTCGCCAAGGCGTCTGTGGGCGCGACCGAGACCGTGCGCCATGTGCGCGTCACCAATATTGCCGATACGCTGATCGGGTTTCGCGAGGCCGGACGATCTGTCATCGGACTGGATGGCGAGGCCGAAACGCATCTGCCCGAAGCCATAGCAAACACGGCGGCCCCGGACTGGTCATCGTCATGGGGGCCGAAGATAAAGGCTTGCGTCCGCGCATCGCGGAAAACTGCGACCTGCTGGTTTCGATTCCACCACCGGTAAAATCGAAAGCCTGAACATCTCCAACGCGGCGGCGATTGCGCTTTATGCCGCCTACGCTGCGCGGGCCTGACAGAAATGGTTGCGGCGGCCGTTTTCGGCTATGTGATCCTGCAACTGGCGATCGCGGCCTGGGCGTCGCGGCGCACCTCCTCCGATACCGACTATCTCATTGCGGGCCGCCGCCTCGCGCGTTGTCGCGGTCGGCCTCTCGGTCTTCGCCACCTGGTTTGGCGGCGAGACGGTTCTGGGATCAACCGCGACCATTGCACGGAAGGACTGGCGGGCGCACGCGCCGAACCTTTGGCTATGCCATCACGCTTCTCCTGATGGCGCTGCTGATTGCCGGCCAGTTCCGCAAGCGCGGCTATGTCACCCTGGCCGATTTTTCCGCGACCGCTTCGGGCCACGCGCGGAGACGCTGGCTGTACTGGTGGCCATTCCCACTTCGGTGATCTGGGCGCAATGCTGGCCATGGCAACACTGATGGCCGTTGTCACCGGCATGGGTGTCGTCCCGATGTTGCTCGCGGCAACGGTGCTGGTCATCGTCTATACGTCGCTCGGCGGTCTGCTGGGTGATGTGATCACCGACATGATGCAAGGCGCGATTCTGCTGGTCGGACTGGTCCTGCTGCTGGCCCTGATGCTCGCCGCTGCAGGCGGCCCCGGCGCGGCACTGGCGACGATTGATCCGGAACGCCTGCGTCTGGTCGGGCCAGGCGAGAGCTGGGTGGAGCGGCTGGATGTCTGATGATCCCGATCCTGGGCAGTCTCGTCGCGCAGGAACCGATCGCCCGCTTTCTCGGCGCGCGCTCTGCCGCGGTCGCGCGGACCGGCGGACTGGTTGCTGCCGGGCTTTATCTTCTTGTGGGCTGATCCCGCTGGCATTCGGGCTTATCGCTCCGGGGCTCGAATCGAAACCGGCGAAGGCGACCCTTCCTGCCCGTTCTGGCCCGCGAGCTGATGCCCTCCCTTTCTGTTCGTCATCTTTGCCGGCGCGCTGTTTTCCGCCGTGCTCTCGACCGTGGATCGGCACTGCTGGCGATCTCGGCACTGGCGACGGAAAATATCTATGTTCGCATCCGGCCGGCTTCAGGCCAGCGGGAGCGGCTGAGAATTGCCCGTATTCTGACGGTCACGGCCGGTCTCGCCGCATTGCTCATCGCGCTCTCGGGCGAAACCATTTACGGCTCGTCGAACTGGCCTCTTCGCTCGGAAGCGCCGGCCTGCTGATTTGCGTACTCGCAGGCCTGCACCACCGCGCCGGCGGCGAGATCTCGGCCATCGCGGCCATTCTGTGCGGACTGGCTGGGATGTTGCTGGCCGAATGGGTCTTCGCCCTACCGGGGGCCTTCATGCTGTCGATCGCCGCTGCAGCAATAGCCTATTTCACCACTGCGCTGACGTTCCGAAATCGATAAACATCGATAAACACGGCGGGTCGGTCGCATTCCGGATTGTCGGTTTCGGGCTTTCCAGAGGTGCAGGGCAATTCTACCCCTCTAACACCTATCACGAGTCAGACCCGTCACCAAGGGCGAGCGTATCGTCGCCATTGCCTTAATTGAAAGCCTGATCAAGGACGCAGGGAAACGCAATCTGCTCTAAGAGCTGGGCGGGCTGATTGCCGAAGACGGCCTCAACGTCGCGGTGGAAAATCGCACGCGTATCGAAATCCTTAGCAACAAACTGCACCGCATGCAGGATGGACAATAGTCAAGGCGGTGTCACGCCAAAGGAGGGCGTCGCAAAAGACGACGCCCTGCCCTTTCTTGTTCAGCAAAACCGGCCTATTCGGTCGCTTCCTGACAGGTACAGCCGTAATCATTGCAGCCTATCGTGCCCTCGACACAGATCGGTGCCATGGCCACACAGTCCGATGCCCCGCACAGGCGCAATTGCCACTATTGCAGGTATAGTCAGCGGTCTCCGGCGGCGGTGTATTGGCGGCCAGGCTGGTGGCAGCCGACGACGAAGTGGATGGCGTCATGGCGCGATGCTGACGATGTCCCGTCGCCCGGCCCGAACTGACAAGTGCGGCCGCCTGCGCATAGTCACCACTTTCCATCGCGGTCTGGAATGCCGGACTGAAACTGGTATCGGTCTGCGTCTGGCGCAAGACGGCGCGTTGCTGGGCATCGGCCAGTGACAGCTCGCCAATGCCAACGAGACCGACTGCCAGAGCCGAGATGATGAGAATGAGTCGAAGCATGGAATATCTCCCCTGAAAACCCTCGCAGAAGACAGAATACTCCAGATTCCTTTGCGGCGAGTCTGTTGCTAGCCGGGCCAGAACTGATAGACCGCCGTGGCGATCAGAGTGCCCAGCGCATAGCCGAACACGCCGACCAGAACGCCCGGCGTCACCAGATCCTTCCAGCCTTTCGCCGCGGCCAGCGCCGGGGCCGTCGTTGCGCCCAGAATGGCGGCATTGGAGGCGGTGATCAGCTCCGGCACGGACAGGCGCAAGAGCGATCCCAGCCCGAACAATACGATCAGATGCACGCCCAGCAGGATCAGCACCAGCACCATCAGGAGCGGCGCTTGCTGGATCAGGGACGGAATGTCGGCCCCCGCCGCAATCGCGGCAAAGAAGACAAAGGCGAGGCCAATGCCCAGCTCATACCCGCCGTGGAGTCTGGCCATGGTCTTGGGCATCAGCGTCGCCGGAATCAGCGTCAGCACGGTGATGATGGCATAGCGCCAGTTTCCCGCCTGCCGCGCCGCATCTTCAACGCCCAGATTGCCGAACAGCCCGCCGAGCAGGCCGGTGAGCATGTCGCCCAGCGCCACAATGGTCAGCGCAAAGGCAATGGTGATGGTCAGGGTGGCCGCCGTCGCCTTGCCGTCTTCTTCGGCCTCGACCTCGCCCTTTGTGTGGTCCCGGGCCGGAAATTTCGTCGCCAGCCATTTCCAGCCCGGCAGGATGGCCAGCAGGGCGAGAAAGAGCCCGGAGGCCAGATTATCAACCGCGGTCGCCGCCGAAACAAAGGCGCCATCGGCACGCAATCCGGTAATATCCAGCAGCGCGGCATAATTCACCGAGCCGCCAATATAGGTGGCGGTGAACACGCCGGCGATCCCCGCCTCGTCCGCCCCGAAATCCAGCACCGAGACCGCGGCAATCGCGCCCAGCACCGTGCCCAGCGCCGCCACGCCAAAGGCCAGCGTCATGCGCCCGGTTTCAAAGAAGATTTTCTTCAGATCCGCCTTCATCAAAAAGAGCGGGATCAGCACCGGCACAAAATAGGAAAAGACAAAGGAATAGGCGGGCGCGCTTTGCGGGATGATCCGCAGATTGGCCGCAAAATCGCCAGGAAGATCGCGACCACGGCCCCGGTCAGACCGCGCCGATGCGGGTCTTCTCGGCCAGAAAGCCGATGGCGGCAATCACGAACAGTCCCGCCATGACGGCGAAATGATTGTCGGCGGGAATCAGCGTGTCCATGAAATCGGCCCCTTATGTGTCGGACGGCAGTAAAGCAGGCTGCGCGAAAGCGCAAATCGCAAGCGCCTCACATCTGCGCGATCACTCCCGGCGTTCAAACCGGCTGACCCCGTCAAACCGGCCCAGACCTCCAGCTCCGGTCTCCGGTCGGGATCGGACCAGCGCACCAGCGACCATTGCGTTTCGATGACATCGCCCTCGATGGTCCCGGTCCAGCTGGTGATGGAGTGGCAGGTTTCCGCCTCTGCGCGCCAGACCACATTGAAGGTGATCAGCGGATCAAAGACCCGGCCCTCCACGGCGTATTCAATGCCCTGACAGGCATAACCCACCGCGCCATTGATATAGCGGCCGGTAAACCGCCCTCGCCGTCAATGGCGTCGATTTGGAGCATCGAACCGCTCTGGTTTTCCCAGACCGATGGCGCGGGCAGATCATCCGCAAGCACCGGTGCAGCGATCAGGGCGAGAAGGACTGCCAGCACGCGCATTACGCATCGGCCGCCAGATAGGCATCGGCTTCCACCTCGACGAGAAAGTCCGGTCCCGCCAGAGCCGAGATGCCATAGAGCGCCGAGGCAGGCGGACAATCACCGAACACCGCCGAATGCGCGCGGGCAAAGGCCGCCTGCGCCTCCGCGCTCATATCGGTGACGAAGACGCGGGTGCGGCGCACATGGCGCATATCCGCGCCGAGTTTCTTCAAGGCCGCCTCGATGATCTCCAGACAACGCCGCGTCTGGGCTTCCATATCGCCGGGAGCAAAGGGCTGGCCATCTTCTCCCACCGCCACAGTGCCGGAAACCCAGATATGCGGGCCCTCCTTCACGGCGCGGCGATAGCCGACGCGGTCCTCCCCACCGCGCCGCTGGAGACGCGTTCCACCATGCCTATTCGGCGCCGCTGGCCGACAGGTAATCCAGCGCAATCGCGGTCAGGCCTCGGTCGCCATGGTGATGGAGGTTTCCGCATCCGGCGCAAACAGGGCCGAGTGATTGCCGGGCGCCGACTGGCCACGCGACTGATACTCGATCAGCGTGTCCTGCGGAGTGCCGCCCACCCAGAACATGAAGATCGGAATGTCTTCCTCGGTGCGGCCATAGCGGGAGAAATCCTCGCCGCCCATGACGGGATCGAGCTGGCGCACGGCGAGGCTGCCAAAGCGCTCCTGCAGCACGGCCACGCCGGAGGCGTCAGGTCCGGATCATTATAGGTGGCCGGCGTATAGGGCTCTTCCACCTCGACAATCGGCAGACGGTCTTCGGGAATACCGGCAGAAATCGCCTGCCCGCGGGCAATGCGCTCAATGCCCGACAGCAACAATTCGCGATTGGCATCGGAATAGGAGCGCACCGTGATCTGCAGATGCACCTCGTCCGGGATGATGTTGTGCTTGGTGCCGCCATTGATCGCGCCCACCGTCACTACGCCGGATTCCAGCGGATTGACCTCGCGGCTGACGAGTGTCTGCAGCGCGGTGATGATCTGCGCCGACAACAGCACCGGATCGCGTCCGACATGCGGGTAGAGCCATGCGCGCCAATGCCGCGCACCGTGATGTCGACCGAATCGACATTCGCCATGGCAAAGCCCGGCACATAGCCGATCATGCCCGCCGGAATGGCACCGAATGTGTGAAACGACACCACCGCATCGGGCAGAGGGAAGCGCTCATACAGGCCATCATCCAGCATCATCTGCGCGCCCAGGCCCAGCTCCTCGGCCGGCTGGCCGATCAGCACCAGCGTACCCGACCAGTCCGCGCGGCGTTCCGCCAGCTGGCGCGCCGCGCCGACGAGAGCCGTCATGTGCGTATCATGCGCGCAGGCATGCATGACATGGCTTTCCTGCCCGCGCCGGTCCGTGCCCAGAACGGTAGAGGCATAGTCCAGCCCGGTATTTTCCTCGATCGGCAGGCCATCCATGTCGGCGCGCAGCATCAGGGTCGGCCCCTCGCCATTCTCCATCACCGCCACAATGCCCGTGCCGCCAACATTCTCCGTCACCTCGAAGCCCAGCGCCCGGATCTCGGACGCCAGACGCGCCGCGGTTTCCACCTCCATCAGGAGAGTTCCGGATTGGCGTGAAAGTGCTGGTAAAGGCTTTCCAGGTTGGCCGAATAATCCGACTGGATGGCGGTACGCAGATCGTCCTGCGCAAAACGCCGGCGGACAGCGCAATGGCAGCCGCAGAAGCAAGTAACAGACGCATGGTGTTCCCCTGGAATCTCTGCCGCGCATAGGACGTCGCACAGCGATTGCGGTCAAGGGTGTACGCTTGTTCGAGACGCTGTTGACGAGCCATCGCGCAACAGACGCCCCAACTCGCCATAACTGTAATCACACCCATCCGATCTGTTCCCCGCCCATCCCCGGCTCTTTTGTATCATTGTATTAAAACAATAAATCGCCAAACCCTGGACCGCCATCCCAAGCAATGGGACCAACATGCCCCTTGCGGAATATAGGCGAGTCCGGCTTAAACTCATGCCATGCATGAGGCGATCATCGAAACCGAGGGACTCATCCGCCATTATGGCGATCTGGCCGCCGTGGAGGATTTGAGTCTGCGGGTCGAGCGCGGTCAGATTTTCGGCTTTCTGGGGCCGAATGGTGCGGGCAAGACCACCACGATCCGCATGCTGCTGGGCCTGATCCGCCGCGATGCCGGACGTATCCGGATTGCCGGGCATGACCTCGCTTCAAACCGCCGCGCAGCGCTCGCCCGCGTCGGCTCCATCGTCGAAACCCCGGCGCTCTATCTCAACCTGACCGGCCGGCAGAATCTCGCCGTGACCTGTCATACGCGCGGCATCGGCAAAACCGATATCGACCGCGTGCTCGACATTGTCGATCTGGCAAAGGATGCGGGCCGCAAGGCGGGAGTATTCCTCGGCATGCGCCAGAGGCTGGGCATTGCCCGCGCCCTTCTGGGCGAGCCGGAGCTTCTGGTCCTCGACGAACCGACCAACGGGCTGGACCCGGCGGGCATACGCGAAATTCGGCAATTGATCGCCGACGCTCCGGCGCGCTTTGGCACGACGATCCTGGTCTCCAGCCACATGCTCGGCGAGGTGGAACAGATGGCCAGCCATGTCGGCGTGATGAATCAGGGCCGCCTGTTGTTTCAGGGCACGCTGCCCGATCTCATCCGCACCGCCCCGCACAGACTGGAAATCCGGCTCGATAACTCGGCCAGAGCCCGAACCGCACTCGCCGATAACTGGCCGGACGCCGAGATTTCCGGGGCCGGTCTGGTCCTGCCCGGCGTGAACGAGGCAGAGGCCGCCGCCATCAACCGGCAACTGGTCGAGGCCGGGTTTGCCGTGACCGGACTGGCCATCCGCCCGCCCGCGCTGGAAGACATTTTCCTCTCCCTGACAGGAGAAAACGCATGATCGGCGTGCTTTGGCGGATCTGATCAAACTGCGCGGCTCGCTGGTTTTGATGGTGATGGCTGTCCCGCCGGTGATGATGGCCGTGCTCGGCGTGCTGGTAATCATTTCCGGCAATGCCGCCGGCGACTGGCCGCGCACAGCGATATCCGGCACGGCGATCTGGGCCTATTTCCTCTTGCCGATGACGGCGACGGGCCTGACCGCCCTCCTCGCCCAGCTGGAACATTCCACCGGCGTCTGGTCGCACATTCTCGCCACCGGCACGCCGCGCTGGCAGATCTTTCTGTCCAAGGGGCTGATCGCCTTTGCCCTGATGGGCGCGACCAGCCTGCTGGTGGGCCTGGCGATTTTCACGTCGGGCCATGTCGGCGGCCTCGTCATGCCGGCCGAAGCGCTGGAGGCATTCCACCCTATGGCCAGATCGTTTCCATCCTTGCGAAAATGTGGGTGGCGAGCCTGCTCGTCACGGCGTTTCAGCTCGCCATCGCCTTGCGCTTTTCCAGCTTCGCCCTGCCGGTCTCGGTGGGCATTGGCGGCACCTTCGTGGCGGTCGCCGCCACCTCCTCGCAATGGGGCTGGTCTTTCCTGGCTGATGCCGGTGAATGTACTGGCCAGCGAACCGGACCGCGCCGAGACGGCCATTGCCATCGGCGGCATGGGCGGCCTTGTTGCCCTTACCGCCATGATCCTCTGGCTCAGCCGCCGGGACTGGGATTAGCGGTGCGCGAAGCGGCGCGGTCCCGTCCTCACCCTGCGGCCTCTCTCTACCGATTTTCTGCCCCGGCACTCGCCCCCACACTCTTCCGCTCCTGCTCTCCGGCTTTCCCGCCTAAGTGCATCACTGTGCTAAAACGCTAATTCGCTTCAGCAGCCCTGGTCAGGCGAGCCTTCTACGCGCGCGGACGAATGCGGACCAGGATGCCGGGGCCCTTCACTTTGGCGCGCGGCGGATAAGGCCGCCTTATCCGCGCCATCCCGTCCCCGCTTACGCTTACCGCCAGCCCCGAAGCGGCTCTGCGTCGAGCGGCGCGAGCCTATCCCCGCAAAACAGTGGGAGACTGTAGGAGAGAATTGGAGAAACCGGAGATGAACTGGAGACGGGTCGGAGACCACCGGAGGTATGCCGTTGACCGGCAACGCCTTCCCCGGCAAGGATTTGTGCCCGAACAGACCGGATTTGCCGCAAAATCGTAGTAGGAGACGAAAACGCCTATCCCCGCAAAATTATCCACGCCCTGTCCGCGGATTGATCTCTGCGCAGCAACAGCAGAAACCGGGTAAGCTTGCCATGAGATCCGAAAATCACGAGGGCATTGGTCATGGGATCCGAAATCATCTTCCTGATTGTCTTTTTGCCGATTGGCTTGGCCGCTGGATACCTCGCCGGGCCGATAACGAAGGGCAAACGCCCGTTCGAGCTCATTGGCGACCTGACCTTGGGCATGATTGGCGGTTTTATGGGCGTTTGGTTGCCTGCAGCTTTCGGCGTCATTATTTCAGGCGGGTTCATTGGCGCGTCTGTGACCGCCCTGATCGGCGCGGTGACGATCCTCATTATCGCGCGGCTGATCAAGCGGGCCTAGCGGCCATCACCGCCGAAACGCGCGGTCCATTCGGCAACGGTATCGTCGTCAATCTTGGCAAACAACACATCCGGCGGCGTCACGGCGAGGCCGTGCGGCAGGACATCCAGCAGGTCCGCCGCCGGTTCATTCGGCCAGCTGCGATTGGCCTCCGGCACACCAAGGCAATCAAGAATGATCTTCGCCGAATTGGGAATGATCGGCTGGGCGGCAATGCCCATCAAGGCCGCCAGATTCAGCGCCGTGCGCACACCAACAGCGGCTTTTTCCGGGTCGGTCTTGAAATGCGTCCACGGTTCGGCGCGGGTCAGGTATTCATTGCCCGCCGCCCACAGGGCGCGGGTTTCCGCTGCGGCCGGACGGAACCGCATCGCGTCATAATTGTCGGCAATCGCGGCCAGGCGCTCATCGACTTCGCGCGCCAGCCAGGCTTCATGCTCCCGGTTTCGCCACCCGCCGGCACCGCCCCGTCAAAGCGCGACGCCGTGAAGCGCAAAATCCGGTTGATGAAATTGCCGAGCACATCGGCGAGATCCTTGTTCACCGATCCCTGGAAATGCTCCCAGGTAAATTGCGTGTCCGAGCCTTCCGGCGCGTTCGCCGTCAGATACCAGCGCCAGTAATCGGCCGGTAACAGCTCCAGCGCCGTATCCATGAAAACGCCGCGCTTTTCCGAGGTCGAGAATTTGCCGCCATACCAGTTGAGCCAGTTGAACGCCTTCAGCCGGTCGACCGTCTTCCACGGCTCTTCCGAACCGAGGATCGTCGCCGGGAAAGAGACTGTGTGGAAAGCCACATTGTCCTTGCCCATGAACTGGACATAGGTGACATCGTCCGCGCCCTTGTCGGTGCGCCACCAGCTTTCCCAGTCGCCGCCATTGGCCTGCGCCCATTCCTCGGTCGCGCCGATATAGCCAATGGGGGCATCAAACCAGACGTAGAAAACCTTGTTTTCAAACCCTCGCGCACCACTCCGTCGCGCGCCACCGGCACACCCCAGGCAAGGTCGCGCGTGATCGAACGATCGCGCAAGCCCTCTTCCAGCCACTTGTTCGCGATCGACACCGCCAGAGACGGCCATTTGTCCGCTGCGTTATCGACCCAGGCGCGCAGCTTCGGCTCCATCTTCGTCTGCAGCAGATAAAGGTGCCGGGTTTCCCGGACCTCGATATTCTTGGATCCGGAAATCTTCGAATACGGTTCCTTCAGATCGGTGGGCTCCAGAAGGCGCCCGCAATTATCGCACTGGTCGCCGCGGGCCCGCTCGAAATCGCAATGCGGGCAAATGCCCTCCACATACCGGTCCGGCAGAAAGCGCGCATCATCAACTGAATAGACCTGGCTGTCCGTGCGCTCATCGATCAGACCCTTGTCTTCCAGAACGCCCGCAAAATGCTGGGTCAGGCGATAGCTCGGCTCATGAGACGTCCGCCCGAAATGATCATAGCTGAGCGCAAACCCTTCGCCCGCCGCGCGCTGGATATCGTGTTCCCGGTCGCAATAGGCGCGCACATCCATGCCCTCTGCCGCCGCCGCCAGTTCCGCCGGCGTGCCATGCTCATCGGTGGCACAGATATACAAAACGTCATGGCCGCGAAGGCGTTGAAAACGCGCATAGACATCCGCCGGCAACATGGAACCGGCCAGATTGCCCAGATGCTTCACCCCGTTGATATAGGGTAGCGCGCTTGTGATCAGATACCGGGCCATTTTTGCTTCGCCTCAATTACAGTTTGTGTTTAGGGTTTCCGCGTGCCGCGCGCCCCTGATCGGGGCGGGCCTGATTCCAGCGCGAGACATACGCGCGAAAGACTGGGGAAAAGAGCATGGACGTTTACGGAATCAATATCATCGCAGTTTTACTGGCAACGCTCGGCTTCATGGTCGTGGGCTTCCTCTGGTACGGGCCGCTCCTCGGCAAGCGCTGGATGGCGCTCAATGGCTTCACGCCCGAGGCAATGGGCAGCGTCAACATGCCCTTGATGATGGCTAAGGGCTCACCAATTCGCTCATTGCCGCGATCGGCATTTCGCTGGTCCTGAACTGGAAAGGTGCAGAAGGTCTGCTGGCTTCGATGAAGACCGCCTTCTTCGTATGGCTGTTCTTCTCGGCCACAACAGCACTGTTGGCTCACATCTACGAAAAGCAGAAGCTCGAACTGGCGCTGATCCATTTCGGAAACCAACTGACGGCCTATCTGCTGGCCGGCGCGATTATCAGCTTTTCTGAACCAAATCAGCGATGCCTGCTTGCAGGCAGGCATCGCTTCGCTATAGCATCGCCCAACAGCGGGCCGGCTTAGCTCGCTGGTAGAGCACCTGATTTGTAATCAGGGGTCGGGAGTTCGAGTCCCTCAGCCGGCACCATTATTTGGGCCTAAGCCCTAAATTGTGAAACAATTATCGAGATACCCTTTGGTCGAAACCAACGATCCGACCAACAAATGAATTCGTAACAGGCAGGAGCCCTGCTGAAATGTGCTCCTTGAATTCTCCGGCTATTTAGCGATTCAAATTGATTCACCGGTACATTTTGATCCGATCCTACACGCGTCGAATATCAACTGCGACAGCAAGTCTTAAGCAGGAAGCTTCTGCTCTACCATTTGCGATAACCCTGAATACAAGCCGTATTGCACGCTATTGTGGGTAATCGGGCATTTGTGAAACGGAATGAACCGGAATAATTCGGTCTAAAACGGATGAAACGTGATCAAGAGTCCGGAATAGTCCGGAGCCCTGTGGTCTTTTCATCCCCAGTTTCACCAGTACACCGTCGCGGGATCGCTTCTGGCCCCACTATCGTTATCGACAGCTGTTTCAAACGGACCAGCGCCCACGCCTGACTGCGCCCTTGGCTCCCTCGTTTATTGAGAGCCAACCCGTTCCACGGCCGTCGACAACGCAATCCGCAGCTTCAACTCAATCACGCCGAATATCCACCGCGATTGGACAATGGTCTGACGGATGACGATCCGGTTCCTCTGCGAATGTGGTCTCGTTAAAGCTGCCCACCACATAGGCATCGTATGCCTCATCGTTGAACACGAAGAAGTCGATGAACTAGCGATATCGTGGATTACAGCGTGGGCCAGTCCAGCGCCGGCAATGTAAGCGGTGATGGATTGCCATCATTCAGATCATCCAAAATTCATCACCGGGCATTTCCAGACGACGATTGAAATCCTGCCATGATCACTGGATGACCCTCGGCAGATTGTTCATCGATCCACGCTTCCAATACGCCCAGCTGTTCAAACAGAGTGGGACAAGCATCCCGGTCTTGCCCGGTAAAACAACCTGATTTCAGATGAAGGCTGATGAGCTCAATTGGGTGTCACCTTCAAGGGTAACACGCACCCGGGCGAAGCCCTCCATACCCTTCCACATCCAAAGTGTTCAGGTCGGGTAGCCGTCGATGCTCGATACCATTGCGAACAACAATGGCGGTCCTTTGCATTCCAAGACGTTGATCAGGATTGTGGTAGCAGGCGGGCCAATTGGTATCCGGTACCGCTCGCTCATCGACGTGAATTGCCCATCCATCATCGAACACACGTGCAACTGCCGCCTCGTTCTCGACCTCTTAGAAGCCAGATATCGGCATCCACTTGATCGATGTAGGTCGCATCACCGCATAATCGCCGTCGGTTCGTGCTCGACACCCTTCGCCATTGTCATCGGCCAAGTGTTCAACATTCCATGCCGCCAGACGAACTGTGTCGTTGGGTGATGATGAGGGTGGAACAGGTTGATCCGCAAAGGGCCAACGCAGCCTGAAACCAGAACACCCAGCAGGGCGACAAAACTAGCGCTGCTTTGCGGGGCATTATTGGTTCCCTCTCAATTTGATTGTGGGCCAAGCCGGGCGGATCAGTGACATTATCGTTCTTGAATCGTGCCGCTCATTCCCACTCACGATCCTGCATCATCGACACCGCCGCCATATACACATCCGATGCCGCCGTCATTACGTTGGAAATCCTAGTTCCGGATATTATCGGGTCTGTTTGCAGACACTCGTCATCAGGTCTGCTAACGTCTGATAGCATCGGCTCGGATTTCCGAACACCTGCTGTTGCACGGTCATCGTCTTATAGCGCCGGAATGATCGGGAACACGGTATGGTGATAATCGCATCTGTTTTGCTCAAACCCTGCTCGCAGTTTTCGCGGGATTGATCTCACCAGCACGGCATTTAGCCAAGGTAATTCAGCGCCTGATGCGGTGGATGATTTTATTAGCGAAAATCCGGATGTCTTCACGGCTCTAGCCAGTGATTTTCTTGTAAACACAACAATCATTAGCACTCAAACGAACCCAGTATCGCTGCGCTTGATGACGGCGGGTTCGTCATTGCTTGGACCGACGACAGCGATACCGCCGACGATACGTCGGGGTCGATTCGTGCACAGCGTTACAATGCCGATGGTGTTTCCGTCTGGGGCTGAATTCATCGTTAACACCACCACAAATGACTATCAACGCGACCCCAGCGTCGCTGGGCTTCGCGGTGGTGGGCTTCGTCATAGCTTGGAGTGACTACAGTCAGTCTGGCGGGGACACATCAGCTATGCAGTCCGTGCTCAGCGATACGATGCGATTGGTAATTCAGTTGGCGTGGAATTCCTTGTCAACACTACCATAGCGCGGTCAACGAAACCGAGCGTTGCTGCTCTAGATGGTGGCGGTTTCGTTATTGCAGGAAGACAACAGCCAAACCGGCGGCGATACATCTTTTCGGGTATCCGTGTGCCCAAATGTATGCCGCAAATGGGGTAACGGTTGGATCAGAGTTTCTCGTCAACACCACAACAGATAGTATTCAAAGACACCCCCAGCGTCGGCGCTCTGTCCGGCGGCGGTTTCGTTATCGTTTGGCAAGATAATAGTAAGATCGGCGGTGACCTATTCGGCTATGGTATTCGCGCCCAGATGTTTGACGCGTCGGGAACGGCGGTTGGATCAGAGTTTCGTCAACACCACAACCGTCAGCGATCAATATCAAGCATTACAGCACTAGCAGATGGCGGTTTTGTGATCGCATGGGCTGATAATAGTGAATCGGCGGAGACTTCTCTAGTTGGGATGTTCGCGTCCAACTTTACGATGCGGCCGGCACGCCTGCGGGGCCGGAATTTATCGGTAATATGACGACAACCAGCACCCAACTACAGCACGGAATAGCCGCATTACCTACCAGCGGTTTCGTTATCGTTTGGGAAGATTTCAGCCAGATTGGCGGAGATACATCTGAATTTGGGATTCGATCATTACGTTACGATGCGTCTGGTCAGGCAATCGGGCGGAACTCGTTGCCAATACCACAACAGCCAACAATCAACGAAACCCCAGCGTTGCTGCATTGAATGGCGGCGGTTTTGCGATTGTATGGGAGGACAACAGCCAAATTGGTGGCGACCCATCCAGTAGCGGCATCCGCGCTAGATTATACTCTACTCAATCATAGCGGATTCTTCTACTCTTCTTGGTGTTCTCGCAAATGACAGCGATCCAAATGGGGATGAACTGACGATCACTCATGTCGAGTCTATTGCCATCGTTCAGAGTGGGGTTGTTGGGTTGTCGTCAGGTGCAAATGTGGCAATGGACGGCGGCAGATTGGAATACGATCAAGGTCCGCGCCGTTCGCCATTGCGCTGCCGAATGGAGCCACAGCTGATGACACTTTTGCCTACGATCAGTGACGGCTCGTTGTCGATTCAGCAAACGTAACGGTAACCGTGACGGGCGTGAATAACTCCCCACTGCTAATGCCGACACAATTGCCATGGGTGAAGATTCGGAAGCATTGGATGTGACAGCAACTCTTCTCGCTGGCGACGGTGACCCAGACACCGGCGAAAACGTTTTGCTGACGATTTCCGGCATCGAAACAACCGGTACTCTGGGACAGGTCATATTCAACGTTGGCAACGTCACCTACAGCCCGAATGGCGCGTTCGAGTCTTCCGCTGGGGCAAAATGGCAACGACATGTTCAGCTATACGATTGCCGATCCCGGCGGGCTGACCTCAACGGCGACGGTCACGGTGACGATTAACGGAGCCAATGATGCACCTTCGGCGGCAGCTGATGCGCTGATCTTTGCCGAAGAAGAAGGCGCACGCGATGTGACAGCGAACCTTCTTGCCAATGATACCGATGTGGATTCGGGTGAGACGGCGCAACTGGCCATAACGGGTGTGGACACAACGCTGTCATTGGGACGCATCACGCTGACAAACGGCATCGTGACCTATGATCCAAACGGCGCATTCAATGCTCTTTCAGAAGGCCAATCGGTCACCGATCGCTTCAATTACACCATCAGCGATCCGCACGGGCGACAGCAACCGCTACCGCTGAGGTCACGATCAATGGCTTTAACGGCTATGCTCTGACTGTTATTAGAACTGGGCTCGGCGCGGGGGCGATCACCAGCGCCCGGTCGGACTAAATTGCGGTGGCGGCGGAGCTTGCGAGGCCTTGTTCACCCAGAACAATCTGGTTTCGCTATCACGTTTCGTTGCCCCAATCCCGCTTTGTTGGGTGGGGTGGTGATTGTGAGAGTGCCGGGACCGGAGCATGCATCGTCAACATGACCGGGGATCGTGCAGTAAGCGGCCGCTTTGAACTGAAAACCCGCCCGCAGGACGCATCGTCGCCGCCACATCCCGGTGCCCGTTCCGGCTATGTCGGCGGCGGACATAACTGTCTTCATGACGGTTCTGAGCCGACAGTCTACGCCCGCGCAATCTTGCCGGATTACGGCTCCCATGATCCACCATTCACCATCTCCTATCGTCAGGTGAATGCGCAAAACCAAGTCATTGGTGATGCCAACCCACTCTTCGATCTTGGCAATGGTGGCGCCATTAACTTCGTGGTGGCACTCACCGACACGTGTGACAGATCAATCTGGCTACACCTTCTTGCAAATCCAGTGCGAGAATGCAAACCTGTCGCCAATTGAAGGTGTGAATTCGGTTCTGGTGTCGATTGGTTCTGCGCCTGTGCCGGATATTCTTTCCATTGGTGCAACGCCGTCAGCCGATGGCGTGGTTCGTATTCCCGAAACTGGTAACCGGATCAGCTTCCTGTCTGCCGCAGCGGTCAACATTGGTGCTGGTGATGGATCAGCGGGCGCTGGTGAAGCCACGGTGACAGCCAGCGTTGATACAGGGGCGGCTTCTTTGCCGCTGACATTGAGGTCTGTGAAACAGCCAGCACTGGCGGCTGCATCACCCCAAGAGGCGTCGACAACGTCACTACCGTCTTTAATCCAATGTCGCGAAGTATTTTGCCGTCTTCGTTCGGGCCAATGGTGAGTCCACGATTCCATTCGATCCCGCGAATGCCCGTGTCTTCCTGAGATTTGCGGATGCCAATGGCACGATCCGGTCTGCCACGAGTGCTGCAGTTTCAGCTCCGCTCCGGCAGGCGATCAACCCGCACTTCAATCTGCAATGCCGGTAGGACGTTGGAGTGTGTTGGTTCGGCAAGGTGACGGAGAATGGCCAAGCTTGTGCGGGCATCCCTCTTCGTTCTGGAAGATGGGACAGCCATTCTTGATGACGGAACAGATGTCACACAATTGAACTCGAAGGCTTTTTTGTGGATGACGATATTGGTCGTTTTGAATCGGAGGTTTCAAGCGGGCTTTGGACAGAGGCTGGCAGCATACAGGCAGGTCCCATGCTTAGTGATTACCCCGGCGATCTTTGGGGTGTCAGGGATGACAGAAGCGATTTCGCACCCGGTTGGGACGCTCTGGCAGGTCAGTATGGCGACGGCATCCATATCGCGTCTGACGGATCAATCAACGGGACATTTGGTGGCTGTATTGTTTCAGGCCAGCCTATCACCGGAACCGATGGTGCATCAGGATTGCGGGTAGCAACTGTGACCCTGATGAGTTGCGATGCTTCTGGCGAATATCACGCTGTGATGGATATTCCCGCGAATGATCAAGAGCCGACTTTGCTCATATCCGGAACGGGCGGTGGATGGCGGATCGGTCGCGTTCAATAGGCCAAGCCCTTGTGACGCTTCACCGGCACCCCATATCCCGGCTTCACTGAAATTGGATCAGAACTTTTGACGCCTGTGCTTCACAGGGTCATGCGTTCAGTGACGCCAGAAATCCGTGAAATTTGAATTTCGCGTATATGGCGATCGCATTCCCATAACGGGTGAATGAGCTGGCATTTTTCCATAAAGGCAGAGCCTGCCCTTTATCATGGGGAGATAGCCATGTTTGAATTACCACTTGTTGCCGTCTTAATGGGCACTGTCTTGGTGTGCATCGCTCTGTATTCAATCATTCTCAAAAACCGAGGCTAATTCGCGGATCACGTTCGGCAAGATGAAACTCTGCGATTTCGGCGAGGATATGAGGATCGTCAGATGCCACGGAACGCGCATGGGTGCCGTGCTCTATCGTATTCGTTACCATTACAAATCCAGTTACTCGACCCGCGCCTCCGCAAGCCGAAGTGTAACGGCTAAATGCTGATCGAATGCCTTAGCGACATTCTCGTCAGTGAAACTGAATTTCATGGAATACACGCTTCTCCCCAAGAAGACGAAAAGTAGCAGGCGATCTGGGTCGCCCTGCTACCATGGGCGGTACTACGAACCAAAGGACTCCCGTTAGTTGAATAATCTCACAATACTTTTGCGAGCATATCAACCTCGTTCACGTAAAGAGGAATTTTTGGCGCAATAGAAGCCAGAGAACGGTGAATAGCGTCGCCACAACAGATCAATGCCAGTGTTGCAAATTGCATGTGTCAGCCCTAATTGGATCGAAGACGCAGAATATACAAGCCTTATCAGCTAACGTATTGGTCCTTCAAATACCTGCACAAGGATGATGGAACAGACCTTTTGATGCCTGTGCTTCATTGGGTCACGGGTCCAAGGTAACCGTATTCTCATTGGGAAGTCACAGCGACACCTGTTGCCCGCGCACGGCCGACAGGTCTCGAACGTCAAAAATTCCAAGTGAACTCGATTATGCGCCGGAGCCAATCGTATGTCAGCATCATTGAATCGAACGAAAACGGTGTAGGTTCGGACGTCGCCATTGAGAAAATCAGATACGATATGCGCTGACCGCGAAGTTAGACATTGGCCGGTCGCCGGATTCGTCTCACAAACTTCCAAAGTCACAATATCATTAGATGTCGTAATCGAGGGTGACACTCGGACTTGGCTCAAACTACAATATTGATTGCTGCGACCGAGAACGCACCAACCCCATTCGGAGACCGCCTGACTATCCCGTCGCCGGTCGTTGTCAGAGCTATTGAAATAATATCTGAAACCGGTTCGTCTTCTACAGAAAGTGCCAAGCTGGAAACGCTGGACGATCTTCCATCATACCAATATCGATCGCACGTAAAGATAGGCCCTACGACGATATCGCTAACTTCGGGCAATGAAGTGGCAAAAACAAAGCTTTGGGCGGCACCTGATGCGATATCAACCGGTTCGTTTTCTTTCTCCGACCGAGACGTTCGTCGCAGGATTAGTCTGCCAGAACGAAAAAGTGCCTTGAAAGTTGGAAGGCGGCAAAAGGCGGCAATTTCGAGCATCGGAATTTGATCCGGGATTTATGATCGTCGCAAATGCCGTAGCCTGTTCGCCGAGATAGATTGACCGCGTGCTTGGCAAACCGCAGCTCTGAGACTTGTTATTGGGAGTGATTGTCGGCGCCAAGCAAGGTCTGTCTCAAACTCCTCGGATGATCCCGTCGAATAATAGGTCGCGATGTAATAGGTCGTTCCGCCTCAGCATGAATGCTCCCACCAAAATATGGTTCGTCGAGGACACCATAATCCATGATCATGTTTTCTTGGGTCGGCGTCGTCGACGTAAACCCATAGACCGGTGCATCCATGTTTACGGAATAAAAATGTAAGATTCTGTTTGCGGTGCCGTCCAACGATACCAAACGGGACTATGGGCGGAATTGAAGAAATCTTCTTCAACTTCGCTTCGCGTAGCTCCCCAAGGGCTCACTCGAACTATTCCGGACTCGCCAACCAGTTCAATCGCATTTGATATCTCGTCATTCGCAGGTGGCGATGATGGCATGAAGCGAAAGCGAAATTGTCCGCTGCCACCTGATGACGACTGCGGGTTCATAATTGCAATGCGAAAAGGCGTTTCTGCCGTCGCCTGAAATACTACCGGGTCGCCATAGGTCGAACCTCGTTCTCGACGCTACTACCAATCAATGTGAGGCCATCAATGGCATTTCCGGAGTAAACCGCGACAACCACCCCACTCTCACCGAGCGCCTCAATAGAAAGCGTGCCAGTGACATCGGGCTGATACACCCACCAAAGCGAGCGACCAGCTCCTTGCATTCCATGTTCGGGTTCGCCGAGCTCGAAGGTCGCCAAGCTGTTGCGAAAGAAAGAATGCCGGCTCGACCATGGAACGGTATTGGATGGTTGAAGTCATCATTTGCCGGTGCTGGATCAGTAAACCGGCCGACAACGGAGATCGGTATTTCCAATCCACCACCGCTATGGCCGACCCATATTGCACCACGATAGACGCCGGGCGACAAACCCCTATCTAATATCCTTGGGTCGAGTTGAACTGTTTGTCCCGGTTCAAGAGCCGCCTCTATACTTGGTGCATCCAAGATATTTGTTGAAATTGCCTCCCGGCGGACTGTTGTTGAAAAACCAGCCACGGAACCGAAGAGCGGACCCGCCATTCGATTGGATCAGAGCCAATATTCTCGATTGAAATTGGGGCATCTAACGACGCATTCGAGAACAATCGCTGCTCGAATGTGATGGGTTGAAGCGTACTCACACGAAGATCGCCAATTCGACCGCCGCTCGTTGGTTCGAGATTGGTCGCTGCCAGATCACCACGTACCATTGGTGGAAGGCTGCTGTGGAATGCGCCATCACCCGTAACAATGCCAGCCAATGTGGACTCGATCTGATCTACACTGGCGGATGGAAACGCTGCTCTCAATACTGCCAACACCCCACTGACGTGAGGCGCAGCCATGGAAGTCCACTGCTTGTCGCAGTTTGCGTCTCGGTGTTGGTTGCAGACTGCGGGAAAGCAGCCGTGATGCTGACGCCCGGTGCCGATAAATCAACCAGATGGCTTTGATTGGCAAAGAAGCATCGGTCGTTACCGCGATTGCTTCGGAAATGCAGGCTGGCGCTGAGACCGCGTCGGAAAATCCATCATTTCCAGCAGAAACCACGACAAAAACACCGGCGTCTCGCAACATCTCAATGATATGGGCGCGAGGGTCCGACGGACATTCGCTTTCAAAACGGCCGGACCCAAGGCTCATATTGATCACAGAAAGCGAAAACGCTTCGCGGTTTTCGAATAGCCATTCCAAAGCAGCGATCTGATCGCTTTGGTAGCTCAACACACACGGGCGGGCTGAACCACAGTTATCGCTCGCATTAAATCGAGAGAACACCTGCACAGGGATAACGCCTGCGTCGGCGGCGACTCCAACGAGCATGACCTCATCGTCGGAAGGGTCAGGTATCTCAGCGCCGGCTGCTATCGAAGCGACGTGAGTGCCGTGGGCACACCCTCTTGCACCATTTGCCGACACCGAAAGCGGGGAAGAACAATTTCTGCCCGCATCAGATGATGCCGTGTCCTCGTCCAAATTATTCGGGCAAAGTGTCTCCGAAACACCTTCATCTTCCGTCGAGAAACAGGCAGACGAAACGATCCGTCCCGCCAACATAGGGTGATCGACATCAATGCCAGTATCTAGGATCGCAATTGATGTTCCTTGCCCTCTCATTCCAAGCGCGTGCAATCGATCTGCGCCGATAGATGGAATGCTTTGATCAAGCATTGGCTGATCTAACCCATCTGGAAATACAGAAATCACACCAATATCTTGGCGCAACTGGCTGGCTTCTGTCGCGCTCAATTCAATTACTATAGCTGGCGTGTAATCGAACTCGCGGACTAGCCGTGGCTGATCGTCTGCTGGGGTTTCATTTTCCGAAATTTGACTTTCAAATTGGATCACCCTCTCCCAGACACGTTGGCTCGTTTGTCGAACGATTTCTCGTCGATCCTCGACGGCTAGGTCATCGAGGCTGCTTGGCACTGAAAATTGCACGATCATGCGGGTTCGCTGTTCCTCATGGGATTGAGCAGAAACCGTCGCAAAAGCCCCATGGAAATTCGCAATCATAAAGGGCCACAAAAATTCTTATCATCAGTTTCCCTTCTCACACGCAAAGATAGGTTGCCTAGCCGTCTATGCCCTTCAATCCGCCAATCGCAGGAACTAGTTTGCCGAACGATATGCCACGTTGAAATCGTGGTTGAAATTCCCATTTGTCAACAACCACAGCGATGGAGACAAGCCATAATCATTGGATACGCACGTACCTCAACAGCTGACCAACAAGCAGGCCTCGAAGCCCAGATTGAAGAGCTGACCAAAGCCGGCGCCGACCGAATCTTTCAGGAACAAGTGTCCAGCGTCACCCAACGTGATGAACTAGATGCGGCCCTCGATTATCTTCGTGACGATGATGTGCTGATGGTGACCAAGCTTGATCGTCTGGCACGGTCCGTTGCCGACCTCTTGGCCATTCTAGGTCGGATCAAAGAACGGAACGCTTCTCTCCGCATTTTGGCAATGAACCTCGATACGAATCCGCCACCGGGAAACTGATGATCTCCATCCTGGATCAGTGGCAGAATTCGAACGCGAGATCATGCTGGAACGTCAGCGTGAAGGTATTGCCAAGGCCAAATCTGCTGGGAAATACAGGCCGGGCCCCACTGCCCGTCAGAAGGCTGATCAAGTTATGGAGCTGATCGGTCAGGGATTGAAGCAGGCAGGTGTTGCGGCCGAGTTGGGAATTTCGCGGTCAAGCGTTCAGCGGATTGTTCGCCAATCGAATTAGTGACGCGCCTTGAAAGGGTTGGGTCCCAGATAGAACGCGGGCGCCAGATGGCATGGGTTGCGCGCCAGTCAATCAGTAGAAGCTAAAGCCTGAGCCTAGTGAAAATCATGGCATTCGAGCCTCCTTGGCGTTTATACTCCACCACTTGCGCGGGTTAAACCGGAATGAAAAGACGTTGTGAATTGGTGGTTTCCGACGAATTCGTCAGTAAAGCCTCGATTTGTCGGGAAACACGGTATTGAAACCGGCCGCCTGATGCTTTCACCCGTCTGCGAAGCTGATTGTCCGTCGTCAGAACATTTGGCACAGATGGCATCGTAGATTAGTGGAGCATCGGCCTCGTCTGGTTGGTTGATATTAGGCGGCGTGCTTTTGGTGTTGCAAGCGCCGATGTTCGAAGGTCTCTCGCTTGATCCTTTCACGTTGTTTGATGATGGCAGGAGCCCTGCCGAAGTAGGCGTCTGCAGGCGTCACATTGTTCAGGCTCTCGTGATGGCGCTGATGATTGTAGTGTTCGACGAACGCTTCGATCTGGGCTTCGAGGTCGCCGGGCAGGAAGTAGTTCTCCAGCAGTATCCGGTTCTTCAAGGTCTGGTGCCAGCGCTCGATCTTGCCTTGCGTCTGCGGATGGAACGGTGCGCCGCGAATATGGCTCATGCGCCGGGCCTCGATATAGTCTGCCAGCTCCCCAGCGATGTAGCTGGGGCCATTGTCGCTGAGCAGCCTGGGTTTGTGCATCACCGTAGCCTGGTCGCAGCCTGAGACTTCCAGCGCCATATCCAGCGTGTCGGTGACGTCCTCGGCCTTCATGGTCGAACACAGCTTCCAGGCGATGATGTAGCGCGAGTAATCGTCGAGCACGGTCGACAGATACATCCAGCCCCATCCGATGATCTTGAAGTAGGTAAAGTCCGTCTGCCACATCTCGTTCACCCGGGTCGTCTGGGTATGGAAGCTATCGGCAGCCTTGATCACCACATAGGCCGGGCTGGTGATCAGATCATGGGCCTTCAGCAAGCGATAGACCGTCGCCTCAGACACGAAGTAACGCGTCTCATCAGTGAACCGCACGGCCAGTTCGCGCGGGCTCAGCTCGGACTGTTCCAGCGCCAGTTCGATAATCTGGTCATGCACCTCGGCGGGGATGCGGTTCCAGACCCGGCTCGGGGCAGATGGCCGGTCCGCCAACGCTTCAGGACCTCCCTCTAGATACCGGTCATACCAGCGATAAAATGTCCGGCGCGCAACGCCGAGCCGGTCAAGGGTTTGTTTTGCAGGCAAGTGCGCTTGCTCGACGGTCCTGATGATCTCCAGCTTCTCGGATGCGGGATACCTCATGCGTCGTCTCCCCATCCGCGATCATGCTTTTGAGCAGACGGTTCTCCAGCGTCAGATCGGCCACGCATTCCTTCAGATCGCGCGACTCGCGTCGTAACTCTTTGACCTCGTCACTGGTTGCTGCCCGCACGGTGTCACCGGCAAGCCGACGTTTGCCAGCCTCCATGAACTCCTTCGACCATGTATAATACAGGCTCTGCGCAATGCCTTCCTTGCGGCACAGCTCGGCAATGCTGTCGTCCCCGCGCAGGCCTTCCAGAACGATCCTGATCTTGTCTTCTGCGGAGAAGTGCCGCCGCGTCGCCCGGCGGATGTCCTTACCACCCTCTCGGCGGTCGCCTTGGGCTTTGTAGATTTGGGTCTCATCTTCATTCCTTCGTCATTACGACGAGAGCCAAATCCTCCTTAAATCACAACCCCAATTCTGTGCCATAGGTGCTGACGGGAAACAGCAGTGACTTTCGTGAATGCCGGTGTGAGCGCGGCGGTTCAGGTCTTCTTCCCCGTTCAACTGGCCGAGCTTGGAGCCGGTCTCACATTTTATACCTACGCCGCATTCGGCCTGTTCTTTGTTGTTCTCGTGGCGCGCTTTGTGCCTGAGACGAAAGGCCTGACACTCGAAGCGCTTGAAGAGTCCGCCAGTCGGTAAAGTGGGTGAGCGGGAAGTCTTGGGGCCCGAGTGCCAAAGTGTTTTTGAACCTGTCGATCCAGGGGTTCGGAAAAGAGGCCGTGCAAACGAAGCTTGTCGGCGAATTCAGGGTTTTGCGCCAGCTTGAGGGACGTCATGGCTTCCCGAACGCCATCATCGGGCGACGCATAATGCCGGACGTGCACAATCCGCGCATCTGGAATAGCCAGTGCTGACTCCACAACTCGAAATTCAATCCTGTTCGGATTGTTCCGCAAGGTCGCGATGGCCGAGCCAGGCTGTAAAGTGAGCCAGCCAGTCATCCGCATGTGTTCCGCGGCGGTAGCTGGCGAAACCGTGGCCGCCATTTTCATAGTAATGGAACTGAACGGGCGCACCTGTGCTTTGCCAGTCCTCGATCAACGCAAAGCCCTGCCCGGCATATAACGGATCGTCGGCGGCGAGAGCCGAAACAAGGGCGGTGGAGAGGCCGGCAAAACGCCTGTGCCCATAGGCCCGTAGATATAACCAAGAAAGGCTGGCGGGATATCCTGCACGTCGCGGGCCAGACCCAGAGCCGTAACGGCGCCCGCTGAAAAACCGAGAACCCCCACGCGTCTAGGGTTGATGTCAAAGGCCTGCGCCTGATCCTGGATCAGCTGCCATGCATCTATTGCATCGGCCACTGCCAGCGCCTCACCCACAGATCGATCGATCTCTCCGTAGGGCGGCTCGCCGGCGAAAACTTGCCGCATGTGATCGGAGAATTCGGACTCGGATTCCGGCGTTGGCATTGTCCTGTATTTCAGGACGAAGACCGTATACCCCAACGCCACGAGCGGCTCGGCAATTCGATAACCTTCATTATCGATCGAAACAAACTGGAAGCCGCCCCCGGTATCAGCAAAATACCGGCACCGTTTGCGACGTCCGGCTCGGGCAGAACCGGCAGCAAGGTTGGCTGATTGACATTGCGGACCCAGCGCTCTCCTTCGAAAGCCGACCACAATTCGCGGGAGACCTCCTCGTCAGCCCCGGATCGAGGCGGATAAGGTTCTGGTCAATCTGGGCAGGTACACGGCGGGTCATCGGGGCCTCGGCGGCCTCAGACTGCGCCAAAGCCGTCGTAACCCCGAACGGGCTGGCCGGCAGGAATAAACAGAGTGCGGCGACAAGCCCTCTCGATAAAAACGGCCTCCGCGGGGTTTTCGGAATATTGACGGGCGTCGCCATGCGCCGATTCCTTTCCGTAAAATCTGGATCTGCACGCTGCTCCAGTGCTTCTGCTCGCGAGCCAGGGACAGCTGTCGAAGACTGGGCGGCACAAATTGATCAGGAAATCCTTATACCGTTTGGAGATCACACCTATTCCGTTCCACAGGTCCGGATCGCGTCGACATCCGATCCCAATCCGATTTCGCTGAGACCGATTTCGCCTGCCACATCAACCGTGCGCAACATGAAAGGGCGATTGATGGTTGTCATATCGACACCTGCATCACCGAAACAACTCAGCCCGATGCGGAATTCCGACCAATTACCTTGCCGGATACGAATGGGCATCCAGGCTTCACACGCTTCAGCGCCATCACATCCCAGACCGATCTCGACATTATGGGGTTCCGCATTGAAGGCGCGGGCGCGGAAAACCAACTCCATCGCGCCATTGCTTTCGCGCGAAAGGTCGATCGGATTTCCCGTGATTTGCACCACATCGCCAGCAGATCTCCAGACCAGATGAAGGCTGTCTTCCTGTGCGACACGATCAGTTTGGCCCAGCTCCGACCATCACCCGATGCCGGTAGCACCTCTACCTGCCAGGGCGGCACAGCCCGCCCCTGCACATAATACTGGCCGGTCGCCGATTGTGCATTTTCATCGAGGCCGGAATCTTCCGGCAATTGGTCGAGGTTTCCGTCGTCTGCATAGGAAAGGCCAAAACCGAAAGCGAACAGCGGATCATAGTCCGCATCGCCTGTATTCAGCGGGCCCTGATTGGCCAATCTCGGCCACGAAAAGGACAGGCGACCGGTGAACTCGTAGCTGGGGTCGGTCTGGAACAGCATGTCCGCAATACCCCCGCCTTCCGTTCCGGGCAACCAGGCTGCCACGAACGCATCGGACGCATTGATTTCCGGATTCGTCCACATCGGGCGGCCGGACAGGAAAACACTGACGACGGGAATGCCCGCTTCACCGAAAGCGGCGAGACGGTTCGTGTCGAAATTCGTCGGAACAAAGTCCAGATGATCGCGATCACCCTGGAATTCCGCATACGGATTTTCGCCATAGACCGCAATCACGACATCCGCCATCTCGCCGGATGTGCCTTCCGGATCGTAAATGACTTCGCCGCCGGCGACAGAGACGGCTTCACGAATCCGTCAAGAATGGTCTGACTGGCCGGGAATTCCTCATTGCCGAATCCACCGCCCTGCCAGGATAGCGTCCATCCGCCGGCGGCCTGAGCAATATCATCAGCGCCCGGGCCGACAACCAGAACTCTTATTCCCGGATCGAGTGGCAATAACTGATCAGTATTTTCAGGAGCACCAGGGATTGCCGAACTGCGCGGCGGGCAACATCGCGATGTTCCGGTGCAGCAAGAACGGATATGTCATTGGCCAACGGGCGCTGACTCGGCGCCACCTGTTCAAACAGTCCTGCTGTCACCTTAACCCGGAGAATGCGGCGTACAGCGTCATTCAGTCTGTCCTCGGAAATACGGCCCGACCGGACATGTTCCAGTGTCGAGTGATAGAGTTCTCGCCAACTGTCCGGCGCCATGTACATGTCGACACCGGCCATGAAGGCTTCGGGACAGTCGGTAGAGGTGCAGCCGTCTATCAATCCATGGCCATTCCAGTCACCCACCACGAAACCATTAAATCCCATCCGGTCTTTCAGGACGTCGGTCAACAGGCTCTCATTGCCATGCATACTCACACCGTTCCAGAAGAGAATGATGCCATCACGGTCTGAACACCCGCAGGAACGGCCGTCATGTAACCCGCAGCATGTACATCCCTCAGCTCTTCTTCGGAGATGGATGCATTGCCCTGGTCACGCCCATCGTCAGTTCCGCCATCCGCGAGAAAATGTTTGGCGCTTGCAATCACACGGCCCGTGGACATGAAGCTTTCTGTCCCGGGGCGGCCCTGAAGCCCGTAGACGATCCGGTCAGCATAGCTGGACACGAGGTCCGGTGATTCCGAAAACCCTTCATATGTCCGGCCCCAACGGTCATTGCGCGGAACCGCAAGCGTCGGCGCAAAGTCCAGTCATGGCCGGAAACTGACAGCTCCCGGGCTGTGATCTCGTAGATGTCCTCGATAAGGTCGGGATCATTGGCAGCGCCCAGACCGATATTATGCGGGAAGACAACAGCGCCGCGCAGATTAGCATGGCCATGGACAGCATCGATTCCCCAAATGATGGGAATAGCGATCTCGACCCCTTCCGGGTCAATGGACGCATTGAAATAGGAGTCGGCGGCCTCCAGCCATGTTTCGGCATCGGCATAGGGCAGCGGCCCCGGTGCGGAATTTCCTCCGCTCAGAACTGACCCCAGACGGTATTCGCGAACCTCATCCGCCGTAATTGCACCGCTGTCGGCCTGAATGATCTGGCCCACCTTCTGTTCCAACGTCATCATCGCCAGAATTTCGTCGACGCGTGCTTCCACGTCCGGGTCAGAGAGAGCGGCTCAGTCTTGGCCATTCATCAGGGTTTGCAATGGCCGAAAGATTTTCCTCCGCGGCGGCGATCATTGCGCCAGGCGTTTCATTGTCGGACGTGTTCGCACCGGCAACCGCCGCATCACCAAGGGATTCGTCTCCCTGTCTTTCCGGGCTGCACGCTGTCACTGTCACCATCACCCCCAGCGTCAGAGCAAGAATGGATGTGCGCGAACGCGGGTGGAAATTGGCCAACATGATCGTCTCCCCATTGATCTTGTTTCATGTCTTTTCGTTCTGTTCCGGATCAATCCGGTTCAGGGCGAACGGGCTGTATGGCGGTTGAATGCAGATATACGAGCATCCAGACGAATGGCGCATTCCAGTTGATCGCGACTTCATTGAGCGCATAGGCATCGACATGGTCAACCCAACATCTCTGCGCGGCGCACTGCCCCTGTATTTCCCGGGCGACGGAGTCCGCCATATTGCGATTATTGGCGCCACCAGAAAGGGCGCCGGGCGGAGCGACCGGGTATTCCTCGTCTGCTCCGGCGGCCCAGAACCGGTGATGGGCATTTTGCATGGCTCGTTCGCCATGACCGGCCACGTATGACTGATCCAGCGCATTGCGACCGGTAAGATAATCCAGAATATCAATCATGGCATTGCGATAGTCATGGCGCCCGGTGAGGTCATGGGCGGCCCCGAGGACGATTGCCCGATTGGCAAAATTGCCGTTGGAGCCCCAGGAATAGATGTCCGGCGTCGTTGGCAGGCGATATCCATTCGTCTGCCGCATAGCGAGATAGCTATCGGCAAGGGTCACGAGGACCTGCCGGGCCCTGTCCGCCAGCCCATCACTTTCCAGCGCCATCGGCACCGACAAGCCAAGCGCAGGCAAGGTCCCGACACCACCCCAATATAAGTTCAGGGTCGGATTTTCGGCCAGCGATTCTATCCATCGTTCCGCTTCATCGCGGTAGGCTTCCTCCCCGTCGTCAGATAAAGTTCTGTCGCGGCCCAGGCAAATTCGTCAGAAACATCTGGATCGCCGTACGGGCCGCCGCCGTCAAAATTATTGTGGGCATAGAGGTCGGAAATCGCAGAGCTGCCTCATAGGCTCGTACAGCCGCACTGCGACAAACCTCGGAAAAAGCCTGATCGAGGTGCCTCCAGAGCCGGGCGCATTGCGCGGCAACGGCGGCCAGATTCAAGGTGCCGGCTGTTGAAGGAGGAAACAGATAGCGATCGGCTTCAGCGTCTTCCGGCAATTGCGGTAATGGCAACCATGCCCGCTCGTGTGTCTTGTGGTGAACCAGCCCGCCAGCGTCCTCAATCTCAAAACCGCAAGCGGTACACCGGACTCCGGCGCCTCGCCCTGATGCGCAACAGCCCAGACACGCGCGCCATCCGGGATCTGCATGGCCAGCATGAATTCAAGGTGGATACGGGCTTCATCAAGCAGGTCGCTGACGCCGTTTCCGCTTTCCGGATCGTCGTGGGACCTTCTTGCCACCCGGCAGTTTCCAGTTCGCCACGATCGGCCAGCCGCTCATAGGCATGCTGGAGAGTCCAGACCGAAATTCCACCATTCACCGTGTATTGGCCATAATCGCCTGCATCGGCCCAGCCGCCGGTCACATCCAGCGCGTAATCACATCCCGGCCAGTCCGTTCCCCAGCGATCCTCTCCCGAAAAACAGGTCAGCACCATTTGGGTGAACCCCGCAGCGCGCTGATATTCGGGGCTGGCAGATAGGCGGGTTCCTGCGGCTCGGCCAACCGGTTCATATAGAAATACTGAAAGGCATCCGCCATCATCTGGCCGTAGGGATTGTCCTCGATGACAAAGCGGCGACTTTGCTGACCGCAGGCTTCAATTCTGAACCCCGTACCAACATCGCTAACGCCACTGAAATCGATCCAGTGAACCGGGTCTCCAGAATCTGCATCCGGGCCGAATACCTCGCTCTGACCTGACATTACGACCCGACCGGCTTCATCCAGCAGACGCCAGTCAATGGCGTCAGAGCGCGCGTGCGAACAATTGCGATCATACGCTCGTCCGCCTCGAACGCCGTCTGACTCATCACAATGGCCGGTTCATCACCATTTATCGTGCAGACGTCCTCCCCGCACGCAAAGCGGCTCCGGAGAACAATGAAAGCAGGAGGAAAGCTGAATGTCTGATTAGTCTCACTTCCATTTCAATACAGGCGCGGTCCGACGGCGGCTGGTCTGAATCGTTACGGTCACACTAAGGCCAAGGGCCTCACTTTACCAGCGCTACCGGTGCGAGCCGAAAATGGCTCAACCCTTGGGGGACACAACGGCCGAACTGAAACCGATACCGGGGGGGGTCGGTCATTGGCGCAGGAGAATGAAAAAGAACCACGCCAAAGTCATCACGCACCCAGCCGCCGCGACTCTCGGCGTTCAACGTCGTAGCCGACCTGCACGACTGCCCGAGAAACAATCTTATTTACATTGCTAATTGTTAAATTGAGTTCATACTCCCGGCGCGAGTGAATAGTAATTTCGGGGAGTTTTATATGCAGAAACATCATGTTGCGCTTGGCGCGGCACTCTTGTCGGTCGCGTGCCTCACGGCGCCGGCCCAAGCTCAGAATTACAATCTGAATCCAACCTACGGGACTTACAATCTCCGTTCAGGGTTTTGCCCGATCCGCAAACCATCAACGTAGTGGCCGGCGGACCCAATAATGTATCGGCTGCAACCGGTGGCCAATGCGCCGGCTATGCCGCCGAAGCCCCGGATGTCCGCATCAACTTCTCCGGTGGATCCTTTGACCGGATCAATTTCTCGGCGCTTTCCAACGCCGACACGACATTGATCGTCAACGATCCCAACGGTACCTGGTGGTGTGACGATGACAGCGGCAATGGCCTGAACCCATTGATCGAACTGACCCCCATGAGCGGCCAGTACGACATCTGGGTCGGAACCTACAGCCCGAATACTGCACCCGCCACGCTGGCGATTTCAGAGCTTCCTATGGCAGCGCGCCGATTCAGCCTCCGGCACCCGTTATGCCCGCGCCTGTTTCGGGCCAAACTATAATCTGAACCCGACTTACGGGACCTATAATCTGCGCTCGGGCTTCCTGCCCGATCCGCAGACCTTCCAGGTCATTGCGGGCGGCAATAGTAATGTCAGCTCGATGACGAACAACCAGTGCCGGGGTTATGCGGCGTCCGCACCGGATATCCGGATCAACTTCACCGGCGGCGCTTTCAACCGGATCAACTTCTCGGCGCTGTCGAATGCCGACACCACGCTGATCGTCAATGATCCGAACGGCACCTGGTGGTGTGATGACGACAGCGGCAATGGCCTCAACCCGTTGATCGAACTGACCCCTATCAGCGGTCAGTATGACATCTGGGTCGGCACATACGGACGCAATACGGCGCCGGCCACTCTGGCTGTTTCGAACTTCCTACGGCAGCGCGCCAGTCACGACCACGCCGCCAGCCCGTTCGTCCGGCCCGGATTATTCCCTGCCGCCGGCCTATGGGACCTACACGCTGCGGTCCGGCTTCACACCGGATCCGTTTGAAGTGCGGGTCGTTGCAGGTGGCCGGAACAATGCATCGAGCTGGAGCAATGGCCAGTGCGCCGGTTTCGTCGCCGACGCGCCGGATGTCCGCCTGATGTTCCAGGGTGGATCCTTCCCGGAGCTCTATTTCTCCGTGGGCTCAATTCCGACACGACGCTGGTGATCAATGATCCCAACGGCAACTGGCATTGCGATGATGATAGCGGCAATGAGGACTCAATCCCTTGCTCCGCATGGCACCGATTAGCGGCCAGTATGACATCTGGGTTGGCACCTATGGCCAATCCACAGCGAATGCCACGCTCGATTTCCGAGCTCTATTCGCGCTAGCCATCATGTCTGGATGACAGACGCCGCCGGGAATTTCCGGCGGCGTTTTTCTTTGGCGCAATGCCCAGACAAAATGATCACCACCGGCAATTATTGTTTTGGTCAAACGCCGGTCGCGTATAATCTTCCGACCTCAAGGGGGAGATTTCATGCGTTATATTCTGATCGGCGGCGGTATTGTCGTTGCAATCGCTCTGGCCATTGGCCTCACATCACCGGGGTCATGCAGGGCTGGTACGGGCAGCCGCGCGGGCCCGGCGAAATCACCGGCGATGCACCTCCCGAAGCCATCGAGGAACGCATTGCACGCATACAAACGGCGGCAGCAGCGCTCGGCGAATCAGATGACACGGAAATTTGTTCGGCGATTTGCATGTTCACTCCACTTTTTCGACCGATGCCTTTGTATGGGCCTTGCCACTGCTTCGTGGGGAAGGTGCCAACCCCATCGCCGATGCCTGCGATTTCGCCCGCTATTGCTCGGCGCTTGATTTCTGGGCCGCGACCGATCACGCAGAAGCCCTCACCCCGACGCGCTGGTCGCAGATCATCGATACCGTGCAGCAATGTGCAGCACGGTCCGATGCCGACGGCATTCCGGACGTTATCCCCTTTGTCGGCTTTGAATGGACCCAGGTTGGCGCCCTGCCCGAGGACCATTACGGCCACAAGAATGTTATCTTCCGCACCCTGATCCTGATGAAATTGCCGCCCGGCCCATCGCGGCTGCAGGCGTGACCGTCCGCGCCCTGCGCGACAATGCCCAGGCCATGTTGCCACCGGAAATCGCTTTTCTGGATCTGGCCAACCGGCAGAATTACTATGATTTCGGCCGCTTCGTGCAGGACGTCCGCGATGTTCCGTTATGCGACGAAGACACGCCTTCCGGCGAGCTTCCATCGGATTGCTACGAGATCGCCGCCACACCTGGCCAACTGGTCGCACGACTGGAAAGCCAGGGCCTCGACCCCCTGATTATCCCGCACGGCAGCGCGGGGTTTCTATACGCCACCCGGAACGAGCTGGGACAAGCAGCTGGAACCCGAGCAGCGCCCGGAAATCATGAGCCTGATCGAGGTTTTTCCGGCCATGGCAATTCGGAAGAATATCGCCCCTGGCGCCGCATTGCCGGTGATATGGGCAATCCCGTCTGTCCGGAACCGACAGCGGATTACCTTCCATCCTGTTGGCAGGCGGGCACCATCATCGAACGCCGTTGTCTCGCAGCGGGCCTCTCGGATGAAATATGTACCGACCGCGCGTTTGAAGCGCGCGAAAACGCAGCGTTTGTCGGACTGGCGGGGCATCTGACCATTCAGGGCGAAAGCATTGAGGACTGGCTCGACGCCGGTCAGTGCCGCGACTGCTTCATGCCGGCTTTCAACCATACGCCAATGACCAGCGTGCAATACGGACTGGCCATCACCAACTTTGATGAAGATGGTGAGGCGTATCGCTTCCGTTGGGGCTTTATCGGTTCCTCCGACACCCATACCGCTCGCCCTGGACTGGCTACAAGCCTTTCGGACGTCATTACATGTCCGATGCCGGTGGTGCGGAGACCCAGAATGTCGCCGAACGCATCCTGCCGCCGGACGGCGAGGCCCCTGCACAGTCCTTGAGGATTACCCGCGAGGATTTGATTGCCAATGCCGGCTTCCAGATGACCGAGGTCGAACGTCAGGCGAGCTACTTCACGTCCGGCGGGCTGGTGGCAGCGCATGTCAGCGAACGCTCTCGTGACGGTGTCTGGAATGCGCTTGAGAACCGGCAAGTCTATGCCACGTCCGGTCTGCGCCAGTTGTTGTGGTTTGATCTGGTGGATGAGAATGGCGACAGCCTTGCCGGAATGGGCGCCGAAACCGAGCGGATGGACAATCCGGTCTTCCGGGCCGGGCCGCCGGTTCCCTGCGCCAGAATGAAGGCTGCCCGGATTATTCCGTCCGGGGTCTGACGCCCGACCGCCTGCAACAACTTTGCCGCGGCGAATGCTATAATCCCGGCAATGAACGCTATCTTATCACCCGCATCGAAGTAGTTCGCATCCGCCCGCAAATCTTTGAGGGCGAGTCGGTCGATAATCTGATCGAGGACGTCTGGCGCACCTTGCCTTGCAACGATCTGGGCGAAGGCTGCGAAGTCGAGTTCACGGACCCGGATTTCGCTGCCGGTGGCCGGGATGCGCTTTACTATGTGCGCGCCATCCAGGAGCCATCCGGTCAGGTCAACGGCAATAATCTTCGCTGCACCTATGACGAGAACGGACAATGCATCGAGGTCAATCCCTGCTACGGCGATTATCGTACGGATATGGAGGAGGAGTGCGTTGCAGACGTCGAACACCGTGCCTGGTCCTCGCCCATCTATCTGACCCATTTGCAGCCGCCGGCCATCGTCGAGGAGGCTGAATGAGCCTGCCGAAATGGGCGCTGGCAGCCGGTGCGTTAACCGGCGGCGCGATGGTTCTGATGAGTGCTCTGGACCGGCGCCGGCACTCTGATCGAAACAATTCGGCCGCCGCAATCGTCAATGGCGAGCCCATCCCGGTTGAAGATGTCGAGATCGCGCTGGAAGCCATGGCGCGCGACAGCCGCAATGCCCTGCCGGAAGAGTCGGCCCGGCGGGCACTGGACCGACTCATCGACGAGGAATTGCTGTTTCAACACGCGCTGGCGCTCGATCTGCCCCGCAATGCGTCAACAGTCCGGCGCACGATCGTGATGACGATGATTGATCTGGCGCAGACCAGTGTCGACTCCACGCCAAGCGAGGCGGAATTGAGAACCCTGTTTGAAAACAGTCCGGAATATTTTGCGGCCGAGAACCGCTACCGTATTCGCTGGGAATCGGCGGCGGGTGCGCAAGGCGTGCGCGCCCGGCCCGCGGCGCATCCGCCCAATCGAATGCTCACGCCTACCGATCTGCGGCGCTATCTGGGCGAAGACCTGACGGCCGCCGTGCTCGGCCTTGAAGGCGGACAGGCCATCGGCCCTGTCGAGAATAACGGCCGGTATCACTGGATTTCCGTGATCGAGTTTCGGCCGGCAGGCCAGCCCGATTTCGACGATCACCGCGAACGCGTCGAAGCGCTCTGGCAGGAACAGGCCGCCGAAGCTGCGCTGGAAGCCTATATCGCGGACCTGAGACGGCAGGCGGATATCCAGATCCAGCCCTTCGCCGGCGAATGATGCGCTTTCTGCTCAGCCTGCTTCGCTGGTGTTACCGCCAGCGCAGCACACGCCCATGAGCGCAGCCGCTCCAATTCCGTCTGGATCGAGACAGAAACAGGTGTCGTCGGACAGATCTTTCTGGATGCACGGCAAGCCACGCTCCTTCTCCTGTCTGAAGACGGCACGAGCTTAGAAACCGTTTATCAGCAGCGCCTGATGGACGGTCTGCGCGTCAGCCGCGGTCAGGCTGCTTGCACGCTGAGCAGCCCGCCGCTTGTTCATTTGCGCGCTGACGGCCGGCGAAGGCCGGGGCAATTGGGAGTGCCCGGAAGCCGGACCACTCGAGATCGATGTCCAGGTCTTCTCGCCCCTCTCGGCCAATCATGTGCATTTCATCCGGCTTCAGTCCGAAAACGGCGTTCAGGAGCGTATTCTGGCGCGCGGGCAGACAACGGCAGACTTTTCAAACGATGCCCATGCCGGCCCGGCGGGCTGGGCCGGCTTTCTGGTTCTGGGTTTTGAACATATTCTTGGCGGGCCGGATCATGTCGCCTTTGTGCTGGGTCTGATGCTGATCGTGACGGGCTGGAAGCGGCTGGCCCTGGTCACGCTGGGCTTCACCCTGGGCCACTCGGTAACACTGGCACTCGCCGTATTGGGCTGGGTGTCTCCGCCGGGTGCAGCGATTGAATCGCTGATCGGATTTTCCATTCTCTTCATCGCGGCGGAAGCTGCCTTCTCGAAACCCTCCGAATTCCGTCAGGCCGGATGGGGCGGCGCCGGCGTTTTGCTGGCGCTGGCGGCCTTATCCGCGCTGACAGGCGGATTGCTGGCCTGGCCGGTCTGGCTCGGCCTCATCATTCTGACGGTGTTTTACTATCACTGGATGGGACAGGGTGGCCGGGTCGAGCTCGCCGCCCGCTTCTCAGCGGCGGGTTCGGTCTGGTCCATGGTGTCGGGTTCGCGGGCATCCTGCTGGAGATCGACATTGCCGGGGACCAGATTCTGCCGGCCCTCCTCAGCTTCAATGTCGGTGTGGAGCTCGGGCAGATCGCCATCGTGGTGACGGTTCTGGCCCTGCTCGCTGGATTAAGGCTGTTTGCCCCGGAACGCGCGTTTTATTGGGGCCGCTCCATGATGATTGCCGCGCTGGCGGGCGTCGGCACCTTCTGGTTTATCGGCCGCGCTTTCGGCGCCTAGTCGGCGTCCAGCCATTCGCCGACCTGCCACAACCGGTCCTGCCCGAAAGTGGATTGATCGCCGACGCGGAAAGACGGCACGCCCCACAGACCCAGATCGAACATCTCCTGCCGGTTGGCTTCCACCGCCTCGCGCCAGCTTTCATCCGCGATAGCATTCTGCGCATGGACCCAGTCAGCCCGGCGCGTTCGACCATCGTCCTCAAGCCCTTATCCGTCGCCGCTTTCAGGCCCTCGGCCCAGACACCGCGATAGAAGCTCTGTGCAAAATCAACGCCTTTCCCTCCGAAATGGCGTGGTGCAATATGGCCAGTCCGCGCTCGACACCGGCTCCGACCGGGTCTTCGATCTTGCCGAAGGGAATACCCAGCCATTCCGCCTCCCGCTTGCAATCGCGGACAATGTAGAGCCGCTTTTCCGACGGTACAGGCAAGGATCGCATCACCATCGGCAGGATCGGCTTCAACACCAGTTCCGCTTTCCACAATCGCGCCAGGTCCGGCGCACGCATCATCGCCAGATAGCTGTAGGGACTGCGCAAGGAGAAATACATGTCGAACGAGCCGCCTGTGGCATGGGTCGGCTCGGCGCGCGGCGGAAAGAGCAGCGCATCCTCGTTCGCCCCGAGACGGCGCTCCAGATGGTGCAGCCGGTCAATGCCCCAATACCATTCGCCCTCGAACCAGATCATGCCACTGCCATAATGGCCCAGCTTCCGGCGCAGGCTGGCATTCGCGGCCTGATCCTCCGGTGAGACGGGTATCCGCCGTCGGGATGCCATAAGCTGCGCGCAGGCTCTGCATCGCGCCTTGAATAGGCGGCCAGCATGTCCGGTTCGGGCGCCGCAGATTTTTCCGGCGCGGGCACAGACAGCGCTGTCAGCTCCAGCCCGTAATGCTGCGCAAAACCGGGCAGAATATCGGCGAGTAATTCCGAATACGGCTCCCCGGTTCAAGGAAGACCAGCAAGGTCCGCGCCTGCCCTGTCAGCAGACGCTTGGCCCCATGCCATCCCCTCACCGCCGCGCGGATACGGCGGCTCGTGATCAATTGTGTGGCAATCGTTCGCGCGCTCACGCCGACGGCATCCGGCAGGGAATGAGAAGCTGGCCTTCAAGGCCCGCCTTTCGATGGACAGCGATCTCCTGGAATTCCGGAGTCAGGCTGATCTCGGCCAAAGTCTTCGGCGATGGATAGGTCATGATCGCCACCATATCCCACGCCTCGTCCAGCTCACCGATCAGCAGCGGAAGGGCGTCGCCAGAAAAATCCAGCGTCCCGCCGGCATCCATGACCAGCTTGGTCATCGGGATGGCATAGCGAAAATACGCCTCCTTGCCGGAGATGTCCGCATCGCGCCCGTCCGGATAGGCAGCAGTTTTGCGAAATTTCAGCAGGTTCAACATGGAGACCGGCGCATCGCCCAGCTCCATAAACCCCTGCATCTGTGCCTCATTCGGCTCTACGGCATTCTTCATATTCGTCCCTCCCTTGGGCCGCAGGAGGCCGGATCATCGGTGCGCCGTCAACCGTTTTGGCGGATCAGGCCTGCACCTCATCCAGCCCCACCGCCAGAATGGCGGCCAGAACCGCCATGCCGGACATCAGGAACAAGACGGCGATGACGCCTGCAAAGGCAGCGAGCACACTGAACAATCCGCCGGCCAGCAGGACGATTCCGACAATCGTGTTGGAGAGCGCCGTAGGCCGCGCGGGTCTCGGCCGTGGCCATGTCGGTCAGATGGGTCGAGCGCCCCAGGCGAACGCCTGATAGGCAATCATGATGACGAAAATCATCGCCGGAAGCGCATAGAGCGGTGCAGCAGCCCCGTCAGGCTCAGCGCGGCGCTGATCGTCAGGGCGAGCCCGCCGGCCAGTCCGGCAAAAGCCAGCACCTTGCGGCTCGACCGGTCGGAGAACCGCCCCCAGACATAGGCGCTGAGCAAACCGGCCAGCGCCGAGGCGAGCACCAGCGCGCCCAGCGGCAGAATATCCTGCGCACCCGAGGCAGCCGCGATCATGAAGGGAGGCGCCAGCGCCGTTGCCGTCAGCAGCGACCGCACCAGAATGAAGCGCCGCAGCTGGGCATCCCGCCGGAGCCAGACAAGGTTTTCCATGGCGGCGGCAAAGGCGGCCTTGCCGCCCTCTGTCGCGCCGGGCGCTTCCTTCAGAGCGGTAAACAGCGCGGCAGCCAGCATCCATGCGGCCCCGGCCAGCATGATGGCGATCACTACAAGCTGGAACCGGTCGACAAGGCCAGACGCCAGTAATCCCGCGAACACAATGACGCCACCCGACGCGATGGAGCCCGCCAGCCCGGTCGCCGTGCCGCGCCGCGATTTATCCACCGTCTTGCCCAACACATCCTTGTAGCAGACCGAGCAGACACTGCGCGCAAGGGCGAGCACGGCCAGTGCGGTGAGAATGGCGAGGCCCGCCGCCTGCCCGTCCAGAAACAGCGCAATAGCCGCTATGATCAGCGCTGCCGCGCCTGAACGGCGGAGCCAGAAGCCCACGCCCATTTTCGCCGCGGCAACCGCCGCAGCGCGCCCGCAGTGAAGAGCTGCGGCAGAAGCGCCGCCGCCTCGCGGATCGGGACCAGCAGGCCGACCAGCGCGGCCGGTGCGCCCAGCGACAGCATCAGCCAGCTCAAAACCAGTTTCGGATCAATCAGCCCGTCCGCAATCTTGCTCAGCGACAGCGAGCCGACATGACGGAAGAAATTCCCGGCCTCTTCATGGCAGGCACTTCGGGGATATCGCGGCAGGCCCGCCCTCATCATCAATCGCGATCGCTTTTAGGGCCGACCTCAGCCGGTCGCTGGATGCCGATCTGCCATGACGAAATCAGTCTTCCGTGTCCTCTGGGGCCAACACGACGCGCCCGCTCCAGCGCGGCGTGTCATTCTCCGCCTCGGCCTCCTGCGCGGCGTCGCGTGCCGCATCGTGTCTATTTCGCACCCTGTGCGCTCAATGCCCATGGAATCAGCCGCGGTCCGGCGGCGGCGATATTCCTCCGGCGTGCAATTACCGAATTCCTGCCCCCAGTTTGAAAGGCGGTCATATCGCCTGCCGGAACCTTCGTTCGAACCGGCGTTCTGCTGGAAATCAAAGTCGCCGAGTCCCCGTCACCTTCTTCGAATCCGCGGGCTCAGGCGCTCGAAATTCATAGACACCCGGAGTTGTTTCCACCCAGCCCGCAGGGCGGGCCGGCCGGTCCTCATTGGCGCGCTCGATCTCCGAACGTGTCTCCTCCTCGGAGCGGCTCTCGCTGGTCCAGCTCCACTCGACTTCGATCTGTCGGTACGCGTCGTCTCTTCGGTTTGCGACGTCGCCGGCGGCAAGGCCGATTGAAGCAGGACGAGCAGCAGGATCATGACATTCTCCTTGTCGCGCGCAGCTTAGCCCTCATCTTCATCCTCGCCAATATCGCCAAGCGTGCGGCAATAATTCACGATCAGCATGCTAGATTTGCCGGAGATATCCGTTACCTTCCGGTCAGATCATCAAACGGAGTCGATGCCATGCGTTGGATAGTTCTGATAACTGCAACCGGAATGCTGGCAGCCTGCAGTGGTGGATCCGGACCTGACGATTCCGGTGGCAGCGTAACCTCGAACACGGACTCGATCGTCGCCATCCAGTTCAGCCGTTGAAGTCCAGACCGTGGATCTGTCCTACCTGCCGACACCTACGCTGAAGCCGACTACGACACCGGTCGCCGGTTGTTTCGCCGCTGCGGCTCCTGCCACACCGTCACGGCTGATGGCGGTAACCGCGTTGGCCCGAATCTGCATGGCATATTCGGCAGCGAAGCCGGCACAGTGGAAGGCTTCGACTATTCGATGGCGCTGGAAAACGCGGGCTTTGTCTGGACCCCGGAGCAGCTTGATGGCTGGCTCGCCAATCCGCGCGATTTCCTGCCCGGTAACCGCATGTCCTTTGTCGGCTTGCGCGAAGAGACCGACCGGCGCAATGTCATCGCCTATATCATGCACGAAACCGGTTATTCGCCCGACAACTAGAAAGACCGCCACCAGCTCGCCACGAGCCCGGTTTCATCAATGGCATTCCGGCCAGCGAGAGTTGTGAAAGCCCCGATCATCAGACGGCCCCGGCCAAAATTCCGCCCTGCTGAAAACTGGATCTTGTGTTGCGAAAATTCACGCCCCGTGCGCGCAATATCGGGGTCTGCCGTAATGTAGAAAGACTGTGCGAGGAGCATGTATTGCTCCCGAATGCGCCAGCCCAGCGTCGTATCCAGCCGCGTCTCCGAGGGATAGTCATTATCGCGCCAGGTGCGCGCAATCTGTAAATCCAGAAACCCGTTCGTCCCGATGGGGCGGCCGGCCAGCGCCCTGAACTCGAGCCCGTTGGCCCCATCCCCGAGCGGACGATCGGCGACATCTCGCCGCCGCCCGGAATAACCGCAGCGGCCTGTGCGGCGAAGACCCAGCGCCCTGCATCGAAGGCATGCACCTGAATGCCCGCCCGGCTTGCCGCCAGCCCTCGGCGGTGTCGGTAATGCCGTTATTGTCCTGGCTGACCCGTTGCCCGGCGAGTTGCAGAACCAGCGTCAGGCGATCACTCAAACCGTATTCGGCGTAAAATGACGACTCGTATTTTGAAAAATAGAGACCGGGTTCGCGATTGCCATCACGGTCAAGACTGCTGCTGGCCTCTGACAGCAGCAATCCTGAAATGAGGATGCCCTGCCCCTTGTCCTGAACCCAGGCCCCGCTGTGGGCGGGCGAAGCGGCCACCAGACCGCAAAGGAATGCTATTGATCGTAGCCAGGAGATTCCCGATCGACGCGTGAACGCAAGGCCGCCCAAGCGATTTCGGCGAAAAATTCGTTGGTCACGCCTTCGTTCGCTTGAGAAAACACCAGATCCTGCTTCGCTTGGTCCCATTCGATCAACTCGGCCCCGCCAGATAGCGCCATGATCTGCATGTTACACGCCCCAGATTGAAAATCCTTAAATAGGCCTGAAACGGGTTTGCACCCACAGATAGGGTTCCGTGATTGCGCAGGATCATCAGGTTTTGTTTCCGAGATCTGCCACCAACCGCGCCTTCTCATCTTCAATCAGGGCAATCCCCTCATAGTCGTGGTAGGAGACGTCATTCATGATGGTCATGGCCGTTTGGGAAATCGGCAGAAGTCCACGTTTTTGCGCCGATACAGCCACGCCTTGATCGGTGTGCAAATGCAGGGCGACTTTACGTCGGACGCGCCGCATGAATGGCCGAGTGAATGGTGAAGCCCGCCGGATTGATGCCGAACATTGAGGGCGGCAGGACATTTCCGTCCAGATCCACTTTCACCAGATTGGATGCCGTCACATCCTCATAGAGCAATCCGAAAGGGTTGAGCAGGAAATGCTCGTCAGGCCCGGGAACGCGCATGGAAATGTGGGTAAAAACAAGTCATCCCAGCCATGCATACGCACTAGACGATAGAGCGCGGCCAGATCGCAACGCGCTTTCCATTCATCCTCACCCACCTGATCCCTGACGCTTGGTGTTGATTGATCGTCCATATCGGCCTCCCGTGAATCCTGCCCCAAGATTGAACGGCGCACGCCTGTCGTCAATCGCAGACATGAGGGTCAAATTTAACGCCGGATAAACCAGAACTGGAATCCATTGAAGACTCAGGCTTTTATAAGCACCGGTAATTCTGGCGACGTTATGAGCAATATCGCATCAGCCTTGACCCAACTGGCCCGCGTCCGCGACCCGCAAAGCCGCGGCTTGCTGGCCCTCGGTGTCACAGATATCTGCGTTGCTGCCGCTCACAAATCGCACTCAGCCTCTGGCCAATGACATTCTCCTGTCGCTGGCTCACAAGGTGGAAGAGGCCGTGCGAATACAAATGGCCTCCCGCCTCGCCGATTGCGAGTGGCGCCGCGCGGTATCGTCCGCTATCTCGCCTTTGACGCACCAAGCGTCGCCAAAGCCATCATTGAAAAGAGCCTCGTTCTTGAAGCCGAGGATCTCGTCGAACTCGCCGAAACGGGCTCCGAGGAACATCGAAAGCTGATTGCAGGCAGATGCCATATCGGCATGGCCGTCAGTGACGCCGTGGCCCGTCGATCGGAGGCGTCCGTTATTGAACGCCTGATCCGCAACACAACGGCGCGAATTTCGGATCTGACGATGGCCATCTGTATCGAGAGCGCACTCGAAAATGAAGACATATCGCGTCTCATGCTGAGCGGGACGATATCCCGCCTGTTTTCGTGGAACGATTGACCTCACAGATTTCCAACAGTGTCCGCCAGCAAGTCGAACAGCATTTCGATCTCGAACAGGGACAACTCGACGACATCGGCATCAATGCCGGAAGCACGCCCGTTGTCGAAGACACGGAAGCCGAGGCGAGAAAGCTCGTTGAACGCATGGCCGCGGCGGGAGAATTGAATGGGACCGTCGCAGTGCGTGCGCTGACAGATGGCAAGAGCCTTTGTTCGACTTTGCCATTGCGACCTTTGCGGACTGACCGTGGATCAATGGCGGGCGGCCCTTGGCATGTCGAGCATGCGCGCAACAGCCCTCGCTTGCCGCGCCGCACGAATAGATACATCACTCTTCCGTCCGTCGTGCGCGGCATGCAGAAGGCAGGTCGTATCCAGGAAAACCTTCCTTCGGATGCCATGGTGAATGCCGCCAACGTATTTCAGAAATTCACCCCGGCAGCGCGCATGACGCCTTGCGCCGTCTGGCGGCGCGGGTTTGAATAAACCGGCCCGATCAAGGAGACCGGTGTGAATGCTCTTTGCCTTGTCAGATTCGCCATCACTGAGCTTCATCGCCAGCAAACGGCCAGACGCGCAGGATGTCTGCAAGCGCCTCCAGGACCGTTATGGAAATGTGCCGGTCAAGGACGCGGAAATACTTGTCGCCATAGGCGGCGACGGCATGATGCTGGAAGCGCTGCACGCTGTCATGAATTATGGAATTCCGGTCTACGGCATCAATTACGGATCGGTCGGCTTCCTGATGAATGACCCCGCCGCGATCTCATCAGCCATCTGCGCCGTTCGGAAAAGACATCCATCCACCCGCTTCGCGCCACGGGAACGGACATCAACGGTCAGTCATTTTCGGCCCTGGCCATCAATGAAGTGTCGCTGCTGCGCGAAACCCGCCAGACCGCAAAGATACAGATATCGGTCGATGGCCGGGTCAGGTTGCCCGAGCTTGCCGCCGACGGCGTCATGGTTTCCACACCGGCAGGGTCAACCGCGTATAATGCGTCCGCCCACGGCCCCATTCTCCCACTGGGGTCGCGAACGCTGGCTTTAACCCCGATCAGCGCCTTTCGCCCCCGCCGTTGGCGCGGCGCACTCCTGAGCCACGACAGCAAAGTCCGTTTTGATGTGCTCAGTCCCGAAAAACGGCCTGTATCCGCCGTCGCGGATAATCAGAATTCCGCGACGTGGTTTCGGTCGATATCGAGGAAGCGGCTGAGGTCAGCCTGCACATGTTGTTTGATGAGGGCCGCGCGCTGGGTGAGCGCATTCTCATTGAACAATTTCAGGCCTGACGCTTAGTCCGTCGTTAAGCATCATCTGATAGGAAATTCCTCAATCCGCCAATGAGATGCGGAACAAGGATGGTGATGATGCAACAGCTTTCCGGCGGTCGGGGAATGACAGTTCTGATTTACAGCCAATCGCGCCCGCTTCAGCAAGCGCTTCAATCCAGCCTGAATGCCATGGGCTGCAAAGCTGTCGTGACCATCAGCACAGCGAGTGAAGCCGAAACGATTCTGGCCGTTCAAAACGTCGAAGTCGCGCTGGTCACCGACGCCGGCATGATCACGGCGCTCAGAAATATTTCACCTGATCTGCCAATCGTGTCTCTGTCGAGCAACGCATCGGATGTGTCCGCCCGGCATTTGAGAAAGCCATTCCGGGTACAGGAACTCGAACAATGCCTGATGGCATCTGCTTGTGAAAACTCCGGCCAGCAGCCTTCCGCGATGACCCTTTAAACTTACGGCTTTGAGGAAAACCCAGATGTCCAAAAAGAACAACCCATCGAGATGATCACGCCGCCGAACATGCTGCGCGTGAAAGTGGGCGGGCGGATCGGCCCTATTGATGAAGCCGCGATTGCACGCGCCGAAGCTGCGCTGGATGACATGAAGGAGGTTTTCGCCGACTGGCTGGAGACTGAAGTTCAAAACTGGAAGCCGCAGCAAAGCGCGTCATGGCCGAAGGTCTTGAAGGTGAAGCCGGTGTGGAGCTGTTTTCCCGTGCGCACGATCTGCGCGGCATGGGAACGACCTATAAATTTCCGATCATCACCCGCATGGCCGGCTCACTGTCGAAACTGATTGAGTCGGAAGAAAAGCGCGCCATTGCACCCGCGAAACTTGCGCTGGCACATACCAGCGCTATTCGCGCAGCCTTGCGTCAGGACATTCGCGACGAAAAGAACCCGGTCGGCCGCGCATTGGCGACAGAGCTGGAAACCCAGGTTCTTGATCTGGTCGCCGAGTTTGAATCAGCCGGTCGCGCGCGCAGGCTGATCGTCGCTTTCATCCTGATCCAGTCGCGACAGGATGTATTCCAGATCCTCTTCCGGTACACCCTGAAACTGGGTCAGCGACCGCTCAACCAGCCGGCGGCGGAACAATATCCGGCCGGCCTCGCCCGACCCATTTCGATGGAATGAAGCGTATCGATCGCCGATCGGACCGCCGGCAAAAGACGCGGCGGCAGCCCTGTCCGCTCGAAGACCGCTTTCAGTCCCAGCGGTCCGGCATCATGAATGAGAAGCCATGCCTTTGAATGCGGAATCCCGGCCAAACGGGCCACCGCATGTTCAAAGAACTCCACATGCCCGCGTAACAGGCCCCGCAAAATCAGTGACGGAGTCAGGCGGCCAGCGGACTGCATCTGTTCGATAAAGCGCGGCATGTCCGGAGCCACACCAGCCTGGTCCACCAGATCGATAGTTGCACGTTCGCGCGCGCCTTCCGCAATATCAACGGCGATCTGTGGCGGCAATGCGTGGCGCCGCACCAGACGCTGCAAGGCATCATCACTGACACGCGCAATGATTTTTCCGTGAAGCTGATCGGCAGGACCGAGCGCGACACGAAGGAATCCATCACGGAACGGGAATCCGCAAAGCGCGCGATGGTTTTATCGAACGCCTCATCGTCGAATTCGGCACCGTCATTGGCGGCAGCAATGCCCATTGCGGCTTCGTCCGCATAATCGATTAGCGTCATGACCACAGGCTTGGAAACGCTCTGGCGAGCGGCAATGGCGGCGAGTTTTGCAGCGGGTTGAGTGCGGATCAACTCGATCAACTCTGCATCATCAAAGACTGGGCTGCCGGCGATGACGGGAACAGCGATGGATTCAATGTCCATCGCCAGCTTCATCGCGACATTTTTGGGAAGGTACGGCGACTGGCGAAGCGTCACCGCCAGAGAGCGCCGGACAAGCGCCGCACTGTCTTCGGCAATCATGGCAATAATCGCATTCGCCGCTTCACGTTCTTCGGACGTCAATTCCGGCGTATCGATGCGCTGGCAAATCTTGCGGGCGGCCATCGCCCGGTCTTCCGCGTTTTCACCTTTGACCAGGCGGCGAATGTCTTCGTCGGTCAAGCGCGAACGCATCGCTACGATGGTCATTGGCGTGATCCTGTTGCTCGGGAATCGCCCCATGGCGATCTGTCCTTGTGAACAGGCTCCGACTCGCGTTAACGAATCCTTAGACCCGCCGGTCACGAGTTGAATCGCGTTCATTTCGGCCGCCGGGAGGCTCCAGCGAGGCCAGAATGGCGACAACCGCAGGCGATAACGTCCCTCCGCCCTGCGCCAGACCAATCCGGCGGGACATGAAGGCGACGCCCTGGTCAGAGGTCGGCGACTGAAATCGCAGAGGCGAGATGGCCTCGGCATTACCGACGGCATTTCCGTGCGCGAGGGCACAGAAACAGCCTCTTCCCGGGTCAGCCCGGCGAGCACATCACGAACATTGCGCGCCTGTCCGCCATCATAGAACACATTGCGATTGGCAGCCGCTGCCGCCGGAAACAAAAGGTCGGCCCGCGCCGTGGGTGTATCGCTTGCCGCATTGATCAATTCGGACGCACCGCCTGCCCCGAGAAAATGCGCCGCGTACAATTCCCGGACGTTGGCTGACGCCCGATGCGGGATTCAAGAATGGACGCATTCTCGGCGGCAAGCTCACCTGCCATCCGCGCGGCAATGCCGGCATCAAATCGCATATCCAGAATGCGCTGGCGTTCCGCGGGATCAGATACGGTGAAGCGGCCGCTTTCCGATTGCTCGATCATGCCGGCTTCGCGGGCAAGACCATGCTCACCGCCATGGCGGCTCATCATCGCCAGCCAGGTCTGATCCAGAAACTGGTACATGCCTGAGGCCGACGACGTTGTGGCGCGGGCATTCGGATCGAAATTGCTTTCGCGAGCAGCGGTCCGCACCATGAAATCGAAATTCGCGCCCGTCTCGCGGACGCGCGCGCGATCAGGGCGTGGGTGGCTTCACCCGGAGAAATTGTACTCATCGGGCCGACTCAGATTGCATGAGCGCAGTCTTGTCCTCAGCCGCTAACTTGGCGTTAACGCTGTTGGAAGCGATTGGCCGAAAATTCTGCCGGGACATCCCGGGCTGACAGCACTGCGTCCGCCATCATTTCCGCCACAGCCGGGGCCAGCAACACCCCGTTGCGGTATAGCCCCAGCGCGAGAAATATACTTGGTAGTGTTCCGCCGCCCAGTATCGGCGCTCCATCCACAGTCCCGGGACGTATCCCCGCCCAGCTTTCGACCGCGCCCAGGCTCGCAAGCGCTGGCAGCCAGGCTTCCGCACGGCGCCGCAATTCATCGACCACCACCTGATCAACCACCGCATCGCTCTGCCCCGGCTCGCTGCTGGCTCCGGTCACAAACCGGCCATCGCGCTTTTGAGAGACATAGGCATTCCGGGCCCGCAAACAAAAGCCCAACCGGGCGGCATCACCCTTAACGCCAACATCTGGCCTTTGACCGGGCGAATCCGGTTCAAAAGCGGTTCTACGCCTACCAGTGCATGACCTTCAGCGCCCGTTGCGATAATCGCGGCATCAAAGCCTTGGTCATTGATACGCACACCATCACACCCGGAAGAGAAATCGGATACGGCTTGGTGTTCATGGATGATGCCGCCGGCTTCCCTTACAAAGCGACAAGGCGCGGCCCGAGCAGGCGATTATCCAACTCGCCATCATCCGGAAAGCAGACCGCTCTTTTTGCTTCGAGACCTTCCGGGAGATCGGGAACGTCATGACAGACAATGCCCAACGCCACCGCGCGAGCAGCCATGGCCTCCAGCCATTCCAGATCATCTTCGCTGACTGCGGGCGAGACAACGCCGCCCACCCTGTATCAATATCCGCTTCGCCCAGATCCCTGGTCCAGTCAGACCACAGCGCCATACCGCGGTGCGCCAACGAGACAAAGGCTGGAGATGCATTGGATTCCGCGCATTCAAATCCGCCGGCCAGCATGCCGCCTGACGCCCATAGGGCACCTTGCCCGGCAGTCCCCGCTTCATAAACCGTAACCTCGGCGCCGCGCTCCAGGAGCGCTTTAGCGCATGCCAGTCCGGCGATACCACCGCCAATCACGGCCACACCAACACGGGATTTTGACTTGAAATCCATTCAGCTCGGCTTCATGTCCGTAAATGTATTCTGCCCGACCGAAGGAGGACGAGATGAAATACCTGACTATCGCATCTTTGGCATTATGTGCATCGGCTGCCGCACCTGCCATGGCAATCGATCATCACGGCAATGAAGAAGAGGGCACGCCGCGTTGCGTCCGCCTCGTGCAAATTAACGGCTATAGCGTCATTGACCGGGAGCATGTCGTCTTTCGCGGCGGCGCCAGCCGTCATTATCTCGCGACATTGCGGCACCGCTGCCCCGACCTCAATTTCGGCGTCCAATTGGCAACGTCATTTGGTGAAAACGCAACCTTGTGCCCGCCCGTGGTGGAATACATCACGCCGGATAACGGCTTTCGCTGCGCCATTGACACGGTCGAGGAAGTCGACAGCGTCGAGGCCGCCCGTGCCTTGATCGAAGCCCGCGCTGAAATTGAAGCCCAGTCAGACGATCACGAATAGCTGCGCGCGGCGATGTGGGCCCGCATGGCGTCCAGCCGGGCTTCATCCGACGGGTGCGTCGACATGAAATCAAAGCTGGAATCCTGGTGCAGTGATGACATGGCGAGCCAGAAATCCGTTGCGTGATACGGCTGATATCCCGCTGATACCATGTAATCCACGCCCAGCCGGTCGGCCTCGAATTCGTGCTGGCGCGAATAGGGCATGATGATACCATATGTGACACCGGCCCCAGCGCTGCGGCCATATCCCGATTGAAATCAACCCCTGCTGCTGAAGCAGCGCTCCGGCGATCTGCATGCCGATCTGGCTGGCGCGTTGCTGGCTGGCCCGCTCGGCTGAATGGCGCGCCGCGACATGGCCCATTTCATGCCCCATCACGGTGGCGATATGGCCGTCTTCTTCCATGATATCGAGAATGCCGCGATAGAAAGCGACCTTGCCATTCGGCAGAACCCAGGCATTCACCTGATCGGAATCGATCACTACGAACTCCCAGTCGAGGTTCGACATTCCGGTCGCGCTGACCATATTCGAGCCGACGCGCTGCAAACGGCGATTATAGCCGGGGTCGCGCAAGATCCGCTCGCGTTGCAACGCGTCTTGCCATGCGGCCTGAGAGAGCGCCATGATCTGGTTTTCCGAAACCAGTTGAAGCTGGCTGCGGCCAAGCGCATCATTCTGGGCGCAACCGGCCACAGGCAGGATCGTGCCTGCAGCCAGCCCCATCAGGATATCCCGTCGGCTCATAGAAATTTTTGAATTTTCATGCTGTCCCCCTGAACGGCTGTCATTCTGTGCGCTATACTAACGCCAAAATCCCGTTCGGGACCAGACGCCATTTTCGGCCGCAGGGAGTAAATAATGATCCGCCGCCTTCTCACATTCATCTTTGGACTGGTCGTTATTCTGGTGCTGGCCGCCATTATCATTCCCTTTCTGGTGCCGGAATCATTCTATCGGGAACGGGCGCAAATCGCAGCCAGCGAAAATCTTGGGCGCGAGGTGATTCTGGCCGGCGACGTCAGTCTTCGCCTCTTGCCCAGTGTTCAGGTCCAGGCGCGCAACGTCTCGATCGCGAATGAAGAAGGGTTTGGCGATACGCCATTTGCGGAAATGGCCGAGATGCGGGTGGGCGTTCAGCTTTGCCGCTCCTGTCCCGCACGATTGTCATTGATGAATTTGTCCTGGTGGACCCGACCATCCGTCTGGAACAACGTGGCAGTAGAAACAACTGGTCGCTCGGCCCGGGCACGCCTGACACAGAGCCGGTGCCGTCATCCGGCGGCTTCGTCCGCCGCCCCGGCGCCCTGCCCTTTGATGCCTCGCTCGGAGATATTCAGATCGAGAATGGTGCGATCAGCTATGCCAGCGGTACCGACCGGCGCGAAGTCAACGGGCTGGATCTGAATATCCGCATGCCGGGCCTCGATCAGCCGCTTGATGTCACCGGAGAACTGACGGCTGACGGCGAGAATATGACACTGTCTTTGCATCTGGGCTCTGTCCGCAGCTTCTTTGAAGGTGAAGCGGTCGCCGCCCGACTCGATCTCGGTGGGAATCTCATTGATCTGGGCTTCAATGGAAACATTCTGGAAGGCGAGGATCTGCGCTATTCCGGCCGTTTCTCGACCGACATTCCCTCCATCCGGGCGCTCGCAGATTTTGCGGGATCGCCCCTGCCTCCCGGCGAAGGGTTGGAAAACTTCCAACTCTCCGGAGTTCTGTTCGGGGTCCGGACTCCATATCTCTCGACGCGTCTGATATTAGCCGCAATGACCATATCCGGCTTGACGATCTGGCCGGAACCGGCCGGCTTGGCGTGTCATTGAGTGGCGCACGTCCCTCCATTGACGGTGCCCTCACCCTGCCACAGCTGGATGTGACGCCCTACATGCCCGTTGCACCTGAAGCCGCGACGAGCACGGCGGGCGTGCCCGCCTGGTCGACCGAACGGATTGATCTGTCCGCGCTGAGCCTGGTCGATGCCAGCTTCGCCCTCGATGTAGGTGAATTGACGCTTCAGGATATCGAGATTTCAGATGCTGCCATGACCGTTGAGCTGGTGAATTCCCGGCTGGAAGCCAATCTGACCGGATCTCTGTATGAAGGCACGGGCAATGCGATCTTCGTAGCCAATGCCCGCACGGCAACACCTTCTTTCCGCATTTTTGCCGATCTACAATCCATCGCCGCCCTTCCCCTGTTGGAAGCCGCCGCGGGATTTGATCGCTTGTCAGGTACGGGCCGCCTGAATATCGACCTTCTAACCTCGGGGAACTCGCAGGCCGAATTGATGAATGGCCTGGGTGGCGCTGGCAGTTTCGCCTTTGCCGACGGTGCCATTCGCGGTGTCAATCTTGCTCAGGCCATACGCGGGATTGAATCAGCCCTGACCAATCGCCGTCTGCCGGAAGGTTTCGGCGACCAAGAGGAAACGGACTTTTCCGCCCTTGAAGGCACATTCACGGTCGCCAATGGCGTGGCCACAAATAACGATCTGATCATGCTCAGCCCTCTGGTCCGCGTCGACGGGGCTGGCACGGTGGGCATCGGCCAGCAGACTCTGATTACCGCTTGCGCCCTCGCGCTGTTGCCAGCATCCAGGGTCAGGGCGGAGAGCGTGATCTGCAAGGAGTCGTTGTCCCGATCGGAATCAGCGGAACCTTCAATGACCCACGCATCGGCATTGACTGGGATGTCGTCGGCCGCGCGCTGGTTCAGGAACTGTGTCCAGCATTATTGCGGGCGAAGACCCCGAAAATGCTATTCGCAACGCGCTGGGCAATGCGTTGGGTCTGGGTGGTTCCGGGGACGATACAGGCGACGCCACCGATGGCGAAGCCGGTGACGCTGGCGAGGAAGCAATCGATCCGGCCGAACGTCTGTTGCAGGATCTGTTTGGCAATCGCCGGTCCGGGCAACAGGAACCTGACGATGGCGACGGTGGCGAATAAAGCGCGACTGACGTTTTCGTTGCCGTAGGTTCAGAATATACTGAACATAAATGACGGAGTTGAGCCGGGCCCGGGGTCCGTCAGAACGGGAGACTGCCATGAATATCAAACTTTTGATCTGCACCCTTGCCAGCACACTGGCTCTGGGCGCGACTGCTGAAGCACAGAGAGGCGGGGCGGCCGCGCGCTGACGCTTTATTCCGGGCCAGACTTTTCCGGGCAGTCCGTCACGATCAACAATGACGTGACCAACTTCACGACCATCAATTTCAACGACCGGGCGCTGTCAATCCGGATTCAGGGCAGCGGTAGCTGGACGGTTTGCCAGCACTCTGATTTTCGTGGCGTCTGCCGCGAAATCACCACGGACGTACCCAATCTGGCGACAATCGTCTGGATGGACATATCAGTTCAGCCCGCATGGAATACGGAGCCGGCGGTCGCCCGGGTGGTGGACTTTCGGGTGGCGGAGGCTGGACAGGACGCCCGCGTGGCGACGGGTCCCTGACACTCTATGCGGGTCCGAATTTCACGGGTCAGTCCATCAATATCGATCGGGAAAACAGCAATCTCACCAGCTTGCGCTTCAATGACCGCGCCATGTCGGCCGAAGTTGAAGGCCGCGGCAGCTGGACCGTTTGCGAAGATGCGAATTTTGGCACCCTTGCCGGACCCTTTCAGGACGCGTGGCCAACCTCAACAGCTATGGCTCGGCAATCGCGTGTCATCGGCCCGTCCCGACTATAATGATGGCGGAGGCTATGGCGGACCCGGTGGTGGCTATGGCGGTCCGGGCGGCGGTTATAACAGCCGCGCCGGTACGCTGGTTCTGTTCACCGGTCCGAATTTCACCGGTCAGTCCATCGAACTGGATCGCGAGGAAAGCAATTTCGTCCGCATTCGTTTCAACGATCAGGCCATGTCGGCAATCGCCTATGGAAATGAAAGCTGACCGTTTGCGAAGACACGAATTTCGGCACGCCCTGCCGCACTATCTCCGGACAGGTCCGCAATTTGAATTCACTCGGGCTTGGCAACCGCATCTCCTCTGCCCGCCCGGACTATGGGTATGGCGGTAATGATGGCGGTTACGCCGGGCCGGGCAATAATTACGGCAGTGGCTTTCAGGGCCGCGACGGCACGCTGGTCCTGTTTGCTGGTCCGAACTTCACCGGCCGCTCTGTCGAGCTCACCGATCAGGAATACAATCTGACCGGACGCCGCTTCAACGATCAGGCCATGTCGGCGATCGTTTACGGCAATGGCAGCTGGACGGTCTGCGAAGACGCCAATTTCGGAACACCCTGCCGCGAAATTTCCGGCCGGATCCCAAATTTGAATGTCTATCGTCTGGGCAATCTGATCACGTCGGCCCGACCAATCCGCTTTATGGCCAGCCGGGTGGTGGCTATGGCGGGCCTGGCGGGGTGGATACAATCAGTATGATTCCATCACGCTCTATGCCGGCCCGAATTTCACAGGTCCGTCGGTCACTCTGGATGCCGATACCTACAATCTGGAAGCGGTCCGCTTCAATGACCGCGCCATGTCGATGACAGTCAATGGCCGCAATGGCTGGGTGTTGTGCGAACATGCGTCATTTGGCGGTCGTTGCCAGCAGTTTGATCGCAATGTCAGCAATCTCAATCAATGGGGTCTCGGTAACCGGGTCAGCTCGGCCCGACGTTACTGATCCCGCTGGAACGGATAGAAATCGGTTCCCAAACCAAGAAGGCCGGTAAGCGCATCCAGCGCTTGCCGACTTTCGTCCATCAGGGCCGGGTCGGACAGATCTTCCACGCTCAGCGTTTCCCGATAATGCTTTCCCGCCCATCCACATAATCTCGCGTAGATGTCATCCGTCAGAAGGCAGGCCGGATTCACCGCTGAAAGCTCTTCCTCTGTCAGCACAACCCGCAGACGAAGACAGGCGGGACCTCCGCCATTGCGCATGGACTGGCGCACATCAACGAAATTCACGGCCCTATCGGTCCGTTTCCGGACGTCAGGTGCGCGCAGTAATCGCGTGTTGATGTCGTCTCTTCGCTTTCCATCGGCGCGTTCAGCATCAGACGATCTTCGCCCGGCATGGCCAGAAGTTGCGAATTGAACAGATAGCTGGAAATCGCATCGCTGATGGGTACATCGTTTTCCGGCACTTCAACGAAAACCGGATCAAACAACCCGTCCGCAGTGCTACGGATAGCCGCCAGAGCACCCGCTTTGTCGTCAAAGGCCAATTCGTGGAAGAACAGGGTTTGCAATGTTCCGACGCAGACGACATCGTTGTGGAAGGCACCTGCATCGATGGCCGCTTGCCCTGACGGATGAAGACGCAGCGCGTCAGATCCAGTCCGTGGGCACGAGCAACCGCTTCGCAGGCCTCGCGTGTTTGCCGTGCCGGAAACTGGCCTCGCCAGTGCTCACCGGCTTCACGGCCATAGACAAATATCTCGACGCCCGGCCCGCCATGATCGGCACACAGCCGCACGTGATTGGCTGCGCCCTCATCAGCGAATGTTGACTGTGCGGGAAGCGGCGGATGCACCGCAAAGCGTTCGCCTGAGAAAACTCTCGACAACGCGCGCTGCGTCGCAGGCCCCTCGATGGATCGATGCAGCGTGGTCACCAGATTGGCGGGCGTCAGATGCAGCCGCCCGTCCGCCGTATCCGCCGATGGCGAGACCGTGGCCGCATTGGCGGCCCACATCGGCGAGGCCGAATACACATTCCGCAACAGCCCCGGCGCAGCCCGCGCGGCCGTTTCGACAATTTGCCTGTCAGAGCCGGAAAACCCCGCCTGCCTCAAAAGGCAACATCGGGCCGCTCCTGTGGCGGCAGTACACCTTGCACCAGTCCGGCATCGGCCAGTTGCTTCGCCTTCTTCAATCCTTCCAGCACAGCGGCCCGCGGGGCCGATGCTTCACCGCGATTTTTATCAGACGCAATATTGCCGAAAGAGAGCCCGCCATAATTGTGCGTCGGCCCGATAATACCGTCGAAATTGGCTTCTACAGCGCTCATTCAACGCCTCGAATGGCCAGACGTTCCGGCCTGGGTGCCAGCTGACTGGCCACCGGATAGGCACAATAATCGGCTGCATAATACGCCGAGGGCCGCAGATTGCCCGACTGGCCGGGACCACCGAAGGGCATGGAGCTGGCCGCGCCCGGCGTGGGCCGGTTCCAGTTGACAATGCCCGCACACGATTCAATCCGGAAGCGATCCCACAATTCTGCGTCATCACTGACCAGACCGGAAGACAGGCCATAAGCGGTATTGTTGACTTCTTTCAGGGCCGCCTCGAAACTGTCAGCCCGGATGATTTTCACCAGCGGACCGAAGACTTCGGCATCGGGGTGATCGGTACCGGTGACATCGACAATGCCCGGCGAAACAAAGGCTGAACCACGATCCATGATACGCGCTTCAAGGAGGCTCTTTCCGCCGCCATCGACAAGCTTCGCCTGTGCCTTGATGACCTGATCGGCAGCCGCCTCCGTCACCAATGGCCCCATGAAGGGTTCCGGGTCATCATTCCAGGCCCCGACAGGATACGCTTCGCGAGATCGACCAGCCGCGCCACGACGGCATCTCCGGCAGGTCCGGCGGGCAGTATGATCCGGCGCGCGCAGGAACAGCGCTGACCTGAAGTCACGAAAGCCGAAAACGCCGCAATGCGGGCCGCCGCCTCGGCGTCCGCGGCATCCCAGATAACCAGCGGATTATTGCCGCCCATTTCCAGCGCCAGCTGAACGCCGGTGCGGCCGGCGAATTTCTTGTGAATGAACTGGCCGGTATTGTGTGACCCGGTGAACAAGACACCGTCCAGCTCTGCATGATCCAGCGCCGCCGCCCCCGTCTCTCTCGCGCCCGGGATCAAATTCAACACGCCGGCAGGCAAACCGGCCTTTTCCCAGACACGAACCATCCATTCGCCCACGGCAGGCGTCAGCTCGGAAGGCTTGAATACGCAGGTATTGCCGGCAATCAGCGCCGGCACAATATGCCCGTTCGGCAAATGACCGGGGAAGTTATACGGCCCCAGTACAAACATCACCCCAAGCGGTTTGTGGCGGAGCTCTGCAGACCCGAAATCCATCTCGCCTGCGTCTCGCCGGTCCGGTCATGATAGGCCTTGATGGAGATGGTGATTTTGCCCGCCATCGCTGCGCCCTCGCCCAGACAGTCCCAGAGCGGCTTGCCGGTTTCCCGGGCGATGAGCTTGGCCACCTCATCCTTGCGCGCAACCAGCAATTCGCCAAAACGTTCCACCACCGCAACTCGGTCGGCCAGGGGCGTGCGGGCCCAGCCGGAAAATGCGGTCCGCGCGGCATTGAAGGCAGCATCGACATCGCCCTCAGATGCCGCCATTCCGGTCCAGACCGTTCGCCGCTGGCCGGGTCAACGGATCGAAGCGCTCGCCTCCTCCGTTCGTCCATCTTCCATCGATAAAACACTGGCCGGTGGTCATGATTGCGGTCTCCATACGCGGACGGTTTCGCCTTCGCCCAGTTCGAGCGCGGCCTGGGCCTCAGCCGGGATCAAAACCTTGTCATCCTTGACGGTGACCGGGGTCCGGATGCTGCGGAAATTCTGAAAATTATCGGTCGAGACGATCCTTCGACCTCACCCTTTCCCGTTGCGATCTCGAAGCGGTCACTTTCCCCTGGCGGTGCGCGCCTGACGCGTCGGAACCGACATCAACGGACCGCCATCAAAAATGTCGATATAGCCGTTATAGGTAAAGCCTTCCCATTCCAGCAAGCGTCGGGCACCGACACCATGTTCATGGGTCTGGCCGATCACCTCGCGCGCAGCTTCGGGAAGAATGTCCAGATAGATCATATGCTTGGGCATCAAATCCAGAATGAACTGATTATCCGAGGCGGCGCTCAAGCGATCCGCCTCGTCGAACGTCATCCGGAAAAACGGCTTCGACACATGATCAAAGAAGGGCGATGAGCCATCGTCGCGCACAACACCGCGCAGCTCTGCCAGCACATGCGGGCCGAAGCGATCATAATCCGCCGCGATCAACAGATAGCGCGTTTGCGCTACCAGACGGCCCGCGCCATTGCCGCGCGCCGCATCGCTCACGAACAATGTGCCAACCTCTGAACATCCGGCAAAATCATTGACCAGTATCATCGCTTTCATATCAAAGCGCCGGTCCGCTTCGGCCGATGACTGGGCCAGTGTAATGATCTTGAAATCATAATAGGGCTTGAGATGCCAACAGCGTCCTTGACCGCTGAACAGCCGAGAATTCTGCCGCTTTCGGTATCTTCCAGCATCATCTGATAGGTCGATTCAGACGGCTTTCCCGCGCTGGAAGCAAAGGCAGCTTGAGATGCCTCCAGCCTTGCCGCGAGCACATCCGGCGTGACCGAAAGGCTGGTAAAACCGGTTCCCGCCGCATCGGAGAGCGCCACGAAGGCATCAATGTCATCGCGGCGTGCCGCCCGAACTCTCAGCATCTAGGCTTCCTCCTCGCCAGTTTGCGTGCGGTTTTGGCATCAAATTCGCCCGAGGCAAACTTCATCAACATGATCGCGGACAGCTTGGCCCGTTCGGTCAGGCTGTCGAGCAGAACAATTTCGTCGTGCGAGTGAATATCCCCGCCGCAAACCCCCAGAGTGTCAACATTCGGGCATCCTGCCGCCCAGAGATTATTGCCCTCACAAACCCGCCGGTGGCATTCCATCTGATCTCGAGGCCCAGAGCCGAACCGGCCGCCTTCGTCCACTCGAACATCTGCGCATTGGCGGGCGTCATGGGTTTGGCCGGACGTGTGAAACCACCAAACAGGTCTGCAGAAATTCTCCCTACGGGCCGTTTCTGCGGTCAGACGCTCAAGATTGGCCAGCACCCAAGCCTGATCCTCCCCATCATTGACGCGGACATTGAACCGAACAACGGCGTTGGCCGGCACCACATTCGGCGGACCACCGCCGTCAATACGTGCCACGTTGAATGTCACGCCATCCTGTTGCCCGTTGAGCGCATCGAGCCCGAGCGCAAACTGGCTCGCCGCGACAATCGCATTGCGTCCCAGATGATGTTCACGGCCTGCATGCGCCGCCTTGCCGGAGACCTTCAGCGACCAGTTTCCCGACCCCCTTGCGCGCACCGGCCAGGGATCCGTCTGCGAGCGCAGGTTCATAGGTCATCCCGATATCAGCCTTTGCGCCGAGGGCATGAAGAATGGGGCCCGACCCCAGCGAACCGGTTTCCTCGTCCGGGCTGATCAGAATGTCATAGCCGATCCGGTCCTTGAGCGGGCTCCGCTCGAGCGCCAGCAGCGCATGCAGCATGACCAGCAGCCCGCCTTTCATGTCGGCCGCGCCCGGACCATTCATGATGTTATCATCGCGCATTTTCCAGCTCTGGAAGCTGTCATCGGCAGGAAAGACCGTGTCGTGATGCCCTGTCAGAACAATCCTGATCGGCGCATCGGGTCGCTGGATCAGATGAAAGGATGGCGTGAAGCCCTGCTGTTGACTTCGCCATTTTTCGACCATCGTCGTCGGCTTCAACTCCTGGGCCCGGATCTCTCCGCCCAGCTCGGTAAATGCCTCATTCAGCTTGCCACGCATGACTTCCAGGCCATCAGCATTATGGCTGCCGGAATTGGTATTCACCCAGTCGCGCAGGGTCGCGACCATATGATCCTGGCGCGTCTCGATCCAGTCGAGCGCGCTGCGCTCGTCCGGCTTCAGCTCGACTTTGTGGGTCATGCTGTTGTCCTTCTGGATTTGCCTTGCCTAGGGCTTAGACGTTTGCCAGCGCCTGTTCCAGATCGTCTATCAGGTCTTGCGGGTCTTCCAGCCCAACAGATAGCCGGACCATCGCCTCGCTATAGCCGAGCGCTTCGCGTCTGGCCGGATCAACGTTGGAATGGCTGGTCGAGACAGGATGCAGGATCAGGCTCTCGGTCCCCCCAAACTGACGGCCAGCTTGATCAATTTCAGCCCATCCAGAAAGCGGAAAGCCTCGGCACGGCCTTCGCCGACATCAAAGAGAATGTCGACCCGTTCAGGCTGGACTGTTTCCGGTGCAGCCGGCCACGACGCTCACTCACATTCAATAGCCCCGGATAGTTGAGACGGCTGACTTTTGCATGACGCTCGAGAAAGGCGGCAACCCGCTCTGCGCCATCACACGCAGCCCGCATCCGTAGCGTCACTGTCTCCAGAGATCGCGTCAGAAGCCAGGCGGTATGCGGGTCTACGACCCCGCCCAACAGGCTCCGAATACTGTAGATCTTGTCCGTGAGAGCCTTGGCACCGACCACCGCGCCCGCGAGCAAATCACTATGGCCACCGACATACTTCGTAAGCGAATAAACAACCAGATCCACACCGTGCGCCAGGGGTTGCTGGCCGACAGGGCCCAAGAGCGTGTTGTCACAGACCAGGATGGGAGCAAAGCCCTGAATATTGCCAATATGATCGGCAATTTTTCGGCAGAGGGCGAGGTCAACAATTTCGTTATGCGGATTGGTCGGCGTCTCGGTATAGAGAATTCGCACCGGCCCTTTGGCCATCGCCGATGCCGCGGCGGCGAGAAATGCCGGCTCATCGGCTTCTGCCGCAACAGCTTCGATCTGGATATTCTGCCTTGCCAAAATCCGGTTCAGGAAGGCATCCGTTCCGCCATAAAGCGGTACCGTATGCAACACCACATCACCAGCCCCGGCGAAGGCCATCAAGGTCGTGGCGATCGCCGCCATACCGGACCCGAAGGTTAGCGCCGCTTCCCCGCCATCCAGAATCGCCAATCGCGTTTCCAGAAGGTCAATATTGGGTGTCGAAAACCGGGAATACATCAACCCCACTGTATCAGGGTCGCCGGGCAAAGCCTGCTTGTTGTTAATCCGAAGAACGCCGCACCCTGCTCCGCACTTTCAAACAGGAAAGTCGAGCTATGGTATATCGGGGCCTTCACGGCCCCGAATGTGCGGCCGGGTCATAACCCTCATGTATCAGGCGCGTTTGCGCTGCGCGTGGTGTGCCTGAATTTTTACGATGGCCGTGATCCGACGCCATATACGCCTCCGAGTGTCTGGTTCGGAATTACTATCCCGGCGTCTTGGCCGGTCAAGCGATCAGACATCGGCCCAAAGAAAACGGCCCGACCAGAAGGTCGGACCGCTCTTTGGTATTAGCTAACCGTCAGACTAGCGCAGGTCTACGAGGACCTCTGCACGACGGTTAAGCGGCTCACGAACACCATCCGGTGTCTGAACTGCCGGGCGGCTTTCACCCAGAGCCTGAAGCGAGATCGCGCTCGCCGGCACGCCGAGGCGGACCAGTTCGTCACGAACCGCACGAGCACGACGCTCGGACAGGCCGACATTGTAGGCTGCAGCACCCGAGCGGTCAGCGTGACCGTCGATTGAAACGCTGGAAACGCCGCAATCACGAGCCTGATTAACCGCTTGGTTGACTACCGCACGAGCCTGATCGGTCAGGTTCGAACGATCCCACTCGTAGACCACGAAGCCGACGTCTTCACACACAACCACAGGCGGAGGTGGCGGCGGAGGCGGAGGCGGTGGCGGCGGAGGCGGAGGCGGTGGCGGCGGAGGCGGAGGCGGAGGTGCCGCGAACAGATACCGCATCGAAATCCATGCTTCATGACCGCTAACATCGCTGATGCCGGTTTCGCCACCAACAGTCGTGCCCGGGAAGGAGTTGCCGCCCTGACGGATCACGCCCGAACCGCCAACAGCGGTCGGAGTTGCCCCCGTAGTTGGTTTCACCCAGACGTACAAAACGATATTGCGTGTCGATAATGAACTGGTCAGACAGGCGCCAGCCAATACCTGCGATGAGGTTCACGATATAGGTGAGATCATCATCATTGGTCGTGACGTAGCGAGCGCCGGCTGCTGGTGAGATGATCGCCCCCAGGAATTCCGGGTGGGCCAATATCGGGCGTGCGCCCGAATCCCAGCCCGTACCGCTGAAGCTGACTTGCGCCGCACCGATACCACCACCGATGTAAGGCGAGATAAATCCGCTTTCATTGAAGTCACGATAGACATTCAGCATCAGGCTCCAGATGTGAGATCTGAGGCTGAGTCTTCGTGATTTCCGATCGCACCAAAATCATTGAAGCGATGCGCCAGCTCGGCTTCAGCACGCCAGCCATCGGCCCAGTCATAGCCGAATGCTGCATTCTGACGCCAATCACCGGTACCATTAATTTCGGCACCACGACGATAGCCGTCGACTTCCGTATCACCGAAACCGCCGTTACCAACGCCAACGCTTGCATACCAACCTTCGTCAGCGAACGCTGAACCGGTGGACGCCATCGCGATGGCACCGGTTGCGGCCGCTGTGAGTAGCCACTTTTCATTTTACCCTCCGGAGGCAAATGCCTCCATCGCGTGAAACTAAACGCCTGAAAATCTTTCAGACACAGATAAAGCGCAATAACCATACGCGCTATTCCCTTGCTACATGAAAATAATTGGAGAGGCCAGCCCAAAGCGCTTTCTCATTCGCCTTTACCGGCGTCTTTTTCAAGAAAGAAGGCCGCCCTGAAATATCGCCTGACACGCGAAAATCGTTTGTGCAGGCTTGCTATTCTATGCCGCGCTCTCGAATGGGCGTCTTTCAGGCATATTTTTCACCAAAAGTTGGTGTTGCAAATCAGCATCGGTATTTTTGATTTAGCAAATTACCGCGTGGGCCAACGCTTGATCAGCCCCGGATTCGCCAAAGATTTGAACGATGAGAGCTTCGAGCCCGGCTATTCCTGAACCCGAAACAGGGGCCAGCTCGATAGATCGGAGCCTGGCGCCGGCAAGGCCGGTAACAGGTTTGCCTCGCGCCCTCGGGCTCGCCTTGCCCGGAAAATTTCTGCAAGCGTCCGGAAGCGCCGTTTTGCTGCTATTGCCCCCTACCGCTCCAGCCTCCAGCCGCCATTTTGTCCGGCGATCAGTAATAAAAGCGTATCGTTATCATTGGCAGGCAGGTCGAGGAGAGCTGTGTAGCGGCCGGAGGCCCCACAGCTCGAGTGCGTAGCACCCGGCGGACGGCTAACCGGCGAAGTCTGTGATTTTGCCAAAGCCGCTGATCTGGAAGATGTGACAATCATTCCGAAACCGGCGGAAAGCGAAACGCTTCGCGCGGCCCTCGACCGGGCCCTGGAACGCCGGCAGGCAAACTGGATCAGTCCCAAAAGCACAACCTTGTGGCCGCAAGCAGTCCGGGTTCGCACACCGAGGCCTTCGAAAATAGAACGCAAATGCGATTTCACGGTGTTCTCGCTGATATTCAGGGCTTCGGCGATCGCCTTGTTGGTCGCGCCTTCACCCAGCATTTTCAGAACCGCGAGTTGACGCGGGGAAAGATTAGGGCTCCGCAGCCGTATTCCAGAAAACCAACCGGATCTTCAAATGTGGAGACCTCATAGCTGCCTCGGATTCGGCCAGCTATGAGCTGAAACCTTCGGTAAACAACCGGTGATCATCCACCAGAGCGATGCGAAGGATTGAGCTCATATAACCTCTGGTCGGTCCATTCGCGCATTTGCCTCAGGCTGTCTGGCGAGGCCGGAATCAACTTTCCCGGACAACTAAACCAGCCAGAGTTAGTGCAATCACATTCATCACGCATATGGCGACATGAACCCGCAGGGCACGCGCACGCCATGCGGCACTTGTTACCGAGCCGCCGCGCCGGAGGCCGCAACTGAAATACGGGAAAATGGTGAGCCGGCAGGGGTTCGAACCCTGGACCTACTGATTAAAAGTCAGTTGCTCTACCAACTGAGCTACCGGCTCCCGGGCGGGAGCGCCGGACCTATCCGCTTCGCATGGATACGTCAATAAGCAGCCATAATTTTGGGCAGTATACTGGCATGTCTCTATCAGCCGACCGGAGCGCACTCATGAACCTGACTTCGCTTTTACCTTCAATGCCTGTTATTCTGGCAATCGCGGTTTCGCTTTCCGCCTGCGCATCCAATAGCGTCACCGGCACCGGTGTGGACGAGACCCGCAGCGCCGTCAGCGATGCTGTTGGCTTGCCCCGTGATCGACCCGGCGAGATCATGGTCGATGAAGGCGATGAAACAGTCCCGACACCTTATGGCGGCGAAGGCGCGCCGCGTGTTCGACAACGGCCCGGGACATTGCCCGCCTGACCGCAGTGCTCGGGCCCGAAAACATCTATGTCCCCGAAGAATGTGAGAATGAAACCGAGGAGGAACGCAGCTGGCGGGAGCGATCCGCCATGTGGGCCAGCCGTGGCGGCGACGCGATTTCGACCGGAGCCCGCGACCTGTACCGATCCACAATCGTCGGCCTGAATCCGGCACGCCCTGTCTTGCGCTTCGTCGGCCGGGCCGGAGAGATTGAACGCGAAGCCGGGCACAACGCACAACAGCGCTCAATCGGCGCGCTTATCTGCGCGGGCTTTTGACGGCTTCGGCTGTTCAGACAGCTACCTGTCCCGCGCTTTTGACGAATACGGACTGTCGCCGGCACCGAATGGTGATTAGCGGCGCCGCGCTTCGCCTTCGGCCCATCTTGACCGGAAGTCCGTCGCAAACTGATCAAACTCGCCGGCGGCAATGGCGGCCCGCATCCGCGCCATAAGATGCTCGTAATAAGCAATATTATGCCAGCTGAGCAGCATGGCGGCGAGATATTCCCCGGCACGGACGAGGTGATGAATATAGGCTTTCGAATATTCGCGGCTGGCCGGGCAATCAATGGAGGCATCCAGTGGCGATGAATCCTCGGCAAATTCCGCCCGCTTCAGATTGACCGGCCCGTAATCCGACCAGGCCTGTCCATGGCGGCCGGAACGTGTGGGCATGACACAGTCAAACATGTCGACACCGCGCGCTACAGCCTCGACCAAATCAATCGGCTTGCCCACTCCCATAAGATAATGGGGCCGATCTGCCGGAAGCGCCGGCACCGTATAATCCAGCACCGCGCACATGGTCTCCAGCCCTTCACCCACTGCCAGACCACCGATAGCATAGCCATCAAATCCGGTTTCCACGAGACGCTGCGCTGACTCTTGCGCAAATCTTCGTAGACCGAGCCCTGGACAATGCCGAACAGAGCCTGGGTATCGCGTTCACCGAAAGCCGTCTTGCATCGCGCGCCCCAGCGCAGCGACATCTCCATTGAGTGGCGCGCTTCGTCTTCGGTGCAGGAAAATTCGTGCACTCATCCAGCTGCATTGAGATATCCGCGCCCAGCAGGTCCGCTTGGATTTTAATCGCGCGCTCCGGTGTCAAATGATGTTTCGAGCCATCAATGTGGGACTGGAATTCAACACCCTCTTCAGTCAGCTTTCGAAGCCCCGCCAGCGACCAGACCTGGAACCCGCCGGAATCTGTCAGGATCGGCCCGTCCCATTTCATGAATTCATGCAACCCGCCCAGTCGTTTCACCCGTTCGGCCCCGGGCCGCAGCATCAGGTGATAGGTATTGCCAAGAATGATATCGGCCCCGGCCTGCCGGACCTGCTCGGGGTATAGCGCCTTCACGGTGGCGGCGGTCCCGACGGGCATGAAGGCCGGTGTCCGGATATCTCCCGCGGCGTTTTCAGAACACCGGTTCGCGCCTGGCCATCGGTCGCGTGAATCTCGAAAGGAAAAGTGCTCATTTTGCAGCCTCTATCAGACAGGCATCGCCATACGAAAGAAGCGATAGTTTTCGGCTATTGCGTGCGCATAGGCCGCCTGCATCCGGTCCAACCCGGCCAGCGCCGAGACCAGCATGAACAGGGTCGATTTCGGCAAGTGGAAATTCGTCAACAAGGCATCCGTGATCCTGAAACGATAGCCGGGCGTGATGAAGATATCGGTCTCCATCGTACCCGCCCGGACGCCGTCTTTTGTTGCCAGACTTTCAATCGTCCGAAGCGCCGTGGTCCCGACCGGGATCACGCGCCGCCCGTCCAGCTTCGCGCGATGGATCAGGTCCGCGCTTGAATCAGATATTTCACACCATTCCGCATGCATCTGATGTTCCTGCACGTTTTCAGTTTTAACCGGCAAGAATGTTCCCGCGCCGACATGCAGTGTAACCGTCGCGGTCTCGACACCGCGCCACGCCAGGGCGTCCATCAGACGTTCGGTGAAGTGAAGCCCGGCGGTCGGAGCGGCAACGGATCGGGTCTTGTCAGCTGCCGCAAAGCGGGTCTGGTAATCCTCGTCATCGGCCGCATCAACCGCGCGTTTCGAGGCGATATAGGGCGGCAGCGGCAATGACCCGGCCGCCTGAATCGACGCCTCAAGCGCCGCACCGGACCTGTTGAATTGAATCAGGAAATCGCCACCTTCAGACTTTTCTTCAATGATAGCCACAAGTTCGCCAAAGACGATTTCATCGCCCTCGCGCAGGCGCTTGCCAGGCTTGGCAAACACCCGCCAGCGGTCAGCATCGACCTGCTTGTGCAAATTGACCGAGACCGCAACATCGCCACTGTCCGCGTTCCGCGCCGGACGAAAGCCGCTCAGGGCCGCCCGCATGACCCGTGTATCGTTCAGCACCAGGAGGTCGCCCGGCTGCAACAGCGCCGGCAAATCCAGCACGCCATGATCGCCCAGTCTGCCGTCTGACCCGATATGCAGTAATCTGGCAGCATCGCGCGGCCGCGCAGGGCGCAGCGCAATCCGGTCGTCCGGAAGAACAAAATCGAAATCACTTAATTGCATGGTGGCGGGGTCTATCTTTGCCGCATTGCACGGCAAGCTTACCGCTGTTCAGCGAGAGGAGTGGCGTGTGAAATCGAGATTCCGGCGACCGGCACGCCGCCTTCTTCTGGCCGATCTGATCATCCTGCCATTGATCATGGTTGTTGCCTTTCTATGGCTCGCACCTATCTGGAATTTCGCTGACCTTTACCGGCATCTTTGGCCCGTATGGGCGATCTCCGCGATGGTGGCTGTGGCAGTCATGGCCATGCTGAAGCGATGGTCGCACTCGCTATAGCGGCGATTCACCGGCTGGATTTTCGTGGCGGCGGTCACAGAATTGTGGCGCGGTCAGACCGGGCCCGACCTCACCTTTCCCAATGATCCCGTCGTCCTGAGAATTGCCACGCACAATGTGTGGGGCCAGAATTTCGATCCGGAACACACCATCGATGTTCTTCAATCTCTGGATGCCGAGATGATTGGCCTGCAGGAAGCCTTCGGAAATTCGCGCGGCATTGAATCGGCCCTGCTGAAACCCACCCTTTCCGCGCCCGATGCGACCGTCACGCGACTCGGCTGGTCTCCCGTCTGGAAATCGTCGATTCCGGCTGTCTGGAATGGCGCGACACGGATTGGCCCGACAGCCGTTTTGCGCTCTGGCGCTGGGAAGTTCCGCGAACGGTGTGGGCCCGCATCCGCCTCGACAATGGCAGCGACGTCGTCGTTGTCGCAACACACATGACCTGGCCCAACCCGCTATCCGTGCAGAATGAACAACGCCGCAATCTGGCCGACCTCATCGCCCGCAGAGGCTGGGACAGTGTCATTCTCATTGGCGACTTCAACGCCGCCGCACCGTCCGTCGCGCTGACCGGATTGAACGGGAAACCGGCCTGCAACGGCGGACTATCGGCCTTCCAACCTGGCCGTCGTCCAGAACCGTCAGCCGCCGCTTCGGCGTTGCGCTGCCAAATCTGCCGGGTCTGGTAGGTATTGACCATGTCTTCGCCAGCGAGGACTGGAACACGCTCGATACCGAGACGGGCCCCATGACCGGATCCGATCACCGACCGGTCATTGTCACACTCATCCGGTCGGATACAGTCGACTAAGCGTCGACCAGTTTTGCCGAAATGATCTTGCCGGGATTGCGCGGCGGCTCACCTGGGCAGGGCGTCCACATGTTCCATGCCGGAAATGACCTCGCCCCAGACCGTGTACTGGTTATCGAGATAGGGCACTTCATCAAGGCAGATGAAAACTGGCTGTCGGCGGAATTCGGATCGGATGCCCGCGCCATGGACATCGTGCCTCGCACATGCGGCTCCGAATTGAATTCGGCGTCAATATTCTGGCCGGATCCGCCCATGCCATTCCCGTTAGGACACCCGCCCTGGGCGACAAAGCCGTCAATCACCCGGTGAAACGTCAGCCCGTCATAGAAGCCATCAGCTGCCAACTCGGATATCCGGGCGACGTGTTTGGGCGCGAGATCATCGCGTAACTTTATGACGACATCGCCGCCGTCGAGTTGAAAAACCAGATTTTGATCAGCCATTTGAAATTACTCCGTAATACGAACGGGAACGTCGACTTCACACACATCCGGTGCCTCGCCGCCCTCGCCCTGCGCCATCAACCAGTCGGCGAAAGCTTGTGAATTGGTATCCATCACCTTAACGGTGACCTGCCCATCGAAACCGGAATCCGATCCGACACGCATCGAACGAATCGTATCCGTGTAAACCCGATCCTGACCAGCAGTGCCTACGGCAATCGCATCGACAGCATCCTGACCCGCGCGTACCCGGCCCCAAACCGTATATTGCGCATTCAGGTGTTCCGCATCGCCGCGTGTAATGTAGAACTGGCTGCCCGCACTGTTCGGGTCACTCGTCCGCGCCATGGAGGCCGCACCTTCGCAATGAAGGAGCCAGCTTTCCACCCGGCCGTCAGCGGTAATACTAGCCAAGGCTGCGGCTTGCGTGCCTGCGGGAAATCCGTTCCAGAAACCGGCACGGGCCATCGACGGATTGCTCCGCGGATTTATAACGCGATCCTGTGTTTCGAAAATCGGCGTCTCGTTCGGGTCACGGCGCATCGTGAATTCGCCGGGCACCCGGTCCATATCGGTCGAGTGCGCCGGATTGGTCCGGCTGCCACCGCCTTGCGCAACAAAGCCGTCAATCACGCGGTGCCAGACGAGAAAGTCATAGAACCGCTCATTGGCCAGCGTCGTCATGCGCTCGACATGTTGCGGCGCAAATTCCGGTGCCAGCTCCAGCACGATCATGCCGTGTTCGGTCTCGATATAGAGTAGATGATCCTGCTCGACCGTGCGCCAGACATCATCCGGAAAATCATAATCCGGCGCTTCGTCCGCGACAGCCATCGTGTCCGCTTCATCCTGAATCAGCGCCGCAAGCTGTGTTTCGGAACCCGCTTCGGTGGATTGAGAGGACTCTGCGGCCTCGCTCGCTGTCTCCGCGATATCCGCTTCCGCATTTGCAGCATTGTTTTCAGCGCAAGCACTTGCGGCCAATACGAGCGCGATCGCGCTCGACATCCAAACTCGTTTCATCACGCAAACTTCTCCAGCAACATCTTCTTGACCGACGGCGACACAAACGCGCTGACATCGCCGCCCAGCCGGGCAATTTCCTTCACCAGTCGGGAGGCAACCGCCTGGTGCCGCGGGTCCGCCATCAGGAAGACGGTTTCAATTTCCGAATTCAGACGCTGATTCATGCCAACCATCTGAAACTCATATTCGAAATCAGAGACCGCACGCAGACCGCGAACAATACTGCTGGCCCCGATTTCTTCGGCAAAATGCATCAGCAATCCGTCAAAAGGCCGGACCTCAATTTCGGTATCTGTCTTCAGGGCATCGGCGACCGCCTCGACCATGGAGACACGCTCGGACAGCGAAAACAGCGGCCCTTGTCCTCATTGATCGCCACGCCGATCACCAGCTTGTCGACCAGCTTCACCGCCCGGCCGATAATGTCGACATGGCCGTTGGTTATGGGGTCAAACGTCGGGATATAGCGCAATGCGCTTTGTCATGCCTCGCCATCACCTTCAGTTTCGGGGCCACCACCTTCGAGGTTTTCACCCTCGGCCTCGACTTCATCCTCGCCGCTATCGGCCACGCGGACAACCGAGACCACAGACTCCCGGCGCGCGGCGAGCAGCGTCACGCCCTTGGTCGCCCGTCCGGCAATCCGCACCGTATCCAGCGGGAAGCGGATCAATTGACCGCCATCGGTGACCGCCATGATCTGATCGGCATCTTCAACGGTAAAGCTGGCTGCCAGAGGCACGCCGCGTGACAAATCATGTGCGGCAACGCCCTGCCCGCCGCGATTCATCACCCGGTATTCATACCCGGAGGAGCGTTTTCCGAAGCCATCTGATGCAACGGTCAACACGAATTGCTCCGCCCCACCGAGCTCTGCAATCCGCTCGGACGAAAGCGCGGCATCCTCGCCCTCTTCGAGGGAAATTTCATCAATCTCTTCAGATTCATCAGCCCCGGACACGGCGCGCCGCATGGCCGCCGCATGCTCAGGTAAGCCCGCGCTTCTTCGGTCGTGACGCTGACATGGTGCAGCACCGCCATCGAGATCACATGATCATCCTTGCCCAGACGCACACCGCGGACGCCAATGGAATTCCGGCCACGGAAGACGCGAACGTCGGTGGCCGCAAAACGTATGGCCCGGCCTTTCCGCGTGGTCAGCAAGACATCATCTGCCTCCATGCACAGACGCACATCGACGATGCGATCTTCGCCTTCCAGCTTCATCGCGATCTTGCCATTGCGGTTGACCTGGACAAAGTCGGACAGCTTGTTGCGGCGCACGGTGCCCGAAGCGGTCGCAAACATGACGTCCAGTTTTCCCACTCGGACTCGTCTTCAGGCAGCGCCATCACCGAGGTAATGGTGACATCCTCGCCCAGCGGAAGATGTTCACCAGAGCCTTGCCGCGTGTGTTTGGCGCGCCGATCGGCAGGCGCCACGTCTTTGATTTATAAACCATTCCATCGGAGGAGAAGAATAGCAGCGGAGCATGCGTGCTCGCGACAAACAGGGTCGCGACGAAATCCTCGTCCTTCATGGACATTCCGGAGCGCCCTTTGCCACCACGGCGTTGCGCCCGGTAGTCCGACAACGGCGTCCGTTTGACGTAGCCGGCATGCGTGACCGTCACGACCATATCCTCGCGCGCGATCAGATCTTCGTCTTCGACTTCCAGCTCGACGTCCAGAATGGCGGTCCGTCGCGGAACCGCGAACTGGTCCCGGGCTTCCAGCAACTCACTCTTGATGATCTCCTGCACGCGCGAGCGTGAGCTGAGGATGTCAAGAAGATCCTTGATCTTCTCGGCCAGCCCTTGGCTTCATCGCCCAATTCCTCGGCCCAGAGCCGTCAGGCGGGCCAGACGCAGATCCATGATGGCCTGGGCCTGCTCCAGCGTCAGACGAAGCGTCTGACCGTCAGAAAGAACGGACCTTGGGTCGGCCACCAGCGCCACAAGTGACGCCACTTCCTGGGCCGGCCGGTCGCGATCCATCAGCTGTTCGCGAGCCGTCGCCGGGTTCGGGGCCTTGCGGATCGTGGCAATGACTTCGTCGATATTGGCAACGGCAAGCGCAAGACCGACAATAACATGAGCGCGATCCCGCGCCTTCTTCAGATCATGCCGGGCCCGGCGCGCCACGACCTCCTCGCGGGATCGCAGGAAGGTCTCCAGATAGCCCCGCATCCCCATAAGAACAGGACGGCCGCCGACCAGCGACAACATGTTCACGCCAAAATTCTGCTGCATCGGTGACCAGCGGTAGAGCTGGTTCAGGATGACTTCCGCATTGGCGTCCTTTTTCAGCTCGATATAGACGCGCATGCCGGTGCGGTTGGATTCATCACGCAAATCGGAAATGCCTTCGATACGCTTGTCGCGCACCAGCTCGGCAATTTTCTCGATCATGTTGGCCTTGTTCACCTGATAGGAATGGCCGTGACGATGATCGCCTGGCGATCCTTACGCACGTCTTCAATATTCGTGCTGGCCCGCATGATCACTGATCCGCGCCCCGTCGACAGACCCGCGCGCGCGCCTGTCCGGCCCACAATTTGAGCACCGGTCGGAAAATCCGGTCCCGGCACAATGTCCAGAAGCTCGGCGTCCGTGACCTCCGGATTTTCCAGCAGGGTCACGGTGGCATCAATGATTTCGCCCAGATTGTGCGGCGGAATATTGGTCGCCATGCCGACCGCGATACCGCCGCCGCCATTGACCAGCAAATTCGGATAGCGCGAGGGAGCACGACCGGCTCGCTTTCCGAACCGTCATAGTTTTCGGCAAAATCCACGGTGGACTTGTCGATATCCGCCAGCAGCGCTTCGGCCGGCTTGTCCATGCGCACTTCGGTGTAACGCATGGCGGCCGGTGGGTCGCCATCGACCGAGCCGAAATTGCCCTGACCGTCGAGCAGCGGCAGGCCCATCGAGAAGTCCTGCGCCATCCGCGCCAGCGCATCATAGACCGCCTGATCACCATGAGGGTGATACTTACCGATCACGTCACCGACGACACGCGCCGATTTCCGGTATTGCTTGTCGTGCGTATAGCCCTGTTCGTGCATCGACCAGAGAATGCGCCGGTGGACAGGTTTCAACCCGTCGCGCGCATCGGGAATCGCCCGGCTGACGATCACGCTCATCGCGTAATCGAGATAGGAAGATTTCATCTCCTCTTCGATGGAGATGGAGGTCACACCGCTCTCGAAAGGCGGAGTTTCGTCCGAGACGGGCGGTTCGTTTTCGTCGTTCAAAGCGACTTCTCCGGTCTTTCAGACACAACCGCCCGGATGGGCAATCATGGATAGGCACCGGCTCAGGAATCACCGGCAATAGATGTCGGTCAGCCTATCGTCTGCAGGGGTAATTATCAAACATCGAAGGCCGCCCGGACACAGGCAGGGAAATTCAAAATATCACCCTCAACTTGACGCCGGCTGCGCCGGCGCGTCCGCGTGGCTTCGGGTCAGGAACCGGTGAGCGGCACGAATGGACAACAACCACCAGGCAAGCGATCAGCGCGAAAGCCGGGCCGTCTATTCGTCTTCGTTAGCCAGCTGCCGTGTTCCGAGAGTGACGGCCAGCAATGCGCGATTGCGCTCGATGTTCTGCTCGACCTGCCGCTGCGCTTGGCCAGACAATTCGCGGCTTCAGCCATTCGTTCTCGGGCATTGGCGCTTCATTCGACGCTGCGATGAAAACGCTGTCCGATGCAGAGCAGACCCACCACGGAGAATACTCTCCGGAAAAGGTCTCGCCATCCTCCTGCAAGCGGTCCAGCGCGGCTTGCATCCTACTAACGTTTTCGAAAGCGGCACCGTCATCCGAGATATTCATATAGGCGGCAACATCGCCACCCGCCATGTCCGAAATGATCGCCACCGCATTGGTGGCCGACGAATCCAGACAGCGCATCGCATCATAGAGTGTCCGTGCGCGAGCGAGGAAAAACATAGACCGCCTGATCCGGATCGAAAGATGCATAGCGCCGGGCGGCCTCGAACAGATAGGCCGACGGAATGCTGTCCCGCGCCTCATAGAGCTGCTCTGCGATCTCCCGGTCGCGGGTCCGGGCTTCACCGCGTAAAACGCCCATTTCGCCGAGCACTTCGCCCCAGGCCCCATCGCCGACCACAAAATGCGTCGTGCTGCCGTCGGCCAGTTCGACCTGGGTCAGGTGGGGTTACGCGCGCCGCCGATCCCCAGCTGAGCGGAGGCCAGACCGGCAAAGGCTGCGGCGGCCATAAGGCCGCCTATAAACTGGAACACTTGATCAAAACGGTATCTCGTCATCCATGTCATCGTTCCGGAAACTGTCGCGGTTATCGGACACCTGCCCGCCGCCACCGGATTGATTGCTGGCGCGATCATAACCGCCACCGCCGGCATTGTCGCCCCGGCTGTCCAGCATTTGCAACTCGCCGCGGAACCGCTGCAACACAACCTCGGTTGTATATTTGTCATTTCCATCGCGATCCTGCCATTTACGCGTCTGAAGCTGGCCCTCGATATAGACCTTGGAGCCCTTCTTCAGATAATTCTCCGCAACCTTGGACAGGTTCTCATTGAAAATCACCACGTTATGCCATTCGGTTTTTCCTTGCGCTCGCCGGAATTTTTGTCCCGCCAGCTCTCCGACGTCGCGATCCGAAGATTGCAAACCGGGTCTCCGGAATTCAATCGGCGTATTTCCGGATCTGCTCCGAGATTGCCCACAAGTATGACCTTATTGACGCTGCCCGCCATATCCCCATCTTCCTCTGTCTGCTCAAGTCCATCCCAACGGTGGACCGGAGATAAATGTTCACATAATGTTCCCGCAGTCAAATGCGTGATTCCCCGCAGTTGAACGCACCACGAGGCCGAAGTCCATGTCCGATCCCATGAAGTATATCCGCGTTCAGGGCGCGCGCGAACACAATCTCAAGGATGTTTCGCTTGAGATTCCGCGCGACCAGCTGATTGTCTTCACTGGACTTTCCGGGTCTGGCAAATCCTCCCTCGCCTTCGATACCATCTATGCCGAAGGCCAGCGCAGATATGTGGAAAGCCTGTCTGCCTATGCGCGGCAATTCCTCGAATTGATGTCCAAGCCGGATGTGGATTCGATCGAGGGCCTGTCACCGGCCATTTCCATCGAGCAGAAGACAACGTCGAAAAACCCGCGCTCGACGGTCGCCACCGTCACCGAAATATACGACTATATGCGGCTCTTGTGGGCGCGGGTGGGCGTGCCCTACTCGCCCGCCACCGGCCTGCCGATTGAAAGTCAGACCGTCAGCCAGATGGTGGACCGGCTGATGTCGCTCGACGAGGGCACGAGACTCTATCTGCTGGCGCCTGCCGTCCGGGGCCGCAAGGGTGAGTACCGCAAGGAATTTGCGAACTGGCTGAAGGCGGGTTTCCAGCGCGTCAAGGTCAATGGCGAATTCCATTCGCTGGAAGAACCCCCGGTGCTGGACAAGAAATTCAAGCATGACATCGATGTGGTCGTGGACCGCGTCATCATCCGGGAGGGTTCGGAGCAGCGCTTTGCAGAATCGCTTGAAGCCGCTCTGAAGATCGCCGATGGCATTGCCATTGCGGAATTTGCCGACAAGGCCGAGGGCGAAGACGAACCGCGCCGCATCATTTTTTCCGAGAAATTCGCCTGTCCGGAATCCGGCTTTACCATCGAGGAAATCGAACCGCGTCTGTTTTCGTTCAACAATCCGTTCGGGGCCTGTCCGGCCTGCGACGGGCTGGGCCAGTCGCTGAAATTTGACGAGCATCTGGTCGTGCCGGATCGCGGCAAGAGCCTGATGGATGGGGCGATTGCGCCCTGGAGCCGGACCACGTCCCGGCTTTACCAGCAAACCCTCACCGCGCTGGCCGAGCATTTTGGCGCCTCCATGGTGGAGCCATGGCGCGACCTGCTGGAGGATTTCAAGCAGGTCGTACTCTACGGCACGAAGGAGAAGATCAAATTCACGTATGAGGATGGCTTGCGGACGTTCGAAACGACCAAGTCGTTTGAAGGCGTCGTCCCCAATCTGGAACGCCGCTGGCGCGAGACGGACTCCAACTGGGTCCGCGATGACCTGGCCCGCTTCCAGTCGGCTCAACCCTGTGAAACCTGCGGCGGCAAGCGCCTGAAGCCCGAAGCCCTCGCCGTCAAGATCGGCAAGCTCGACATTTCCGAAGCCAGCCACAAATCCATTCGCCTTGCGGCCGACTGGTTTGACTCCGTGGCCGAAAATTTCACGCCACGTGAAAGGGCGATTGCCGAACGCATCCTGAAGGAAATCCGCGAACGCTTGCGGTTTCTCGTCGATGTCGGCCTTGACTATCTCACCCTCGACCGGGCGTCCGGCACGCTGTCCGGCGGTGAAAGTCAGCGTATCCGCCTCGCCTCGCAAATCGGCTCAGGCCTGACTGGCGTGCTCTATGTTCTGGATGAACCGTCCATCGGCCTGCACCAGCGTGACAATTCCCGGCTTCTGGAATCGCTGCGCGGCCTGCGCGATCTCGGCAATACGGTGATTGTCGTCGAACATGACGAGGAAGCCATTCTGACCGCCGATCACGTGGTCGATCTCGGACCGTTCGCCGGCGTTCATGGCGGCGAAATCATTGCCTCGGGCAAGCCTGAAGAGATCAAGGCCAACCCCAAAAGCCTCACCGGACAATACTTGTCCGGGGTGAAGGAAATCGCCATCCCCGACACGCGCCGCAAGCCCAGGAAGGGCCGCAAGATCGTGGTTGAAGGCGCGACCGGCAATAATCTGAAAAACGTCACCGCCGAATTTCCGCTGGGGATATTCGTCTGCGTGACCGGCGTATCCGGCGGCGGCAAGTCCACCCTGACCATCGAGACACTCTACAAGGCCGCAGCCCGCAAGCTGAACAAGGCCCAGAATGTTCCGGCCCCGTATGAACGGATCAAGGGGCTCGAATTTCTCGACAAGATCATTGATATCGACCAGTCGCCGATTGGCCGCACGCCGCGCTCCAATCCGGCCACTTATACCGGGGCTTTCACCCCGATCCGCGAATGGTTTGCCGGCCTGCCGGAATCCAAGGCGCGGGGTTACAAACCCGGACGCTTTTCCTTCAATGTGAAGGGTGGCCGCTGTGAAGCCTGTCAGGGCGACGGGGTCGTGAAGATCGAGATGCACTTCCTGCCGGACGTCTTCGTGCCTTGCGATGTCTGCCACGGCGCACGTTTCAACCGCGAAACGCTGGAAGTCACCTTCAAGGGCAAGTCCATTGCCGATGTGCTGGATATGACGGTTGAGGAAGGCGCAGACTTCTTCAAGGCCGTGCCCGCCGTGCGCGACAAGATGGAGACACTCAAGCGCGTGGGGCTTGGCTATATCAAGATCGGCCAGCCCGCCACCCAGCTGTCCGGCGGCGAGGCGCAGCGTGTGAAATTGTCGAAGGAGCTGTCAAAACGCGCCACCGGCAAGACGCTCTACATCCTCGACGAGCCCACCACGGGTCTTCATTTCGAGGACGTCAACAAACTCCTCGAAGTCCTTCACGAACTGGTGGAGACCGGAAACTCGGTTCTGGTCATCGAGCACAATCTCGACGTCATCAAGACCGCCGACTGGCTGATTGATCTGGGGCCGGAAGGCGGCGATGGCGGCGGCGAAATCGTTGCCGCCGGCACGCCGGAACAGGTCGCCAGCGTCGAGGCCAGCTGGACCGGGCGGTATCTCAAACCGATGCTGGAACGCGATATCGCACGCAAGAAAGACCGCAAGAAGAGCGCCTGATCAGGAGAATGTATCTGATACGGGCCGGTTGCTCTCGTCAATCTGCAGCGCGGCATAGCTGGCGATGCCGCGCATCATGATGGCGGGCAAATGATAGATGACCTGAACAATAACGTAGAAGACAAACAGAAGTGGCCAGCCCGCCGTCTGACCGGATGTCGTCTGGCCCGCCTGATCAAACGGCATGACCCCGATCAGCCCGGCATAAAGTGCGGCAGCCATCAGCGATGCGATCACGGCAACAACAAAACTGCCCAGCAATGGCCAGAAGATCTGCCGCGCACCGCGAATACCGGCACCGATCGATATCCGGCCTTTCAACAGCCCCAGCGCCAGGACCGGCGAGAACAGCACCATAAACGCGCCGGCCATCACAAATGTGACCAGCACGACAAGGCTGCCGGCCAGCATTTCGCCGGCCGCGCCGGATGTCGCAAACAGCACCGTGATGACCACTGCGGCAATCGCAACAATCAGCATGGCACCAAACAGGATCAGGCCGAGCAGTATGCCGGTAAGGGTAAAGACGCCCTCATCCCGGCCGATCCGGAATGGAAAAAAACCGTCATCCTGTCCGCGCACGAATAGCCGCAACCAGGCGCATTCGAACAGAATGCCCAGCACCAGCGCAACGCCCATAAAAGGCAGGAGTCTGGACAAATACGCGCCGGTCACCCGGAGTTGTTCATCCTCCGATCCGATGGTGCCGCCTGCCCCGCTCGCCATTTCAAGATAGGCCGCCATCTCGTCGCCCACGGCTTGCAGCTGAAATGCGCCAAGCACCGCCCCGTACAAGATCGTCCAGACGGCCAGCGTCACGAAGGCTCTGGGGCGCGCCTGCACGACTTCAAATGCAAAGCCCAGCGCTTTTCCAACGTCAAATTTCGGCTTCATGTCCGGCTCCGGTCGGTCTGTTTCTGCGGCACAGTTTCAAACCAGTCCGGGCCCGACTTCAAGCGCGCCGTCAGTCAGATCCTGCCGGTGCCGCCAGCGGCTGGCTCGACAGGGCGGTATAGGCACCCACGCCATGCCAGATGGCGTCCACAAATGACCGGAGGATAACCGACAACAAACCCGCCGCAATCAGCGTTGAAACGGTGCCCGGCGACGTCAGCGTTTCGGTCAGCATGGTCAGGACCTGCTCGGGATTCGGCTCCTGCCCGGCCTGCGCCATGGTGAAAAACTCGCTCAATGTCGGCCACAAAGCACCGAGGAAGGCAAAGTTCAGGATCAACCCGACCACGGAGGACAGAACGAAGATGATGATCCCGGCAACGATATAGCTGCCGAGCACAGGCCAGAACACGCCCTTCGTGGCGCTCCAGCCCGGAAAGGCAATCCGCTTTTGAAGGATCGACAGGGCGGGCGCTGCCGACACCCGGACCGCAATGAACAACGCCAGGATCAGGAAAACGAGCAGGCTGATCCCGACCACCAGCCCTGCTGCAATTGCGGCCCCGGCTTCGCCGCCACCCGAAAAGGCGGCCGCTGCACCGAAAGCGGCGATGACCATCAGAAACGAGAAAGCGAAATAGGCTCCGACACCCATCGCTATCAGGCCGAGATTGGTCACAAACAGATGTAACTCGTCACTGCCGATGCGAAACGGAAAGACCGGCGCGATTTCTTCTCGCACAAGAAGGCGAAGCCAGGCGGCCTGTGCCAACAGCGAGACCACAACACCACCAATCGAAATCAGCGGCATCAACGCCATCGAACTGCCCATCCGGGCGAACAATTCCGCTTCATCAGGTTCGGTGCCGGACGCTGCAAGCTGGAACATCCAGATGTAGAAATCACCCAGCGTCACCCATGCCAGATAGACCAGTCCGCCGGTCAGGAGCGCCTGCCACAAGGCAATCCACAGAACGGCGGCGGGATTTTTCCCGGCAACATGAAAGAAGCGAAAGACAGCGCTGCCGAAATCGTATGATCGGGTGCTCATCGACACCTCCCCTGTTGTCCCACTTTAACAATCGCAGATAACGGTGAGTCTGTCAGCGGGAATGTGGGGTCAGTCGTCCCCGCCCCAGGCGCGGTAGAGCGCCGTGGTCAGCCCGGCAAACAGCGGCGTGGTCAGAAAGGCGGCCAGCCAACCATGCAGGAAGGCCAGCGGCGCATAAACCGTCCAGCCAAGCGTGAACGCGCCCTCTGCAAACAGTCGCGCGGGTTGATGGATAGGTGCATCAAATGCGTATTCGGCCACAACCCCCAGCCCGTGGACCAGCAATCCGGCCGGCACAAAACAGAGTATGGCACCCAGCACGACGGCGAAACCGCGCTTGTGCGTGATGGCCATCACCGACAATGCCTGCACCTTGCGGCGGGCGATGCTGGCCGCCGGCGCGATCAGCAAACGCCCGGCAAATCCGCCGACCAGAAGGGCGAAGACCACACCGAGGCCTATCGCGATTGTCCATTCTGCGGGGCCAAAATAGGCCCACAAATCAGGGATGTTTCCGGTCGTGGCAGGGTCTTCCGGGGTCAGGCCTGCCGCATCGCGGGAGACGATGGAAACCGCCGCCATCAGGGCCGCATATATCACCAGGGCAATACCGGCCGCCACAAATATCAGGAAAAAGATCAGCGCCCAGGAGGCCGCCAGCCTCAATTCATCCGCGCCCAGCTGATAACCCAGAAACCCTGCGGGGCGGCCGCGCACGGAAATGCGAAACATCGCGGCCTGAGCCAATGTGGTCGCGCCATACCAGCCAATGAATGCCAGAAGATAGAGCGACCAGTTGGGAGCAACCGTATCGCTTGTGACGGCACCGGTCTGCCAGGTCAGGGCAATCGCGGCGAGGCCCGGCAGGATCGCCGCCAATGCCGCCCATCCCGCATTATGCCGGAAGAAGCCCAGCGTCCGGACGATGGCCCCCGGCAGGGCGGAGAAGGAGGAAATCCGTGTCATGACCGCGAACCTATCCTGCCCGAACAATTCGGCAATGCGTCATTTGCGGCATGGGCCGGCTGTTCAGTCAGCTTCGGCATTCGCCGGATCATTCAAACAAATGTCAGGCTGGTCAGCGGCGATGAACATTCCCGATAGACAGGGCTCAAAGGTCAAAACCATATAGCCATCCAGATTTATGTAATGGCTACGAATCCGGCTGAGGCGGCGTAGAAATACGTCGCTCGGTCGCCCCGGATAGGTCAACATTGGCCGAATATCGCGTACATCTCCGCGGTGGCCAGTGCGCACATCAAAAACACCCACCACATAATGCGTCAGTGGCGCATCATAACGGATGCGAAACGGAGGAAGATCTCCGCAGCGCTCCGGATCTGTCCGGTAGGGCCGTTCAATATACGGGCTATCAAACGAAAAGATATCGTCTGGTGGATATGTCCCGAAATCAGCGGAATACTCAACGGCAACGAAACGCTGGTTCCGCGTCAGTCCGCCGGCCTCGTCATGAGCCTGCAGAGCAGCATGCATATAAAAACTGTAAGCGCGATCGCCGCGCACCAGACGCGAGAAACCGCTCGTAAACGCGAGCTGCGCCGCAAGCGGTGTCCATGCACAGCCGCGATCCGAAACCAGACGCAACGTACTGGCCGTGAGCAAAGAAACGGTTTCCAGATCGCCTTCATCCCAAGCGGCTTCCGCCGCGAAAATCAGTAAATCTTCATTTCCGGCACAATCACCGACAAGTTCAGCGGCACGAACGACGGCGTCACGTTGGCCGCTGCGGATAGCCCGGCGAACCTCTAACTGATCGACAATTGCTTCGCACTCGGCGGCAGGCGAAGCGGCCTGCAAACTGACCGCGGCAGCAAACAGGACAAGTTCGATCAATTACTTAACTCAAATGCAAATTGTGTATAAATGTTCTCGCGTCGTGTCGGCACACCGTCGACCAACATCGGCGAATATTCCCAACGCTCCAGCGCCTCCAATGCAGCTTCGCCGAATACGGGATGCGGCACAGCGTAAAGAACCTCTCCGTTCGAAACGCTTCCATCGGTTTCAACATCAAACATCACAAGCGCAATCCCCTCAACGCCTGCCCTTTCGGCATCTTCCGGATACTCAGGTGGAGATCGGCGAAGCGGTGTGCCCCCTTCAATAACAGCATCTGGCCCAAATCGGCTGACTACCCCTTGTCCATCAGCTTCCGCGGAGCAACTAAGCAACGCCGTGCCACATCCAGCTGGCTCATAACCGCTTTCCTGCAAACGCCGGATCAGATCAGGCCGGTCTCGCGCCGGAATATTGCCGCGCGCATAGCTTGCCCAAGCATTGGCAATTTCTGCCGTTCGCCCCTCGCTGCCAATGGTTTCATTGATGTAGCCGGACAGTGAAAAGTAATAGCCCGCTTCCTCGGCATTATTCCTGAAGGTCTCCGCAAGGCCGGCGAGAAACGTCAGGCTGGCCGTATCATTATTGGCCACCGGTCCGATCTCGGACAATGCCTCCATCGCTTCGCGGGCAAATCGTCCGGCCCGAATTGAATCGCCCTCATTCATGACAGAGAAGGCTGACAGCAAATTACTTTGATAAAGTCCCGCTGCGCGCGTTTCGCCCTGAGGCAATCGTTCATATCCATTGGTTGCATCCTCCGAAAGGCGATGCGCTCTCGCAAAATCCTGAGCCAAATAATAAGCTTGTGCGGCCATCCGGAGGTAATTGGCGCGTGTTTCTACATCCTCATGACGGCGGCCCATTATCTCCGCCGCGCGCTCATACGCTTCTGCCGCGCCGGCATTATTGCCCACAATCAGCGCGACCTCGCCGTAATTGGCGGCCAGAAGCGTTGTGGTCGCGGCGTCAACATCACCCGTTTCTGCTGCGCGCCAGGCGCGCTCGGAATGATAGGCCGCATCCGCCCAGTTTTCCGCATCCACAGCGGCCTCATAACCTCGATAAGCGTCAGCGACGTCTTGCGGCAAGCCTTGAGCGAGAGCCGCAGACGCCAGGATCACACTGGTCATAAATCCGATCAGAAACCGCATGGAGCTCCCCTGCCCTGAATACCTGAGCGATACCCTACACGCTGCGCTTGAAATTGCGAACAGTGCTTGGGTTGGTGGGCATCACCCGCTATATGCCGCCTCATGACACATCCAGTACACATTATCGGCGGCGGCATGGCCGGTTCGGAAGCCACCTGGCAGCTGGTCAATGCGGGCATTCCCGTCATCCTGCACGAGATGCGCCCGGTCAAAAAAACCGAAGCGCACCAGACCGATGGCCTGGCCGAGCTCGTTTGCTCCAACTCCTTCCGCTCCGACGATGCGCAGAACAATGCCGTCGGCCTGCTGCATGAGGAAATGCGGCGCGCCAACAGCCTGATCATGGCCATTGGCGACAAGGTGCAGGTGCCTGCCGGTGGTGCGATGGCGGTGGATCGCGACGCTTTTTCTCAAGCCGTCACCAAAACCCTGAACGAACACCCGCTGGTCACCATAGAACGTGGCGAGGTTGATGGCCTTCCGCCGGAAGACTGGGACAGTGTGATTGTCGCCACCGGGCCGCTCACCTCGCCGGCGCTGGCCAAGGCGGTTCTGGACTATACGGACGAGGACTCGCTGGCCTTTTTTGATGCCATTGCGCCGATCATCCAGCGCGACAGCATCAATATGGACATTGCCTGGATGCAGTCGCGCTATGACAAGGGCGAGACCGAGGCCGACCGCGCCGCCTATATCAATTGCCCGATGGACAAGGACCAGTATGACGGCTTCATTCAGGCTCTGCTGGACGGCCCCAAGACCGAATTCAAGGACTGGGAAAAGGACACGCCCTATTTCGAGGCCTGCCTGCCGATCGAAGTGATGGCGGAGCGCGGACCTGAAACCCTGCGCCATGGCCCGATGAAGCCGCGCGGCCTGACCAATGCGCATAATCCGGATGTGAAGCCCTATGCCGTGGTTCAGCTGCGCCAGGACAATCAGCTGGGCACGCTGTTCAACATGGTCGGGTTCCAGACCAAGCTGAAATACGGCGCGCAGAGCGATATTTTCCGCTCCATCCCCGGTCTGGAAGTTGCGAAATTCGCCCGCCTCGGCGGCATTCACCGCAATACCTTCCTGAACTCGCCCAGACTTCTGGATGCGCAATTGCGGCTGAAGGCGCGCCCGGCCCTGCGCTTTGCCGGACAGGTCATCGGCGTGGAAGGTTATGTCGAAAGTGCCGCCATGGGCCTGATGGCCGGCCGCTTTGCTGCGGCCCAACGTCTGGGCCAAACTTTGCCACCCCCGCCGGAAACAACCGCCTTCGGGGCCTTGATCCGCCATGTCACCGGCGGTCACATGTCCGGCCCGAAAGCCAGCTTCCAGCCCATGAATGTCAATTTCGGCCTCTTCCCCGATATAGATATCCCGCTGAAGACAGAGGACGGAAAGCGCATTCGCGGCAAGGACAAGTCCGTCGCCCGCAAGCGCGCGATGAGCGCGCGCGCCCTGACCGATATCGACAACTGGTTGCAGGCACAGCCGAAGCCCTAGAGGCGTCCCGTCATCGAAGCCTTGAGCAGGTCGAACTGGCGGGCGATTTGCGGGCGGTGAAAATCGGTCCGATAGAGATCGCTCGCTGACCGGGCGGTTTTCAACGTGGCGCGGGCCAGCCTTGCAGGCGCCAGCGCCGGAAACAGATTCGGCGGACATTTGCCGCCCGCGTCGAGTTCTGCCAGTTCGGCCTCCAGGAGGCCAGTCACGCCGGAAAAGACGGAATGCGCCAATTCGGGTTCGCGCCCGCTGGCGAGGCGATGGATGTTGAACTGCGCGGCTGTCAACGCGGTCTCCGGGATGAGCGGCATCTTGTTGCCGGCCCGGAACGCAAATTCCCGGCACCATTGCGCCAGCCCCGTTGCCCGCGCTGATGCATCCGTCAATGGATTTTCCACACCGCCGCCGCAGATCCGGACAGCGATCTGCATCAACGTGCCCCAGCGCCGGTCCATGATCGAGCGTAAAGCGGCTTCGTCCGTCAAACCCTCCGGCAGTGTGCCGTCTTCAACGGCGTCGATAATACGGGCCAGTTCACCGGCATCGATATCGATATCCCCGTCCAGTAAACTCGCCAGCCCTTCATAGGCCGTGTGGCGGCGGACTTTGCGCGGTGTCGAAAACAGGTCGGCAACCGCCTCTCTATGCCAGGCAAAGCGCATCGCCTGAATGGCCGGCTCGCGCGCCTTGAACGGAATGGATTCGATCTCCTCTGCCCAGGCATAAAGATCCGTCAACGCCCGGCGAACGCCGGCTGGCGCAAACAGCGCTGCCAAAGCGCGGTCCGGGACACTGCCGGGATATCTCGCTGCGTTCGTCATGACTTAATCACTTAAGCTTGCTGGAAATTCGGAACCAATTGCCCATATGCGGGTCGAACAATTAACGCGCTGACCGCGCGAAGTCTTGGAAGTTCATCACAAAGGATAATGATATGGCCCACACCCTCCCCGACCTTCCTTACGAACAAGATGCGCTGGAGCCGCACATTTCATCCGAGACGCTCGGCTTTCACCATGGCAAACACCATGCCGCCTATGTCAGCAAGATGAATGCCGCGATCGAAGGCAACGACAAGGCGGACCTGTCACTTGAAGATCTGATCCGCAAAGCCGCCGCTGATGGCGATCAAGGCCTCTTCAACAATGCGGCGCAAACTTGGAACCACACTTTCTACTGGAACTCGATGGCACCCGATGGCGGCGGCACGCCGTCAGGCGATCTGGGTGAGCGCATCGAACGCGATTTCGGCTCGTTTGACGCCTTCAAAAAAGCGTTCGCAGATGCGGGCGCGACCCAGTTCGGCTCCGGCTGGGCCTGGCTGGTGGTCAAGGACGGCAAGCTGGACGTGCGCAAGACGCTGAACGCCGAAACCCCGCTCACCGAAGACGGCGTCGTGCCGCTTCTGACCATGGATGTCTGGGAACACGCCTATTATCTGGATTTCCAGAACCGCCGTCCCGATTACATCGACACCTTCCTCGACAAGCTGGTGAATTGGGAATTTGCCGCGTCCAACCTGAAATCGTCAGGCCAATAGCAAACCCCGAAACGAGATCGCCCGGACAAGCCGGGCGATGACGCGACTATTTTCGTCATGCCCCGGTTTATTTCCGGGGCATCTCTTTTTGCGCCTCAGCCAAACAGGGTCTGGGCGCCGGCCATTGCCACCAGCATCGGCAGGGACAAGAGCGTATTGGTCCGCGAGAACAGCATGGCCGTCCGCGCAGCTTTCGGTTTGGCGTCGGCCTCGGCCTCGACCATCCCCAACGCGATTTTCTGGTTGGGCCAGATCACGAACCAGACATTAAAGGCCATGATCAGCGCCATCCAGATGCCAATGCCCAGGAATGAGTATTGAGCCGAATAGGTGTCAGAAAGCAGCCCGAACGCCAGCACGTCATGAAATCCGTATGAGCCGGAATACTGGCGAAGGCCGATCACGATCAATCCGGTTAGCACGGTGAACGCCGCACCCCAGCGGAACCAGAACAGGGCTTTGGGCGCAATATGCTTGCCGATGGCCGGTTTCATCTCGTCCGGAATTTCCGGCATTGTCGGGATCTGGACGAAATTGAAATACCACAGCAGGCCAATCCACATGACGCCGGCCACCACATGGCTCCAGCGCGCTGCCGCCATCCAGAAGGCTGCACCAAAACCGATGCTGTCGTATGCGAAGGCGTAGCCGACCAGGAAAATCACGGCCAGTGCCAGCGAAATATGAATAGTTGTACGCAGATTTGTCAGTATTGAAGCCATATTGGAATCCTCCCCGATTCACATGTCGGGGAGGACCATATCAGGCTCGCGCAAAAAGCGAAATCAGGCTTCAGCGCTATCGCGCTTGACCTTTGTCACCAATAGCAACGGGGCCGCCACGAAAATCGACGAATACGTCCCGATCACGATGCCGAAGATCATCGCGAAGGCAAAGCCCTGCAAGGCGGCACCGCCCAGTAGCCAGAGCGAGAACAGGGCCACAAGGGTTGTGAGGGATGTGAGGATCGTGCGCGACAGCGTCTTGTTGATCGCCAGGTTGAGAACCTCGTCCAGATCCTTTTTCTTGAACTTGCGAATTTTTTCGCGGATCCGGTCATAGACGACGACGGTATCATTCATCGAATACCCCACAATCGTCAGAATGGCGGCGATAGTGGAAAGGTTGAACTCGAGCTGCGTCACCGAGAACATGCCGATCGTGATGATCACGTCATGCACCAGAGCCAGCACGGCTCCGACGGAATATTGCCATTCAAACCGGAACCAGATGTAGGCCAGCATCAGCACCAGAGCGACGACGATGGACATGATGCCCGCCTCGACCAGCTCGCCGGAGACTTTCGGGCCCAGCACCTGGACGGAGCGATATTCAATCGTCGGATAAAGCTCGCTCAGCGCGGCCTGCACCGCCAGATTGGCGGCTTGCTGGGCCTGCTCGGCTTCCAGGCCTTCGCCTTCCTGCGGCTGCACCCGGATCAAGGCGCAATGATTGCCGTAGCATTCCGAACCTTCGGTCAATTCCGAGAGGCCCTGCAGTTCGATGGCACCGAGCCCGAGATTGTTCAGCACGCCGCGCATTTCATCAATGCGGCTGGCGTCAATCTCTTCTTCAGTACGCACTTCGAGCGTCACACCGCCGGTGAAATCAATACCGAAATTAAGGCCCATCGACAGGAAAGCCGCGATGGATGCCACAATCATCAGGGCTGAAAAGCCGAAGGCCGCAAAGCGCGCCTTGATGAAGGGAATAGACGTTGCGTCCGGGAAATAATTGATGAGTGCGAGGGACATGGGCCGGCTCCTAAATCGGGAGTTTCTTGGGCTTCAGCCCCTTCACCCACATCGCAATCAGCAAGCGGGAGAAGACGAAAGCGGTGAAAACAGAGGTGATGATGCCGATACCGAGTGTCACGGCAAAACCGCGCACAGGGCCAGCGCCGAGCATATAGAGCACGCCCGCCGCGATCAGCGTGGTGATATTGGCATCAAGAATCGCCGACAGCGCTTCGGAATACCCCTTCTCGATCGCATTGGCCGGAGATCGTCCGTTTCGCGATTCTTCGCGTATGCGCTCGTAAATCAGCACATTTGCATCCACCGCCATGCCGATCGTCAGAATGATGCCCGCAATCCCTGGCAAAGTGAGCGTCGCCTGCAAACCGGAGAGCGCGCCCAGTATGAGCGTCACATTGAGCAACAGGGCGAGATTGGAAAACACACCGAACAGCGAATAGGCCACCAACATGAAAACCATCACGCCAATGAAACCGATCACGACGGCGATGGTGCCGGAATCAATCGAGTCCTGCCCGAGACCCGGACCAACCGAGCGCTGTTCCACCACCGTGAGTTCGGCCGGCAAAGCGCCCGCCTGCAGCAGCACGGCGAGGTCATAGGCACTCTCGAAGGTAAAATTACCCTGGATCACACCAGAGCCACCCAGAATCGGTCCCAGAATCACCGGCGATGAAATCACCACATCATCCAGCACAACGGCAAAGCGGCGACCGACATTCTGCGCCGTGACACGCCCGAATGCCGCCGCGCCAGTGGTGTCAAACCGGAATTCAACGACCGGGCGGCCTTCCTGGAACGTCGATCCGGCATAGGTCAGGTTTTCACCCGACACCATCGCCCGGCGCTCAACGGCAATATATGGTTCGGACAAGTTATCCTGCTGGAGGATCATCACCCCGGGAGGCGTCCGGCCCTGACCATCAGCGCCCACGGGCACATCGGCGCGGACCAGGTGAAAGGTCATGCGCGCTGTCGTGCCGACGAGCTCGATAATGCGTTGCGGATTGCTCTCGCCCGGCACCTGAACCAGAATGCGCTCATCCCCCTGACGGGCAATGGTCGGTTCGGTTGTGCCGGAGGCATCAATCCGGCGGCGGATTACTTCGATGGACTGGGCAATCGTACGGTCGCGAATGTCGACGAGAGCCGCATCGGTCAGCGACATGCGAATCGTGCGTTCCGCATTATCGCGGCTGAACGCCACGGTTCGCGACGCCGCACCCGTCAGGCCCATGCTGCCATCGCCAATCGGCCGGGACAGGCTTTGAAGCCGGTTATAGGCCTCGTCCATATCTTCGGCACGGGCGACGCGGATGACGACTTCCTCGCCGATCACCGCATTGGCGGCCGTCGGAATGGTCGGTTGCTGCCGGAAAAGCACATTGGCTTCCTGCGACAATCCATCCAGACGTTCAGAGCGGACGCCCGGAAGATCGACCTCGAAAACCAGGTGCGAGCCGCCTTGAAGATCAAGACCGAGATTGACGGTCTGTCCTGGCACCGGTGAGAAATTCGGCAGGGCAAACCAGATGCCCAGCAAGGAAACAGCCGCAATCAGCCCGATTTTCCAATTGGCGAAATAGAGCATAAGCTCCTACTCCGAAATGGTTTTATTGGCCGGCTTTTTGTCCGACTTGGTGTCATTTGCCGGCTTCGGCTGGGTGCGGGAGCGGACTTCGGAGACCGTAGCGCGCATGACACGCACCTTCACGCCGGTCGCGATTTCCACTTGCAGCTCGGCGTCATCGACCTTGGCCACCTTGCCGACGATGCCGCCAGCAGTAACAACTTCATCGCCCTTGGACAGCGCCGCGACCATCTCGCGATGCGCCTTCATCCGTTGCTGTTGCGGACGGATCAGCAGGAAATAGAAGACAACGAAGATCAGCAGAAGCGGTGCGAACTGGATAAAGGCCCCTGCCACCCCGCCGGATGCGCCTGCGGTGGATGCGATGGAAATAGCGTCGAACATGAAGAAGCCCCTGTGGCGTGCCGGTTATTGAAAGGTCGCGGGAATATATCGGGACGCGCGTGCCATGCAACAAGGGTTGGCGGTTAACTTCCCTGCAGATGCCCCATCGGGTCTTCCGGAGTCACGCCGCGGCGGATCTCGAAATGCACCTGAGACGTATCAACCGATCCGGTCGACCCGGCTTCAGCGATCAATTGCCCCTGGTCCACCCGGTCGCCCTCGGCCACAAGAAGGCGGGAGTTGTGCGCATAGGCGGTCACCCAGCCCCCATCATGGCGGATCAGGACCAGCTCGCCATAGCCCTGCAATTCACCGCCCGCATACACCACCGTTCCGCCCGCCGCGGCCCGCACACTATCGCCTTCATTGGCCGCGATATTGATACCGTCATTGCGGCGGCCATCGGGTTTGGGACCGAATGTCGAGATGATGTCCCCGCGAATGGGCCACTGGAATGTCACCGGCCCCGCGCTCGCCGGCGGCTCGGTGCGCGCGGGTGGGTCGCGGCGCGGGGGCGGATCTGCACTTTCTACCGTGACCGGTGTTTCGCGGGTTACATTGGTACGGGGCCGGTCAGTCCGGACCGGCGGTGGCTCAAGCGAGACCGTGCGCACGCGCCCGTTTGGAATACGGATTTCCTGGCCGACCTCGATGGCATAGGGCGCGCCGATGCCATTGTGGGAGGCAAGGTCCAGATAGTTGATATTATAGCGCAATCCGATCCGGTAGAGATTCTCGCCGCGCCGCACGGTGTGCGAGGACGGGCGCGGAAATGTCAGCTCCTGACCGGCGAGCAATTCATACGGCGGATACAGCCCGTTGGCATTCGCCAGGTCCGACGTCGAGACGCCACAATCCTCGGCAATTTCCGACAGCGTGTCGCCGGACCGGACCGTATAGCGGGCACCCGGATCGCAGCGCGGGGCCGAATTCAGGACGGACGGCGACGGGCCACTGGTATTCGCGCGCCGGTAATCAATCTGCGCAGGATCCCGCGGCGACGGCGTCGCACAGGCGGCCACAAAGGCCACCAGCCATATAGATAGGATCAGACGAACGAATAACACGGTGCAATTTTCACTCTGGTAAACCGGCTACAGTAAGCCCAAGAGGCGTTAATCAGCCGTTAGCCCTGTTCGCGAATCAGAGCGTTTTTGTTTCACCATCCACCAGCGGGACAAAGCGGACATCCATGATGGCGTCCTCATCAAGCTCGCCGGTTTCGGTTCGGGTGTAGCGAATGAGTGTCTGTGTTCCACTGTCATTATTCACGGGGACCACGGCAATTCCGCCCGGCTTCAACTGCGAAAGCAGCGTATCCGGCCGAATCGGTGCTCCGGCGGTCACGATAATCCGGTCGAACGGTGCCTGCTCCGGCCAGCCCTTTGTCCCGTCACCGATACGCGTGGTGATATTGGTCAGGCGCAAGCTGGCAAACCGGGCCTCGGCTTCCTTAGCCAGGGTCCGGTATCGCTCGATCGTATAAACCCGCCGCGACAGGCGCGACAGGATGGCCGCCTGATATCCCGACCCCGTCCCGATCTCCAGCACCTTGCAGCGATCATCCACCTTCAGAAGCTGGGTCATCAGCCCGACAATCAGCGGCTGGCTGATCGTCTGACCGCAATCAATCGGCAGGGCCCGGTCGTCGAAGGCATGGTCCTGGAACCGTTCCGGCACGAAGATGTTGCGCGGCGTTCGCTCGATGGCGCCCAGAACATGGCGGTCCGTCACGCCGGACCCGCGCAAGCTCATCACAAGCTGGATGACGCGGGGCTCGACGCCGGTCATTTGCGTGGCGGCGCCCCACCCAGAAGCCCCTTCAGGCGATGGTGGGTTTCCATATGCGTGAGATCGACATGCAAGGGCGTGACCGAGATACGCCCGCCCATGACAGCGTGCAGATCATCGCCTTCCGGCGGGCTCTGCGGTGCGCCCCTGAAGCCGATCCAGTAATAATCCACACCGCGCGGATCGGTGCGCTTGTCAGCGTGCACAATCGCCTGATCGCGGCGTCCCTGCTTGGTGACCTCCACTTCCTTCACCTCTGACGGGTCGCGATCCGGGAAGTTGATATTGATCAGCACATCCTCCGCCCAGCCCTCTTCCAGAAGACGGCGGATGATTGGCGCTCCGAAGGTCTCGCAAACCTCCCAGCGCGGCTCGGCATTGGGCAGGAAGGAATAGACCTGGCTCAGCGCGATCGAGGGGATGCCCAGTTGCATACCCTGCATGGCGCCGGCGACCGTCCCCGAAAACGTCACATCTTCGGCAACATTGCCGCCGCGATTGACCCCCGACAGCACCAGATCGGGCTTCTTGTCCGTGATCAGGTCCTGCACGCCCATCAGGACCGCATCCGTCGGCGTGCCCGAAATCGCGAAGGATTTGTCGTCGATTTTGCGCACGCGCAGCGGGTCATGCAGAGTCAGGGACCGCCCGGCCCCGGACTGCTCCTCGGCAGGCGCAGCAATCCAGACATCGTCGGACAATTCCGCCGCGATCTTTTGCAGCGATTTCAGTCCGCGCGCACGAATGCCATCATCATTGGTCAGTAGAATTCGGGGGTTTTTCATGCGCTCAAAACCTCGAGCCCACCCATATAGGGGCGCAGCACGTCCGGGATGGTGATCGAGCCATCTTCATTCTGGTGATTTTCCATCACCGCCAGCATGGCGCGGCCCACGGCGACGCCAGACCCATTCAGCGTGTGCAGGAATTCCGGCTTTTTCTCACCCTCACGACGGAAGCGCGCATTCATGCGGCGCGCCTGGAAGTCTCCGCAATTGGAGCAGGAGGATATCTCGCGATACGTAACCTGGCTCGGCAGCCAGACTTCCAGATCATAGGTCTTGCGCGCGCCGAACCCCATATCGCCGGAGGACAGCAGCATCACCCGGTAGGGCAATTCCAGACGGCGCAGAATTTCCTCGGCGCAATTCGTCATGCGGTCCAGCTCCTCCTCGGAGTCCTCGGGCCGGGTCACACACACCATCTCCACCTTCTGGAACTGGTGCATGCGGATCAGGCCACGCGTATCCCTGCCCGCCGAACCGGCCTCGGACCGGAAACAGGGTGTAAATGCAGTCAAACGCGCCGGAAAATCCGCCTCTTTGTGAATGGTTTCACGGAACAAATTGGTCAGCGGCACTTCCGAGGTTGGAATGAGCCAGTAACCATTGTCGGTATGGAAGGAATCATCGGCGAATTTAGGTAATTGCCCCGTGCCGAACATCGCCTCATCGCGTACCAGATAGGGCGGACTCACCTCGGTGAAACCATGCTCTGAAGTGTGCAAATCCAGCATGAATTGCGCCAGCGCCCGCTCCAGCCGCGCCAGACCACCCTGCAGAACGGCAAAGCGCGCGCCGGACATGGCGGCGGCGCGTTCAAAATCGAGCTGACCCAGCCCCTCGCCCAGATCAACGTGATCCCTTGGCGTGAAGCCGAATTCTTTCGGCGTGCCCCATCCGCGCACCTCTTCATTGTCGGCCTCGTCCTTGCCAACCGGAACGTCGTCCATCGGAATATTCGGCAGGCCGGCGAGATGCTGGTTCAGCGCCTCTTCGAATTTCGCGGCGTCAGCACCGGAGTCCTCCAGAACCGATTTCAGGCGATCGACTTCGGCGCGCAGGCGGTTGAACTCGCCTTCATCGCCCTTGGCCTTCGCCTGGCCGATCTGCTTCGACAGCGCATTGCGTTCGGTCTCGGCTTCCTGCTGGCGGCCCACGGCCTCGCGGCGCTTCCGGTCCAGACGCAGGATTTCATCCGACTGCGGTTCCAGGAATCGCTTTGCCAGACCCTGATCAAAGGCTTCGGGATTGTCGCGGATCAAACGGATATCGTGCATGGCTGGACCTGAATCTCTGTTTCAGCGCGGGTGATAGCGAGCCGTCCTGCGGCTGGCAATGACCGGATCAGGATTCGGCGTCGGCCCCGGCCGGTTTGGGGCGCTTCTCGACCATCCGGACACCGGCAATCGAAATGCCATAGAGGGCCATAAGAACCGAACCGAGAATAAGCTGGCTGATCGGATCCGGCGGCGTCACAAAGGCTGCAAACACGAATATGCCCAATAGTGCGATCTTCCACGATCCCATCAATTGCCTGGAGCTGACAATGCCGGCGCCCCCGAGCAGCATCAGCAGCACAGGCAACTGAAAGCTGAGGCCAAAGGCCAGAATCAGGGTCGTCACCAGGTTGAGATAGTCCGACACCCGCGTCAGAAGCTGGATCGAGACCGAATTCTCGCCGCCTATCTGCTCCTGACTCAGCGCAAAGCGCATCACGAAGGGCAGGACGAAATAGTAGACAAAGGACATGCCCGCCACGAACAGCGCCGGCGCGCCGAGCAGAAAAGGCGCAAAAGCGCCGCGCTCATTCTTGTACAGGCCCGGCGAAACAAAGGCGAAAATTTCATAGGCCAGCCAGGGGAAAGCGAGGACCAGCGCCCCGAACAGGGCCAGTTTGACCTTTACGAAGAAAAATTCGAGCGGTGCCGTAAAGATCAGCTCAAGCGATAAATCCCCGTCGCGTACGCGGGCCGCGGCGTCCTCGAACGGCACCAGTAGGAAATTGTAGATCGGCTCGGCAAAGGCAAAGCAAATCCCGAAACCGATGATCAACGCGATCACCAGACGGATCAGCCGCATCCGCAATTCAACCAGATGCTCCATCAACGGCGCACGGCTGGCTTCGACTTCATCCTCGATATCGGTACCGATTTTCTCGTTCATTCCTCAACCGTCGGCTTGGCCGCCTTACGCTTGGGTTTGGTGTAGGGCTCGACCGTCGGCTGCGACGGCTCCGCCGGCGCGACCCCATCAGGCTGTTTCTTGTCGATTGTGTTATGCTGTTTTTCCGCCGCCGCATATTTGCGCTCGACGATTGTCTCGTGTTCCAGAGAGGCTAGGTCGCGCTGGACATCATCCAGCTCGCGTTTGGCTTTCGCAACCGGGTTGCCGGACTTCAGGGCTTCGATTTCGCGGCGAAGCTCGGACATCTCGGCCTCGCGGCCCATATCATCAAAGCTGCGCTGGAAATCGCGGGCCATCTGCCGCGCCTGCCCCACAAAACGGCCAACCCGCCGAAACAGCATCGGCAGGTCTTTGGGTCCGACCACGATCAGGGCCAGAACCGCCAGGACTATAAGTTCGGGAGCGCCAATGCCGGGATTCATGTCCGGGCCCTAGTTCCGCGTCTTTTCGTCCTCGCGAGAGGCCGTGGTCGTTTCCTCCGACGCAGCATTCTCGCTGATCGAGGCATTACCGCCCTCGTCCTTGTCGGTGCCGTCCTCGCCTTCTTTCAGGCCCTTGCGGAAGCTGGTGATGCCTTTGGCGACTTCACCCATCAGACCCGAAATACGTCCCGCGCCAAAGAGCAAGGCGATAAGAACGACGATAATCAGAATTTGCCAGATGCCCGGTGCCATATTTTCCTCCCGCGGGAATAATTCTCAGACAGGATTAGACGAGCGATCCGCCCGCGTCCATTTGCATGGTCAGGAAATTACGTTTCGCTGTCATCCTCGTCCATGAAATCGACATGGAAGAGATGCGCATCCTCTTCCGGGTCCAGCGGGTCTTCGCCCTCCAGGCCTTCGGACAGGCCGGGATCGGGAATTTCAAAACCGGGCGGCAGGCGCGCATCCAGAAGCCCGGCAGCTTTCAAATCCGCCTGCCCCGGCAAATCGGCAATAGAGGCGAGACCGAAATACTGCAGGAATCCATTTGTCGTGCCATAGGTCACCGGACGCCCCGGCGTACGCCGACGGCCGCGCGGCCGGATCCAGCTGAGCTCGAACAGAAGATCCAGCGTTCCCTTGGACACCGCCACACCGCGAATTTCCTCGATCTCGGCCCGTGTGACCGGCTGATGATAGGCAATGATGGCCAGCGTTTCGAGCCCGGCATCCGACAGTTTGCGCGGCTCTTCGCGAATCTCTTCCAGCAGGCCGCGCAAATCCGGCGCGGTTTCAAAGCGCCAGCGCCCCCCGACCTCTGTCAGTTGAACACCCCGCTCGGCATAATCTTCCTGCAGCTTCGCCAACAAAGCCTCGACATCGCTCTCGGCCGGCAATCGGGTCTGCAGGGTCTCGATATCCAGCGGCTCAACGGCGGCAAACAGCAAGGCCTCCATACGGCGCAATCGGTCCTGCTCGGCATTTACCGCCAGACGCGGGCCCTTTTCATGGCTGCCGGTCTCGGCCTGCCCCTGACGAGACGCGCGCTCGCGAAGCTTTTCAATCGCTTCATTAATGGGATCGGGCTTGTCCGTCATGTCTTGGGCGCGTCCTCCTTGCCTCTGACCTCAATGGGATCATAGGCTTTCGCCTGACGCAATTCCGCATGACCATCCTTGGTCACTTCCAGCGCTGCCAATGTCGAGCTCGCCAGCACAGAGCGGCGCGGCGGCGCATTCTGGCCGAGCTCCATATCGGTCGGCAACAGACTGTCCAGCGTCTTCCAGTGCCTGATCTCCGGCAGAATGCGCTCCAGCCGCGTTCGCGCGGCATCCAGCGCATAGACTTTCGGCAATTCCGGCCGGTAGTTCGTGCGGATGGAAGCCTGCCGGCGTTTGGCATAGGCGCTCAAAAGGTCATAGAGGCTGGCTTCATATTTCGAGGCGCGTAGCGTGCGCACCCCCTCCGGCATGCCGCGGGGAAAAATATCGCGCTTGTACAGCTTGCCGGCAAAGACGGCGCCGCCGGCCGCGCGCATCGCATCGAGACGGCGAAGCCGGAATGCCAGAGCCGCTGCCATCTGTTCCGGCGCGATTTCCTCGTCATCCTTGCTTGGTTTGGGCAAAAGCAGGCGCGATTTGAGATAGGCCAGCCAACTCGCCATGACGAGATATTCCGCGGCAAGATCAAGGCGTTTTCCGGCTGCATGTACAAAGGCCAGATATTGCTCGGCCAGTTCGAGAATGGAGAGCCTGGTGAGGTCGATTTTCTTCTTCCGGGCCAGCGCCAGCAAGAGATGTAGCGGACCCTCATAACCATCAAGATCGACGATCAACGCCTCATGATCGGCGTCTTCGGCGGCTTCAAACGGCAGATCTTCCTCGAACTCCTCGCTCATGTCCTCACCCCGGCCAGAAGCGACTCCAGCTTGATCAGGCCGGACTGAACATCGAATTTTTCCCGCTCTTCGCGGGCGGCCTCCGCTTTAGCCGCGCGCGCCAGCGCCTTGTCCGCCAGTAGCGGCGCGGCATCCGCAATCGCCTCCATCTCGTGACGATCACCGTTGCAATGCAGGACAATATCGCAATCAGCAGCGATGGAACGCCTGGTGCGTTCTGCGAAGGAGCCTGACAGCGCCTTCATCGACAAATCGTCTGTCATCAACAGGCCGTCAAAGTCGATCTCGTTCCGGATATAGCCGATGGCGGTTTCCGACATGGTCGCCGGCGCACTGTCATCCAGCGCGTCGTAGACGATATGCGCTGTCATCCCCATCGGAGCGTGTTTCAGCGCCGCAAAGGGCGCAAAATCAGTCTCGATCAGGAGGTCCAGAGGTTCTTTCACGCGTGGCAGGTGAAAATGGCTGTCTGCATCGGCGCGGCCATGTCCCGGCACATGCTTGATCACCGGCGCCACGCCGCCGGCCATCAAGCCATCCATGGCCGACTGACCCAGCGCCGCAATCACATCGACATCCGAGCCATAGGCCCGGTCACCAATCACGGCATCGGCGCCGTCAATCGCCAGATCGAGACACGGCGCACAATCCGCATCAATGCCGCTTGAGCGCAATTCATGCGCGATCAGGCGATGATTCAGCCAGACGGCTTCTTTCGCGGCCTCGGCATTGTCGGCATAAAGCTGGCCAAAAATCTCAGCAGGCGGCGCATCCCGCCATTGCGGCGCCCGCAGGCGCTGAACCCGCCCGCCTTCCTGATCGATGAAAACCGGCGCTTCCCGGCCCACCACATCGCGTAGCGAGACACACAGGCGGGCGAGTTGTTTGGGGCTCTCCACATTGCGGGCAAAGAGGATGAAACCCCAAGGATCGGACTCGCGGAAAAAGGCGATTTCACTGTCGCGGAGAGTCGGGCCCTTCAGGCCGAAGATTGCGGCGCGCGCACTCATCTGCGTGTGGCGTAGCAATCCTGCCCGCGCGCCTGCAAGGCCGCACAGAAGGCAGAGGCTTCATCACGCCCGGCAAAGGCCGCGATCCGCAGGCGATGATAGGTACCGCGGCCCTCGATTTCAGCAGACTGGATATCCGGCGAGGCCCCGGCAGAAATGTCGGAATAACCGGTAATGAAGTTCACCCATGCACTTTCCGCTTCATCCTCGGTCCGGAAAGAGCCGATCTGCACCACCCAGTTGCCGCTGGAGGTCGGGGCAGGAACCGCCATCGCCGCCGGCGTCTCTTCGGCAGGTTGAGCCGCAGGGGGCGGCGGCGTTGACACCGGCGTTTCGGCAGGCTCGACCGTTCTTTCCGGCTCTGTACGCTGGGGCGGCGATGTATTTGCAGCAACGTCCGTTTCAGTCGAATTGTTGCCGGAGGTATCCGATACAGTCTGATCCGGGGTCGTTTCCTCGAGGCGCAGCGCCGGACGGCCGCTATCTTCCACCGGCTCTTCCGGGCCAGCGCGCGGTGTCGTTCCACCATCGCCTGACGTATCACCGGAGATGCGCTCATAGGCCTCTATATCGAGATCAGGCGTTTCCGTTCCGCCCGGATCCGCTGGGCGCTCGCGATAAGGCGTCGAATCCGCCACAATCCGCGAGGGCTCATCACGGTCACGCACGCCCTGCTGATAAGCGCTCCACACGACGGCGATAAACAGCACAAACACCGCAGCGGCTGTCGTCAGCAGCAGCGGGCCGCGGCGCGAATCCTCGCGCGCGTCGAATGTTTCATCATCCTCGTCATACTCGCCGAGGGGGGATTGGGTATCGCGATCGCTCATAGCGTTCCATTCCTGATCGGCCGAATCACCTGACCTCTTTCAGGATAACACCAACACAAGGTGTTTCCGGGGGTCAGAAGTAGCCCTGAACTGTGAATAACCGCCGATGCTCCTCCAGAGCATACCGGTCGGTCATACCAGCGATATAATCACACACCCGGCGGGCAAGTTCCACACTCCCGGCCTCGCCTGCCCCGGCGCGAAACCGGGTCGGCAACAGTCCGGGGTCGGAGTGAAAACAGGTAAACAGCTCCGTCACCACACGTTCGGCCTGCGCCATGACCCGGTTCACCTTGTAATGCCTGTACATATTGGCAAATAAATGGCGGCGGACTTCGGCGAGACCGATCAGCATGTCATTCGAGAAGGCGGCCGTTTCCCGGCCTGCCATACGAATATCGTTGACGCTGCCCGGATCGAGTTGGTCGAGGCGCGTGCGGGTCTCATTCAGCACATCGGTCACCATCCGCCCGATCAGCTCGCGCACCATCTCGAGGATGAGAGTTTCCTCCGAAGCGTCTGGATAGCGCCGGCGAACCGAACGCAATGTCTCGCCCACCAGCGGCAATTGCGCCAATTCGTCAATATCCAGCAGGCCCGCGCGCAGACCATCGTCAATATCGTGATTGTTGTAGGCAATATCATCCGACACGGCGGCGATCTGGGCCTCCAGCGAAGCGAAAGTGGACAATTCCAGCTCCCGCCAGTGCGGATAATCGGTAATGCCCCAATTGAGCTGGCCTTCGCCCCTGGCTTGCGTCACCAGCGGGCCATTGTGCTTGACGATACCTTCCACCGTCTCCCAGGTCAGGTTCAGGCCTTCGAACTCCGCATATCGCACTTCCGACCGGGTGATTATGCGCAGCGTATGCGCATTGTGATCAAACCCGCCAAAATCCTTCATGCACTCGGCCAGCGCCCGTTCGCCGGCATGACCGAAGGGCGGATGACCCAGATCATGGGCCAGCGCCAGGGCTTCGGTGAGGTCCTCATCGGCATTGAGGGCCCGGGCAATTGTGCGGGCAATCTGCGCCACCTCCAGCGAATGCGTCAGGCGGGTCCGGTAATGATCGCCCTCGTGGGCGACAAAGACCTGTGTTTTCTCTTTCAGCCGCCGGAAGGCCGTTGTGTGGATGATGCGGTCGCGATCCCGCTGGAAGGCGGTGCGGGACGCGCTGTCCGCCTGCGGATAGACCCGCCCACGCGTCTGCGAGGGGTGGCAGGCATATTTCGCCCGGCTGCGATCTGTGGCACCCACACTCATCATCTTGTCCTTAACGGGTTTGCGTTCCGGCCAATGCGGTCCATATATCACGTAACCCGCAAACGAAAGCCGGAGCCGTCCCATGACCGCCCCCCAGATTGAACTGACCGAACGCGCCGCCAAACGCATCAATGCCATTCTCGAATCCGAGAAGGCCGGTGTGATGCGTATCTCCGTGGAGGGCGGCGGATGCTCGGGCTTTTCCTACAAATTCGGCGTTGATCAGGCCGCTTCGGACGATGATACGGTGCTGGAGCTGGACGGCGCGAAGGTCGCCATCGACAGCGCCTCCCTGCCCTTCCTGGCCGATTGCACGATCGATTTTGCCGATGATCTGATCGGCGCGACCTTCAAGATCGAGAACCCTCACGCCACGGCAGCGTGCGGCTGCGGCGTCTCGTTTTCGATCTGATGGACATTCTCGACGCGCTGCGCTCGCGCATTTCCACGCGCGGTTTTCTTGACACGCCCGTCAGCGAAGCCACCGCCCGTGCTATTCTGGAGGATGCCCGCTGGGCCCCGTCCGGCGGCAATCTGCAACCCTGGAAAGTCCATGTCGTCACTGGCGAAGCCCGGCAAGCCATCATTGATGCGGTGAAAGCAAAGCTGGAGGTCGATCCGTTCGGCGATGAGAACGCCTTCCCGGTCTATCCGGAAAAGCTCTGGGACCCTTATCGCGCGCGCCGGTATGCGGTCGGCGAGCAGATGTATGACATTCTCGCCATCCCGCGCGAAGACAAGGCCGGGCGGCTGGGTCAGGTCCTGAGAAATTTCGATTTCTTTGGCGCGCCGGTGGGTATGTTCTTCACCATCGACCCCCGGATGAATCCGAATCAATGGGCCCATCTGGGCATGTTCATCTATGCCGTCACCCTCGCCGCCGAAGGCCGCGGCCTCGCCACCTGCATGCAGGAAGCCTGGACAAGGTTTACGAAGACACTCGGCACAGCGCTGGATCTGCCGGAGGATGAACAGGTCTATTGCGGCCTCGCCCTAGGCTATGCCGATCCGGACGCGCCGCTCAATACGATGCGCACCGAACGCGCGAGCGTGGAAGAGATCGCGAGTTTCCGGGGGTTTTGATTGGCGCACATCGATGCGCTGCTCGCCTTTCTTGCCCCCGTCATCACCCGACTTATTCGGGTGATCTCTTTTCAAATGAGATTGCCCGGAACCGCGCAAGCACGGCCGGGCAATGACGCAATGGTTTGCGATCACCACCATTAACAGACGCAAGCCCTTCTGAGAGGTGATCCTCCGTGCGGACGATGCTATCCATTTGTTGTCCGTGATTTGCTCCCGCCAAAGAAAGACCGCCGATGACCATCACCATCGCCACCTGGAACGTCAACTCCGTCAAGGCACGGCTTGAAAACGTGCTCGACTGGCTGCGTGAAGCCGCGCCGGATATTGCCTGCCTGCAGGAAATCAAATGTATCGACGAGAATTTCCCGCGTCTGGAGATCGAGGACCTCGGCTATAATGTCGAAACCCACGGCCAGAAATCCTATAATGGCGTGGCCATTCTCTCGAAATTCCCGATCGACGAAAGCATTGCCGGACTGCCGGGCGATGATGCGGACGAGCAGGCCCGTTATCTGGAAGCTGTGATCTCGACCGATGACGGCGTGGTGCGCGTGGCGTCCATCTACCTGCCCAATGGCAACCCCGCTCCCGGTCCCAAATTTGATTACAAGCTGGGCTGGATGAAGCGCCTGAAGGCGCGCGCCGAAGAACTCCTCACCTATGAGGAAAATCTCGTGCTCGCGGGTGATTACAATGTCATTCCCGGTGATGCCGATGTCCACGATCCCGCCGCCTGGGAAGGCGACGCCCTCACCCGCCCGGAATCCCGCGAAGCCTTCCGCTCACTTCTGTGGCTGGGCTTTACCAGCGCCTTCGAGCAATGCGATGGCCGCGCCCATCAATACACCTTCTGGGATTATCAGGCCGGGGCCTGGCAAAAGGATCATGGCATCCGCATCGATCATCTGCTGTGTTCGCCACAGGCGGCCGATCATCTGAAATCGGTGGATATCCACAAGGCGACGCGCGGCAAGGCCAAGGCCTCCGATCATGTTCCTGTTGTCGGGACGTTCGCGTTTTAGCTTTCCGCCAGAACATTCTCGCCGAGCTCGGGCGGACGCACCATCAGGTCCAGCATGCCTGTCACCAGTTCGATCTCGCTCAGCAGGGTCCGCACGCGCTTTTCATCATCCAGCGGTTTGAACAGGCTGCCCGGTTCGAACAGGTTCCCAGTCTCGACCGCGATGAGGAGCTCGCCGCCGCCATGCCGCTCGTCAAACGCCGCGCGGACCTTCTTGCCTTTGACAGCCGTTTCAAGGGCCAGCAGGCGTTCCATGAAGGTCGGTGTCAGAAGATAGCGCGACATCACCTGATCGGTGGAATAGACCTCGAAAATCTTTTCAAATTTCGGATCGACCAGACCGACACGTTCGAGCTTGGTATTGCCGAAATTCTTCCGCCCCCAGCCCTCCAGCGCATTGAATATGCCCTGGTCGCGGGTGATGACGGTCACCCCTTCCACTGTCCGCGGAAACTCCACGCGGATCAGCAGGCCGCGAAACACCGTGACCCAGGTGGTTTTCTTGTTGGATCGGCGGCGTTGTTCCAGCTTGGCTTCATAGAGCTCGAAAACGGAGCCATGACGTTCACCGATGAAATGATCCTCGAAACTCTCGCGTTGCGAAGACGGGATCAGCCCGTGCTCGCGGAACACCTGGAAGCGCGCCGGAGCCGCCGGTTTCAGCGCATATTGCATGGCCGAGGCTTCGGCGAGGCGGTTTAAAAGCCCCACCTTCACTTCCTTGCGCAGCGCCATGAATTTGGTGCTGCCCAGATAACTCCCGCCCATGACCGCCACGATAAAGGCGAAGAAGCCCAACGGTTCGGCAGCATTCGATACAAAGAAGATGGCGGCAATGACGCCGATGACGACGCCCCCTCCAACCCCCAGAACGAGGCGCTTTACCGCATCCTTGCGGCGGTCTTCACGCTCGGACAGGAAGGGCGAGAGCTCTTCCTTCCAGATGGTTTCCATTTCGGGTGAAAGGCGTTGGGAATCAGTCATTCGGCAAAGTTAGCGCCAGCATCAGATCACGCAAATGATTTCCGGGGTCCCCGGACTTGATCCGGGGATCAATCAACTCTTGAAAGATGGACCCTCGGGTCAAGCCCGAGGGCCGCGGGGTATGGAAAGTCACCCCAGACGCGCCCGGGCCTCTTCCAGCGCCGCCTTCTGAGCGGCATAATCCGCCATCTTGGCGCGTTCCGCCTCGACCACAGCGGCAGGCGCATTGGCGACAAAGCGCTCATTGCCCAGCTTTTTCTCTAGCCGTGCAATCTCGCCGGCGGTGTTGGCGATTTCCTTGTCCAGCCGTGTCCGCTCGGCGTCGAAATCGATCACCCCTTCCAGCGGCAGCGCATAGGTCGTCTCGCCGACCACGATCTGCGCCGAGCCTTCGGGTGCCGCATCTGCCAGCGCAATACTGTCCAGCCGTGCCAGCTGGCAGATCAGGGCGGAATGGCGCTTCAGGCATTCGGCCAGCGCCACATCGCCGGAAATGGCCAGGCCGGCGGGCCGGGCCTTGGCGGGGATATTCATTTCCGAGCGTAGCTTGCGGATTTCGGTGATCAGGTTGACCAGCCAGTTCATCTCGTCCTGTGCCGCCGCATTGGCGAGGCCTTGCGGTTGCGGCCAGTCCGCAACGATCAGCAGGCTGTCCCGGCCCTCCGGCCCGGCGGTCTTCGCCCACAATTCCTCGGTGATGAAGGGCATGAAAGGGTGCAGCAGCTTCAAAGCGATTTCCAGCACATAGGCGGTTGTCGCGCGCGTCTCGGCTTTCGCGGCCTCGTCCTCGCCATTGAAGAGCGGCTTGGCAAATTCCAGATGCCAGTCGCAGAACACATTCCAGACAAAGCGATAGGCGGCGCTGGCCGCCTCGTTGAAGCGATAGGTTTCAAGGCCTTGCGCCACGGCTTTGGTGGCGGCTTCGGCTTCGCCCAGCAGCCATTGATTGACGGTCTGCTTCACCGCTTTCGGATCGAAATCCGGATCCAGCAGGCAGTCATTCATCAGGCAGAAGCGCGCCGCATTCCACAGTTTCGTGCCGAAATTGCGATAACCCTCAACGCGGTCCTTCGACATGCGGATGTCGCGGCCCTGCGCGGCGAGTGCGGCCAGCGTGAAGCGCACCGCATCGGCCCCAAATTCATCGACCAGCTCCAGGGGGTCGATCACATTGCCCTTGGATTTGGACATTTTCGCGCCGTGCTCGTCGCGCACCAGCGCATGGATATAGATATCCGGGAAAGGCACCTCTTTCATGAAATGGAGGCCCTGCATCATCATCCGGGCAACCCAGAAAAAGATGATGTCGAACGCCGTCACCAGAACGCTCGTCGGATAGAAGCGCTTCAGCTCATCGGTTTCTTCCGGCCAGCCCAGCGTCGAGAACGGCCAAAGCGCAGACGAAAACCAGGTGTCGAGAACGTCTTCGTCCTGCGTCAGCGTTTTACCACCGGCCTTGGCAACGGCTTCTTCCTCGCTATCGGCGACATAGACATTACCGTCCTCATCATACCACGCCGGAATCCGATGCCCCCACCAGAGCTGCCGCGAAATGCACCAGGGCTGGATATTGCGCATCCATTCAAAATAGGTCTTTTCCCAATTCTTGGGATGGAAAGCCGTGCGCCCGTCCTCAACCGCCGCGATGGCGTCCCTGGCCAGCACATCGGCCTTCACGAACCACTGATCCGTCAGGAAGGGTTCCACCACGACGCCGGAGCGGTCGCCAAAGGGCTGTTGCACCTTGCGGTCCTCAATCCCGTCCAGCAGGCCGAGTTCATCCATCCGGGCGACAAGTTTTTCACGTGCCTCGAACCGGTCCAGCCCGCGCCACTCCTCAGGGATACGGTCCAGCCCGTCGACCTTTTCATCGGTGATCTCGGAGATCAGCCGCGCCTCACGGTCAAACAGATTGACCATCGGCAAGCCCTGGCGCTCTCCCACCATGAAGTCATTGAAATCATGCGCCGGTGTAATCTTCACCGCGCCCGAGCCCTGTTCCGGGTCGGCATGCTCATCGGCCACGATCGGGATGTCTACATCGGCAATCGGCAGGCGGATGGTCTTGCCCACGAGGCCGGCATAGCGCTCGTCATCGGGATGCACGGCTACGCCTGTATCGCCGAGAACGGTTTCCGGGCGCGTGGTGGCAACCACGATATAGTTGCGCTCCTCCCACTCCGTGGCCTTGCCGTCCTCATCAAAGGCAATCGGGAATTTGTAGGTCGAGCCGTCGGCCAGCGGATAGCGGAAGCGCCAGAAATGCCCGTCGACTTCGCGATTTTCCACTTCCAGATCGGAAATCGCCGTCTGGAAATGCGGATCCCAGTTCACCAGCCTTTTGTCGCGGTAGATCAGGCCCTGCTGATGAAGCTCCACGAAAACCTTGAGCACGGCTTTCGACAGGCCCTCATCCATGGTGAAGCGTTCGCGGCTCCAGTCACAGGACGCGCCCAGCCGGCGTAGCTGGTTGAGGATGGTCCCGCCGGATTCCTCTTTCCATTCCCAGACGCGCTTGATGAAGGCCTCCCGGCCCATATCACGGCGCGATATATTGCCCTCTGCGGCCAGCTGGCGCTCGACCACCATCTGGGTGGCAATCCCGGCATGATCTGTGCCCGGCTGCCACAGCACGGCCTTGCCCAGCATGCGATGATAGCGAATCAGCACGTCTTGCAGCGTATTGTTCAGCGCATGCCCGATATGCAGGCTGCCGGTCACATTGGGGGGCGGAATGACGATGGAATAGGTTTCCGCTTGCGGATCATCCTTCGGCTGGAAGGTTCCGGCGTTTTCCCATTGCGCATAGAGGCGCGGTTCGGCAGCGTTCGGTTCGAATGTTTTTTCTAGCATGGCGGCGGATACATAAAGGGCGCCGACGATTTCGTCGACGCCCTATTCTTTTCTGTTTCAGTTCAGGGCCTAGCGTCGACGCGAAATGCGTTCAATTTCACCTTCGACTTTTTCTTCCACGATCCGCGGCAGATTTGCGTCGAGCCACTCTTTCAGCATCGGGCGCATCATCTCGCGCACAATCCCTTCAAGGGTCAGGCCGTCGGCGCTGGCAACACGCAGGTTTTCGGCCAGAGCATCGAAGGCGCCGGCGGCGGCCGTCGCGGCAGGCGCTCCGACAAGCGTTTCTTCATCGGCTTCCGGTTCCGGTGCCGGCTTGGGTGCGGCTTCCATCGCAGGCGCGGGTTCCGGCTCCGGCTCGGGCAATTCCACAACGGGATCATCTTCTTCGCGGTCGACAATCATCAGATCATCATCAATCGAGAGCGGATCCGTGCCGCCACCAACCTCTTCAACTTTTTCGGTCAACTCAAGAACGTCGTCTTCAACAGGCGGTTCCGGCTCGGGTGCGGCCTCTACCGCGGGCTCGGGTTCCGGTGCGGGTTCTGGCGCCGCTTCGGCGGCAGGTTCCGGCTCGGCTGCCTGTGCCTCCCCGGCCGGAGCCTCGGCTTCGCCACCGTCCTCATCCTCGTCAATGATCCGCCGGATCGATGCGAGGATTTCTTCCATGGATGGTTCGTTTTCTGCAGCTTCTGTAGGCATGAGCGGGCAATCCCTCTTCCAACGCTTCCCCTGTTGGGCGAATTAAAGCCGGTCTTCGGGCCAACTGTCCACCCGGAAACACCAGTTTTTTACGGTTAATTCCACGGCGTGAAGTCGAAATCACCGCCTGCAGCCTCGGACACATAGGGTTCCGGCTCGCCAACAATGCTCAGTGTATCCGCAGTGAGTAGCCCCATGGCTTGCAACAGCGTCAGGCCCGCGACATAGGAATCACGCTGGGCGCTGGCCAGAGTCAGGCGCGCATCCAGCAATTCCTGCTCCGCATTCAGAACATCCAGCGTTGTGCGCAGGCCGACAAACGCTTCCTGCTGTACCCCTTCCAGGGCGATTTCATTGGCTTCAACCGATTGCTGGCTGGAGGCAATCACCGAGCGGCTGGCCACCAGATTATTGAACGCCGTAGTGACGACTTCGGTAACCTGACGGCGCGCTGCCGTCACCCGCATCCGCGCCTGATCCGCATTGAAAACGGCCTGACGCACGCGCGAGCGATTGAGGCCGCCGGTGAAAAGCGGCACCGACACCTGGGCGGCAACCGATACCCGGTCGGTCTGATCGCCGGATATCTGCTGATCCCGTCCGCGGCTGGCCGATGCCGAGAGCGAAACATCGGGCACATACGCACCGCGCGCGGTCTGAATGGAGGCACGCGCCGAGTCTTCGGTGAAAGCCGCTGCGCGAAGCGTCGGGCTGAAATCGAGCGCGATTTCCAGAGCGTCTTCAAGGGCTTCCGGCAATTCCGGAAGGGGTGGTTCGGCGGCCAGCGTCGCCGGATACTGACCGACCAACGCCGCATACCGCGCGCGGCTGGCGGCCAGTTGCGAAAGTGCGGCGGCAAACTGGGCCCGCGCACTCGAGAGCCGCGCTTCGGCCTGCGAGACATCGGTGCGCGTAATCTCGCCCACTTCGAAGCGATCTTCGGCCGCATCGAGCTGCGCCAGCAGCACTTCGACATTGTTGCGGCGAATTTCCACGATCTCGACATCGCGGCGGACATCCAGATAGGCAGTTGCCGCCTGAAGGAGGATGGTTTGTTCCGAGCCCCGCAATTGCTCGCGCGTCGCTTGCACATTGGCCTCGGCCTGACTGATCGCGCCATTGATCTCGCCGCCGCGCCAGATCGCCTGACTGGCATCAATCCGGTAGGTCTGTGGGGTCACCGTATTGGACTGGTTGAAGAACCCGCCCGAACTTTCCGTCGTCGTATTGCTGATTCCGGCCGAAGCCGAAACATTGGGCAACCATCCGGACCGTGCCTGGGTGATAGATTCTTCTGCGGCCCTGAGGCCAGCGCGTTCTGCCTGCAATGTCGGATTGGAGCGGTAGGTCAGCTCCAGCGTTTCCTCAAACGTTTGGGCTTGCGCCGGAAGCGTGAGCAAGGCAGCGGCGAGCGCGCCGGTGGAGATGATTTTTCTGAACATGTGCAACCCTCGAATTCCACCCCAGTTTATACAGGAATGCGTGCAGGCATAGTGTCGGCTTTGTAAGGTTCGCAAAACCACCGAGCAGTGAACGCTGTTCAAGTAATGAACGCGTCCGGAAATTCAAGTGACGCATTGCCGCATCAAAAGACGAAACCGGCGTCCTTTTCGAAACCCGGAATGATTCGCGGTGTTGAATCGAAAACCACGCGCTGACCAATGCTGTCGCCGGATCGCGTGTAAATCATCGCCTTGCCAATGGATCCCCGGCGAACAATCACCGCCAGACGGCCTCCGTCTTTCAATTGGTCGAACCAGACGCGCGGCGTTTCTTCAACTGCACCTTCGACAAAGATCACATCGTAAGGACCCTGCCCTGGCGCGCCCTTGAGCGGATCGCCTTCCAGCACGGCGGTATTATCGCATCCGGCATCGGCGAGCGCGTCGGAGGATTTCTTCACCAGTGTTGCGTCCGCCTCCACGCAAACAACGGTTTCCGCCATGCGAGACAGCACGGCAGCGGCGTAGCCGCGGCCGCTGGCAATGTTGAGCACCAGCTCGTCCGGCTGCACATGCGCGGCATGAATCAAAAGGCCCAGATCCCGCGGACGCAGCATCCAGCGGCCAGCCGCCGCTTCGACTTCGCAATCGGCATAGGCAATGGCCGCTTTGCTTTTCGGCATGAATTTATGGCGCGGCAAGGTGCGCAGCGCTTTCAGAAGACGGCGATCGGTGACGTCAGCTGTGTGGATCTGGCTGTCGACCATTGCATCGCGTTCACGGGAAAAATCCGGCACGTGGGCCCCCTCTGATTTACCAAGGCGTGGCGCTTATATCGCGCGTTGAAAGCTTGCGGCAACACCTGATGACGGCAATCGTGCGAGAACACGTTGCCGGAACGTTTTGGCTCGGTTACAAACCGCGCTCACCGCAGGGATGGCTCCGTGGCGGAGTGGTGACGCAGCGGATTGCAAATCCGTGTACCCCGGTTCGATTCCGGGCGGAGCCTCCAACACTTTCAGCCGGAAACGAAAGATTACTCGGCCGCCGGCGACGCGACACCGGCGCGCTGCAATTGCGATTCGAGCTTTCCGGTCATGGCCAGAAACAGCATGTGATAATCGCCGCGTAGCGACCAAAGCGGATAAGTGAAGGTCGCCGGCTTGTTCTTTTCAATGAAGGCATGGCTGACCCAGGCGAAGAAATAGCCCGAGAGCGGTACCGCCAGCAAAAGCCACCAATTCATCGTCGCCAGCGCAAAGACCAGCACACCGATAGCCAGAATCGAGCCGATATAATGAAATATCCGCGTTTCCGGCTTGGCGTGTTCTTGTAGGTAGTAGGGAAAGAAATCGCCATATGTTGTGTATTCACGCATGTTTCCGCGCCTCCCGCTAAGACTTCTGCAATCAGGTTGAATCTTTTTCGACCAAAAGGCCAGAGCGTTAACCTCGCATTTACCCTCTTCTGGGAATGTATGTAGGTCTTCCCGTGAAGACACCCCACCATCCACCCAATGCCTTGTCGGGAGCCTCACTGGCTCCCGATTTTTCTTTGTGCATTTGTTGGAGCATCAAGGCTTGCCGCCGGAACAAATCCAGTGGTATAGCCCCGGCCTCATTGCTAAGGCTTTTCCCTGGTAGCTCAGTTGGTAGAGCAGGTGACTGTTAATCACCGGGTCGGCGGTTCGAGCCCGTCCCAGGGAGCCAGCAATGAAACCTCCCGCATCATAAATTGCCGCTCAAAATTGAAAAACACTGATCAATTTTGATGTTCGGTCTGTATTCCGTCGCAAAATCGGCCTATCTCGCACATGCAACATGGCCTGCGGGCGAAACGGACGGATACCCACTATGCGCTTCAATGGCCGCTATATCGCTGCTTTCGCCATCATCATCATTGTCGGATCCTTTTTCCTGTTCGGATCGCTGTTCAATAATCGCGACAGCGGACCGGCCGCAGAAGACGGACAGGCCCCGTCGCGGGCCCCCCGTGTTGTCTATGAAATCTTCCATGCCGACGAACAGCCCGGATATATTTCACTGCGGGGCCGTACCCAGGCGGTCCGCGAAGTATCGGTGCGTGCGGAAACCGGCGGCCGCGTTGTAGAGGCTCCGGCACCGGAAGGCGCACGGGTATCGGAGGGCGATCTGCTATGCCGCCTGGAAGTCGATGCCCGCCAGGCCGCTCTGGACCAGGCCCGGGCCGATCTGCGCGCCGCGCAGCAGGAATATGAAGGCGCTGTCACCCTCAGTGATCGCGGCTATCGCTCGCAGAATTCGGTCTCCGCGCTTGAAGCTGCGCGGGATGGGGCCCGGGCCCGGCTCGAGGCCGCCCAGCAGGAAATGGCGAACATCTTCATCCGCGCGCCCTTCGACGGATGGTTTGACAGCCGCGACGCGGAAATCGGCGATTTCCTGTCACCCGGCCAGCCTTGCGGCACCGTGCTGGAGCTCGACCCGCTGCTGGCGGTAGCTCAGGTCGCCGAGCGCGAGGTCGGCGCGCTGGAGGCCGGCATGGCCGGACAGGTCCGCCTCATCACCGGGGAAATCGAGAATGGCACCATCCGCCGCATTTCGCGCCAGGCGGATCCGGCGACCCGCACTTTCCGGACCGAACTCGCCATTTCGAATCCTGATGGCGAATTGCGATCCGGTATTACCGCCGAGATCATCATTCCATTGCCGCCACGACCCGCCCACCTGGTGCCGACCACAGTTCTGGCGCTGAACGAGGACGGCAATATCGGCGTTCGTATTATTGACGCCAACGACCGCGTCAGCTTCGTCGAGGTTGAATGGCTGTCGGATGAATCCGGCGGCAGCTGGGTGTCCGGTCTGCCCGACCCTGCCCGCGTCATCGTCCAGGGTCAGGATTTTGTCGAGGACGGCGCAGTGGTTGAATCGGTGACGGCACAATGACCGGTATCGTCGATTTTGCCGTCAACCGGGTCCGGATGATCCTCGTCATTTTCGGCGTGTTGCTGATGGCCGGGCTGGTCTCCTATGTGACCGCGCCGAAGGAATCAGACCCCGATGTCCCGATCCCCTTCGTAGGTGTCATCGTCCCGCTGGAAGGGCTGTCCCCGGAAGACGCCGAACGGCTTATCCTGCGGCCGGCAGAGACAGAGCTTCGCGCCATTGAGGGCCTCGAGGAGCTGAACACAACAGGTCAGCTGGGGGCCGGCTCGATGGTGCTCGAATTTGACGTCACCTTTGATGCCGATCAGGCCATCCTGGATGTCCGCGAAGCCATCGATCTGGCGCGCCGCGAATTTCCCGAGGATGCCCGCGAGCCCGTCTTGCGGGAAGTCAATGCCGCGCTGGCCCCGGCAATTGTGGTCCAGCTTTACGGCGATGTCCCCGAGCGCGCGCTCTATCGCCTGGCGCGCGATCTGCAGGACGAGCTGGAAAGCCTGCCTTCCGTTCTGGAAGCCAACCTGGCGGGGGCCCGCGAGGAATTGCTGGAAGTCATTATCGATCCGGCGCGTCTGACATCCTACGGCATTTCGTCCGCACAGGTGATCAACGCCGTCCAGTCCAACAATCAGCTGGTGGCCGCCGGTGCGCTTGATACGGGCGATGCGCGTTTCCAGGTCAAGGTGCCCGGCCTGTTTGAATCCGCCGAGGATGCCCTGTCTCTGGTCGTTGCGCGCAATGGCGATTCTGTTGTCACGCTGGCGGATCTGGCGGATGTGCGCCGGACCTTCAAGGACCGCGACGGCTTCGCCCGCTATAATGGCCGTCCGGCCTTCTCGCTGCAGGTCGTCCGCCGGCCCGGTGCCAATGTCATCGACATGACGTCCGAGGTGCGCGAAGCGGTAGGAATCGCCGCCGGCAACTGGCCGGAATCGGTCGGCCACGCCTTTTCGCTGGATGTGTCGACCTATGTACAGGACAGCCTCAACAGCCTGACCAGCTCGATCACGCTGGCGATTGTTCTGGTGATGATTCTCGTAGTCGCGGCGCTCGGTCTGCGGTCCGCCCTGCTGGTGGGCATCGCCATACCGTCCAGCTTCCTGTTCTCGTTCCTGCTGCTGAGCATTTTCGGCTATTCGGTGAATTTCATGGTGATGTTCGCCATGGTGCTGGCCGTGGGCCTCTTGGTCGATGGTGCCATCGTCGTGGTCGAATATGCCGACCGGAAACTCGCCGAAGGCACGCCGCGCCGCGAAAGCTATGCGCTGGCTGGCAAACGGATGTTCTGGCCGATCGTGTCCTCGACCGGCACCACACTCGCCGCTTTCCTGCCCTTCCTGTTCTGGAACACGATTCCCGGGCAATACATGGCCTACCTGCCGACAACGCTTATCTTCGTTCTGTCGTCGGCCCTGGTGATGGCGCTGGTTTTCCTGCCCGCGCTGGGCTCGGTTATCGGCAAACAGCCGATGAAGGGCGATCCCGGCACGTTGGCCATGTTGTCAGCCGAAAGCGCTTCCAAGCCAACAGAGCTGCCCGGTGTGACCGGCCTGTACGCCCGGACCATCGCCTCGCTCGTGCAGCGGCCGCTCACCGTTGCAGCGGTTACGCTCGCCGTGGTGATCGGGACCGTTTTCTGGTTCGGCGCGACGCCGCACCGGACCGAATTCTTCCTCGATACCGAACCGGAGCAGGTCTATGTTTTCGTGCGGGCGCGCGGCAATCTCTCCCCAGCCGAACAATACGGCCTCGCCGTTCAGGTGGAAGAACGTCTGGATAATATCGACGGTATCCGCGGCTATTTCACCACCGCTGGTTCGGCGGCCCAGTCAGGCAGTTTCAATGATGGGGTGTCCGGCGCACCGTCGGATGCCGTAGCCCGCATTTTCATCGAATTCTTCCCGCATGGGCAACGCCGCGATGGCCGCGACATCCTCGCCGATATCCGCGAGGCTGTCGCCGATATTCCGGGCCTCGTGACCGAGGTGCGGCCGTTCGAGAACGGGCCGCCCGTCGGCAAGGACGTTCAGGTGGAATTGCGGTCCGACAATTTCGAAGCGCTGGATGCCGCCGCCCGGATGGTGCGCGCCCGCCTCGACCAGACTGACGGGCTCGTCGATATCGAGGACACACTGCCCCTTCCGGGCCTCGAATGGCGCTTGCAGGTCGATCGCGAGGAAGCCGGCCGGTTCGGCGCCGACATCGCCCAGATCGGGGCCGCTGTTCAGCTCGTCACCAATGGTGCGCTGGTCGGACGCTATCGTCCCGATGATGCCGATGAGGAAGTCGATATCCGCGTCCGCTTCCCCGCCGAGTATCGGGGCATTGATGCACTGGACCAATTGCGTGTGAATACGCCCGAAGGCTCCGTTCCGTTCAGCAATTTTGTGACCCGCAGCGCGCATCAGCGCGTCGACTCTATCAATCGCCGCGATGGCAAGCGGGTCATCGAGATCCGTGCCAATGCCGATGCGGGTTTTGCCGCCAATCTCCTGCGCGATGAGTTGCGGTCCTGGATCGATGCCGAACAGGCCGCAGGCCGGATTTCAACCGATGTCGACATCCGCTTCAGGGGTGCGGACGAGGAAACGGCAGAGGCCGCCGAATTTTTCGCCGTCGCCATGCTGGCCTCGCTGTTCATGATGGCGGTGATCCTGTTGTGGCAATTCAACAATTTCTGGCACGTCTTCCTGACGCTTCAGGCCGTCGTCCTGTCCGTTGTCGGCGTGATGATCGGTATTCAGCTCTCTTTCTCCTACATTTCCGTGCTGTTTGTGGGGACGGGTGTGGTGACGCTGGCCGGAATTGTTGTGAACAACAATATCGTGCTCATCGACACCTTCCATCGCCTGCGCGAATCCGGTTTCGGCATCGATGACGCCATCGTCCGCACGGCGGCCCAGCGACTGCGCCCGGTGATGCTGACAACCATCACCACGATATTCGGCCTTCTGCCCATGGTCTTCCAGATCAATGCCAATTTCGGGACGGGCGTGATCGGCATTGGCGGACCGTCATCGGAATGGTGGGTGCAGCTGTCCAGCGCCGTGGTCTGGGGGCTGGGCTTTGCCACCCTGCTGACCCTCATCCTGACGCCGGTTTTCCTGGGCGCCCCCTTGCGCATGGGCAATTTCCGCCGCCGCATGGTGGGGCTGGTGCGGGAGCGTCTCGGCCGGGCGTCGCCTTCGCCGGAGACGAAACCCGCCGGTTAAAACTGGTAATTGCGAAAGCGCCATGGCAATCTCCTCAATCTGACTGGGGAGATCACCATGCGTGCAATCATCACAATCCTGCTTCTTGCTCTGTTGCCCACCGCCAGTTTTGCGCAGGATTATGCCATCGAGGCGATGTCGGAAGCCCATATCCGGCAAAGTATCGAGGTCGCATGGACCGCCGCGGATGAAACCGGAAGCATGATTGAAATCCGCCCTCTGGAAGAGGGTGCCCGGCGTGTGGCCTATTCCTACCTTCAGACGAACCCGGAATTCATCGAAGCTCCCGAACAGCCCGGCGACTATCTCCTGGTCTTCACGCATGGTGGCGAGGTCGTCGCCAGTCAGCCCCTGAGCGTGGTCATGGCCGAAGCGACAATTGCGGCTCCGGAAACAGCGGGTGCAGGCGAATCCATTGAAGTCAGCTGGACCGGTCCGATCAGCCGCAGCGACATGATCACATGGGCCGAGCGCGATGGTGAGGCCATTCGCGGGTCATCCTACGGATATGTCGGAAATTCACCGGAAGGCTCCCGCAGTCTGCGCGCACCGGCGGATGCTGGGGAGTATGACGTTGTTTACCGGACGGGCAGCACCATTCTGGCGCGGGCGCCCGTAACAGTGGGCAGCATATCTGCAACCGTGACCGCGCCTGCGACCGTCCATGCGGGCGGCAGCATCGACGTCACGTTCGAGGGCCCGGAAAATTCCGGTGACCTCGTCACATTCGGTGATCGCGATGGCGATTCGCGGAGCGGTATCGGCTCCTATGTGTATGTCGGAAACGCGACCGGCAACAGCGTGTCGCTCCGCGTTGGCGAGACATTGGGCGAATTCGACGTCGTCTATGTCTCCAATGGACGGGTCATAGGGCGCTCCCCCATCGATATCGTCGAAGCCAGCGTTGAGATCGACGGGCCCGGCGAAGTCCATGCCCGGTTTCGCTTCGACGTCGCCTGGGAAGGGGCCGGCAATGGCGGCGACATGATTTTCATTTCCGATACTGACGGCAACAGTTTCGATTACAGCTATGTTGACCCCGCCTCGGCGACTGTCGAGCTTGTGGCACCTGAAAATATTGGCGACTACAGCCTCGTTTACCGCACGCGCGGCGCCGCCATCATGGATACCGAACCCCTGTCAGTCACCCCGGCACCGAATCCGCCCGGCGAACTGATCGTCACACAAAACCGCGCGGCGCTTGGATCCGGCGATGCCGTCGAGATCATCCTCGATGCGTCCGGCTCCATGCTGCAGCGCATTGGCGGTGACCGCCGCATTGAAATCGCAAAGACGACGCTCACAACGCTCGTCAACGAGACGATTCCCGAAGGCACCGGCTTCGCCCTGCGCGTGTTCGGACATCGTGAGGCGGATAGCTGCCGCACCGATCTGGAAATTCCGCTCGGCCCGATGGATGCCGCAGCGGTGACCTCAACCATCGCCGGCATCAATGCCATGAATCTGGCCCGCACACCCATCGGTGCGTCCATCGCCCATGTCCGCACCGATCTCGCGGGCGCGACGGGGCAGCGCGTGCTCGTTGTCCTGACCGATGGCGAAGAGACCTGCGATGGCGATGCGGCCAGCGAAATTGCCGCTCTGCGGGCGCTGGGATGGGATATCCGCGTCAATATTGTCGGCTTTGCGATTGATGATGCCGATCTGGAACAGACCTTTGAAAGCTGGGCCGCCGCCGGCAATGGCAGCTATTTCAGCGCTGTCGATGCAGAAGGTCTGGCGGACGCCATGACCCGCGCTGTCGCCACGCGGTTCGAGGTGATCGACGCGGAGGGCAACACTGTGGCCTCGGGCCTGACCGGAGGCGATCCGATCACGCTGCCGACAGGTGATTACACAATTTCCGGCGGCGGCCGCGAAGTCAGCGCCGCCATTCTGTCGGAAGAATTGACGACGGTCGGACTGGACTAGTCGGACACGCCCGGTTCCGATGCGGTCTCGGCCTGACGCCGCCACATCTGCGCATACAATCCGTCTTTCGCAAGCAGCTCGGCATGAGTACCGCGCTCGGCGATCCGGCCGGCTTCCAGAACCAGGATCTGGTCGGCCCCGGCAATGGTCGACAGGCGGTGCGCCACGGCCAGCGTTGTTCGCCCCTTCGCCGCTTCGGCGAGTGCGACCTGCACCTCGCGTTCGGTTTCGGAATCGAGCGCTGACGTGGCCTCATCCAGGATCAGAAGCCGCGGATTCTTGAGAATGGCACGCGCCACACCGACGCGTTGCTTCTCGCCGCCCGACAGCTTCAGACCGCGTTCGCCCACACGCGTTTCCAGACCCTCCGGCAATTCCCGGATAAAAGCGCCCAGCTGGGCCCGGTCAGCGGCTTCCATCAGCTGCGCTTCGTCGGCGTCCGGATCGCCATACTGGATATTGGCGCGCAGCGTGTCGTTGAAAAGAACAACATCCTGCGGCACGAGTCCCAGTTCGGCGCGCAACGAGTCCTGTGTGACGTTGCGAATATCCTGACCGTCGATCTCGATTCTTCCCGATGCCGGATCATAGAAGCGGAAAAGAAGCTTCAAAAGGGTCGACTTGCCGGCGCCCGACGGCCCACACACGCCGGTAAAGCTGCCGGCGGGCAGAACAAAGCTGAGCCCGTCAATCGAACGATCACGCCCCTCATGGGAAAAGCTGACGTCATCAAACTGCACAGCCCCGCCCCGATCCTCCAGCGCAATGGCACCATCCGCATCCGCGACGTCCGGCTGAATCGCCAACGTCTCGAACAACCGCTCCATATCCACCGCCGCCTGACGAATTTCCCGGTACGCCCAGCCCAGAATGTTGAGCGGTTGATAGATATTCATCAGGATCAGCGTCACGGCCGCGATATCACCCGCACCCATGACACCATTCCAGGCTTTCCATCCGGCCACGACCGCCATGGCCAGCAAGCCGAGATTCATGATCAGGGCCTGCAAGCCGTTCAGAAGGGCCAATGAACTCATCGAGCGCGAGGCCGCGTCGGCATAGCGCGTCAGGGCCTCGTCATAACGGTCCGTTTCGCGGCGTTCGGCGGCAAAGGATTTCACCGTCTCGAAATTCATCAGCGCATCGACCGCGCGCGCGCTGGCTTCATTGTCGGCTTCATTCATGTCCCGGCGCAGCTTCACGCGCCATTCGGTGACCGCCAGCGTCGACAATGCATAGAGCGCAACCGTCACGACGGCGATCACCGGGAACTCCCAGCCATAGGCAATGCCCATGACTGACGCCGCCAGCAGCAATTCCACCACGGTCGGGCCGATATTGAAGACAAAGAAGCGCAGGAAGAAATCAATCGCCCGTGCGCCGCGATCAATGATCCGGCTGAGCGCACCAGTGCGCTTGGTCTGGTGATAGCCGATGGATAACCGCTGAACATGGCCAAAGGCGCGCACAGCCATCAGCCGCTGCGCATCCTGGCTGACCGGCGCAAAGAAGGCATCCCGCAATTGCGGTGCGCCAACACTCAGGAAGCGCGCGCCGGCATAAAGGATGAAGGCGAGGACAAAGCCCCAGATCGCCGTCTCGGCCGTTCGCTCGGTGATCGCATTGACGCCCTCGCCAAACGCCACCGGTGCCGTCACGGCGAATACCTTGGCGATCAGGGTCAGGATCAGGGCCAGCGCCATCCGGGGACGCCAGCGGCGCATATCGTCCGACAGTAGCAGTTTGAAGAGCCGGCCCAGCGCTTTTTGAAAATCGCCCTCGGGCGGCTTTGTTTCGGTCGGTGTCATGAGCGTCAGATAGGATGAACGCAGCACAATAACCAGAGCCAAAAGAAAACGCCGCCCGGGTTTCCCCGAACGGCGCTTCTTCAACCGAAGTTGAAAGACTGACTTAGATGTCTTTCAGGCCAGCTGCCGGACGGAAAGCCGCCGACGTCTTGGCTTTGGACATCATCGTCTCGCCGGTGCGCGGATTGCGAACCTGACGAGCTTCACGATGCTTGGCATAGAAGGTGCCGAAACCGGCCAGCTGGACATTGTCCTTGCCTTTGACGGCACCAACGATGGCTTCGATCGTAGCATCGACAGCTTCACCGGCTTGTGCCTTGGACATGCCAGTGGAGTCGGCGACAGCCTTGGCGAGATCTGATTTGTTCATTTTGGGTCTCCCCCAGAGTGTTGATTTGGTGCCCTGCAAACGGACGCCTGCAAGGCGCAACAGAACTGTTGACGACCCAATTGAGGACGCAGGCGACCTATAAAGCAAGGCCAAACCGCTGGATTTCGCCGCTGCAGCAAGGGATTCCGGCACTTTTCCGCTGTTTTTTGCAGTCCGGCACGGCTTTTGCGGTTAACAATTCATTATGAGCCGCAATGAGCCACCCATGAATACTGCCAACGCCCTGCGGATGATTCGCCTGATTCCCGCCCCGATTCTCGCGGCGGTAGCCGGATTCGCCCTGCTGAAAGCCCTCGGCCTCGATGGTCCCTGGCCCGAACTCGCCGGCGCCATCGCCGGCGGCTATGTGCTGGGTGTGATTGCCCGGCGCGCCAAAATCAATTCCCGGTAAGCGACACGCCGTAGGCTTCCGCCAACGGCCTCAGATCATCTGGCCTATACAGCGAGAAGAGATCGCGTATCGCCGCGGCCGGGTCCGCCGCGTTTTGATGATAATACTCGCAAATCTGAAATCCCATCCAGTAGCCGATCTGCGGCGGCCACTCGGCGTGATCCGGATGACTTCCGGCAAACCACCCGGGCACGGAAAACGGCGGCGCATCCATCACGGCTTCGAATTCCGACCACAGCGCCAACTCATTGGCCTCTCCATAAATATGCCGGTCTCCCAGACGCCAGCCGGACGCCAGATACGTCAGATATTCCGCGCAGCCTTCGCGCACGGCGACCGCCAGCATGCTGCCGCCCTCTGGGTTATAGATAGAGCGATAGGCCTCAAGTCCGCCTTGCGAGGCAAGCTGCAACACATGCGCATTTTCATGAACGACAACCTGGGGCAGGTCGCGGGCATTGGCCCGGCCACCGGTTCCGTCTGGAAATTCTGTCATGTCAGTGTCAGCTGTCAGCGCGATCATATCCACCGCTACGGCAATATTGATCCGCGGTCTGGCCTCACCTGGTGTCAGAACCGGTGTCCCACCGGCCCGTTGATCGGCCACCAGGAAATAGGTCGGCACGACCTCGCCCGCCGGGGCCATCGCTTGAAGGCGGCTCAGCGCTAAAACGATCTCGTCTTCGCGCATGGAGATATAGGCTTCCAGCGCCGGAAGGCCGCTATAATAGTTCGGGCGCTCGGCATAAGCATCAGCGATGGACGCCGTGCTGGTGTCATAGCGCTCGGCATACGCCTGAAATGCCGGGCTGGCCTGCGCGACATATGACTCCATTGCCGTCAACGGGGATTCACCAGCCTCGATAGCTTGCAACGCCGCATTGAATTCCTGCAAGTCACCGAAGTGGAGTTCGGGGTCTGCATAAGCCGATGCGCCCCACACCAGACTGAGGCAAAAAGCGGTTTTGATCATTTTCATTGTGAGCTCTCGTTTTCAATCAACCGAAAAAGAGATGCCCAGAAGACCGCGTTCGGATGCAAGCAGTCGATTGTAGGCCGCCTATCCCGCGCCGCCATTATTGATCATGTAATAGGCATACCCCATGCCCAACAGCCCCATGACAATGCCGCCAATGAAAACATAGATCATGGTGACGGCGGCGAAGATACCTCCCTTCAAAACTGTACCGGTCATCGTCATGGCCATGACCCCGCGCGCGCCCCTCACGAAGAAAAGCCAGTACGATAAAAAGATAATCAGCGGCACCCAGCTATACAATGCCATACTCGACGACAGCGCCGTAATAATCATGACTAAAAGCCCGACAATCGTGCCACCTGTCAAAATCGCGAACGTCAAATTCACCCTCGCGACCCAGCTCAGCGACCTGTTGAAAGCCCCTACCAGAAAAGCCGAAAGAGCAGTGAAGCCGCCAACGACAATGGCATGCAGAAATGTGGCGGCATTGCCGTAATGCTCAGCAATGTCCTCGATCGAGGCATTGAACAGCCCCTCCATTCGCGGAATGGTTTCGGGCTGGGTCTGCCACTGACTGACCAGAAGCCCCGCATAGCCGCCCCACAGGAAGGATATGAGGACCTGCAAGGCAATCAGACCTACGAACAACCGAACGGCGGGCGTATAGGTCACCCGGTCATTCACAGCATAAGACGCAAAAACAACATTCGGCCGGATGACGATGTCCTTCAGCGTTTTCAGTGCGCGAAAATTGACGCCGAACGCGTCTTCCAGCGTGTTATCGATTTCCTCGCGCTGGCGGGAAGGCGGCGTATCATCCGGATCCCGGCTCATACCTTCACCAGCATCTTTCCGGTATTGGCGCCCGTGAACAAGCCGAGGAAGGCGTCGGGCATGTTCTCGATTCCCTCGACAATCGTATTGCGCGGCTTGACCTTGCCTTCGGCCATCCACTTGCCGAGATCGCCAATGAAGGCGGGCAGGAGGTCGAAATGGTCCGAGACGATGAAGCCCTGGATCCGCAATGACTTGCCGACGATATAGGTCAGATTGTCGGTGATTTTCGCACCCGGATCATTATAGCGCTGGATCATGCCACAGGCAGCAATCCGGCCTTTCGGCTTCAGAACTTCCAGCGCCGCGGTCCAGTGGGTGCCGCCGACATTTTCAAAATAGGCATTCACGCCGCCGCCATTCGCTTCGGCCACAGCCTTGTCGAGCCGGTCCACGGCCTTGTAATCCACCGCCGCATCGGCCCCGATGGACAGGCAATACTCCACCTTGTCCTGTCCGCCGGCTGTGGCGACGACCTTCGCGCCCATCGCCTTGGCAAACTGGATTGCGGCTGATCCCACCGCCCCGGCCCCGGCGGAAACCCAGATGCTCTCGCCCGCCTGCAGATCGATGCAGCGCTTCAGCCCGACATAGGCGGTCATGCCGGTCAGCCCGGCAATGCCCAGATAGTCTTCCGGAGCGATATGCGTGGTATCGATCTTGTTCAGGCCGGTTCCGTCCGAGATATAGGCTTCACGCCAACCATGCATGGAATTGACCCAGTCGCCTTCCTTGAACTTCGGATTATGGCTTTCCACCACCTGACCGACGGCACCGCCATCCATGACGGAATCCAGCGCAAACGGATCGACATAGGTGCGCACACCGCTCATCCGCCCGCGCATATAGGGGTCGACCGACAGGAATTTGTTGGCCACCAATACCTGCCCCTCACCGGGGGCGCCGATATCTGTTTCTGCCATTTTGAAATTGGCGGCGGTCGGCTCGGTCTTGGGATAGGCGGTCAGGTGAATTTCGCGGGATTTCATGAATTCTCACTCTCTATGGCGTGTTCGGCACTGATCCGGAACAGATCGATGACTGACATGTCGTATGTATTCTGCAACACCAATTCGGCAATGCCGTACTGGCCGATCATCATGATGATAAACATGGGAATGACCATGAAGACCAGCCCGGTCACCTGCAGCGTAACAGCGAGCGCACTGCGTCCGTAGAAACGCAACAGCACCCACACCGCCGAAACGAAATACCAGATCAGAGATCCCACAAAGGCCCAGAAGTAGAGCGTAAATTCGGTTTCCTCGCCAATTCCCGGCAAGAGACCGATCAGCGCCACAATGGCCATCAGCAGAAACAGCGCCAGGAATGACGCATTCACCGGTGCCAGATAAGCGAGCACATGACCGAAAAAGCTGCGGCTGGGCCGGTAAGCCTTGAGCAGCAGGACAAACGGCAAGGACGACAGAAAGACCAGGAGCGTGGTGGTCAGCCCGGCGGCATTCTGCAGCGATGTGTTGACCGCCTCATAACTCTGGCCGGATTCGGCCAGCCAGGCATTGATCGTCAGCGCCGCATCGTCGCTGCTGCGCGCCAGTGCATCGAGGCTGAACCCGGCCGGAATATCGAAGAAGGCCATGACCGCAAACTGCAAACCGAACAGCACCAGAAACAGCCGGATGATCGGCACATATTTTTCCCGCTCACCGGCATAGGCCGCTTCCAGAACGCGCGGCGTGTGCAGGAAGGTGTCCCTGATAGTGGTGAAAATACGCGTATCCACGCCGATGGCGGCATCTGCCACATCATCGACATCGGCCCGCGACGGGCGGGCGTCCTTCTCCTCGTTCGGATTGGTCATCCGGTCCCTCCTGCCGCATACCCTATTCCTCATGCCGATTCTCACAAGAGGCGACGCGCGGAAAAGTCCGGCAACAAATATTGAAGCGCCTGACTGCACCGTTTCCTTGCCGGTAAGGTCTTGCCTGCTAGTCAGCGCGCATGAGTATTCACGATACCCAGATGACAGCGGGCGTGATTGGCGCTGGCGTTTTCGGCGGCCACCATGCGCGCAAATATGCCGCCTCAGACCGCGTCCAGCTGATGGGCGTGTTCGACGTCGATGCCGAGCGCGCCGAAATACTGGCCGCCCAGCTGGAAACGCGCGCCTATACCGATCTCGACGCCCTGATCGCCGATTGTGACGCGGTCACCGTCGCCAGCCCGGCCGTGAATCACTATGCCGGCGTGAAAGCGGCGCTGGTGGCGGGCAAGCATGTTCTCGTCGAAAAGCCACTGGCGGATACCGCCGCCCGGGGCGAAGAGCTGATCCGGATCGCCCGCGCGCGAAATCTCGTATTGCAGGTCGGCCATCAGGAACGCTTCGTGTTCAACGCCATGGGCGTGTTTGACATCGACGAAGCGCCCCGCCGCATCGCCGCCCGCCGCATGGGCCTGCGCTCGACGCGCAATCTGGATGTCTCCGTCACGGTCGATCTGATGATCCACGATCTCGATCTGGTAATGGCGCTGGCGCGAGCCCCCCTCACCAGCCTTGAGGCCAATGCCAGTAAAATCTTCACAGGCCTGCCCGATGCCGCCGATGTGCGCATGGTCTTCGAGGACGGTTTCGAGGCCGTTCTGGAATCCAGCCGCGCCGCTGATGCTCTCGATCGCGTCATGCGCCTGGATTATGAAAGCGGCTTTCTGGAAGTCGATTTCGTCGCCAAAACATTCGTCAATGAAACCGGCTTTGATCTGAATGCCGATTTTGCCGACGACCCGAAGGCAAGGGATTCGCTCGGCGCCAACGTCAACGCCTTCATCGAGTCCGTGCTGGATGGCACACCGGTCGCCGTCCCGGCCGAAGCCGGTCTGGCCGCCCTCGCTCTTGCGCGGGATATCGACCGGGCTGCGGCGCTCTGACTTCGCGCTTGAACCTGCGTCCGCGCAGGGCTAGATCGCGCCCATGACAACGCTGCGAATTGCTTCCGCCCAGCTGAACCCGACGGTCGGCGATGTTTCCGGAAATCTGGAAAAGGCGCGGGCCGCCCGCGCCGAGGCCGCCGCGGGCGGCGCAGACCTGATTGTCTTCCCCGAACTCTTCATCCTTGGCTATCCGCCCGAGGATCTGGTGCTGAAGCCGGCCGCTGTCGAGGCCTGCCACGACGCCATCGAGGCTTTCGCAAAAGAGCCCGGCATCGCCGCACTGATCGGCACACCCTGGCGCGAAGACGGCAAGCTCTACAACGCCGTCGTCCTGATTGATGAAGGCAAGGTTCAAGCCGTTCGCTTCAAGCACGACCTGCCCAATTACGCCGTCTTCGATGAAAAGCGCGTCTTTGCGCCCGGCCCCCTGCCCGCGCCGGTCGACTGGCGCGATATCAAGCTGGGTCTACCCATCTGCGAGGATATCTGGCTGGAAAACACCCCACGCGCCCTGGCCGCGGCGGGGGCCGATTTCTTCATCTCCATCAATGGCTCGCCCTGGCGGCGCACCATCGAAACCGAACGCCGCGAGGCCTTCAGGAACTGGTCCGATCTCAACGTGCCTCTGGTCTTCGTCAACCAGGTCGGCGGACAGGACGAGCTGGTCTTTGACGGCGCATCCTTTGCGTGGAATCCGGATGGCGCGGAAATCCAGCGCCTGCCCGCCTTTGAAACCGCCATCGCCTTTTCCGACTGGACCAAGACCGACTCGGGCTGGACCGGCGCCAGCGATCACGCCTCCAGAGTCCTGACCGATCTGGAAGCCGACTGGCAGGCCACCTGTCTGGCGCTTGGCGATTACGTCAACAAGAATGGCTTTCCCGGCGTCGTGCTTGGCATGTCCGGCGGTATTGATAGTGCCATCTCGGCCGCCATTGCCGCCGATGCGCTTGGGGCCGATCGCGTGTGGGCGGTGATGATGCCGTCGAAATACACGTCCGATCACAGCCTTGAAGACGCCAGGGCCTGCGCCGAGGCCCTCGGCGTGCGCTATGACATCATTGATGTCGAGCCCGCCATTGCGGCCATGGGCGGCATTCTCGCCGATGCCTTCAGGGGCACCACGCCCGATGCGTCCGAGGAGAACATCCAGTCGCGCATGCGCGGCGTCGTGCTGATGGCGCTCTCCAACAAGTTTGGTCCGATGGTCCTGTCGACCGGCAACAAGTCGGAAATGGCCGTCGGCTATGCCACCCTCTATGGCGACATGAATGGCGGCTATAACGCGCTGAAAGACATCTATAAATCGGAAGTCTATCAGCTCGCGCGCTGGCGCAATGAACAGAATGCCTCGCCCGGCCTCGCTCCGGCGGGAACCGTGATCCCGGAACGCATCATCACCAAGGCGCCGTCCGCCGAGCTGAAACCCGATCAAACCGATCAGGACAGCCTGCCCGACTATGACGTGCTGGATGAAATCCTTACCGGCCTGATCGAAAACGAGTACGGGCCGAAGGAAATCGCGGCCCAAGGCCATGATCCGGCGCTGATCGCCCGCATCGAGAACATGCTCTACCGCGCCGAATACAAACGCCGGCAAGCGCCGCCGGGCGCCAAGATCGGGCGCAAGAATTTCGGCCGCGACCGCCGCTACCCGATTACGAACAAGTTCCGGTCGGTGAGGTAATGGCTGAGCCGGTCATCGAGGTGCTCAATCAGAGCATCATCGACGTCGACACTGACGTGATCATCAACGCAGCGAACAAGTCTTTGATTGGCGGTGGCGGTGTCGACGGTGTCATTCATCGCGCAGCCGGGCCGGATCTGTTGGCAGAATGCAAAACGCTGGACGGATGCGAAACCGGGCAGGCCAAACTCACAGGCGCGCATGATTTACCGCAGAAAGCTGTTATCCATGTGGTCGGCCCGATCTGGCGGGGCGGCAATTCCGGCGAGGCCGCCATGCTTGCGGATTGTTACCGAAATGCCCTTTTGCTGGCGGATAGCCACGAATTCAAATCGATAGCCTTCCCTGCGATATCGACAGGTGCGTACAGCTACCCTCCTGATCAAGCGGCCCGGATCGCTATCCAGACATCGTTGGAGACGATCGACCAGCTCAAATGCGTCGATCGAATAGTATTTGCATGTATGGGAAAGCACTCGGCAGGCCTCCACCGAAAGGCGCTCGATCACGCCCGTTCGTCGTCAGGACAATCCTAACTTTTCCCGTCGAAAGACGGGCGTATTTCGCGGGTTAGGGGTTTTCGGCCATCTTGTCGCCAAGATGTGAAAGCCAATTGCCAAGCGAAAGGTTCAAAACATGCTTCGACTACTTGGCGTAATTTTCGTTCTCATGAGTGCAACCGCAACGGCGCAGGAAGCCGAAGACTGGCCACCTCCACCGGGGCCGATTTGTGGAGAAATCGAGTCCGGCGTGGAAGCTGATTTCCGTTTCCATGAGTTGCAGCTCACCGCGGAAAACTACCGACAAGACATGGACGCGATGAATAGCCACGTTCGCCGATGGATTTATCAAAATAGTGAAGCCGGTCGCGAAGCCTTTTCGTGGGAAGTTCAGATGGCTTGGCACAATAATATGACTGCCATTCACCTTTATGTCTTGCGGCTTGAGGCAATGAGTGCTGAGGGCGAGGATCAACAATTGGCGATCGATCGGTTCTGTGATGCGCTCTCCAGCGCATTCATTATGGATTAGCAGCACAGTCCATTTGCTATGCCCTGCGGCGAACGCAGGCGGGGATGCTGGCAATTGAGTTTAATTCGTCATCCCGGACAGCCCGAAGGGATAATCCGGAACCCACTCTGGAACGGCAGCATTGCGGAATGGGTCCCGGGTTCGTGCTATCGCGGGCCCCGGAACGACCGCCCCCAACCGCCCCTCACCCTTGCCGCAATCGCGCATCAGCGCTAAGCCGCGCGCTTCTGTTTCAGCAGGTAGAGTCCATGACCACCAAAGTCCGTTTCGCCCCCAGCCCGACCGGCAAATTGCATGTCGGCAATGTCCGTACCGCTCTGACCAACGTGCTGCACGCACGCCAGACCGGCGGTGTCTTTGTGCTGCGGATTGACGATACGGATCTGGAGCGCTCGACCAAGGCGTTTGAAGACGGCATCCGCGCCGACCTGACCTGGCTGGGCCTGACCTGGGACGAGACCTTCAAACAGTCTGACCGCTTTGATCAATATGATGCCGCCGCGCAGAAGCTGAAGGATAAGGGCCTTCTCTACCCGGCGTATGAAACCGGCGAGGAACTGGACCGCAAACGCAAGATCCAGCGCGCGCAAGGCAAGCCGCCCGTCTATGACCGCGCCGCTCTGAACCTGACCGAGGACCAGAAGGCCGCCTATGACGCCGAAGGGCGCAAGCCGCACTGGCGCTTCAAATTGTCGGGCAAGCCGGTCAGCTGGAATGATCTCATTCGCGGCGAAACGACGATTGAAACCTCATCCCTGTCCGATCCGATCCTGATCCGCGAGGATGGCTCCTATCTCTACACCCTGCCCAGCGTCGTCGATGATATCGATGCGGGCATCACCACGATTATTCGCGGTGAAGACCACACCACGAATTCGGGTGCGCAGATCGAGATTTTCCTCGCCCTTGGCGGCAAGGCCCCGGAATTCGGTCACCAGGCCCTGCTGGTCGGTGCCGATGGTGGCAAGCTGTCGAAACGTCTCGGCACGCTGGCCATCGAGGATTTGCGCGAAAGCGAGGGCATCGAGCCGATGGCGATCCTGTCCCTGCTCGCCAAGATCGGCACGTCCGATCCCATCGACGCCTATACGAACATCCAGACCCTGATCGACCAGTTTTCATTCGAGAAGTTTTCTCGCGCACCGGCACGGTTTGATCCGGAAGAATTGAAGCGCATCAATGCCCGCGTCCTGCATCAGCTCTCCTATGCCGAGGTGAAAGACCGCCTTCAGGCCATGGGCGCGGATGGTGGCGAGGCTTTCTGGCATGCCGTCGCGCCCAATCTGGAACGCCTCTCGGACGCGAGGAGCTGGCACACCCTGATCGAGGGACCGGTCACACCTGTTATCGAGGATGCCGATTATATCGCCGCCGCCGCCGCCAATCTGCCAGCGGGTGAACTGACCGGCGAGAGCTGGGGCACATGGACGGGCGTGCTGAAAGAGGCCACCGGACGCAAGGGCAAGGACCTCTTCATGCCGCTGCGTCTCGCCCTGACCGGCGAAAAGCACGGCCCGGACATGTCCGAACTCCTGCCGCTTATCGGCCGGGATCGCGTTCTGGAGCGGCTCTCCGCCTAACTTTCGAGTTTGGCCAGCAGATGATCAATCGCCTCGCCGGCATCGGTGTGGACGCTGACATGGTCGTGAAAGCCATCCGGCGTGAAGCCTTCCTGCTCGGTCCGGTAAAGCAGTTTGAAGAAGGGCTCCCAGAAGGCCTCGACATCTAGAAAGGCCACCGGCTTGTCATGCTGGGACAGACGCTGGCGTGACAGAACATCGAAGATTTCTTCCAGTGTTCCCACACCGCCGGGCATGATCAGGAAAGCATCGCTCTCCTCGATCAGCATGTTCTTGCGGATCGACATGGTGGTAACGATCCGGGTCTCGGCGGCCTCATAGAGGCCTTCGGTCGCGATCATGAATTCGGGAATCACGCCCAGCACCTTGCCGCCGGAGTCCAGCGCCGAATGGGCGGCTTGCCCCATCAGACCGACATCTCCCCCGCCATAGACCAGGCGGCAACTGCGATCGGCGATGGCTTTACCCGCAGAACGCGCCGCCGTGACATAGGCAGGGCTGCGCCCGGTAGCTGAACCGCAAAAAACACCAATCGACCGTAGTTTCGCCATTTCTATGTGCCCTTGTGACTGTGAAAGAGATCATAAGCCGCGATTGTACATGTTGCGACAGTCGATGGCCGTGGTAGACCAGTAAAAAAAGGAGTTCGGCATGACCGCCATGCGGTCCCTCATTCTTGCCGCCATTCTTGGCGCTCTCGCAATCGGCGCAGCCGCCGTTTTCGTGCTCACGCGCGCGCCTGCCCCTGTGGAGGTCGCGGATACATCCGCGCCAGCCCAATCAGCGGTCAGTGACGACATGTTGCCGACAACGCCTGCGCCGACCTTCGACATCGTTCGTATCGATCCGGCTGGCACCGCCGTCATTGCGGGCCGCGGCGTGCCGGAATGGACACTGGAAATTCTCGCCGATGGCGACGCCATTGCCGAAGCCGATATTGATGATCGCGGGGAGTGGGTGATTATTATCAACCAGCCATTGCCCGCCGGCTCGATCGAGCTGTCACTGGCCATGCAATCCCCGACCGGCGAAATCATTACCTCAGAACAAACCGTTCTGGTGTCGATCCCGGAATCCCGGGACGAAATTCCGCTGGTGATCATCACGCGCCCCGGCGAGGCCAGCGAAGTCCGCCAGGGCCCCATGTCTGGCGTTTCGACCGGACCGCTTTCTCTTGAAACCGTCGACTATGATGATGAAGGCGCTGTGATTTTCGCGGGCCGCGCGACGCCGGGCAATCGCGTCCGCGTCTTTGCCAATGGCGCCATTGTCGGCGAAACCAGCGCCAATCCGGATGGCCGCTGGTCCATGCGCGCAGCGGAAACCCTCGCCCCCGGCGTCTATGATCTGCAGATTGATATGCTGTCGGTGGATGGTCAGGTTGTAGCCGTCATCGCCCTGCCCTTCGAGCGCGTCGCTCCGGAAGATATCCAGCTTGGCGAAGGCCGTGTCATCGTCCAGCCCGGAAACAGCCTGTGGCGGATAGCCCGCCGGGTCTATGGCGAGGGCTTGCGCTACACCGTGATCTATCGCGCCAATCAGGACCAGATCCGCGACCCGGACCTCATCTATCCGGGCCAGGTTTTCTCGACACCCAGTCAGGGTGACATTCCGCAGGATGAAAACGACGACGGCTAGGCAGCGCGGGAGCTTCCCGTGCGGGCCGCCGTCAGTGCTTCAGCGATCCGGAACGCCATGTCCAGCGCCTGATCCGCATTCAGCCGCGGATCGCAATGAGTGTGATAACGCGACGACAGATCCGCTTCGGTCAGCGCTTTGGCACCGCCAACGCATTCGGTCACATCCCGGCCCGTCATTTCAAAGTGCACACCACCCGGATAGGCGCCCTCGCCGGATACGGCCTGCATGAAGCCTTCCAGCTCATTCAGCACGCGGTCGAAATCGCGGGTCTTATAACCACTATCCGTCTTCACCGTATTGCCGTGCATCGGGTCGCACGACCATACAACCGACCGGCCTTCACGCTCGACAGCCCGCACCAGATGCGGCAGGCGATCCCGCACACGATCAGCCCCCATGCGGCTGATCAGCACGATCCGGCCCGCCTCATTGTCGGGGTTCAGCTTGTCCAGCACCGGGAAGAGATCATCCGGCTCCATGGTCGGGCCGCACTTCATTCCGATCGGATTCATGACACCGCGCGCAAATTCAACGTGAGCGCCATCCGGATGCCGTGTCCGCTCGCCAATCCACAGCATGTGGGCGGAGGTTGCCAGCCAGGCGTCACCCGTGGAATCCCGCCGCGTCAGCGCTTCCTCGAACGGCAGGTGCAGGGCTTCGTGACTGGTGTAGAAATCAACGCTCTCCAGACTGCGCGCGGCATCCCCCGTCACGCCGCAAGCGCGCATGAAGGCCAGGGCTTCCGAAATCCGCCCGGCCAGCTCGGTATAACGGTCACTCGCGGGCGAATCCTTTACAAACTCCAGCGTCCACTGATGGACATTGCCGAGATCGGCAAAACCGCCGGACGCAAACGCCCGCAACAGGTTGATCGTGGCCGCTGATTGCTCGTACGAGCGGATCAGACGCTGCGGATCCGGACGGCGCGCCTCTGGATCAAACGCCATGTCGTTCACGCTGTCGCCGCGATAGCTGGGCAATTCCACCCCGTTCTGCATTTCGAACGGATTGGAGCGGGGCTTGGTAAACTGACCGGCAATCCGGCCCACTTTCACGACCGGCTTGGCGGCCGCAAACGTCAGGATGACCGCCATCTGCAGAATGACACGGAATGTATCTCGCACATGATCAGCCGAAAACTCCTTGAAACTCTCGGCGCAATCTCCGCCCTGCAGCAGGAAGGCTTTGCCCGCCGCGACATCCGCCAATTGCCGTCGCAACCGCCGCGCTTCGCCGGCAAAGACAAGCGGTGGCTTCGCCGCCAGCTCACCCTCGACGCGCTGCAGGTCAGCGGTATCGGGATAATCCGGCAGCTGTGCGGCCGTCATTTCTCTCCAGGAGGCAGGTGTCCAGCTCATGCGATTTCCGGCGGTGTCCATTTTTCCTTGAGCGTCACCAATTCCTCGGCAACGGTCGGGTGTACGGCGCAGGTGGCATCAAACTGCGCCTTGGTCAAACCGGCTTTCACGGCAATGCCGACAGCCTGAATGATTTCCGGGCTGTCATCGCCGGCCATGTGCACTCCGACGACACGTTGATCATCCTGCTTGACCACCAGCTTGACCAGAATCCGGCTTTCGGATCCCGACAGCGCATTTTTCATCGGCTTGAAGGTCGCCTTGTAGATATCGACCTCACCATAGGCTTTGCGTGCCTCATGCTCGGTCAATCCGACGACGCCAACCGGCGGCTGCGTGAAGACAGCGCTGGCCACATCGGCATGATCGAAGGCGGTCGGCTCGTCGCCGAACACGGTCGCCGCAAAGGCCGCGCCTTCGCGGATGGCCACGGGCGTCAGATTGATCCGGTTGGTCACGTCACCCACCGCATAGATATTGTCGACATTGGTCTTGGAAAAACGATCCACAATTATGGCCCCGTTTCCGGATGTCTCGACGCCGGCTTTCGCCAGCCCCAGGCCTTTGGTATAGGCATCCCGCCCCACCGCCTGAATGACGACGTCCGCTTCCAGCTCTTCGCCGGTATCGGTGAAGACCCGGCGCTGATCATTCGGTGCCTCTTCGATGCGGACGATGTTGGCATGGGTCATGACGCGGACACCGGAGCGTTTCAATTCGCCATGGATATGAGCGCGAATGTCATCATCGAAGCCGCGCAATACGGTATCGCCGCGATATATCTGGCAAACATCGGATCCAAGACCGGCAAAAACCTGCGCGAACTCGCACGCAATATAGCCGCCCCCCGCGATCACGACCTTCTGCGGCCGTGACTTCAGCAGGAAGACCTCATTCGACGATATGGCCAATTCAGCGCCTTCGATGTCCAGGCTGGCCGGCGAGCCGCCAACGGCCACCAGAATGTATTTCGCCGTTATGGTTTTACCGGCATTGACCAGACGGACCGTGTGTCTGTCTTCCAGCTCAGCGCGATCCTGAAAAATCTCGACACCGGAATTGGACAGGTTTTTCCAGTAGATGCCGGACAGACGGTCAACCTCATCATGAAGATTGGCGCACAGCTTCGACCAGTCATGACTGACATCGCCAACGTTCCAGCCATAACCCGCAGCCTCCTTGATGGCCTTGCCATAGGCTGCGGCATAGACGAGGAATTTCTTCGGCACGCAGCCACGAATAACGCACGTACCACCGACGCGATATTCCTCTGCGATGGCGACTCGGGCACCGCGCATGGCTGCCATACGCGCCGCCCGGACGCCGCCGGACCCCGAGCCAATTACGAAAAGATCGTAGTCAAAATCTGTCAAAAGCCTGATCCGTTATCGGTTGGCGAGCATTTCCTGGATGCGCGGGAGGGCATTACTCATAGCCTCTGCGCCATACGCCTCGCCCAGAGTATTGGCGTCGCGATTGATCAGCGGCGTGACCTCGGTCAGCCGCCCGTCCAGCGTGGTTTCCGGATTATCAAGCATCTCGCGAAGCTCGCTGGCAGTCAGGTGCTGCGCAATCAGCGCCGCATAATCGTCCGCGAAGCGCGGCATCAAAGCGCGCATTTCGTCCATAAAGAATCCCATGATTTGCTGACCTTCCTCTTCGGTCAGGTCGGGGATATTCGTCCGGAAGGCCTCAATAATCATGGGTGACGACGTTTCAATTCCCGTCATCACCGCTTCTGTGCCGCCAAATTCAGCCACAAATGTTTCGGCAAGTTCCAGATGGCTGTCCTGCGCCAATGCCGGCGGGCCCGCAAAACCCACCACCAGGGCGATTATCAAATAAACTATCGACTTCATCTAAAGCTCCATAATCCGTGCGCCACGATCTTCACCGACGATGACGACACGCGCCAGACCGATGAACAGACCGTGTTCCACAACGCCGGGAATGTGAACAAGCCGGTCGGCTAAACCCGGTGCATCCGGGATGGCCTTGCAGGCGCAATCGAGGATGTAGTGCCCGCCATCCGTGATGAAAGGCTCAAGCCCATCGCCACGGCGCCGCAGATTCACCTCGCCACGCGCAATTCCGGTGGCACGCAGCCCATCAAAAATCTTCTTCGCCGTAATCGTAAAGGCAAACGGGTCCACTTCGACCGGCAACGGAAATTCGCCCAATTGCTCCTTCAACTTGGTCTCGTCGATGATGACGACCATCAAATCCGAAGCGTGAGCGATAATCTTCTCGCGCAGAAGGCAACCGCCGCCGCCCTTGATCAACTGAAACCGGCCATCGACTTCATCAGCCCCGTCAACGGTGACATGGATCCGGTCGACATGGTCGATGGGTTTCAGTGCGATCCCGACCTCGGTTGCGAGCTGCGCAGTTTGCTCCGACGTTGGCACACCAATAATGCTCAACCCGCCCCGAACGCGTTCGCCCAGCAGCTGGACAAATACTTCGGCGGTCGATCCGGAACCGAGTCCGACCGTCATGCCATCACTGACATATTCAAGTGCGGCACCGGCGGCATTGATTTTCTGCTGCGACGCGCTCACGAGTTTACGCCGGCCAGAAGGACGTATTTCAGCTCGGTGAATTCCTCGACACCCCACTTGCCGCCTTCACGGCCGATGCCGGATTCCTTCATGCCGCCAAACGGCGTTGAGGCCGAGCCAACCATCGGCGCATTCACGCCGACCATGCCGTAATCGAGCCCTTCTGACATGCGGTGTACCCGACCAATATCCCGTGTGTAGAGATAGGCGGCCAGCCCGTAGGGCGTATCATTGGCAAGGTCGATGATCTCTTTCTCGTCCTTGGCGCGGTAAACCGAAGCGACAGGACCGAAAATCTCGCTCCGGGCAATCGCCTGATCGAAATCACCGCCTTCCAGAAGGGTCGGCGCATAGAACGAACCGCCCAGCTCATCGGCCAGGGGCTGTCCGCCGACACGCACGCGAGCGCCTCCGGCGACAGCATCTTTCACCAACTGGTCAACCCGTGCGACGGCCTCGTCATGGATCAGCGGGCCGATATCACTGCCGGTGTCGAAGCCGTCTCCGGCCTTGATCTTCGCAATTTTCGCCTCGAGCAATTCGAGAAACGGATCAGCCGCACCATTCTGGACGATGATACGGTTTGGCGAAACACACGTCTGTCCGCCCGACCGGAATTTGGCCTGCGCCACACCGGCCGCAGCGGATTCGAGATCCGCATCATCCATGACGATAAAGGGCGCATTCCCGCCCAGTTCCAGCGCAACGCGTTTCACGCCATCCGCAGCCTGACGCATGATCAGCTTGCCGACTTCCGTGGAGCCCGTGAACCCGACCATGCGCACTTCTGGCGAACCGATCATGACGGGGCCGAGGTCTTCGGCATCGCCGCAAATGACGTTGAAGACACCGGCAGGAAACCCGGCACGGTGCGCCAACTCGGCCAGGGCCAGCGCCGTCAGGGGCGTTTCCGGCGCTGGCTTGATCACAATGGAACACCCTGCAGCGAGCGCAGGCGCAGCCTTCCGCGTGATCATCGCCGACGGAAAATTCCAGGGCGTAATGCAGGACACAACACCCACGGGCTGGTGAAGGGTCCAGCCACGCGTGCCGGGAAATGGCACGGTCACGGTCTCCCCGTGGATGCGGACCGCTTCGTGTGCCGACCATTCGATGAAGGCAGATCCATAGGCAACCTCGCCTTTGGCTTCGGCCCAGGGCTTGCCCATTTCGGACGTGATCAGCGTTGCCAGATCGTCGGCATTTTCATTGATGAGGTTATACCATTTGATCAATATCCGGGTGCGCTCGAAGGGTGAGGTTTTGCGCCAGATCTTGAACCCTTCGGAGGCGGCTGCGATCGCCGCTCGGGCACCGTCAGCCCCGACATCCACCACATCAGCCAGCTTGCTACGATTGGCCGGATTGTCGACAGCGAAGGTCTTGGCACCGGAATGCCACTCCCCGCCGAAATAGGACTGGGTCTTGAAAAGGGTCTTGTCCTTCAGCCGATCGGACAGATTCATTTTTAACGCTCCGCTTTTCGCTTCTGCATCGCCGCGCGAAAACGCGACGCCCAGCCATTCTTGTTTACCTGCTTGGCGCGTCCCAACGCCAGGGCATCTTCGGGCACGTCTTCCGTCACCACGCCTCCGGAGCCGGTATAGGCCCCTTTGCCAATGGTGACCGGCGCTACCAGAGACGAATTCGAGCCCACGAATGCGCCGTCGCCGATAACGGTCTGATGCTTGCCGAAACCGTCATAATTGCAGGTGATAGTGCCTGCCCCGATATTCGCCTTCGCACCGACTGTTGCATCCCCGATATAGGAAAGGTGATTGGCTTTTGCACCCGGACCAAAGGTCGATTTCTTGACTTCAACGAAATTTCCGATCCGTGCGCCCGGCCCGATGTCCGCCCCGGGGCGGAGACGCGCATAGGGGCCGATATCCGCACCGGACCGCACGATGCAACCTTCGAGATGGGAGAAAGCGTGAATCGTCGCGCCATCCTCGACCGTCACGCCGGGGCCAAAAACAACATTCGGCTCGATGATAACGTCGCGGCCGATTTGCGTGTCATGCGCGATGAAAACCGTCTCGGGTGCGGTCAGTGTGACGCCTGCGCGCATCACTTCCTCGCGGCGGCGGCGCTGCCAGCTGGCTTCGGCTTCGGCCAGATCCACGCGGGAATTCACACCCAGCACTTCCGCTTCATCGCCTTCAACGGCAATCGCTTTCAGCCCCCGCATGCGGGCAAGCCCGACGACATCCGTCAGGTAATATTCGCCGTTGGCATTGTCGTTTGTGACTTCGCCGAGCAATTCGAACAGAAGTGGTGCAGGCGCGGCCAGAACACCCGAATTGACGAATCCGATCGCGCGTTCTTCCTCGTTGGCGTCCTTGAACTCGACAATCCGGTCGAGAATCCCGTCCTTCACCACCAGACGCCCATAAGCCCCGGCGTCCGCGGGCGTAAAGCCCAGCACCGCGACTGAAGCGCCCGATTCCAGAGCCGCAAAAACCTTCTCGACCGTCGCCGCCGTAATCAGCGGCGTGTCGCCATACAGAACAATGACATTACCGATAAACCCGGCCATGGCCGCTTCGGCGCATTGGACGGCATGTCCGGTTCCCTTAGGTGGATCTTGCAAAGCCGTCAGCGTGTTGTTCGCCTCGCCCAACGCGCCGATTTGCGGGGATTTGTTGCCATAGACCGATACGACACGCTCCGCGCCTGTTTTGCACGCCAGCTCAATCGACCATTCCAGCATCGGACGTCCGCCAACCTGATGCATACATTTTGGCAGATCGGACTTCATGCGAGTGCCGAGGCCAGCGGCGAGAATAATCGCGGCGCGCGGTGCGGTCATATGCGGCTCCTGATCCCTACTGCGTTGCAAATCGGATAACGCGCTATAGACCATTCAAATACAGGAAGCGACCGCCTGTTTGGGGGAGATCGCAGACTTGAGGGTCAGGAATGATGACAGACTGTTTCCAGGGTGCCGGGATTGCCTTCGATCTGGACGGAACGCTGGTTGATACCGCACCGGACCTTGTACGAGCCCTCAATGAAGTTGTGGCTGCCGACGGTCTGGAAAATGTGGCCCTGAACGATGTACGGGCGATGGTCGGCCGGGGCGCCCGCGTCCTGATCGAGAGAGCCTATGCCGCTCAACGGCGGAAGATTGAGTCCGACGCCGTCGATCAACGCGTTGCGGATTTCATCTCGGTCTACAAATCAGGCATCGCCAATCTCAGCCGCCCCTTCGACGCGGCGGTCGAGGTTCTGGAGATTCTGAAGGCGCGAGGGTCACGTCTTTCAATATGTACAAACAAGCCCAGCGAGCTTGCGGATGCTTTGCTCGAAGCGCTTGAACTGACAGACTATTTTGAACGAATTATAGGCCCGGATCGCACGCAGGCCAAAAAACCCGACGCCGCCCATTTCTGGAGCGCGGTCGGCAATGCAGGGCCCAATCTGGCCCTCATCGGCGATTCCATAACAGATGCGGAATGCGGACAGGCAGCCGGTATACCGTGCGTCATTCTGACCCACGGATACAGCGAAATACCGCATCAGGCGCTAGGCGCTGATGCGGTAATCGATGATTTCAGAAGCTTGCCCGATACGCTGGAAAAACTCTGGCAGGACCGGTGATCAGGCCGAGCGCAGTTCCGGCATACGGTCATTGGCCGTCCGACGATCAGGCGTCGAATCATTCGCAGCGCTTTGACGGCGCGGCATGCCATTGACCATGTTCGAGCGAACGTCGGTCCGTGCCGACCGCATGGCCGGCATGAATCCGGCATCCACCAGTTCAATATTCACATCATAGCCCCGGTCAGCCCAGTAGGCTTCGATCCGTTGCTTCAGTCGACGCGCGCCTTCCGGCGTGCAGAGGTCATTACTCATAGCGATACTCCGAACCGGCGGGCCATTCCCGCCTGGGTTACGTGCGCTCCCCTCTTGGAAAACGGAGACTGCGTGAAAAACACTGCCTCTCCGCACCACCTGATAACAGGCTGGGCGGCTCTATGACGATTTCATGTCGCTGCGTCAAGCCGTTCCGGCCAATTATTTATAAAAATTTAGAATTGCCTCTCCAATTGTTTGCGACGCTTGACCAGCAAGGCAAGCTCGGCCTATACGCCGCGGCTCTGGAATGGGCGATTAGCTCAGCGGGAGAGCACTGCCTTCACACGGCAGGGGTCGCTGGTTCAATCCCAGCATCGCCCACCATTCCCGTTCAATCCATTGATTTCATTACCCGCATTAAAGGGCTCACGCAGCTGTATTCCGGAGCGCTGCATTTCGCCGCAGGCGAACTACTTGCGAAACATTCGCAAAAATGTAAGTGACAGGCTCAGAGATTACGGAGCTCATCATGACCCGCCTGATATTATCTGCGATCATCGCTTTTTCGGCTGTTGCCTGCAGCCAGCCCGACGAGACCGAAATCGTGAACGTCTATTCTGCTCGCCACTATGATTCGGATCAGGTGGCCTACGAGCGGTTCACGGAAGAAACCGGCATCGAGGTTCAACTGATCGAGGCCAGCGGCGATCTTCTGATCGAGCGGATCCGGACGGATGGCGACCGCAGTCCCGCTGATGTGGTGATCACCGTGGATGCGTCCCGGCTGCAACGCGCCGAGGACGCCGGACTTTTCGCCCATACCGATTTCTCGTCCATCGCGGCTGGCGTCCCGGATCGCTTTATTGATCCGGACGGATACTGGGTCGGCTTCGCGCTTCGCACCCGCGTCATTGCCTATGCCGAAGATCGCGTGGATCCCTCCGAAATCACCAGCTATCTGGATCTGGCCGATCCGCGCTGGCAGGGTCGCATCTGCATCCGCAGTTCGGACAATGCCTATAACCAGTCACTTCTGGCTTCCATCATCGCCCATCACGGCGAAGAGGTCGCAGAGGCCTGGGCACGCAGCGTCGTTGCCAATTTCGCCCGCCCACCCCAGGGCGGCGACACGGATCAGCTGCAAGCCATTTATGCCGGTGAATGCGATGTCGCCGTGGTCAATCACTATTATTATCTGCGCCTGAAAAATTCCGATAATCCCGACTATCAAAATGTTGCGGACGCGGTCGGTCTGATTTTCCCGGCAGGTGAATACGGTACGCACGTCAATATTTCCGGAGCGGGCATCGCCGCCAATGCCCCCAACCGCGAAAATGCAGAGGCTCTGATCAGCTTCCTGCTCAGCGAACAAGGGCAACGAATTTATGCCGAACTCACAAACGAAATTCCGGCGGTGACCGGATCCGAGTTCGACAACCCGGCCCTGAATGATCTGATGGGATTTCAGGCCGACACCCTGAACATGTCGACCCTTGGCGATAATAGTGAAGCGGCCCGCCGGGTATTTGACCGCGCCGGATGGCCCTGACCCCCCGCATGGCCAGATCCAGATCGGGTCCCGCACTCATTGGCAGTCTGGCCGCCCTTGTGGCGGCCGGACCGATTCTGGCCGTCGCCTGGATTGCGATCACCGCTCCCTGGGGCGATTATCTCCTTCATCTGATCGAGACGCGGCTCGCCGGTTATGTGCTGCATACGATTATCGTCACAGCCACGGCCATAGTGCTCGCAGGATTTGTCGGTACAGCGGCGGGCTGGATCATCGCGCGTCTTGAATTTCCCGGACGCGGAATTTTTGCCTGGGCGCTGGCGCTGCCTTTGGCGGTTCCCGCTTATGTTGCGGCTTATGGCTGGCTCGATCTGACGCAGGCCGCAGGACCGCTTCAGACACCATTGCGGGACGCTGGTCTGGCCGGACTTGCCGACCTTCTACCGGTCGTCAGAGGCCCCATTGGCGCCGGATTTGTCTTTGCCGTGACGCTTTACCCTTATGTCTATCTGATGGCCCGTCAGGCCTTCTCGGATCAGCATCCCGACATGCAGAATGCAGCACGCACGCTGGGCGCGTCTCATTGGCAGACCCTGACCGGCGTCACGCTTCCACTGGTCCGCCCTGCGCTTGCCGCCGGACTTGCTCTGGTGGCAATGGAATCGATGGCGGACTTTGGTGCTGTCGCGCATTTGGGAGCGCCAACCCTGACCGTTGGCGTTGTACGGGCCTGGGCCGGCGCGGGGTCCGTTCCGGATGCGGCGCGACTGGCCGTCTTGCTCGCCTTCTTCGCCTATCTCGCCTTTGCCCTGGAACGCCAGAGCCGGGCCCGTGCCCGCTTCGGCCAATCCAGCGGAGGCCGGCAGCACACCCAACGCATTCAGCTCGGCGCCGGACAAACCGTCATCGCCCTATTTGCGTGCCTTCTCCCCATCATACTGGGGCTGGCGCTGCCCCTGGGCCGCCTGCTTTATCTGGCCCTGACCGAACCGGCCGCACGCGGCGTTTTGGACGCGCTTCGGCACTCACTCACGCTGGCCAGCATCACGGCCGTCCTCGCCGCCATTCTCGGACTGGGTGCCGCCTATGCCATCCGTGGCGGAACGCGGTTCGGCATTCTGTCAGCCCGGCTGGCCAGTCTGGGCTATGCCGCTCCGGGTGCTGTGGCTGCTGTGGGTGCACTTGTTCTGTTTGGCGGGCTCCAGAATGTGCTCGATGGGGTCTGGGACGGGCAATTCCCGGTCTTGCTGTCCGCGACCGCAGGTGCGCTCATTTTCGCTTATCTGTCCCGGTTCGCAGCGGTCGCGATCGCGCCCAGCGAAACAGCGCTGGCGCGCGTGACGCTTCGCCTGGACGAGGCTGCCAAGACGCTCGGTGCAAAACGCCGGCGCATCGCCGTGGAAATTCATTGGCCTTTGATACTTGGCGGCGTTGGCATTGCCGCGCTGATGGTGTTCGTTGAGGTCATGAAGGAATTACCCGCGACCATGATTCTGCGCCCGTTCAACACCGACACGCTCGCTGTGATCGCGCACAACTATGCCGCTGATGAAAGACTGGGACAGGCGGCCCTGCCCTCCCTGATCATCGTGCTGGCCACCATTCCCGCCATGATCCTCGCCGCCCGCTCGCTGACGCGGGGGACTGACCGATGAACAAACCCATACTGTCGGTTCGTGGCGCGGAAAAGTCGCTGGGCGGCAACCCCGTTCTGAAAGGCGTCGATCTTGATCTTTATTGCGGTCAGGTGAGCGCCGTTCTCGGGCCTTCGGGTGCCGGAAAATCCACGCTGCTGCGCAGTATCGCCGGTCTGGAAAAGCTGGAAGCCGGCCAGATCAATTCAGGTGCCGAGGTCTGGGATGATGGCAAGCACGCCACGTCGGCCGAAAAGCGCCGCGTCGGCGTTGTGTTTCAGGATTATGCGCTTTTTCCACACCTGACGGTGGGCCGCAACATTGCTTTTGGACTCGCAGATCAGAAAGACAAGGTGGCGATCGCTGATCGCGTGATGACGCTCATGGAATCCGTCGAGATCGGACATCTTGCACACGCTTACCCGCACGAATTGTCCGGCGGCGAGCAGCAACGGGTCGCCCTCGCGCGCGCGCTCGCACCGCGGCCGGACATCATCCTGCTGGACGAACCGTTTTCCAGCCTCGACCGGCGGCTGCGCGCGGATCTGCGCGCGCAAACCATGACGGCTATCCGCGAGGCCGGGGCGGCGGCCCTGATTGTGACCCACGACGCCGATGAGGCCTTTGAGACCGCCGACACCCTGTTCCTGATGGAGGATGGCCGCATCATCCAGTCCGGCTCACCGGCAGACGTCTATTGCCGCCCTGTTTCGATATCTTCTGCCCGCTTGCTCGGCGACATCAATGTCGTGTCCGGGACGATCGAAAACCACAGGATCTCTACCCTGTTCGGTGCAATCGCAGCGCCGGACTTCAGCAACGGGGCGGCAGTGGATCTGCTCGTCCGGCCCGAAGCACTGCGGGAATCTGGAACCGGCACCGATTTCACTGTCGAGGACATCCGGATCCGTCAGGGCCGCCAGCGCCTGCGTGCCACGGCCTCCGACGGGTCGCTCTGGATTGCCGAGCTTCCCCTCGCTCACCCCATCAAAGCGGGCGAGACCTTGCGCCTTGCGCTTGATGAAACGGCCATGACCTTGCTGCCGGCCTGAAAGCCATTATCTGCAAAACAGGTTGGAGCGCCGCGCCCTTCCGGCCCCTCGATTGTTGATTGCAGCGCGGCAGAGACGGGGAACATCAGCGCCGGCCCCCACGTTGACCCTGTGCGCCTTTTGGGCGCAGGGTTTCACAAATAGTCAGCTGGACGCGTCGCCATCGGGGCGCTGTTCTGACGTTTCGGGTCAATCAAGGAAGAGCGAATAATGTCCTACACAATAGACCGTACGTTTCCTGACACCGATATCGATACTGTCGACGCACGCACACGCGAAGCGTTGGCGGCACATGGTTTCGGCGTCCTGACAGAAATTGACGTTACGGCGACCATGAAGAAAAAGCTGGATGTCGAGATGCCGGGCTATCGCATTCTTGGGGCCTGCAATCCGGGCATGGCGCATCAGGCCATCGGAATAGAACCACGGGTCGGCGCGATGCTGCCCTGCAACGTCATCCTGCGCACTGTCGGTTCCGGAGTGGAAGTCAGCGCTATTGATCCGGTGGCCTCAATGCAGGCCATCAACAATGCTGATTTGCATGCCGTTGCGGGACAGGTGCGGGATATGCTGGCCAAGGCGGTGCATGCGATCTGACTGTATCGCAGCACCCCGTCGCCAGACATCCACCCGTAAAAACCTGACTGGCCTTATCTTTAAGCTGCGGCGGCTTTGGCAGCAGCCGCTTCTTCCAGACGGGCACGCGCCATTTCGTCGGCAACGACATTGGACGGCCGGCCTTCGTTTTCGGCGCGGTCGAGAATTTCGCCCAGTGTTGCTTCCAACCCGACCAGCTTGCACTTGACCCAGGACGGGTCGAAGTCGCCACGGATTTCGCCCATCACATTGATGATGCCACCGGCATTGATCACATAATCAGGCGCGTAAAGGATGCCCCGCTTTTGCAACTCCGCACCCATTTCGCGAGTCGCGAGCTGGTTATTGGCCGCACCGGCAACCATCTTCACTTTCAGGCGGTTGATTGTATCGGGATTGATAATCGAACCCAGCGCGCAGGGTGTGAAAACGTCCGCGTCCTGATCGTAGATGGCCTCCTTGTCGACGATGACGGCACCAAAATTGTCGACGTGCTTTTGCAAGGCCTCGACATTCATGTCGGCAATGATCAGCTCGGCACCGGCCTTTGAAAGATGTTCACAAAGATAGCTGCCGACATGCCCGGCTGCGCCCTGAACGGCGACACGAATTCCCGTCATATCTTCAGATCCTGTCGCACGCTTCACGCAGGCGCGAATACCCCGGAACACGCCTTCAGCCGTCACCGGTGATGGATCGCCAGAGGCCGCCTTGCCTTCCGGCAGTCCGGTGACGTGGGCGGTTTGCTTATGGACGCTGACCATGTCGGCCGGGCTGACGCCGACATCTTCGGCCGTGATATAATTTCCGTTGAGCGCATCGACGGCGCGGCCAAAAGCCTGGAACAGGGCATCCCGGTCAAACGGACCATCCGGCTTCATGATGACGCTCTTGCCACCGCCAATCGGGAGGTCCGCCATTACATTCTTGTAGCTCATGCCCTGTGACAGCCGCAGCGCATCCTGGAGCGCATCCGAAGAGCTGTCATACGACCAGAAGCGGCAGCCGCCGCAGGACGGGCCACGCGCAGTCGAATGTACGCTGATGATGGCTTTCAGCCCGGTTTTTTCATCGGTAGCAAACAGGACTTTTTCGTGATTGTCGAAAGAAGGGTGTTCAAAAACACTCATGAGCCTATCCGTCGTATCTGGCCGGCTTTTCCGGCATCGCACCAGCCGGGGAGAATTCGGCGCGAGGCGGCGTGGGGATAGCTTTCCTTGACCTATACGGCAAGCACCGGACGCGCCTATTTCAGAAGAGATTCCATATTGCGCTGCACCATTGCCAATAGCTCGTCTTCGAACCAGAGATGTCGTTTCAGCCAGGCATTATTGCGCCATGACGGGTGTGGCAGCGGCACGTAGCGCGGCGCATATTCCCGCCATGCCGCGACGGTTGCGGTGACCGTCCCCTTATACCTTTCCCGAAGTACAAATTTCTGGGCATAGCCGCCGATCAGGAAAGTTATTTTTACGTTGGAAAGCTCCGCATCGAGCTGGCTTTGCCACAGGCGTGCGCATCGGGTCCGGGGCGGTTTGTCTCCGCCTTTGGCATCAAGACCCGGAAAACAAAATCCCATAGGCGTGATGGCGACAATGTCCGGATCATAGAATTGATCGTCGCCGATATTCAGCCATGCGCGCAACCTCTCGCCCGACGGGTCCGTAAAGGGACGGCCAGACGCGTGAACACGGGTGCCGGGGGCCTGACCGATAATACGTATCCGCGCCGCGCGCGACGCCTGCAATACTGGGCGCGGCTCTGGTATTTCACCCTCGCAAGCCCGGCAAGCCCGAATCTCTTTCAGGAGCGCGTCCAGTGACATTACGTTTTCAGGGTAATGCGGTAGACGCCCTTGAAGTCGGCCGGGCCCACCGGTTTGCCTTTACGCAGGATCTCGACCCGGCCCGCTTGTGCGAGACGGACAGCACCCTGTTTCACCGCGCTCAGCCGGCTGCGCCAGTTTTCCGCATCCAGTGCCTGCGCCGCTTCAGCCGGGCTGATTGACTTGCCAGCGCCGCTCGCTTCTACAAGGGACAGGATGGTATTATCGACGGTGTCATCATTCATGAGCGTCTTCTAACCTGTGAAAGCCGATATGCGAAGAGACCACCGCCCCTACTGGATGCACGCTGCCTGGGAAAGCTTCGAAAACGCCTGGGCCCGGCACTTTCTGGCGCCCCATTTTGACCGCCTGGGACCGGCCGCCAAACTCACCCAGCCATGGCACATTGAAGCCTTCGGTCCGAACATATCCATCGGCACGGCTTTGCATATTGTTGCGACCGCGGACCAGAAGGTGCGCCTGACGGTGTGGTCGCCCGCCGACCAGGGCGGAAAAATCGAGATCGGTGATGCCGTCTTTATCGCGCCCGGCACGCGCATTCAGGCGACCCGGTCCATCACGATCGGACATGCCTGTCTGTTTGCGGCCAATACGACCGTGACCGACAGCGACTGGCACGGCCTCTATAACCGCGTCGATCCGGCTCCAGAAGGGCGTCCTGTAAAACTGGGCGACAATGTCTGGGTGGGAGATGGCGCGTTCATCGGCAAGGGCGTCACCATCGGCGACAATGCCGTCATTGGCGCCCGGTCTGTCGTGACAAGAGATGTCCCGCCTTATGCCGTGGTGGCAGGCGCGCCGGCGAAAGTCATCAAGATGCTGGATGAAAACACCCCCATGCAGACCCGGCTCGATCTCGTCGGTGAAAGCCGCAAACTGTCCGGCTTCATGGACAATGCCTACCGCAAGGCCCTTAAGGGGAATTCGACGTTCGGATGGCTGAGGTCAAAACTCTTTCCGCGCCGAGGCGATTAGCTGAACAGGCTTAGCGGCAGCGTGCCGATGACCGCCCCGGTCATCAGCGTGGCAAATGTTCCCGATATGAGTGCTTTGGGTGCGAGCCCCAATATGTCCTCGCGGCGGCTCGGCGCGATCGCCAGCATGCCGCCGATCAGAATTCCGACGCTGGAGAAATTGGCAAAGCCGCAGACGGCGTAGGCCATGATCAGATGGCTGCGCGGCGACAGATCATCGCCCAGCGCGGCCAACCGCTCATACGCGATGATTTCGTTGAGCGCCGTTTTCAGTCCCATCACGGCGCCGGCATCTGTTGCTTCAGACCAGGGCACGCCTGCCAGCCAGACAATCGGCGCAAACGCCCAGCCCAGAATCCGGTCGACCGAGAGCGGCAGACCACCAACATCGGGCAAGCCGCCGAGCATCATGTTGACGAGCGCCACAATCGCGATGAACACCAAGAGCATGGCGATGATGTTGATGAACAGCCTCACGCCATCTGTTACACCGGTGGTCAGGGCATCCATGGAGGAATGATAGACGGTCGTCGGGATTTTTTCCGTCGTCCGGTCTTCATCGCCATCCGCATCGGCGGGATGCATCAGCCGGGCGAGCAATACGGCCGCCGGTATGGAAATGAGAGACGCCGTCACAATATGCCCGGCCGCGCCATCTATCACATCGCTCAATTGGCCAACATAAACCGCCATGACCGACCCTGCGACCGTCGAGAACCCCACCGTCATGATCAGGAAGAGATCGCTGCGGCTGATTTGCGGCATGCGTGGCCGGATCAGCAGGGGCGATTCGGTCATGCCGAGGAAAATATTGGCGGAGGCCCCGAGACTGGCGGCACCTGACAAGCCCAGTGTCTTCCGGAAAGCGAATGCGAAGCCACGGACCACAAGCTCCAGAATGCGCCAGCGCCAGAGCAGCGCGGAAAGCGCTGATAAAACAATGACCATCGGCAGAGCCTGGAAGGCGAAGATGAACGTCCGCCCGGCACTGCTTTCGTCGATAACAAACGGCGCGCCACTTCCGGAAAGGTAGCCGAAGACAAAATCGACGCCCTCCATCGTGGCGGTCTGCAGGGCCTGAACCACGCCCGTCAGCGATCCGAGAAAGGCACGTGTCGGCGCGAAGGAGTAAAGGGCTATGGCGATCAGGAACTGGAGCGCCAGTGAACCGCCAATCAGCTTTACCGGCACTGATTTTCGAGGCCCCAGAGCCCAGCAGATCGCGATAAACGCGAACAGGCCCAGAAAGCTGCGCAGCTGCAATCCCGGATCGTCCATGAATCCCCCCACTTGGCTATCGCAACCTATTCCCTGTTCTGGCAAACGGGCAATGCTTGCGTGCACGGCGCAGCGCGCTAGATATGCACCGCATGAGCATCTGGTCGCCCTGCGTTAAAGTCTGTTTCGTCGATCCCGACGCTGCGATCTGCGTGGGGTGTTTTCGAACCTTGCCCGAACTGGCGCAATGGACACGGTTTTCAGATGCCGAGCGCGAAGCAATTGGCGCTGAATTGCCCGAGCGAAAAAAGCAATACCAGGAAAAGAAGGCTCGTCCGTCCTGACGATTTAACCGCCGACGAAGGCCTCCCGAAGCAGGCTCACTGCCGTCGCAATCAGACCCAGTGCGAACAGGCGGCGCAATAGTTTCTCGGGCATGGAATGTGCCAGCCGGGCACCGATCGGCGCGATAAAAAACGCCGAAGCTGCCAGGATCAGAAAGCCGAGCGTGTCCACATATCCGAGCGCGGTCGGTGTTCGCCCCGGCTCGTCCCAGCCCCAGATGATGAATCCCAGCGCACCCGGAACGCCTATGGCCACGCCAAAACCTGCGGCTGTTGCAACGGCCTGGCGAATGGACTTGCCGCAGAGCGTCATCAGGGTGACGCCAAAGACGCCTCCGCCAATGCCGAGCAGAGACGACAAACCGCCGATCATCGCCCCCAGCCCCGCTCTGACAACGCCGCCCGGCATGTTTTCCGCCACACGCCAGTCGAGGCGGCCAAAGAAAAATTGCGCCGAAAGCAGCAAGGCCACGACACCGAAAAGCCCGGTCAGGCCGCGGCCGGGAATGGCATCCGCCACATAGCCGCCAATCAGGGCCCCGGCCACAATCCAGGGCGTCCATGTTTTCAGGATCTCGAAATCAACGGCCTTGTGCCGTGCATGTGCCGAGACCGAGCGGAGCGACGTCGCCACGATAACCGCCAGGGAGGTACCCACCGCCATATGCATGCGCGGGCCGTCTTCATAACCCATCGCGCCCAGCACAAAATAGAAGGCCGGCACCATCACAACACCGCCGCCAATTCCGAAAAGCCCGGCAATCAGACCGGCAAACAAGCCGGTTGCGATCAGCGCCGCCGCCAACCCGATCAGCTCGGCGCTCATGCGGTCGCCAATGCAGGCGATGTGGCAGAAAGCGCGGCCATCACAACATCAAGGCCCGCCCCGTCCTTCACGGCGTTCTCGGACAGTGTGCGCCGCCATTGACGTGCGCCGGGGCGGCCGTGAAACAGGCCGAGCATGTGACGCGTCATCGCGTGCAACCGCACGCCCTTTGCCAGCTGATTTTCGATATACGGCAGATAGGCCAGAACGGCTTCATCTGGCGCACTGAAGCGACGTTCGGCACCATAAATCAGCGGGTCGACACCGGACATCTCCCAGGGCGTATGATAGGCGGCCCTGCCCAGCATGATGCCGTCCAGATTTTGCTGTGCCTCGAGTCCCGATTGCAGCGTCTCCAGCCCGCCATTGAGAATGATTTCCATATCCCGAAAGGCGGTTTTCATTTGATAGACGAGCGCGTAATCAAGCGGCGGAACGCTCCGGTTTTCCTTCGGACTCAGCCCTTTGAGCCATGCCTTTCGGGCATGGATGATCGCCGTGAAGATACCGCGTGACCGGACAAGCTCCAGCAAGTCCGGCAACGCAGCAGCAGGGTCCTGATCGTCGACGCCGATCCGGCACTTAAGCGTCACCGGAACGCTGACCGCATCCTGCATCGCCGAAAGGCAATCCGCGACGAGCTCCGGCTCGCGCATCAGACAGGCACCAAATTTGCCCGATTGCACACGATCTGATGGACAGCCGACATTCAGGTTGATTTCGCAATAACCCAGATCCGCACCAATCCGCGACGCCTGTGCGAGCTCGCCCGGATCGGATCCGCCAAGCTGAAGCGCCACCGGTTGCTCCGCCGCGTCAAAGCCGATCAGACGATCAACATCACCATGCGTTACCGCAGCGCTGGTCGCCATTTCGGTATAAAGCAAGGCGTGACGTGTCAGGACGCGGTGGAAGGCCCGGCAATGCCGGTCGGTCCAGTCCATCATCGGTGCCACGCAAAAGCGGCGATCGGGTTTCGCAAACGTCGTCATGGCCGCTCCCATAGCGCGCGCGAACAAAATCAACAAACCGAACAGACGGCTTAACGCTGTTCTAAGGCCATTTTGCTAGCTTTTCGCCGAGTGACCGGAGCAGACCGCCATGGCAAAAGCCCATTTTCACAAGCACCAGCGCGTTTTTGTACGCCCCGTCGGCACGTGGGCCCTGATCGAGCAGGTCAAGCCGCATTGGGTCAAAGGCATGGATGAACCGGTCAGAATTTCCTATGATTGCGGTCTGGGCCGTGACTTCACTACGGATGAATTGTCGGAGGAAGAGCGCGACGAGCAGGACACCGGCCGCTGGCGCCTGATGCGCGCCAAAAACAAATGGCAATCTCCTGATGAATGCGCTCACCATCCTTTTCCAGGCACATTCCCAATTATCGTTACCGATGAACAGGATTGGGGAGGCTGGCGAGTACCCGGCGCGGAATATGACCGCGATCCGCAGCTCATCGAATTTCAGGCCCGTATCATCACAGCTGCGCCGACCTTGATGAAGCTCGCGGAAAAACTCGCCGAACAAGCCGAGAAGCCGGACGAATTGCCGGACGATCTCAGAGAGATTGTGGAGGTGGCGCGCACCACGCTCAAACGCATCAAATCGCGGCCATCTGAGTCAGCCCCTTCCGGCGCGCGCGCTGCTTAACGTCGGCCTAACCGTTTTGTGCTAATTTGCCGCTTCAATTAATCACGGTTGAGCCGATGGCTGCAGATCTGAACAAGCTTTCCTTCCTGATTGTCGATGACAATGCGCATATGCTGAAGATCGTTCGCACTTTGCTGAATGGTTTCGGCGTTACAAAGGTCTATGAAGCGTGCGCGGGGCAGGAAGCGCTGGAAGTTTTGCGAAACGAGAAAATCGATATCGCGATTCTCGATTTCCAGATGGACGGCATGGACGGCTTGGAACTGATCAAATACATGCGCGACGAAGATCGCAGGGAAAATCCCTTCATGCCGATTGTCATGCTCTCCGCCTATGCTGAGAAAACCAGAGTGCTGGCCGCGCGCGATGCCGGCGCCACGGAATTTTGCGCCAAACCGATCACCGCCACCGACCTGTATCGCAAAATCGGAGCGGTTATTGACCGCGCCCGCCCCTTTGTCAGAACAAAAGTTTTCTTCGGTCCGGACCGTCGCCGGCATGACCCCGACAAGTATAAGGGACCGGAGCGCCGGTCTGATGACCCGGCGCAGCCCAATACCGGCTGATTGGCTGCCAAAATGTTGGTCGACAGCCTGCCCATTGGGTCTCTAATCTGGGCAGAATGATTCGCCGTGATTCAGCCCCGCCCGCAAGGGCCAGAAATGTTCGCCCGAAGAGGCGAGGGAAAGCTGCCAGCGAAAAAGCAAATTCATTCTCGGGTGAAGTCCGCGGCGTGGTCTGGATCGTGCTGTCCGTCATCCTGTTTACCGCCATGTTTGGCGGCGTCATCGGCTTCAAGCTTTATCAGGAAAGCGTCTCTGCAAGATCAGAGGCTCAGGAAAGCCATTCGCGCGAAGCGGTCTATCGCGCCGACGGGGCAGCGGCGGTCCTGCGTGAAACCCTGACGGCTGTCCGCGTCGCCATTTCAGATTCCGATGCCATCGCGGCGGAGCAGTTTCGCGCCATACTCGAACAGCGGCTGGATCCGGTCCGGTCTATCAGCGCGGTTCGGGAAGTGATCTATCTGGCGCCGGGTGAAAACATACCCGCCAACCTTCAATCGCTGGCCGGTGCGGCGCTTGCTTCGCCGTCCGGGGTTTCATCAGTGGTTTCAAATCTGGACGGGATTCCGGAAATTGCCGCCGCCATTCCCGTGCGCACCCGATCAGGTGAAGTCGGGGCCATTCTTGTTCGGCTGGATCCGGCGGCCTTGCTGCCGGTCGCTGACCCTTCGCATGTTGCGATCCTGTTGGGCGCTGATGGTCGCGCACTGGCCATGCAGCCCCCCCGCTCTGACGGCCTCTTTGCTGAACCACTGTCGAGGCGCTTCGGTTTGAGCGATGGCAGAGTTCAGCAGATTGCCCGATCGGGCGAAGCGTTGACAGATATCCGGATCGGCGAGCGGGAAATGGTGCTGGCGGCGGCGGCCTTGCCCTATGAAGGCCTGACCATCGCCGTCATCGGCGTACCCAATATCAATCAGGGCGCATGGACGCGGACGCGTATTTTATACGGGCTTCTTTTTGTCGCGCCGGTCATTTTCGCCATCGGATTGTCGGCCGCACTTTCCACACAGATGAATAGTCTCAAATCTGCCCGCCTGGCACTGGGCGATAGTGAAAAGCGGTTCCGCCTCGCCATCGAAGGGGCGCGCTGCGGCGTGTGGGACTGGGATCGAAATCGCGACACGGTCTATCTGACGGATTCCTTTGCGCGCATCGTCGGCCGGAATGAAGCCATGATGCTGTCCGGTTCGGAATTTCTGGCGCTCTTCAGTCAACATGACCGGCAACGGATTGCGGCGGCCATTCGCGGTTCCAGCAAGGCCGGGGATATTGATATCGAGGCCCAGGCCAGCGGCTTGCCGGTCTGGTTTCACTTGCGCGGACGCCCCTGGGGCGAGATGCAGGACGGCCTGACGGACCGTCTCGTCGGTGTGGCGATCGATATCACGGAACGCAAGGGCGCTCAGGCGCGTGTGGCCGCCGCTGAAAACCGCCTGCGCGCCGCACTGGAATCCATGTCGGAATCCTTTGTTCTATGGGATCCACGACGGCGTCTCGTGATGTGGAATCGGAAATTCCGTGATTTCTTCGACTTCACCGAAAACGGGCTGAAGCCGGGAATGTCCTATGGAGATGTGGAAGCCGATGCCGGCCTGGCCATCCGGTCTGTGCAGGGCGGAGCGAATTCCGGTGAAGCCTACGAGATGGAATTGAAGGACGGTCGCTGGCTTCACTATTCCGAGCGAGCCACCAGCGATGGCGGCCTGGTCAGCGTCGGTGCCGATATCACCGATCTCAAAAATCAGGAACGCGCCCTCAAGGATTCCGAACAGCGTCTGCGCAACACTGTCGAAGATGTCCGCAAGAACCAGCAACGCATTGCCGAACTCGCAAACAAGTATGAGCAGGAAAAAATCCGCGCCGAGGAAGCCAATCGGTCGAAGAGCGAATTCCTGGCCAATATGAGCCACGAACTGCGCACACCGCTCAACGCCGTCAACGGTTTCTCGGAAATCATGTTGCGTGAAATGTTCGGTCCGCTCGGCGACAATCGCTATGTCGATTACGTGAAGGACATCCACACATCCGGGCAGCATCTGTTGTCGCTGATCAACGACATTCTGGATATGTCCAAGATCGAGGCCGGCAAGATGCAGCTCCAGAAAGAGCCCGTCAGCCTGTCGGACATCGTCGAGCAGAGCACCCGTCTGGTCAGGGCACGCGCCGACGAGAAATCCATCCGTCTGCTGACGGAATTGGACGACACGCTCCCGGACATGACAGCCGATCCCCGCGCCTTCAAGCAGGTCATCCTCAACCTGTTGTCCAATGCGGTGAAATTCACCCCCGAAGAAGGCCGCGTCACGATCCGCAGCTTCGAGTATGAGAGCCGGCTAGCCATACAGGTCGCCGATACCGGTATCGGCATTCCAAAAGAAGATTTGCCACGTCTTGGCCGGCCATTCGAGCAGATAGAAAGTCAGCATTCCAAGAGCCATCAGGGCACGGGTCTGGGGCTCGCCCTCTCAAAATCTCTGGTCGAGATGCACGGCGGCGAAATGAAGATCGATAGCGAACTGGGCGAAGGCACGTCCGTCACGATCATCGTGCCATTCGATGGCGGAGAATCGGAAGACAGGCTGGCGTCCGATGAACAACCCCGGTCATTCAGCCAGGCCAAAATAAACGCCGCCTGATCAGAAACGATCAGGTGGGGGTCTGCGATCATCGCCGCGCGTTCCGCGTCGATGCGGCGGCGGGCCGCGTCGGCCAGCTTGCATCGCGCGCATTCTTTCCTCTGTCGGCAAATCGGCAATGACGTCCAGCACGACCGCTTCAAACGCACTTTCGATGGCGAAGCGTCGTTCACGCAAATCATTCAACGCGGCAGCCGCCGCCTCCGGATCATAGGGCGTTGCCGACAAAGCCCGTTCCGCCGCCAGCTGGGCGTCGCGGGCGTCGATCATCAGCCCGCGTATGGTTTCGCGTTCCGTCTCGAATCGGTCGCGGGCAATCTCCCGCTGTTCCTCCGGCAGGTTGCGCATGAAGGCCCGGATGTTGAAGCCCGGCCCGCTTTGCCGGACCTCGCCTTGTGGCGGCCTATGGCCATCATGTGGCCGGCCACTGTCAATGCGGGGGCCACCGACCACCTGATGCAGAACAAGCCCGGTCATCACGCCGTTGGCGGTGAGCGAAATCAACAGAGCGACAATCCAGGGCAAGGCGCGGGTCATGCGTCACTCCATTCCCATGCTGACCAGTCTTCCATCAGACCATCGAAGGCATCGGCATATTCCAGAGACATCGTGTCGTCGTCCTGCGCCGGTACAAGCGTGCCGCCGGCAAATCCACCCATTAGACCGATCACCAGCGCGGCAGCCGCCGCGACTGCCGGGCGGCGCCAATCGGCATCGAAAGCCGGTTTGGGAAAAGACCGCAGGATACGGCGCTCCAGCAAATCGCTGGTTGTTACCGGCATCTCCCCGGCCAGAATGGCATCCAGTTGCGCGGCCTCACGGAGACAGGCTGCGGCGGAAGGTTCAGCCTCAAGAAACGCCGCGGCTTCCGAGCGCACCTCTGCCGGCCAGCGCGATATACTATCGCCCCAGCTATCCGCCAGCGCTTCAAATCTCTTCATGTCCATCACATCACCTCCGGCGTTGACCCTGTCCGACGGGACAGGCTGGACATCAACTCTTCTCGTTGTGGCATAAGTAATGCCTTTAAAGTTCGCCGTCCCCGCGCCAGCAGGGATTCAAGCGCATCGACGCTGATCTCCAGGCGCTCGGCGGCTTCGATATTGCTGAAATCCTGAAAATGGCAGAGCTCCAGCGCCAATCGTTGCCGCTCCGGCAGAGTCCCGATCGCGTCGGTCACACTCAATCCAGCCTGGCTCGCCACCAGGACATCGTCGGCAGCAATAGCGCCGTCCTGCATCTCCGGTGGCGTTTCCATTGTGGTCTCACGCTTTTTTCGTAACCGGTCCAGACACAGATTGGTCGCAATCCGGCACATCCAGCTCTCCAGTCTTGCCTGACCCGGCTGCCAGCTCCCGGCGGCCTTCCAGGCTCTCACAAATGTATCCTGCGCCAGATCCTCGGCTTCAATCGGGTCCCGCAACATTCTCCGCCCGATGGCCAGAACCGGCTTGAGAGACCTTTCCATCAATTCACGACCAGCATCCCGATCGCCCGAAGCGATGCGGCGCATCAGCGCCGCATCTGCCTCGAAGTCAGGCTGTATTCGGCCGTGTGAGGGAAGTTCAGGCATAAATGCTCAGCAACCTTTCATCCCCTCAAAAGCCGGGAAGTTACATCAGTCACGCCACCAGAAACGGCGATTTTCACGCCGATTGCTGGCCGATTCGACAGCGGCATCCAGCTCGTCCGGCGAGATTATGCTATCATTATTGGTGTCGAGACGTTCAAAAATGCGGCTCTCGCCCCCCATGAATTCATCACGCGATATCTGGCCATCGCCATTTGCATCGCGGCCTTCATTTCCACCCGGACCGCGTCGGCCATGATGTCGTCCGCGTTGACGGTCTTCGCTTGCACCTTCGGCTTCGTGGATCGCCATCAAGCGTTGGTGCATTGGCGAGCGATCGGCCGCCGACAGGACACCATCGCCATTGCGGTCCATCCAGTCGAACATTTCACCCTGCAAAGCGCGAACTTCGGCCAGAGTGATATTGTTGTCCTGATTGGCATCGGATGCGCGGAGCATCATCATGACATGTCGGGGACCATGGTCACCACGGCCGCCATGTTCGCCGCGGCCACCCGGGCCGCGATGCTGCGCGTCTGCGGCAGCAGCGAATACAAGTGTTCCGGCCAAGCCGGCAAGAATAAGGAAGGATTTCATTTCAGTCTCCAGATTGTGGCCTCGCACTCCATACAACGAAGCGTGGCGGCTGATCCGTCGCCTCCTCCTGCAATTTTCCAAGGCAGGTTTCAAAAATTGTCCGAATGCCGTCGGCGCGAAGCTCGACGAACTCACCCAATGCCCGGATATCGCTCTGGCCGGCCACGTCCGACAGCCTTTGGGCAAAAGCTCTGGACGCTGAATAGGGATCAAATCCGCTGCCGTGGGCCGTCCGGATGATCTGCGAAAGGTTGAGCCAGAGCCGCATGGACTGGCGCAAGGAATGCGCCTCCTCTGCTGTCAGCAGGCCGGCGGCCTCAAGCGCGGATATCTGAGCGGCTGTATCCACGCAGCGTTGATATTGCCCCCGCTGAGCCAGCAATAGCTGTCCGGTCTGGGCCAGAAACTCGATATCGAGGATTCCCCCCGGCCGGCGCTTTAAATCCCATGCCCCTTTGGCCGGACGCTCCCGCTCGAGGCGGCGCCGCATGTCCAGCACATCCTGGACGATCTGTTCTGGCTCGGCCTCGCTGGTCAGCGCGCGCTCGATGTCTTCGCTGATCCGCTTCGTCAATTCCGCAGAACCCGAAATCACGCGCGCGCGCGTCAACGCCATGCGTTCCCAGGTCCACGCGCTCGCCTGATAATATTCCCCGAAACTCGACAGCCGAACGGCAACAGGCCCCGACTTACCCGAAGGGCGAAGCTGCATATCCGTGTCATACATGCTGCCCTCTTCCGTCGGCGACGACAGAGCGCTGACAAGGCGCTGCGTCAGCCGGGTGAAATAGGCCGGAGCAGCTCCGCCCTGGCCCTCGGCCGGATCGTAGATCACCATGATGTCGAGATCGGAATCCGCCGCCAGTTCATGACTGCCGAGTTTGCCAAGCCCCAGCACCGCGAATTCGCCGGGCGGCGGGCCATAGCGTTCCGTAATCTGTTTGCGCGCAACATCAGCCATCGCCCTGATCGCTATATCCGCCAACTGGCCAAAGGCCGCGCCGGCCGATTTCGCATCGGCCCGCCCGACCAGAAGCTGCGACCCGATACGAAAGCGCTCCTCGCGAACCAGCCGCCGCCCGCGATTCATTGCGTCTTCGGTATCCACTGCCTCCGCCATCTGATAGGCCATACGGTCCGCCAACTCGTCGGACTCATCCTCGCCAAGGGGAGTCGAAAAGCGCGTCTCCATCATGACATCCATGACAGCAGGGCGCTGCGCCAGTGTCGTCGCCATCCGCGGTGCCAGCCCGATAATCGCCACCAGCTCTCGCGCCAGAAGAGGCTCGTTTTCCAGCATCGACAAGGGCTGGACCCCCATCGGCAAACCCTCAATGAACGCGGCAAAGCGCGTGAAGGCCGAATCCGGTTCGCTCGTGTAGGACATGGCTCTCAAAAGGCGCGGCGCGACGCGCGTGAGCACTTGCCGCGCCCTGTTGGTACGCAGCGCCCTCGCCTTTCCCGCCAGCCAGGCATTCATGCGCGCCCAGGCCGTCTCCGGAAATTCGAAGCCCAGAGCGGACAGGGTCTCCAGGGTTTCCGCCGTCGGTTCCACGCCGGTAAAGACCAGACTGCCCGACTCATCGGCCAGACTGTCTTCATGGGAGAACTGACGGGAGAACGCCGCATGGACGCCCTGTAACGTCTCGACGATTTGCGAATCCAGCGCTGCCACTGACGGCAACCCGGCCAGATATGCGATGGCGGTCCGGCGCTGATCATCAACGGGCAGAGTCTGCGTCTGTTCGTCCGCAATCATCTGAATGCGGTGCTCGACCATGCGCAAAAAGCGATAATGGGTCTGGAGCACATCGGCGCTATCCCGATCAATGACATCGGCATCGGCCAGTGCGGTCAGCGCCTGATAGGGCGACCCCAGCCGCAAGGCCGGCAGCCGCCCGCCCATCACCAATTGCGGCACCTGCGCATAAAATTCGATCTCGCGAATTCCGCCCCGGCCCAGCTTGAGGTCGTGGCCCCCCGGCCGGATTTTCGCGCGGTCCCCGACCGCCTGAATTTGGCGGGCCAGGGAATGGATATCCTCGACCGCCGCATAATCCAGCGTGCGCCGCCAGATGAAAGGCCGCATATCTTCGAGGAAATGACCGGCCGCTTCCCTGTCGCCAGCACAGGCTCTTGCCTTGATATAGGCAGCACGTTCCCAGTTCTGCCCGAGAGATTCATAGTAATTCATCGCTGCCGTCACCGACATGATGGGCGGCGTCGCGGACGGGTCCGGACGAAGGCGAAGATCAACGCGAAAGACATATCCGTCGGGCGTATTGTCCTCCAGCAACCGCACCAGCGATTTGATCAGGCGCGGCAATCTTTTGCCCGGGTCTTCCGCGACAGGTCCGGTCAGGAGGTCCGGATCAAAAAGGGCAACAAGGTCGATATCGCTGGAAAAATTGAGTTCGCTCGCGCCCAGCTTCCCCAGAGCCAGAATGAAAACGCCCGGAATCGGGTTGTCCGAGTCTGAATACGGTGCAAACTTTTCCGCTTCCGCGCCCAGTCGGACCAGTCCGGCCAAACCGGCCCTGACACAGGCATCCGCAAATTCCGAAAGAATGGAAGCCGCCTTCATCACCGCCAGCGCGCCGGATATCTCTGCAAGACCAAGCGCCAGATGGGCATCGCCTTTCAGCGCGCGCAGACTGGAAGCGAGCTTTTCCTCGGTCGCGGCGGTCTCGGCCGCTTCCATGACCTTGCGGGATAATCCGCCAAGAACGTGGCGGACATTCTGCTCTGCCAATTGCGCCAGCAAAGCCTCGCGCGTTCTTGCCAGCCGGGCAAGATAGGGCGAGTTGGCAAACACCGTATCAAGAAAACCCATATCAACAGGGCGCAAGGCCTCCGGATAGCGACACGGCCGTTCGTGAAGCTGAACGTCGATCGGGTTGAATGAGCGAAGTGCGAAAAGAGTGTCAGCGAGTGTCATAAGACGAAGCCTTACTGCTTCGCGCTCAATTTCAAGCCCTCTATTCGTCAGCCGGGAAGATCATGGCAATCCGCAAGCCCGGTCCATGACCATCGACGCCGCCGGCACCTTCATCCAGCATCAGCGCGGCACCGTGCACATCGGCAATGGCCTTAACGAGACTCAATCCCAGGCCGGAGCCGGGCTGATTGCGCGATTTTTCGAGACGGACAAAGCGTTGGGTCACACGTATGCGATCCGCTTCAAGGATGCCCGGACCGGTATCGGTGACTGAAATCTCCACTCGGCCATCGCTGCACCGGCGCAAGCGCAACTGGATCGCCCCGCCTTCGGGCGTGTATTTGACGGCGTTATCCAGCATGTTCGCCATGGCCTGGGAGACGAGACTCTTATCGCCCCGGATTTCAAGTCCCGCTTCAACCTGCATGCCAAAACTGTGACCGCTATCCTCGCAAACGGGTTCGTAGAGTTCACCGATATCTGTCACCAGTGGCGCAGCATCGAAACTCTGGAAGGAATCGCGGCGCTCACCCGCTTCAATACGCGAAATGCTCAGGATCGCATTGAAGACGCCGAGCAATTCATCGGAATCACTGAGGGCCTGCTCCAATGCGGCCTGGCGGCTCTGATGATCACCATCATCGCGCAAGGCATCTTCCAACCGGTTGCGCATTCGCGTGAGAGGAGATCGCAAATCATGCGCGATGGAATCGCCGACATTGCGCATCCTCTGCATCAGCTCTTCCAGCCGCTCCAGCATGCCATTGAAGTTGGCCGACAATTCATCGAGTTCGTCGCCGGATCCATTGCGCGGGGCGCGCGGTGATAGATCACCGCCCTTCACCGTTCGGGCCACGGCGTTGATGGCATCAAGGCGGCGCGAAAACCGGCGGCTGACGACAACACCCGACGCGATACCCAGCGCGATAACCAGCGCGGATGCGATCAGAATGGCGCGCAACATCCGGCCGATCAGCCGGTCTTCGTCTTCAAAATCCACGCCGATGAAAACGGAATAACCGTCTCCGACCTCTACCAGCCGGGCCCGGGCCCGGCGGCTGTCGCGGGCATCATCTTCCTCGCCGGCCGGGGCCCGCCCATAGACGAAATCCAGCCAGCCCTCACTATCCGGCAGAGTATCCGGCATCCCGTTGAGATTGCCGGACAAAACGCGGCCATTCGGGTTGATCAGCAGATAGAGGAAATCACTTCCGCCAACGGTTCGTTGCAGAATGTAGCGATTAACCCCGTCTATTCCGGAAGCCTCGAACCGCCGTTCAACTGCAGCAAATTCATCCAGAATGACGGCGTCCGTGCGCCGCATCGCGGCACCCGCCGACGCAGCATAGACAAAAGCGAGAATCAGAAAGCTGGACAGGGCAAACAGCGCCGCCGACAACAAGGTCAGACGGAAAGCAGTCGTTCTGACGAAAGACGGCAGGTGCCGTGTCATGCTCTCACGCTCCGGGCTCAGGCCTGAAGCCGATACCCTGCCCCGCGCACGGTGTGAAGCAAAGCGTCATCAAACGGTTTGTCGATCTTGGATCGCAAACGCGAGATATGCACATCGATGACATTGGTCTGGGGGTCAAAATGATAATCCCATACCTTTTCCAGCAACATGGTGCGCGTCACGACCTGACCGGAATGCTTCATGAGAAACTCCAGCAGTCGAAATTCGCGCGGCTGCAGCAGGATTTCCTCACCACCGCGAACAACGGTCCGCGCCAGAAGGTCCATTTCCAGATCGCCAACAACCAGCTTGGTCCGCACCGCTTCCGGATCACGGCGGCGGGCCAGCGCTTCAACGCGAGCCAAGAGTTCTGCGAAGGCATAGGGCTTGACGAGATAGTCATCGCCGCCTGCCTTCAGGCCTTCGACCCGGTGATCAACTTCACCCAGCGCCGACAGGATCAGGACCGGGGACGAGACGCCTTCATCGCGAAGGGATTCAATGACGGAGAGGCCATCCAGTTTTGGCAACATGCGGTCAACGACAAGAATGTCGTATTCCGCCGAGCGCCCCATGGCGAGGCCCTCCTCACCATCCGCAGCATGATCGACCACATGGCCGGATTCCTTGAGACCCTTGCGGATGTAATTCGCTGCCTCGCGGTCATCTTCGATGATCAGGATACGCATTTTTCCGGCCTTTTCTGTTGTTAGCGCTAAACGCGATCCAGCGTCAGCGCGACATAGCGCTGGCCGGTGTCGTTCTGAACAAGGAGAAGAATGGCTGTGCGGCCATCTTCGCGCGCTTCATCAATGGCATTTTGCAAATCATCGAGGTCGGAGAGGTCTTCTCCCCCGGCTTCCAGGATGACATCGCCCGGACGCAAGCCTTTTTGCGCGGCTTCACTGTTTGGCTGAAGGTCCACGACAACAATACCCGTCTCGGCCGTCACACCGAGGCGATCAAGGCCCTCCGAACCTGCGGGAACCACCTGCATTCCGAAGAAGACCGTCTGGGGCGCATCATCCGGCTCGATCGACTGCATCGTACTCAGATCAGTTTCCGCAGGACGATCGCCCAGCGTGGCGCGAACAACGACATTCTCTCCGTCGCGAATGACATTGAAGGTCACCTCGGTTCCGGCACCGATACTGCCCACGCGGCGCGTCAGTTCAGCAGAGCCGTCAACACTTTGACCATTGACTGCGGTGATCACGTCCATCCGCTCGAAGCCGGCATCATCCGCCGGACCACCCGCGACAATGGACGACACGATCGCGCCGCGTTGTTCATCCAGCCCCAGACCTTCAGCAATATCATCGGTGACATTCTGGATCTGAACGCCCAGCCAGCCGCGCGCAACGCGGCCATCGGCCAGCAATTGATCGACAATGTTGGCCGCAATATCAGACGGAATCGCAAAACCGATCCCGACATTGCCACCGGAGGGCGAGAAAATCTGGGAATTCACGCCTACCACTTCACCATCAAGGCTGAAGGTCGGGCCACCGGAATTCCCGCGATTGATCGGCGCATCCACCTGCAGGAAGTTGTTATAGACGCTGGAGGGAAGCTCACGCCCCGTCGCCGAAACGATACCCGCCGTTGCCGTGCCACCAAGGCCGAAAGGGTTGCCGACCGCGACAACCCAGTCACCGACGCGGATCGACGGATTGCGATCCAACACCACGAAGGGGAAATCTGGCGTGTCATCGGTCTCAACGCGAAGCAGAGCGATATCCGTCAAGGGATCTGTGCCGATCACTTCAGCGGGGTATTCTTCGCCATTGGACAAAGACACGGTAATTTCAGCTGCATTTTCGACCACGTGGTTGTTTGTGACAACATGACCTTCAGCTGAAACAAAAAAGCCTGACCCGAGCGAGCGGCCTTCGCGCTGTTGTGGCTGATTGGGGAATTGGCGCTCAAACCATTCGCGAAATTGCGGCGGCATGCCCTCGACATTCGGGACGGCGTTGCCCTGCGGGCCCATCGGCGCGGTGATCCGCGCATTGATCGACACAACAGACGGGCTCACATCTTCAATCAGATCGGCAAATGACATCGGCGCGCCCGCCGGAACCGCCGCCGCATAGCGTGGCGCGTCTTCCGTCTGTGCAAAGGCCATAGGGCTGGTCAGAGCCAGAGCGGCAATGGCGGCCGGGATGATCGAGAAATGGCGAAGTCTGGAAAACATGGGATTTCAGTCCTCTCGCAGGTTTGAAGTTCTGTCAGGCAATGTGTCGCCTCGCGGATATCATCGAGATGTCCGCTTTCTTACGAAAACATTACCAATGGTAGTCGTGTGAGCTCAATCGACAAGGCGGGATCGCACCTTGACCTCGGAATGAAGCGTTTTTTGAACCGGACAACGGTCCGCTATCTCCAGCAATCTCTGCCGCTGCGCTTCATCCAGCCCGCCTTCGAGCCGGATGGTTTTATCAAACACATCAATCTTTGCATCCTTGCCCTGCTCGCAGCTTTCACAATCCTCGGCGTGGCTCTTGTTGTGGACGACCGTCACCGTGACCCGGTCCAGAGGCAATTTCTTGTGCCGCGCATACATACGGATCGTCATGGAGGTACATGCCGCCAGCCCGGCGGACACGTAGCCATAAGGCGTCATGCCGGAATTATCACCGCCAACAGAGCCCGGCTCATCGGCGAGCAGGGAGAAATCCTGATTCACCACCCAGTTCTGGAACTTGCCCAACCCGGTTTCCTGCACCACGACGCCATCCCTGACCGGCTTGGGTGGCGCGGGAAGCGGGTCCGCCGCCGCATAGCGTTCTGCCCACGCCGAAATCACATCGGCAACGTGAACGGCATCGCTTTCACGCGTCAGCAAATGGTCGGCGTTATCCAGACTGAGGAAACTTTTCGGGTGCCTCGCGGCAACAAACAGACGTGAGGCGTTATCAATGCTGACCGTCTGATCAATCGGCGAATGGCAGATCAGGATCGATGCCTTCAGATTGCCAACAGCCTCTTCCAGCGTGTGGCCGGCTATGTCATCCAGGAATTGTTGTTTGATCTTGAAGGGGCGTCCGGCCAGCGACACCGTCGCCTCACCCTTCTCGTTGATCTCGTCCAACGAGGCGGCGAACTGGTCCGTGATGTGTTCGGCATCAGCAGGCGCGCCAATTGTCGCGACAGCTTTGACAGAGGAAATACGATGCGCGGCGGCGATAACGGCAGACCCCCCGAGACTGTGGCCGATCAATATCGCGGGCGCTTCATATTCGGAGGCCAGATGTTCCGCCGCTTTCACCAGATCATCGATGTTGGACGAAAAATTCGTATTGGCGAAATCACCTTCGGACTGTCCCAGCCCGGTAAAGTCGAACCGGAGAACCGCAATGCCTTCCCGCGTCAGACGGCGGGCGACGCGGGAGGCTGCGTGAATATCCTTGGAACAGGAGAAACAGTGCGCGAAAAGCGCGTAGGCGCGCGGCTTGCCATTCGGCAATTCCAGCCTCGCAGCCAGCGTGTCGCCCAGCGCACCCTGGAATTCGATTTTTTCGGATTGCGGCATGAATTGTCTCCTCGGTCCTGCCGAGGGATTTGGGCCCTATCGGGTCCGCCTGCAAGTCAAACCGCTATAACACTTTCGTCACTTCCTGCGCGAAGCAACGCCCACCAGCGTCGCTCCGATCAGCAAGAATACCAGCGGGACGATGTAAAGCGGTGCCGTTCGTGCCGACAGGCGGGGCCGCATCAGCACCTCGTCACCATATCGTTGAGCCAGGGCGATACGGATCGAATCGGGTTCGGCACCGAGGCCGATCTGGGTCCGGACAAACAGGCGCATATCCTGCGCCAGCGCCGCGTCGGAATCCGCAATCGATTGCCCGTCGCAAACAACGCAGCGAATCTCCTGCATCAGGTGTGCCGCTTCCATTTCCTCGGCGGGCGTCAACTCAACAGATTGAAGCAACAAGGCCAATGCCATCATCTTCAACATGTTTACGCCTCCAGTCGCTTTGCGCTCAACGCCCGGCCAACAGACGCCATCAACCCGCCCAGCACGATCAGCACGGCACCAAACCCCAGCAACCAGACCATCGGATTGAAGGTGACCCGAACCTCATAGGCTAACTCTCCGGTGTCGCGGACTCTGGGCTCACCCAGAGAGACATAGAGATCGCCCGCGAACCCGGATCGGATCGCGACTTCCCGGGTTGTCGTATCAGCAGCGGCATAGAACCGTCTTTGTGGCAGAAGCTCGGAAAGGCGGCCATTATCGACCACGAGGCGCGCTTCATCCGCCAGATAGTTCGGGCCGTCAGCGCGCCGCACGCCATCCAGCGTCAGTGTGAAATCCGGGATCTCGATCTGCTCGCCTTCGGCCAGCGCCTGCACCGTCTCGGGGGCGCCGGTCGAGTCTGCCACTGCTCCCAGAGCGATCGCGACAACGCCGGCATGCGCCAGAACGCGGCCGGCCAGGCTGAAGCGATTGCCTAAGCCTTGCAGCACGCGATGTTGCCAGAGATCGGTAAAAACGCCGGCAATCGTCCATCCTGCGAAGGCCGCGGCGGCGATTGCCACCGGCGAGGCATCGATCAGAAACGCCCAGAGGCCGGCGAGCACGCCCGGTAAAATCCAGGCCGCGGATCGGAGCGCCAATCGCCGGTTAAAACCGTCCTTCTTCCAGGGCAGAAAGGGTGCCAGAGGAAGGAATATCAGGAGCGCCGCAAGGAAGGGCGTCGCCGTCGCATTAAAATACGCCGCGCCAACCGAAATGCCGGTCACGCCGAATGCCGTCATCACCAACGGGTAGAGTGTGCCGAACATGACCGTACCGGTCACCGCAGCCAGGAGCAGATTATTGACGCCGATAAAGGCTTCCCGGCTAGTCAGGGCAAATCCATCTCCCGCCCCCAGCTTTCCGGACCGGACAGCAAAGAGCGTCAGCCCACCGCCGGCCAGAATGGTCATGATCGCGAGGATCCAGAGCCCCCGCTCGGGATCGAGCGCAAATGCATGGACGGATGTCAGAACACCGGAACGTACGAGAAAGGCGCCCATCGTCGACATGGTGAAAGCCATGATGGCAAGGAAAGCTGTCCAGCCGGCAAAATTACCGGATTTCTCGGTCGCTATGGACGAATGGATCAGAGCCGCCGCGATCAGCCAAGGCATGAAGCTGGCATTCTCCACCGGGTCCCAGAACCACCATCCACCCCAACCAAGCTCGTAATAGGCCCACCATGCTCCCAGCGCGATTCCACCCGTCAGCGCCGTCCAGGCGATCAGCGACCAGGGTCGCAGGGCCGTCGCAACAGCACGACCACCTCGCCCCTCGATCAGTCCGGCGACCGCCAGGGAAAAGGCTGCGGACAAGCCAACATAGCCGATGTAGAGCGTCGGCGGATGGATGGCGAGCGCGGGGTCCTGGAGGATTGGATTGAGGTCTGCCCCCTGAATGGGCACGTCCAGCAAGCGGTCAAACGGATTGGACGCAAAGGCCAGAAATCCGAGAAACAGGATCTGGAGAATGGCCTGAATGGACACGGACCGGTTCTTCAACTGATCATCATGCTTCAGGGCAAAGCGGGCCAACGCAGCACCAACCCCCACCAGCATGACGCACCAGAGCAACATGGAGCCTTCATGGCCACCCCAAGCGGCGGCGACCTTGTAAAAGAGCGGTTTGTCGACATGGGAATGCCCGGCCACATAGGCCACGGAAAAATCCGACTGCAGAAAGAGGACAATGAGAAGGCCAAAGGCGATCACTGCTGCGGCGAGGGCCGCATAGGCAGCGCGCGCCGACAGTTTTGCCATGGCTGCGGAGCCCGCAGAAGCAGCACGCCAGCCCGCAAGGCATTGAACGAAGGACAGCGCAAACGCCAGCGCAACCAGGAATCGGCCGATTTCGGCAATCATTCCCCGTCCTCACCTTGCCAGACACCGCTATCGCGCAGCGCCTCCGCCACTTCGGGCGGCATATAGGTCTCATCGTGTTTGGCCAGAACAGAACTGGCCGCAAAGTCTCCCGACGGCACAAAGGCGCCTTCGGCCACAACGCCCTGCCCTTCACGGAACAGGTCTGGCAAGGATCCCGAATAGGTGACGCGGATAGTGGCCGCACCGTCGGTGACGACAAAATTGGCACCGCCGTCTGCCGGGCGCTCCACGCTGCCCTCTTCAACCAGCCCGCCAATGCGGATACGTTCTCCGATGCCGGGATGTTCAGCCGCAACTTCGCTCGGGCTGTAAAACAGCACGATCGCATCGCGCAGGGCGACAAGCGCCAATCCGACCGCAGCAACCAGCACCACGCCAGCAACCGCAACCATGACCAGTCTTTGAGAACGCGCTCTCATTCACCTTGTCCTTCATCGGACTGGAGGGCTGCATACAGCAGGTCCAGTATCGTCATCGCACCGGCCCGGTCGGCAAAGCGGGCCCGTGCGTCTGCCAGAGTGGCCATGCCCCCCGGATCATCGCCGACCATACCGCGAACCCGGATCAAACGGAGATAATCCGCAAAACCGGCCTCACCACTTTCGACCCGCATTTCGAGACGTTGAACCATTGCGGCAATACGCGTGCCCGGATCAAAATCCGCAGACGCAGCAGCAGCCTCGACGGCTTCCGCGTTGACCTGAGGCTGCGAGAGCAGCTGAAAGGCCTGCTCGGCAATAAGGATTTTGTAGGGGTCGCTGTCCTCCAGCCTTTCAATCAGGTCAAGCCAGACCGCTTCGGCTTCATCGATATCACCGGATTGAAAAGCGCCCAGTCCCAGAAAAAAGGACGGCTCCGGCATATCAGGGTCCAGCCGCTGGGCTTCCACAAAAGCGGCTCTCGCTTCATCTGTTACGCGCCCGTCATTCAAATTCATGAAGGTCTGACCGAGATCAGACAGGGTCCGCGCATTCAGGTCGAGCCGCAAGGATCTCTGAAAGGCATTGATGGCTTCCAGCTCCCGTTCTGAACGCGCCAGCATTCGGCCCAGCTGTGCCCATGCCACCGCATCTGTCTCGTCTTCCCGCAGGATATCTCTCAGACGCTCCATTTGAGCATCACGGCTGAGGTCTGCCGGATTGGCGGCTCTTCGCTCAGCCGCCGCTTGCTGATACGGGACGCCCGGTGCCTGTGGCTGCCCACCCGCGAGATAGGTCGCGCCAGCCAGAACGATGAGACCCGCCATGATCGCCGGAGCCAGCCATCGCGGCTGCAAGCGTGCAGCCGGCCAGACGGTATAGCCGACAATCGCAAATCCGATGATGGCAAGAATGACGGATAGCCAAACCATTATTCAGACCTGCTGAAAATCAGGGACAGATTATTCGACGGCATATCGATCCGCTTCTCGAGTTGAAATCCGTGCGCAGCAAAAAGCGTTTTCACATCCGCCAGGGCGCGAACGCCCCATTCCGGGTTTCTGGCCTTCAGACTGGAATCAAAATCCAGGTTCGATGGCGCAGATGCCGTCCCCTCCAGAAAAGGCCCATAAAGGAAAACCCGCCCCTCCGGATGAAGAATATCGGCTGCACCGCGCGCCAATCCCTTCGCTGTCGCCCAGGGGGAAATATGGATCACATTGCAGCAAACCAGAATGTCGACGTCCGGCAATTCATCGCTCCAGCCAGGTCTGGACACATCCAGATCAAGTGGCATTTGCATCCCGTCAGACTCTCGCGCGCGGGCCGCCTGACTTTTCCTGGAGGTCACATCCGGATCGCTTGGTGTCCAGAGAATATCTGGGCGGCGCCGGCAAACCGCCTCACCATGCTCGCCGGTTCCCGAGCCTATTTCGAGCACAAGCGCATGGCTTTTCAGAAGCGGGCACAAAACGTCGGCGATAGGCCCTGAGTTGCGCGCAGAACTTGGCGAAAAGAGCTTCTTTTCCACAGCCTCACGAGCTTCCATCGCAATCGTTTTTCCGGAAAGTTTTCTATCCATACCTGCGGGATAGGCAGGACAAGCCGTTTAGGCAAGACGCATCACGCGGCGCTTGCCCGTACCGCGACACTCCGCCGCTGGATCAGATCGGCGTTTTCGTCGTCATTGAATGCGTGCATGTAGCGAACGCAGATATCGAGAGCAGCCGTCGCCTTTTCGACATCCTCGCCTTCCGCCGCACGCAAGATTTCCAGAAAGGCGCGCACGGTATCATCCATTTCCTGACGAACGGCATCGGCGGCATGTTTCTGGGAACTGCCGACCGCCGCCTGTGACGACCACTCCGTCGCAACGGCCAGGAGCCGCAATTGGGCTTCAGTTTTCAGAATGATATCTTCTTTCGGCAGGGAGCCCGGCTTCGCCAGACCACGGCTTCCCTTCGAAACGTGGGGCAGTGCCCGGGGAAAGTCGGTTTCAACCTTCTTGAAAAACTCCTCCAGCGCCGTGGAGGCTTTGGCCCGAATGGCAAACAGCGTCTTGCCCCAACGGCCATCCTTGCGAATACCGAATTCCCGCGTCATTCCCACCGAAACTTTCACAAATTGTTCCAGTGCGTGCCCGGCCGCATCGGCTTCCTCTATTGTCATGGGAGATTTATTGAACTGCCCGGCGTAAAAGTCGGCATTCGCCAATACAAGATCGCCGACATCTGCGAGATCTGTCTTCGATACCAGAGCATCGTCGCTCTTCCGGCCGATTTTCTCGATAACCCGGAATATCTGCGCGGTTCTGGTCAGACGGGCTGTCAGTATCTTGAGGAACCAGAGGCTAGCCTCCGGGGCTTCAGAACAAATGTCATCATAGGAATCGCGCGCCCGTGTCGCGAGCTCGGGCGTCAAATCCGTAATCACCGGATCAAATGGCTTCAGCGCAGCGCTCAATTGCGCATCATGCGACAGGAGACAGGCGGCATCTTCAATCAAGAGCGCAAACCCGGCACCAAAAGCCGCCGTCAACCGGGCTTTCAGTTTTTTATCCGCTTCAGCCCTGTCAATCAGCCCGCGAAGGCGCAGTGCCGCTTCATGTTTCCATGCCTGCATGGCATCCGGACCCGCGAATTCATTTGGCGCGGGTAATAACGACAGGTCGGCTTCCGCCACGAATTGGTCCAGAATCTCCCGGGTGAAACGCGCATGGGAGGGCGGGTCGGAGACTTGCCCGGTGACGTCAGCGAACAAGCTGAATAACCGGGACGGATCTACGTCTTTACCGGCAGTCTGGTTGCGATTCTTTTCAAGGCTTTTCAGAGTTTCCGCCAGACGCCCCTGATTACCCGCTGCTACCAGTAGCTGCTGGCGGATTTTCTCCGGCAAGCCCTCCCAGAGGGAAGACAGACTTTTCAACTGGCTATCAGTTAACGGTTTCATCGCATTCACAGACTTTCCAGTCTGAAATCATACGCGAATAGGGTTAATTGGGCTTTATCGTTGCCGTCCGGGTAAATGCAGCTCTGCCGACAAGCCCCCGATCTCCGAAACGCCAAGCTTCAGCTCCCCGCCATAGACGCGCGCGAGATCGACAACGATCGATAATCCAAGCCCGGTTCCGGGGGTTTCTTCATCCAGACGCACGCCGCGCTTCAACGCGGACTCCCGCTGTCCGGCATCCATTCCCGGTCCGTCGTCTTCCACTCTCAGGAATATCTGGCCATCATCGCGCAGACCGGCCTTTAGCTGCACGGTTCCTTCTGCCCATTTGCAGGCATTGTCGCAAAGATTACCGACCATTTCCTCCAGATCCTGCCGTTCACCGCGAAATATCAGATCCGGTTCGCAGGCGGCCGAAATGGACTTCGCCTGCCGCGCATAAATCTTGTTCAAGGTCCGCGTCAGATCATCCACGACCGAGGTCACATCACAGCGCGCACCGATGGCCTTGGCATGCGCCGCCGCGCGTGCGCGCCGGAGATGATGATCAACTTGCCGGGACATGGTCTCGGTCTGTCGGCGGACCAGCAGCGATAGCTCGCCAGTATCAGACGACGTCTCGTTCAGAAGCACCGCAATCGGCGTCTTCAATGCATGCGCCAGATTCCCTACATGCGTTCGTGCCCGCTCGACGACTTCCCGCGAATGGTCCAGCAGGGAATTCAACTCGACACTCAGCGGCTGCAGTTCGACCGGATAATCGCCTTCGACCCGTTCGCTTCGCCCTTCGCGCACCTCCGCAACGGCATCGCGCATCTTGAAAACAGGATCGAGGCCAATGCGAACCTGCACGATTACACCGGCGGCCAGCACCACGCCAAAAATCAGAAACACGCCAATGGAAACGAAGGCAAAGCGGCGCACTTCGGCGTCCGCGGGGCGACGGTCCTCCGCAGCAATTGCGAGAATACGTCCGACCTCGCCCGGCAGCTCCACACCCTGGATCACGACCCGAAGCGACTGATTGTCCGGACCTTTTGTGTTGTAGGATACGGGCTGACCAAAGGTGGCGAGCGCGGCTTCAAAGGCTCTGGGCGATATGTAGATCACCTCGTCCAGCAGGGATTCGGATTCACCGAGCACATCGCCCGGCTCACCTTCATCAATGTCGTTGATTTGCCAGTATAACCCTTGGAACGCGCGGTTATACCGGCTGTCCAATGGCGGTTGTGCGGGAATAATCCGCCCGGTCGGCGTCCGCTCGGCAGTTGCAATCACGGTCAATGCCACGGCTTCGAGCCGGTCATCGAGCGTCCGCAGGACAGAGTTCCTGAAAAGCGTCGTGAGCGCGAGCGCGACCGCGATCAGGGCAACAAGTGTCCAGACCGTCGCAGTCAATACGAGACGGCGAAAAAGTGATCTGGAACGGGTCTTCACGCGGCCTTGGCGTCAGGATCGATCAGGCGGTAGCCAAGTCCTCGAACGGTCTCGATACGATCTGATCCGATTTTCTTGCGCAAACGGCCGACAAAGACCTCGATCGTGTTGGAATCCCTGTCAAAGTCCTGATCATAGATGTGCTCGACCAGCTCGGAGCGGGAAATCACCCGATCCTGATGATGCGCCATATAGCTGATCAGGCGAAACTCGTGAGAGGTCAGCTTGACCGGCGCGCCATCAATAAAGACCCGCGCACCGCGCGTATCCACTGACAGCGAACCGCAATCAATACTGGAGGAGGCGTGCCCGGCCGCACGGCGGGTCAGGGCCCGAAGCCGCGCCAGCAATTCCTCTGTATGAAAGGGCTTGGTCAGATAATCATCGGCTCCGGCATCAAAGCCGGCGACTTTTTCGCTCCACCGGTCTCGGGCGGTCAGGATCAGAACCGGGAAAACCCGCCCGTCCTGGCGCCAGCGCTCCAGAACGGTCACACCATCAATCTGCGGCAAGCCCAGATCCAGCACCACGGCATCATAGGGTTCTGTATCACCCAGAAAATGGCCCTCTTCGCCATCGGTTGCGACATCAACGGCATAACCGGCATCGGTCAATGCCCGATTGAGTTGACGGTTCAGATCCGGATCATCTTCTACGACGAGTACACGCATGTTTTCACCTATCGCTCGCCAATTATCTGGCCGGTCTGCGCATCGACCATAACGTTCACACGGCGGCCTTCGCGCGTCAGGATCGTCACCACATATTGTGGCGATGAACCGCCTTGCAGCTGTGCGTTCAGGACTTCAGCACCCGGATACCGGCCCCGGACAATGGAAATCGCCCGTACTGCCGGAATGACATTCCCGGAATCGCGCGCATCCCGCGCCTGCCCGGCCGAATAATTATTCTGCATGCCTTGCGCGCTTGCCGCATTCATCGGCAAAACAGCTCCGGAAACCGAGAGCAAAAGGGCCAAGCCAGCCGTTATGAAGTATCTCTTGTTCATGAACGGCAATCTGCCCTCTCGTCACTGAACGTCCGCTGAATGAACAAATAATCAGATTTTGACGTTTTTGCGAGGGTTGTATCCCGCAGGCGGTGTCCAGCCCGACAGAAAATCCCTGAGTGCGGAATCGTCCGGCACATCTATCATCAAGCGTACGATCTGATCGCCCGGTGTCTTGCCCTTGCGTTCAATGCCACGCCCCTTGAGGCGAAGCAGCGAGCCGGATGTTGAATTCGGGGGGATTTTGACGTCGACATCACCGTGCAGGGTCGGCACCCGCACCTTGGCACCCAGCGCCGCTTCCTGAATGGAAACGGGAAGGTCGAGCCGGATGTTATTGCCATCGCGGCTCAACCAACGGTGAGATTTGACCCTCAATGTGATCAGCAAATCGCCGCTGGGGCCGCCTTGCTGGCCTTTCTGGCCCTGGCCGCCCAATCGAAGCACCTTGCCATCTTCGACCCCCGCCGGGATTTTCACAGACACTTTCCGGCCATCCGGCAAATGAATGAGCTGACTGCCACCTTGAGCCGCGGTCGCGAACTCCACGTCCAGCGAAGCCGCCAGATCACCGCCGCGCTGTGCTCGCGGGGCATTTGCGCCAAAATCACTGAACAGGTCAGAAAATATATCGGTGAATTCACCACCCTGCCGGCCCGGCCGGGCGGACCTGAAATGATGGTGCGGTGCGATCTCATCGCCATTGGCGTCAATCTCGCCACGGTCATAGCGGGCGCGTTTCTTGGCGTCGGAGAGCAAATGGAAAGCCCGGCTGACTTTTTTGAAGCGCTCTTCGGCAGTCGCATCATCCGGATTGGCGTCCGGATGCAGCTTTTTCGCCAGCGCGCGGTAAGCCGACCGGATCTCGTCAGGGGAGGCGGACTTGGAAATGCCCAGTATCTTATAAGGATCGCTCATTGATCCAACTGCTGCCGGAAACCCGGCAGGTTGGCAAGCTGGCTATGGAGTAATTCTCATCCAGGCCACGCGGCCGGGGCCGTAATGCGCGGAGATCTGCTGGACCACGATGTCGAATTCCGGAAGCGGGCTTGAGATCCAGCTTTCCAGTTCCGTCAGCAGCAACTGCGCGGCCGGCTGGGACACCTCGAACACGTGGCGGGTCTCTCCGGCAACCCTGATCGCGATTTGATACCGCTCGCTATCTTCGTTGAGGGGAACATCCGGTGAGACCCAGTCATCGCCTCCAATTCGGGCGCGCCGAACCCAGCTGATCTCATATCCATCGGTGACGCGGCGGGCTTTGAGATGGACGGGAGCCAGAGGCTGTTGATCCAGTCCCTGATAGACGGCCAATTCCGATGAATGCAGCGCGGCATCCGGCGTAACACCCGACGGCAGCGCCATGAACGACATTTCCTGACCGCGCTCATAAGCCTCCATGCCCAGCGTGGAAACGGTCGCATCCAGCACCACACATCGTGAATTTTCTGGCAGGTCAGTGAAATCGGTGGGGCCATCCGCCAGCAGCCCGCTCAGACGGTAACGCCGCTCTCCCACCAGCTCGGCATACCGGAATTGCAGCGTGAACCAGCGATTTGCTCCCCGTATCGCGAGCCGGTTGGCACCTGCCAGAACACGGAGATGCGAGTCAGACGAAAGGACGCCGCCGAACATTTCAACCGTCAACGACTGCGCCTCAACCCATCGGCCATCGGGGATGTCCCCCGGTGCGGTAATGACTTCACCGCCCGGCGACGGGTTGCCTATGGAAGATCGCGCGCGCCACTCGGCGTCTAAAGGCTTCCAGATGATGCCGTGCGCGCGCGGCGGCATCGTCCTTCGAATATCGCCAGATCTGATGGCGGACCCAGTTTTCGCTGAGGGCCGTCTGAGTGGCGATATCCTCAAGTGTGGCTCCGGCTTCATACTGACGGATCAGCAATTCCCAATCCCTGCGGTCCAACCGCCGCGCCTTCATTTCTCCGACCATGCCGTTTTATAGCCCGGTGGCCGCGCGCTCCGGATCGCATGTCTGAACTAAAATACAATGGTTTGAATTGCTTGGGATTATCTCCGGAGACCTGAAGGACAAGGCCTCACTTATCCCCACTTTCGCCCGGCCAGTCCCGGATGAAAGCCTCATAATCGGCATCATCGACGCGCATTTCGCTGGTGACCTGACCGCGCACCGACATGCCGGCCTTGAAGGTCGATTGCGGATCTCCGGTGACCAGCGGGTGCCAGTCCGGCAGGTCCCGGCCCTCATGCACCAGCCGGTAGGCGCAGGTTTTCGGCATCCAGGCCAGTTGCCCGACATTCTCCGGTGTCAGTCGCACGCAATCGGGCACCCGCGCCGAGCGGTTGGCATAATCGCGGCATTGCCCCGACGCACAATCATAGAGCTTGCAGGACAGCGAGGTCAGAACCCGGTCCCCGTCCTCATCCTCCAGCTGGACCAGACAACATTTTCCGCATCCGTCGCACAGCGATTCCCATTCCGCAGAGCTCATCTCTTGCAGTGATTTCACTTTCCAGAAGGGGGCATTGGACATATTCGCCTAAACCTTGCCACTTTGTGCGGGCTGATACCCGGCAGGGGAAATCCGGATGACTGCTTTCAGAGCCGACCTTCTAGAGGAAAAGCGCCGCAAGCGCGAACGCCGCGCATGGTTTCTGACGGCAGGTTTTGCAGCAACCGTGATTATCGCCGGTATTATGGGCGGCATTTTCTGGCGGTGGGCCTTGTCCGACATGCCGTCCCTCCCCGCCAATCTTGAAATCCTGGCCGATGTCCGGCGCGAAAACAGCATCACATTGCTCGATATGAATGGTGCGGTGATTGATGTGCGGGGTCCGCTCTATGGATCACCGGTCGAGCTGGATCTTCTACCCGATCACGTCGCGCAAGCCTTCATCGCCATCGAGGACCAGCGCTTCTACGAACATTCCGGCGTTGATCTGCGCGGGACCTTGCGCGCTGTCTTTGCCAATCTTCGCGCTGGCGCGACGGTGCAAGGCGGCTCGACCATCACCATGCAGCTGGTGAAAAACCTCGTCCTGACGCCTGAGCGGTCCATGCGGCGGAAAATTCAGGAAATGCGGCTGGCCTGGCAACTGGAACGGCGCCTGAGCAAGGATGAAATCCTGCAGCTTTACCTCAACCGCATCTATTTCGGTGCCAACGCCTACGGAATCGAAGCGGCGGCACGGCGCTATTTCCAGAAATCAGCCGCCGAGCTGACGATTGCAGAGGCGGCCATGCTGGCGGCCTTGCCCAAGGCGCCCAGCCGTCTGGATCCGACCAGCAATCTGTCCGCCGCAAGACAGCGTGCGGCCATTGTGCTGGAGGCAATGGAAGAGGCCGGATTCATTACCGCCGAACAACGCGCCGAGGCCGAGGCCAATCCGGCTTCGCCCATCGAGCCCGAGCCGGAAACCTATCGCGATCCGGCCGTGTTCGGTTATGTCTTCGATTACGCCGTCCAGCTCGCCGCAGCCGAGCTGGTCGTGCTGCCTGCCGACGCCATCATACAGGTGACCATTGACGCGGACCTGCAGGAAGCCGCGCACCGCACCCTGACCGCCCGCATGGACGAGGAGAGCGAAGCGCAGGGTGCGGGCGAAGCCGCCCTCCTTGCGATGACACCCGATGGCGCGGTTCGTGCCATGGTGGGTGGCCGCGACTATCTGGCAACCCAGTATAATCGCGCCGCGCAGGCCCGCCGTCAGCCAGGCTCGGCCTTCAAACCCATCGTCTATCTGGCCGCCATTGAAGCGGGCGCATCACCCTTCAGCGTCTATTATGACGAGCCTATTGATCTGGAAGGCTGGCAGCCGCGCAATTTCGGCGGCAATTATCGCGGCCGCGTCACCTTGCAGGAAGCTCTGCGGCGCTCGATCAATACGGTCTCCGCACAGATCATCGACGAGATCGGGCCGGAAACCGTTGTCGACATGGCCGGACGACTGGGTATTGAAACCGAGCTCCCGCCCCTCCCTGCCCTCTCTCTCGGCGCGGTCGAAGTGACGCTGCTGGAGTTGACGGCGGCCTATTCCACCATTGCCAATTCCGGGACGCGTCATCGCGCCCGCTTCCTGCAACGCATCACCAATTCGCGTGGTGATGTCTTGTGGGAGCATCCGGCCACCGAGCCGGAGCAGGTTGTCGAGGTAGCCGATGCGCTGACCATCTCGACCATGATGCAGGATATCGTCCTGTCCGGCACAGGAACGGCCGCCCGTCTGCCGGACCGTCCGACGGCCGGCAAAACCGGCACCAGCCAGTCATTCCGCGATGCATGGTTCCTGGGCTATTCGGCCGACTATATTGCCGGTGTCTGGGTCGGAAACGATGACGATACGCCGACCAACAACGTCACCGGCGGCGGTCTGCCGGCTCGCATCTGGCGCGACTTCATGATGGCGGCCCATAACAATTTGCCGGCGCGCCTGCTGGCGGCTCCGGCTCCGCGCGAACGCTCGGCCCATGAAGAGGAGCTGGCCGCTTTCTATTCCGAATTGCTGAATGCGTTTGAAGCGGAAGTGAATGCAATCCCCTAGCGCTTCATCTCCGCGCGCAGGGCCTTGAGTTCATCGCGTATGGCTTTCAGCTCCGCATGCAGGACTTCCCGGTCCTGCTGTGCTTCCGCCTCGGCCTCGAGCGCCCGCTCTTCCTCGTCATCGAAATGTTTCGATTGCAGCGAGTCCACGATCACGGCGATGAACATGTTCAGGACGGCAAAACTGGTCAGCACGATAAAGATCAGGAAAAACAGCCAGGCAAACGGGTAATTCTCCATCACCGGTCGCGCGACATCCATGGCCCAGCCTTCGAGCGTCATCACCTGAAACAGGGTGAAGGCCGATGCGCCCAGCGATTCAAATTGCTCCGAGGAGCCGCCGAACAGCTTCGTCGCCATGACAGCCGAGACGTAAAACATCAAAGCCAGCACGGCGAGGATCGCACTCATGCCCGGAATGGCCTTCATCAGGGCCTCTACGACTTTTCGCATTTCCGGCATGACGGAAAACAGGCGGAAGACCCGCAATATCCGCATCGCCCGCAATACCGTGAATGCGCCGGCATCCGGGAAAAGCGACACGGATACAATGATCAGATCGAACCAGTTCCAGCCGGATTTGAAGAAGCGCGGCCCGTAAGCCACCATTTTCAACAGCAATTCGATGACAAAGATCATCACGATGACCTTGTCGGCAAGCGGCAGCGCCTCTGAAAGAATGGGGACATCCACCGGATAGGTTTCAAGCCCGAGCATGACGGCATTGACGAGGATCAGCCCGGTTATGAAATTGATAAAGACCGGGGCCTCGACTAATTTGACCAGCCGCTGCCGCCACCCTGTCTGCGCTTCGCTTGTCATGCCGCCTGCTCCCGATTCTTGGACGCTTGATTATCGCCACCGGCAGCCGGGCGCAATCCTGCATAAACCGGTCTGTTAACCAAAAACGGCCACCGTTTCTTTACCGGTTTCGGTGATCTTGGAGAAAACAGAATTTCGGCGGGCTAAATGGCGGTTCAATCCAATCTTCACAAACTGGTCGATCTCGCCAAGGAAAAGTCCAGCGAGCGCCGCCGTGAACTTCTCCGCGAAGTCACCGATCTCTTCTTTGATGACGTCCCCCGGCAGGGATCCAGCGAGCTCGCACAATATGACGGCGTGCTGTCCCGGCTGGCGGAAGACACCGCAGAGGATGCACGGGTTGAGCTGGCCGCACGCTTCGCCGATGCGCCGCAAGCGCCGCACGGTCTCGTCATGCAGCTGGCGCGCGATGTGATTGAGGTGGCGGCACCCATTCTGAAAAGATCGCGCGCGCTGACAGAAGCAGACCTTCTGACCATTGCCGAAAATACCAGTCAGTCGCACCTGAAAGTGCTCACCACCCGCCCCACCGTGCCGGAAGCGGTCGCCGATACGATTGTCCGGCGCGGCGACGATGACACCGTTGTTTCACTGGTCAGGAATACCGGTGCACAGATTTCCCGGGCCGCTTTCGAGAACATCACCGAACGCGCCGAGACCAATCCTGATTTCCATGCACCGCTGGTCGAGCGCAAGGAAATGCCGACCGATCTGCTCAACGACATGCTGACCGTGGTGGAAAGCCGTCTGCGCGACCAGATCCTGCAGAAATTTGATGGCGTTGATCCTGACGAATTACAGCAGGCCATTGATGCCTCTCATGCCCGTCTCGAATCCCGGCTGTCCAATGACAAGGATGCTGACGAGGCCAAGCGCTTTGTGAATGCGATGAAACTGCGCCGCCAGCTGGACGGGGCCCTGCTCGTCCGCTTGCTGCGCGAGGGTCAAATGATGCGTTGCGCGGCGGGATTGTCCATTATGACAGATACCGATCTGGGCACCGCCAAGCGTGCCCTTGAAAGCCCGAGTATCGATCCGCTCTGCCTGCTTTGCAAAGCGGGCGGGCTGGATCGCACGCTGTTTGTGACGCTGTCGGTCATGCGCAATGCCGGAAAGGGCGACGCCCTGCGGGATGCGCGCGAATATGGCCGCATCTTCGACGAATTGTCAGAGCGTGAAGCCCAGAGGGCCATGCGCTTCATGACCATGCGGAAGAACGCCAGCGCAGCGTGATCGCGTCAGGTTTCTTCGCCCGGATTTGCCGGCTGCTGGATGATCTTCTGCCGGGAATTCGATTCCGGCGGCAGGAAGACTTCTGATCCATCGTCCACGTATATTGTCTGTGACGGGAAGGCGAAGGCGGTGCCGGATTCTTCCACGATCTTCTTCAATTCAAATGCCAGCTCTTCCTTGATCCGTAGCCACTCCGTCCAGTTGGTTGTCACCGTGAACGCGTAGAGCTTGAAGTCAATCGAGGACGGCCCAAAGGCGTCCACCCGCATGAAAGTGGTGACCTCCGGCGGTTTGGCAAATTCCGGATGGCCGAGAATATAGCCCAGCGTCTTGTCGCGGATATAGGCCAGCTGTTCGGTCGTGGTCTTGTATTCCACACCGATGGCCCAGCTGATCCGGCGATGGGTCATACGCGAGAAATTGGTGACCGCATTATCCGACAGTTTCGAGTTCGGCACATAGACGGGGCCCTTGTCGAACCGGCGCACAACGGTCGAGCGGAAATTGATCTTCTCCACCGTGCCTTCGACCACGCCGTCCACTTGCACCCAGTCACCGGGCAGGAAGCGGCGTTCGGTCAGGATCAGCACACCCGCGATCAGATTCTTGAACAAATCCTGCGCGCCGAGGCCCACGGCAACGCCGAACAGGCCGAGACCCGCAATGATCGGTCCGACGGGAATCGACCAGATTTCAAGCACAGCCGCCGCGCCGACAATAACAAACAGTATCTGAAGCGACTTGGTCATCCAGTCGATCATCACCGGCGTCAGCGACTTTGCGATGGCATCCAGGCTGCGCGACACGGGCGTCACCGCATTGTGCAGCGCCCAGAACATCGTGATCGCGATGAGCGACTGGACCAGCCGCGCCCCGATTGATTCCGGTCCGCCCAGACCGACAATCGTTGTGGCAATGAACAGACCGATGATGACCGGTATCAACTGGAAGGGGCCTGCCAGGGCGTCGACCACAGCGTCGTCTAGCTGATTAGCGGTCTTGCGCACGACCCGCCGCATGGCGCTCACCAGCCAGCGTGAAATCATGCCGCGCAAGAACAGGGCGGCGATAACCGCCACCATGGCCAGCAGCCCCTGCCCGACGCTCGCGCCCAGAAAACTCGTATTCCAGACGTCAATCACAAGCGACCAGAATTCCGTCGCTTGCGATTGGGCTGCACCGATCAGGGTGTCGTTGGACGTACTCAACTGTTCCGCTCCTTGGCCCGCAGGAATTTCAGGTCCGGCCATTTTTCTTCCGAATAGCTGACTTCCCAGGCCGATTTGGCCAGGAAAACCGGATCGCCATCAATATCTTCGGCGATGGCACTCTTGTGACGATCCGCAAACTTTTCAATGTCCCCATCGGACCCGCTGATCCAGCGCGCCAGTTCATACGGCGCGGCTTCAAACGTTACATCCAGCCCGTATTCGACCGCCACACGCTCGGCCATCACCTCGATCTGCAACTGACCCACAGCACCGACGATAAAGTCGCCGCCGATGACGGGCCGGAAGAGCTGGGTGACGCCCTCTTCGGCCAGAGATTCCAGGGCTTTCTTGAGGTGCTTGGCTTTCAGCGGATCTGCCAGACGCGCCCGGCGCAAGATTTCCGGTGCGAAATTCGGAATACCCGCAAACAGGATCTCGCCGCTTTCGCTCAGACTATCGCCAACACGCAACAGGCCGTGATTGGGAATGCCGATCACGTCACCGGCAAACGCCTCATCCGCGATTTCGCGGTCCTGGGCAAAAAACATGATCGGCGAAGACACGGTCAGGGCCTTGCCCTTGTCGGTTTTCAGCTTCATTCCGCGTTTGAATTTTCCCGACGCCAGCCGCAGAAAGGCGACCCGGTCGCGGTGGTTCGGATCCATATTCGCCTGCACCTTGAAGACAAATCCGGAAACTTCCTTGCCGCCGGGAGTGACTTCGCCCGGCGCTTTCCGGATCACCGCTTTTTCCGTCTGCGGTCCGGGCGCAATGTCGGCCAGCGCATCGAGCAATTCGACAATGCCGAAACGGCGTAAGGCCGAACCGAAATAGACCGGCGTCATATGCCCTTCGCGATAGGATTGGGGGTTGAATTCGGGGCACAATTCGCGCGCCATCTCCGTGCCCTCTTGGAGCTCGGCATACACATCCGGGCTAAGCAGTTTCCCGGCCTGATCGGCCGGCACGCGCTGGCCGGACGACATCTCGCCCTCATCCGGGCGGAAGGGGATGAATTCGTTGGTCTGAAGGTCCATGACCCCGCCAAAACGTTTTCCCGACGCCGCCGGCCATTGCATGGGCGCGGTGTCGAGCGCCAGCTTGTCCTGGATATCATCCAGCAATTCTTCCGGCGCGAGGGCTTCCCGGTCCAGCTTGTTGATGAAGGTCAGGATAGGGATATCCCGCAAGCGGCACACCTCCACCAGTTTCAGCGTCCGTGGCTCCACACCGCGCGCCGCATCCAGCACCATGATGGCGCTGTCGGCAGCGGTCAGCGTCCGGTAGGTGTCTTCCGAAAAATCCTCGTGCCCCGGCGTATCCAGCAGGTTGAACGTCAGGCCGCGATGCTCATACGTCATCACCGATGCAGAGACTGAAATCCCCCTGTCCTGCTCAATCTTCATCCAGTCAGACCGTGTTCGCCGGTTTTCACCGCGCGCCCGCACCTGACCTGCCATCCGGATAGACCCGGCTGCGAACAGCAGGTTTTCGGTGAGGGTGGTTTTACCGGCATCCGGGTGGGAGATAATGGCGTAAGTGCGCCTTTTGGCCCATTCTTCGCCCGATGAAGTCGCGCTCATATCGGTTCTTTGTCTTTGATGTTGTGAGGGCCGGACCTAATGGCCCCGGACGGAACTGGCAAGCCTCAACTCAGGCTTCAACAGGCTCGGTCAGAAAGTGACGTCCTGAGCGGTCCTCGATTTCCACGACCCAGATATCCGGATCATCCTCCAGACGGCGGTCGCAATAGGTGTTGAGCCGTTCATCCTCGACCGGCTCGGGGCCGAGCGGCTGTATCCAGATCCGATGCCCGTCCATATCCCGCGCCGGCACATAGAAGTTGGACGTGCCATCCAGGCGGGAGACACGCACCAGAACCGCGCCGGCATCCACATCGCCCTTGCGGACGACGCCGCCCATGGCGCCCGCAACTTCTGCGCGCCTCAGGAGGGCCTGCACCCAGAATTCTGAACGAATTTGATTCATTTCCATTGATGGCAAGCCAATTGCTTAATAAAGTATGAATGGGTGGGGAGCGTATCATGACAGCACGTGTTTTGCGTTGGGTTTTCGCGGTTTTCGTTGGCCTTCAATCGGCTATGGCCATTGCGGAGGACGGTGTATCGAGTTCGATACACGAAGTCCCGCTGTCCAATCTCAATAACGAAATCAATGAATTGGATATCAATGCGGACTCCGGAGACCGGGTGCTGCAATTCGCTCTGGCACCGACCATCACCCCCCTGGAAGGCCGGATTTTTCTGGGGCTGACCCCCGAAAGCTCACATAGCGCCGCTCTGATTGTGATCGTCAATAATACACGCGCTGTCCGTATCGAGGCCGCAGATGGTGCCATAACCGCTGAAATCGAACTTCCCGGACATGTTCTTCGCACCGGCACCAACATTGTCAGCCTTTCCCTTGAAAGCGATGAAAATGATGGCTGGCGGCTGGACGGCGCAAATTCACGCCTGCGCGTCGGTTTTGAGACCACCGGCCAGGCCGATAGCCTTGGCGATGTCGAAGCCCTCCTTGCGTCTGACATTCCACCGATCAACACGGTCTTCATCGAGGACCGGCGCAATGACGTCATGCTCGAAGCGGTGATCGCACAAGGCATTGCCATGCGCATGGGGCGGGCTCCGGAATTCGTCCAGACCGCCGCGGGCGCCGATATACGCTTCGGTTTCCTTGTCGACGCGACACTGACCGGTCCGGAAATCCGCTTCTCCGGGGCTGAACTCGACGTTGTGCTCGCCGGACGCCACCAACAGGATCTGGAGACCGCAGCACGCCTTTTCGCCAGCCGGTCCATCCGTCTGGCAGACGAAACGTTCACAGTGGCAGACGCGCTGACCTCGGCAGCCATCGGCTCGGAAACAACGCGCGTCGAGATCGACGGTCAAACGCTCCGCGAATTCTCGCAAGCCCGCCTGCCCTTCGGTGACGGTCGCGGTGCCCAGACCGCCGTGGTCATTACCGAACCGGACGGCACCGGCCGGCTGGCAGCCATGTCGATCATGGCGCGCACCTCGCTCGCGCACGGAACCGCCTGGATCTATGCGTGGTATGGTTCGGAAAGCGACAATGCACCGGAAGATCGCAATATGGTCTTCATCGGCACAGCTGCCCTTTCAGATCGAAACCTCCTCTCCGGAGCGCCGGTGGAGTTCCGCACCGCTTTGCGCGCGGCCGTTGAACGCGCCGGCCGGCGCACCGGGCTTCGCCTGTCATCTGCGGCCTATGCCGATGAGGCCGCCAGTGCTGCGGGTGTCGCGACGGTTTTTGCGGATCCGCAAAACCCGACCCGCTGGATTGCCGGATTTACGTCACCCCAGGCGGAAGGCTTCAATCGCGCCTCCGAAATTCTGTCCCGTTCGGCGCATTGGTCAGCTCTCTCCGGACGCGCCGCCCTGTGGGATGAAAGTGGTGTGACCGGCTATGACTATTCCGTCGTGGGCACACCGTCACTGGCCGAACGTTTTGGCCTGCCGGATTTCTCCTTGCGCGAAATCGCCGCCCTCCTCTTTCTGCTGACATTGCTGTTCGTGCTGAGGGGCGCCTGGCGCCGCCGCCGCGTTCACGACAAATCAAGAGGTTGGAAGTAGTCTCTGCTCCCGGATAACAGGGAGTAGTTCATGCGTGCCGCCCTTGCGGCTCTGGTCGTCTTCAGCGGCGGAGCCCATGCTCAGACAAGTCTGGATATCTATGCGCAGCGCGCCCTCGCCCGCGCGCTGGATGAACGCTGTCAGCTCTTCAGCGAAAACGAGCGGCTCGCTCTGGATGGGGCGTTTCTCCAGGCCCGCGGCGATCTTTTACGCGCCGGATACGAGGCCGGGCGGATCGACCGGACCTACGACCAGATATCACGCAACGCCGCCAATCAGCCTTGTAACAGCGACGCGACACTTGCGGTCGCCGCCAATATCCAGTCGGCCTATGTCGGCTGGCAACGCGAGCGGTTTCAGGATTATGTCGGCGCCCCGGCCATGTGGCGCGCCAATCGTCCATACGGATATGACAGCTGGGTGATCACCCAGACTTTGCTTGACGCCGATCATTCGCTGATGGCCGGACTCTATAATTCCGACCGGACATATGCCCTGACGATTGCGGCAGCCGTAACGTCGGAAATTACGTCTCTGACATTGCATGTGCGAGACCCGCAAACGTCTCCTGAGCTGCACGACCCGAGCCTTGGCGGGTTGCTGGAAGTCGACGGCGTGCCGTCCTGGACACCCTATCTACCGCCTGCGACCGGGAGCCGGCGCTTTATACCTTCGACCCGCTGGTCCGATGAAAATCTCAGCTATTTCGGTTTCAGCGAAACGGCGCTGGCGGCGTTCGCCGCTCTGGATCCGCGTGAAGCCGCCCGCATCGAGGCTTTCAATGCGGAAGGCGATCTTGTCGCCACCCACTATGTCGGCGTCGGAGATTTCGCAGCCGCACTGGCATTTGTCAGATCGTCGCCGGACTGGTCAGCCGGACGATGATGCCAGAGACTGGCTGGCGGCCTGCGCCCGTTGGATACGGGAATGAACTTCCAGCGGATCGCTTTCCTTCGGCGCGCTCTCATTGCCGGCGCGAATGACCGGCATCCTGACCGAAACCGTCGTGCCCTCACCCAGCGTGCTCTCAAGCGTCATCTCGCCGCCATGCATGGCCGTCAGCGCCTTCACCAGAGACAGCCCCAGCCCGGATCCCCGCTCGTCGGACTGATCCGCCGTCGAGGCCTGCATATAGCGCTGGCCCAGACGATCGAGTTCGGCGGGCGCAATACCCGGACCGCTATCCCCGACAGCGAGCATCAGATCGTCGCCCTGCGTCTTTGCCATCACGACGATGACGCCATCCTTCGGCGTGAACTTGATGGCATTGGACAATAAATTCAGCAAGATCTGCCGCAATGCCTTGCGGTCGGCATTCACCGGAATGGGCGCGGCCATATCCAGTTCAATCTGGACACCTGCCTGCTCTGCGCGCTGCGACAGCATGCGCGTACAAAGCTCGACCACATCGGTCGCGTCAAAGTTTTCCCGGCTCAGCGCATAACTATCCGCCTCGATCTTCGACAGGTCGAGCACATCGCCAATCAGCTCCAGAAGATGCCGCCCGCTCTCGTGAATCAGCTCGGCATATTCGGCATATTTCGCCGGGACCGGCCCGAAAAGCCGCGACTTCATCGCATCGGAAAAACCGATAATAGCGTTCAATGGCGTCCGGATTTCGTGGCTCACCGAGGCCAGGAATTCAGATTTCGCGTGGGTTTCTGCCAGCGCGGCATCGCGTTGCTGAACCAATTCGTCATTCGCCGGCTGGTCCGAGGCCTCAAAAGCATCCGCATGCACCATCGCAATCACGCCTTCGGGTGACCGGAACAGTTGAACCGCTTCGGAATGGCCTTTGATCCCGCGTATCCGGACCAAAACCGGGGTTTCATCGGCCGGTACGGAAAAGGCGACAGCATCCTGCGCATCAAAGGCAAGATCGGAAACCGGCACACCGGCCATCTGTGGCGGCATGCCCGGCATCATCGAGCGCAGGGAACGGGAAGTGGCGATGATCTCTCCGTCTTTTTCGGCGACCAGCGCGACAGGTGCAACGTCAAAGGCACGGCTGCGAAGCCGGTGCTTCGCGGCAAGCGCACGAAATTGGCGGCGCGACCGCATACCGCGCGCTGCCGATAGCGAAAACGAGACCGCAATAAAGGTGGCCGCGGCGAGAAATCCGGGTGCAAAAACCGTCAGCGCGCCCGGTGGCGCGACCAGAAGCCCCGCAAACTGAAGGCCGCCGGCAAACAGAGCCGTAAGTCCGGCCAGGGCTGCCGATTCAATCACCGTCTTGCGGTCAGCATAGGAGGCCGCAGACGCGACCGGCAGCAAAAAGGCCAGGGCCGCCGGGCCAAACAATCCGCCAGAGGCGGCTGCGACCGAGGCCGCCAGCGACACCCAGAGCAGTGCCAGAACCAGACGCCCGAACCGGCTCGCCCGCCGGCGCGCCAGGAATAGTCCGGCGATGCCGGGGATCATGCCGGCCAGGATTCCGCCCAGCGCGACGGGCGTCGCCGCGGGGGAAGCCGCAATGATCATAGGCGCAACGCTGGCCAGCAGCGCCACCCACAAGAGGTGCGCCAAAATTCCGCCATGTCTGAGAAGCGGGTTTATCAAACGCATTACAGGCGCCAGCCTCCGATTGTCGCGACTCGGTTGATTGCCGCACATCGAACCTTGTCTCCCCCACTTAACAAGACGTTAATGCGGGGGCAAAATTCGTTAACGCAACACTTCAGCAAGCCTTGGTGCAAGATTATCTGCAGGTGACTGGCGCTCGCGCCTCAGTCGGTTCAAGATGCAGAGATCAACGCCTTGCGGCATAGGAGAGTTCAATCGTGCTTAATGTCTTGCTTTCAGCGATAGCCATGGTTGCCGTGCTTCAGGATGACGGCAGTACGGCCACAGATAGTCAGCCGGTTTTGCGGCTGGACGCAGTCGAGAGCGTTGAACAAAACGTAGACAATGACATCGTTCTGCGGTCCGCCAGCCAATATGCCGGTTTCCACCAGACACTCGGAAATATCCGGGACCGCGAAATCACTTCCGGCGCTGTCCTCGATCAGTCAATGGACGAGATATCCGTCTATCTGGCCCGCGAGCGCCTTGTTCGCGCCTGGCTGGCCTATTCCTCTCTGATCGCCGAGCAACACCCGCAATTCCTGGACGATGTCCGCGACGTCGCCGATTATTACGGTCAGGATGCCGCAATCGCGGCCCTGGCCAATGATCCCGCCTATGCTGGTGCCTTCCGCTATGCCGATCAGGCTAGCGAATCCGTTCTCGAGGCGATTGATGAAGACTCCGGCCAGATCCGCGATCTCGGCGAACAATATCGCCAATCCGCCTACGCCCTGCAAAACGAGCGTTGGGCGAACGCCATTTCGCGCGACCGGCAAAACCGGCTGGCCGCGCTCCGCGCCGCCGACGATATAGCGGCTCCGCTGGCGGGCGATCTGTTCACCACCAGCTTTATCAGCGAAACCGACATCGGTGCTGCCTCCAGCCTGTTTGCGACGCCTGCGCCGCGCCCGAGTCTGGCAGCCTCCACGCCCAATCTGACCCTGGATGCCGATGTGCCGTATGAGCCGGACCGGGTGCGTGTCGGCCGCATCCTGTCCATCGCGGCCTTGCGGGCCATTGGCGAGAATTCGCGCTACACAGAGGACTCCATCCAGTCACTTCTGGCAGACCCGCTCGCGCAACGCTGTATCTCGTGGGCGCGGGTCAATCTTGCGCAGTGCGTGGCGGCCGCGCATTTCGAGTATGAAGACTCCTTCTGCATCGCCCAACATGCGCTGATTGAGGTGTCAAACTGTCTCGAAGCGGCGCAGGATCGGCAGAACTAGGCCCATCCTGTCCTGGATTGCGCCATTCCGGCACACCGTAAACAACAAGTAAAGATTCTCCTTCGTTTTCTATTTATTAGAATTTGCGCGAAGCCTTTTGATCTTTATTTTCTATTAACACGCGTTTCGATGGAATTGCGTTCGGGGTTTGGCTAGCCTCCTTCTTGCAGTTGGAGAACTGTAGATATTCGAAGGATCAGCCAAGCCATGGGTTTTGCATTTAGAGCGATTTTCTGGATAGCCATCGTTGCGGCGTTCGCGCCTGCCAGCGTGTTCTCCAGCGAAGGCGTGAGTGCTCCGGACGAATTGACCGACCTCATCGCCCAGGGTCAACGCGTCCATCAGGTGTGTTCGGACCTCCCCGCGCTGTGTGACCTCGCCAGTGAAGCCGGTGGCCTTGCCGCGATTGCTGCCAATGAGTCGGTGAGCCGGGTCGAAAACTGGCTGGACGAACGCGAAGCGGCTGCCGCCGACGCATCCTGATCCCTTGCCCTCGGGCAGGGAGCGTTATATTCGCCGGGCATGAGCCCTGATACCAAATCTGACATTGATGACCTGATCGAGGAATTCGAATTTCTCGGCGATTGGGAAGATCGTTACCGCTATCTGATCGATCTCGGTCAGGCCATGCCGCCCCTGCCCGAGGCTGACAAGACCGATGAACGCCGGGTCAAGGGCTGCACCAGCCGCGTCTGGCTCGTCATCGATCCACCCGAAGGCGACCGCTTCCGGTTTCGTGCCGATTCCGATGCGCACATCGTCAAGGGATTGGCCGCCTTGCTGGTCCGGCTCTATTCGGGGCGCTCGAGAAGCGACATTGCGGCAATTGACCCGCGGGACGTACTCACGCGCATAGGTCTGGCCGATCATTTGTCGCCTCAGCGCTCCAATGGTCTCAACGCGATGATTGCGCGCATCCGCTCGGAAGCGGACGCGGCGGACTGAGGTCTGACATCCGAAGCATACCGTAGTGAATCGCCAGGCGTTGCAGGGCGAGCTTGAGTATCGCCTTGCCCGAGCGCCTCGGCCAGTTCGCGGCCCGCTCGGCGGCTTCCAGGCCGGTTTCCGTCAGACACACAGCGCTGAGCATGGAGTTAAGGCCCGGCCCGACAGCGTCAAGCGCATCAAGAACGCGATCCTTGGCATCCATCGCAGAGGTCGGCGCGTCCTCCCGGGTACGTGATCGCCCGGTGCGCACCGGGGCTTTATAGCCCTCCCAGTCAGACGTCACACGATCGACCAGAACCGAGCGCGTGTAATCCGCGCGCAAGCGCTCACCGGCGTCGAATTCTTCCGGACTGAGCCAGGCAGAACCGGTGCGGGGATCCGGCTTCAGCCATCTCGCCAATGGGGAATACGCGAGATTCACCGTCCGCCGCGTGATCTGACCGGCATCGTCGATGAAGTTTTGCTCGACCGGCTGCGCATGGATTGACCGGAAATCGCCGGAGGATCGTTCGGCGAGTGTCGCAACGGCGACCGCCAGCACGTATTCATCCGGTTCGACTTCGGTAATCAGCCCATCGCCCCGTGCCCGCAAAAAAGTGTGCCGGTCAATGCGGGCAAGCGGCCGTCGCCTCTGACCGCCCTGCGGGTAAACGGCATATCCTTGCGTCTCCCCGGATACAGGCTTCAGCCGCGCGCCGGGCGTAGCAAGCCGCCTTAGCCATCGTGGAACCAGTGTCATCGAAGGGCCGCGCCGACGGCTTTGGGTTCCGGTGCCGTTCGAAGACATTCCTCAAGACCATCCAGCCAGGCGTCAAAATCCGGATCGTCGCGGCGGTCTTCGACGATCTGGCAGGCATAGGAGGCCGTTGAGCGGTCGCGGCCGAATGCCTGTCCGACACGCGCCAGATTCAGCTCGAAGGCCACGTGGGAAAGATACATGGCGACCTGCCGCGCAAAGGCGACGTCCGAAGACCGGCGCGTGGGCGCGGCTATCTCTTCGGCCGGAACATTGAAGGCAAAGGCTACGGTTTCACGCGCCAGCCGCGCACGCGCCAGATCCCGTTCGGTAAATTGCTGTCCACACATTTGTCCATCCGTTCTTCTCTCTTGAGGTCATCATAAGAGCGTTTCGGAAATGCGAGGATAACATTCCTATCGGGAATGTAGAATACCCTTACACACCTTATGGGTGTGTAAGGGTGGGTGTTGCATAAAAGGCTAACCGGCGAGGTAGGCGATCACCATGACAAGGCCGAGCAATACGCTCGTCCAGATCGCCATAATCCCGCTCGGCACATCACGGCTGAGGGCTCCGGCCGGGCTGAACAGATTGAACAGCTTGTCCGCAACATTGCGGCCCGCCGCATTCAGGCGATTGGTTATCGACGCCGTCAAACGCCCGCTCATTGCCGCGATCCACTTGACCGCGCCATCACCAAGACGGCGATAGAACCAGTCCGTGTCCAGATTGATGGACCGGACCTCTTCCGGATACCATTTGAGTTTGACCAGCAATGAAAAGGCAAATAGCGCGGCAATCAGGAGCTGCATCTGGCCAACAATGTGATCAAACGTATAGGGCGCGTATTCGACCGGATAGGGCAGCAGGCTGTAAAGCACGCCATAATTGACCCCCAGATAAATACACAGGAAGGACGCAATCCCCATCGCCAGGAGCATGTTCCACGGGGCTTCCTTGACCCTGTGCCCCCGATCGTGACTGAAGAAGGCAAAATACGGGATCTTGATCCCCGAGTGTTCGAGCACGCCGGCCGAGGCAAAGACGAGGATCACAAACGGAATCTCATACCCGCCATACGCAACGGCAGACAGAGTCAGGGCTTTGGCCACAAATCCGGAGAAGAGCGGGAAGGCCGAGATCGCCCCCGCCCCGATCAGACAGAAGAAGGCCGTAAACGGCATGGATTTGTAGAGACCGCCCAGCTCCGACGCCTTTGTATGGCCGACCCGCATCAAAACGGCGCCCATGCTCATGAACAGCAAGGCCTTGTAGATGATGTGGACGAAAGCATGAGCCGCCGCACCATTCAGGCCAAGCTCGGTGCCGACACCAATACCCGCGACCATGAAGCCCAGCTGGTTGTTCAGCGAATAGGCCAACACCTTGCGCAGATCATTCTCGATCACCGCATAGAAGACCGGGAAGGCGACCATCACCGCGCCGACCCAGACCAGAATATCCAGTCCGGCAAATCCGCGCGCCAATGCATAGATGGCCAGCTTTGTGGTGAAGGCAGACAACACGACCGCCCCGGTGGCCGTGGCTTTCGGATAGGCATCCTGCAGCCAGTTGTGCATGAGCGGAAAGGCCGCCTTGATACCAAAGGCCAGAAGGATCAGCAGACCGCCCGGCGCATTCACATCGATCGCATTGAACTGCCAGCTGCCGGAATGGTTGGCGTAGAGCACGGCGCCTGCCAGCAGCAGAACACCGGACAGGACATGGATGGCCAGATAGCGCAGGCCGGCGCGGAAGGCTTCCGGATTACGGCTCGCCCAGATCAGGAAGACGGACGAAATCGCGGTCAGTTCCCAGAAGAAGAACAGCGTCAGCATATCCCCGGCAAACACCGCGCCGAGGCCTGCGCCGGAATAGATCAGCGTGGACGAGTCGGCGAGCTTGTCGCGGTCATGAAGCGCATAGATCGAGTTCAGGAAAATCGCGAGAATGAAAACAAGGCCCCAGACCCGTGAAAGCGGGTCGAAGCGATAGGTTTCAAAACCGAAACCGGCCAGATCCATCGCACCGAAAATGCCCACTTCCGGTGTCATGAACCAGACAGCCGCCGCCGCAAGCGGCGCGGCAATCATCAGCATTTTGCGCAGCGTATAGGATGGCGATAACGCCGCCAGCAAACCGGCAAGAATGACAGGAATGGCCGGTGACAATCCGGCGGTAATCAGATCAGTCATGATCACCCTCCTGCTCGTAATAATCTTCCGGACGGCCCAACAGACGGCGCAGCGGCCAGCCCATCAGCACAGCGAGACAGAACCCGAAAAACCCTTCAATCTCGTAGAAGCCGAAGACATCGTCATATTTCGACACGGCATGAAACGGATAGAGAAATTCCAGAAACAGCATCAGCGCCGCCAACGCACCGAAAAGATAGAGCGGGATCGCCTTGGTCAGCGGATGATCCAGCCACAGGAACGGACGGGCAGCCGGATGAATATCATCCAGATTTTCGGAAGAGTCCGGAGGCGTTGTTTTATCGCTCATGCTTAAAGCTCCACCCCGAAGACGGGGGCAAGGAAGTCAGTCAAAGGTCCGATGAGGAAGAAAAGGACGGTGACGCCCGCCGCTGTGATCACCGGCGGCAACACCACCAGCAGCGGTCCGCTCTGCTTCAATCCCTCCTTGGGTGCCGGATCAAAAAAGCCACGGCCCGGGATCGGCAAAAGATAGGCGACATTCAGAATGGACGACAGGATCAATGCCCCGATCAGCGCCAGCTGGCCGGTCGTGGCCGCGCCCATCATCAGGAAGAGTTTCGGCCACATACCGCCAAAGGGCGGCAGTCCGATGATCGCAAAAGCGCCAACGGCAAAGGCACCGAATGTCCAGGGCATCAATCGGCCAAGACCCCGCATATCGGAGATCTCGGTTTTCTTGCTGGCGGTATAGATCGCACCGGCGCACATGAAGAGCGTGATCTTGCCCCAAGCGTGCATGACAATCTGCAAGGCCGCGCCCAGCAATGCCAGCGGCGAGGCAATCATCGCCCCCAGCGTGACATAAGAGAGCTGGCTGACGGTGGAGAAAGCCAGGCGGCGTTTCAGATTATTGCTCGACATCGCAATAATAGACGCCAGAACGATCGATATCGCGGCAATCCACGCCAGCCAGTTGGACGCCGGAGCGGCCTGAATCAACTCCGGCCCGAAAATGTAGGTGCTGACCTTCAGAATGGCGAACACGCCCGCTTTCACAACGGCGACGGCGTGCAGCAAGGCCGACACCGGCGTCGGGGCCACCATCGCATTCGGCAGCCAGGGGTGAACCGGCATCAGCGCCGCTTTACCGATACCGAAGGCAAAGAGCACAAGCAGCACGCTGGCAACCAGCGGCGAGGCTTCGCCATTGAGGAGACCGCCAACGGTAAAGTCCGTCGAACCCGCAATGAATTGCGTCGCGATGATCGCCGGCAGCAGCAGACCGATGGAAGTGCCCAGCAGTATGGCCAGATAGATCGCCGCGCCCTTGCGCGCCTTGTCATCACCCTTGTGCGCGACCAGTGGATAGGTCGACAGCGTCAATGCCTCGTAAAAGAGGAACATTGTGAGCAGGTTGGAGGACAGCGCGACGCCCATGGCGCAGGCAATGGCAATGGTGAAGAAGACGAAGAAGCGGGTCTGATGCGTCTCCTTGTTCCCGCGCATATAGCCGATGGAATAGAGCGAATTGACAATCCACAGCCCGCTCGCCACCGCGGCAAAAAGCGCGCCCAGAGGTTCCAGCTTCAACCCGAAAGACAGGCCGGTCGATCCGATTTCAAAGATCAGCTCGGGACGTTGCCCGGTGACGGAAACCAGATAGGCCACGTTCAGTGCCAGCAGCACGGCCGCTGTCAGCGTCGCGCCTTCACGCAGATTGGGGTACTTGCCCAGAAGTCCCACAAAAACACCGCCGACCAGCGGAATTACCAGCGCCGCAATCATCGCGATTTCAGGAGACCAGATCATCGTGTCGCTCCCGCAAATGCAGCTTCAGCGGCGGCATTCGCCATGGAAATCAGGAAGTCCGGCTGGAAGAAGAACCAGATATTGGCGATCGCCAAAACCCACATAGGCGCCAACATCAACCATGGAGCGCGCGCATGCGCGATGGCACCCGTCCGGTCATGATGCGGCTCGGCCACCCAGATGGCAGCCAGCATCCGCGCCACATAGGCGAGCGCGATCAGCGAGGAGAGGATCAGTGCGGCCACCGCCCACCACCAGCCGTTTTCCAGCGCCGCAACGCCGAGATACCATTTCGACCAGAAGCCGACCGTCATCGGCACGCCGACAAGACTCAAGCCGCCGATGGTAAATGCAACGGATGTGAAAGGCATCGATTGTGCAAAACCGTTCAGATCGGATATCCGGCGGATCCCGAACCGAATTGCGAAAGCACCGAGCGCCATGAACAAAGCGCCCTTCATCATAGCGTGATTGACCAGATGCAGCATGCTCGCAGAAACGCCGGCCACCGTACCCATGCCGAGGCCCAGCATCATATAGCCGACCTGGCCCACCGAGGAAAAAGCCAGAAGGCGCCGGGCATCATCCTGGAAGACAGCCTGAACCGACGCGACGATCATCCCGACAATGCCGAGAATGGCGAACACCCACAGGAAGCTGACTTCGACAAAAGGGGCTTCCGGCCAGAACACATCAAACATGAAGCGGACAAGCGTATAGAACGCCACTTTCGTCGCGGTCGACGCAAGGAAGGAGGTCACAAAATTGGGCGCGTATGCGTAGGCGTTCGGCAGCCAGAGATGTAGCGGGAACATCGCCGCCTTGAGGCCCAGTCCGACAATGATGAAGGCAAAGGCCGCCTGCACCACCCGGCTATCTGAAATATCGGGCAGGCGCGACGCCATATCGCCCATATTCAGCGTACCCGTCGCCATGTAGAGAAAGCCGACACCGATCACGAAGAAGGTCGCGCCTATCGTCCCCAGAATAAGATAGTTGTAGGCGGCAGTGAGCGCGCGGCGATCCTTGTCCGCTCCCATGCCCACCAGCACATAGGTCGAGATCGAGGATATCTCGAGGAAGACGAACATGTTGAAGGCGTCGCCCGTAATGGCCACGCCGATAAGGCCGGCAAAGCAGACAAGAAAGGCTGAATAGAACAGCGCTTGCCGGTCTTCTGCGATCTCATCGGCCACGCTGGGCAGCGCATAGATCACGCTCAGCAAGCCCAGCACCGCGATGACCAGAAGCAGGACGGCATTCAGCCCGTCAATCCGGAATTCAATCCCCGCAGGCGGCGCCCAGCCCCCCATGGCGTATGAGATGACACCGCCGGTCTGAACATCGCTGATGATCGACAGGGCCATCAGCGCCGAAAAAATGACCGCAATCAGTGTCACCGCCCAGCCCAGACGTCCATTGGGCATCACCGCAGCAAATGCGGCCATCAAGAGAGGCGCGACCACAACAATGGCCGGTGCATGCGTCGACAAGGACGCAGGCAAAAGCGAAGCCAGAAACTCCATCAGGTGTTTCTCCCTGCACTATCAACGGCATAATCCGCACGGTTGATGGCTTCATCTTCAATCGTGCCATAGGTTTCGCGGATCCGCACCACGAGCGCGAGACCGACGGCCAGCGTCGCAACACCGACCACAATCGCGGTCAGGATCAGCACATGCGGGAGCGGATTGGAATAGATCGCCTCGGCGCTGGCATATGCCGGGTCAGGATGTTGAACCGCTGCGCCCATGGCATCTGCAGCGGAGTTTGCCGCTGCGCCACCATGATCTGTCATCGCGGTGCCACCCTCGCCGTATCCGCCCTCTTCGCCGTAGCCTGCGCCGTATTCGGGCAGGATGGGGGGTTGCCCGCCAAAAACCTTGCCTATGGTGATGTAGAGCAAAAAGACCGATGTCTGGAACAGGGACAGACCCACCAGGCGCTTGACGAGATTACCTGTAGCAACAACAGCATAAAGCCCGGTCATCATCAGAATGATGACAATCATGAAATTGAATCGTTCCGCGAGAATTTCGATCATTACCACTCTCCCTCCGGAATATCGGGAGCCCGGCCCGCAAAAGCGTAGAAGATCGCCATGATGACGGCGAATACCGTCGAGAGAACGCCCAGTTCGACCAGGATGATGCCGATATGCTGGCCCGAATGATGCGCCAGATCCGGATGCAATACATCGTAATCGAGGAAATTCGCACCCAGAATCAGTGTCGCAACGCCGGTCCCTCCGAACAGCAGGACACCGAAGGCGGCGAGGAATTTGACAAACCAGGTCGGCACGGCCCGCTTGGCATGATCCACGCCAAAAATGAGCGCGTAGAGAATGACGGCAGAGGCAACAATGACACCGGCCTGAAAACCGCCGCCGGGGCTGTAATCACCATGAAAGTGCACGTAAAGGCCGAAGATAATAATCAACGGAATCAACAGCTTTGAAACAACGCGAAGGACCAGATGCGGGCTCATTTCTCATCTCCCGTCTTCTTGCGCGGGTTCAGGCCGAGCAGCAGCATGACGCCCAGACCGGCCGCAAAGATCACAACTGTTTCGCCAAATGTATCAAATCCGCGATAGCTGGCGAGGACGGCCGTCACCACATTGGGTATGGCGATCTCGTTGGGCGTCGACGTAATGTAATCCATGCCGACATAGGAATTGGCGGGCGAATTCGGATCGCCATAGACCGGCATGTCCCCGACCGCGTAAAACAGCGCCGCTCCGGCAACGGAGACCACAATCAGCGCCGCCCAGTGCCGTATGGCTTTGACGGGCTCTGCCTCACGCGCGGTCAGCAACATTGCGGCCAGCATCAGAACGGTTGAAATGCCGGCCCCGACCGCGGCCTCTGTGAAGGCCACGTCGACCGCATCCAGAGCGACAAACCAGGCCGCCGAAAGCAGGCTGTATACACCCATCAGCATCACTGCAGCGAACAGGTTTCTCAAGCGCACAATGGCAATGCCGACGGCGAGCAACATGCCCATAAGCGCGTAGTCGAGCAACTGGGTCCAATCAAACTCGTTCATGAATTGTCTCCCGTATCGGCATCACGCGGATGAGGCGGTTGATGGCGCGATAACAGCGGATGCAGACCGGCACGGTGTGCGGCATTGGCCACAGCATGGGTTGCCGTCGGGCTGGTCATGAACAGGATGAAGCCCACGAGCAGCAATTTGGCTGACAGTAGCGTAAACCCGGCCTGCAACATCAACGCCAGCACGATCATTTCCGCGCCCAGCGTATCGGTCACACCGGCCGCATGCATGCGCGTATAGAAATCCGGCAAACGCACCACACCAATGGCACCGGCCAGCACGAAAATGACACCAATCGCCATGAGGGCGATGCTGACCACATCGCGAATCAGAAGAAGCGTTTCCATCAGTCATCATCTCCGTCAATCGCCCGGCGGAGAGACATTTGCGCAAGGGCAATTTCCAGCGAGCGGTAGCGGAAGAATTTGAGAATGGCGATGGTCGCAACAAAATTGATCAATGCGTAAAGCAGCGCAATATCCACACCGTCAGCGCGTCCGACAAGCAGGCTGAAAATCAGCAATAACAAAACGGTTTTCGTACCAAAGGAATTGGCCGCCAGAACCCGGTCATACAATGTCGGCCCCGCAAACAAGCGTGCCAGCATGATCGCCATGGCCAGCGCCATCGCCAGCGCAGCTCCGAGATTTGCCCACTCCATCATGATGGCTCTCCATCGGTGGCGCGCGCCGCATACAAATTCATTTCGGCAAAACCCTCCGGCACAGTGAAGGAGGAATCGAGCGCGTGGACCAGAAAGGCATCCTCCTCGACCTCAACCGTCACCGTGCCCGGCGTCAGTGTGATCGAGTTGGCAAACACGCAGCGCGCGAGATCGGTTTCGGCTTTCACCGGCACGCGCACCAGGCGCGGCGTGATATCGATTTCCGGCTTCAGGGAGGCTTTCACGACCGCCAGATTCGATTTGGCGATTTCGCTCCCCAGCCAGATGTAATAGGGAATCAATGTGTGAAGACGCAGGAAGGGCGCAGTTTCCCGATCGATAATCCGCATGCGCAAAACGAGCACCATGGTGATCACCACGCTGACGGCACCAAAAGCCAGCAGGGTGATTTTGTCATAGCCCGACAAAACCCACCAGAGTAATGCCAGCACAAGACTGAGGCTTACGCCGTAAATCATGCTCCCTCCCGAATGCCGATAACGAATGCGTCGATGGACAGGCTTTTAACCATGCCTATCCGGCTTGGCCAGTATTTCACTCGGATTACTGCACACCATTATGATTGGGGTTATTTCTGCCGTCCGTCACCGGCTTTGGACCAGTCCCAATATCTCAGGACCGTCTGGGCTTTTTCAACCGACAGCGCATCATAGATGGCCGTCGCCCGTCTCAGTCCTTCCGACTCGCTGAACCCGCCAAGCCCCTCGCAAAGTTGCTCGAGGAATGCGCGATCGGCGCCCGTTGCTTTGCAGAGAATCGCCAGCGGCTCGCCACCGGGATCATCGCAAATCCGCCCGATCAGCGAATCGCTTATCCCGGCCATCAGACCAAGCTCGCCGATCAGCTCCGGCTCCGCGCCGCGCAGGCGAATCTGGCTGATCAGCCCCTCCATCGAACCATACTCGGAGACGTCCGACGCCTCGCGATTGCGTTGACGGCGATCCACGAATTTCAGGGCCCGGTTGACCAGCGGATCCGCCCAGCCTTCGGCAGCCGCCATCGCGAAAACCTCTTCACTGGCCTCGATCATCAGCGAGCGGCCCACCGCAAATCTTTGCAGCACCAGTTTTCGATTCGGGTGATCACAATGCCAGAACAACTGAAGCGCCGCGCGGGGCCGCAATTCCTGGCGCTTCAACAGGGACGCGACATAGCCCGCCTCATCCTGAGCCAGAGCCACAATATGATTGACGGTTGGCGGTGCCAGCCTGGCCCCGTGATTCTTGAGAAGCGCGGTGATGACCGCCGGCTCGCTCATGGACGCCAGTGCCGCCGTAACGGTTTCCGAAACCGACAGCCGCTCGGCAATGAGTACGCGGTGACCGGTCGTTCCCAGCCGACTGATTTCCATCAGGTCGAAATCGGAAACAGCCTCGGATGCCTGAAGAAGCGGGGTCGCAATGTCGAGCTCATCCGCCGCCAGAAGCTTGACGATATTGGCTGGCGCATCCTTGATTTCCGACAATCTCAGAGCGCATCTGCGACGGATACGGGCATCACTGTTGCGCAGGATTTCATAGAGCAGATCGCCGACAATCCAGCGCTCCTGCGGGCTGATGACGCTGGATGGCAGGCAGATGATATCGGCCAGACGCCGCGCAATCGCGGTCCGCGCCCGCCCGGTTTCGGCGGCGGTCTCGGTCAGGGTAAGGGGTTCCGGATCGCTCATCACAACACCTGTTCGCCTGAAACTGCCTTCCAAGCCGTTAAACAAGCGTGTGCGATGCGCTGACAGCTTGCACTTGGACAAGCGGCTGGCCAAGTTGACCCTCAAGTCTTCGCCGGGGGGCGGCATGACATCAGTGGAAACGCGGAAAAGCCCGGCACCATTCGCCGCCTATCTGGTGATCGTGGCCGGATGGTTTTTCGGATTCGGCCTCCAGACCACGCTCTTTCCCGGCATTGTCTATTTTACCCTGACCAACAGCACGCCCCAGCAACTGGGCTTCGCGCAGATGGCGCTAACGGCACCGATGCTGCTCCTGCTTCCCGCCGCCGGCGTGCTGGCCGAGCGCCGCGGCCGGCGCCGCATTCTGATGGTGTTCTATGCTCTGGCGGCAGTCTTGGCGGCGGTGCTCGGAGCATTGCTGGTGTATGGCTACCTCAGCTATTGGCTGCTGGTGATCTATGCACTGGCCGTCGGGTCCTGCGGTGCCTTTGTTTTGCCGGCGCGTGATTCGGCCATCAACACCGTGGTCAATATTGCCAATCGCTCGGGCAAAACCATCACCCTCCAGAAAGCTGTCGTGATTGCGTCGCTGGTCCAGTTTGCGGGTCAGATTACCGGTATGGGCGTCGGTTACCTGGCCCGGTGGACCGGTCCGGGGCCCTTGTTATTCCTTCAGGCCGGCGGGTTTCTTCTGGGCGTGATCGCCACGATTGGCCTGCCGCGCCTGAAAGCCCGGCGAACCGCGACGACGCATGCCATGCAGGACCTCGTCGAAGGCATAAAGACGGTCTTCCAGTCGCCCGTTATCGGATCCATGACAGCCGTGATGGTCGCCGTCGGCTTTTTCGTTGTCGGCGGGGCCTTCTTCGTCGTCATCCCCGTTCTGGTACGCGACGTCTACCAGGCCGGATACGGCACGCTCTCCAGCCTTCTGGTGGTGTTCTGGATCGGGGCCTTCATCGCCAACGCCCTGCTGGCGAAGTTGAGCCACATCGAGCGCCCCGGCAGGGCTGTCATGCTGGCACAACTCGTCACCGTGATCAGCCTCGGCGGACTGGCTTTGCCTCTGCCGCTGGAAGGCCTTTATGCGCTGGACTTCTTCTGGGGGCTCGGCGCCGGTGTCGCCATATCGCTCAGCCGATCCGTCGTGCAGGAAAACGCCCCCAGGGAAATGCTGGCCCGCATCATGTCTGTCTATCAGCTCGGCCTGTTTGGCGGCATGCCGGCAGGCGCCGCGATGATGGGCATGGTCGTGGCCGCTTTCGGCCCCCGCCAATCAGTCCTGATCCCGATGATCGGCCTCGCCCTTGTGCTGGCCCTGATTTCGATCTTCACGCCGATATTATCGGTCCGCCGGAAAAACTGACCCGAACTGCCTGCGATTATGGCCAGCGCCCCTGCACCGCGCGATAGTGTTGGCAGCAGGAAAAACCGGAGATGTCGTTCAAATGAAAAATTTTCACGCCCGCGCTCTGACCGGTGTGGCGGCCATTGCACTGCTATCCGCTTGTAGCGAGCCCGCAGATACCCGCACCACCCAGACCGAAGCCACTGGCGAAATCAGCACAGAGACCTCGAATATGAATTTGATTGCCCGCGCACAGTCGATCACGCCGCCTTCAGCGGCTCAACGCCCTGTCACGATTGAGCAATTGGGCCGGACACGTACCGACGAATATGCCTGGCTGCGTGACGATAACTGGCAGGAAGTGATGCGCGACCCGTCCGTGCTGAACCCGGAAATCCGCGCCCATCTGGAAGCCGAAAACGCCTATTACGAAGAGGTGATGGCCCCAACAGCCGAATTACAGGAAACCATCTTCCAGGAAATTCGCGGGCGCATTCTCGAAGACGATTCGTCCGTGCCCGACCGGGATGGCGATTTCGAATACTATTCCCGCTTCCGTCAGGGCGGCCAGTATCCCATCTATGCCCGGCGCCCGATTGATCCCGCCACCGGCGAGGCCGGCGAAGAGCAGATCCTTCTCGATGGCGATGCCGCCGCCGAAGGTATTGATTATCTCGATTTCGGAAATGTCGATCACAGCCCGGACCATCGCTGGCTGGCCTATGGCGTCGATATCCGCGGGTCGGAATATTATGAAATCCGCATTCGTGACCTTGAAACCGGCGAGGATGTCGCCACCCTGACCGACGAGAGCACAGGCAATTTCACCTGGGCGAATGACTCCGAGACGCTGTTCTGGGTCTGGCGCGACGCCAATGGCCGCTCCAAGCAGGTCTGGCGTCAGGGCCGCGGCGAAGCTGAGGGCGTGATGATCTTTGACGAGGCTGATGACGGCTTCTTCGTCAATGTCGGCCGGACCGAAGGCGACAGCTATATCGCGATTGCGACCTCGGGGCACACGACCAGTGAAGTCCATCTGATTGATGCCAACAGTCCAGCCTCTGACGCGATGCTAGTGTCGGCGCGGGAAACCGATGTCGAATACTCGCTGACCGAGACCGGCGACGGCTTCTTCATTCTCACCAATCTCGATGGCGCAGTGGATTTCCAGATCATGCGGGCGCCTCTGGATGCGCCGCAGCGGGAAAACTGGCAGACGGTGGTCGAACACCGTCCCGGTACGCTGATCACAGGTTTGATGGGCTTCCGCGACTGGATGGTTCGGGTCGAGCGGGAAAACGCCCTGCCCCGGATTGTCATACGCAACCTGTCCAGCGGCGAGGAACACAATATCGACTTTGCCGAAGAAGCCTATTCGCTGGGCGTCGATGCCGGGTATGAATTCGCGACCGACGAGATGCGGTTCAGCTATGAAAGCCCGTCCACGCCGGAAGAAACCTACGATTACAACATGGCCACGCGCGAACGTGTCCTGCGCAAGCGCCAGGAAATCCCGTCCGGCCATGACCCGGAAGATTATGTTGTTCGCCGCATCATGGCACCAGCCCATGACGGCGAAATGATCCCGGTGACCGTCCTCTATCACCGCGATACACCCATCGACGGGTCCGCGCCGCTCATGCTCTATGGCTATGGCAGCTATGGTATCACCATTCCTGCCGCCTTCCGTGTTACGCCGCTATCGCTCGTTGATCGGGGCATGGTCTATGCCATCGCCCACATTCGTGGCGGTCAGGCGCGGGGGTATGAATGGTATCTGGATGGCAAGCTTGGCCTGAAGATGAATACCTTCCGCGACTTTGTTTCGGCCGGTGAAGCGCTCGCCGCCGAAGGCTTCACCTCCCGCGGCAATATCGTCGCTTATGGCGGGTCTGCCGGTGGTTTGCTCGTGGGCGCGGCGATCAATATGCAGCCGGACCTGTTTGTCGGCGCGATCGCGGCGGTGCCGTTTGTGGATGTGATCAACACCATGTCCGACCCCACATTGCCGCTGACGCCGCCGGAATGGCCGGAATGGGGCAATCCGATCGAGGATGAAGAAGCCTATGACACGATCGCGGAATACAGCCCGTATGACAATGTCGCGGCCATTGATTATCCGCACGTTCTTGCCACGGCAGGTCTGACCGATCCGCGCGTCACCTATTGGGAACCGGCCAAGTGGGCGGCACGTCTGCGGGCCACGCGGTCCGATGACGGCCTCACCCTGATGCGCACCAATATGGGGGCCGGACATGGCGGCGCGTCAGGCCGCTTTGACAGCCTTCGCGAGACCGCCGAAAACTGGGCCTTTGCCCTCATGACGGTTGGCCTCGCCGATACGGAGGCCGACCCGAGCGAATAGGCGTGAAAATTGGACCGGGCGGGTCTCGCCCGGTCCACACTTTCTGACGGCTAGTCGCCGAGATTGAACTCCAGACGGGTCTGAACGCCTCGATACATTTCCGGCACGCCATTGCGGACGCGCGGGTTGTAACGCCAGCGCTCCACCGCCCGGACCGACTCCCGGGCAAAGCCGGATGAGTCACATTCCAGCACCTGGATATTCACAGGCGATCCCTGGGTCGTGACATCGAACTGCAACAGGCAATCCCCTTCAACGCCGCGATCGGCTTCGCGCACGGGATAGGCCGGCGGGATCCGCACGAGTGGCTGCACATCCCTGTCGGAAATGTTGAAGTTGGTTGAACCGGGGTCAATCCCGTCGACCTCGAGGCTAGGCATCGTGCCCGCGATCACGATGAAGTCTTCCGTCGGCAATTGCGAGGTCTGTATGTCGACCGCGGGTGGCGGTGGCGGCGGGTCCACCGGCAAGACTGGCGCCAGATCAGGTCGAGGCGTTGCATCAATCACCTCGACCGTCGGAAACAGGTCAAACTGCAAGTCCGGCGTCTCCGGCCTGAGTTCGCCCTCCACCGAGATCAGATAGGACATGAAAAAAGCCAGTGATACCGTCACAAGTCCGGCAAATGGCAGACTGATGGATGTTCTCAAGATACGCTGCATATGGCGCTCCCCTTCCAGGCGCCCCCCTCTCCCAACATGACAATCCTGTAAGATTGCGGCGAGTTTGCGCCCGCAAGACGGCCATTTCGGCAAAGAAAAACCCCGGTCCGAAGACCGGGGTTTATTGTTCGCGGCGACAGCAACCGGTTAGCCGGCGTCTGTCTCGCTTTCGGTTTCTGCCGCGGCCTGCTCAAAGCCCGGCCCACCGATTTGCTCGCCATAAGTGTTGAAGAACGGTACGCAGCGCTCCGGCACCGTCACCATGACGCGTCCTTCTTCGTCAAAGTCAGCCTCCGTGCCCACAATCGTCATGTTGGCAATTTCGGCATCAATCGTGATCCGGCATTCCTCGACTTCAACGCGTCGACGGAGAATTTCACGTTCCCGCTCAGCGTTGATTTCATTGGTAATGAAGGTCACCCAGCCGCTACACGTCCGGCGGCTGTCGGAATACTGCGTGCATCCACGGAAGGCCTGCAAAGCGCTCTGACGATTGCCCTGCTCATAGCGAACGGTCCCGAGCAGCGCCTGAGCATCGCCGGTACGGTTCAAGCCACCGCGCGCCAGCGCCGTTTCAAAAGCGGATTCGGCCTCGGCCAGGCGGTTTTCCTGATAATAGGCTTCCGCCAGCCGCAGATAGTCCTCGCCACCGCCTTGCTGGGCGACGGCTTCGAGCACCGGAATGGCACGGTCATATTCGCGGGCCTGACGCCACATATTGGCGAGGATTTCGAGATTATCGCTACTCCGAGAAACCCGGCCGGCATTCATTTCCCGTTCCAGGATCACGGCACCGCGATAGGGATATTCGAAATAGCTGTAATACTGGGCGAGGCGAACCAGCTCACGTTCGTCTGTCAGCATCCCGTTGAGATACATCAGCTTGTTGGCTTCAAACGCGCCGGACTCATTGTTGGTCTGCGCCATCAGCGCCACCAGCGACGTCCAGATATTGCGCTCACCCGGCCAGCGTTCGACCATTTGCGTAATCAGACGCAATTGATCCTGGGTCCGTTCCAGCTGCTGGAAATAGAGCAGCAACATATCGAAATTCCGCCGCTCGCGCGGGCTGGCATTGTCGAATTGCATCTGGGCGTAACGCAGACCTTCAGAGAACCGGTCCGCCTGTGCATAGGCCTGCGCCAGCAGCATGGTCAGGCTGGGCGTCAGGTTCGCGCCTTCGGCAATCGCCCGCTCAAGCTGGCTGATACCTTCGGAATAGCGTTCCGTCACGATGTAGAGCTGTCCGATATTGGTCCGCAAGGACGTCGATTCGTCCTGGGTCGCGGCACCTGTGCCAATCGCGGCTTCAAAATCACGGATCGCAAGATCAAGCCGGTCCTGATTGTAATAGGCCACGCCCCGCATCCGGTAGATGACGAACTGCTCGTATGAGTTCGCGCCCTGACCCAGAAGCGGCGTCAGCGTGTTGATAACACAGGTCAGATTATCGGCATCCAGACATTCCTGGGCCGCCAGAATGGGTTCACCGATTTGCGGTGACATCGTGCGGTCTTCTGCACTGCCTTGTTGTTCGTCCTGATTCCGGTTTCGGCGCTGAGCATCAGCGCTGGGCGCCGCCATCACGAACGTGAAGGCAGCCGCCACGGCAATTAAGGAAATCCGATTAATCATCACGCTTCCTCTGCGTTCCTTTGGTGGTGACCGAAAAACGCCCGGTCACCCGATTTATTCGTCCAACTGATAATCAAGTTGGGTCTGGACACCGGTCCGCGTCTGGGCCACGCCATTGACGATCCGGGGGCTGTAACGCCACCGCTCGACCGCGCGGATGGATGAGCGTTCGAACATGCTGCTCGAACAGTCCAGAGCCACGATATCAATCGGCGTTCCATCCGGAGACACGTTGAACTGCATCAGGCAGTAGCCCTCGATTCCGCGCTCGGCCGCACGTGGCGGGTATTGCGGCGGAATACGAACCAGCGGCTGTGCGTTCCGGTCGGAAATATTGAAGCTGACATTGCCGGAATTGAGATCCGGCGCATCAAACTCCGGAATGCTGCCCACGATGGTCGACAGGCTTTCCGACGGCAGATCGGACGCCTGACGTTCCACCTGTGGCGGCGGGGGCGGCGGGTCAACCTGCTGAACGTCATCAATCGACGTATCGCGTGCCCGCGCATTCACTTCCTCAACGGTCGGATTAATATCGAAACGATAATCATCGCGAACGTCTGCCTGCTCCTGCGGAGGCACAAAGATCAGCATGCGCATCAGCATGAACAGTGCGAACGTCACCGCAATCGCGATCGGGACACCAATGACAAGTCTGACAATACTACCCATCATTCGCTCCTATTCCACGCCGGAAATGGTGACTTCAACGCCCAGCTGGAGAAGCATCTCCTGAACGTCGAGCACGGTTCCGATCGGTGCACCTTCATCCCCCTGGATCATCGCTTCTGCGCGAGGATTTTCGGACAAAAGCTGTTCGAGAACGCCTCGCACCTGAGTGATCTCGTAAACATCGCGATTAATCCAGATCTCGTCCGTCGACGTCACCGCCACAAGAATGGTCGGCCGTTGCCGATCCAGATTATTGATCTCGGGGCGAATAACATCCACGCCCGGTTCTTTCACGAATACAGCGGTCACGATGAAGAAAATCAGGAGAATGAAAACGACGTCCAGCATGGGCGTCATGTTCAGTTCTGCATCTTCCTCGTCTTTCTGTACCCGGCTCCCACGTCGAGCCATGATATTCTCCCCGAACTAGTTGTTATCGTCACCGGTAGGACGCTGGATGTTCACCGGAATACGGTTCACCCGCATATCGTCCCAGATCGTCGACACCGTGCCATGAAGCGCTTCATCATTCGGCTCGATCAGAACCGCACTTTGCGGCGCTTCGGCCCGGATCCGCTGAACCGCGGCCAGAACCCGGTCTTCACTGGTGGCGCGCTGATTCACAAAGACGCGGTTTTCGGCGTCAATCTGCACCAGGATCACCGGATTGGGTTCCGTTGGCTCTGCCTCATCATTCGGCGGCGGCGGGGTCATATCGAACCCCTCTTCCTGAAGGAAGGTCGCCGTCACGATGAAGAAGATCAGCAGGATGAACACGATGTCGAGCATCGGCGTCATGTTCACTTCGGCCTGATCATTTCCCTTTTTGGAACGTCTGCGCATGTCGCTACTCCAGTTCCAGCTTGTCGGCGAGCACGTTGGTGCGGTGCTTGGCGAGGCGCTCGATCTGATTAGAGAAAATCAGACCGGACAGCGCGGCCACCATGCCGGCCATGGTCGGGATTGTCGCGCGGGACACACCCGCAGACATTGCCCGTGCATCCGACGATCCGGCCACGGCCATCACGTCAAACACCTGAACCATACCCGTCACCGTACCCAGGAGACCAAAGAGCGGAGCCACCGCGACGAGCGCTTTGACGAGCTCGACATTGTGTTCTGCCTTCTGGCGTGCCTCAGAGATCAGCTGATCGCGGATGGCGTGAGCTGTCCACGAAGTGTGGTCGGACCGTGCAGACCATTCCTGGATCGCCCGCTTCGCATCGCCCGCCTGGGCGAAGAAGAAGTAGGCCAGGCGTTCCAGAATAAAGGCCCACATGATGAACGTGACCGCCATGATGGCGACGAGCACAGGCCCGCCGCGATCAAGGAATTCGTTCAGTCCGCCAAGGGCTGTTTGGAAATCCATTTTTCGGACCTCCCCTAAGCTGAACGGCCAGCACGCTCTTCCGCGTGACGCGCGACAATGCCTGCTGCCTGCTCTTCCAGCGTTTGCTGTACGCCGCGAGAGAAGCTCGCTGCGAAGCTATGAAGGAACAACAGAGGTATGGCAGAAACAAGGCCGAGCACCGTGGTGACAAGGGCTTCCGAGATACCGCCGGCCATGATCTTGGGGTCGCCGGTACCGAAAAGCGTGATCTGGGTGAAGGTCTTGATCATGCCGGTCACCGTACCGAGGAGACCCAGCAGCGGAGCAATACCGGCAGCCAGTTTGAGGAAGTTGAGACCGAATTCGAGCTTCGGCACCTCTTTGAGGATGGCCTCGTCGAGCTTCATCTCGATGACTTCTTCCGAGTGATCCTTGACCGTTTCATAGGCCAGCATCACGCGGCCGAGCGAATTGCCCTTGCCTGGCGTCGAACGACGCTTCTGACCGGCAACCGCCATCGACTCGAGTACGAGCATCAGGAGGCGGAACAGACCAAAGGCCACAGACACGAACAGAAGGCCGAGAATGATACGGCCAACCATGCCGCCCTGATTGATCCGCTCGCCGAGATCAGGAATATCCCGGTAAACGAGAAGCAGCGTGCCACGCGACGGGTCAATCGGACCCGAAACGATTTCGCCGCGCTCGGCATTGTAGAGGCCCATCGCCGCACTCAGGATGTTGGCCGGCGGTTGGGAGCCCAGAGCCGAAAGACCATAAGCCGTCGTATTCGCAGCATTTTCAGGACGCGCCCACTGGGTCACGCTCACTGATCCGCCACATGTAGCAAAGGAGATGAAGACACCCACGCGGGTCACAACCGGCCCCGAGCAATCGAGATCTGCCACGTTCGCAGAGAAAGAGGCAATCTCGGCCTGATAGACCATTTCTTCGATGCTCGAACGCCAGATCGTGTCCAGCTCCGTGCGGGTCGGCAGCACGCGGCTTTGCGACAATTCCAGCAGCGGAGCCGCACGGCCCGAATGCTGGGAGCTTGTCAGCGAACCTTCGATCAGCGAGCCGACTTCGCCAGCGGTCTGTCGGGCCACACCGAACAACTCACCAAACTCACCCTGGGCGAGGCGTAGCTCTTCAGCGAGCACATCGACCTGTTGCGAGTTGGTTTCAAACTGGGCTTCAAGGCGATCTGCCTGGGCTTCAAGGGCCGCCAATTCCTGGCGGGCACCGGCGAGCAGCGATGTTTGCTGGTTCCGCGCAGCGCGGAATTCAGACAGACGCTGCTGGTTTTCAGCAGAGGCCTCACGCACGTCCGAACGAACGCGGTCAAGCAATTGACTGATGCTGGATACAGGCTGCTGCTGGGCAACAGCACCACCGGCAAGAGCGGCACCGAATGCGACCGCTGCGGCAAGTGTTTTGAGATTGAATTTCATCACAAATTCTCCGTCAGGGCCGAATTATTGATCTTCCGAGCCGGGAAGCGGCACGGTGAAGACTTCCGGCGTCGTCACTTCGCGTGCGATCCGGAAAGCCCGTTGAACGTCATTATTGAAACCGCTTGGCACAGCGACCCAGTCCGAAGCGCCCGGATAGAGCATTTCGAGCGAACCTTCAGTGTCGCGGATCAGCGCAACACGACCGATTTGCAGGATTTCCTGTGTCACGTCAGCGCCATCAATCGAGGTCACTTCCTCATAGGTCCGGAGACGGCGGCCATAGGAGTTTTCGATCTCGTAACGGTTCAGGATGACGCGGTATTTTTCAGCCGCAGAAATTTCCGGATCGTCGATCAGGTCGTAAAGTTCATCGACCTCGGCCATGCGGTCCCCTTGCTGGAACGGCAGATCCAGCTCAACAAACTGGCGGAGATTATCCACCATTTCGCGGAGCATCGGGATCAGGTCGCGCTGAATATTGCCAACGCTGTCGATTTGCAGGCGAAGCGAGTCCAGCTCGTTTTGCTGTGACTGGATGAAGACTTCCTGCTGCGCGACATAGAGCCGCTGGCTTTCAATCTGCTGCAGCAGAGCCCGGTATTCCAGCTCGGCATTGGTACGGTCATCGTCGATCGAGTCGATTTGCGACTGCGTCGAAGCTCCGTCCTGTGTCGATTGAGCGCCTGTGGAAAGCGCCGTTTGCAATTGGGCGTCCGCAATACCGGCCACGCCAACGGAAAATACCGCTGCTGCGACTGAAGTGCGAAGCCATTTATTCAAGTTCGCCATGTCTCGCCTCACGTTGAACAGCGCGGCTTTTCTCCGCCACGCCTGACTGACTGTTTATGCTAGTCCGGCGCCGCGCGCCGAATAAGCCCCTGCTTGTTCTGAGGCCGGACGGCCGCAAAGCGCCGGCCCGAACCTGCAGATTCGAAATAGAAGTCGGGAAGCACCCCGGTAAAAGAACCCTTCCCCTCGCTCTGCGGGAGTAGACCTCCCGTCTCGTTCGGCGAATTACGCCTTCTTAATCTCGACGCTAACCAAGTGACGCGCGTCAATCAATAGACAGACTCCTATTGAATACCGTGACAATGGCAGTTTTATGGTAAAACTTCCCGCGCAGGGTGAATTTTTGCCAACCGGTTGCCGCAACACACGAAAAACACAATGGTGATGCGCGTTTCAAGTAACGGCGCGGGCGGTTTCACGAAAACGTGTAGCCCGAACAGCTGCAAAAAGATTTTATTCGCAGTCTTCCGGAGCCTTGAAAGGCAGGAGAATCAAGTTCGGGAGAATATGGCTGGGGCGGGAGGACTCGAACCTCCGCTCTTCGGTACCAAAAACCGCTGCTTTACCAACTAAGCTACGCCCCAGCAGGCCGACCGCATGTCGCGGCGGAGGCGGTAGATAGCCGCTCACTGCAGATGATGCAACGGGGTGATGCTGTAGTGATTGAATCCGGCATCAGCATTGTCTATAAGCCCGCGCTCCGGTCGGAGTATAGCTCAGCCTGGTAGAGCACCGTCTTCGGGAGGCGGGGGTCGCAAGTTCGAATCTTGCTACTCCGACCACTCTACCTCTTTTCGTTGTAAACAAGGCACATCCGCGAGGGATTATCCCGGGCGGGATGACGGATATGACTTTCCCCCGCGCCTTTCGGCACAATATGCGCATGCTAGGGAACAGCGTGCGCAATTCGGGACAGTCTCATGAAACAGTTTTTCATCGCCGTGATCGGCACCATCGTCGGTTCAATCCTGACGCTCTTCATTCTTTTCTTCGGTCTGGTCGGCCTGATCGTTGCAATGAGCCCGAGTGCCGAGGAGCAGACCGGATTGCCGGGCGGACGTCTCGTACTGGAAGTCGATCTGCGCGAAAGTCGCCTGGACCAGCCCTCGCGCTCACCTTTCGCTTTTGCCGAGACAACCTCTACCGTCGACATCGTCCGGCTTCTGGACCGGGCAGAGCGCGATAGCCGCGTCGCCGGCCTGTTCATCCGCGCCAACGAATTCGGCATGGCACCGGCGCAGGCCGAAGAAATCAACCGTGCTATTGCGGACTTCCGCGCCAGTGGCCGTCCGGTCATTGTCCACTCTCAGGGATTTGTCGGGACGTCGATCACCAATTATCTCGCCATCTCCAGCGCCGATGAAATCTGGCTGCAGGACACGGCCAGCTTCTCGACATCCGGCCTCGCCGGAGAAGTACCGTTTTATGGCGACGCGCTGGAACGCTTCGAGATTGATGCCGAGTTTATCCAGTTTCTCGAATACAAGAATGCACCGAACACCTATACGGAGTCCGGTTTCACACCCGAGCATCTGGAATCCACCCTCTCCTATTTCGGCTCCATCTATGACGTCTCGCTGGCCAATGCCGCCAGCGGCCGCAATCTGGATATCGAGGCCTTCCGGTCCCTGATCGAAGCCTCGCCACATTCCGCTGAAGCGGCTGCCGAAGCCGGCCTTGTCGACCAGCTCGGTCATGTCGCGGCAGCGCGCCAGGCCGCTCTGGAGCGCTCTGGCGGGAATGCCAGCTTCACGACCATGGCCGCCTATCGCCTGAGCGGCACCCTCAACGAAGGCGGGCCGCGCATTGCCCTGATTGAAGGTCAGGGCGCGATCGTCACCGGGCCGGGCATAGCCTCTCCCTTCGGCGGCGATCCGGTCATCGGCGGCGATTCCATGGCGGAAGCCATTTCAAATGCCGCATCCGCCCCCGGCATTCGCGCCATTCTCTTGCGAATCGATTCGCCTGGCGGATCGTCCGTTGCGTCCGATCAGATCTGGGACGCCATACAGCGGGCACAGGATCGCGGCATTCCCGTTGTCGTGTCGATGGGCGGCGCGGCGGCGTCCGGCGGATACTATATCGCGGCACCCGCCGACCATATCGTTGCCAATGCCACCACTATTACCGGCTCGATCGGCGTCTATGGCGGCAAGATCAGCCTGGGTGACACCTTCGGACTGATCGGCGTCAACTTCGAGGAAGTTACCGTGGGCGGTGAATACGCGTCCGCCAACTCTGCCAATTCGCCCTGGACGGACGAACAGCGCGCCGCTGTCGAAGGCCAGCTCGCCGATATCTATGACGACTTCACACAGCGCGTCGCCGATGGGCGCGAGATTGAGATCGCGACCGTCCGCGAGATCGCCCGTGGCCGGGTATGGACCGGCGAACAGGCGCTTGAAAACGGTCTGATCGACGAAATCGGCGGTTTCATGGAAGCCGTCGCTGCGGCCCGCCGTCTGGCAGACATCGAGGACGGTCAGACGATCAATTTGCAGCGCTTTCCGCGGGAGCGCACACCGTTCGAAGCCTTCCAGGAGCTATTCGGCGTCTCCGCCGAGGGCGCTCAATCGCTGGCACAGCTGAATGCCTTGATGAATTCGCCGGAAGTCCAGGCACTGATCGAGGCCCGCCAGTCCGCTGGTGTAGGCAATGAACTGCGCACCCGCGCAGTCCAGCCGCAATAGATCAGGCCGCCAGCAGCCCGACCAGCATCAGCAGGACGAAGGCGAAGATCAGGATGATCATGTAGGTAAAATCCAGCGTGACCGTACGGACGAAGGACATGAAGCGACCGTGCTCGTAGACGACCCTGTGGAGCTTGTAGAGATAGAAATTGCTCCACACCAGAAAGATCGGGACACCCCAGCCACCAATCACCGGCGACAGTAACATGAGGATGGCCAACAGGACGAACAGGAAGGAGTGAAAGTGCAGGGAGACGATCAGATGATCGTAATAGTAAAACCCTCTGCGCCAGACCTGCCCGATCGCGATCACAAGCGCATAAACGGGCAGTAGCAGGATCAGCAGCCACGACACCGAGGCGCGCATCGCTTCGAACCATCTCGACGGATCATCGATGATGATCTCGATCTGATGCACAAGGCGCTCGCGAACAGTATAGGGCAGCCAGGTCAAGCCACTGAAATCGACATTCACTCCGGCTTCGTCAGGCGTTGGCGCTAACTCGCCTTGCGTTTCCGGGTCCGCTGTTTGCTCGGGCAACAGAGCTTGCCGGACACCGGTCCTCATCTCGTCGCGCAAAACAGGCCCGGACAGCATATCACCAATCGACAAGGCGCCGCCGTCAGCGCTGTCAGTAGCCTCTGCGTCAACCATTGGATCCGGGCCGGATGCCGCCTGTCCCTGCCGAAGTTCATCCAGAACCCGCTGGACCTGCGCGGCCTCCTCGGGTGCGTCACCGGCCAGATCCGCGAGTTCTGACTCCAGCCGGTCGAGCGCGGCAGGATCAAGGTCGACGGGTTCGCTCCGAAAGAAATCACCAATCCCGCCAGCCCCGCCCCAAAACAGAAACAGGAAAACAAAACTGGCGAAAATATAAAATCTGAACGGCTGGACATAGCGGGCCCGGACGCCGCTGAGATACTGGCGCGTGATGTGGCCGGGGCGGAACATCAGTGCCGGAAGGGTTCGCCACAGCTTTCCATCAATCCCGAATTGTCCGTCGAGTATCTCCAGCACATGATTCCAGAATGGCCGTTGCAGGATATCACTGTCCTGACCGCAGCTATGGCAAACCGGTCCCTTGAGTGGCGTCCCGCAATTCGAACAGATGCCCGGAGCACCGGCGTTAAACCGCCCGGCCCGCTGTCCGCGCCGGGCATTGCCGGATTCGGCCACCAGCGAATCGGCAATAATCGCATCGGTAATCGGATCTGACATGAAAAACCCCTCCCCCTGCGGCGCAACCTACGCCGAAGGGAAAGGGGTGCAAAGTCCAATTCCGGTCACATCAGTGAACCGGAAATTCGCGGCAAGACTATTCTTCGTCCTGAAGGCACATGAAGCGTGTGCGGTGAATGTGAACGATATTGTCTTCCCAGCCTGTCACTTCCGGGCTCACAACGGCCCGATTGACGTAGAAAACAACCGGAATGATCGGCATGTCGTCAATCATCATCTGCTCGGCTTCGGCCATCATGCTGGCCCGGATTTCCATATCCAGTTCCTGATTGGCGCGCGTCAACAGATCATCATATTCCGCGTTCCTGTAGCGCGAATAATTCATCGGGATGGACCGCTCTTCAGCCAGGAAAAGGAAGTTATACGGATCGTTATAGTCCGCGATCCAGCCACCATCACCGACCTCATAGTCGGCCGAGCGAAGGTTTTCATAGTGAATCTGGGTCTCGATCTGGACAATCGACACATCCACCCAGTCGGCAATGCTGTCCCAATCCTGCTGAACGACCGGCGCAATCCGCGGATTGTCGCCCGTCGACCGGTGTGAATATTCAAACTCGAGCGGATTATCCGGACCATACCCGGCTTCCATCAGGAGTTCACGCGCGCGTTCCCGGCGTTGTTCCATGGGCCAGTCTGCCCATTCAGCCTGAACGCCGCCCGCATAATTGGCAACGTCCGGCGGAACCAGCGAATAGGCTGCAGAACGGCCATCGCGGTAGATTTCCTCGGCCAGAAATTCACGATTGACCGCCATGCCGAGCGCATTGCGGACACGTGCATCGCTGAACGGCCCGTAATCATTATTCATCGAGAAGTAGACTGTGCCCATATAGGGGTGAACACGCACATATTCCGGCATCTCGCGACGCAAGCGGTCGATATGCTGCCCCGGAAATTCGTTGTTCAGATGAAGCTCGCCATTCTGGACACGGCGCACGCCCGCCGTGGCATCGACCGTCGGATAATAGAAGACCTCATCAATGCAGACATTTTCATTGTCATAGAATAACGGGTTACGCTGGACGTGGACGAAATTGTTCGTCGACCATTGCACCAGCTCATAAGGGCCGTTGACCGCAATATGTTCCGGCTGGATCCACTGGTCACCATACTGTTCAACGACATGCCGCGGAACCGGGAAGGTCGTGTAGTGGGTCAGCAGACCCGGAAGGTACGGTGCCGGGTTTTCAAGGCGAATTTCAAGCGTCCGGTCATCCAGCGCTTCAACACCAACCGCATCCAGCGGCATTTCGCCGGAATTGACAGCCTCGGCATTCTCGATGGGATAAAGCAGCGAGGAATACTGGGCGAGCGTTGCCGGGTTCAGAATTCGCTGGAACGCATATTCAAAATCGCCTGCAGTCACGGGCACTCCGTCCGACCATACCGCTTCGCGCAGGACAAACGTCCACGTCAGGCCATCTTCACTGACGGTCCAGCTTTCCGCCATTCCGGGGATGGGAGCAGCGTTGGCATCATCCGTGAAAAGTCCGATGAACATGTCGCCGATAACATTGTTTTCCCATGTTCCACTGGCCTTGTGAGGGTCAAGTGTCAGGGGTTCGGCACTATTGCCGCGGTGCAGGACAACGGAATTCTCATCCACGTCTCCGGAGCCTCCGCAGGCCGCGAGCACGACGGCTGAAGCCGCAATCAACAATGTTGTCCGGAAAATCGATTTGTTCATCATGGCAGGACTCTCTCCGTTCCCGTCGTTCAATCTGTAACTATGCGTCTGGTATTGCGTCTCACGGTCGACAGGACCCAAGCGCTCACGCATAGTCTGCGAAATCGGACAACTGATAGCAAGTGTATCATGAACACGCGATTACTATTCCTTCCCTTCACGCTGCTGATCACAGCCCCGGCCTCGGCTCAGGATGTGTCCTCCCCGCTCTCGCCGCTTTTCGAATGCCGGCAAATCAGCGATGCGACCGCACGCCTCGCTTGCCTCGATTCGGCTGTTGATCAGCTCTACGCATCCGAAGGCAGTGGCGACGTCGTGGTGGTCGGCCGCGATGACATTGAAGCGGCAGAGGAAGCCACCTACGGTCTCGACATTTCCGGATTGAGATTGCCGGGCCTTATGAACTTCAACCTGTCCGGCGGGGAATCCACAGACCTCGCCAATGCCGCCGCGCCGGCTGCCGGTACCGAGGCGGAATCCGCTTCGCATCGGGTAGAGCGTAACGATGCAGGCGAAATTACACGCATTGAGGGCCTCGCGATCGAGAATCTGGAACGCGGTGCCTACAACCGGTTGATCGTGACTCTGCAGAATGGCCAGGTCTGGCGGCAGATCGACGACACCCGCATCATCTATTCCCGCCGCCAACCCGTGTCGGAAATGTCCGCCGCGGTTCGTAGCGCGGCACTGGGATCACATCTGATGGACCTCAACGACAGGGGCCGCTGGTTCCGTGTCCGCCGTGAACGATAAATCAAAGGAAAGATGCGGAATGCGCAAACAATCCGAACTCAAAATCTCCATTTTGTCCGCAACGGCTCTGGGTCTGATGATGTCATCCAGTGTCTGGGCGCAGTCGACAGACCCGATTGATGATATTCTGGTCTGTCAACAAATCGCCGACGAAGCCTCAAGGCTTGCCTGCTTTGATGCCGCCGCCGGACGCCTCACCGAAGAACGCGACAACGGTCTGGTTGCCATTTACCGGCAGGACGTCGAGGCTGTAGAGCGCGACTCCTTCGGCTTTGATCTGCCCAGCATGCCGCGGTTAAGCCTCTCCATGTTTGGCAATGGTGGCGGCAATTCACCGGATCCGCTGGATCCGGCTTCGACACCGGAACGCCTGGCCGCCGCAGAAGCCGGCGAACCGGTTGAGCCTGTTCGCAGTGCACCGCAACCGTCACCGGCGCCGGACCAGGCAACCACAGACGAAACCGAAACGGAATCCCGCGGCATCTTCGCGCGCCTGACAGGCCGTGGCGAGGAAGCCTCACCGCCACCTCCGGCGGCATCGCAGGGTGAACCCGTCAATGGTGTGCAGGTCGTCGAGCGCGACAATGAAGGCGGCGTCGAACGTGTCGTCATGCAGATCGAGCGGATACGGTCAATGGGCTATAATCGCCATCGCTTCTATATGACAAATGGTCAGGTCTGGGACCAGTCCGCGGCCGCCCGCATCAGCTACGATGAAGACGAGACAAACTTCGCTGAAATCCGGCGGGCGTCACTCGACAGCTATCTGATGCAGATCAACGGTCGCGGCCGTGCCATCCGTGTTCACCGTGACCGGTAACTAGCGGTCTTTCGGATCGATGGCGTCCCGGACGCCATCGCCGATAAAGTTGAAGCAGAACAGCGTCAGCATCATGGTTGCGGCGGGGACAATCAGCGTCCACGTCGCAATCTGCATGTCCTGGGCGCCAAAGGCGATCAACCGGCCAAGCGAAGTCAGCGGCTCCTGAACGCCCAACCCCAGGAAGCTCAAGAAGCTCTCTGCCAGAATCACGACCGGAATGGTCAGCGTCACATAGACGATCACCGGACCCAGCACGTTCGGAATGATATGCCGGCGGATAATCGCCAGGCGCGAAACACCGGCTGCCTCGGCCGCCTCGACAAATTCCATATTCTTGATGGCAATCGTCTGGCCGCGCACAATCCGCGCCATGGTCAGCCATTCCACCGCACCGATAGCGACGAAGATCAGGATGATATTCCGGCCAAAAACGACCATCAGAATGATGACGAAGAAAATGAATGGCAGGGAATAAAGCACATCCACAATCCGCATCATGACCTGATCCACACGGCCACCGATAAAGCCCGCCGTTGCGCCCCAGAAGACGCCGATTACCAGCGAAACCATAGACGCGACAACGCCGACCATCAGGGACACGCGCAGGCCGATCAGCGTCCGGGCGAACAGATCGCGCCCCTGAGCGTCGGTGCCGAAAATATGCAGGTTATCAAACGTCGGCGCCATCCAGACGCTTTCACGATAAATCGTTTCATGGCTATGCGGCCAGACAAAGGGACCAACGATGGCAATCACCACCAGCAGTCCCAGAATGATCATGCTGCCAACAGCCGCCTTGTTGCGGAACAGGCGCGCAATCGCGTCATCCCAGAGCGAACGGCCCTCGACAGCGGCCGTTTCGATGGCCGCCGCATTTTTCTCGGATCCAATCGTTGTGTTCATTCGAACTTCACCCGTGGATTCAACGCCGCATAAACAAGGTCAGCAAGCAGATTGAGAAGTATGATCAGCGAGGCGTACAGGATCACCACGCCCATGACGACGGTATAGTCACGCTGAAGCGCAGCCATCACGAACTGGCGGCCAATCCCCGGGAGCTGGAAAACCTGCTCGATCACGATAGAGCCCGTCACCAGCGCCGCGGACGCCGGGCCGATATAGCTGACCAGCGGCAGTATGGCAGCGCGCAAGGCGTGACGGAACAGCACGGCGGTTCCCGAAAGACCCTTGGCACGCGCCGTACGGATGTAATTGGAGCGTAGAACCTCGATCATGCTGGCACGCATCAGCCGCGAAACGATGGCAATCTGCGGTAAAGCCAGTGTCACAACTGGCAAAACGAGGCGTTCCGGCGTCATGCCATATCGCGGATCAAGCCCCCCAACCGGCAGCCAACCCAGTCCGATGCCGAACACCAGAGCCAGAATCGGACCCATCACAAAGGGCGGAATCGTAATGCCGCCCATGGCAAAGCCCATAACGGCAAAATCCGTAAACTTGTTTTGCCGCAGGGCCGCAAGCGCGCCCATGAGGGATCCGACCATCAGGGCCAGCAGGATCGACAACCCGCCAATCGTGGCACTGACCGGAAAACCCTCGGAAATAATGTCGGAAACCGTCTTGTCACGAAACCGCAGTGACGGCCCGAGGTCGGCTTGTGCGAGATCCCCCAGATAGGCGAAATACTGTTCATGCAGGGGACGGTCAAAACCGAAGTGTTCCAGAATATTCTGGCGCACTTCTTCCGGCATCGGGCGCTCGAGATCAAATGGACCTCCGGGCGCGGCGCGCATCATGAAGAAAGCGACTGTGATAATAACCAGTAGTGTGGGTATGGCGATCAGAAATCGCCGGGCAATATATCCGAACATATACGTGCTAACCCTGCTGGTGTCTGGTCACCGTTTCATGCGGCGCACCGGAATGTCAATCAATAGTCCGCCGCAGTACAAAACTGTGATCTCCTGCGACAGCGTCGTCATCCGATGCCGAAAAGGCACTGGGCGCGGCCTGTACGGCAGCAAGCATTAACAGAACCAGAACAGCCCTGCGCAAACGCGCTGACACAAAATTGATAGCTTGCACCCATCCCGGCATGATACAGCCCCGTTTCAACTCGGGGCTTCCCTCGCAAGCTTTGGACCGTTAATCACAATATAAGTGTGCCCATTCACGGGCGATATGGACAGGACGCGAGCATGAATAGCGCCTTCTGGTGGTCAGACTGGGCTTATCGGGATGGGGTCGTCTCGGTCAAAAGCACAGGGCACAAACTGCCCTTGCGCGGTAAATTCATCGCCGTTTGTCTGAACTGGCTGGTTTTCTATGTCTGCATGGAAGCCTGGCGCCTGGTATCGCTACGACAGCGCGGCCCGCGAATAGCATTCACCCCGCAACGGCCCCGCCCCTGGTATTTCATTTGGGCCTGTACGCACGCCATTGGTGGCCGGATCGTCCGCAATCAGGCCAAAGCCGATCTGACCATCTATTTCGAGGACACCACCGCATCGCCGCCGCCTCAGCTGCCACAAACGGCGGCCCATATGAATTTTGGATGCTGTGACGTCTCCAAATCTCATGTTGCCAATATCTTCGAGCAGACTTTTGGCTATGCCATTGCCGTCGACCCCTCGAAATATGTCGGCCCGGTCGTCGAGAAATCGGAAATCAACGGCGCCCATGACGGCCGCGTCCTGCAAGCCCCGTTCGAGCCGAAGCCCGGCTGCGCTTACCAGCGCCTTGTGGATAATCGCTGCGGCGACAGCCAGGTCATGGACTATCGGTGCGTGATTGTGGGCCGGGAAATGCCGCTTCTCTTCGTCAAGCGCCGGAAGATCGGAAAGCGCTTCACCAACATCAATTGCGATGTCCGGCTGGTCGAAACCTCCGAGACCTTCTCCGAGACCGAAACCGCCCAGCTCATTGAATTCGCCGCTCGCATGGGGCTGGAATGGGGCGCAATGGATGTCCTGAGAGACCAGATGGATGGCCGCCTTTATGTCGTGGACGTCAACAAGACAAACATCGATCCGCCCATCGCCATGCCGTTGAAAGACAAGCTTAAAGCCACGTCTCGCGTCTCAAAGTCCCTGAAAACCTTCGTCGACGCCCGCGCTCAGGGATAAAGACGGTTCGTCGTCCACCCGGCGTCCTGGCGATCAAATACAAGCCGGTCATGAAGCCGGAAGGGCCGATCTCTCCAGAATTCAAAATGCACGGGATTCAGTCTGAAACCCGACCAGTGGTCAGGTCGCGGCACACTCCCGACCCCGAAGCGCGCAGCTGTCTTCGCCACCGCCTTTTCCAGCGCAAATCGGCTTTCAAGCGGGCGCGACTGTTTCGAGGCCCAGGCCCCGATCCGGCTGTCCCGGGCGCGGGACGCGAAATATGCGTCCGCTTCCTCGGACGTGACCGGTGTTACGCCGCCACGCAGCCGGACCTGCCGGCGAAGGCTCTTCCAGTGAAAGCATAGGGCCGCCTGCGGATTGGCGCCGATCTGCAAACCCTTGGCGCTTTCCAGATTGGTATAGAAGACAAAGCCATCGGCATCGAAATCCTTCAAAAGCACCATGCGAACATCGGGAAGGCCGGTTTTATCGGCTGTTGCCAATGCCATGGCATTCGGATCATTGGGTTCCCTGAGCTTTGCATCCGCAAACCAGTCGGCGAAAAGAGCGAAAGGGTCATCCCGGTCGAATATCTCGGCGGCATTGGCATCTGCCGTGGCCTGATAATCCTCCGCACTCGGGGATCGGGGAATTTCGCTCGTCTTCCGGGTCATGATCTCAGCTCCTCGCTGCAAAACGATATAGGCGCTTCCGCCGCGTCAACCAATCAGGAACCTTCATCAACTTACGTTGCGGACTATGTGGGGATCTGATCCGGATATTGCGCGCGCACTCAAGGCGCTGGGCCTCGGTCCGGAGGCATCAATGCCGGAAGCCAAATCCGCGTTTCGGCAAGTCGCCAAGCGCCTGCATCCCGACCACACCCCACCCACGCCGGAAACGCTGTCCAGACTGGCCGAAGCGGTCCACGCGATACGGACACTGGAAAAATCCGATTCACTGGAAGTCGAACTCGCGCTGTCGCCGGGCGACGCACGGGACGGCGTCACGCGAACCGTGACCCATCGCGGCCGGAACGGTTTGTTTCGAATATTGCCGGATTCCGCTTCCGGCACGCGCATTGCGGCGATTGGTGATCCGGCGTTCACAATCGTGATCCGTATCGAGGCGCAGACACAGACAAGTGCGCCAACAACGGAGGCCGGGTTGAACCGTTTCGTGGATGACTTTGTTAAAGGCTCGCCAACCGCTCGTCTGGCGGGCTGGCTGCGAAAGGCCCGCTCGGCCGCGTGACGCTGCCGCCCGACTGATCTAGCTTGCAGCCTGAAAGAACGGGCCAACCCATGTCGAACAATACATTCGGTCGATTATTCCGCGTCACCACCTGGGGCGAAAGCCACGGGCCGGCGCTGGGTGCCATTGTCGATGGCTGCCCCGCAGGACTGCGTCTGGATGAAGGCATGATCCAGCCCTGGCTGGATAAACGCCGGCCGGGCTCCAGCCGCCATGTCTCGCCCCGTCAGGAAGCAGATCAGGTTCAAATCCTGTCAGGAACATTTTCGGACGACCGGACCAATGGCCCGGTGACGACGGGTGCGCCGATTTCGCTGATGATCGAAAACACCGATGCGCGATCGAAGGATTATTCCGATATCCGCGATAAATGGCGGCCGGGCCATGCCGACTACACTTACGACGCCAAATACGGTGTGCGCGATTATCGCGGCGGCGGGCGGTCCTCGGCGCGGGAAACCGCGGCACGCGTCGCGGCTGGTGCCATTGCCCGTCAAATTCTGGGTCCAGAGATTCTGATTCGCGGCGCGCTCATTCAACTGGGTGACAAAACCATCGACCGATCCTCCTGGGACTGGGATGAGACCGGCCGCAATCCGTTCTTCTCACCCGATGCAGGCATCGTCGAAATGTGGGAAGCCGATCTCGATCAGCTTCGCCGCGACGGCTCCTCGACGGGTGCCATCGTCGAACTTCATGTCACCGGCCTTCCGGCCGGATGGGGCGAGCCGGTTTACGGAAAGCTGGATGCAGAGCTCGCCGGAGCCATGATGTCGATTCCTGCCGCCAAGGGCGTGGAAATCGGCGCCGGATTTGCCGCAGCCGCCATGCGCGGCGAAGAGGCCGCCGATGAAATGCGCGCCGGTGAGGACGGCCCCGAATTTCTGAGTAATCACAATGGCGGCGTTCTGGGTGGCATTTCAACGGGTCAGGACCTTGTCCTCCGTATCGCCATCAAGCCGACCTCCTCGATCCGGACCGAACGCAAAACGCTGGACCGGGATTTCAACGAGACAACCATTTCGACAAAAGGACGCCATGATCCCTGTGTGGGCATACGGGCCGTCCCCGTCGCGGAGGCCATGGCCGCAATTGTGCTGGCCGATCAGATGCTCCGCCACAGAGGACAAATGGGCTAACCTGAACCGGGCGTTCATATTAGCGTCATGACGGCTTCGTTAACCTTGTGGCAATGGGTCGCCCCTGTGCGGCTTATCCGAAAGGAGAAGCAATCCATGCTTACAATCAGACTATCTTCGCTGGCCACTGCAACGGCACTCGCCATTGCAATGGTGGCTTCCATTGAAGCCCCTCAAGCCGAGGCTCTCTATCAACAGACCGACGCACCCCTTCTGGGCGCATCGCTCGATACCAGCCAGGACGTCACGCTCGCGCAGAATGATGGCCGGCGCGGGGGCCGCGATGAACGTGCCCGGGGTGGACGCGGCGGTGGCGACGGTGCCCGCGGTGGCCGTGGTGGACGCGGCAATGACGGCGCGCGCGGCGGACGTGGCCCACGTGCTGGCGGAGCGGTTCTGCCAAATGAATCCGGTGGTATGAGAACAGCCACTGTACCCAATGGCGGCGATCGCGGCGGCAGGGGCGCCGGTGGTGGCCGCGGTGGAAATGATGCCGGCATCCGCGGCGGACGCGGCGGTGGCGGTGATGGTACCCGTGGCGGTCGCGGTGGTCGTGGTGAAGGTGTCCGTGGCGGTCGCGGTGGTGGTGCCTATACCGGCTCCGGCGGCCGCGGTGGCCGCAATGATGGCGCGCGCGGCGGGCGCGGTGGCGGAACCTATACCGGTTCCGGCGGACGCGGCGGGCGCGGCGACACCTATCGGGGTGGTCACGGCGACCGTAACGACACTTATCGCGGAACACGTGGCGGTCGCAATGACGTCTATCGTGGAACGCGTGGCGGTCGCAATGATGTCTATCGCGGAACGCGCGGCGGCCACAACAACGTGTATCGCGGCGGTCGTGACGTCCGGGTCAACCGCTACAGCGGTTATCGCGGCGGCCACACCTTCCGCGACTCGCGCGGTTCCTATCGTCGAGGCTATGTGAATGGCCGCCTGGATGCCCAGAGATACTATGGCAATTATCGCCGTCCGGTCCGCAATAGCTGGCGCTATCATGCCCGTTATTATGATCGCGGGTATAACAGCCACAATTACCGCTATTATGATCGCGGTTGCCGGTCGAACGGTGATCAGGTCCTGGCCGGTGCCATTCTCGGTGCCCTGTTCGGGGTCGCCGTGGCGGATGATGATGCCGCTGGCGCACTGGTCGGAGGCTTCTTCGGCGCGGGTATCGGCTCTGCCCTGAATGCCTGTGATCGGGGTCAGCTGCACTATGCCGTCAGCTACTCCTTCGCCAACAACAGCCCGTATTACTGGAACAATCCCCATTCGGGTGTTCGCGGCGTGGTCTATGCCCGCGACTACTACACGGTCGGCAATCGCCGTTGCCGTTGGGGCGATGCGGAGATCTACATGCCGGATGGCAGCTTTGTGATCGACGAGGTGCGCATGTGCCAGGATGCCTATGGCCGCTGGCAGGTTGCAAACTACCAGTAAGCCATAACCATTGGCGAACAGAGAACCGGCTCCTGAACAGGGGCCGGTTTTTGTTCATCCTGGGCTCATCCGGTTTGGCATAGGTTTTGATCAGGAGGTCAGACAGACTGGCCTCGGAAATGGAGTTTTATCATGATCGGTTTTCGTACACTGCTCGTTTCAGCCGCATCGGTGATGGTGCTCGTCCCGGCGGCGCAGGCTCAGTATCAGTACCAATCGCAGACCGAATGCGAATCCAATCGCCAGGGCCGCCAGGTCGCCGGTGCGATCGTCGGGGCCATTCTCGGCGGCGTGATTGGCGCGGAAATCGAAGACGAAATCGATGATCGCGACAGCTATCGCGGCCGGGGATATCGTGGTCATCGCGGCTATCGCGGCCATCGCGGCCGCGGCGGCTATCGCTATAATGAGCGCCATGACAATGACGTCGCCGTTGTGGCCGGTGCAGGCCTCGGGGCCCTCGTCGGAGCTGGCGTGGCGGGCGGTCAGCCTTGCGACCGGAATTACAACAATCGCAATACCGGCTATTACAACAATGATTATGGCCGTCAGGACCCGTATTACGATAACGGCTATAACAATTCCGGGTACAATAACTCCGGCTATACCGATAACGGCTATTACGACGACGGCTATTATCAGGACGGATATGCCGACAATAATTACGGCAATGATCCCTATTATGGCAGCACGACGCAGTACGGAAATGAGGGCCTGGCCGGCGCTCCTGTAACGTCAGGCCGCGTGTATCAGGCGGGCACACCCCAGACCGGCAATTGCCGCTGGATGACCACCCGCAGCCAGAACCAGTACGGCACGGTGACGGCGAATGACGTCTATATGTGCCAGGGCGTCGATAATATCTGGCGTCCGGCGCAGTAGCGCTAACCCTTTCGGGCGTGGACGAGGAACTCCCGGTTTCCGTCCCCGCCCGCAATCGGGCTGTCGGTCACACCGCGAATCTCAAAGCCGTACCGGCCATTCAGCCAGATCCGGAACCGTTCCAGCGCCGCCCGCAGGGCGGCGTCATCTTTTACCAGCCCCCCCTTGCCGACATGCAGGCGGCCCACCTCGAATTGCGGCTTGAACAGCGCAATCAGGTCACAGCGCGCCGCCGCCAGAGAGAGGGGCGTATCGATCACCTTCGCCAGCCCGATAAAGCTGGCATCACAGGTGATGATCTCCGGCGGGGCCGGCAGACTTTCCGCCGTCAGTTCCCGCGCATCCATCTGCTCAAGAGACGTCACCCGCGCGTCCTGCCGGAGCGTTGAATGAAGCTGGCCCGTGCCGACATCTACCCCGGTGACGTGGCGGGCTCCGGCCTCCAGCAAAACCTCGATAAAGCCACCGGTGGAGGCCCCGACGTCGAGACAGGCCTTGCCCGTCACATCGACATCAAATTCGTCCAGAGCGCCTTTCAGCTTCAATGCGGCGCGGCTGACATAGGGGTGGAGTTTTTCAGCCGAGATCACCGCGCCTTCGGCAACCGCAAGGGAAGCTTTGCGGACGACTTGGCCATCGACCAGCACTTTCCCGGCCTCGATCGCCGCACGCGCCTGCGCCCGGCTGTCAAATTGTCCGCTTGTGACGAGATAGACGTCCAGCCGGGTCTTGCTCACGGCCTTATTGTGCAGCGCCGATAACGGCGGCAGCCTCGTCCTCGCGTCCAAGCGCGTCCAGCACGCAGCTGACGATGTGCGGCGATGTCAGGCCGGCCGTGTCATACATGGCGTCCGGCGAGTCCTGATCCTGGAAAATATCCGGCAAGGTCATCGTGCGGATCTTGAGCCCCGCATCCAGCGCCCCGCGATCCGCCAGCATATGCAGAACGAAAGCCCCGAACCCGCCGCGCGCGCCTTCCTCGATGGTGATCAGAACTTCATGCTCGCGCGCCAGACGCAGGATCAATTCCTCGTCCAGCGGCTTGGCAAAGCGCGCATCGGCCACGGTGGCGGAAAGCCCCCGCGCGGCCAGATCGTCGGCAGCCTTGAGTGTTTCCTGCAAGCGGCCACCCAGCGACAGGAGGGCGATATGGCTGCCTTCCCGGACAATGCGGCCCTTGCCGATGTCCAGCGGTTCGGCGTTGTCGGGAATATCGATGCCTGTCCCCGATCCACGCGGATAACGGAACGCGCTGGGGCCATCATCAATCGCAACAGACGTCGCCACCATGCGGGCCAGCTCGGCCTCATCCGACGCGGCCATCAGGACAAAGCCCGGCAGCGCCCCGAGAAAGCCGATGTCAAAGGAACCGGCATGCGTCGCACCATCGGCACCGACCAGACCGGCCCGGTCAATGGCAAAACGGACCGGAAGTTTCTGGATCGCCACATCGTGGACAACCTGATCATAACCGCGTTGCAGGAAGGTCGAATAAATGGCCGCAAAGGGCTTCATCCCTGCTGCCGCCAGTCCGGCAGCGAAGGTCACGGCATGCTGTTCGGCAATGCCGACATCGAAGGTCCGGTCGGGGAAGGCCTCTCCGAACAGATCCAGCCCCGTTCCGCCGGGCATGGCGGCGGTAATGGCGCAAATGCGGTCATCGCGGTCGGCTTCGCGGATCAGCGATTGCGCAAACACTTTTGTAAAGCTGGGAGGACCACCGGCTGACTTCTTCTGCTCTCCGGTGATGACATTGAATTTTGCAACGCCGTGATACTTGTCATCCGAGGCTTCGGCCGGCGCATAGCCCTTGCCCTTCTGGGTGACGACGTGAACCAGCACCGGGCCCCGGTCAAAGCTCTTCACATTCTTCAGAACCTGGGTCAGCGTTTCCATGTCATGGCCATCAATCGGGCCGACATAGTAAAAACCCATCTCCTCGAACAAGGTGCCGCCGACGGCCATGCCGTGCGCATATTCCTCCGCCTTGCGGATGGTCTTTTCGAGACCGACGGCTTTCGCCATCGCCTTGCCGACCTTGCGGAAGGAACGATAGCCGCGCGACGAGACGAGATTCGCGAAATAGTGGCTCATGGCACCGACAGGCGGCGCAATGGACATGTCATTGTCATTCAGAATGACCACCATGCGCTTGGCCATCGCGCCGGCATTATTCATGGCTTCGTACGCCATGCCGGCCGACATCGCGCCATCGCCAATGACCGCAATCACATTGCTGTCTTCGTCTTTCAGATCACGCGCCACGGCAAAACCAAGCCCGGCGGAAATGGAGGTCGAGGCATGGGCCGCACCGAACGGATCGTATTCGCTTTCGGAGCGCTTGGTGAAGCCCGACAAACCGCCGCCCTGGCGTATCGTACGAATCCGGTCCCGGCGGCCGGTCAGAATTTTATGCGGATAACATTGATGGCCCACATCCCAGATCAAGACGTCTTTGGGAGTGTCGAAGACGTGATGCAATGCCACGGTCAGCTCGACCACGCCCAACCCGGCTCCCAGATGCCCCCCGGTCGTCGAGACCGCATCAATAGTCTCGGTCCGCAATTCGTCGGCCAGCATCATCAAACTGGCGAGATCCATATCCTTCATGTCTGCCGGAGAGGACACAAGATCGAGGGTGGGAGTTTCAGAGGCCATCAGCTTTCGCTTTCAGTTCTTTAAGAGCGCCGTTCAAGCACATAATCGGCCGCCCGTCGCAGAAGGTTCGCACTTTCACCAAAAGGTTCAAGGTGATCCTTCGCCTGCGCGGCAAGACGACGCGCCCTGTCTCGCGCACCATCAAGGCCAAGAATGGTCACAAAAGTGGCCTTGCCTTGATCATCGTCCTTGCCCACGGCTTTTCCGGCCTCGTCCGCATTACCTTCAGCATCCAGCAAATCGTCGCGAATCTGGAAAGCCAGACCGATATCATGGGCATAGCCTTCGAGGGCGCGCCGCACATCAGAGCCGGCCCCTGCCAGAATGGCACCGGCCTCGGCCGAAAACGCTATCAGCGCGCCGGTCTTCATCCGTTGCATGCGCGTGATCACATTGATGTCGGCATTTGCGCGATCCGCACTCATATCGATCATCTGCCCGCCGACCATGCCACGCGCCCCGGAGCATGCCGCCAGACGGGCTATGAGTTCAATCCTGCGCGCCGAGCTGGCATCCGTATCCGGGCTCGCCAGCAGTTCGAAGGCAAAGGTCTGCAGGGCATCCCCGGCCAGCACAGCGGTGGCCTCGTCATATTCCTTGTGGACCGTCGGACGTCCACGGCGGACATCGTCGTCGTCCATGCACGGCAAATCGTCGTGGATCAACGAATAGGAATGGATGCACTCAATCGCAGTAGCGACGCGCAACAGCCCGCGTTCATCGGCCCCGACAATCCGGCCGGCCTCGATGGTAATGAACGGACGCAGCCTCTTTCCGGGTCCCAGCGCCGCATACCGCATCGCAGACAGAAGGGCCGATTCCGGGCCATTGGCGCGCGGGAGCAAGGCGTCCATGGCCACGGTGACGCGATCAGCGGTCTCCGCCAGAAGGGCGCGAAAATCGTCCATCAGGTCAAACCGGCATCTTCCGTTTTTACCTGCCCGTTATCATCCAGAACGATTTTCTCGACCTTGAGTTCAGCTTCGCGCAGCTTTTTCTCGCAATGGGCCTTCAGCGCCGCGCCGCGCTCATAGATCGCGATGGACTTTTCCAGTTCGACATCACCGGACTCAAGTTGCTGAACGATGGCTTCAAGCTCGGCCAGAGCCGCTTCAAAGCTCATGGTGTCGATGGAGGTTGGTTCGTCGGACATACAGTCCTCCCGGATTCAGTCATCAAACTATGCGGGCGGCAGGCCCGCGGCAATCACATACGGCTCAGTCGCAACGCTCATAACGGCGGCTCGACCAATAGATATCGCCTCCGTCCTGAACGCATTTCCAGCCGCGGCGGCGAAGGGGTGGACGCAGCATCCGGTTAAACCAGCCATGCGCACAGAGAACAACGGGTCCGTTTTGTGCGGCAATGACCAGCTTGTCGGCGGCACGTTCAGCCCGCAGCTCTGCTTCGCGGCGTGTCTCCAGACCGCGCGACGCGCCAAACCACCACCATATCCGGGCATAAACGCCCCAGGTGCCGGGCTTCAGCGTGCCGATCATCTGTGGCGGCGGCAACGGGGCCTCGACGAAGTCGGGATCGATCACCAGCCGCCGATTCGGGGCCGCAGCGCGCGCCGTTTCAATCGCGCGCGGCAAGGAACTGCAAAACACCACAGACGCCTCGGCAGCGGCCTTCACCAACAGGTCAGGCGGTGTCTGACCGGGCGCAAGGCCCGCCGCATCATAGCCCTTCCACCAATGCTCATAGCCTTGCCAGTCAATGCGCACCGTCCGGTCAGCATCAGGCTGTCCATGACGGGCGATTGTAATGGAGCCGGGTTGCGGCTTTTCATGGGAAAGGGTCTCAGCCATGAAGTCCGTGGTTCGGGGCGTTACAGGGCCGCCGACCGGCTCCCCCTAGCCTATCGACAGTGATTCGGTAAATGCGGCAGCCGAACGGCCCAGCGCTCCGTTGTCGTAACCGCCCTCAAGGCAACACACAAGCCGCGAGGATGCCGTTTTGCGCGCCAAATCACACAGCCGCGAGGCGGCCCAGATATAATCGCCCTCATCCAGCAGCAGTCCCCCCAAAGGGTCCGCCCTGTGTCCGTCAAATCCGGCAGAGACCAAGAGAAATTCCGGTTTGAAGGCGGCAATGCGCGGAAACAGGTCATTGTCCAGCCGCGCGCGCCACGTCGCGCCATCGCAACCGGCGCCAACCGGGACATTGACGACATTTCCATTCAGTCCGGTTTCGTCTTCCATGCCGGTGCCGGGATAGAGCGGCGACTCATGGATCGACGCAAACATGACGCGCGGCTCGCTTTCAGCCAGATCCTGCGATCCGTTTCCGTGATGCACATCGATATCGATGATGGCGACACGCGAGAGGCCGTGATGCTCCAGCGCATGCATGGCCGCCACGCCGACATTGTTGAACAGGCAGAACCCCATCGGGCGGTCGCGCTCTGCATGATGTCCGGGCGGACGGGTGGCGCAGAAGGCTGCCTCCCCGTTGCCCGCCATGATCATGTCGACGGCCTGCACCGCAGCACCGGCCCCGCGCAGGGCCGCATTCAGCGATCCCCGGCACATGAAGGTGTCGAAGTCGAAGCCATGAAAGGCTTCATGGTCGGCGGGCTCGCCGTTGAACACGGCGTCGACATGGCGGGCCGTATGCATCCGCCCCACTTCCTCGCGGCTTGCCGCCCGCGCCTGGATTCGATCCAGACCCGCCAGAGAGGGTGTATCGGCCATGGCATCAAGAACGGCCCGCAAGCGAACGGGATTTTCGAAATGCGGCGGTGGCACGCGATGATCAAAGCCGGCATCGGAGGTCAGAATGAGTATTTTCATCCTCCCGATCTAGACCGATGAAGCTCTGGCGGGAAGATGTCAGATATGCCGGTTCTGAAAATCCTGCACACGCGACGGCAGGATCACGAGACTGGGCATGAATTCGTTGTAATTACAGGTCAGCTCCTCGCCCTTGCGGATCGCCCGCCGGGCAAAGCCGTCACCGTCGGCGCGAAACTCGATCGCCGCATCATCGCTATGGTTCAGAAACCGGGAATGGTCGCCATCCAGAAGATAGCCGCCCAGACCGGCATCGAAATAGGCATAGCGCTCTATGAAGCGCTGATAGACCGGCGAGGCGCGCTCCAGTTCTTCAGGGGTCACGACCCGGTCGATGGAGAGGTCGAGTGTCCAGACGCGCGCGCCTTTCCGGACCGGCTCGGCAGCAAACACGCCAACGCCCTCGATCAGGCTGGGACCGGCAAAAGTATCAATGAGCAACATGGGTCGAAAACGCCAATACAGCCTGCGTCGACAGGCTGGAAAGACAAGCGAATCTACCGATCCGCAGAGTACGACGCTCCAACGCCCATATTGGGAGTTTTACGAAAAACGCAAATCACATTTTTCGGTACACCGATCAGTGCGTCAGCGACACATTCATGATGTTGACGCCGTCCGGCGCAGGCGGGTTTTCCGGCACAAAGAAGTCCGGCAGCAATTCCTCGCCCGGCGAGACCGAATACTGGTCCAGATCGGTCACGCCTTCGGACACCAGGAAGCTGTCATCGATCAGGAAATTGCCTGTGAAACTCGCCGCCGGCTTGTTCAGTACATGATAGGCTGTGTCGGCCAGAATCTCCGGCTTGCGGCAATTCTTGAAGGCTTCCGTGCCGGCCAGAACATTGGCAATCGCGGCGGTGGCGACAGCGGTGCGCGGCCAGATGGCGTTTGCGGCAATCTTGCCCCTGAACTCACCCGACCAGCCCAGAATGCACAGGCTCATGCCGTATTTCGCGCTGGTATAGGCGACATGCGGCGCGAACCATTTCGGATCCATATCCAGTGGTGGTGACAGCGCCAGGATGTGCGGGTTTTCGGATTTTTCCAGATGCGGCAGGCATTTTTGCGTCACCAGAAAGGTGCCGCGCGCATTGACCTGATGCATCAGATCCCAGCGCTTGATCGGCGTCTCGGCCGTGGACCGCGGGAAAATCGCCGAGGCATTATTGATGACCGCATCAATGCCGCCGAAATGATCCACGGTTCTGGCGATGGCCTGTTCGACATTGTCCTCCTCGCGGATATCGACGACCAGCGGCAAGGCCTTGCCGCCAGCCTTCTCGATCGCCTCGGCGGCGGTATAGATCGTGCCTTCCAGCTTCGGATGCGGATCAGTCGTCTTGGCAGCAACAACAATATTCGCCCCGTCGCGCGCACAGCGCTCGGCGATTGCGAGGCCAATGCCCCGGCTCGCGCCGGTAATGAAAATCGTTTTTCCTTCAAGCGACATGTCGCCCTCCCCCGGGACTAGTATTGTAATCCGCGCCAGACCCGTCCGGTCGGGCAATAAAGCCCGTCCTCACGGCGGCAACGATTCAGCGTGAACATGACGGTCTCTGCCCGGCCAACGACTTCCGTGAGATCGATATAGCCGGGGCCACCGCCTTGCGGATATTGCGGATTGGGCGCAACGCGGCTGTCGGTCGAGCTGTCACGATTATCGCCCATCACGAAAATCTGGCCCGCCGGCACACGGAAGGGGCCGGCATTGTCCAGAGGATAGGAATCCGAGCGCTCGTAGATGTCGTGCGTCACGCCATTGGGCAGGGTTTCCAGATAGGCATCGACGGTCACCGGCTGGCGTCCGCGATGATCGAGATAGGTGCGTTGTCCCACGGGTGCGCGCTCGACCATCTCGCCATTGATGAATAACCGACCATTCTGGACCATGATCACATCGCCCGGCAGGCCGATGACGCGCTTGATCAGATTGCGGCGCGTTTCCGGCGTCCGGAAAACAATGACGTCGCCGCGCTCGGGGTCGCGCGGGAAAATCCGTGTGTCGAGATTGTCCGGCAGATAATAGCCGAGCCCCAGCGGCAGCGAATGGCGCGAATAACCATAGGCCCATTTGGACACCAGAACCCGGTCGCCCACTTCCAGCGACGGCTGCATGCTTTCCGACGGGATGTGGAAAGGCGCAAACAGGAAGGTGATAATGGTCAGCCACACCGCGGCCACACCTGCAAAAAAACGAATTGTATCCATAACTTCACCGGCCGCATTTCCGGCCAGCCTTTTTATTGTCGACATCACTTGAGTTTTACCGCCGTTCCATAGGCCAGAATTTCTGATGACCCTTCCATAATGGCCGAGGTCGAGAAACGAAAGCTGATGATGGCGTCAGCGCCCATTTCTTGCGCATTTTTAAGCATCCGCGCATAGGCCTCATCGCGGGATTCTTCCAGCAATTCGGAATATTCATTCACCTCTCCGCCCAGAAGATTGCGGATCGAAGCGAAAATATCGCGAACAAAAAACCGCGCCTTCACGACGCTGCCACGGCAAATGCCGAGAATTTCACCCACCTCGCGGCCGGGAATGTCATGCGCCATGGTCACGGGAAGGGTCATGAAGAGCTCTTCTCATTGCCGTCCGTCCGTTCCTCGACGGCTGTCAGGAAAACCAGCGCAATGCCGGCAGACGGAATGACGGCAAGGATGAGCCATAATATCGACCAGGGAAAGGCAAGTATCCAGTCAGAAAGCCGGGCAATCGTGATCGCAATCGCCAGCGCGATGGCGCCTCCGAATACCAGCCCGTATCCGAGCCGCAAGCGGGTCTGAATGCGCTGCATGGGGGATTGCCTCCGTCGGACCTTTTCTGGTCATATTTCTATGGTGCGTTGCACCGGCAACGAAAACAAGCCTTTAAAGGTATGTCAGACGATCGAGGCGCAGATGAAAAATGTCACTCCCCAACCCGTAGCGACCGAAAATTCCGACGATCGGCTGATCGCCGGCATCGGGTATGTCCTGTTTCTGGTCGGCCCGACCAATCTGGTGACGATGATTATCGCCGCCGTCATCGCCTATATGCGGCGGGACAAGGCGCCGGAATGGATTGCCACCCACTATGAGTTCCAGCTTCGCACCCTGATTTATGCGGCCGCATTGCTTGTCGTTTCGATAATCTGCGCGGTGACTGTCATCCTGCTGCCGGTCGCCATACTCATCTGGGCGCTCTGGTCGATCTGGGTGATTGTCCGCGTGATAGTCGGCCTGATCCGGCTGGTCGACGGGCGGCCCAATCCGGACCCGACGACCTTCTGGGTCTAGGCGCCCAGAGCGGCATCATCCGCCAGCACGGCCATGCCGGACTGGATACCCGCGAGCGCGGCCGGGGCCGTACTCAGAACCGTCTCCGCAAAATGCCGCGCCAGCGTGATCTTGCCATGAGCGAAGGCCGGGTCGCCCTCGGCATTCTTCAAACGCCGCTGCGCTGAAACCGCACCGACGCACAAGAGCCAGCCGCCGGTCACATCCCCCGCCAGCTTGAGAAAGGCGGTCGCTCCGGCCAGCACATCCGAGCGATCCCGTCCGGACGCGGTCGCCCACTTGGCCGCCGCTTCCAGCGCATCTGCTGCCGGTGCGAGCCGCTTGGCCAGCTTGGGTAGTTCCGGATTGGACGAGGTCGCACAATCCTCGACGGTCTGCCGGATATCGGCCAGCAATTCGCGGATCGGCGCGCCTCCGGCCATGGACAGTTTGCGGCCGATCAGATCCATCGCCTGAATGCCGTTGGTGCCTTCATAGATCGGCGCGATCCGGGCATCGCGATAATGCTGGGCCGCACCGGTTTCCTCGATGAACCCCATCCCGCCATGAATCTGGATACCGAGCGAGGCGACCTCGACCCCGACATCGGTTGCCCAGGCCTTGGCAATCGGCGTCAGCAATTCCTCGCGACGCTTCGAATAGGCCCGGTCTTCCGCGTCCGGCTCGAATTCGGCCTCATCAGCCGACACCGCACAATTATAGCAAATGGCGCGCGCCGCCTCGATTTTGGATTTCATCGTCGTCAGCATCTGACGGACATCGGGATGGTGGATGATGGCGTGCGGCCCATCGCCTTCCGCGCCGGGCGCGCGGCCCTGTTTGCGGTCCAGCGCATAGGCCAGCGCCTGTTGATAGGCACGTTCGGCAATGCCGACGCCCTGAACGCCCACGGCCAGCCGCGCGGCATTCATCATGATGAACATCGCCGCCATACCGCCAAATTCCTCGCCGATCAGCCAGCCCTTGGCACCCGCCATTTCCATGACGCAGGTCGGGCTGCCATGAATGCCCAGCTTGTGCTCCAGGCCGATGGCCTGGATCGCATTGCGCTCGCCCAACGAACCATCCTCATTCACCAGGAATTTGGGAATCACGAAAAGCGAGATGCCTTTTGTCCCGGCGGGACCATCCGGCGTACGCGCCAGCACTGTGTGGATGATATTCCCGGCGCAATCATGCTCCCCCCAGGTGATGTAGATTTTCTGGCCACTGACCGCCCAGCTGCCATCGCCATTGGGTTCCGCCTTGGTGCGCAGCGCACCCACATCAGAACCCGCCTGCGGTTCGGTCAGCTGCATGGTCGCCGACCATTCACCGGTCAGCAATTTCGGCAGATACATGGCTTTCTGTTCGTCAGAGCCCTTGGCAATCAGCGCTTCAATCGCGCCGAAGGTCAGCATCGGGCCAAGGCTGAACGCCATATTGGCCGACTGCAGTGTCTCCATGACGGCGGCGCCGAGAACGCGCGGAAGGCCCATCCCCCCGACTTCGGTTGGAAATTGCAGGCCTTGCCAGCCGCCCTCGACGAATTGGGCATAGGCTTCCTTGATGCCTTTCGGCGTCGTCACCACGCCATCGTTCAGCGTGCAGCCTTCCAGATCGCCCGGCCGGTTCAGCGGCGCGAGCACATCGCCTGAAAACCTGCCGGCTTCCTCCAGTATCGCCGCCGTCAGATCGGATGACAGTTCCGGGAAGGCTCCCGTGGCCTTCAAGCCGTCCATGACGGCGATCTCTTCCAACGCAAAGCGAATGTCATCAATTGGTGCGCGATACATGGCCGGTCCCTCAGCTATTCCTCGCGACAAGATAACGCGGGAAAACGCCGCGTCGACCATTTGGAGATGCGGCAAAACACACTATCCTGTTTTCCATGAGATTTCTCTTGCCGGTTTTGATTCTCTCGATGGTGACGGCCTGCGTTAGTGCGCCGACACGAGACCCTGCCGAATTGCCGTCCGGCACATGGCAGCTGGATACCGATCACGCTTCGGTGCACTGGCGATCCCGGCATTTCGGACTGGCCTGGTACACGGCGCGCTTCGACCGGATAGATGCCAGCCTGACCTTTGATCCGGCCGAGCCGGGACAGGCCAGTATGACGGCCATCATCGACGCCGGTTCGGTTTCGACCGGTAATGAAACCTTCGACGACACATTGCGCGGACCCAACTGGTTTTCGGCCGAGCGTCATCCCCAAATCCTCTTCCAATCCAGCTATATCGAAGTCACGGGCGAGGAAACGGGCATTGTCGAGGGAGAGCTGACCATTCGCGGCGTCACCCGTCCGGCGCGCATGGACATCACTTTCTATGGCGGAAACTTCAACTTTCTGGAAAACAGGGATGTCATTGGTTTTGGAGCCGATATGGTCGTTGCCAGAAGTGATTATGGCATTGGTCCCTTCATTCCCGCAGCCATTGCCGGAGATGAAATCAGGATCCGGATCGAGGCGGAATTTCTTCGCGAGGAGTAGACTATGACGACGCAATCCAACCGGTACACCACGGTCGCGATCACCCTGCACTGGCTGATCGCCATCCTTATTGTCGTGATGATTTTTGCCGGCTGGCAGACCGACGATCTGCGCCAGGCCCTGTTTGAAGGTGACACTTCCGTCGATCCACAAACCGTTGCCTTTCTGTTCAACTGGCACAAGACCATCGGCATTCTCATACTGGCGCTCAGCGTTTTCCGGCTTGTCTGGCGGCTGACCCACAAACAGCCCTCTTTGCCGGACGGCATGAATGCTTTTGAACGCTTTGCCGCAACGGCAACGCACTGGGCATTCTATGTCCTGATCATCGGCATGCCGCTGGCCGGATGGATCACGGCTTCGGCATCGGGCTTCCCGAGCTTCTTTTTCAATTCGGAGAGTCTGCCGATCCCGGAACTCATGGGAGAGAATGAGGCCGTATATGGTGTTGTGTCCCAAATCCATTCGAAAAGCGCATGGGCGATTCTGGTGCTGCTCGGCCTCCATATTGCCGCCGCATTGAAGCACCATTTTATCGACCGTGACGATGTTCTGACCCGCATGGTCGTATTTCTGAAGCCAAGAGGCTGAAACCGATGAAGCTCCTCCCCCTTGCCCTGTCGCTTCTGGCGGCCGGCCCCGCCTTTGCGAGCGACTGGACACTGGACAGAGACGCCAGCACAGTACGCATCGAGACCACGGCATTTGGCCGCGAGGTCACCGGCACCTTTACGGATTTCAATGCCGAGATCCGTTTGGATCCGGCCCATCTCGACAACGCCCGTATTGAAGGTCTTGTAGACGTCACCAGCGGTGATACCGGCAATGCCCAGTATAATTCCCAGATGACGGGCAATTCCGGGCTGGACGGAGATGATCATCCGGTCGCCGACTTTGTTTCCGAGACGATCTCGCTTGGCGATGATTGCGAAGATGGTGATGGCGTTTGCTATGTGGCGAATGGCACATTGACCCTCGCCGGTAACGCCCAACCGGCCGATCTGTTTTTCCGGCTTTCGATCGACGGAGACCGTGCGGTCGCCAATGGTCAGATCACCGTCCTCCGTCAGGAATTCGGTATCGGTTCGCGAGAATGGGGCGATGCGGCAACAACCGTCGAGGTTCGCCTGCATATCGAAGCCACGCGCTAAGCGGTCTTGATCAAGCTGCGCTCCCGGCGCTAGGTGCGCATATGACGGCATCCATCCTTCCCGGCGACGACCCGGCCTCCATTGCGGCCGCCTGCCGCCTTCTGCGTGAGGGCGGGCTGGTCGGCATGCCCACTGAAACCGTCTACGGGTTAGCCGCCGATGCCACCAATGGCACCGCCGTCGCGGCATTGTATGCGGCCAAGGGCCGCCCGACATTCAACCCGCTGATCTCGCATGTGACCGGGCTGGACATGGCCGCATCGCTCGGCCGCTTCAATCCGGTCGCGCGCGAACTGGCCCTGGCTTTCTGGCCCGGTCCGCTAACGCTGGTCGTGCCGCGACGGGCCGATTGCCCCGTCAGTGAACTGGCCGGCGCCGGCCTGGAAACCCTCGCCCTACGCGCCCCGGATCATCCCGTCGCACAGGCGCTGATCGCCGCCTTCGGCGGACCACTTGTTGCCCCCAGCGCCAACCCCTCCGGCGGTGTCAGCCCGACACAGGCGGAGCATGTGGCCGACGGTTTGGGCGCGAAAATCGACCTCATACTCGATGGCGGCTCCTGCCGGGTCGGCGTTGAATCCACCGTCATCGGTTTTGACGGGGATCAGGCGCTACTCCTCCGCAAGGGTGGACTGGCCCGCCGCGACATCGAGGCCATCACCGGACCGCTCGGCCGGCCGGATGCGGCCTCCCCCAAAGCCTCTCCCGGCATGCTGAAGAGTCATTACGCGCCGCGCGCTGCACTGCGCCTGAACGCCACAAGCGCCCGCGAGGGCGAAGTCCTGCTCGGCTTTGGGAAGGTCAACGGCGCAAAGTTGAACCTGTCCTTAACCGGCGACTTGCAGGAGGCCGCCGCCCATCTCTTTGCCTGCCTTCGTGAACTCGATGCCAGCGGCGCACAATGTATTGCGGTTTCGCCGATTCCCGATGAAGGTCTGGGCGAAGCCATCAATGACCGCCTGCAACGCGCCGCGGCGCCAAGAGATGCCGAATGATTTCTGCCGATACCCTCAACGCCTTGAAGACCGCGCTTGGCCCCAAGGGCTGGAGCACAGACCCGCATGAACTGGGTCCGCACACACGAGACTGGCGCGGGCGCTGGCAGGGCGAAACGCCGATCCTCCTGAAGCCCTCCTCGACGGAGGAAGTCGCCAGCGTCGTGAAAATTTGTGCCGCGGCCCGCATCGCCATCACTACGCAGGGCGGCAATACCGGCCTCGTCGGCGGCTCCATTCCGCAAGGCGAGGTGCTTTTGTCTCTCGCCCGCATGAACGCCGTGCGTGAGGTCGACATCGCAAACGATTCCCTCACCGTGGAGGCCGGCTGCATTCTTGAGGCAATTCAAAACCTCGCCGCCGACCACAACCGCCTTTTCCCGCTCAGCCTCGGATCCCAGGGCTCGGCCACCATCGGCGGCCTGATCTCGACCAATGCCGGCGGCGTTCATGTTTTGCGCTATGGCATGATGCGCGATCTGGTGCTGGGTATTGAAGCTGTCCTGCCCGATGGCCGGATCTGGAACGGCTTGCGCGGCCTGAGAAAAGACAATTCCGGATATGACCTGAAACAATTGCTCATCGGAGCTGAAGGCACGCTGGGCATTATCACCGCCGCGACGCTCAAACTCTTCCCGCGGCCCGCCGAAATGACCGTCGCCTTTGCCGGAATCCCCTCTCCTGCCGCTGCGGTTGAATTGCTCGGCATCGCAAAAGCCGCCTCCGGCGGCACGCTCTCCGCACTCGAACTCATTCCCCGCAATGCTCTGGAAATGGTGATCGAGCACATTCCCGGCAGCCGCGATCCCCTTGCTGCCCCGCACCCCTGGTATGCCCTGCTGGAAATAGGAGCCGGACGAATCGGTGAAGGCCGCACGGCCATGGAAGCGGCGCTGGAAGCCGGACTGGAGCGCGGCCTTGTCGAAGATGCGGTCATCGCGGAAAGCGAGGCCCAGGCGCTGGCCCTCTGGCAATTGCGCGAACCCATCGCCGAAGCCGAAAAAGCCCACGGCAAAGCCGCCAAGCATGACGTCTCCATTCCGGTCTCGAAAATCGCCGCCTTTATCGAGGAAGGCACTGCCCTTGCCGGGGCGAAGGTTGACGGTGCCGAGGTCATCGCCTTTGGCCATGTCGGCGACGGAAATGTGCATTTCAACGTCGCGCGCAAGACGGCCGGTGCCGGAGAGGATTTCGTCGCCGCCTGCCTGCCGGCCACTGAAGCCATCTATGATCTGGTCCAGAAATATGGCGGGTCGATTGCCGCCGAACATGGCGTCGGCACGCTGAAAGCCGCCGATCTGGCGGCGCGCCGCCCACTCGAGGTCGAGCTGATGACGGCGATCAAATCGGCGCTCGATCCGCAGGGAATCATGAACCCGCGCGTTCTGATACCGGCGCGCTGAACTCGCACCCTTTAATCTCGACCCGCATCAGCCTAAATCTTCGATCAAGGAGATTGCCATGCTTGTTTTACTGTCGCCCGCAAAGCTGATGAATTTCGACGATGTCGCAACGCCGGCACCGACGCAGCCGGAATTACTCGACCGTGCCGCCACACTGTCGAAAACCACCCGCAATCTCACCAAAGCCAAAATCCGGGAGATGATGCATTTGTCGGATGATCTCGCCCAACTGAATTATGAGCGCTTCCGGGCCTTCGATCCCGAAAACACCGACGGAAAGCCCGCCGCGCTGACCTTCGCCGGTGATGTCTATCGCGGCCTGGACGCCAACAGCCTCGATGCCGATAGTCTGAACTGGTCTCAGGATCATGTCCGCATCCTGTCCGGTCTTTACGGCATTCTGCGGCCTTCTGACCGCATCCAGCCCTATCGCCTGGAAATGGGAACCAGGATCAAGACGCGGCGCGGCGAGACACTCTACGATTACTGGGGCAACGATATCGCCAAGGCGCTGAATTCCGCTCTGGAGACGTCACCCACGCGCACCATCGTCAATCTGGCCTCGAACGAATACTTCAAGGCGGTCGACAAAAAGACGCTGGATGCCGACATCGTCGACGTCGCTTTCAAGGAAGAAAAGGACGGCAAATCCCGGCCGCTTTTCATGTTCACCAAGCAGGCGCGCGGCAAGATGGCCCGCTGGATCATCGAGAACCGGATTGTTGATCCGGCGCAACTGAATGCCTTTGACGTCGACGGATATCGGTTTGACCCGGCGGCCTCGAGCGAAGGAAAGCTGGAGTTTTCCCGGCCCCAGCCCGCCCCCAAGGCCGCACAGAAGGCCGCCTGACATCTGAATCTTCAAATGGTGCATTGCAGCAAGTCCTGCTAAGGGCTGATGTATGAGCACGATCCAGACCGACCTCTCCGGCCAGACGGCCGTCATTACCGGCTCCACCAGCGGTATCGGGGCAGCACTCGCAGACGGCCTCGCCGCCAGCGGCGCGAATATCATTCTCAATGGTCTGGGTGACGCGGACGCCATCGAAGCCTTGCGCGCCGACATGGCCAAGCGTCATGGCGTCGAGGTGCGATATCATCCTGCCAACATGCTGAAACCTGAAGAAATTACCGCTATGGTCGGTTTCGGACACCAGGAATTCGGCCGTTTGGATATTCTGGTCAACAATGCCGGCATACAGCACGTCGAAAAGATCGAGAATTTCCCGGACGAGAAGTGGGATGCGATCATCGCCATCAATCTCACCTCCGCCTTCCACTCCATCAAGGCCGTTGTGCCGATCATGAAGGCACAAGGCCGCGGCCGCATCGTCAACATCGCCTCCGCTCATGCCCTCGTCGCCTCACCTTTCAAGTCCGCCTATGTCGCGGCCAAGCACGGCATTATGGGCCTGACCAAAACCGTGGCGCTGGAAGTCGCTGAACACGGCATTACGGTGAACGCCATCTGCCCGGGCTATGTGAGAACGCCGCTCGTCGATGGGCAGATTGCCGACACGGCCAGAGCGCGCGGCATCAGCGAGGAGGCGGTCGTGCGCGATGTCATGCTCACAGCCCAGCCGACAAAGAAATTCGTTGAATATGACGAGCTGGTCGGGCTGATGCTCTATCTGGCCTCTGATGCCGGCGCATCGTGCAACGGCGCGGCCTTCCCGGTCGAGGGTGGCTGGACCGCCGCCTGAGGTTTCGCCCGGGCATCCGGCAACCCCCTGCGCTGTCCTCTCCGTGCTGTCCGCTTGCGTTCGCTTTGAATTGCGCCACGCCATTTTTTGTCGGCTCCTGATTGCCGACTGGAAAAAATGATGCCGGTGAACACAGACACCTGCGCTTGAATGATATCATTATTGACACTATGTTGTGCGGGTGACGTCGTTGGACAAAACCCTGAACCAAATGAAATCCGCGCCGCAGAACGTGCGCTTTTCGGATTTGGCGGCGGTGTGTGCACACCATTTCGGTGAACCACGCCAGCAGGGCACGAGCCATCACGTCTACAAGACACCATGGCCTGGCGACCCGCGGGTGACTATCCAGAAAGCCAGGAACGGCAAGGCAAAAGCCTATCAGGTGAAACAGGTGCTCGCCGCTATCAAAAAGCTGAACGAGCAACAGAAGAAGCGAAAAGAACAACGCAAGGAGAAGGGCGATGATTGACCATAAACAATATGCATATCGGGTCATCTGGTCCGATGAAGACGCTGAGTTCGTCGGACTCTGCGCCGAGCTTCCGAGCTTGTCACATTTGGCTTCGCAGCAATCTGATGCGCTTGAAGGTATCGTCACCCTCGTCGGAGAAATCGTGGCGGATATGGCCGCGAATGGCGAAACCCTGCCCGAACCCCTTAGCGGAAAGCGCTATAGTGGGAAATTCCAGGTCCGCATGCCACCCGAACAACACCGGAATCTGGCGATCAAGGCTGCTGAACAGGGAATCAGCCTGAACAGGCTCGTTTCATCGCTTCTCACAGCCTGACCCGCCGCCTAGGCCGCCGCTACCGTCAGCGTGCCGTCCGGCGCGGGTGCCGCCATTTCCAGCAGCATTTGCGGATCGGCTTCGGGATCGAGCCAGATTTTCTGCGCCTTCTCGTCAAGGACCACCGGCATGCGGTCATGATAATCGGCCGCATCGGCATTCGGCGTGGTCGTCAGCACGGTGAAGGTCAGCTGCTTTTCGCCATCGCCGCGATCACGCGCCTCCCACAGGCCGGCGAAGATCAGGAGCGATCCGTCGGCTTTTGAAAACCGCCACTTCGTCTTCGCCCCCGGCTTGCCCGTCCATTCGTAGAAAGCCACGGCGGGAACAAGGGCACGTTTGCGTTTGAATGCGGCCCGGAACATCGGCTTCTCGGCGACCGTTTCGGCGCGCGCATTGAACATCGGCCGGGTGGGCTTTTCCTTCAACCAGCCGGGTTCCAACCCCCAGCGCATCAATACGACCTTGGTCTGCCCGTCCTGACCGACGGCAATGACCGGGCCGGTATCGCCCGGCGAAAAGTCCGCATCGCGCACAAAATCCGGCACATCCAGCCCGAGCATTTCGCTCAGCGCCTTGGCGTCGACCTCTATGTCATAACGTCCACACATGGGGTGTTCCTGCCGTGATTCCGGTCTAGCTTGGCGCCCAGCACATGATCGTCAAGGATGGAAAATGACCAAGCAAAAGCGACCATTGGCCTGTGTCGGCGTTGTTTGCCGCCGCGGCAATGATGTCCTGCTGATCAAACGCGGGCGCGAGCCGCTGAAGGGCAAATGGTCCATCCCCGGCGGCAAGATCGACTTCGGTGAAGCCGTTCGGGACGCCGCCCTGCGCGAGCTGAAAGAAGAAACCGGCGTCGAAGGGCGGATCACCCGGCTGATCGATGTGGTCGATTCCATCATTGACGGCCAACACTATGTGCTGATCGATTTCGAAGCGGAATGGGTCAGCGGCGAGCCGGTGGCCGATGATGATGCCGCCGCCGCAGAATTCGTGCCCGTGGAAGAGGCGATGCGGCGCGTCAGCTGGGATGAAACCCGCCGCGTCATCACTCCCGCCTAGACCTTGCCGCAATCCTTTGCCAGAGAGTGTCCATGCGCTGGATTGTGATCCTCTGTCTGACCCTGACTGCCCCGGCCCTTGCCCAGCAAAAGCCGGGCACGGGCGCGTCGGCCATGACCGGAAGAGTCACGCAGGATGAGACCGATCCGTTTCGCGATCCGGGCCGCACCCTGCCCTATCTCGCTTATACGCTGGGGCAATTGCACTATCTGGCATTTGCCTGCGAAAGCGATGACACGCAGGAATGGCGCAATCGCATGATCGAGCTGCTCGAACTCGAGGCCCCGCTAAGCGGCAATCGTCGCGAGCGTCTTATTGATGCCTTCAACGATGGCTATCGGGTCGAGGAACGCGCTCGCATTCGCTGCGGCGCGGATGCAGAAGCCGAACGGCGTGACCTCGCCCGCCGCGGCGCGCAAATGAGCCAGGCTCTGCTCAACGAAGTTCTGGACTAGCCGTAATAATCGCCTTCGGCCGCCCGCAGCTTGGATTCTTCCTTGTGCGGCGGAAAGACTTCCAGCTTCACATGCTGGCGGCGATTGGTGGAAATCACGAAAAACCGCTTGTCCGGATAGTCCATCTTGCACTCCAGCATGGCCGAGGTGATGAGGTCGACATTCTTGGTGTCATCGTCCGACATGCCGAAACTGTGCGGCAGATCGCGCCCGTGGGCATCCAGCCCGCGTTCAACGCACATGCGGATCGCCTTGCGCTTCAGGCCCGCTGTGGTCAGGTGCGGTCCCAGCTCATTGCGGACCTCGGTGTTGGAAACGCCAAAAATCGCGATGTAGAGTGGATCTTCGGGTAATTCGCCGGCCTCTTTCAGGATGGCGATGCCTGCCTTGATCGTTTCGCTGGAGTGCTGGCGGGCGGTCACAAAGGCCACCGGCCGCTTCTTCAACACGGCATAACGGAAAATGTCCCAGGAGGGGCCTTTCCAGCCATCGCCCGCCTTCAGCGCCCGGCGGATATCGCGGTGCAGATATTCCTCGCCATTGCGATCTTTGCCATCGGCAAATTCACGAAACGCCCGTTCTGGCGGTGCCGCCCAGTCTTCCCAGTCGCCGGCCACGCCGAGATAGGCCCGGATGCCTTCAAACTCGCGTTGCGACATCGACATCTCTTCACCGGTAACGGTATTCAGCAAATGCACCTTGGTCGGCAGGTGCAGGATGTTCTCGTCAATATCGAAGAAATAGAAACTGGTCCGCTCCGCCATTACGCGGTCTCCTCGGGCAGCGATTCCATGAAGCGGACCGGCGCGCCCTTGCCCTGCGCCAGCAATTCATCGTCGCGCATGATCGTTTGCCCCCGCACAATGGTCGCCATCGGCCAGCCCCTGGCGATCATGCCCGTGAACGGTGACCATCCGCATTTCGAGGCCACCCAGTCTTCGGTGATTTCGCGTTCCGCCTTCAGGTCAACAATGGTGAAATCGGCATCCCAGCCGACCGCCATGCGGCCTTTGCTGGCGATCGCGAATATGCGTTGTGCGCCATGGCTGGTCAGGTCGATAAAGCGTTCAAGGCTCAGCCGGCCTTCGGCCACATGGGTCAGCATCACCGGCACCAGCGTCTGCACGCCGGGCATGCCGGACGGGCTCTGCGGATACGGCCGTTCCTTTTCTTCGCGTGTATGCGGTGCGTGATCGGAACCGACCACATCAAACAATCCCTGATCCACGCCCTTCCACAATCCGGCAACATGATGTGCGTCACGGATGGGCGGATTCATCTGGGCAAAGCCCTTCAGGCGTTCATACGCTTCCGGCGCGACCAGCGTCAGGTGTTGGGGCGTGACCTCACAGCTGGCGATATCGCGATTGTGCTGGAGAAATTCGACCTCTTCGGCGGTCGAGATATGCAGGACATGAATCCGCTTGCCAGTCGCGCGGGCAATCCGCACCAGACGCCGGGTCGACATGATCGCCGCTTCCGCATCGCGGACCTCCGGGTGGCTCGTCCAGTCCCCGTCACGGGCCAGCTTGCGCCGGTCCGCCAGACGGTATTCATCCTCCGAGTGGAAGGCCGCGCGGCGCTTGATCGCGCGCAAAACGCGCTCCACGCCCGCATCGTCCTGCACCAGCAGGGACCCGGTTGACGCGCCCATGAAGACCTTGACGCCGCAACATCCCGGCATCTGCTCCATGATGGTCAGATCCGCGGCATTCTCATTGGTAGCACCGGCATAGAAGGCATGATCGCAATGCATACGATCCTTGGCCCGTGCCAGCTTGTCGATGAGCGCATCCGGATCAGTTGTGGCCGGCTCGGTATTCGGCATCTCGAAAACGGTTGTGACACCGCCCATCACCGCGGCCAGCGATCCCGATTGCAGATCTTCTTTCCATTCCAGCCCCGGTTCCCGGAAATGCACCTGGCTATCAATGACACCCGGCAGCACGGTCAGGCCGGAGGCATCAAACACCTCGCCGGCATCGGCTTGTGACAGATCGCCCATTTTTGCGATTTTGCCGTCGATCACACCGATATCAGCCTTGCCGCGGCCAGCATGATTGGCGACGTCGCCATTACGAATAATCAGGTCATAGGTCTGGGTCATTTTTCTTCCGTCCGTTCCAGTAGCCGGTTTGCAGCCTCCAGCACTGCGCCGACACTCAAATCATCCAGCAGACTGGACGGGTGGTGCCGCCAGTCAGGAAACTGCGTTTTCGTTTCTTCCAGCCCGCGCGGTCCGCGCACGGTCGCACATTGATCACCATAAGGTCCATACAACATCTCGTCCGAAGGACCGAACAGGCCCAGCGTGGGCGTGCCCATGGCCGCCGACATGTGCATCAGGCCGGAATCATTGCCGATAAACAGACGCGCCCGCTCAACAACAGCCGCAACGTCAGAGAGGTATAGCTTTCCGGTCAGATCCATCACGCCATTGTCCGGCAGGGCATTGATGATCGGGATGGCATGGTCTTCGTCCCCGGGGCCGCCGACGATGACGACACCCGCCCCCGCCATGGCCCCTCCTGGCGAAACCAGCGCTTTCACCACCTCCGCGAAATTCGTCGCCGGCCACATCTTGAAGGGCAGGCTGGCAGAGGGGCAGACCGCCAGCCAGTCGCGCCCCGGCGGCATCCAGGCCAGCGCCCGCTCCCGGGCTTCTTCGGCAAGGTATATTTTCGGCGCGGGTGGCGGATCCAGTCTCAGAACACCGGCCGCTTCCCGTACCTTGTGCATTTTGACCTTGGTACTTTTCAGCGGTTTGCGCTGATCCGCGATCAGCAGGTATGAAATGGCGGATCCGCGAAGATCAACCACCAGATCCCAATGCCGCATCACCACACGCCGCCAGAGCCCGAACCAGTGAAGGCCAAAGGGCTTTTTCCGAACGATAATCAGGCGCTCCAGACCGGGCGTGTTTTCCAGCACCGGTTGGGCCAGCGGCCCGCAGGCAATAGTGAATTTCGCTTCTGGCCATTGCCGAACGAGATAGTCGAGCACACCGGAATTGATCACGGCGTCGCCAATGCGCGTAGAGGTGATGAAAAGTATCCGCTTCATCACCTGCGGCTTAAACCATGCCTTGCCCCTTGGCCAGCACAACCGGCAATGCCATATGGCTGCCATGAGCAATCCGGTTTTCCACCTTGCGGACCGTGCCGTTATCAGGATTTGCGGCCCGGACACGCGCGACTTTCTGCAACGCGTCATCACAAATGACCTGAAGCTTTGTGCGTCTGGCACCTTGCAGGCCGGCGCGCTGTTGACGCCGCAAGGCAAGATCATTTGCGACTTCCTGATCCATGGTGAAGACGACGGTGTCGTGCTCGACATCCATGCCGATTCCGCGGAAGCCCTGATCAAGCGCCTGACGCTTTACCGCCTTCGTGCCAACGCCGACATTACGCTGGACAGCAGCGCGTTCGTGGTCGCCGGGACAGGCCTGGCCGATCCGCGATCTCCCCAATTGCCACAGCGCACCATCGCGTCGGACAAACCGGCCGCGGACGGCACAACGCGGCAGGCCGAACTGGAAATTTCAGCCGGCATTCCAGCCTTCGGGCGAGATTATGGCGAGGCAGAGGTTTTCCCGACAGACGTCAATCTCGACCTCTATGGCGGTATTGCCTGGAAGAAAGGATGTTTTATCGGACAGGAAGTCCTGTCGCGGATGAAGCGCCGCGGCACGATCCGCAAACGCACTGTCGCTGTGGCCGCAAATTCAGCCGAACCGGCAATGGGCGACGTCATTACGGCAGGCGATGTGCCACTGGGAAATATCACTTCGTCGGCGGGCAGACATGCGCTGGCGATTCTGCGGCTGGACCGGCTGGACGCCGCCAGTGAAGCGCCAACCCTCAACGGCGAAGCCGTGACAATTTCACCGCCCCCGATTTCGCCGGACTGAATTCCCCCACTCGCCAACGGGACAAGTGGGGTCTAAAGCGGAGCCATGACGGTTACACCGATTTCGCGCTGTCCCTGGGCGCCGGACCACGATCCGCTCTATTCCGCCTATCACGATACGGAATGGGGCGTGCCGGAGTATGATTCGCGCGCGCTCTGGGAAAAGCTCGTTCTCGACGGCATGCAGGCCGGACTGGCCTGGATCACCATTCTCAGGAAACGCGACACCATTCGTGAAGCGTTTAACGGATTTGATCCGGTAAAAGTCGCCGCTTATGATGACCGGGATATGGACCGTCTGCTAGCCAATCCCGGCATCATCCGTTCGGGCGCGAAAATCCAGGCCGCCATTGGCGGCGCCCGCCTCTTCCTCGACATGCAGGAAAACGGCGAGGATTTTGCGGAGTATCTCTGGGCCTATACCGGCGGCAAGCCCCTGCAGAATGAGTGGGAAAGCATGTCCGACGTTCCGGCCAAGACACCTTTGAGCGAAACGATCGCGAAGGACCTGAAGAAGCGGGGTTTCAAATTCTGCGGACCTGTTATCGTTTACGCTTTCATGCAAGCCGTTGGCATGGTCAACGACCACCTTGTTGCCTGCCCGCGCCATTCAGATGTTCAGAAAATGGGAGTGCGCTGATGTTTCGCGGAATGATCTCCATCCTTTCCCTTCTGGCTTTGGCCGGATGCTCGACCCTTGAATGGCCCGGTCGCGATGACGACGACCTGACGGCGCAGGAATTGGGCGACGCAGACTGCCGTCTGGCACGGCCGTCCGATCCGGCAGGGCGGGGCGAATGGGTTTGTGAAAATCCAAGAACCGGCGAAATAGAGCGGCAATCCGAAAATCCGGTTTTCGGAAACGAATAGCGTTGAAACCGAACGGACAGAATTCATGACAAATGCGGTTATCCGGTCCTCGGGTCTCTGGACCCCGCCAGACAGTGTCAGCAATGACGAGTTGGTGGCTTGTTACAATGCGTGGGTCGAGAAGTGGAATGGCGAAAACGCCGATGCCATCGCCGCCGGTCACACCGAGGCGAAATCCCCCTCCTCCTCGGGCTTCATCGAGAAAGCATCCGGCATCAAGGCGCGGTATTCCGTCGACAAGGCGGGCGTGCTCGACATTGACCGCATGCGTCCGCAAGTCCGCCGCCGCGAGGATAGCGAGATATCCATGATGGCCGAGGCGGGTCTGGCCGCCGCGCGCGAAGCGCTGGAAAGCGCTGGGCGCGACCCCAAAGACGTGGACGGTGTCATCTGCTCGGCCACCACCATGCAACGTACCTATCCCTGCATCGCGATCGAGATCCAGCATGCGTTGGGCATTGACGGTTTTGGCTATGATATGAGCGTCGCCTGTTCATCGGGAACATTCGGCCTCATCAATGCGGTCAACGCAATCCAGACCGGGCAGGCCAAATCCGTCCTGCTCGTAACGCCGGAAATCACCACACCGCAGCTGAATTTCCGCGACCGCGACAGCCATTTCATCTTCGGCGACGTCGCCGTCGCCCTCCTCATCGAACGCGATGACATGTCCGCTGATGGCTGGAGCATTCTCGATACGCGCATGAAGACATCCTATTCGAACAATATCCGCTCGAATTTCGGCTTTCTGAATGCCTGCGAAAGTCCGGAACCGGCGTTCGAGGACCGCTATTTCACCCAGGAAGGCCGCCGGGTCTTCAAGGAAGTCTGCCCGATGGTCGCAGAACTGATCAATGATCAGCTGGCCGCAAATGACCTGTCTGCAACCGACATGAAACGCCTCTGGCTTCACCAGGCCAATATCAACATGAATATGATGATTGCGCGGAAAGTCTTCGACCGCGAATTTACGGTCGAGGAGGCCCCCGTCATCCTCGATGAATTTGCCAATACGGCGGGCGCCGGCTCGCTGGTGGCCTTTCATCGCCATGCGGACGGATTTGCCGAAGGCGAAAAAGGTCTCCTGTGTTCCTTCGGCGCAGGTTATTCGATAGGCTCTGTGATCTTGGAGAAACGAGCGGTATGAGAGATTGCGTCATTCGATCGGTCGGCTGGACCGCCCCGGAAGCCAGTATTTCCAATGAGGAACTGGTAAAGGTTTTCAATACCTATGCGGATCGGTTCAACGCCGAAAACGCCGATGCCATTGCGGCGGGAACGCTGGCCGAAATACCCCATTCCAGCGAGAAATTCATCGAGCAGGCTTCAGGCATTCTGAACCGCCATGTTGTTGACAAGGCCGGCCTGATGGATCTCGACCGGATGCGTCCACGTATCCCCCACCGCGAAAAGGAAGCCCTCGCCTATCAGGCAGAGTTCGGGCTTTCGGCAGCAAAAAAGGCACTGGATAAAGCCGGGCGCACGGCGGACGATCTCGACGGCGTCATTGTCGCCTCATCCGCACAGCAGAGAAATTTCCCGGGCGTGTCGGTTGAAATCCAGAATGCGCTCGGCATGACGCGCGGCTGGGCGTTTGACATGACCATGGCCTGCGCCTCGGCCATCTTCGCCATGCAGCAGGCGCGCGAACTGATCCGTACCGGTCAGGCCGATGCGATTCTCATCGTCTGCCCGGAAATCATGAGCGCGATCAACCACTACCGCCGCCGCGAAGTGCACTTCATCTTCGGCGATGCCTCGGCCGCTATTCTTCTGGAAGCCGGTGATCGCGAGCCCGGCGGCTGGGAATTGCAGGGCGTGCGTCTGGAAACGAAATGGTCAAATGCCCTGCGCTCCGATTTCGGCTTCATGAACCACACCGAATTCGAGGATGACGAGCCGTTTGAAGCCTTCGTCGATCAGGACGGTCACCGCGTTTTCCGCGATGTGATCCCCATGGCGTCTGGCGTATCATCAAAGCTGATCGCGGATCTGGGCTATCAGCCGCACGATATCCGCCGCGCCTGGTTGCATCAGGCCAATATCCGGATCGTTCAGGCCGTCGCCAAGAAGGCGCTGGATCGGGAACCGACCGCGGATGTCGCGCCGATCATCCTCAACGAATACGGCAATACCTCGTCATCAAGCGTATTGATGACGTTCGACATGCATTCCAGTGATATGAAGCCCGGCGAGCGCGGCCTGATGTGCGCTTTCGGGGCCGGCTATGGCTGCGGCGCCGCAATCATTCAAAAAAGATAGGGTCACAAGATGAGGCAGGAATTCAAATGGACCGCCGGACTTGCCGCGCTGCTGCTGGCATCGTGCAGCGGTCCGGCAGATACGCCCGCCGAAACTGATGATATGTCGGACGCAGCGGCCACTTCTGACCCGGCTCCGGCCGCGACCGATCTTGCTGCAAACGAAGCGACCGATGACGCCGCCGATGCAGGCGCCCTGCCGGCTACCGATATATCGCTGTCCACACTGGTCTGGATTGACGGCCTGCCGCGGATTGCCGACCGGCGCGTGGTGACACAGCGCGGGCTCTACGATAACCAGCCGGCCTTCGATGGTAATGGCGGCTTGTACTTCACCCGCGAGACCGAAAACAACCAGACCGACATTTTCCGTCTTGATACCGCTAGCGGCGACGCGGTCCCGGTCACACGGACGCCGGATGAGAGCGAATATTCGCCGCGTCCGTCGCCCGACGGCGCTTCGGTCACCTATATTCATCAGGCACCGGGCGGTTATGGCGGCCAGGTGTATCGGCACATGCTGGATGGTTCATCGACCGGCGCTGCCCACGAATACGGCCCTGCCGGCTATTATGCCCTGTCGGCGGACCAGTCACAGATGCTGCTATTCGCCCTGACCGATCCGCTCAGCCTGCGCTGGGTCAATCTGGCTCTGGACATCGAGGCCGAAGTAACGACGGGTCTCGGGCGCGCGCTCTATTCGGCGCCGGACGGTCAGTCGGCCTATTTCACGCTGGAACATCCCGAAGGCGGATACATCATCAATCAGTTCAGCTTTGACGATTCCGCGGTGACGCCGGTTTTCCGCCTGCCCGGCGAGACCGAAGACTATGCCGTTTTCACCAATCCGCAGGGCGAGCTCAGCTGGCTGGCGGCGTCTGACGGCACGCTCTACTATCGCGCCACACAATCAAGCTGGCAGCCGGTCGATGATCTGGCCGCGATGGGTTTGACCGGCATTTCACGCCTGGCCGTGTCACCGGGCGCTGATCAGCTCGCCATTGTCGCCGAAGAATGAAGAATAGAGTCGTCAGACTTTCACGACATCCGTGATTTTATAGGTGAGATCCTCGCCATCCGCTTCGTGGATGGTGAGGTATTCGCCGAGCCGCAGGGCATGATCCCCCAGCCGGTAGACCGGTTCACCCGGTCCTTCATCTTCCTCGTCATAGCGGAAATACCAGTGACTGCCGCGATGCGTCAGCCAGCCATCGGCCTTCTCGGCGTCGTCCGGAGAAAACCGCAATACGGTGCAGTCCTGCTTGTTGGCACGCCAGAGTTCGAGGTCGAGATGTCCCGAAGCATCCAGAGGCGCGACAACGGTATAACCCCGATGGTCATCACCATCGGGATGGCTGGTTCCCGGATTTCGGGTCAGTCTCATCACAACGCGGGACAATACCATTCAAGCCTCCATAAATATCCATAATCTCAGGAGGGAATTAAACATCGGCACCGTCAATGGGCAAGCAGCATTGCCGGACCATCTGACGCAGCCAGAAGCGTCCGGGTCACGCCACCAAACACAAACTCGCGCAGGCGCGAATGGCCATAGGCGCCGGCCACCAGAAGGTCCACACCTTCGGCACCCTGCAAAAGGCGCTCACCGACACTCCCTTCCAATTTATCAATATTGATCATCTCTGCACGTTTTCCGCGGACCGAGAGCCAGTCGAACAGCCGGTCGATCGAGGCCGCCCGCCGATCGCGGTATTCGAGACCGCGCTCGGACTGGAGAATACGCACCTCTTCAGCCGCACCAATGAGCGGCGAGCCGGCATAAATCGCGCGGGCCGCCTCCCGGGACCCGTCCCAGGCAATCGCCACGCTGGCAGGGGGTACATCCTTGTCCTTGCAAACATAGATCGGCGTTTGTTCGTCAATCAGAATGGCGGTCACCAGTTCCGCCAGTGGCCCGTTTCCCGAAGCGGCGTAATGCGACGTCACCACAAGCCGCGCCAGGCGCGTCTCGGCCGCAGCATCTGCCGGTTGATCCGAAATCCGCAGGAATCGGCCACGCACCGCCGTCAGTTCGGCATATTCCAGTGCATCAATGAAGGTATTCTTGGCATTCTCGGCGCTCTTGTCCGATTCCGACTGAATGGAACTCAACGCCCCGGCCATGACGGAAGCTGCGGCACCGCTGGGCCCGGCCCACATCATGAAATCGCTCGGATCAGGCTCCAGCAGAACGGCATCCAGCGTCGCATCAAACCGCGCTGCCAGCCGCGCCGCCGCGCGCGAGGGTATCAGGTCGTACTCATCTCCCTGCAGGGTGACGATGATCCGCTCTTTGGCCATGATGGTCTCCGGGAGCTAACAGACAGGCTTGATCTCGAATGGATCAAGTTTAGGAACTGATAGAAATAGTAGCGGCTGCCTAATCAAGGATAAAGGGAATTGCGAAAGCCAATACACGCAAAGGATGCTCCACCGCGCGCGTGGCAACGCATGCTCTCCGGCCGCCGGCTGGATTTGCTCGACCCGTCGCCACTGGACGTGGAGATTGATGACATTGCCCACGGTCTGGCGCGTGTGGCCCGCTGGAATGGCCAGACCCGCAGCGCTTATGCCTTTTCCGTCGCCGAACACAGCGTGATCGTCGAGAACATTGTCCGGACCCTCTATCCCAGGCTCGATCGGCGCTGGTATCTCGCCGCCCTGCTGCACGATTCATCCGAATATGTGATCGGCGACATGATCAGCCCGTTCAAGGCGGCACTGGGCGTGAACTACCGGGAGTTCGAGGACCGGCTCGAAGCCGCCATCCACATCCGCTTTGGCCTGCCACCGAAGGCCCCCTTGGCCATCAAGCGCAAGATCAAGCGCGCCGACCGGATATGCGCGCACCTGGAAGCGGTACAGATTGCCGGCTTTGGCGAGGATGAGGCGCGGCAGTTTTTCGGTCCGGTGCCGTCAGACATCGATATCGAAATCCGCCCGGTTCCCGCCAACAAGGCCCAGACCCTCTTCCTCTCGCGCTTCCATGAATTGATGGCGGATCTGGAACCGGCAAGAAAGCAGCGCTCCGCATGAGTATTCCACCTGTCGCCGTCGGCCTGAATGCCGTCGTCATGGCGGCAGGTGAGACTGCGCCGCAAGTGCTGGTCGTGCCCCGCGGCGAGGAAGAACCCGCCCTGCCCTTCGGCCCGTTTGATCCGGCCCGGCACCGGACGTTCGAGATCGGCTTGCGCGAATGGGTCAGCGAGCAGGCCCACTTCCAGCTGGGCTATGTCGAGCAACTTTACACATTTGGCGACCGGGGCCGCGAAGCCCCCCTCGCAGACCTTCCGTCGTCAGAAGAAGCCCGGATTATCTCGATTGGTTATCTGGCGCTGACACCGGACACCGCCGATCTGCCCTCAGGCGGTGGCGAATGGCAGAGCTGGTACCGCTTCTTTCCGTGGGAAGACTGGCGCACCGGCAAGCCCGCCATACTCGACGGCCAGATTGAACCGGCCTTGAGACGCTGGATCGACGAAGCGGAAACCGAAGGCCGCCGGGAAGCCCGCCGTGATCGCGCGCGACTGACATTCGGGCTCGACGGCCGCGGATGGAATGAGGAACGCTGCCTTGATCGCTATGAATTGCTCTACAGCTCGGGTCTGATCACCGAGGCCGCACGCGACCGCAGGGAAGCGCAAGGCATGACCGCGGTCAGCCGCTCCATGGCGTCCGACCATCGCCGGATTGTGGCCACAGCCATCAGCCGCCTGCGCGGCAAGATCAAATACCGGCCGGTCGTATTTGAACTGATGCCGGATTTGTTCACCCTGTCGCGCCTGCAACAGGTCGTTGAAAGCATTGTGGGCTTTCCGCTGCACAAGCAGAATTTCCGCCGCGCACTCGACCGCACCGGCTTCGTGGAAGGTACTGGAAAGGTGCTCGCCGGCACGGGCGGCCGCCCGGCTGAACTCTTCCGCTACCGCCGCGATGCTGTGCGCGATACCCAGGCCACCGGCATCACCATTCCGCGCTCGCGATAGTTTACAGCCACCGCCCGTTTCCGGGCTTGACGCCGGACAGGTCGGGGCCTATTTAGGCTCAATAAGAGCAAAAGGCGGCGATCACATTTGGCCGCCTTTCTCTGAACCTTATAAATGCTCAATTTGAGCATAAATGGAGAGACCAATGGACCGTATGGACTGGACCCGCCCCAACTGGCGTTGCGATTCGGAACCGGCGGATCATTCTCCGGAAGAAAAACTGGTTTATGACGACGAGGTCAAAGCGGAGACCGATCATCTCTATGACCGCGTCAAGGACGTCATCCTGCCGGAGGAATGGCCCGCTCACGCCCCGCTGATCGCGGCCATCAACCGCCTCAAGAAAGAGCGTGGCGCGATCATCCTGGCGCACAATTACATGACGCCGGAAATCTTCAACTGCGTCGGCGATCTCTCGGGCGACAGCCTCGCCCTCGCCCGGATGGCCGCTGATGTCGAGGAAGACATCATCGTCCAGGCCGGCGTCCACTTCATGGCCGAAACCGCCAAGATCATGTGCCCGGACAAGACCGTTCTGATCCCGGACATGCGCGCGGGCTGTTCGCTGGCCGAAAGCATCACCGGCGAGGACGTCGCCGCGATCAAGGCGAAATATCCGGACCTGCCCATCGTCACCTATGTCAACACATCCGCCGCCGTGAAGGCCGAGGCCGATGTCTGCTGCACCTCCGGTAATGCCGTTCAGGTCGTGGAATGGGCAGCAAAGGAGTGGGGCACGGACACCGTCATCCTCATCCCGGATGAATTCCTGGCAAAGAATGTCGCCGCCAATACCGATATCCGCATCCTGACCTGGAAAGGCGCCTGCGAGGTTCATGAGCGCTTCACCGCCGAAGATGTCGAAGCGCTGCGCGAAGGCCATCCCGGCGTTGTGGTCCTGACCCACCCGGAAAGCCCGAGCGACGTGGTCGCGGCCGCCGACTATGCCGGATCGACGGCGGGTATGGCGGCCTATGTCAAAAACAACCAGCCGGCCAAGGTCGTCCTCCTGACCGAATGCTCCATGAGCGACAATGTGGCGATCGAGAATCCGGGCGTGAAATTTGTCCGCCCCTGCAATCTCTGCCCGCACATGAAGCGGATCACCTTGCAGAATATCTATGATGCGCTGCTCTATAACCAGTACGAGGTCGAGGTCGACGAGAAAGTCGCCGAACGTGCCCGCGTCTCGATCCAGCGCATGCTCGATCTGCCCAAGCCCGACAGCCCGGCCATGTTCAACAAGGACCGCCCGGCAGTCGCCGTGGAACTGGTCTAATGCGCAATTGGATAATCTTGCTCTGTTTGTTTTTGATGTCGCCGTCCGCCAACGCGCAGGATATCGACAGAAGAGATGATCTACGTATCTGGATGCCAAACTCGTCAGAGTGTGATGCGCCTGATTCCGGCCCAGGATCTTCTCGAGAGCAACCTGCTGAAACGTCAATAGCTACCCTATTGGCACACGCCCGGTCTCGACACGAGAATGGCACAGTCGACGGCCTTATCAATTGCCAATGGGTCCGTGTCAGCGGGCATTTCCGGGCAATAGAATACTGGCACTATGCAGGAAGACTGCATCCGAGCCCGGAAGCTATCTATTCTGGTTCACGTGACAGCCTGTTGATTGAGAGTTTCGCCAATGAAACGCCCAGCAAATTCATGTTGAACGGGACCAATTTTGAGTTGGTCGGATTTTTTTATGATTTGTGTTTTGAAGCCCAAAACATCGAATCCGATGCCGAAGCAAACGGCATTGCATTGATGAACATGGGCGGGCCTTGCCACTACGGAAATCTTGAAGGTTTGATGATTCAGAACGCCGAAATTGTCCAGCAAGACGTTTTGGAGCCAGTTTATTTTCGCGGCGAGGTCAACCGCGGCCTGATTGGTAATGTGCAAGTACTATCGAGCTCGACAGCCGCATATCAAAACGCCCTTGATCAAACCCAGGCTTGGCTGGATTCAATTATTTTCGACGAATATGAGTGGCTGACTTCGCGGAATTTCGGCGATGAAATTTTGCAGATGTGGCTTGAAGACCCGAATGATTGGTCCAGCTTCATCACAGATCCCGAACAGTCTCCCATCAGAAATCTTGGGTCATTGACAGCATCCAATTTTCGAGCGCTGCAAAGCTCTCAACACTTCCTGTATCGAAATCGAATGGAACGAGAAGATCATTATTTCGAGTATGGTTGTGTTTGCACAGCCAACGACTGCGAGAATATATGGCCACTCTATAGCGTTGATCTTGAACCAGGATTCCCGGATCATTTCATTTGTCTGAGTACCGGGCATCGCCGGGAAATCACGGCAATAGAATGACCACCCCCACCCTCATCATCGGAGCCGGGATTGCCGGCCTCTGGACGGCGCTGAAGCTGGCGCCGCAACCGGTTATCCTTGTGACCGGCGCACCGCTGGGTGAAGGCGCGGCCACGGGCTGGGCGCAAGGCGGCGTCGCTGTTTCAGCCGGTCGCGAAGACAGCGCCGAGGCTCACACAAGGGATACGATTGCCGCAGGCGCCGGCCTCACCCGGCGGGATGCGGCCCATGCTCTGGCTGCAGGCATCGGCGCGGAAATCGACGCCCTGCGCGGGCTCGGTGTGCCGTTTGAAACAGATGCGGCCGGCGAACTGGCCATGGGGCTGGAGGCGGCCCACAGCCATCCGCGGATCGCCCACATCAAGGGCGATCAGGCCGGGGCCCTTATTCTGGAAACACTCATCCGGGCTGTCCGCGCTGCTGGTCACATCACCATCCGCGAAAACATGTGGGCGACCGCGCTACTGCCATCGGCAGACGGCGGCTGCGCCGGGGTCGTGGCGCGAGACGCATATGGCCGTCGTCATGAATTGATCGCCGCCCAGACCGTTCTCGCAACGGGCGGCTATGGCGGCTTGTTTGCCGACACGACAAGCCCGCGTGGCGCAACCGGTCAGGCCATGGCCATGGCCGCGCGCCTGGGCGCTGAAATCCGCAATCCCGAATTTGTGCAATTTCACCCCACCGCCATCCGCACGGGGTCCGACCCCCTGCCGCTCGCCACCGAGGCGCTGCGTGGCGATGGCGCGGTTCTGGTGGATCGTGACGGCCACTCCATCACCGCCGGACAAGACCTTGCGGCGCGCGATATCGTCGCCCGCGCCGTCCATCGCGCACTTCAAAGCGGGCGCGGCGCCTTCCTTGATGCGCGTGACGCCGTCGGCGCGCATTTCCCTGAGGCGTTTCCCGGCGTCTTTGCAGCCTGTATGGCCGCCGGCATTGATCCACGGACCACACCCATTCCGATCGCGCCGGCGGCGCACTACACGATGGGCGGCATCGCGACCGACATTGAGGGGCGCACCACGATCGACGGTCTCTGGGCAGTCGGGGAATGTGCCTGCAACGGATTGCATGGCGCCAACCGGCTGGCGTCCAACTCCCTCGCCGAAGGCCTGGTCTTTGGCCATCGGGCGGCGCGGGCGCTCCGCTCGGCAACACGCCCCCGCTTCGCCCCCCTCCCTGCGAGCGAGCCACCCGTCCTGCCGCGCATCGTCCTCAACGGCCTGCGCCGGGCGATGAGCGACCTGGCCGGCGTGATCCGGAGCGAGGCTGGACTGGCCGATCTGCTCAGCCGGATTGATCGTCTGACGACGCGCTTTGGCGAGACCAATGAAATCCTTGTGGCACGCATGGTCACCGAAGCCGCGCTGGACCGCACCGAAAGCCGCGGCGGACATTATCGCGAGGACTATCCACAGAGCCGGGCGCAGGCTATCGACACGGTGTGCAATCCTGCTCACATGGAAAGATTGGTCGCTGCCGAATGATACCGCCCTTGCCCACCGATATTGTCCGGGACGCTGTCCGCCGCGCCTTTGCCGAGGATCTGACCGGCGCAGGAGACGTCACATCGCTGGCCGTCATCCCGGCAGATGCCAAGGCGCGCTTTGAAATCCGCAGCCGCGAGAATGGCATTGTCTGCGGGCTTCAGTCAGCGATGGAGGCCTTCATTCAGGCAGGACCGGATCTGTCTCTGGACGTGCTCGCCCATGACGGTGACCCGGTGGAGCCCGGCGATGTCGTCTTGATTGTCGATGGTCCGGTTCGCGAAATCATGCTCGCGGAACGCACCGCCCTGAACTTTCTCGGACGCCTGAGCGGCATTGCCACCCTCACCCGCCGCTATGCCGATGCCGTGGTCGGGACAAAAGCGAAAATAGTCCATACCCGCAAGACCACGCCGGGCCTGCGCGCCTTCGAGATACAGGCCGTGCGCGCCGGTGGCGGGTCGCCGCATCGCTATAATCTGTCCGACGCCATCCTGATCAAGGACAACCACATCGCCGCCGCTGCCAGTCCCGCGGCGGCTGTCCGCCCGGCACGTGAATATGCCGGGCACATGATGGTGGTCTCCTGCGAGATTGACCGCCTGGAAGATCTCTCCAGCGTCATGAAGGCGGGCGCCGATGTTGTCCTGCTGGACAATTTCACTCTGGAGGATTTGCGCGCCGCTGTTGTTCAGGCCGCCGGCCGCGTCACTCTGGAAGCTTCGGGCGGTGTCAATCTGGACACCGTTGCCGCCATCGCGGACACCGGCGTCGACATCATCTCCGTCGGCGCGCTGACGCACTCGGCACCCAATTTCGATTTCGGACTGGACGCGGTCTAAAGGTCGCGTTCGCGCAGCTCGCGGCGTTCCCGGCTGTTCGGGAAGCGATAGAAGACGTGCACCCCGATCTGGCCGGTCTGGACGAGCGAGTCATTCCAGTGCGGATCAACCGCAGTGGTATGGTAATGCGTGGCGCGGCGGGTGCGGGGTGGGGCAAAGCCGATGGCGACGTGCTCGGCGACCAGCTGCGAACGGCGCCAGGAGCGGCCACGCGGAGTCCGGTTCATCGAGCCATCACAGGTAAAGCTGAACTGACAGCCGGTGGACCGCTCGGAGCCCTCATAGACAACGCCGCAAATCGTATCCGGATAAACCCGGTGATTGACGCGATTCATGATCACTTCCGCCACAGCAGTCTGTCCGGCAAAATTTTCGCCGCGGGCTTCGTAATAAACGGCCTCCGACAGGCAATGAATCTCGGCGGCATCAAAGCGGGCGCGCTGGATGTGTGTGGCGTCAAATGTGCGCAAATCTGCGCCGACGGGGCGCATCAGAACGCGGGCACCCTCGACTTCATCAGCGGCAAGCGTCAGAGAGGCGGCGCGCAAACCATAAGGTGCCGACCAGCCCAGCAAGTCTTCCGACTCGACATGCCGCTCCGCCAGATCGCGCCAATAGGCAGCGTCGTCTTGCGACTGCGCCCGCATGGCGGCCAGCGGCAGAAGCGCGGCACAAAGCACCAGCGTCAGCACGGCAGCTGAAATCCTGACAATGCGCTTCTGCGCACTGGAGAGTTTTGTCACGTCTGCAATCATTCCAGCCCATTCCCGGATCACGTCACGCTTCGTCTATTCTATGCAATTAGATGACCAATCGCTGAATAGAGACAAGTTGAAGCGTGCGGTCGATTATAGCGGCCACCCGGCTACGTCAATCATCTGTCATAATTACAAATGGGTCATTCAAGGCGGCATTTCAACACCGCCAAGTAATCACATCAAGGATTCAGGGGCTTAACCCCGGGCCTTCAGGGCGGCCTGTGCGGCCGCAAGCCGCGCTATCGGCACGCGGTATGGCGAACAGGACACATAATCGAGGCCGACCGAATCACAGAAATGAATCGATGCCGGGTCGCCGCCATGCTCGCCGCAAATGCCCAGTTTCAGACCGGGGCGTGTGGCCCGGCCACGCTCTGCGGCAATCCGGACGAGATCACCGACGCCGGATTGATCCAGCGTCACGAACGGATCCTTCTCGAAAATACCCTGGGCGATGTAATCCGGCATGAACTTGCCGGCATCATCGCGCGACAGGCCGAAGGTCGTCTGCGTCAGATCATTCGTGCCAAAGGAGAAGAATTCGGCCTCCACCGCGATATCATCCGCCCGCAGAGCTGCACGCGGCAATTCGATCATCGTACCGATCAGATAGACCGGCACCGTGCCGCTTTCCGACGCCACTTCATCGGCGATTTTCGCGACGGCGGCTTTCAGGATGGAAAGCTCCTTGGCCGTTGCCACCAGCGGGATCATCACCTCGGCGACCGGCTTGATGCCCGTTTTCTTCTCGACATTGACCTGCGCCTCGAAGATGGCGCGCGCCTGCATTTCATAGATTTCCGGGAAGGTGATGCCCAGACGGCACCCGCGATGGCCCAGCATCGGATTGGATTCCGACAGGGCCTCGGCACGCTGCATCAGCAGGGCCGCGGACAGGCCCGTCGCTTCGGCAACAGCGTGAACATCCTCCTCGGTATGCGGCAGGAATTCATGCAGCGGCGGATCGAGCAGGCGGATCGTGCATGGACGCTCCTCCATGATCTCGAAAATGGATTCGAAATCGGCGCGCTGCATCGGCAGGATCTTGACAAGCGCGGCCACACGGCCGTCCTTGTCATCCGACAGGATCATCTCGCGCACCGCAGCAATCCGGTCCGCGTCAAAGAACATGTGCTCGGTGCGGCAAAGACCGATGCCTTCCGCGCCGAAATCCTTGGCGGTCTGCACATCTGCGGGGGTTTCCGCATTGGTACGGACCTTCATGCGGCGCACCTTGTCGGCCCACTCCATCAGACGGCCGAAATCACCGCTCAGCTCCGGCTTGATCATGTCGATCGCCCCGGCCAGCACTTCGCCGGTCGAGCCATCAATGGTAACGAAATCGCCTTCCTTCACGGTGCGGCCACCGGCGGTGAATTGCTTGGCGGCATAGTCGATGCGGATACCCCCGGCACCGGAGACGCACGGCCGGCCCATGCCGCGCGCCACCACGGCTGCGTGCGAGGTCATCCCGCCGCGCGCCGTGACAATGCCTTGCGCAGCGTGCATGCCGTGAATGTCTTCCGGGCTGGTTTCAATCCGGACCAGAATGACCGGCTCGCCCTTCTTGGCCCGCAATTCCGCCTCATCGGAATCAAACACCACGACGCCCGCTGCCGCCCCCGGAGAAGCGGGCAGGCCGGTCGCCAGCACGTCGCGCTTGGCGTCATCGGCAATGGTCGGGTGCAGCAATTGATCCAGCTGGGCCGGATCCACGCGCATGACGGCTTCTTCCTCGGTGATCAGGCCGGACTCGGCCATATCGACCGCAATCTTCAAAGCCGCCTTGGCGGTACGCTTGCCATTGCGGGTTTGCAGCATCCACAGACGGCCGCGTTCGACGGTGAATTCAATGTCCTGCATGTCGCGGTAATGGCGCTCCAGCACGTCAAACACCGCGGCCAGCTCGTTATAACTGTCCGGCAGGGCTTCCTGCATGGAGGGCTGGGTATCGCCCATCTCCTCGCGCATTTCCTGAGTCAGACATTGCGGCGTGCGGATGCCGGCGACCACGTCCTCGCCCTGCGCATTGATCAGGAATTCACCGTAATAGCTGTTGCGCCCGGTCGACGGGTCGCGCGTGAAGGCGACGCCGGTCGCGGACGTCTCGCCCATATTGCCGAACACCATGGCCTGGACATTGACCGCCGTGCCCCAGTTTTCGGGAATGTCATGCAGTTCGCGATACTTGATCGCGCGCGCCGTCATCCAGCTGTCAAAGACCGCGCCAATCGCGCCCTGCAATTGCTCGCGCGGGTCGGTCGGGAAATCCCGGCCCAGCTCGTCTGCTGCGGCGCGCTTGTATTCGTCCACGATGACCACCCAGTCATCGGCCGACAGCTCGGTATCGAGCGAATAGTCGTTCTCTTCCTTGAACGTCTCCAGGATCTCCTCGAAGATCGAGTGATCAAGGTCCAGAACAACGTCGGAATACATCTGGATGAAGCGGCGATAACTGTCATAGGCAAAGCGCTTGTCGCCTGAGAGTTTCGCCAGACCTTCGGCGGTTTCATCGTTCAGGCCCAGATTGAGGACGGTATCCATCATGCCGGGCATGGAGGCGCGCGCACCGGAGCGCACGGAGACAAGCAGCGGATTCGCCGGATCGCCAAACGCCTTGCCGGTCACGCTTTCCAGATTCTTCAGCGCCGCATCGATTTGCGCGTCGAGCTCGGCGGGATAGGCCTTGTTGTTTTCGTAATAGGCGACGCAAACCGCCGTGGTGATGGTAAAGCCCGGTGGCACGGGCAGGCCCAGCTTGGCCATTTCCGCAAGGTTCGCGCCCTTACCGCCCAGCAATTCCCGCTGGCTGGCATCGCCCTCGCTGGAACCGCCCCCGAATGCATAGACCCACTTTGTCACGCTCATTGCGTCGTCCCTTTTGTCTTCCCCCCTTCGAGGCATTCGTTCCGAATGCACCTCAGGGTGAGGTAGAGCTACACTTGTTTTTCACCTCATCCTGAGGTGCCCGCGCAAGCGGGCCTCGAAGGAGGAGGGGAAAAATTATCCCTCGATGCGGCCGAAATCGGCCACGGTGTGCGCCGCTTTCCGGATCGACGCCAGAAGGCGCAATCTGTTGCGGCGCAGCATGTCGTCTTTATCGTTCACGGTGACTTTGTCAAAGAAGGCATCAACCGGTCCCCGCAGGGAAGATAGCGCGCGCATCGCGCCGTCAAAGTCTTCCACGTCCACCGAGGCCTGAATCGCCGGGCGCGCCTTTTCCAGCGCGGCAATCAGCGCCTTTTCCTCGGCCTCGACCGGGGCGTAACCGCCGTCGAGTTCGCCCTCGAACGCGCCCTCGCCATCGGTTTTTTCCTCGGCCTTGAGAATATTTGCCGCACGCTTGTATCCAGCGAGCAGCGCCTTGCCGTCCTCGGTATCGAGGAAGCCCTGCAGAGCGCGGGCGCGGTTCGTGACACGCACCAGATCATCATCGCCCAGCGCAAACACGGCATCGATCACATCGTGTGAAATGCCGTCATCCTTCAGGTGAACTTTGAGACGGTCGGCGAAGAAAGCGAGGAGGTCCGAAATCGGCGGTTCTTCGACCGATAAGAATTGATACGGCGCCGCCCACAAATCGTCGCCGACCTTGTTACCTTCGCTGGCGACAGACCAGTCGGCACCCAACTGGTGACACCGATTTTGAAGTTCATCGTAAAGCTGGCGGTTTCCATTAATAGCCGCCAAGCGTATTGCATCATGGAAAGAACGGCCAATAGCCATCTGAACGGAATAACTTCCGCGATTTGGTTCGTTGAAGCTGACCAATGGCAACCTAAAGCCACCATCCAGCAGTATCCGTATCACGCCCAACGCCGCACGGCGCAGGGCAAACGGGTCTTTCGAGCCGGTCGGTTTTTCATCAATCGCCCAGAACCCAGCCAACGTATCCAGCTTGTCGGCGAGCGCCACGGCGGCACTGACCGGTGCGGTCGGCGCGGCGTCGGACGGGCCTTGCGGCCTGTAATGATCGCGGATCGCATCGGCGATCTGTTGGGCTTCGGATTCAGAAAGGCCCTCGAGAACCCCGCCCCGGGGTCCCCGGACTTGATCCGGGGATCCATCTTCCTGGGAATCGATGGACCCTCGGCTTCCCCGATCAGGGTCGAGGATAGGCGAGCCCGAGGGACCCGGTTGGGAATCAACTTCCACCTTATCCTGAGGTGCCCGCGTAGCGGGCCTCGAAGGATCGGAAGGCGGATTGCGCCATTGCTCCATGACGTAATACCGGCCCATCGCGCCCTGAAGCTCGGGGAATTCATAGACCATTTCCGAGACCAGATCGGCTTTAGAGAGGCGCGCCGCGCGCTCGGCCATGGCCGGATCGGCCCCGACCGCCGGAGCCAGTTCACGCGCCAGTGCAGCCACACGCTCTACCTTGTCGGCCACACTGCCGAGCTTCTGGTGGAAGGTGACCTTGTCCAGCTGGGCCGCCATATCCGAGAGCAGCGTCTTGCGATCATTGTCCCAGAAATGCCGGGCATCGGAGAGACGCGCGGACAAGACCCGCGCATTGCCCGCCGCAATCGCCTTGCCGCCATCGGGCGCGGCCTGATTGGCGACGACAACGAAATTCGGCGCAAGCGCGCCCGTCTTGGGGTCGCGCACGGCAAAATATTTCTGATGCGTCTTCATCGACAGCTGGATGACTTCCGGCGGCAGGTCCAGAAAGTCCGGATCCATCCGGCCGAGCAGCGGAATGGGGTGCTCGGCAAGGCCGGCCACTTCCGTCAGCAGTCCGGCATCCTCGATCAGTTCCAGCCCGGCCTTTTCACAGACTTTCTTCGCGCCCGTGAGGATCAGGGCTTCACGATCCGCGCGATCAATGAGGACATGCCCCTCGTCTTCCAGCTGGGTCTTGTAGTCGGCAAAATCTGAAACCGTGAACGGTCCCGGCCCGTGCATGCGATGGCCTTCGGTGACATTACTGGCCGTCAGGCCGAACACTTCGACCGGCACCACCTTGCCGCCAAACACGCAGACAATGCGTTGCAGGGGGCGTACCCAGCGCTGGGTCTTGTCGCCTTCGCCAAACTTCATCGATTTCGGCCAGGGGAAAGACTTCACCAGATCGGGGATCGCCGCCGCAATCACATCAGCGGTCGAAACGCCGGGCTTTTCAATCACGGCGACGTAGAATTCGCCCTTCTTGTCCTGCCGTTTTTCGCATTGATCGAGACTGGAAATGCCCGCCCCGCGCATGAAGCCTTCCAGCGCCTTTTCGGGTGCATCGGTGCGTGGTCCCTTGCGCTCCTCGCGCACATCCTCGGTCTTTTCCGGCAGACCCTCGATGACACAGCCCAGACGGCGCGGCCCGGCGAAGGTTTCAATGCCATCCCATTTCAGGCCTGCATCCTTCAACACGGCCGACAGCAGCCGCTCAAGATCGGCTTCCGCGCGCGGTTGCATCCGCGCAGGGATTTCTTCGGAAAAGAATTCAAGCAGCAATTGGGGCACGTCGTGTTTTTCCTAACCCGCAAAGACTTTCTGGAAGGCCGGCCGCGATTGCACTGCCTTGATATAGTTTTCGTAACCCGGACGCATTTCGAACATGCCGAATTGTACGGCCCAGCCGAGCGCACCACCGATCAGCACGTCTGCGGCCGTAAACCAGTCACCGAACAGATACGGGTCGGCTTTGGCCAGGCGCGCATCCAGCACATCCATGACCAGTTCGACATTGCCCCAGGCCGCTTGCTGGCGCGAGGTCTCGAATTTCAGGCCCGCCTGCATCATCGCCGGATCAATACACGCACTCTGGTAAGCCACCCAGCGCAGATATTCGCCGCGCCGCGGATCATCAATGCCGGGTGCCAGATCATTCGGCGTTTTGTATTTGTCGGCCAGATAAATCGCGATGGCGGTCGTCTCGGTGACGATGGTGTCGCCATCCTTGATCGCCGGGATTTTCCCCATCGGATTGATCGCCAGGAATTCCGGCGTCCGCATCGAGCCATCCTCATAGGCGACCGGTCTGATCGTGTAGTCGCAGCCGATCTCTTCGAGCAGCCAGTGCGTCATCGCCGCCCGCGATTGCGGATTGTGGTAGAATTCAAGGCTCATGCCGCTTCCCCTTTTTCCGAATTAACCCAGGCTTCCGCGCAGCCCTTGGCCAATTCGCGCACCCGCGCAATCCAGCTGGCGCGCTCGGCGACCGAAATCGCGCCGCGCGCATCGACCAGATTGAAGAGGTGGGAGGCTTTCAGGCAGTAATCATAGGCCGGCAGCGGCAGGGGTTTGTCCAGCGATAACAGCGCCATGCATTGCTTTTCGGCATCGGTGAATTGCCGCATCAGCATGTCGACATCAGCATGCTCGAAATTGAAGGCGGAATATTGCCGTTCGGCTTCCTGAAAGACATCGCCATATTTCAGGCCGGCGCCGTTGAAGTCCAGATCGTAAACATTTTCAACGCCCTGCACATACATGGCGAGGCGTTCCAGACCATAGGTCAGCTCGCCGGAGACGAGATCGACATCCAGCCCTCCGACTTGCTGAAAATAGGTAAATTGCGAGACTTCCATCCCGTCGCACCAGACCTCCCAGCCCAGCCCCCAGGCGCCCACCGTGGGGTTTTCCCAGTCATCCTCGACAAAGCGGACATCGTGCAGATTGCGGTCAATGCCGATGGCATCCAGCGAACCCAGATAGAGCTCCTGCAGATTGGCCGGGCTCGGTTTGAGTAGCACCTGAAACTGATAGTAATGCTGAAGCCGGTTCGGGTTTTCGCCATAGCGCCCGTCTGCCGGACGCCGCGAGGGCTGCACATAGGCGGCCCGCCACGGCGTCGGCCCGAGCGAGCGCAACGTCGTTGCCGGATGCAGCGTGCCCGCACCCACCTCGACATCATAGGGCTGCAGGATCGCACAGCCCTGCTCACCCCAATAGGCCTGCAGACGAAGGATCAATTCCTGAAAGGACGGCGCAGCTTTTGTGGTCATGGAAATATCAGCCCCGACAGCCGGAAATCCGGCTCTGGATAAGTCGCGCGGACACTAGGAAAGCAGGGCCCGTCAATCAAGCAAGGATGGCGGTTGGAGCGGTGACCTATATTGACGTTCGCAAGCTCGATTTTCCCCTCCCCTTGATGGGGAGGGTGGCCCGCAGGGCCGGGTGGGGTGATCAGCGCTGTGTTGGGCACCCCCCCACCCCTTCCCCTCCCCACACCGGGGGAGGGGAAATTACTGGCTCGATGGCTCAAAGTCTGGACCCCTCCTTCGAGGCTCACTTCGTTCGCGCCTCAGGATGAGGTGGAGTGAATTTCGATGCGCTAATTTACCTCATGCTGAGGAGCTTTCCGTCCGGAAAGCCTCGAAGCACGCACATGTCACCGCACTTCAATCCGGTCAGACCCCCGCAGGATGGACTCCGCCTCGGCCGTGTATTTCCGGTCGGAGCCATCATGTAGAACCAGTGGCGGCAAGAGCTTCATCGGACCGCGCACACCCTTGCGAGCCGAGACCAGAATGCGCTTGGCCGGTTGATCGGCATAGGGCGCGACCGGCTTGACCACGACATCGCCGAACCATTTTTTCATCAGCAACAGAATATCATCGAGCCGGTCAGCGCGATGCACCAGCGTCACGCGTCCCTTGGGCACCAGCACCTTGTTGGCCAGGCTAATCCATGTTTCCAGCGGTACCCCATGGCCCATATAGGCAGCCTGTTTCTGGAATTTCGGCGGCACCATTTTCTTCGGATCATCATAATAGGGCGGATTGAAAAACACCTGATGCGCCAGTCCCAGATGACCCGGATTGGCGACATCAGCATGAAAGGCGACAATGCGATCTGTCCAGCCATTTGCCGCGATATTCTCGTCGGCAAAGCCCAGCATCACCGGGTCCGTATCGAAGCCCTGAAACCGGCTGACCCTGTTGTGATACGCCGCCACCAGCATCGCCGCGCCCGATCCGCAACCAAACTCAATGCCCACATGTTCCGGCTTCAGGTCGATCGACGCGCCCAGCAACACCGCATCCAGCCCGGAGCGGAAACCGGCGTCCGACTGCCGCGCAATGACCTTGCCGTCCAGAAGCGTGACCGGCTCAGTCATCCGGCAAGTCGTCAAAAGCCACTTTCAGCGCGGATCTGGCCTGATGGGCTTCCTCGTCAATCACCATGATCCTGCGTTTGATGAAGGGCAGCGCCCCGGCATAGGCACCGGCGGTTTCGCTATCCAGAACAATCGGTTCCAGTCCCGCCTGCCGCAAGACATTCTCGGCAAAATTCAGCTCCACGGGATCATTCGTTCGAAAAACCTCGATCACGGACAGATCGCTCCTATTTGATGGGCTGCGACGATCAGCGCAGCGTTGCCAGCTTGCGGCAGTGTCTTCGCGTTTCTATTGTCGCTCAAGTCTAATGGGCCGTGGCTGTCGAAGGAAACCGGTTTGGATATCAGCGCAATTGCCAACCAGGCGCTCGAGCGCGCGGGCGAAGCGGTCGCGTCAAAGCCCAATGCTGCCGAGAAACTGGCGCGTCTGGCCGATGGCGAGATGAAGGCTGTGAATGCACTCATTCTCGAGCGCATGGGCAGCCCGGTGCCCCTGATTCCCAAACTCGCAAAATATCTGGTCGAGGCCGGCGGAAAGCGCGTGCGCCCGCTGGTCACCATCGCCGCCGCCAACATGATCGGCTATTCCGGCGAGGCGCATCTGAAGCTCGCCGCGGCGGTCGAATTCATCCACACCGCCACCCTGCTCCATGACGATGTGGTGGACGAAAGCGATCTGCGCCGCGGCCGCAAACCGGCCAACCTCGTCTGGGGCAATGCGCCCAGCGTTCTGGTCGGCGACTTTCTCTTTGCCCGCGCCTTCATGCTGATGGTCGATGCCGGCTCCATGGCGGCGCTGAAATCGCTCTCCCAGGCCTCCAGCATCATTGCCGAGGGCGAAGTCCGCCAGCTCGCCGTCAAGGGCGATATCGACGCCACGGTCGGCTCCTACATGGAAATCATCGAGGCCAAGACCGCGGCTCTTTTTGCCTCCGCAGCTGAGGTTTCCGCCATCGTCGCGGAGCGCCCGGCAGAAGAAATCGCCGCGCTCGACACCTATGGCCGCGAACTGGGCCTCGCCTTCCAGCTGGTCGATGACGCGCTCGATTATGGCGGACTGGCACAGGCGCTCGGCAAGAATACCGGCGATGATTTCCGCGAAGGCAAGGTCACCCTGCCCGTCGTTCTGGCGCTGCAGAAGGGCAATGACAGCGAAAAGCGCTTCTGGGCCCGCGTCATGTCCGAGGGCGAGCAATCCGATGCCGACTTCGAGACTGCGCTCGAATTGCTCCACAAGCATGATGCGCTGAAATCCACGCTGGCCACTGCCGAGGACAAGGCCCGGACGGCGCAGGCCGCGCTCGACATATTCCCGGATAATGAATGGAAAACCGCCCTGCACGATCTGGCGGAATTCGTCGTGCAACGCGCCAGCTGATCAGCACTTCAGATCAAGCCCGGCTTTCGCCGCCTTGCGGCGGATCAGCGTATGCAGGGCAGTCAACACGAGGACGGCGGTTATAAAAGCGGCAAAGGGTGCCATTCCGCCAAGGAATCTGGCCGCAAGCGCCAGACCCACGCACACCGACGAAGCGGCAAGATAGGCCAGCGCCACGCGCGGGTGCGGCCAGTTCATCCTGACCAGCAATTGATAGGCATGTGTGCGGTGCGGGCTCAAGAAACCGATCCGGTTTCTGACCTTGCCGACCAGCGTCAGCAACACATCCGCCAGCACCGGCAGGATGAGCAGCGGAAACAGCCAGATATCCGTCGGTGTTTCAATCAGCTGCAACCCCGCCACGGCGACAATCGCGCCGATGGCCAGCGAACCGACATCGCCCAGAAACAGATAGGCTTTCGGCACGTTGAAGATCGAAAACCCGACCAGTCCCGCCGCCAGCGCAAACCCCGTAATCGACGTCACGCCTGCGCCGATGACGCCCAGGCCCAGCCCGACCGGAATGAAAATGGCAACGATCAGCCCGTCCGATCCGTCCATGAAATTGGTCGCATTTGAAGCCACGAATATCCACAAGACCGCGCCGGCAAAGCCCACCACCCAGGGCAACGCCACGGCCATGTCCGGCGTGATCCCGATCGCGGCCACCGGTCCGGCCATCCAGACCGCCAGACTGGCCAGCCCGACGATGATCACGAATTTCAGCCGCGTGCCCAGCGCCAGAAGGTCATCGCCCATTCCCAGCAGGCCAAAGCCCAGCGCGGCCAGCGCGATCGGCCGCACGTCCTGCCCCATCCACATCGCCAGTAACAGACCCAGGCTGATCGCGGCGAGCACGCCCAGCCCGCCACCGCGTGGAATGGGCGTCGAATGGCTCGAACGGTGATTGGGATGATCGAGCACGCCGGCCCGCTTCACCAGCCAGCAAACGCCAAGCGACAGCGCAAAACAGCAAAGGATCAGGATCGAGCTCATGCGGGCGTTATCGCCGAAGCGCCCGAAAAGACAACCGGCTGAACAAGCCAGTCCGGCCTTGTCGCCTGCAAGGGCGCTGCCGCCGCATCACGGTGGCTTGCCGTCGGATAGATCGCAAAACACGTCGCCCCGGATCCCGACATGCGAACCATATCCGGCTCACCAGTAGTGCTCAACGTGTCCAGAACATCCCGAATCACGGGCTGAACCGACATCGCGGCATCGGTCAGGTCATTGGTCGCCGCGCGGAGCGATTCGAGGATGGCTTGCATCCCCGTATCAGCCGTTGGCCGGAAAGCGGCACCGGTACCGGCAGGCGCTTGGTCAAACGCCGCAAAGACCGGCCCGGTGGCGACCGGCAGGCTCGGATTGACGAGCAGGGCGGGAAAGTCGGGCCAGGCGTCGATGGGACGAATCCTCTCGCCGCGGCCGGTCATCCGCAAAGGCTGTGACCAGACACAGGCCGGGACATCAGAACCGATCTCCGCCCCGATACCGGCCAGCATGTCCAGCGGCCACTCCAGTTCCCAGAGCCGGTTGAATGCGCGCAAGGCCGCCGCAGCATCGGCCGACCCTCCGCCCAGACCGGCGCCGGCGGGAATATGCTTTTCAAGCGTAATGGAACCGGCAGCCTCGCGTCCGGCGGCTGTCGCCAGCGCGCGGACCGCACGAGTGACAAGATTGTCGTCACCCGGCGACAAGCCCTCGGCCTGCGGACCGCTGATGCACAAGGACAGATCATCCGCCGGCGCGACGCTCAGCGCATCGCCCCAATCGGCAAAGACGACAATCGAATCGACCGGATGATAGCCATCATCGCGCAAGGCACCGACGCGCAGGGCAAGATTGACTTTTGCCGCCGCGAATTCCCGGATCAAGGCGTTTCGGCCGCCGCGTCTGCGACCCTCATATCGGCGGCTTCCGGTGCTTCACCGGCCAGACGCGCCATCAGACCAACGCGCTCATCCTCATCCGGATCGAGACCGAGCGCCCGTTCCCACTGGAAACGCGCTTCCAGTTCACGGCCAACCTGCCAATAGGCATCGCCCAGATGGTAATTGATTGTCGGCGCTTCCGGCGAGAGTTCCACCGCACGCTCGAGATGCTGAACCGCCAGCTCGTAATTGCCGCGCACATAATGGGCCCAGCCCAGACTGTCGATAATATGCCCCTGATCCGGCGAAATCGTTGCGGCCCGCTCGATCATGTCGAAGGCTTCGGCGATATTCATGTCGCGGATCACCCACATATAGCCCAGATAGTTGAGCACTTCGGCTTCGTTGGGAGAAATCATCAGGGCCGACTGGAAATCAGCTTCGGCCTGCGCCCAGCGTCCGGTCTGTTCGTAGCACATGGCCCTGAAATAATAATAGCGCCAGTCCGGCACCAGATCCTGCGCTTCACGCGCTTCCAGAGCCCGCGTGTACAATTCTGCGGCCAGAGTGAATTGTCCCGATGATCGAAGAAGATCGGCATAGACCAGCTGGGCTTCCACCGCGCCGGTCTCGTCGGAAATCTCGCGCGCCTCGTCCAGCGCTGTATCAAGATCTCCTTGCGTGGCTCGCAACCAGATGCGGTCAATATCCGCCGGCAGGCGGAACGGGCCATCCGGAACCGAATTATAGGCCGCAATCGCAGCATCCGTCAGGCCGGTATTTTCCAGCGCGCCCGCCAGAAGCATGGCGGCCGGGGCATAGTCCGTATCCAGCCGGTTGGTAAGGCGCAGATACACGACCGAAAGATCGATCTCGGCTTGAGACGCCAGCGCCGCCGACGGGCCGAAGAGGGACCGGGCCGTTGCCTGTCGAATGGTCATCGGCCGCGGCACACGGCGCGTCTCCGCGGCAATGCGACGGGCTTCGGTAATGCTGCGCTCGATCGGGTTCTGGCGCAGATAGCTGTCATACAACTCGATGGCATCCTCGCGGCGGCGCTGCCGCACCAGGAAATCGCCGTATTGGGCCACCGCAATACGCGTGAACGGGCTGTCGCTGATCGCCGCCTGATAGGCCGCATCCGCCGCGACATCATCGCCGGCATAATCGGCCAGCAAAGCGCGGTGCATGGTCAGGAAAGCCGCCGCATAACCGGGGACAGAGGCAGATCGCGCGCGGCTCAGCGCCCCGTCGATATCGCCGCTGCCCGCCCGGGCCCAATCGGACATCAGCGAAGCAATAAACTCGTTGAACGGGCCGAGCTGCTCGGCATCCAGCCAGTCCGCGGCCTCGGTATATCGCTGATCAGCGATGGCGTCGGCGGCAAGGACAAGCCGGGCTAGCCGGGTTTCATCGCCCGACAGGGCCGAGACCCGCGCCGCATTGATGGCCGTATCGCCATCTCCCGACAAAACAGCCGACAAGAAGGTCCGCTCGGCCAGAATGGCGCTTTCCGGCTCCAGCTCCCACGCCGTCGCATAGTAATCGGCGGCGCCTTCAGCATCACGTGCGGTGCCCGCAAACCGTCCGGCCAGAAACGCGCCATAGGAGGACACGCCCTCGTCTTCGGCATTGGCAAAGGGCGAGGACGGGTCTGAAGCGGTGGTCTGGCAGGCGGTCAAAGCCAGCGCAGAGGCGCCGATCAGCAGGGAGATTGAAAACTTCATACCGTCACGATACGCCTTACAAATCTGCACACAAGCCGGACGGGCCTACAGGTTGGAGTAGATCGGTCCCTGCCCGCCTTCCGGCGTGGTCCAGTTGATATTCTGGTTCGGATCCTTGATGTCGCAGGTTTTGCAATGCACGCAGTTTTGCGCGTTGATAACAAACGACATTTCACCGGACTTTTCATCCTCGACCCACTCATACACGCCGGCCGGGCAATAGCGTGCCGACGGCCCGGCAAAGACCTCCCATTCGCTGGATTTCTGCAGCGCCATATCCGCCACCTTCAGGTGAACCGGCTGGTCCTCCTCATGGTTGGTGTTGGAAATGAAGACGGATGACAGGCGGTCGAAGGTCAAAACGCCGTCCGGCTTGGGATAGTCGATCTTCTTGTGCTTGTCCGCCGGCTCCAGCGACTCAGCGTCGGTCTTGCCGTGGCGCATCGTGCCGAACAGCGACAGACCGCCAAGAATGTAATTCATCCACATATCCATGCCGCCCAGCATGATGCCAAAGAAGGTGCCGAATTTCGACCAGAGCGGCTTCACATTGCGGACCAGTTTGAGATCCTTGGCGACCCAGGAGGAATCATAATCCGACTGATAACCGCTCAGCTCATCGCCTTCACGGCCGGCCTGCACGGCCTCGAAAACGCGCTCGGCCGCCATCATGCCGGTCTTCATGGCGTTATGGCTGCCCTTGATGCGCGGGACATTCACGAAGCCCGCGGAACATCCGATCAGCGCGCCGCCCGGGAAGGTCAGCTTCGGCACCGACTGGAACCCGCCTTCGGTGATGGCCCGCGCGCCATATGACAGACGCTCTGCGCCTTCAAACAGGTCGCGGATCTTCGGATGGGTTTTCACCCGCTGGAACTCCTCGAACGGAGAGATGTACGGATTCTTGTAATTCAGGTGCACGACATAGCCGACCGACACCAGATTATCGCCCCAGTGATAAAGGAATGAGCCCCCGCCCGTCTGGTTATCCAGCGGCCAGCCCATTGTGTGCTGGACTGTGCCCGGCTTGTGGTTTTCCGGTTTGACGCGCCACAGCTCCTTCAGGCCGATGCCGAATTTCTGCGGTTCCTTGCCATCGGACAGGTTGAATTGCCCGATCAGCTGCTTGGCCAGCGATCCGCGCGCGCCCTCACCGATCAGCGTGTATTTGCCGCGCAATTCCATGCCGGGCTGGTAAGCGTCCTTGTGATGCCCGTCGCGGGCCACACCGAATTCACCGGTCACGACGCCCTTGATGACGCCGTCTTCCTCGATCAGCTCGGCGGCGGGGAAACCGGGATAAATCTCGACGCCCAGCGCCTCGGCCTGCTCGCCCAGCCATTTGCAGACGGCACCCAGAGAGCCAGTATAGCAGCCATGATTGGACATGAAGGGCGGGAAGGCGATGTTCGGGAAGCGGAAGCTGGAATGTTCGGACAGGGCGAGGAAAATATCGTCTTTCACCTCAGTCTCCAGCGGGCAACCCTGCTCGCGCCAGTCCGGGATCAGCTCGTTGAGGGCTTTCGGGTCCATGACCACGCCGGACAATATGTGGGCACCCACCTCGCCGCCTTTTTCCAGCACAGCGACGGAAATCTCCGCACCGGCCTCTGCCGCCATCTGCTTCAACCGGATGGAGGCGGACAGCCCTGCGGGCCCCGCTCCGACGATGATGACGTCATATTCCATCGACTCGCGTTGAACGTCGTCTGACATGTTGTGCTGCTCCTTGCCCCGCAGTGCTTCGCTTTCTCTATGATCTGTCATAGCTTAGCTGTTCATATACAGCTAGGGTCAGAACCCGCTTATTCCAGCCGAAAGCCGCATGTTTCCGACGATGCCCGAAGCCGACACCCGATCCCGCGCCCTCAAAGCCCTTACCGGCTGGTGGGAAGATATGGGCATCGAGGCCGAACTGGCACCGCCGGCCAGACCCGCACGTCTGGCCCCGGATCCGGCCCCCGCCAGAACCCCGCGTGATCCGCTGCAAGCGCCGCAAAAGCCCGCCATCGCGACACCGCAGGCGGCACAGGCCGCCGGCTTCGGAACGCCCTATGGCGATCCGGAAGAGGCCCGCAGGGCCGTCGCCAAAGCCGCAACGCTGGACGAATTGAAAGCGGCCATCGAAGCCTTTGACGGCTGCGCCCTGAAACGCACGGCGCGCAATACGGTTTTCGCGCGGGGCAATCCGGACGCCGCCATCATGCTGGTTGGCGAAGCGCCGGGCCGGGATGAGGACGATCAGGGCAAGCCCTTTGTCGGCAAGGCCGGGCAATTGCTCGACCGGATGATTCGCGCCTCCGGCCTTGATCCGGAAACCGACGTCTATTTCGCCAACGTCCTTAATTGGCGGCCCGCGGGCATGAATGCCCCCACAGCCGACGAAATCGCCGTTTGCCTGCCCCTGATCGAACGCCATATCGCGATGGCGCAGCCGAAAGTGCTGGTCTTCGCCGGCGGGGTTTCGGCGCAGGCCCTGCTCCGCGCCACGACCGGCATCATGAAATTGCGCGGCCGCTGGTCGGAATACCGTTTCAAGGATGCCGATGGCGAAGCCGGCGAGCACATTCCCGCCATGCCGATCTTCCACCCGGCCTTCCTCCTGCGCCGCCCGCAGGAAAAAGCCCGTGCCTGGCGCGACTGGCTGGAAGTGGTGAAAAAGGTGGAGGGGGGTAGCTAGCTCCCGTCAGCCTCCGGTTTGCCTGCTCTTGCCATCCTCCGGATTATTTATCTTCGTCGTCCTCCGGTTTAACCGGAGGATCTCGATTAAGTGCGCTCGACGTTCAGGTCCTCCGGTCAAGCCGGAGGACGACGGGAGTGTGGATTTTGACGATGACGGTGGTGCGGAAATCACCAGAAAGCGTTCTTGATTTGTTCGAATGATAGGAACATAATCCTGTCATGTCGAAAGCGCCCCGCACACCTCCCTGTCTGAACACCGACCTCACCGGCGACGCCCTGCCTGCCCCCTTGCAGCCACGCGGCCGGGGTGCGCGTTCCAATCGCACCAATCGCTTCGAGGACAAGGCCTATGAGCCCTTTGATGATGGCTGGCGCGACACCGACCCGGAGCCGGGGCAGCTGCGCACCGTCACCCTGATCGATTCCGCACGCACCATCGTCACCCGGAACAATTCGCCGGATATTTCCTTCAACCAGTCGATCAACCCCTATCGCGGCTGCGAGCATGGCTGCGTCTATTGCTATGCCCGGCCCAGCCACGCCTATTGGGGCTATTCGCCCGGCCTCGATTTCGAGAGCGTCATCTTCAAGAAGCCCGAGGCGGCACGCCTGCTGGAACGCACCTTCCTGGACCGCAATTACCGGCCCGACCCGATTGTCATCGGGGCCAATACCGATTGCTATCAGCCGATCGAACGGCGCGAGGAAATCACCCGCGATATTCTGAAGGTCTGCGCCGCCTTCAGCCATCCGGTCAGCGTCATCACCAAATCCGCCCTCATCCTGCGTGATCTGGACATCATTGCGCCAATGGCCAAACGCGGTCTGTTCCGCGCCGCCATTTCCATCACGACGCTGGATCGCAAGCTGGCGAGAGACATGGAGCCCCGCGCCGCAACGCCCTCAAGGCGGCTGGAAACCGTGCGCTCGCTCAGCGAAGCGGGCATACCCGTCACTGTCATGGCCGCGCCGATGATCCCGGCCCTGAATGATCGTGAGCTGGAAGCCATATTGAAAGCGTCTGCCGAAGCCGGTGCCATCTCGGCCGGCTATGTGCTGTTGCGTCTGCCGATGGAGATCAAGGGCCTGTTCAAGGAATGGCTGGCGACCACGCGGCCGGATTCAGCCTCCCACGTCATGTCGCTGGTGCGCCAGACACGCGGCGGAGAAGAATATGACTCGGCCTATGGCAAACGCCAGCGCGGCGATGGTCCCTATGCCCGCCTGCTCGCCAACCGTTTCCGCCGCGCGATTGAACGCTATGGCCTGAAGACGCGCGGGCCGGGCCTGCGCTGTGATTTGTTCGAACGCCCCCTCGCCCGCGGCAATCAGGGCAGTCTGTTCTGATCAATTTTGTGTTGCAATTGGCGCGATGCCGGGCAGTCTGCCGCAGAAGAGGGAGACAAATATGCGCCGTATCGCCGTAATCATTCTGTGCGTGTTTCTGGCGTCCTGCTCGGAAACCGCCTGGGGCCCCATCGTCAAGATGATGATGGATGAGGAAATGGAGGCGCGCGTCGACGCCATCACCGACGAAGTTGTCGCGCGGGACATGGACGCCGTGCAATCGCGCCTCTCTCCCTCCATTTCCGCTGATGCAGCGCGGACCGGTTTAACTGACCTTTTCAATCATCTGCCGGAGGGAGAGCCCGAAAGCACGATGGCCATTTCCTATAATTGGCGCAGCAACACATCCTTGAACGACGGCCAGTCGGGCAGCACCCGATCCGCGACGATTGTGGTCCGTCTCGAATACGAGACCGCTATTGCCTATCTGACGATCGGACTGTTTGCCGCACCGGGCGACGATTATTCCATCAACACGCTGCGGGCCAATACGGTGGAATCCGGGGCGGCGGATAGTTCTGCCTATGCACCCGAGCGCCACACTATCTGGCACGCCGTTTTCGGCATTCTGGCGTTTGCCATGCCCCTATTCATCATCGGATCGCTGATCGCCATGTACCGCATGAAGCGGATCAAGCGCCGGATTATCTGGACCTTGCTCATGCTGGTTGGATATCCCGTCTTCGCGTTGAACTGGACGACGGGTGATGTCTGGCTGGCATCGCCCGGGGTCACGACGACGGCTAATTCCTGGCATCTCAGCCTGATCGACATCAAGTTTTTCGGGGCCGCTTTCGAGCAAATTCCGGGAACGGGCATGCTCGTCTGGGTCGCGGTGCCACTGGGCGCGCTGATATTCTGGATAAAGTATTCGACGGCGGGCATTACGCGCAAACCGCCAAAGGAAACACCGGCACCTCCCGCGAACACCGACGAATAACCCGCGCGATTTAAGACGCATATCAAGGGGTGGAATGTGTCCGCCTACGAGGCTCGCACTCGCGCGGCAATCAGGGCAGTTTGTTTTAAACCCCTCACCCTCGAAAGCCGCCCACTAATGTGGACGTCTTCCTCTACCCTCTCCCCTTCAAAAGGGAGAGGGAAAGAGCACGAAATTGCGGAAGCAATGAGCGGTCTGGGTGAGGGGTTTGAGTGCCGCGCCCAACCAATTCCGCAAAATTGGGGTTTGTTCTTGATATTATATTTAAAAATGACCAATATTCTATAGATAAGAAACGCTAATCAATCCACGGGCTGACGGAAAGATAAAGTATAAAGCTACGCACTTTCAAACACTAATACCATTACTTCTTGGAGTTTTCCAATATGAAGCGCTGGATTGCTGCAGTTGCTGCAGGGAGTGCAGTATCATTGGCCACGCTAGTTCGCTTTGGCGATGAATTTGCTGATGTATTTAGGTTGGCAGACGATGCCGCTAGAAGTACGGACGATTTCGGCAGATTGGCCCGCCATATGCCGGAAGAACAGGTAGCTGCTCTGAGCCACGCAGGTCGACTTAATATCAGAACATCGCAGGATTTTATTCAGTTTGTTTCCGCTCATTTGCCAACAGAAACCGCGCTTCTAAGAGCCACCTCACCATCGCGATCTACTGCCAGCTTTGTAGACATTCAAGACCAAACGATCCGCCTGATTCAAAGGTTCGACAATTACGGAACCGACAATGCAGTTCAGATCGTATATGGGATTCACGATAACCTGAATTTTCCGTCATTAATTGAAATTTACCTTCGAATGGAGAATGGACTCAGCAACTGTCAAACGGCCAGATGCTTATTCATTGATTATATTAAGAACCAGGAACCAGCTCTATACTTATTTCTTCTATCAACAATACCTCCAAATTCAACCGAAGGCATTAGCTCGGTTAGCATTGTTAACAATTATATTATACCAAGATATTTATTATACTATTTTTCGAATTCGAATAGGCATACTGCAGAACATATCGTTTGGCTCCGCGACACTGAATATCAACGGATTTTATCTCTCCCAAATCCGCTGGACGAATGCCCGCCCTCGATCAGTATGTGGAGCGGGGTCATGACTAGGCATGGCTGGGGTGAAGCAAAGTGGAATTTAATAGATCTTGATTTCTTGATCGAATTGCATACATCAACTCGAGACATTAATCCTTACAATGGGCGATATAATAATACAGAATCCGATGAAATGCTGGAAATTTACAATGAAGAGATAAATTATATTTCTGAACGAGTCGATTTCAATTACATTGGATTGCCAGATGATGAATGGTCTAGCGCCATCCAATGGAGCTCATACAGGTTTAGCAATATTAACCGTCATTATTGTGATATTGCATTTCATACACTTGTTTATAGGTCACAGCTTTCTCAACAAATATACTCCGATTACATTGTTTGGATTAATAATCGAATCGCGAACAATTTTGCCAATTCTCGGTAGTCGAAAATGGACGTGTTTGATAAAGAGATTTTCCAAAGTTGTACGATTACAACTTGAACGGCCCGATTTGCGGAATAGATGAGGCCGGACGGGGTCCGCTGGCGGGGCCGGTCGTCGCGGCGGCCGTGATATTGCGGGAGCCTGTCGACGGGCTGAACGATTCCAAGAAGCTCAGCGAGAAACGCCGGATCGCTCTGGCGCGCGAAATTCGCGAAACCGCCCTCTTCGGCGTCGGCATTGCCGAGCCGGAAGAGATTGACCGCATCAATATCCTGCAGGCAACCATGGTCGCCATGCGCCGGGCGGCCGTCAATCTGGGCGAAGTGCCAGCCGAATTCCTGATCGACGGCAACCGCACACCCGATCAAATGCCGGCTGCGGCCAGATTTATCATCGGCGGCGATGCACTCGAACCGAGTATTTCCGCCGCCTCCATCATTGCCAAAACCGTCCGCGATGAGCTGATGATCCGCGCCGCGCAGCGTTGGCCGGCTTACGGGTTTGAAGGCCACAAGGGTTATGGGGCCCGCACCCATCTCGACGCCATTGCCGCGCATGGCCCCTGCCCGATCCACCGGATGAGCTTCTCTCCCATGCGACAACCTGCATTCGTTTAACCGCCCGTTAGGCCCGAGGCGCGATTCTGGGCCTCAACAAGGTTAATTCGGGTGGAGTAAAGCAGTGACCGGCAAGCTGCCAGTAAATCAGATTCTGCAAGGCGAGTGCGTGGATATCATGCGCTCCCTGCCCGATGAATGCATTGATCTCGTCTTTGCCGATCCGCCCTATAATCTCCAGCTGGGCGGCGATCTGCATCGCCCAGACAATTCCAAGGTCGATGCGGTCGACAATGACTGGGACCAGATCGGTAATCATGATGATTACGACCTGTTTTCCTGTGCCTGGATGGAAGAAGCCAAGCGCATACTGAAGCCCAATGGCGCGATCTGGGTGATGGGCGCCTATCACAACATTTTCCGGCTCGGCACCTTCCTGCAGGATATGGGCTTCTGGATCATGAATGATGTGATCTGGCGCAAGACCAATCCGATGCCGAACTTCAAGGGCACGCGCTTCACCAATGCGCACGAGACCCTGATCTGGGCCGCCAAGACCAAGGACGCGCGGCCGACATTCAACTATGCCGCCATGAAGGCGCTGAATGACGGTGTGCAGATGCGTTCCGACTGGGTCCTGCCGATCTGCTCCGGCGGCGAGCGCATCAAGGCCAGCGATGGCAAGAAAGCGCACCCGACCCAGAAACCGGAAGCTCTTCTGCACCGCGTTCTGCTGGCGACCACGGCACCCGGTGACATTGTCCTCGATCCCTTTTTCGGCACCGGCACGACAGGCGCCGCGGCCAAGCGCCTGGGCCGCAAATTCATCGGCATTGAGCGCGAGGATGCCTATGTACAGGTCGCAACCGAGCGCCTAGAAGCGATCCGCCCGGCAGCGTCTGAAACGCTCGCCGTCACCAGATCCAAGCGCGCCGAAGTGCGCGTCCCCTTCGGCAATCTGGTCGAGATGGGCCTCGTAAAGCCCGGCGACACACTCTATTGTTCCAAGGGCAAGCGCACGGCGCGCGTCCGCGCGGACGGCTCCATCCTGTCCGGCAAGATTGAAGGTTCGATCCACAAGGTCGGTGCCGAGATCCAGAATGCGCCGTCCTGTAATGGCTGGACCTTCTGGCATATCCGCACCAAAGGCACCTTTACGCCGATCGACACGCTGCGCGCCGAAATCCGCGCCGCAATGGAAGCCTAGAGACTGGCCCGAACTGCCTTCTTCATCAGACTTGGCAAGGCCAGCTGATCCATATCGCTGACCGCATACCAGCCGCCTGTCTCCGGTTCCCAATCATCTGCGGCCTCGGCCCGCCACATCTGCAGGTCCAGCGTGAAATGCGTGAAAACGTGGCGAACCTGCCCTCTTGTGTCCCAGTCGGCGGCAAACGGCGCATGAGTTTTTGCCTCGGCATCAGACAGCACGTCTGGGCACCACTCCGTCGAGGGCACTTCCAGCATGCCGCCGAGCAATCCCCTGGGCGGACGTTTGCGCAGCCAGATCTGCGGGCCGCGAAAAACCGCAAACCCGACGGCCTGGCGATGCGGCCTGGCGGTTTTGGCTGCCTTGACGGGATACGCCTCCGGGTTGTCTTGCGCGCGGGCGACGCATTGCGTCTGCCAGGGACAGGACGGACAGGACGGCGAACGCGGCGTGCATACCGTCGCGCCCAGATCCATGTTCGCCTGCGCATAATCCCCCGGGCGATCGGGCGAAGCCAGCGCCGCGGCTATGCGTTTGATCTCCGGCTTTGAATGCCTGACCGGCAGAGGCAGGGCGCACAGCCGCGTGATCACCCGCTCCACATTGCCGTCAACGACGCTGGCCGGCAGATCGAACGCCGCCGCCCGGATCGCCGCCGCCGTATAGGGCCCAATCCCCGGCAGAGCCAATAGAGCCGCCTCGTCACTTGGAAACGCGCCCCCGGCATCGGATACGACGCGCGCGCAGGCCATCAGATTGCGCGCTCGCGCATAATAGCCCAGCCCGGCCCAGGCCGCGAAAACCTCGTCCTCGCTGGCGGCGGCAAGATCCTGTACGGCCGGCCAGCGCTCCAGAAATTTGAAATAATAGGGCGTCGCATGCGGCACGGTCGTCTGTTGCAGCATGATCTCCGACAGCCACACGGCATAGGGGTCCGCCACCCGGCCGCTCTCGCGGTCTTCCGGGCGAATGCGCCAGGGCAGGCTGCGCCCTTCGGCATCATACCAGTCCAGCAGACGTATGCGCATGTCGGCAATGGGAAGATCAGCTTCGGTTTTCATGGCGAATAAACTTGTCTTGTGCGCGTCCTCGGGCAACGATGATTGTCATGTCATCCTCACAACGCCCTACCTCTCTGGAGACTCTGGCCGCGCGCTATCTCAACAAGCGCAGGGGCAAACCAGCCTTTCGCGGCGCGCCGCCTGCCGGACGGGCTGCGGCGAAAATCCTGAAACCGCTCGCGATGAAATTCGGCCCCGGCACGGACCGGCTGGCCGAGCACTGGAGCGAAATTGTTGGCGACCGGCTGGCCGGATGGACCGCGCCGGATGCCATTCGCGGCGGCACGCTCTACATTATCGCCAAGGGTCCGGCCGGTGCCCTGATCGAAGCGGATGCACCGAGAATTCTCGAACGATTGAAGACACTTTCGGGCCATTCGGCTCCGACACGCCTGCGCGTCAAACAGGGCAATCCCCGCCCTGTGGGGGAGGGTTCGCACAAGGTTGTGAACCGCGAAGTGAAAAAAGACATGAGTGAAGGGGTAGAGATTGACCCGGATGCGCGGCTATCCTCTGCTCTGAAACGGTTTGAGCGGGCGAATGAGCGCCGCGAACGCGGAGAATGAACAAATGACATTTACACGCCGGGCTCTGGCCCTGACCTCGATTGCTACGGCTGCCCTTCTCGTGGCGTGCGGCGGAGGCGGATCCTCCTCGTCCGGAGGCGGAACCCAGTTTGAACGGGCCGGCGACCGGGCTATCGGATCGACCAACGCGCCTGTCACGCTGATTGAGTATGCCTCGACCTCCTGTCCGCATTGCGCCGACTTCCACGATGAAGTCTATCCGACCATCGAGTCGCGCTATGTCGAAACCGGACAGGTCCGCTTTGTATTCCGCGAAATGCTGACGGGTCAGCCGCAGCTCGCACAGGCCGGCTTCATGCTGGCACGATGTGCGCCTGAAGACCGCTATTTCGACGTCATTGGCCTGCTGATGGATCAGCAACAAGCCATCTTCCAGGCCGCCGGCAGCCCGACGGGGGCGCGCGGTGAATTCTGGAATATCGCACAGACGGTCGGGATGACGCGCGACCAGTTCAACGCCTGCATCACCGATGCGGAGCTGCGTCAGGCCGTTGGCGATGCGCACAATCAGGCCATCGAAGACGGCATTGATGGCACGCCGCGCTTTATCATCAACGGTCATGTTCTGGATGCGGACCGCACCGGCGGGCAGCTGGTCTATTACTGGAATGACGCGCCCCTCATGATCGGCGGCGAAACCGTGCCGGCCACCGTGGATCAGGAAACCTTCGTGCGTATTCTCGATCACTTCGTCGCTGAATCCGGCGGCACCGTCGCCCCTGCCGACACTCCGGAGGAATAATGACTTTCAGGCTTCTGACCCTCGCTTTCTGCACGCTTCTGCTGACAGGAAACGCCTCGGCGCAAACCCCTCATCCGGGCGAAGAACGTCCGGATGACCGGGCCATCGGTGAAGTCGATGCGCCGATCCGCATGGTGGAATACGCCTCAGTCGCCTGTCCGCATTGCCGGTCCTGGTATGAAACCGTCTGGCCCATGGTGCAGGACGAGTTCATCTCGACCGGCGAAATGCGCTTCATCTATCGGGAAATGCTGACCGGCCAGCCACAATTGGCCGCGATCGGTTTCATGATCGCGGACTGCGCGCCGGACGACCAGTATTTCAACGCCCTGCACCTGCTGTTCGAGACACAGACCGAGATTTTCGGGCTGGTTCAGGAACAGCAAAGCTCCGCCCCGGTCTATTACCGTGTGGCGAATGCGCTGGGTCTGTCTGAAGAGGAAGCAGATGCCTGCATTGAGGATGAAGCCATGCAACAACGTGTGCTGGCGCGGCATCAGCAATCGGTTGAAGACGGCGCGGGCGGCACTCCGGCCTTTTTTATCAACAATTATTTGTTGACCACAGACCCCACACCGGACGGGTTAGCGTATGTTTATCATGTGGATGGCGAGCCATTGATGCTGGATGGCGATCTGGTCCCTTCTACACATGATGCAGACACATTCCGCCGAATCATTCTGTATTTGGCCTATGAGCACGGTGAAGACACCGGCGAATAGGATGGGTCAGACGGCAGCCACACGGCATAGGACCGTCATGTAGGGACGGGACTGCGTGGAATTCAACTCACTCAGGCTGACCGGCTTCAAGTCGTTTGTGGACTCGACCGAGCTCTCGATCGAGCCTGGCCTGACGGGCGTGATTGGTCCCAATGGCTGCGGTAAATCCAACTTGCTGGAAGCTCTGCGCTGGGTGATGGGCGCCACCTCTGCCAAGTCCCTGCGCGGCTCGGGCATGGAAGATGTCATCTTCTCCGGTACCGATGCCCGCCCGTCGCGTGAGCATGCCGAGGTCAAGCTGGTGATCTCGAATGAAGACCGGACCGCGCCCGCCCGCTTCAATGACAACACCATTCTGGAAGTGGTCCGCCGCATCGTGCGGGGGGCCGGGTCGAGCTACAAGGTCAATGGCGAGGAAGTCCGCGCCAAGGACGTCCAGCTCCTGTTTGCCGATGCCGGCACCGGTGCCAACTCGCCCGCCCTCGTCCGTCAGGGACAGATCAGCGAACTGATCAATGCCAAGCCGGAAAACCGCCGCAAGGTGCTGGAAGAGGCCGCCGGCGTGTCCGGCCTGCGTGCCCGCCGCCATGAGAGCGAATTGCGCCTGAAAGGGGCCGAGACCAATCTCGACCGCTTGCAGGATGTGATCGACGAGCTGGAATCGCGTCAGGCTGATCTTGAGCGTCAGTCACGTCAGGCCGCCCGCTATCGCAAACTCTCTTCTGATATTCGCGGACTGGAAGCCGCGCTCTGGCTTCGCCGCTGGCGCGAGGCTGAAGCGGCTGTAGAAGCCGCAGCCGAAGCGCTGGACGCCTCGCGCGGCATTGCCAGCCAGGCCGCAGAAGCGGCAGCCTCTGCCAGTCTGGTCGCCGAGAAATCTGCGGCGGATCTGGACCCGCTGCGTCAGGCCGAAGCCGAAGCCAGCGCCGCCCTGCGCCGCATTGAACGCGAGCGCGATACGCTCGACCGGGATGCCGCCGATGCCGAACGTCACGTACAGTCGCTGGAACAACGCCTCGCCGATCTGACCGCCCAGATCGAGCGTGAAGGCCTGATCGGTGAGGACGCCGAGGCCGCCATCAGTCGCATCCGGGACGGCATTGCCGCGCTTGAAGCCGAAGCCGAAGGTGAAGCCGCGGCCATGGAAGCAGCCGCTGCATTGCGCGATGAACGCGATGCCGAGCGGCAGAAAAAGCAATCCGCACTCGATGATGCGTCCAACAGCTTTGCCGCCATTCGCGCCGAACGCGACGCCGCCGCGCGCAACCGGACACAGGCCGAACAACGCGTCTCCCGCCTCAATCTGGAACGCGATCGCGCCAATCAGTCCTTTGCTCTGCTGGGCGAAGGCGATGAGAGCGAACTGACCGCCATCATCAAGGCCGCAGAAGCCGCAGAAGCCGCTGTGGAAACGGCCCGCAATACACGCGACGCCGCCGAGGCCGCGCGCCTTGAGAGCGAAACGGCGGAACGGGCGGCGCTTGAACCTCTGAGCGCGCTTCAATCGGAAGCCTCGGCGCTGGAACGGGAAATCGCCACCCTCACCCGCCTTCTGGAACAGGACCATGTCGACGACCGCGCGCTCGATTCCATGCGCGCAGCCCCCGGATATGAAAAGGCGCTCGGCGCCGCACTGGGAGATGATCTGGAAGCCTCGCTGAACGAGGAATCTCCACGGCATTGGGGCGGAGAGGCGCAAAAAGCCGGTGATCTGCCGCGAGGCTGTGAGCCGCTTTCGAAATATGTCGATGCGCCCGCCGCGCTCACCGCTCGGCTGGACGCCATCGGCATTGCCGATTCGCAAAGCGCCAGTGAACTGGCAAAACACCTTCTGCCCGGACAGCGCCTTGTCACGCGGCAGGGCGATCTCTGGCGCTGGGACGGATATGTCTCGCGCGCGGACGCTCCTTCTGCCGCAGCTGCGCGCCTGGAACAACGCAATCGCCTTGAAACCGCCCGCCAGGAAGCCGCCACTCTGGACGAGAAAGCCGCGGCCGCGTCCGATGCCGTAGATGAAGCCCGCCTTGCCCTGGCACAGGCCCGCGAATTTGAACGCAAGACGCGCCAGCAGGCCGCCGATGCCGAACGCGCCGCGCGGGACGCCCAGTCGAAAGCCGCCGGCGCCCGGGAGAAAGCCGCCCGCGACAATGAGCGCCGGGCCGCCCTGTCGGCCGAAATCGATCGTCTGACCGCTGAATGCGAGGACGCCCGCGAACAATTGAAGACGGCCGAGGCCTCGCTTCAGGATGAAACCGGCCTCGCCGCCGCACAGGAAAACCTGACGGCCGCCCGTGAGGCCGCCGATCAGGCCCGCGCCGTCTTCGATGAGGCCCGTCAGGCCTACGAAGATCTCGCCCGCGCCTCAGCTGACCGGCAACGCCGGATCGCGGAAATGGGTCAGGAACGCGATGAATGGCAAACGCGGGCGCAAAGTGCCGCGACACGCCTCGATGAATTGACCACTGCCCACAATGAAACCGGAAAGGCGCTGGAAACCGCCCGTCTGAAGCCAGGCGAAATCCGTGAACGTCTGGGCAAGATCGGCGAAGCCCTCGCGGAAGCCGCGCGCCTTGCCGAAGAAGCCCGCGACCGGGCGCTGGGCGCTGAAACCGCCGCAAAGGCCGCTGATAGTGCCGCCCGCACGGCCGAGCGCGATGCCTCGACGGCGCGCGAGAAGCGCGCCGCCGATGAAGCCCGGCTGGCCGCGGCCAATGAACGCCTCGACGAAACCGATTCGCGCCTGCGCGAAGCGACGGGCGAGACCGCCCTTGTGCTGGCAGAGCGCGTTGATCCGGCCTTTGAAACGCTGGATCTGGATGATCTGGAACGCAAGCTCGACGGGTCCCGCCAGTCGCGCGAACGCCTCGGTGCGGTCAATCTGCGCGCCGATCAGGAGGCCACCGAGCTTCAGGAAAAACGCGACGAACTGGTTAGGGAACGCGATGATTTGCTGGCGGCGATTGATCGCTTGCGCAAGGGCATTGATGCTCTGTCGCGGGAAGGCCGGGCACGCTTGTTGGAAGCGTTTGAACGAATCGATCAGCATTTCCGCCAGCTCTTCGAAACCCTGTTTGAAGGCGGCCATGCCGAGCTGGCCCTGACCGAAAGTGATGACCCGCTGGAAGCCGGCCTTGAAATCTTCGCCTGCCCGCCGGGCAAGAAGATGGAGCGGATGTCGCTGATGTCCGGCGGCGAACAGGCCCTGACGGCATCGGCGCTGATCTTCGCGGTCTTCCTGTCCAACCCTGCCCCGGTTTGCGTTCTCGACGAAGTCGACGCGCCTCTCGATGACGCCAATGTCGATCGCTATTGCCGGATGCTGGATGAAATGCGCCGCCTCACGGCGACCCGCTTCCTCGTGATTACCCACAATCCGCTCACCATGTCGCGCATGGATCGGCTCTATGGCGTCACAATGGCGGAACGCGGCGTTTCGCAGCTTGTCTCTGTCGATCTCGCACGTGCGGAAGAACTCATCGCGGCTGAATAAATTTTCTCTTATTTTTCATAAGGATAATATGCGCATAGCTATGCTTGACTTGCCCTCCCCCCTTGTCTAGCTTGCGCGCGCTTTCCGGGGGTCCGGAGGGCAGCAAGATCATGATGTCCAGACGCGACGAACCAGACCGGAGCAATCCTGAAGATCACCTCGCCGATTTCGAGAAAAGGCTGTCCGCCAAGCTCGAAGCCCGGAGAGTGGAAGATCACAAATATGACCGCCCGCAGCAGGGTTGGGCGACAGGATTGAGGTACGGAACGGAGTTCATGGTTGGAGTATTGGTAGGGGCGTTAATCGGCTATCTGATTGACATCCTCTTTAATACCCTTCCGTTCGGATTGTTGATCGGGACTTTTTTGGGATTTGGTGCTGGGACGGTTAACGTCGTTCGAGCCGCAAAAGAACTGAGCGAACGCGCATCGCGCGAAAATTAAGGGGCCGGCCGTGGTAGACACGAACCCGATCAAGCAGTTCGAGATTCATGAAGTCGCTCCGCTGGAAATCGCGGGCCTCAATCTGGCGTTCACGAACTCTGCATTCTTCATGTTGCTGGCCACCGTCTCGGTGACGCTGCTGATGGTTCTGGCCACCAACAAGCGCGCCCTGGTGCCGGGCCGCGGCCAATCGGTTGCGGAAATCCTCTACGGCTTCGTGGCCGACATGGTGCGATCCTCGGCCGGCAATGAAGGGCTGCGCTTCTTCCCCTTCGTCTTCACGCTCTTCATCTTCATTCTGGCCGGCAACATGTTCGGCATGTTCCCGTATCTGCCGCTGCCGATCCCCGGTGTCGACAATCACAGCTTCACCATTACCAGCCACATCATTGTCACGCTGACCCTGTCCATGATGGTCATGACCATCGTCGTCGGCTTTGGCATTTACAAGAATGGCTTCAAATTCCTGAAGCTCTTTGTTCCTGCAGGCGTGCCGCCTGTTCTCTATCTTATCGTGACGCCGATCGAGGTCATTTCCTTCCTCTCGCGTCCGATTTCGTTGTCCGTGCGTCTCTTCGCAAACATGCTTGCCGGTCACATTCTCCTGAAAGTGTTCGCAGGCTTCATCATCATGCTGGCAAGTGCAGGCGCTGCCTGGGGTATTGTCGGTGTCTTGCCGTTTGCCATGGTGATCGGACTGACGGCGCTGGAATTCCTCGTGGCCTTCCTTCAGGCCTACGTGTTCGCCATTCTGACTTGCATTTATCTCAACGACGCGCTTCACCCGGCACACTGACGGGTAAAGCCGGACTATTTAACCGGACCGCTTACAAGGAGCTCCAAAATGGAACAGGGTCTTATCGATCTCGGAAAATACATCGGCGCTGGCCTCGCTTGCCTCGGCATGCTGGGCGCCGCCATGGGCGTGGGCAACATCTTTGGTTCCTTCCTGCAAGGTGCCATGCGCAACCCCGCCGCTGCTCAACAACAATTCGGCACGCTGATCTTCGGCTTCGCCGTGACGGAAGCCCTCGGCATCTTCTCGCTGCTGATCGCGCTTCTGCTTCTCTTCGTCGTCTAGAACGACAGACAACGTATTGGGCCGCGGGCTTGCCAGCCCGCGGCTGACGGTATTGTGCTAACGGAAAGAGTCGTCCCATGACGCTCATTGCGCTGATGAATCTGGCGGTCACCGCGGCTGAGGAAGCCGACGGCGGAGAGCATGAAGCCTCCGGCGTCTTCCCGCCATTTGATCCGACCTATTTTGCATCACAGATCTTCTGGCTCCTGATTTCCTTCGGGGCGCTGTATTTGCTGATGTCCCGGTGGGTCCTTCCGCGGATTGGCGGCATCATTGAAGAGCGCCGCGACCGGATTGCCGACGATCTGGATGCGGCTCAGCAGGTCTCTGCCGAGGCCGAGGAAACACGTTCAGCATACGAGCAAGCCTTGTCTGACGCCCGGGCTCGCGCCCACAGCCTGGCCGCGGATGCCAAGGCCGCCATGGACAAGGAAGTCGCTGCCGAGACCGCCGAGGTCGACGCCGCGATTGCCGCCAAGTCGGCCGAGGCTGAAAAGGCCCTGTCCGAAGCGCGCACCAGAGCGCTGGCCGAAGTGCGCACCATCGCATCTTCGACAGCCGCTGATGTGGCCAATCAGATTGGTGGACTGAGTGTATCCGAAGCGGATGCTGACAAGGTCATCACCGCCCTCGAAGGCCGGTAGGAGAAACGCGCATGACCTATCTCCTGAACGACACCTCATTCTGGGCCATGCTGGCCCTTGTCATTTTCTTTGGCATCCTCATCTGGGCCAAAGTCCCCGGCATTATCACCAAACAGCTTGATGACCGCGCCGACAAGATTCGCGGCGATCTCGACGAGGCCCGCCGCATGCGCGAAGAAGCGCAGGAATTGCTGGCCAGCTTCCAGCGCAAGCAACGCGAAGCCGAAGCCGAGGCCGAAGCCATCATCGAGCAGGCCAAATCCGACGCCAAGCATCTTCGCGAGGAGGCCCGCGTCGAACTGGCCGCCCGTATGGAGCGCCGCACCGCTCTGGCCGAGCAGCGCATCGCACAGGCAGAAGCCCACGCCGTCGCCGAGGTGAAGGCGCTCGCTGCGGACCTCGCAACGGATGCCGCCGCGCAGCTGATCGCCGAAAATACGAAGAAGGCCGATCATGCCAAGCGTCTGAAAGACGACCTGGCCGATCTGGAAATCAAGCTGAACTGATCCGCGCTTTTTTCGAATAAATGGAGCCCCGGCACGCCGGGGCTTTTTTATGTCTGACGGCTCGACGGACCGTCATCAGGACCATCGTCTTTTTCACCGAATACGCTTTTGACGCGCTGCCAGATACCGGGATGACGCTTCAGAAAACCGGTAATGATCCGGTGACCTGTGGCCGAACTGCCCGCAAGCATGAGGGCGCCAAGAATAAAGAGCGGCAAGCCGATCGGTATAAACGGTGTAATCACCGCCAGGGGTATGGAAATCACCATCAGGGCCAGGCCAAGCGCAATGCCGATCATCCGCAGAACCGTGGCAATGACGCTGCCCAGCGGCGTCTTGCTCATATTATTCAGCGTCTCGTTCATGGTCTTGCTTGCGTTCCTGACTCTCGGGTCAACGAGGTAGATGACTCTGCCTATTCGATCTTCAAGTCGGCGGATATCACCCATTCGACACATAAACAGTGAAAAAGTCCGGAATCAGGCAAAGCACTGACTCCGGACTGATTTATTCAGCGGCTTGCAGATCGTCCGCCGTTGGCGTCCAGCGCAGCACAGGCTGCCGTGCAGCACGGGTTTCATCGAGGCGGCGCATGGGCGCATGGATCGGGGCAGCCTTGAACCGATCCGCTTCTCCCGCGCTGGCCGCTTCTGCCAGACCCAGCAGGACATCGCAGAACCGGTCAAGACCGGATTTTGATTCCGTCTCCGTCGGCTCGATCAGCATCGCGCCATGTACGACCAGCGGGAAATACATGGTCATGGGGTGATAGCCCTCATCGATCATGGCTTTAGCAAAATCGAGCGTGGTGACACCGGTGTCTTTCAGGAAGCGATCATCAAACAGCGCCTCGTGCATACATGTGCCCTCAAAGGCCGGGGTCATGACATCCTTCAGACGGGCCAGAATGTAATTCGCATTCAGCACCGCATCTTCCGATGCCTGTTTCAGGCCATCCGAGCCGTGGCTCATCATATAGGTCAGGGCGCGGGTAAACATGCCCATCTGGCCATGGAAGGCCGTCAGGCGGCCAAAAGGCCGGGCGCCGGAACCGTCCACATCGGACAGGTTCTCGGCCATTTTCAGCTCGGCTCCGTCCGCCGTTTTCACGACAAAAGGCAAAGGCGCAAACGGCGCCAGCGCTTCGGAGAAGACGGTCGGGCCTGAACCGGGACCGCCACCGCCATGCGGGGTGGAGAAGGTCTTGTGCAGGTTGATGTGCATGGCATCAATGCCGAGATCGCCCGGCCGCACGCGGCCGACGATGGCGTTGAAATTCGCCCCGTCACAATAGAAATAGCCACCCGCCTCATGGATCAGGTCGGCAATCTCCTTGATGTCGCGCTCAAACAGGCCGCACGTATTCGGATTGGTCAGCATGATGCCGGCGACATCATCGCCCAGCTTGGCCTTGAAGGCCTCCATGTCGACCCGGCCGGTCTTGTCGGCCGGAATCTCGTCGGTGAAGAAGCCGCACTGGACCGCCGTCGCCGGATTCGTGCCATGGGCCGATTCCGGCACCAGCACGCGGCGGCGGCCGGTTTCACCGCGCGCATCCAGCGCCGCGCGGATCGCCATCATGCCGCACAATTCGCCATGCGCGCCGGCCTTCGGGCTCATGGCGACTGCCGGTGTATTGGTCAGCACCATCAGCCAGTGCGCCAATTCCTCGATCAGCTTGTAGGCGCCCTGCACCGTTTTTTCAGGTTGCAGCGGATGAATGTCGGCAAAGCCCGGCAAGCGCGCCATCTTCTCGTTGAGGCGGGGATTATGCTTCATCGTGCAGGAGCCAAGCGGATAGAGGCCCAGATCAATCGCATAATTCTTGCGGGACAGGCGCACATAATGGCGCATGGCTTCCGGCTCAGCCAGACCCGGCAAACCAATCGGGCCCTCGCGCTTCATTCCGCCCAGACGGTTTGGTCCGCCCTTTGGCGTTGGCAGGTCAACGCCGGACACATCCAGCGAGCCGCGTTCAAACAATAGCGGTTCGGCCTGATCCAGACCGCGCGAACCGGATAGTGTTTCATACCCGCCCGGATCAATATCGTGCTCGATGCGGGTTGGACGACCTTGTGTGTTCATGCTCATGCCAACACCTCCCGCAGGGCGGTTTCGAACGCCGCCAGATCCTCTGGCGTATTGGTTTCGGTGGCCGCGACGATCAGCACATCGTCCAGTCCGCCGCCCGGATAGAGGCGCGAGGCCGGCACACCACCCAGAACGCCCTTGTCGACCAGCGCGTCCACGACGTCCGCGGCCGGCCTGGTCAGGCGCAGGGCAAATTCATTGAAGAAGGTGTCGGTCAAGAGATCGACGCCTTCAATCGCGCCCAGACGGTCCGCGAGATCGCAGGCCGTTTCATGGTTCAGCTGCGCCAGCGTCGTCAGGCCTTTTTCGCCCAGCAGCGTCATGTGAATGGTGAAGGCCAGCGCACACAGGCCGGAATTGGTGCAGATATTCGAGGTCGCCTTGTCGCGGCGGATATGTTGCTCGCGCGTGGAAAGCGTCAGCACATAGCCGCGGCGGCCATCGGCATCGACGGTTTCGCCCGCCAGACGGCCGGGCAGATTGCGAATGAAATTGCGATCGTTTTTACAAGCAAACAAACCGACATACGGCCCGCCGAAATTGAGACCGACGCCGATCCCCTGCCCTTCGCCTACGGCGATATCCGCGCCCATTTCGCCCGGCGACTTGACGAGGCCCAGCGAGACCGGCTCGGTGAAGACGGCAATGACCAGCGCCCCGTGCGCATGCGCCTTCTCGGAGATATCTGTCAGGTCATGCAGGCGGCCGAATACATCCGGGGTCTGGATGACCACACAGGCCGTCTCGTCATCAATCGCCTCGGCAATACCCGACAGACCGCCCGGATCCGGATCGGTGGAGGCGATGTCGATATCCAGATATTTCGCCGATGTGCGCGTCGTCTCGGCGTAATGCGGGTGAAGGGACCCGGCGAGGACCGCTTTCTTGCGCTTGGTGACGCGGGCCGCCATCAACACGGCTTCGGCACAGGCCGTGGAGCCGTCATACATGGAGGCATTGGCGACATCCATGCCGGTCATGAGCGCAACCTGTGTCTGGAATTCGAACAGGGTCTGCAACGTGCCCTGGCTGATCTCCGGCTGGTAGGGCGTATAGGCCGTCAGGAATTCCGAGCGCTGGATCAGATGATCCACCGTGGCGGGAACATGGTGCTTGTAGGCCCCGGCCCCGACAAAGAAGGGCACGCTGGAGGCTGCCGTATTCTCGCCCGCCAGTTTCGACAGCGCGCGCTCCACCTGAAGCTCGGTCTGATACGCCGGAAGGCCGACCGGCCCGTCCAGACGTGCCGCCTCCGGTACATCGGTAAACAGCTGGTCGATCGACGACACACCGATCCGTTGCAGCATGTCCTGCCGGTCAGCCGGCGTCAGGGGGAGATATCGCATCCGCTTGTCCTGTCAGAGATTTAGGAGATATGCGCCGCATAGGCGGCTTCATCCATGAGGCCGTCCAGCTCGCTTGTGTCGCTGAGCTTCAGCTTCACGAACCAGCCATCGGCATCGGCACTTTCATTGACTTTCTGGGGCTCGCCTTCGAGTTCGCTATTGACCGCGACAATCTCGCCGGAGACCGGCGCATAGACTTCGGATGCGGCCTTCACCGATTCCACAACGGCCATTTCGTCACCCTGGTCGAAGGATTTGCCGACATCCGGCAATTCGACAAAGACGACATCGCCCAGTTGTTCGGCGGCATAGGCGGTGATGCCGACGGTAGCGGTGTCGCCATCGACTTTCACCCATTCATGATCCTTGGTGTATTTCACGCTCATCGCGTCCTCCCCTGTTGGCTATTCGCCCCGATAATAACGTTGTGCAACGAAAGGCATTTTCGCCACTTTTGCCGGCCGCGCCTTGCCGCGCAGCAGAATCTCGATGTCTGTGTCCGCAACGGCGTGTTCCGTGTCGATATAGGCCATGCCCACAGGGCCGCCCACCGTCGGCCCGAAACCGCCGGATGTGACAATACCAATGGACTGCCCGTCCTTGACGATCTCGGCCCCTTCGCGCGCCGGAGCGCCGGCCATGGTGAAGCCCACCCGCTTGCGCGCCGGCTTGTCGGCGAACATCTTCATAACCAGCGGGGCGCCAGGGAAGTCCAGCCGCTCGCGGCGCGGCTTGGCAACCGCCCACATCAGAACCGCCTCGACCGGCGTCGTCTCTTCATTCATGTCATGACCATAAAGGCAGAGTCCGGCTTCAAGACGCAGCGAATCCCGCGCGCCCAGACCGATCGGCTTGACCCGCTCATCGGCGAGAATTCTCTGTGTAATATCCGCCGCCCGGTCTGCCGGAATGGAAATTTCAAAACCGTCCTCGCCGGTATAGCCGGAGCGGGAGACGTAGATCTCCACGCCATCCAGCGTGAAGACGCCGCACTGCATGAAAATCAGCTTCGCCGCATCGGGTACCAGCGCGCCAAACGCGTCGGCCGCCTGCGGCCCCTGCAGAGCGATCAGGGCGCGATCCTCGATGACGCGCAGCTCACCCATTCCGGCGGTGTTTCTGGCAATGTGGGCGAAGTCATCGCCCTTGGTGGCCGCATTGACGACCAGAAAGAGACCATCTTCCCCGAACGGGCGCGACACCATCAGATCATCGCGAATGCCGCCCTGCTCGTTCAGGAGCAGCGTATATTTCTGTTCGCCCGGTTGCAGCGCCGAAAGGTCCGCCGTGACCAGCTTTTCAAGCGCCGCTTCATCGCCGGTATAATGCGCCTGACCCATATGCGAGACATCAAACAGGCCGGCGGCATCACGGGTGCGATTATGCTCGGCCATGATACCGTCATACTGAAGCGGCATGTCATAGCCCGCAAACGGGACGATCTTCGCGCCCAGCGCGACATGAAGGTCAAAGAGCGGTGTCTGCAGCGTATCCGTCATATTCTCGGGCCCCGTTTCCGGCATGTCCGGACTGTCCGGACGGCCCCCGCTGTCTTAATGACCTGAGAGATTCCGCAGGAAGAAGGACAATCCCTCTCCGGCTTGCTCCGTCGGTGGGACGCCGTATCCGGCGCCCGCTTTCCAGCGTTTCGTCATCCCGCGGTCCATTTGCCTGAGCGTTTCCGGGGCGGTTGCGCCTTCGGCGCCGGCCTTATTCGCCGGTCTCTCCCGCGGGGACGGGAGAAATGAGGTTTAGAGCGCGCGTATACAGAGTCAATCGCGCACAGCCGGTTTGCTGCTTACATCTTCTCCGGCGCGTCCATGCCTATCAGTGACAGCGCGATTTCCAGCTGTTTCAGCGTGGTTTGCGCCAGTGCCAGCCGCGATGACCGGATGGCTTCGTCTTTTTCCGGCAGGATCGGACAGGCCGCATAGAAGGACGAAAACGCCTGCGCCAGCGAATACACATGATCGCAAATGTGATTCGGTGCCCGCAGATCATAGGCGCGTTGCAGGGCCGCATCGAAGCCATCCAGACGGCGCACCAGGGCCGCCTCGGCCGGATCGGTGATCCGGATCGGCCCCGCCTTCAGCCCTTCGGCTTCGGCCTTGCGCATGATCGATTTCACCCGCACGGCCTGATACAGGAGATAAGGGCCGGTCTTGCCTTCAAACGAGATGAAGCGGTCCAGCTCGAAAATATAATTCGTGGTCCGGTAGTTTTGCAGGTCGGCAAACTTGATTGCGGCATTGGCGACCATGCGGGCAACCCGGTCGAACTCGTCAGCGGACAATTCCGCCCCGAGCCCCGCCTCGTTCAGACGGGCGCGCGCGCGCTCATAGGCCTCACTGATCAGGTCGGCGAGCCGGAATGTGCCGCCCGCGCGCGTGCGCAGGCGCTTTCCATCCGGGCCGTTGACCGTGCCGAACTTGATGTGCTCCAGCGAATCTTCCACCGCGAGGCCGGCCTTGTAGGCGGCGCGATAGACCTGCTCGAAATGATCCGACTGGCCCAGATCCACGACATAGAGGATCAGATCCGGATCATAATGCGTCTTCCGGTCCTGAATGGTGGCGAGATCGGTCGTGCCATAAAGGGCAGACCCCTGGGATGAAACAAGGATCAGTGGCGCCAGCTCCTTCTTGTCGTCCTCGCGGGCGACACGCACCACCCAGGCACCGTCCGATTTTTCGGCCACGCCGCGCGCCTTGAAATCCTCGACCAGAGCGGGGATCAGGTCATTGACGTCGCTTTCGCCTTTCCACAGGTCGAAATGCACGCCCAGCGCATCGAAATCATGTTTCAGAGCGGCGATGGACACGGCGATGAAGTGCGCCAGCAGCGCCCGGTATCCCCGGCGTCCGGCCTGCAATTCCGCCGTCGCCTTGCGCGCCAGCGCCGCACGGGCCTCGTTGTCCTTCGCGGCGGCGGCTGCTTGCGGATACAGCCGGGACAAATCCTCGATCGTCACTGGCGGCTCGGACGGATATTCGCCGGCAAAGTCCGCATCAAAATACGGCAGGTCCGGTTGTTCGGATTGCAGCTCGGTGACCAGCAATCCCATCTGATAGCCCCAGTCACCCAGATGAATGTCCGAGATCACCGTGTCACCGCGGAAGCGGAAGAGGCGCTGCAGACTGTCGCCCAGCACAGAGGAGCGCAAATGCCCGACATGCATCGGCTTGGCCACATTGGGCCCGCCAAAATCGATCATCACGGTTCGCGCCGCTTCGACCAACGCCGCCCCGGCCCGGTCATCCGCCACGATTCCATTGGCCTGCGCCTCGTAAACGCTTGTCGCCGGCGTGATATTCAGAAAGCCCGGCCCGGCGATTTCCAGCTCGGCAATCAGCGCATCGCCGTCAAGCTGCGCCGCAATATCGTCTGCGACCGCGCGCGGTGCCTTCTTGGCCAGCCTGGCCGCCGCCATGGCCCCGTTACATTGATAGGGCGCGAGGTCAGGCCGGTCCGATTCGGTGCATCGTCCGAGATCAGCCGGCAATCCAATAGCCTCGAACGCCGCACCGATACGGGCGGACAGCTGATCAACGATAGACGTCATGAGATCAGTCCTGATCCTGGCCTGCGTCCACGCGGAAGCGTTGACCGGCCCGGTTCCAGGCAATCTGTTCCGGTGTCAGATCAAAGCCGACAATGATTTCGAAATTCGTACCCGATGTCGTTTCGGTCGCGCGCGGGATCGAGATCCGGCTAATTGTTTCGGTCAGGAAAACCCGGTCCTGTCCGGGCTCGAAGCGGACGGTGATCGGGAATTCCTCGCGGTGAATCACGACGCTGTCCCGGCGGGTAACCGCTACGAAATATGTATAGGTATGAGTGCTGCCTTGCGCGGCAGGCCCGCGGCCAAACCCGAAATCAATCTCCAGATTCGCATTGATCGGCTCGAGATTGAAATAGCGGCAGAGCGAACGCACCCCGTTGATCTCTCCGGTGAAACCAACAGAGTCTATGGTGGCAGGCAGTTGTGTCAGCTCGACAACACGGTGAGCATCATACAATGCCAGCGCAGAAGGACACGGTCCCGGATTGTCAGGCGCTTCGGAAAAGACACGATCAACTGTGTTACAGCCGACAAGGGCGATTGCAATAAGCGGGACAAACAAGCGCATGGGTGATGACTCCGGACGGACGCTTCACTAGATCAGGGTCTTACGATGCCTATCCGGCCGCCGCAACGCCAAGACCGCACATGAAGGACAGGAAATGACGCAAGAGAAACGTCCGATGAAAGTTCTGCTGGCCGCCCCGCGCGGATTTTGCGCGGGCGTTGACCGCGCCATCCAGATTGTCGAGCAATCCATCGCCAGGTTCGGTGCGCCGGTCTATGTCCGCCACGAAATCGTTCATAACCGCCACGTCGTTGAGCGTCTGGAGCGGATCGGTGCGGTATTCGTGGATGAACTGGATCAGGCGCCGACGGACAGGCCCGTCGTCTTCTCCGCCCATGGCGTGCCCAAATCGGTGCCGGCGGAAGCCGAGCGCCGGGACATGATCTATATTGATGCCACCTGCCCGCTGGTCTCGAAAGTCCATGTCGAGGCCCAGCGCCATCATGCGGCCGGTATGGAAATCGTGCTGATCGGCCATGCCGGTCACCCAGAAGTCGTGGGCACGCTGGGCCAGTTGCCGGACGGCGCAATCACCCTGATCGAGACCGTCGAGGACGCCGCAACCTTCGAACCGAAAGATCCGTCGCGGATCGCCTTTGCCACCCAGACAACGCTGTCAGTCGATGATACCGCCGAGATTGTCGCCATGTTGCAATCGCGCTTTCCGCAGATCGCTGCCCCGCACAAGGAAGACATCTGCTACGCCACCACCAATCGTCAGGCGGCCGTCAAGGCCATGGCCGAACCGTGTGACGTCGTGCTGGTAATCGGCTCGGAAACCTCCTCCAACTCCAAGCGTCTGGTCGAGGTTGCGCTGCGCGCCGGTGCCAAACAGGCGGCTCTGGTGGAAGATGCCGCTGCCGTCGACTGGTCGATGCTGGACAAGGCCAAAACCGTCGGTGTCACGGCGGGGGCCTCGGCACCTGAACAGCTGGTTGAAGACCTCATCGCCGCGATTGGCGCGCGCTTCGAGACCTCGGTTGAAGAATTGCGCGTCACCGACGAGAATGTCGTCTTCAAACTTCCGCGCCTGGTGGCATAAACAAATGACATTCCGTCAACTCATTTCCCTCGCAATAGCGCTGCCTGTTGTTGCAGTCGCCGGATTCTATCTACACGAGCTCGGCCATTGGGGTATGGGCGAAGGGCTGGGGTATGACATGCAAATGTCGCTCAATGGCGCGTCGCCGATTGATCCGTCAATCCAGCCACCACTTCTGCATACAATGCTGGTAAAAGGGGCCGGCCCCGCAGTGACGGTGATTTTGGCCGTACTCAGTCTTTTTCTGGTACGCCTGAGTGCGGTTTTGGGCTTCGCCCTCGCTTTCTTTTCCCTTCACATGCGACTGACCGCATACTTGATATCAGTATTTATCAATCCCAATGACGAAGCCTCGATTGGATTACAGCTTGGGGTCGGCCCCCACATCGTCCATCTGGCTGTTATTGCGTTGTTGTGCGTTATCGCCCTCATTGTCGGGCACAGAGCCAAGGCGGGATGGCTTGCATGGCTTGTCGCATTCATCGCATCGTCAGCGAGTATTGCACTGGTCGTGATGACCCTGGACCCCATGCTGGGACGGCTGTTATGAGTGAAAACAAGACAAAGCCGACCGAAGTGTCTCCCGCCGAATTCATCGCCTCGGTCGAACCGGAACGCCGGCGCACGGAAGGCCGTATCCTGCTGGACCTGTTTGCAAAAACCACCGGCTGGACACCCCGTATGTGGGGGCCGTCCATCATCGGCTATGGCGAATATCACTACAAATACGACAGCGGCCGTGAGGGTGACTTCATGGCCACCGGCTTCTCACCGCGCAAGGCCAAGCTGTCAGTCTATATTCTGCCTGGCTATCAGGATTACGGGTCCATTCTGGCGCGCCTCGGCAAGCATTCCCTTGGTAAATCCTGCCTCTATCTCAACAAGCTTGGGGATATTGATCTGGACGTACTCGCCGAACTGATCACCGCCGGAATTACAGATCTCGCGAAGAAATATCCGGTCAAGGCCAGCTGATGGGACTGATTACAATTCACACCGACGGCGCCTGTTCAGGCAATCCCGGCCCGGGAGGCTGGGGGGCTTTGTTGGAATGGAAAGGTCATGAGAAAGAGCTCTATGGCGGCGAGCCCGAGACCACCAATAACCGCATGGAGCTGATGGCCGCAATCCAGGCACTGGAGAGTCTGAAACGCGCCGCGAAGGTCCGGCTGGTGACCGACAGCGTCTATGTCCGCGACGGCATCACAAAATGGCTTCATGGCTGGAAGAAAAATGGCTGGAAAACCGCCGCCAAAAAGCCGGTGAAGAATGAGGATCTCTGGCGGCGACTGGACGAAGCCGCCAGCCGCCACGAGATTCGGTGGGATTGGGTCAAGGGCCACAATGGTGACCCCGGAAATGAACGCGCCGACGAGCTGGCCCGAATGGGGTGTCAGTCGGTCATGGGGTAACAGGCCAGGGGCAGACGCCTGATTTGAACCTCTGCCCCCGATCCGGACTTATCGCGCCACCAGAACGATGGGGAATGTATCGAGTGTTCCTGCATTTGCACCGCGAGCATAGGCAAAGAGCTCCGCGCGCCGCGCCCCGCGCGTGTCATCTACAAAGCCAATGAGATCAAAACTCGGAACGCCACAGGCATCATCTTTCCCGGTCACAAACAACCAGGTCGTGCGATCCTGATTGAGGCGGGAGTTTGCGACAGTGACGGTACATTCGGCCGATTGCCCGGGCCATGTGACCGTCGCGGACCCCGCCCCTGCCCCATTCACTTCCGACCCGGTGTTCAGATCGCCGATATCGCTGCCATTGTAGAAGACATCGAAGGTCTGTCCGATCAGCGAATTGCCTTCAGCCGTCAGACTGCCGGTCAGTGTTTGTTCGGCAACCGGATCGTAAATCGCCTGATACGTAAATGTGTAGGGGCTCGCAAACAGATTGGTGATCTGGGCATTGATGCCGGCACTCGGGAAAACATTACCAGACTGCCGATTGACCGCATTGCTGGCAGTGCGGGTCGCGCTGACCCCTCGCGCAAAAGCAATCGCCGACTGGGATATGGAACGGCCACCCGGCAGCCCCGCGCTCGGAGATAAACATCGAGTTCGCGCCATAAATGATTATGGTCGCAGGGAAACTGCCGAATGGCCCGCCAGCTCCACCGAAGATCAGGCCGCGATAAACACCGACAATCGCATCTCCTGATGTATCAGGCGCCGCTGCGATGACGGCAAAACTGGTCGCACTATATCGCGTAGCAAGCTGGGCATCGGGCGAATTGATCGACACCTCACCAACCGCATCAGCGGCTGGCGCAGAAATGCCGAACTCAAAATAGACGCGCGCCAGACCGGGCAGGTTCGCAATTCCTTGCTGCCCGTTTGACTGTACATAGACGTTGAAAGTCCGCACCTGATTATTGGCGAAAATGACCTCAAGCGACTCTGCGCGATTGCCGATGCAGACGCCGTTGCTGTCGGTTTCACACAAATTGAGGGTGACAGGCAAAGGCGTATCGCCGGTATTGGCAGACACTGTCACGGTGCCGGCTGCGCCTATATTCACCGCTGCAATTGCCGCGGGACGACGTGCGCCTGCGGTCGGCAAATTAACATAACCGTCGCCCGAAAGCGTCTGGCCAATGACGAGAATATCCGGCGTCGGAGCTGCCGATACGTTGAGCAGCAGCGTATTGACGCCAGGAAAAAGCGGATTTCGGTAAAAATCGAAAGAGGCATTTTGCGCGGTATTTGCGCATCGCGTGAAGATATCGACATCGGCATTATTGAGCGGCACGGGCGAAGAAATCGCGACGAGCAAGTTCTGCGGCACACCACCGGGGTTAACGCTACTCGCCCCTGTCAGCGGGAAATGCGCATTCGCGGCGGCACCCGTCGGCTGATTGCTCGCATCCAGAAGCTGCCAGCTCAGCGATGCGCCCGGCGCGCCCTCTCCCAGAACAAGCTCGCAATCTGTTTGCGGAACAGAACTCAGGGCGGTGCCAAACACTGTCGCCGTCTCGCCAACGGCGACCGAACGGGACGATGGCAGCATCGAGAATTGAACGGCGTCTGCGCGATATGTCTGTGCATCCGCAGATGCTGCAGCCACGATACCCGCGAGGGCAAGACCAATAATTCTGAACATGAGCTTCCTTTGGATGGCGGGCGTTGAAACGCGGGGACCAACAAGACCTGAACGCGAGGGTTTGGTAGCAAACGCTTGCAGACCAGCGTGAATGCCGGATGCCAATCGAAGCTAATTTACGAAAATCGCTCACGCTATAGTAAACGGAGCTGAGATTGAAAATTATTGCGAACTTTCAGCGACAGGAACCCCGCCGGTAACGCCGGTACCGTCGCCTGGGGATTCAGGCAACGGCGCGCGGATGGGTGCGCGGAATGGAAAGCGCATGGCGCGAAACCGCAATCAGGTCATCAGACGGCCTTCAGCACCAGTCGTGTGCCGTCCAGCGCTGCCACGATGGCTTTGGCGCCCTCGGCAAGATCGGATCCGTCCTCGGTCTTGGCCGACCATTCGGTATCGCCATGACGCACCCGGCCGCGCCCTTCCGAGAAACCGCCCACGACCGTCACGCTCTCTCCCACGAGGTAGGTGGCGCGGCTGTTGAGGCCGCTGTCCGCACCGCTTTTCAGACGCGGTTTCAGCCAGCGGTCGCCGGCGATGAGAAAGCCCACGCCCAGTATCGCGAAGACGGCGAGCTCGACCGGCCAGCCGGTGAAGCTGGAGATCAGAGCCGTGACAAAGGCGGCCGCGGCCGGCCAGAGGATATAAGTGGTGCCGGTGAGCAATTCGGCGATCAGCAACACCGCCGCCAGGCCCAGCCACCACCACAGATTCAGGCCTTCCAGCCCCGCGATAATGATATCCACGACCCTGTCTCCCTAATCCGTTGACGGAACGCTGCCGCGGGACTGTTTGATGGCGCCCTCGGCGGCCCCTTTCGCCGCATCACGCGCCGCTTTGGTCAATTCACCCACGCCCATGACGGTTGAGACGATATTGGAAAACTCGGCCGGAATGATCACGGTTTTCTGCTGATCGCTCTCGGCCAGCTTGGCAAAGGCTTCAACGTATTTCTGGCCGAGGAAATAATTGATCGCGTTGAGGTCGCCTTCCGCGATGGCTTTTGACACCATTTCGGTCGCTCGCGCTTCCGCCTCTGCCGCCCGTTCGCGCGCTTCCGCATCCCGGAATGCGGCCTCCTTGCGGCCCTCTGCCTCCAGTATCTGGGATTGCTTCTGGCCTTCGGCACGCAGGATTTCAGACTGCTTCTCGCCTTCCGCTTCCAGGATTTCCGCGCGCTTCAGGCGTTCCGCCTTCATCTGCCGGGCCATCGCCTCGGTAATGTCCGGCGGTGGCGACAGATCGCGAATCTCTATGCGCGTGACCTTCACACCCCAGGGATTGGTCGCCGCATCAATGACAGACAGAAGCCGCGCATTGATGTCATCGCGGTTGGACAGGGTCTCGTCCAGATCCATCGAACCGACAACCGACCGGACATTCGTCATCGCCAGATTGAGGATGGAGAAATCGAGATTATCGACCTCATAGGCGGCGCGGGCCGGCTCCATCACCTGGATGAACACTACGGCGTCCACAGACACCATGGCGTTATCCTTGGTGATGACTTCCTGCTTGGGCACGTCGAGCACACGTTCCCGCATGTTGATTTTGTACCGAACGGAATCGACAAAGGGCACAATGAAATGAAGACCGGGGCTCAGCTTGCGTGTGTAACGCCCGAAACGCTCGACCGTATATTCCATGCCCTGGGGCACGGACTTGATCGTCATGGAAATGACCAGAAGTGCCAGAACGACGATAACGCCGATAAAGATCAACTCGCCCATGAAAAACTTCCTTTTTTGGTTATCAGAGCTGGCCGAGCATGTGTTCGGCACTGGAGGTCCGGAAGTCGCCGGGCTCCTCGGTGTTCAGAATCTCGACCACGCCGTCTTTCACCAGCATGGAAAAGCGCTGTGAGCGTGTGCCCATGCCAAAGCCGCTACCATCCATCGTCAGGCCGGTTGCTTTGGCGAAATCGCCATTGCCGTCGGCCAGCATGACGACATCATCGCCGACGCCCTGATCCTTGCCCCACGCATTCATCACGAACACGTCGTTGACCGAAACACAGGCAATGGTATCGATGCCCTTGGCGCGCAAATCGCCGGCTTTTTCAACGAAGCCCGGCAGGTGCTTGGCCGAACAGGTCGGCGTATAGGCCCCCGGCACGGCGAAGAGCGCGACGGTCTTGCCGGCGAAAACGTCGGATGTGCTTTTCTGCGACGGACCGTCTGCGGTCATCACGCCGAATTTGACGTCCGGAAGGCGGTCACCTTGTGAAATTGTCATTGCGTACTGCTCCTCGCATTTCCTGCTTTGGTTGAATTTGAACGAATGCTTTCCCTAAGAATAGCGGGAATTTGCCTTTACGTATCCCTGTTTTGCGGCAAGCATGGCGTTATGGCTGCAGACGGATATCTAACCGGCAAACTGTTGATCGCAAGCCCTGCGATTGGCGACCCGCGATTTGATCGGGCGCTGATCTATATCTGCGATCATGATGATGAGCATGCGATGGGCATTGCCATCAACAACCCGGTCGAGGATTTGCGCCTGCCGACCCTGTTCGAGCAATTGGGGATTGAGAGCGACATCCGCCTGCCGGACCAGGCCGTCCTGAAGGGCGGGCCGGTCGATGGGGATCGCGGCTTCGTCCTGCACACGCCGGACTTCGCCCACGAGAACGCCACACTGCGGGTTTCCGGCAATATCTGCCTGACGGCGACGCGGGATGTGCTGGATGCCATGGCCTCCGATCACCCGCCCCAGAAAGCCGTTCTGGCCCTCGGCTACGCCGGATGGGGACCAGGTCAGCTGGAAGACGAGTTACAGGCGAGCGTCTGGCTGGTCGCCGATCCCGAAGAAGCGCTGATCTTTGATGATCATTTTGACGATAAATGGGAGCGCGCCCTGCATCAGATCGGGGTCAATCCGGCGCATCTGTCAGCGGTTTCCGGTCACGCCTGAGCTCCGCCCATTGGCGATCTGATTCGGCCCGGCAGTCCTGCCCGGACGATTTCCGCGGCCAGTTCCGGTGCCACCGCGCCCGCATAGCGAAAGCCCTGACCAAAGTCACAGCCCATCGCCGCCAGTTGTTCGGCCGTGTCCGCCGACTCAATGCCTTCGGCGACAACCGTCATGCCGTAATGCTTGGCCAGTTGCAGGACGGACTCCACCACTTTCGTGGCACTCGCCGAGGTCGACATGGCGCGCACGAAATAGCGGTCGATCTTGACCGTATCGAAGCTGAACTGATCAAGCCGCGAAAGAGAGGAATAGCCGGTACCAAAATCATCCAGCGCAATCTGGATGCCCGCCGCTTTCAATTGCGTGAGCACCGCCGCCGCCCGGTCCGGCTCCCGCATGATTTCGGTCTCGGCGATTTCCAGCTTGTAGGTCCCGGCGCGAAGTCCGGCCCCGGAGATCGCCGCGATCAGGCGTTCGGCAAATCCGTCCGCCAGCAGCTCGCCAACGCTGGCATTGGCGGCCATGAAAAGCGGCGCGCTCGCCGCCGTCTGCCGCCAGGCAGACAGATCGCGCGCGGCCATCTCCCGCACCTGATCGCCGATTGCCCCCAACAGATCCATATCATCGGCCAGGGACAGAAAATCATCGGGACCGATAATGCCGACACCCGGGCGATCCCACCGTGCCAACGCTTCAAAGCCGGCCAGCGCGCCGGTTTCCAGCGCAATGATCGGCTGGTAGTGGGCGAGGATTTCCCCGCCCTCCACCGCATCGGAAATCCGCGTCTCCCGATCCAGCTGGTCGCGCGCATCGACCGAGAAACGTCCGGCCGGCAGAACCAGTCCTGACACGGATCCGTTCTCGATCCGCGAGCCGATGAAGCGCAGATAGCGCACGGCGCCTTCTTCACCGACCAGCCGGACCCGCAGGTCGATATCGCCGGCCACCAGAGCCGCCGTGAAATCCTCACGGTCGCCGGGCGCCAGCATGTTGATGATGTCATCCAGCTTGTAGTCCGGCTTCAGGAGGCCCAGCTCGCCCACACGCCCGGAAAAACGGGCGGTTTCAAGGTCGATGGCAAAGGCTACCGCCCCGGAGGCCCTCGCCGCGCGGCTGAACAGGGCCTCATCCACGGATGGGGTCCATCGCCAGAAGCGCCAACTTGTCATGATCGCGCCATTCACCGGCAATGTAGAGGAAGCGGCGCGCCAGCCCCTCATGCTGGAAACCGATCTCTTCCAGCAATTTGCGCGAGATTGTATTGTCCGGCTGCACCGCCGCCTCGATGCGGTTCAGTTTCAGTTCGTTGAAGGCAAAGGCCAGTACCCGCCTTATCGCCTGCCGCGCATATCCTTGCCGGATATAGGGCGTACCGATCCAGTAGCCGATATCCGCTGACTGCATCACGCCGCGTCTGATGTTGTTGAGATTACACGCCCCGACCAGAAGATTGCCGCGCTTGCGGATCACGAAGAAGGGCGCACCCCGCCCCTCTTTCCAGTCCAGGTCATAGCGCCGCATCCGGCCGCGATAGGCTGTCCGCGTCAGCTCGTCTTCTGTCCAGGACGGCTCCCACGGCTCGGTGCGGCGGCGGCTGGCAGCGCGCAGCTTGGCCCAGGCCTCATAATCTTCTGCACGCGGGGCCCGAAGCACGAGATCGCGGGTTTCCAGTTCGATTGTCGGGGAATCATCGCGCCACAACGCCATTCGCCAGCCTCATGCTTGTCGATGAACTCTATACACCAAACCCGCTAACGCCGGGTGAAACGCAACCGCCCGGCCTGCACATGCATCAGAAGGTAGACCGCGATCAGCCCGATCGCGAGCCCCCACCATGTCAGCGCATAGCCCAGATGCTGACCGGGCGGCACATTCGCCAGTTGCGGCGGCATCTCATCTCCCGCCGCGATCATCCAGAAATCCGTGGCGACGGGCCGCCCGCCCAACGCAGACGAGAGTGCCTCGGCTTCATAGCGGAAGAACTCTCCCGTCTCGACATTGTTGGCGGCATCAAAGGCGCCCGGCTCGGGCGGACGCGCAAACATCAGCACATCCGGAGCGGGAAGCACATTGCCGGTAAAGGTTTCAAAGCCCGTCTGGACCAGAAAATACTGTCCGGCAGCCGGATCAAAACAGGCCGGCACCGGCACGGGCGACATCAGCCGCCATCCCAGCTCTCCGGAGGTCGAGCGTCCGTGAAAACGGACTTCACCGCCTTCGACACCATCGGGCGGGAAAACGGCCCGGCCTGTAAAACTGCTGCGAATATCGCAAAGCGCCGCTTGCCAGTCGGCCGGGTCGCCGACCTCGCGGCTTTCCCAGCCAGAAATGGCGTCGGCCTTCTCTGCCATACGGCCGAATTGCCATGCTCCCAGCCAGATCAACAAGGCCAGGGCCGGAATGGAAAGAAGGGTCAGGAGAGGGAGCGGGCGAAACATCAGCGCCTCGCGTCAGTGCTCGTTATTGAAGCGGGCTTCTTCAGCGGCGTGCTTGAATTGCAGCGCAAACAGAATGCCCTTGCACGGCCGCAGCAAAAGCAGGCAAAGCAAGACGGTGACCGGCAGCCACAGCACCATATGCACCCACAATGGCGGCTGCATCGCGACTTCCATCAGAAGTGCCAGAAACACCACCGGAAAGCCGACAATCGACATGACGAAGAAGGCCGGACCGTCGCCTGCATCCGCAAAACTGTAATCGAGATCACAGACCTCGCAGGACGGGGCAATGGTCAGAAAGCCGGCAAACATGGCCCCCTCCCCACATCGCGGGCAGCGGCCTTTGGCGCCCGCGAGGAAGGGAGAGGTTTCAGCCATGCCTTACTGGAAAGCGACGTAGACGAAGGCAAACAGGAAGAGCCAGACCACATCCACGAAGTGCCAGTACCAGGCGGCAGCTTCCAGGCCGAAATGCTTCTGCGGAGACATGCCGCCCATCAACAGACGGATCAGGCAAACCGCCAGGAAGATCGTCCCGATGATAACGTGCGCGCCGTGGAAGCCCGTCGCCATGAAGAAGGTCGCGCCATAGAGATTGCCGTCAAAGGCAAAGTGCGCGTGGCTGTACTCATAGGCCTGAACAAAGGAGAAGCTGACACCCAGAATCACGGTCAGGATCAGGCCCTGGATGGCCCCCTTGCGGTCGCCATGCTGCAGCGCGTGGTGCGCCCAGGTCACGGTCGTACCGGACAGTAGCAGGATCAGTGTGTTTATCAGCGGCAGATGCCACGGATCAAAGGTTTCAACTCCCGGCGGCGGCCAGCTTTCCCAGCCGGAGAAATCGGCACCAATGGCAATCGCATCCCAACTTCCGCCCGCCCGCAGATCGTGGAAAAGCGCGCCTTCGAAGAACATCCAGAACCAGGCCACGAAGAACATGACTTCCGACAGGATGAAGAGGATCATGCCGTAGCGCAGGCCGATATCGACAACCGGCGTGTGGTCGCCGGCGCGGGATTCCCTGATCACATCACCCCACCAGCCGAACATCACATAGAAAATGCCCAGCAGGCCGATAGCGAACAGCCAGGGCTGCCCTTCGCCAAAGACAAAACTGTCTTCGGCCAGGCCCTTCATCCAGACCACAGCGCCCAGCATCATGATGAATGCAAACAGCGACGCTACAACCGGCCATGGGCTCGGATTGACGAGATGATAATCGTGTTTGACGGCGTGACCGGCCATGTCCTGTCTCCTGCGAGTCGTCCCCGGACGAATTTCAAAACCTGATACAGGCCGCCGGGGAAAGGATCAATGCTATGGTGCCGCTTCGCGGCGACCTGTCGCGCCTGCGCCGTCGGCATCCTGTTCGAAAAAGGTGTAGGACAATGTGATAGTGTGCACATCATCCATGCGGCTTTCTTCATCCATCAACGGATCGACGAAGAATAATACGGGCATTTCAATACTTTCGCCGGGCTGCAGGGTCTGCTCGGTAAAGCAGAAACATTCCAGCTTGGAAAAATACGGCGCGGCCTTGAACGGGGTCACATTATAAGACGCCATCCCGGTCACCGGGCGGTCCGAATTATTGGTCGCGCGATAGAAGGCCAGAGAGGTTTCTCCCACCCGCACCGTCATCGACGACTGCATCGGTTCAAAGGTCCAGGGCAAATCGCGCGACTGGCTGGCATCAAACCGGACCTCAACCGTGCGGTCGAGAATGGAACCCGCCTCGGCGGTGGCCACCTGCGTCGTGCCGCCATAGCCCGTCACCTGACAGAACAGATTGTAGAGCGGAACCGCCGCATAGGCCGCGCCGACCATGGCAATCGCCACGCCGGACAGCGTCACCATCAGGCGCGTATTCTTATTCTTCAGAAGTTGCTTCATCACCTGTCACAGCCTCCTCTTCCGCGGCCATAGCGTCCTGACGGGCGCTCACATTCTGCGTCAACCGGATCGCCGTAATCGAAAAGATCAGCACCATGAACGCCACCAGCGACAGGGCGATCATCACATTGCGGCGGCCACGCGCCTTGATGAAATCACGCTGGTGTTGCGCAGCATCGACTGCCGGCGTTTCGCCGGGAGCATGTGTGTCCGGAGGCGCGTTGTCTTCGGTCATAGAAGACCTCCGAGCGGCGTCGCGAAATAGGCGCCCATCGCATGCTCGGCGATCAATGCGGCGAACAGTGTTGCCAGGTATCCGATCGAATAGGCGAACAGATCCCGCGCCGCCTTGTCGCCAACGCGCACGGCATAGAGCGCACCATCCTCTGCCGATCCGGCTTCACCGGCGCGCGAATCAAAGATGCGCCAGGCCAGAATCAGGAAGACCGCTCCGCCCAGAAGCGCCGCCAGACCATAAAGCAATCCCCCCAGGCCGGTCAGCACCGGGGCCAGGGCGAAGGGTGTCAGGATCAGCGAATAGATCAGGATTTCCAGACGCGTGCGTTTCGGCCCCTTGGCCACCGGCATCATCGGCACGCCCGCGTCGGAATAATCGCCGGACTTGTAGAGCGCCAGTGCCCAGCTGTGCGGCGGCGTCCACAGGAAGATGATGGCAAACAGGATGACCGCATCCATCGACACGCCGCCCGTGGCGATCACCCAGCCAATCATGGGCGGGAATGCCCCGGCCGCACCGCCAATGACGATATTCTGCGGCGTCCGGCGCTTCAGGATCATGGTGTAGATGACGGCGTAGAAAAAGATCGAGAAAGCCAGCATGGCGGCGGCGAAGACATTGGCCGCCAGCGACATCAGGACAATCGCCAGTGCGGACGCAACGAGGCCGAAGCCATAGGCATCTTCCTGACGGACCTTGCCCAGCGGCACCGGGCGCAACCGTGTGCGGCGCATTTTCTGGTCGATATCGGCGTCATACGCCATGTTCAGCGCACCCGCCGCCCCGGCACCGAGGGCCAGAGCAAAGATGGCAATCGCCGCCATAAGCGGATGGATCGAGACCGGCGCCGCCACATAGCCGGCAAAAGCCGTGAACACGACAAGCGTCATCACCCGCGGCTTCATCAGCGAGACGTAATCCCGCCACTCTGCGGGTCTGGACGAGACATGCCCCGTCATGGCGATATCGCTTCGCATTTCCATTGTGTCATTCAATTGCGGCCGGGGCGGAGGTTTGCCTCCGCCCCGTAACCATTTCTAGTGTTTGTCCGACTTTACCACCGGCAGTTCGTTGAACTGGTGGAAAGGCGGCGGAGAGGACAACGTCCACTCCAGTGTCGTGGCACCCTCGCCCCACGGATTCGCCGCACCTTTGCGGCGGCGCAGGAAGATGTCGGCCAGCATGACGAAGAACACCACAGTACCGACCATCGTCACGACATAGCCGATCGACGAAACCTGGTTCCACAGCGCATAGCCATCCGCATAATCCGGGACGCGGCGTTGCATACCCTGAAGGCCCAGGAAGTGCTGCGGGAAGAAGATCAGATTCACGCCAATGAAGGTGATCCAGAAGTGCAGCTGTCCGAGGAATTCGGAGTATTTATAGCCACTCATTTTCTCGATCCAGTAGTAGAAACCGGCGAAAATGGCAAAGATCGCACCCAGCGACAGCACATAGTGGAAGTGCGCCACGACGTAATAGGTGTCGTGCAGGAAGGCATCGATACCCGCATTGGCCAGCATCACACCTGTCACACCACCCACGGTGAACAGGAAGATGAAGCCAATGGCCCAGACCATGGGAGTCTTGAACTCGATCGAGCCGCCCCACATCGTCGCAATCCACGAGAATATCTTGATGCCGGTCGGCACCGCGATAATCATGGTGGCCGCCACGAAATAGGCTTTCAGGTCCACGTCCATGCCGACGGTGTACATGTGGTGTGCCCACACGATGAAGCCGATGAAACCGATCGAGACCATCGCATAGGCCATGCCGAGATAACCGAAGACCGGCTTGCGCGAGAAGGTCGATACGATGTGGCTGATCATACCGAAGCCCGGCAGGATCATGATGTAGACTTCCGGGTGTCCGAAGAACCAGAACAGGTGCTGGAACATCACCGGATCACCGCCGCCGGCCGGATCAAAGAAAGTCGTGCCGAAATTCCGGTCCGTCAGCAACATGGTGATGGCACCCGCCAATACCGGCAGGGACAGAAGCAGCAGGAAGGCGGTGATCAGCATCGACCACACAAAGAGCGGCATCTTGTGAATGGTCATGCCCGGTGCGCGCATGTTGAAAATGGTCGTGATGAAGTTGATCGCACCGAGGATGGATGACGCACCGGCAAGGTGCAACGACAGGATCGCCAGATCCATCGAGGGTCCGGGGTGGCCACTGGTGGAGAGCGGCGGATAGATTACCCAGCCGCCGCCAAATCCGTTACCGGCACCTGAGCCCGGCACAAAGATCGAGAGCAGCAAAAGAGCGAAAGCAAACGGCAGCAGCCAGAACGAGATATTGTTCATCCGCGGGAAGGCCATGTCCGGCGCGCCGATCTGGATCGGAACAAACCAGTTACCAAAACCGCCAATCATGGCCGGCATGACCACGAAGAAGACCATGATCAGGCCGTGGCCGGTAATGAACACATTGTAGGAGTGCTCATTGGCCGCCAGCGCCCCGATGAGCGAGTTGCCGTCAAAGACCTGGATACCCGGCTCATACAGCTCCCAGCGGATAACCCCCGACATGGCGAAGCCGATAATGCCGGCGACAATGGCGAACACCAGATACATCGTGCCGATGTCCTTGTGGTTCGTCGAGAACAGCCAGCGGCGCGGATCCCAGATGCTGGGCGAGTGGTCGTGGTCGTCGTGTTGAGCGATTGTGTCTGACATATCTCTTCTCCTCAGCGCGAGGCCACCCGGGTCTCACGGACACCGGCTTGATATTCGGCAATCATCGTCCGGCCCGCGTCGACGTCTTCGGCGGCCGCGACCGCCCAGGCATCAAACACGTCTTGCGGAACGACATGGATTTCGATGGGCATGTAGGCATGGCGCAGGCCACAGATTTCCGAGCATTGCCCGTAATACACGCCGGTCTGTTCGGCACGGAACCAGGTCTCGTTCAGGCGGCCCGGAATGGCGTCGATCTTGATGCCGAAATTCGGCATCGCCCATGAGTGAATCACATCGGCGGCGGTGACGTTGAGACGCACCGTGGCATCGACCGGCACGACCAGCGGATAATCGGTCGACAGCAGGCGAAGCTGACCCGCTTCGGCGTCGATATCCTCGTCCGCGACCATGTTGGCATAGAACTCGCCGATCCCGAGATCGGCATATTCATAACCCCAATACCACTGATACCCGGTCGCCTTGATCGTCAGATCGGATTCGGGAACCACATCCTGAAGATAGAGGAGCCGGAAGGACGGGATCGCAATTACAACCAGGATCAACACCGGAACGGCCGTCCAGATAATCTCGATCAGCGTGTTGTGGCTGTTCTTGGACGGGGTCGGGTTCGCCCTGCGGTTATAGCGGATCATCACATATAACAGCAGGATCATCACCAGAATGACGATCGCGGTGATGATGTACATGACCAGAGTATGGAACTCGACGACTGATTCCATCACCGGAGTGACGGCGTCGCGAATGCCGATGGCATCAGGTATCGGTGCCCCGACCTGCGCTGCGGCAGTCGCTGCAAGGCCGGTCCAGATGGCGAGTAACGCGCTTAGAAATCGCATGGCTTCCCCAGATAATTGCTTGCCCACAAGTAGCCCTCTCGTGGATTGCGGCGGAATATAGAGCGCTACGTCGAGCCTGTCAGGCCGCTATCAGCGCTTTTTTGTCGCATACGTGGCTCTGCCCGGATTGTCGACGAAAAACATCTGCCAGATTCAGTGTTTTCCATGCCCGTACAATCTGCTATTTTGAAACCTCGAACAGTTGACCGTCCGCTGCAGGAGGGCTGGTAGCCATGACAAGACTGATCGCAGGAGTTCTGATTGCCTGCTTTTGGGCAGGCGTCGCAAGTGCGCAGTCGCTTGTCGTGATCGGCGAAACGCCGGCCGCCCGGTGTTACGATCATGCCCGCTGGGCCCGCGCCCATTATTCCTCACTGAATGCCTGCGATAACGCACTGGCTGCCGACGACTTGCCCTTGCGCGACCGTCAGCGCACCTGGGTCAACCGCGCCGTCATCAATCTCCATCTTGGTGAAGCCGAGGAAGCCTTGCGCAATCTCGACCGCGCCGTTGAGCTGGGCTTCGAGTCTCCCGAAATCGCAATGAATCGGTCCGCTGCACTGATTCGCCTCTCCCGTTTCGAGGAAGCGATTGAAGCCGCGACACTGGCGCTGGAAGGCGGATTGGCGGAAGTCGAAAAGGCCTATTTCAACCGCGCCGTCGCTCACGAACGCCTCGGGCGCATTGCCGAAGCCTATGCCGATTTCCGCGCCGCCAGCGATGCGGCACCGTCATGGGCCGCCGCACGCGAGCAGCTGGATCGCTTCAGCGTTTCCAACGGCACCTGATCACCTGATTCATCTATAAACAGTTCGCAGGCTCGCAACCGGGGCGCGGCACGGCTATGTCTGATACACGCCTTGCAGGAGTAGTGATATGTCGAGCGATCCCTTCGCCCCCTTTCAATTTGACGCCGATTCAGCGCGGTCGGTTATCGCCGACCCCTTGAATGGCGCCGATGATGGCGAGCTTTTCCTCGAACATGGCACGTCCGAAACACTGGCCTTCGATGATGGCCGGCTGAAAACCGCCTCTTTCGATGCCTTCCGCGGCTTCGGACTGCGCTGCGTGTCCGGCGAGGCGTCTGGCTATTCCCACTCCAGCGACCCCACGATTGACGCATTGAAACGCGCCGCCGGCACGGTTGGCGCCGCCAGAGAGGGCCGCAGCGGCACATTCGCCGCCGCGCCACAGGGCACAAACCGCCATCTCTATGATGCGATCGATCCGGTCAACGAGCCGGGCTTTGAAACCAAATCCGTTCTGCTGCAGGAAATCGACGCCTATCTGCGGGCCCGCGATCCTTCCGTGGTGCAGGTCTCCGCCTCCATCGCGGGATCAAAACGGGTGGTCGGTATTCTGCGCCCGGATGGCGATCTGAAAACCGATGACCGGCCGCTGGTCCGGCTGAATGTTTCCGTCACCGTGGAACGCGATGGCCGCCGCGAATCCGGGTCTGCCGGCGCTGGTGGACGCGACGCCTTCGAGGCCTGGATTTCGCCGGACAGCTGGAAGGCGCTCGCCGACGAAGCCTTGCGCATTGCCCGGGTCAATCTGGACGCCGTCGATATCAAGGCCGGTCAGATGGATGTGGTCCTCGGGCCCGGCTGGCCGGCCGTGCTCCTGCACGAAGCTGTCGGCCATGGACTGGAAGGCGACTTCAATCGCAAGGGCACATCGGCCTTTGCCGGGCGTATGGCCCAGCAGGTGGCGTCGAAGGGCGTCACCGTCGTCGACGATGGCACGATGGAAAAGCGCCGCGGCTCCCTGACCATTGATGACGAAGGCACACCCACCGAACGCACTGTCCTGATCGAGGATGGTGTGCTGGTCGGCTATATGCAGGATCGCCAGAATGCCCGCCTGATGGGGGTCGCGCCCACCGGTAATGGCCGCCGCGAATCCTATGCCCACACCCCCATGCCGCGTATGACCAACACCTACATGCTCGGCGGTGATCACGACCCGGCAGAAATGCTCGAAAGCCTGAGTGACGGGCTTTACGCCGTCGGCTTCGGCGGCGGTCAGGTCGACATCACCTCCGGCAAATTCGTCTTTCAATGCACCGAGGCCTATCGCGTCCGGAATGGCAGGATCGAGGAGCCGGTCAAGGGCGCAACCCTGATCGGCGACGGTCCGACCGCTCTGACCAAAGTGTCGATGATCGGCAATGACTTTGCCATGGACCCCGGCGTCGGCGTCTGCGGCAAGGGCGGTCAGGGCGTGCCGGTCGGCGTCGGTCAGCCCTCATTGAAAGTCGCCGGTTTGACGGTCGGCGGCGCAGGCTGATCACAGCAGTTCGCAGTTCAGTGATTGAAATTACAACCATTTAATCCAGATGAGTCGTTTTCTCCGCTAGCTTCCCCTGGCTTGGCCGGAGGGGGTCAGACAGGGATAGGATCTCATGCGAGAGAGATTGACCGCCTGCGCGTCCGCGCTGGCATTATTGCTGCTTGCCACACCGGCTGGCGCGCAGGACCTGAACCCGAATTCAGGGCCGATAGCCAATTCAGCCATTGTCGGCTTCGATTCGGCTTTCTTCACGGCCTTCAGCCCGGTCACGGCGCTCGACATGGTCAGCCGCATTCCGGGGTTCTCCCTTTCCGGCGGCGATACCGAACGACGCGGCCTGGCGGATTCCTTCGGCAATTTGCTGATCAATGGCCGCCGTCCGTCGAACAAGACAATCTCGCTTGAAACCGTGCTTCAGCGCATCAATGCCGATGATGTCGAACATATCGAGCTGATCCGCGAACCGCTGCCCGAATACGAAATGCGCGGCCATGCGCGGCTGGTGAATGTTGTCCTGCGTGAAGGCGCGGGCTCGTCAGGCTCGTGGAACACCCGGATCCGCTATTTTGACGGTGGCCGTCTTGTCGGAGATGGCGAGATCGCCTGGTCAACGACACGCGGCAATACGGATTACAATTTCGGTCTGGAGACAGATTTGAGACCGCAACGGGTCAGGCGCCGGGAATCCCTTTTCGACGCGGCAGGAAACCGGCTCGAAGCCCGGAACGACAGCGAACACCGTCGCTGGTGGGAGGTGGCCATCAATGCCTCCATCGCCCATCAGATCAGTCCAGACACCCGCATTCAGCTCGATGCGAGGGGCAGTACCTGGAATTGGCGGCGAAACCAGTATTCGCTGGTAGACGGATTCGCCGGCGGCACCCCCACGCTGATCCGCTACGAGCAATCCAGCACCACAAATTACGGCAATGAAGGGTCACTGACGGCCACCCTCAATCACACATTCAGTGATCGCTTTTCAACAACGACAACCGCGCTGTGGCGGCAATCAGGCTCCGAGGACGGACCAGAAGCATTCGAAGTCTATGATCCCGGCAACTTTGTCGAAGCGACAATCGTTTCCGTGGACAGCGAGAATTCAGAGCAGGTTCTGCGTCAGGCCTTCAGCTTCATCATCAATCCGACACACCTCGTCGAGTTCGGCGCGGAGGCCGCGCTGAACTGGCAGGAAACGCGGCTCGACATCCAGTTTGACGACGGCATCAATATTGTACCGATTGCCTTGCCCGTCGCCAATTCCCGCGTCGAAGAGCGGCGCGCTGAAGCCTTCTTCAACCATGTCTGGACCGTCAGCGAGTCCCTGATTCTGGAATCCGGACTTCGCTATGAGTTTTCGGAAATCGAACAGACCGGTGATACCAGTCAATCACGCAGCTTTTCCTATCCGAAGCCGTCGATCGCGCTGACATGGCAGGCCAGCGCCAATACCAGTCTCAGGCTTTCGGGCCGGCGCGATGTCGACCAGCTCGACTTTGACAAATTCGCCAGCTCCGTGGACGTGGCGGACAATAATGCCGTTGTCGGAAATCCGGATTACGAGCCGCAGCGGACCTGGACGCTGGAAGCGGAGGCCGAACGCCGGATCGGCGACGGCGGGTCCGTCTCCTTCCGCATTGGGCAGGACTGGATCGAAGGCGTTGATGACTTCATTTCCATCGTGACGCCCGAGGGCGTGTTTGATGCGCCGGGGAATATCGGTGATGGCACCATCTTCCGACTAACGGCCGAAGCCTCCTTGCCTCTGGACGCGATCGGGCTTTCGAATGCCGTCTTTGATGGCTTTCTCGAATGGTACAATACCGACATCTTCGACACGCTGACACAGCAGCACCGCCACCTGTCCGGTCTGCGGGAATGGGAGTTGCGGCTGGACTACCGGCAGACCTTTCCGGCGCTGGATCTGGCCTGGGGATGGGATTACTTCTGGCTCTCGGACGGTGAGGTGTTCCGCGCCAGCGAATATCGTCTCGAAGGCCGCACCGACGGCGATCTCGATATCTATGTTGAAACCACACGCTGGACCGGTCTGACCGCTCGTCTGGGCATAGATCAGGCGCTCGACAATGGGAATTCGCGGCAGCGGGTTTTCTTTAACGGTTCAAGGGCGCTGAACGTGATCGACCGCATCGAGTATCAGAACCGCCGTGAAGGCCCCCGGGTCTATCTCGAATTCCGCGGTACATTCTGACCAACACCGGTGCGGCCGCAGCAGCATCTTCCAAGATCACAATGCCGCGATCAGGCTCTTGCTGGCGTTGGAGCGGCAGCGCGCCTGCGCTAGGCTCGCTTCAAAAGGAGGATGCCATGTCCCTGAAATTCGGGAATACAGCCATTGCTCTTGCCGCTCTTGTGGCCCTGACTGTCAGTGGAGCCGCCGTGGCGCGCCTGGACAGCGTAACTCTGGAGCGAGCGCCGAGCGGTCATTTCCTCGTCCCGGTGACGATCAATGGCCAGGGCCCCTACACTTTCCTGTTCGATACAGGCGCAAGCCACACGGCCATTGCTCAACCGGTAGCCGAAACACTGGGATTCCGTTCGGAATGGAATCGAACCGACGATGTGCAATCGCTGACCACCCGGTTCGAAGCCGAGCGCTTTGCACTGAACCGGTTTGAATTTGCCACAACCGGCCCGATGCTGATCGACAGCGTCGTCATTCCGGACAGTGCGGACAATCCCAATCCGATTGATGGCCTTCTCGGCGCGGATGCGATCAATGCAAGGCGTTATGCCATGGATTTCTCTGCCGGCACGCTGACCTTTCATGCCGCGCCGGCACAGATTGCGGATGGCCGCGTCAGCCCGATTGGACTGCTCCTGTCGCGCGCTCACCTTCAACGCGGCGTCAGCCACATCAATGTCATTATCGATTCCGGAAGTGCGCTATCCATCGTCAATCAACGCCTCGCGCGCTATATCCGTCACCGCTCCGGAACGGTGCGATACAACATCAATGGTGTTGATGACGACGTCGATATCGAGGCCGCGCCGGTGAATGTTCGCCGCTTCCAGATCGGCGGACTTTGCGTTGACAGATTTCCGGCCCTGCAGGCCGATCTCGATGTCTTCAGTGCGCAGGGCTGGGATCATGAACCGGCGATGATACTGGGCATGGATGTGCTTCAATATGCGACCATCTCGATCGACCGGGATTCGGGCATCGTCCAGATCGACGCGTCCGACGCCAGCCATTCCTGCGCGCGCTGATCCACAAGGCAAGACAACAGTTATCCGTAGAAAAAAGCCCCGGCACAGGACCGGGGCTTTTCCATTTCAGACCTACGCCTGACTTACGGCGCGCCGGACGACCGGTCCATCGAGGGACCACCGGCTTCGGTGTCCTCGGGATGCGGCGTCATCGTGCCATCCGCATCACCCATCAATTTCTTGATGATCGGCGAGATCAGCAACATGCCGACCGCAATCGCCATCGCGATCAGGCCGACCTGCGTATACACCGCCGTATAGGTCGCTTTCGCCGCTGCAACGTCTGTCAGCTGGCCGCCAATGGTTTCCGCGCCCGTTGACGAGGCGATTATGCCGGCCAGGAAGTTGGACAGGCCCGAATAGAGGAACCAGGCCCCCATCGTCATGCCGACGACACGCGCCGGAGCCAGCTTGGTCACGGCTGACAGGCCAACCGGCGACAGCATCAGCTCACCCATCGTGTGAACGAAGTAGATGAGGAAGATGAAGTAGACCGCCGTCATGCCGGCTGTGCCACTGACATTCATGCCCAGAACGAGTGCCAGGAAGCCCAAGCCGACGAGGAAGACGCCAAAGGCAAACTTCACCGGCGTTGACGGATTCATTCGCCGCTTGGCGAGGTATATCCATAGCCATGCGATCAACGGCGCGAAGATGAAGATGAAGGCCGCATTCAGGCTCTGGAAGACCGGTGCGGGCACCGACCATCCGAGTATCGTCCGGTCCACAAGGCGGTCCGTGAACAGGTTCAGCGAAGAGCCGGCCTGTTCAAACAGCGCCCAGAACGGAATCTGTGCCAGTACGAAATAGATGGCGGCCAACATCTGGCCGCGTTCCTGCCCGGCCGTCTTGGTAAAGGCGTAGATCACAAGGAAGGCCAGCATGATCAGGCCAAGCGGACCCAGAATGCCGCCCATATATTGCGGGTTCATCACCGCCAGCATGGAAATGCCAATGATGGCCAGCCCTGCCAGATAGCAGGCCCATTCCACATTGATTGGGCCAAACACCTTCTTTTTCAGCTTTTCCGCATCGGGCGGATCCGCGCGGCCTTCAAGCCATCCCTGGAAGAACAGGAAGGTCAAAAGGCCGACTAGCATGCCAACGCCGGCAAGCCCGAACCCCCACGCCCATCCATAAACGATACCGATAATCCCGACCGAGACCGATGACAGGAATGACCCCAGATTGATGCCCATATAGAAGAGCGTGAACCCGGAATCCCGGCGTGTATCGCCCAACCCGTAAAGCGTTCCGACAATGGTCGAGATATTCGCCTTCAGGAAACCGACCCCGGCAATGATCAGTGCCAGAGCGAGATAGAGAATATTGACGTAAAGCTCTTCCTGCTCGATCCGGGTCATGTCACCGGAAAAATCGATCTGAGCGGGAAGACCGACCGCCGCCGGGTCAGCGACAACCATGACGCTGCCTTCATTCTCGAATGAAACAATCGACTGGCCGGAGTCTGAAATGACGATCTGGTTCGCATCCCCTCCGCGGCCATCAAGCGTCAGCTGATATTCCGCGCCCTCATAGGTCATGATTTCGCGGGAACCCGCGCCTTCGAACGCCATCATGCCGTGACCGAGCACCAGAAGAATGGCCCCGAATGTCACCGCTTTTCGTTGTCCGAGATAACGGTCAGCGAGTGTCCCGCCTATAATCGTCATCACGTAAACCAGCGCCGTATAGGCACCATAAATCAGCGTCGATTGCTGATCCGAAAACAGGAAATGCTGGGTCAGATAGATGATCAGCAGGCCGCGCATCCCGTAATAGGAAAAGCGCTCCCACATCTCGGTGAAGAACAGAATGGCCAGCCCTTTCGGGTGCCCGAAGAAACTTGTATCGCGCGAAGCGGCGTCGCCCGGCTGCCCCGCGACTGCTGGTGTATCTGTCACACTCATCCTCCCCAGATGAATTAAGTCTCGAATCCGGCCGGCACTTGACCACGGTGTTAACCACAGAACAAGTCGGGAGATGTCACGAATCTGTCAGTAAGCGCATTCGCGGAAGGCGGGGTCGACAGAATGCTCCCAGCCGGAGTGGTAGCGCTGCAGGAGTTCGCGCGCCGGACTGCGGCCACTGGCAGCAATGGCATCCAGCTCATCCAGGAAGATGGTTTCGTTCTCGCCATGGCCATTCAGCCGCGCCCGGGCCCGCAACCCATCGCGGGAAATCCGGAGTACGTCCCTGGCAATGTCCTGCAGGGTGTGATCGCGGAAGGGCGTGTGAAGTGCATCCCGCGCGGCACCGCGGCGCAGGCCTTCACGCTCCTCGGCGGTCCAGTCTTTCACCAGCTGCCAGGCGGCGTCCAGCGCGGCATCATCATAGAGAATCCCGGTCCAGAAGGCCGGCAGGGCGCACAGCCGGTTCCACGGCCCGCCATCCGCACCGCGCATTTCCAGGAAGGTCTTCAGGCGCACTTCCGGGAAAATCGTCGAGAGGTGATCGTCGAAATCATCCATGGTCGGGCGTTCACCCGGCAGCACCGAAAGCTTGCCATCGAGAAAATCGCGGAAGCTGAGCCCGGTCGCATCCAGAAACACGCCCTTGCGCTTCACGAAATACATCGGCACGTCCAGCGCATAATCGACATAGCGCTCGAAACTCATCCCGTCATCGAAGACGAAGGGCAGCATGCCGGTGCGGTTATTGTCGGTGTCGGTCCAGATATGCGCGCGATAGGACATGAAGCCGTTCGGCTTGCCATCCGAGAAGGGCGAGTTCGCGAACAGCGCCGTCGCCACCGGCTGCAGCGCCAGCGAGACGCGGAACATCTTCACCATTGTCGCTTCGCTGTCGAAGTCGAGATTGACCTGAACCGTACACGAGCGGAACATCATCTGATGACCCAGCGTGCCGACTTTCGGCATGTAAGCCTTCATCAGGTCATAGCGGCCCTTGGGCATCATCGGCGTTTCTTCCAGAGACCATTTCGGCGAAAAGCCCAGCCCCAGAAAGCCGGCCCCGATTTCATCGGCGACAGCGCGCACTTCGCGCAAATGGCTGTTCACTTCGGCGCAGGTCTGGTGGACGGATTCCAGCGGCGCACCCGACAATTCAAACTGCCCGCCCGGTTCCAGGCTGACGCTGGCACCATCACGCTTCAGCGCAATCGGCTTGCCGTTTTCCAGCACCGGTTCCCAGCCAAACCGCGTCATGCCTTCCAGCATCTTGCGCACGGTCGGTCCGTCGCCTTCATAAGGCAAAGGCCCATGATCATTCAGGCGGAAGCCGAATTTCTCGTGCTCTGTGCCGATCCGCCACCGGTCTTTGGGCTTGCAGCCCGTGGCAAGGTGTTCGGCCATCTGGCCGATGGACTCGATAATGGGCCCCTGGCCACCGTCTGAATAGGATCCGCTCAAAGCCTGTCGCTCCCTTGCCCTTTGAGCCTAGGTAATCAGCCGATACCCCTGCGGCAAGGCGGAACACGCATTATTCACGCGGTTGTGCACCGCCGGCCCAGTCACCGCACTGGCTCTGCCAGAGGCTCAGGGCCGCCGCCGCCGCTGTGTCGGCTCGCAATATGCGCGGGCCGAGGCTCACCGGCAGGGCCGATGGCAGGCTGCGAATTCTGGCCCGCTCTTCCGGCGTGAACCCGCCTTCCGGCCCGATCAGGATGGCGGCCTTGTTCGTCGGGCGATCGCGCAGCGCCGTCGCCATTGGCAAGGCCTCTCCGGCCTCGTCGCAATAGATCAGCACGCGATCCGCTGGCCAGCCATCCAGAATGGCGGCCAGTTTTTCCGCTTCGAATATCTCCGGCAGATCGAACCGTTCCGTCTGCTCGGCAGCTTCCTTCGCAAGCGCGCCCAACCGGTCGATTCGGACCTTGTCGGCGATGGTGCGCTGCGTCAGCACGGGCCGAATCCGGCGTACGCCCAGCTCGGCTGCTTTTTCCACAATGAAATCGGTCCGCGCTTTCTTCACCGGCGCAAACAGAAGATCGAGATCCGGTACACCCTGCGCCACCCGCAACCGCGCCCCGACAGTCAGGACAGCGCCCTTGCGGTCAGCGGCCCCGATTTCGGCCTCCCACTCACCGTCTTGCGCGTTGAAAAGACGAACTTTATCGCCGGTTTTCCGGCGCATGACGGAAATCAGGTAATGGCTCTCATCCCGCCCCAGCCGGATTTCGGCAGCGGCACTGAGCGAAGAGTCGCAATAAAGGCGCGGGTCGGTCATATCCTGCCGGTACGCATGACAGACTGCGGCGTCAACTCTCTTGCCCGGCTTTGCCGGTTCGGGGCAGAACAGACGCATGGTAACGGAATCAGATCGACGGGTGGCGGACAGCCTGCCGAAAAGCTGGGTGGATGCAGCGCCCGTCCGCTTCCGGCCGTTTCTGCGTCTCGCCCGCTATGACCGGCCGGTCGGCTTCTGGCTCCTGACCATCCCTTGCTGGACCGGCCTGCTGCTGGCCCGCCTCGGCAGCGGCGTTCCCCCGCAATGGAGCGATCTCGGGCTCGCCGTCCTGTTTGCCATCGGCGCCATCGCCATGCGCGGCGCGGGCTGCACCTATAACGACATCGTCGACCGGGATTTGGATCGCCGCGTCGCCCGCACCGCCGACCGCCCGCTGGCCGCCGGAACCCTGTCGGTACGCTCGGCATGGCTCTTCCTGCTCGCGCAATGCCTGATCGGTTTTGTGGTCCTGATGCAATTGCCGCCGCTGGCGATCTGGATCGCACTCGGCTCTCTGGCACTGGTGGCCGCCTATCCCTTCATGAAACGCATCACCTGGTGGCCGCAGGCCTGGCTCGGCCTGACCTTCAACTGGGGCGTTCTCGTCGGGTATGCCACTATCGCCGGGCAGATCGATGCAGCCGTGCTCGCCCTGTTTGCCTCCAGCGTTTTCTGGACGATCGGCTATGACACCATCTATGCCTGTCAGGATATGGAAGACGATGCGCTGGTCGGCGTGAAATCCACGGCCCGCGCCCTGCAATCCAATCTGCACCTCTGGCTATGGGTGTTTTACGCCCTGACCGCGCTGGGCGCGGCGCTCGCCGGCGTATTGGCGGGCGCGCCCGCCTGGTTTGCACTCGCCATCCTGCCCTTCACATTCCACCTTTTTGACCAGATCCGGAAGGTTGACCCGGATGACGGGCCCGCCTGCCTTGCCGTATTCAAAAGCAACCGGACGACAGGTCTGTTGCTGGCGGCGTCCTTTCTTTTCTGTTCGTTCATTTGACCTTTGTTCCGCATCATGGCGGGATAGGCACAGGCTTGCGCCCGGTGCGGCGCGATTAGAGGGAGGCTTTTAATGGCAAACCGGCTTTTGGCCGTATTGGGTGCCGCGGCATTATTTGCATGCAGTGAACCCGTCACGGAAACAGTTGTCGTCGATGCGCCCGATACCGAAACGACGGTCTCGGGCATTCAGGTCGATGTTCAGTATCACACGCTTGAAAACGGCCTGCGGGTCGTCTTGTCCCGCGACACCTCCGTCCCGACGGCCACCGTGGCCGTCTATTACGGCGTCGGTTTCCGCAATGAACCACGCGGCCGCACCGGCTTTGCCCACCTGTTCGAGCACCTGATGTTCGAAGGATCCGAAAACCTGCCCGGCGGCACGATGACCAATCTCATCTACAATGCCGGCGGCGTACAGAACGGCTCCACCCGCTTCGATTTCACCAATTACTTCGAGGTCGTGCCCAATAATGCGCTGGAAGCCATCATCTGGGCCGAATCCGACCGCATGGCGCGCCCGATCATTGATGAGGAAAATCTCGCAGCCCAGGGCGGCGTCGTGGAGAACGAGGTTCTGGTGAACGTCATCAACCAGCCCTATGGCGGCTGGATCTGGATCGACCTGCCCATGCTCGCCAATGAAAACTGGCACAATGCCCATAATTTCTATGGCGATCTGGACGATTTGCGGGCCGCCACGCTGGACGATGTCCAGACCTTCTTCGACACCTATTATGCGGTCAACAACGCCACGATCGTCGTCGTCGGCGATATTGATTACGACGAAACCCTCGGCTGGATCGAGGCCAATTTCGCCAGTATCGAACCGGGTCCGCCCCTGCCGGAGATCGATATTTCCGAGCCGCGCCAGGAAGAAGAGAAGTTCGGCGAAATCTATGACCGTCTGGCGCCGCAGCCCGCCTTGGGTTTCGGCTATCACATGCCGGAGCGCGGCACGCCGGAATATTACGCCATGGCCGTGATCGACCAGATTCTGGTCCAGGGCGATGACAGTCTCCTGAACCAGCGCATCGTCAATGAAGAGGGCTACGCCTCCAGCGTTTTTGGCGGCATCAATCTGCTCGGCAACATGTACAATTATAATGGCCCGATGCTGTGGTCGGCCGGCATGATTCACGGTGATGAATACGACCACGAAGTCATCATGGCCGATGTGGACGAGGTGATCGAGCAACTGCGCACCGAGGAGATCAGCGAGGAACAGCTCAACCGCGCCATCACCAAATTGCGCTCGCAATTCTACAATATCGTCGATTCCGCGTCGCGGTTCGGCCTGGCGGATCTGCTCGCGGTTTTCGCCATGTTTGATGATGATCCGTCCCGGATCAACCGGATCGAGCAAGGCTTTGATCAGGTCACGCCGGAACTGGTTCTGGCTACCGCGCAGGAATATCTGCGGCCCACCAACCGATCCGTGCTGCGGGTCATTCCGGATCCCGATGGCACATTGGGCGGTCAGGCAGAGGATACAGATCAAGGCGACTCCGGGACTGAAACACCGGATGAGGATCAATAGGGAGGACATGACGATGATGAAATCGACCACATTTCTGATGGCGGCATCCCTGATGCTTATGTCCGCTCCGACGGCTTTCTCGCAAGCCCTGCCGCGGCCGGAAATCGGCCCGGCACCGGCGTTCGAACTGCCGGAAACATCGACCGTCGTGCTCGATAACGGGCTCGAAGTCACCTTCATCCATTTCGGCCTGGCGCCGAAGGTGAACATTTCGGTGCAGATTCTGGCCGGCAATGTCTTTGATGGCGAGAATACCTATATCGCCGACCTGACCGCCGCCATGATGGAAGAAGGTGCCGGCGGGGAATCGCCGGAATCGATTGCCCGGGCCTTTGCTTCCATGGGCGGCGACATGAATGTCGGCGTCGGCATGCATACGACGAATTTCTCGGCCAATGTGCTGACCGAATTCGGGCCGGAAGCCCTTTCCCGCATCGCCACCGTGATCCGCAATCCGGATTTTCCGGAATCGGAATTCGAGCGCATCCGCCAAAGCCAGGTCCGCAATATGACAGTGGCCCGGTCACAACCGGGGCCGGTCGCCAATGAAGCCTATGTTGGCCTCCTCTACGGCACTGACCATCCCTATGGTCAGGGCATGCCGGACGAAGACCAGATGGAAAGCTTCACCATGGATCAGGTGCGCGCTTTCTATGACGCCAATTTCGGTGCCGCCCGGACCCGAATCTATGTGGCCGGACGCTTTGACGAAGAGCGTCTGGAGGCCGCCATTCGCGAGGCATTCGGCGACTGGGAGTCCGGCCCCGAAGCCAATATTCCGCCCGCCTCGATCAATGGCGGCCCGGTAGTCCAGCTGATTGATCGTCCCGGCGCACCGCAGGCCACCATCCGTCTCGGCTTTCCGGTTGCACCGATCGGTACCGAAGACGCCTACCGGATGACCGTCATGAACGCGATTCTCGGCGGCTCCTTCACCTCCCGCCTGACCAGCAATCTGCGCGAGGAGCGCGGCTGGACCTATTCGCCCGGATCCGGTGTCACCAACCGGGTCGGTACATCCTACTGGACTTTCAGTGCGGACATCACGACGGGTGCCACGATCCAAGCCTTCTCGGAAATCTTCAGTGAAATCCAGACACTCCAGCTGAATACGCCCGACGAGGAAGAAGCGGGCGGCATGCGAAGCTGGCTGTCGGGCCTGTTCATTCTCCAGAACGCCTCGACCGGCGGGCTAATCGGCCAGATTTCGAACCGCGATTTCTACGGTCTTCCGGGCGATTATCTGGAAACCTATGTTGACCGCATCAATGATGTCTCCAATGGCGACATCTCGGCAGTAGCGTCCGAATACCTGCAACCGGACCGCATGGTGCTGGTTGTGGTCGGCGACCTCGATTCGATTGGCGAAGGGCTTCAGGCCTTCCCGCAATTCGCGGATGCCGAATTCATCATGGACGAGGAATAGCTTCGGATAACGGAATTGAAAGGCCGGGCGGAATACGCCCGGCCTTTTTCCAATCCGGTTTCTTTCGGAAACGAACGAATCGGCCTTATCTTCCGGCATGGCCAGAATCCGCGCCGTCGACCGGCGATTATTCCTCTTGATAGAAATTGCCGCCCGGCGTCTCAACCGGGAGGCGGACAAGCGCCTGAAAGACGAGGCCGGCGTCTCGTCCGCTCAGGCCGGCGTGCTGTTTCTGCTGCTCCGGCGCGGCCAGCGCCGGATGGGCGGTCTGAGCAAGACCCTGTCGCTGAATCCGCCTGCCGTCACCGGGCTCGTGGACCGCATGGTCAAGGCCGGGCTGGTATCCCGGACAACCGACAAGACAGACGGGCGCGGTGCCATGGTGGCGCTCACCCGCAAGGGCACCGAGGCGGCCGAGCGGGCCGATATCGTGCTACGCGAATTGAATGCGGATCTGGAAGCGCGCCTCGGCGAGGAGGTCTCCGACATTCTCCACGACGCCCTGACCCGGATTGTTATCGCGGAAAGTTGACGCCTACGCGAACTGGATTTGGTCCGCAGACTTGCCTACACATTGACCGATCAATCGGTAACGGAGCCCGCCGCATGAGCAATCTAGTCTCGGTCGAAACATCAGACGGCGTGCGGACCATCCGCTGGAACCGTCCGGAAAAGAAAAACGCCCTCCTGCGTGAAATGTACACCGCCGCAGCCGAGGCCATTGAATCCGGTGAAGCGGAAAAGTCGGTGCGGGTTTTCGTACTGGGCGGACAGCCCGGCCTGTTCACGGCCGGCAATGATCTGGTCGATTTCATGGAAGCCCCGCCTCATATCGGTTCGGGCGATATGCCGCCGGTCGAGCGTTTCATGCGCGCCCTGATGGGAGCGAAAAAGCCCGTAATCGCCGAAGTGGACGGCCTCGCCATCGGCATCGGCACGACGCTTCTGATGCATTGCGATCTCGCTTACGCATCCGAGAATGCCGCCTTCAAGACGCCTTTTGCCGATCTGGCTTTGGCCCCGGAATTTGCCTCCAGCCTGCTCTTTCCCACGCGCCTCGGACGCGCGGCGGCCTCGGACCTTTTGATGCTGGGCAGTGTCTGGAATGCGGCCCGCGCCCTCGAGGCCGGCCTGATTACCGGTATCTTCCCGTCGGCGCGCCTTGCCAATGATGTGCGCGAGAAGGCGCTGGCCCTCGCCGCCAAATCCCCCGGCGCGGTCCGCAAGGCCAAGGAGTTGATGATGACGCCGGACGAGCCACTTGATGCCCGGATGGCCCGCGAGGGCGGCATTTTCGCCGAGATGCTGCAATCGCCGGAATTTTCCGAAGCCGTCACCGCTTTCATGGAACGCCGCGCGCCTGACTTCTCGAAGTTCGGCTGATGGGCAAGGGCGCGCATTCCTATATCGACGATCCGCGCAATGCGGATGTGAAGGTCTGGATCAATGGCGCGCTCTATCCGCGCGCCGAGGCGAAAATCTCCGTGCTCGATTCCGGCTTCGTGCTGGGCGATGGCGTCTGGGAGGGCCTGCGCGTTCACAAGGGCAGGATCGCCTTTCTGGACACCCATCTCGACCGGCTGGAAGAAGGCGCAAAAGCGCTCGATTATGATCTGGGCCTGTCGCGGGAAGACCTAACCAAAGCCCTCTACGACACGCTTGATGCCAATGGCATGCTCGACGGCGATGGCGTCCATATCCGCCTGATGACCACGCGCGGCCTTAAGGCGACGCCCTATCAGGATCCGCGTGTCACCATATCGTCGGCCACCATCGTTATCCTGCCCGAATGGAAGCGCCCGGACCCGGCAGTCGCGGAAAAAGGCCTGCGCCTCTTCACCGTCCATGTCCGCCGCGGCTATCCCGATGTTCAGGACCAGAAGCTGAACTCGCATTCCAAAATCAACTGCATCACCGCCTGCATCCAGGCCACCAAGGCCGGGGCCGACGAAGCCCTGATGCTGGACCCGCACGGATTTGTGGCCACCTGCAATTCGACGCACTTCTTCATTGTCCGCAAGGGCGAAGTATGGACGTCCACAGGCGATTATTGCCTCGGCGGCGTCACGCGCGGTGTGATCATCGACATTTGCCGCGAAGCCGGGATTCCGGTGTTCGAGAAGAATTTCACCCTGGCTCAGGTCTATTCAGCCGAAGAAGCCTTCACCACCGGCACTTTCGCCGGGCTGGTGCCGGTCATCGAGGTCGATGGCCGCAAGATTTCCGGCGGCCGCGGACCCATGGTGGAGCGCTTGCAGGCGCTCTATCGACGGAAGCTCGAGGCGGAATGACGCAAACCATCCGTATCTGCCTCTGGTCCGGGCCGCGCAATATCTCGACGGCGACCATGCGCGCGTTTGAAAACCGTCCCGATTGCGCCGTCTGGGACGAACCCTTCTACGGGCCCTATCTGGTTCGCACCGGCCTCGATCACCCCGGCCGCGACACCATTCTCGCCGCTGTACCGCTGGACGAGGATGACATCGCCGCCCGCTGCGCCGGTGAGGCACCCGATGGATCGCCGCTCTTCTTCCAGAAACATATGTGCCAGCACATGCTGGACGGAATACCGCGCGACTGGGCGGCCCATTGCCGTCACATCTTCCTGATCCGCGACCCGGCCGAGGTTGCCGCCAGTTTTGCCGCGACCACGGGCAGTGTGACCGCCGATGACATCGGTCAGGTCCGGCAGTCGGAACTCTACGAGAAAATCAGCCAGCGCACGGGCCGGGCCTGGCCGGTGATCGAGGGCGCGGATGTGCTCGCCGATCCCGAAGGCCTGCTACGCGCGCTTTGCGCCGCAATAGACATTCCTTTCGATGCCGCCATGCTGTCCTGGCCTGCGGGAAAGCGGGAGAGTGATGGCGTCTGGGCGCCGTGGTGGTATGGCCGCGTCGAGGCCTCGACCGGTTTCGAGCCGCCACAGCCGAGCCCGCACGATCTGCCGGACGGCGCGCGCAACGCCGTCGAAACCAGCCAGCCGCATTACGAGAAAATGCAGGCGCGGAAACTGAGGATCTGAAGCCATGAGTGAATATGAAATCCAGCATGAATCATCTGAAACCAAAGGCCGGTTCTTCATGGATCTGGGCGATGGATCGGAAGCCGAGCTGACCTATTCCATTGCCGGCCAGACCCGCTGGATCGCCGACCATACCGGTGTCCCGCAACAGCATGGCGGCAAGGGGCTGGCAGGCGAGCTCGTGCGCGCACTGATCGCGGGCGCCCGCAAGGCCGATGTAAAAATCATCCCGCTCTGCCCCTATGTGAAAGCCTGGGCACAAAAACATCCTGAAGAGGCGGAGATTTTCGACTAGGCTGCAGCCAGGACGTTTTCGGGGGAGAACCACATGACCATTCTGCGCTGGATCGGCGGCATCGTCGTTATCACCATCATCGCCGGCCTTGTCTGGCTCAACACATCGTCGATTGGCCGCATCTATATTCCGACCGCGACCGGCATCACCGCCAAACAGATCTGCTCGCTGACCTTCGTCTCGGATATCGATCCCGGTCTCGCCCGCGAGCTCTATGTCGACCCGTTGTTGGGCGGTCCGGCTTCGCTGATCAGCGCCAATGTCGACCGCGAGGACATGTCCGTGCATTCGCGCCTGCTCGGCCTCTGGCATGCCGAAGCCCAGTACCGCGAAGGGATGGGCTGTACGCTGGTCCACGGCGCACGGGAATTCGACCGTGATCTGACCGCGCCGTGGGAAAACGACCCCCAATATTATGCGCTGGATGCCGCGCACCGCGATGCCACCTTCGATTCGGACGCCTTGCAAGCCGCTATCGACGGCGTGTTTGATGACGATTTCGGTGCGCGCAATACGCTGGCCGTCGTCGTGCTGCAGGACGGCCGCCTGGTCGCCGAGCAATATGCGCCCGGCTTTTCCCGCGAAAACCGCCTGCACTCCTGGTCGATGGCCAAATCCGTTGCCGCCACCCTCGCCGGCGCCATGACCTTGCGCGGTGATCTCGACGTCTACGAAGAAAGCACGATCGAGCTTTTGGACGGTCTGGGCGAGGACGCGGAGACGACCACAATTGACGATCTTTTGCGCATGACCGGCGGCCGCGCCGCGCATGAGATCAATGACGGCACGGATCCCAATTCCGACATGCTGTTTACAGAGACCGACATGGCCCGCTTTTCCGCGACACGCGAGCGGCTCTTCCCGCCGGGCGAGCACTGGGAATACCAGTCCGGCGATACCGTGCTGGCCACCTGGGAGATGCAATCGCGCCTCGGCGACACGCTGGACGATCAGGTCCGCGCCCTGCGCGCGCTGATCTTCGAGCCGGCGGGTATTTATTCGCCGATTTTCGAGGCCGATGCCTCGGGCACGCTGCAGGGCTCGTCCTACATCTACGCCACGCCGCACGACTGGGCCCGTCTGATGCAGGTCTATCTTGATGACGGCATGGCCAATGACACCCGAATCCTGCCAGAAAACTGGCGCGACTATGTCACCACGGAAACGCCCGGCTCGAACGGGATTTACGGGTCAGGCTTCTGGCTCGCGCCGGAACTCTCGCCGCAGGCCTTCTATATGTCCGGCTTCCAGGGACAGACCACGCTCGCCATCCCGGAACATGATCTGGTGATCGTGCGCATGGGCGCCACGAATTATACCGGCACCGGCACATGGGACATGGCGCGGGCCATCATGGCGGCGCATATCGCGGAGTGACGCCAGACGCCGCGCGCTAGTCCGGCTGTCTGTGCCAGCCATCACTGTCCGTACTGCGCAGGATGCGGTCGAACGGGTCGGGCAGAAGGCGCTCGGCCTTGCGCAACCACTTGTCCAGCTTCCGGTGGTCTGCGCGCAGATTGCGCAGGCGGTTTCGCGCGGCGGCCGAATTGGCGAGGATCAGCCCCGCGCCAATGCCGACGATGACAATCCCGACCGGCACGGGCGAAAGCGTGAGCGGTAATCCCACGAGCACCAGCACCCAGCCGATCAATTGCAGAAACAGCGTCATCCGAACCTCATCCTGAAAAAAACAACGATTGCGACGCGGCGCGGTTCCATTCGCCGCAGGCGAAAGACTGGACAATGCCAGCGTAAATCGCAGATTGGGCGGCAGGCAAGAAGGCACCGGCCATGGCATACAAATCTCTGCGCGATTTTCTGGCGATGCTGGAGGCAAATGGCGATCTGAAGCGCATCACCACGCCGGTCTCGACCCATCTGGAAATGACCGAGATCCACCGCCGCGTGCTCGCCGCCGGCGGCCCGGCCCTGCTGTTCGAGAATGTCATCAACGAAAAGGGCGAGCGCTCGGACATGCCGGTGCTCGCCAACCTCTTCGGCACGGTGCAGCGCGTCGCCAATGCCGTCACCCTGGGCGGCACGCCGCGCTCTACCGCCGCCGAATTGCGCGAGGTCGGCGAGCTCCTCGCCTTCCTCCGCCAGCCCGAACCGCCGCGCGGCATAAAGGATGCGCTCTCCATGCTGCCGCTGGCGAAAACGGTGATGAGCATGCGCCCGAAAACCGTGCGCAACGCCCCCTGTCAGGAGGTGGTGCTCACCGGCGAGGATATCGATCTCGACAAACTGCCCATCCAGACCTGCTGGCCGGGAGAGCCGGCCCCGCTGATCACCTGGCCGCTGGTCGTCACCAAAGGTCCGTCGGACAAGAAGGAAGACGATTTCAATCTCGGCATTTATCGCATGCAGAAGCTGGGCAAGGACAAAACCCTGATGCGCTGGCTGAAACATCGCGGCGGCGCACAGCATTATCAACGCTGGAAAGACAAAAAGCCCGACCCCCTGCCCGCCGCCGTCGTGCTCGGCGCCGATCCCGGCACCATCCTCGCTGCGGTGACGCCCGTGCCGGACACGCTGTCGGAATACCAGTTCGCGGGCCTCCTGCGCGGGGCCAAGGCGGAACTCGTCGATTGCAAGACCGTGCCCCTGAAAGTGCCCGCCGAAGCGGAAATCATCCTCGAAGGCCATGTCCTGCTGGATGAATATGGCGATGAAGGCCCCTATGGCGACCACACCGGTTACTATAATTCGGTCGAGCCCTTCCCGGTGTTCCAGATCAGTGCCATTACCATGCGCAAGGACCCGATTTACCTCTCCACCTTCACCGGCCGCCCGCCGGACGAGCCCAGCGTGCTGGGCGAGGCGCTGAACGAGGTCTTCATCCCGCTTTTCCAGCAGCAATTCCCGGAAATCACGGATTTCTGGCTGCCGCCGGAGGGCTGTTCCTACCGCATCGCCGTGGTCTCGATGAAGAAGGCCTATGCCGGCCATGCCAAGCGGGTCATGCTCGGCGTCTGGTCTTATCTGCGCCAGTTCATGTACACCAAATGGGTGATCGTCGTGGATGACGACATCAATGCGCGCGACTGGAAGGATGTGATGTGGGCCATCTCCACCCGCATGGACCCGGCACGCGACATCACCCTGATCGAGAACACCCCGATCGACTATCTCGACTTCGCCTCACCCGTCTCCGGCCTCGGCTCCAAGATCGGCCTCGACGCCACCAACAAGATGGACGGCGAAACAACACGCGAATGGGGCGACAAGCTGGATATGGACGAGGCGACGAAAAAGCGGGTGGATGAGATGTGGGCGGAGCTGGGGCTGGGTTAAGCCCCAGCCCCCATCCGGCCGCTAGACCGGGTCTGCCCGCTGGGTCGATTTGAGCAGGATCAAAGCAAGGCCCGCAACGACAAACCAGACGATAAAGCCGAGCCCGAACACCATCGTGGCATCGGACAGCGCCGGGATCGTCGAGACAATCCCGGCCCCACCCACGAGAAAGCCCAGCCCGCTCACGGCCAGCGGCAGAGTCTTGGTCTGGAATCCGGCCAGGCTCAGAACGAAGATCCACATGCCGCCGGTGATTTCATTGCCGCCGCCCAGTCCGGCGCTGACAACCGTCGTCGACCGCCAGAGCGCGACTGCCGAATCCATATCCACCTCTGCCAGCCGGACAATCTGGCCGATCGCGATATTTTCCAGCATGCCGGTGGCAAGGATCAGCCCGGCCCAGATCAGCCCGAAGGCAGAAGCCGTCTGCGCGATGGCCCCGCTGGCTGTCAGACGCCGGTGCAAGCCGATGACGATGAACACCATCAGCACCGCATTGAGCACATAGATGACCTGGTTCCAAAGCGTCATCAGCGCCTGGTTGTCCACGAGAAAGCTGACATGGTCTGCGGCGGGCACAGCCGGGCTGCCATATTGGGCCGGCCCCAGGATCGAGAAATAGACCCAGAAGCCGATGATATAGGTTGCGCCTGCGGCAATGGCCGCCAGCCCGCTGATTTTCTGAAAACTCATCTCGTCTTGCCTTTCGTGTTTCGTTGGATGGAGGAGGGTCAGTCCGCGACGGCGTGGCCAAACCGGGTGCGCACCGCATGGAATACGGTCCAGACGACGACCGCCAGAACCGGCAGCGCCAGAAAAACGGGTGTTCGGAGAACCTCCGGCAGGACATGGTTATTGCCGAAGAAGAAGATGCCGGTCGCCAGGAAGAAGGAAAATCCCATCCGCCATAAATGCCGCGTCAGCCGCACCCGGAGCGCAGGCGCAGACATAAGGGCGTAGAAGATATCCAGCCCGCAAAGGATCGCGCTGACGAGCGCCAGCCCGTAGAAGGCGTCCGGAGGCAGGCCGTCGAGAGCGCCATCCGGGCTTGCGCCAGCGATCATGCCGCCCGCTACCGCCCCCAGCCCAATCAGGCCGGAAGAGACCGGTGCCATACGGCTGATCCAGCGGCACAGAACGAACCGGCTTTTGGCCGCCGCCCATCCGGTGATCAGCGCGTGAAAGCTGATCGCGGACAAAAAGACCGTGAACAGAATCTCGCGCGCCAGGCTGAGCCAGAGACCGCTGATCGCCAGCAATCCCATTGAGACCACAAACAGCGTGCCCGCTTTCCGGTGCACACCTTCGCCCTTGCGCGAGGCAAACGCCGTAAAGCCCGCAGCAATCGCGCCGCATCCGATCCAGAAGTGAAGATCGCCGAGGAGTTCCGGTTCAGTCATGTTTCGTCCGTTGTGAATGCCGGTAAACGGGCCGACGATGTGTCGTCTGGCACCCTCTATTCCGCATCACGCTATTGTCTGTCGTCCGTGCGGGACGGCGCGGACAAATTGCCGGCACAAGATTGATCCGCCCGCAGCTCTCCCCTAGACCACGCCAATGCAGACAGATGGCGTTCTTTTGCTTTCGGCACTGGTGACCGGAATTGCGCTGGCCGGTGCATTGGCGGTGGCCGTGACCGGCGCACGCCAGAATTCCGCCAAGTCGAGCCGGATTTATCTGCTCTCGGTTTTCGTGACGATGGCCGGACTATGCGCTCTGCCGCTGGCAACGGCCGTGCAGCCAGCCCTCTTCACCTTCTACACGCCCGCGCTTCTACCGCTGATGTTCGCCTTGCCCGTCGCTGTTTATCGCTATGCACAAAGCCGGCTGACCGGCACGGCCGAACCGCAAAACTGGCAGCGGGATGCCGTGCTGCCCCTGGCCGGTCTGGGCGTCATGCTCGGTTATTGGATGCTTCCTGCATCGGCCCGGCGCGACTTGTTCATCAACGGCGACCTTCCCGGCGGCATCGCACCGGCGGCTTTGACCCTGCTGACCTTCGCACTGATCTTCGTGTGGGTGGCCGCGTCCATCCTCTATCTGATCGCCACCTTGCGGACGCTGGCCCGCTACCGGGCGACTCTCAAATCCCTGTATTCGAACACTGAAGCCTTCGAACTGCGTTGGATCGATGGATTTCTGATCCTTCTGGTCGGCGTGTGGGCCGCCGCCGCCATCTCCCTGTTGAGCGACAATCTGGGCATCGGCTTTCTGACGCCGGACACGCTCGTATTTGCCCTCGCAGGCGGCGTCCTGTTGACGCTCACCGCTTTTGCCAACGCCCCTGTTCCACCTAATGCGTTGAATCTGCCGACCTCGCCGTCCGGCGACCCGGCCACGGAAAAATATGCGCGCTCGGCCCTCTCCACAGAGCGTGCGGAAAAGATCGCCGAACGCATTCTCAAGGCCATGGAAACCGAAAAACTCTACCTCGATCCCGGCCTCTCCCTGCAGAAACTGGCCCGGCATGTCACCACGCCGCCGAACCTGGTGTCGCAAACCCTGAATGAACAGCTGGGCATGACGTTTTTCGACTTCGTCGCTCAATGGCGCGTTGAAGACGCAAAATCACGAATCCTCGCAGGCGATGATTCTGTTTTGAACATCGCGCTGGATGTCGGCTTCAACTCCCGCTCGACCTTCTACAAGGCCTTCAAGCGCGAGACCGGGCAAACACCGAAGGAATTTCGCCGCATGCCGGGGGCATCCACGTCGATGGCGTCAACAGAACATGCCGGGCAGTGACGGATGCAACTCCCCCGAATTTGACACCCGCCGCTCATCTTGCGACCTATAGGGACCGCAGCGCGTCACTGGAACGCGCGACACCTTTTCACCCTCCACCAGGAAGAATTCATGCCAACAGCAAAAAAGGGCGACACCGTCCTGTTAACCTACATTGTAAAGACCGCAGACGGCACCGTCGTCGGCAAGACGGAAGATGATGCGCCCGTGCCGGTGACCATCGGCAATGCCGAAATTTTCCCCGAAGTCGAAGCCGCGCTGGACGGCCTGGAAGTCGGCAAGGAAAGCGCCGCCGTGGTCAGTTCCGGCAATGCCTTCGGCCCGCGCCGCGAGGAAATGGTCATCGACATTCCGCTCGCCCAGCTGCCGGGCGATCTGACGCCGCAACCGGGTATGACGCTCGGCGCACAGCAGCCGGATGGCTCGACCCAGCAGCTCACCATCACAAAGGTCGGCGAGGAAAGCGTCACCGTCGACGGGAATCACCCGCTGGCCGGCGAAGATCTCCATTTCGGCCTGACCCTGGTCGACATCCAGACCGCCGCCTGAGGCCATTCGTCAGAGCGCGCGCCTGCTGCAAATGCGGCGGCGCGCCTCGCTCACCCTAAGGCTCGCGGAACAGGAAGAGGTCGGGCGCCATGAAGGTCAGCCCGCCGAAGGCGAGGCAAAGCATAACGATCAGCGCGCCGCATGCCCGGGACAGTCCCGGGCTCGGCGCCGGAGCATGGTAAATCCCCACCGCGGCAAGCTGGCCCAACGCGATCGCGCCCACAAAAAGCACCATGTCGGCCAGCAGGCTGTGATGCCCGACGAGCGCCATGTAGCCGTAGAAGCCCAGCGCAATGACCAGCGGCGGCAAGGCCAGCGCGACCAGCCGCCCGGCCCAGAAACTCGGCAAACGGTGCCCGAACGCAAGAAAGCCGAAGCCCGACCAGGCCATCGCCGGCCAGAAGGCCAGCTTGAGATGCTCCCATACACTTTCATTGACGGCAGCGAAGACCGCAACCGGCCACGACTCACCTGACCATGCATAAGCGAAGTGCAGCGCCGAGCCGGCGAGCACGATGACGACAATGCCGAAAGTCTCGAAAAGCAGGAACCGGTGCATCGGGGTGTCCTTTCAACCGCAGCTGCCAGAATAGCACCGTTTGTGGCCGCGCGTCCGGGCGTGTTCGAAGCCGCGAGTGCCGCACCCTTCCTGTCCCCGCCGCCCTCTGCGGTATTAGACTGCCGGGTGGCGCTGGCCGTGACCGCTGGAGAGGGGCATACAGAGGCAGGTGCCGCAATGACCGGAGAATCCGGAATCATTGGGGGATAAAACTGGAGTCGTTGGAGGAAAAACCGGAGTCTCTGGAGAAAAACCGGAGTCATGTCGGAAGACCGCCAGAACCGGGATCATGATGACAGGACAGGAAAATCCGACGACCAAACCGCATCCGTCGACGGAAATTGTAGTAGTCGTAGTAGGAGACTCTTTTCTTCGTAGAATTATGAGACATTTTGAATGACCGAACCCAAACGCATCCGCACAAGAGGCCTCCGCAAGAAGCTGGAAAGCTGGATTCGCGGCCGCCTCTGGGCGCAGGTCATCACCGCGCTTGTCCTCGGCGCCGGTCTCGGCTTTCTGATCGGTCCGGATACCGGCCTTGTCAGCGCCGAAGCGGCGGATCTGGCCGGGCGCTGGCTGGCTCTGCCCGGCGGCCTGTTCCTCAACCTCATCCAGATGGTGCTGATGCCGCTGGTCGCCGCCTCCATCGTGCTCGGCCTCGCCGCCGGGGCGTCCGACCCGGAAAAGCTGCGCCGCCTCGGCGGACGGCTCGCCCTCTTCATCACCGGCACCACCCTGTTTGCCGCCGCCCTGGGCGCCACACTGGCGCTGTGGGTCCGGCCGGGGCTTTCTGTGATCACAAATCCCATGCCGCTGCCGCGCCTGCGCCCGGATCCGGCAAGTCTCACCGATCCCCTGACCGAAGCTGCGGCGCGCGCGCCCGATCTCATCGCCCGCATCGTTCCGTCCAACCCGCTCGGCGCCGCCGCCAACAGCGAGATGCTCGCCATCGTCGTGTTCTCGATCTTTGTCGGCCTCGCCTTCGTCGCCTCCAGCAATCAGGCGCGCCTCGCCCCGCTGAAGCAATTGTTCGAGGCCATGCTGGAAGTCTCGATGACCGTGGTGAAATGGGCCATGCACATCACCCCGCTGGCCGTGTTCGGCCTCACCGCCCAGCTCGTCGCGCGCATGGGCGTCTCGGCGATTTCCACGCTCGCCGCCTATGTCGGCCTTGTCCTCGGCGGGCTGGCGCTGCTGTTGATGCTCTATGTCGTCCTGGTCATGGTGCTGGGACGGATGGGGCCAGTGACCTTCCTGAAAGCCATCTTCCCGGTTCAACTTCTCGCCTTTTCCACCTCATCCTCGGCGGCCGTCATGCCGCTGTCGATGGAAACCGCGCGCAATCGGCTGGGCACGCCGGGCGATACCGCCAGCTTCATCATTCCGCTCGCCGCCACCATGAATATGGCCGGCACCGCGCTCTATCAGGCCATCGCGGTGATTTTCGTGGCGCAGGTCGCCGGGGTCCAGCTTTCCCTGCCGGAAGTCTCGCTGATCGTGCTCAGCCTTGTCGCCGCCTCGATCGGCGCACCGGGCGCGCCGGGCGTCTCCATCGCCATCCTGTCGGGCATGCTGGCCAGTTTCGGCATCCCGGCCGCCGGACTGGTCTTTGTCATCGGCGTCGACCGGCTGCTGGACATGTCGCGCACCGTCGTCAATGTCACCGGCGACCTCGCCGCCTGCCGGATATTGTCGCGAAATCAGGAGGAAACGGAAACCGGCGGTTAAGTCTGTTACCAGATCCGGCTCGCCTTCGCGGCCGGGTCCGTGCAGTCTGGCGGCATGAATACGGCCTATAACACCTCGCTGAACGCCATGACCGCCGCGCAGGCGCAAGTCGCCCAATCGGCCCGGCAGATCGCCAATCCCCGCGCCGACGAGAGCGGTGTGATCGAAGCCCTGATCGCCATCAAGGAAGCCGAAGCGCTGCATGCTGCCGCGGCCAGCGTCGCCCGCACCACAGCAGACATGGAACAGCATCTGATCGACATCATGGCTTGAGGCCCGCGTCACAAAACGTCATCCTGTTGCCTGACAGATTCAACTGACAGGATTGATTCATGCTGACCGTGCTTGCCGCCGCCTTGAGCCTGACCGCGCAGACCGCCGAATTCACCCACGACCCCGACCTGCTGAGCCAGTACATGGTGCAGGCCTGCCAGGTCCAGCAAGTGGGCCGGAATGGCGCAACGGAAGCGGAAAACCTGCCTTTCTGCACCTGTCTCGACGGGGAGCTCGCGAGCAACGCATCCGATGAACTCTACCGCATTTTCGCCCTCGGCAGCCAGGGCGCCATCGGCGAAGACGCGCAGATCGATGCCGCCATGGCGCAGGCCGAAAGCCAGCGCATTTTCCTGGAAATGCCCGCCGAGGAACAGGCCGGCGTCCAACCCGTCCTGCAATCCGCCGTTCTTGCCTGCCGGGACGAAGCCCCCGTCACCACGAGCGCGCAATAATGCCGGGTCCGGTCCGGATTGATCTCGTCGCCGATTTCGTTTGCCCGTGGTGCTGGCTCGGATGGCGCAATTGGCTCGCCGCGAAAAAGCTCGCACCGGACATCCAGACCGAAGTGACCTGGCGGCCCTATGAGCTCGACCCCGCAATGCCCGAGGAAGGCGCGCCCTATCGCGACTACATGAAAGCCAAATTCTCCGGTGAAAATGCCGACCGCTGGAAAGCCATGCGCACTCATCTGGAAGCGGCCGGCCCCGGCGCGGGCATTGATTTCCGCTTCGATTCCATCACCCGCCGTCCGTCCACCATCAATGCACATCGCCTCATCCGCTGGGCGCGCGGGCAAAGCGCGAAGAAAGCCGATGCCGTCGCCGAAGGGCTGTTTGCGGCCTTCTTCCGCGATGGCAAGGATATCGGCGATACCAGCGTGTTGGCCGATATCGCCGCCGAAGCCGGACTGGACAGGGACATCGTGACCGACCTCCTGTCTTCTGACCGGGACAAGGCCGATGTCCGGGAAGAAGCGAATTTCTTCCGCCAGCTGGGCGTGACCGGCGTGCCGAGTTTTATCTTCGAGGGGCAATTTGCCGTACCGGGCGCCGCAGAACCGCCCGTACTGGCAGACGCCTTGCGTCAGGCCGCGAACCTGCCCGGACACGAATAGTCTTTACCGCCGGGCGCTGCCGGGTTCATACTCCGGCCCAATCGGGACAGGAGATGGAAATGAAAAAACTCACCCCACTGGCCATTCTGGCCGCGCTCGCCCTTGCCGCCTGCAACAACAGCAGTCCGGACACCACTGATGCCGCGACAGACAGCAATACGGAAATCGAAAACGGAAATGCCGGCAGCGGGAGCGGTCATGACTCCGGCGATATGGCCGTCGAAACCGGTGATTCTAACGGCGCTTCGGACGATGAATTTGTCGCCGCTTGCCTCAGCGCATCAAATCAGACCGAATCGATGTGCACCTGCCTGTCGGAAAGGGCGGAAGCCGATCTGACAGAAACCAGCCGCGAATTCCTGATTGCCACGCTGAATGAGCAGTCCGATGAGGTCACGGAATTGCGTTCACGCATGAGCATGGAAGAAATGTCGACCGCCGGAATGTTTCTGGTGACGGCGTCCACACAGTGCGCCCGCGAAGGCCGCCAATAGAAAGCTGACCCCATGACTGCACTACAAGCTGTCGCGCTTTACGCCGGCATCAACCTCTTGCTGCTGACATTTCTGTCCGTGCCCATCGGCCTGAATCGCAACAAGAAAAAGATCAGCATTGGCGATGGGGGCGATCCGCAGATGACGGCCCTCATTCGTGCCCATGGCAATGCCGCGGAATGGATCCCCGGCGCGCTGATCGGCCTGTTTCTGATGGCCTCGCTCGGCTATGGTACGCTTTTCATCCATATCGTAGGCGTGCTGTTCACCATTGCCCGCGGCGCTCATGGCTATGCCTTTGTATCCAACCAGACCGGCGGACCGGCCCGTCGCATTGGTGCCGGGCTGACACTCCTTTGCTATCTTGTGATCTCGGGGGCGTTGATCTGGAAAGCGGTCAGCTGAACGAAGCGTTGCACCCACAGGGCGTCACGGGCTAGGTCAGGAGCATGACGTCTGCAACCGATGCCCCTGACACCGACCAGCTCCTCTCGATCGCAGAGGATTTGATGAAACGCGCCCGGACCCTGGGCGCCGACGCAGCTGAAGCGGCGGTAACCCAATCGCGGGCAACCGAAGTTGCCGTCCGCGACGGAAAGCTGGAAGCCGTTGAAGGCTCCGAAAGCAAGGATGCGGGCCTGCGGGTCTTTTTCGGAAAGCGGCAAGCGGGCGTCAGTTTTTCCGATCTCTCGGAAGAAGGCGTATCGCTGGCCGTCGAGCGCGCCATCGCGATGGCAAAGCTCGCTCCGGAAGACCCTTATTGTGGACTCGTGGAAGCGCATTTTCTGGCCACTGGGTCGCTTGAACTGGCGCTCTATGAAGCTCCGCACTGGAACAGCGAAGACCTGTCGCGACTGGCACAGAGCGTCGAAACCGCCGCGCGGGACATCCCCGGTGTCACGATGACGGAAACAGCCTTTGCCAGCACGGGTGAAACCGCATCCGCTTCGGTCTCGACGAATGGCGTCAGCCATACGGCGCGCCGGTCCAATAGCGGTTATGGAGTCAGCGTCATCGCGGCCAGCGACAGCGGAATGGAACGCGACTATTCGATGACCAGTGCGCGCCGTGTCGCCGATCTCAGGGATGACGCAGAAATCGGCAAGGAAGCCGGTGAACGCACGGTAAGCCGCCTTGGCGCAACACAGATGTCTTCCGGCAATCGCCCCGTCATTTTTGACCGCCGCGTTTCAGCGCGCTTCCTCGGATCACTGGAAGGGGCGATATCCGGCCCGTCCATCGCCCGCGGTGTCTCTTTTCTGAGAGAGCATATGGGCCAGCCCGTGTTTGGCACCCACATCAACATCATTGACGACCCGCATCGTCCCTGGGGGCTGGGCTCACGGCCGGTGGATGGCGAAGGTCTCGCCAATACCAAATGCCACATCATCGAAAACGGTGTGCTGACGACCTGGCTCTTGAACTCGCCATCGGCCCGACAGCTTGGTCTGGAGCCGAACGGCTATGCGACACGGTCGCTGGGCGGTTCGCCCGGCGTATCCTCGACCAATTTGCACATCGAAGCCGGCGAACAATCGCGCGAAGACATGATCGCGGACATCTCCGATGGCCTGCTCATCACCGAAATGTTCAGCCCCTCCCAGAATCCCAATACCGGCGACTGGTCGGTGGGCGTTTCCGGATTCGCAATTCTTTCGGGCGAGATTGCCCACCCGGTCAGTGAAATCACCGTCGCTGGCAATCTGAAAGACATTTTTGCGCGGCTGATCCCCGCCAATGATCTGAAATTCTGGTCCTCGACCAATGCACCCAGCCTTCTGGTGGATAATCTGTCCATCGGTGGCGCTTGAACCGAAAGGCAGGCATATGAGCGACGCGCAACTCCTTCATCTGGTTATCGGTGGCGAGCTGACCGATCTCGGTCCAAACGCAAACCAGTTCAAGGACATGTCAAAAGTCGATTTCGTCGGCGCTTTCGCAAATTACGACGATGCGCGCCGAGCATGGAAATCGGCGGCGCAACGAACCGTGGACAACGCGCACATGCGATATTTCATCATCCACGCGCACCGCTTGCTGGACCCCCGAGATGACGGGCACGACCACTAGCCCCGAGCCCTCATCGCCCTCGGCGACCTCCGCGTCGGGCAATGCCCTGATTGCGCGATTCTGGCACGACCGGATTGCGCCGCGCTGGCGGCTGGTCACGATTGCCGTAATACTCTCGGCCACAACAGCGGCGGCGGCAACGAGCTACGCCTTCATGGTCCGCTGGGTGTTCGGCATGCTCGAGAGGGAGGACATGAGCGTCGTCTGGCTTGCGCCGGTCGTGATCATATCCATCACGTCAATTCGCGCGGCCTCGCTCTATCTGCAAACCGTACAGAGCAATCGTTTGGCCCTGCGCATCATGCAGGACTTGCAGGAATCGCTTTTTATTCGACTCGTGCGTGCGGATTATGCACGCATAATTGCGGAACCTGTCGGTGCCATTGTTTCGCGTTTTACCAATGACATAACCATTCTTCGCGACTTGCTGGTTCGTGCTGTCAATAACCTGCTGCGCGATACGCTGACCATTCTTGGCGCTGTCATTGCCATGCTCTACTTCGACTGGATGCTCGCCTTGCTCATTCTGGTCGTCTATCCATTGGCGGCCCTTCCCGTCATCCGCATCGGTAACATGTTGCGCAAGACGTCCAGCAAGGCGCAAAGCCAGATGGGCGAAGTCACCAGTTTTCTGGAAGAGAGCTTTTCCGGAGCGCGTATGGTGAAGGCTTACGGCCTGGAAGATCACGAGATTGATCGATCTCGATTTGCCTTCCTGCAACGGTTTCGCCTGGCATTGTCGCTCGCTTCGTCCAAGGCGCGGGTCGATCCGATCCTCGAAGTCGTCGGCGGCGTGGCCTTTGCTGGCGTGTTGGGTTTTGCGGGATGGCGAATATCTCACGATGCCATCACCATCGCAGACCTTATGGGCTTCATCACGGCTATCGGTGTCATGGCCCCGGCGGTGCGCGCTGTCGGGACACTGGGCGCGGCCATACAGGAGGGCGTCGCCGTTCTTCAGCGTATCTATGATGTAACGGATGAGACCGATGACGTGGTAGAGCAGGCTGCTGCCAAACCACTGAACGTCATGCGGGCGCGAGTGGAATTCGACAATGTCAGTTTCTCATACGGTGGCGATCTGACGGCATTGCGCAATGTCGATATTATTGCCGACGCTGCAAAAACCACGGCCATTGTCGGCGCATCCGGATCCGGCAAGACAACTCTGCTCAATCTTATCCCCCGCCTGTATGATCCGGCCAGTGGTGCCGTGCTGATCGATAATCAGGACATAAGCAAAGCCACGATCCGTTCGGTCCGCGATGCCGTCGCGCTGGTAAGCCAGGATGTGGTTCTGTTCAACGACACCATCGCGGCCAACATCGCTTTCGGTCGAATGGATGCCAGCCGGGCCGACATAGAGGCCGCCGCAAAAGCGGCTGACGCACATGACTTCATAATGGAGATGCCAGATGGCTACGACGCATCGGTAGGTCCCCGCGGCAGTCAGTTATCGGGCGGCCAGCGTCAACGTATCGCCATTGCGCGCGCCATTCTCGCCGATGCACCGATATTGCTCCTCGACGAGGCCACAAGCGCCCTGGATGCCGAAGCCGAAGCAAGGGTTCAGGCTGCCCTCAAAAAGCTATCGGAAGGCCGCACGACGATCGTCATTGCGCATCGTCTGGCCACGGTGCGCGAGGCGGATCGTATCTATGTCATGGACAATGGACGCATTGCCGAAACCGGCAAGCATGAAGAACTGATCGCTCAGGGCGGAATCTATGCACGCCTCTGCAAGCTCCAGTTCGCCAACTGATTACTCGCGGCGCAGGATTTTTTCCGTCAGGAGACTGCCCCACCAACTGGCCATGAAGCCATCATGCACGGCTTGTCGGTCGTATCGGGTGCGCACCCATTCGAGGAAGTCGATGGGCCCGGCCTCGTTCGCCAGACGATATTGCTCGAAGAAATAATCCAGCATCCCCGTCTTGCCCTGCTTTACATGCAGATATTTGAAAGACAGATGATCGATTGCTTCCTCGAACGGCGCTTTCTCGTGAAGCAGCATATACATGACCGCGACGATGCCAGCCCGGTCTGCGCCGGATTTGCAATGCATCATCGCCGGATATTCGATCGAATTGAAGATCTCGATCAGATGCTCGATACGCTCGACGTAGGGCGCTTCCCGGGATCCCCACGGCAAGTCGTGAATCGCCAGCCCAAGGCGCTCACAGGTCTCATGCTCCAGATCATAGTAGGACCGGCCCGGCTGTGTGCCGCGAAGATTCAATATCGTCTTGAAACCCTGATCTTTCAGCCATTCAAGCCGGTGGGGCGAGGGTTGATTGGCGCGCCACATACCCTTGCTGCCGACGGGATGCATGTTGTGAAAACGCAGACGCAAAACGCCATGGTCCTGCCAGAGGTAATGATTCCAGGCGCGTTTGCGATCTTCAGGATTCGTCAAATCGTAGCTCATAAACATTCATTTACGAGCCCACGCAGCGGGCGGCAACCGTGACGAACGCTTGACGCCCGCGCCAATCAAAGCAAGCAAAGACGCAAATGTTGCGATCGCTTACATCCTCCGCCGCATTCCAGCAGGTGATTTCGTGGATACTCGCGAAATACATGCAGTTTTGCGCCGCCACAAAAAGCTGGGACAGACGCGGCATGGAACATCTGGACGCCTGTACGCAGTCCGGTGAAGGGCTGATTTCGGCTATGTGGCACTCCCGCCTGAGCCTCAGCTTTATGGGATGGGACAGAAAGGCACCGCAGAAACCGACCATGCTGATTTCCCGCTCGCGCGAGGGGGATTTCATTGCGCGGTTTGCGCACAATATCGGCGTTGATGTCGTCCGTGGATCGTCCCAGAACACTCGAAAGACAAAGCAAAAAGGCGGGATGACAGCCTTTCGCGACATGCAACGCGCCATTGAGAACAAGGCGTGTATGGGCCTGACCGTCGACGGGCCGCGCGGGCCGCGCCAACGGGCCAGCATGGGGGCGATTCAGCTGGCCCGGATAACCGGCAAGCCCATCATGATTTTCTCCCTGTCTGTCTCCAACAAGAAAATCTTCAATTCCTGGGACCGGTTCATGTTGCCCTTCCCGTTCGGTAAAGGCGTGCTGATCTGGAAGGAACCGATGTTTGTTCCGCCAGACGCCGACGAGGACGCGATGGAGGCGATGCGCCTGGAATTGGAACGCCGCCTGAACGAAGCCAGCAGAGAGGCCGATGAAGCGGTTGGCGGGCCTGTGATTGAGCCAGCAGCCCCCCGGCCGCCGCGCAGGGCGGCGCAAGGCGCGTGAGCCTCCCGGTCTCCCTGCGCCTCTACAGGGCAATGGTCTGGCTGGCCGCTCCCGTTTCCGGATGGCTCCTCAATCGCCGGGCCGCGCGCGGGAAGGAAGACCCGGCCCGCATTCGCGAGCGCTTCGGCTATACGGCGGCCAAACGCCCGCAGGGGAAACTGCTCTGGCTGCACGGCGCCAGCGTCGGCGAATCCCTGATCCTTCTGGAACTGGTCCGCCGCTTGTCGGACGTGTCTGACTTGAACTTTCTGGTGACCACAGGCACCACGACGTCGGCGACGCTGATGCGCGAGAAGCTGCCCGAGCGCGCGCGGCACCAATATATTCCCATTGACCGGCTTGCCCCGGTTAGGCGGTTTCTGGATCACTGGAGGCCGGATGCCGCCGTTTTCGTCGAATCCGAACTCTGGCCGAACCTGCTTCTGGAAATGCAAAGGCGTGGTCTTCGGGCCGCGCTCGTGAATGCCCGCATGAATGACGGATCACTGGCGGGCTGGCGCAAGCGGCCCGGGGCCGCCAAACGATTGCTCGCGACGTTTCAATGGATCGGCGCAGCCGATGCCCGCACCGCAATAGGGCTGAGCGAGATCACCGGCCATGCTATTCCGCAGACAGGCAATCTGAAGCTTCAGATCACACCACCGGCGGCAGACGATGCACAGCTGGTGCCCATTCGCGCCGCAATTGGCGGCCGCCCGGTTTGGCTTGCGGCCAGCACGCATGCCGGTGAGGAGGAGATTCTGCTCGACGCCCACCGGCAATATCTGGAAGCCCGGCCAGATGCCCTGCTGATACTGGCTCCGAGGCATCCGGAGCGGGGTGATCACGTCGCGCATCTCGTAAATGAAACGGGTCTGATCTGCGCCCGGCGCTCCGCCGGCGAAACGCCGGGTCCCAAAACCCACGTTTGGCTGGCGGATACCTTGGGCGAGATGGCCTATTGGTACGCGGTCGCCGATCAGGCGTTTATCGGCGGCAGCCTCAGGGACGGTATCGGTGGCCACAACCCGATCGAAGCGACCCGGTCCGACTGCCCGGTCATGAGCGGCCGGTATACGGCCAGTTTTGATGACGTCTTCGCGGCCTACCTCGCCAATGCAGGCGTCACGCTGGTCGACACGGCTGACGACATCGTCAAGGCGCTGGAAAAACCATCGCAAAGCAGTCTTGAGGGCGCCCATCGCGCCTTGCAGGAATTGACAGGCGGCGCAATGGACGAAACGCTGAGTGCCATCCTTTCACTCATTCCCGAAGTCAGACAATGAAGCCCCCTCATTTCTGGTATCAAGAACCGGTAACGCTGATGGATCAGCTTGTGGCCCTGCTCACACGGCCGCTGGCACCGGTCTATGCCGCCAGAGTGGCTGCGCGAATTCGCAATTCCGAACCCGCCAAAGTCGATGCTGCAATTATTTGCGTCGGAAATCTGACCATGGGCGGCACCGGAAAAACTCCGGTGACGAGGGCCCTGATTGAAATGCTCACAGAGGCCGGAACGAAGGCCCATGCTCTTAGCCGGGGATATGGCGGCTCGGTGAAAGGTCCGATTTGCGTCGATCTCTCTCGCCATACAGCGAAGGATGTCGGCGACGAACCGCTTATTCTGGCACAGGCGGCGCCCGTCTGGATCAGCCGCAACCGGCTGGACGGTGCCAGTGCAGCCATCCTGCACGAAGCGCAAGCCATCGTCATGGATGACGGTCACCAGAACCCGCAACTCCACAAGGACCTTTCAGTTGTGGTGATGGATGCCGAAGCGGGATGGGGCAATAAACGCGTCTTTCCGGCAGGCCCGCTGCGCGAACCGGTGACAGAAGGCCTGTCACGCGCGCATGCGATCATCCTGATGATGCCGACTCCCGACTATGAACCGGACTACGATGCGTTGGGATTGACCGATATCGAGCTGCCTGTCCTGAAAGCCTGGCTGGAACCGGTCGCGCCACCGCCGGATGGGCCGCTTTTGGCTTTCGCCGGCATTGGCCGCCCGGAAAAGTTTTTCAAAGCATTGGCGAATGAAGGCGGACAGCTTGCCGGTACCAAGGCCTATCCGGATCATCATGATTTTTCACGCAATGACTTGCGCCAACTGAAATCGATGGCGTCCACCGCGGGCGCACAATTGATCACCACCGAAAAGGATTGGGTGCGCATTCCTGCCGCCGAACGGGACGGACTCCTTTCTTGGCCGGTCCGCGCGAAATTTGCCGAACCTGCCAGAGCGGCCGCCTTGCTCGCTCAGGCATTGGACGCCGCGGCTGCGCGGCGCTAAACCCCGGATATGAGCGCGGACATTCTTCAAAGAATCGGTTGGCGAGCGGAAGCTCTGGCCTGGGACAGTTTTCAGCTGACCTTCCAGTCCATGGGATTGGAAGGCGCTTCGGCCTTCGGCAGTGCGGCCTTGCGCCGTATCGGGCCCATGACATCGGTTCACCGGGTGGCGCGCATCAACATGCAGCGCTGTTTTCCCAATGCGTCCAAACCGGAACTGGATCGCCTTCTGGACCGCATGTGGGACAATTTCGGGCGTCTGGTCGGCGAGAACCCGAACATGCGCCACTACAGGCCTGAAGTTTATGACGAGCGCGGCGAGATTGCCGGCGAAGATATCGTCCTCGACCTGGAGCGACAGGGACAGCCCTATGTTCTGGTAGCTGGACACTTTGCCAACTGGGAAGTGATGGGCGCGGCCATCGCCAAGCTGAATCTCAACTGCAACATCACCTATCGGCATGCAAACAACCCGCTGGTCGACAAGCGAATTCTGGACTCGCGCCATGCCTACGGGATCAAGCTTCTGACCGCCAAGGGCGGCGTCGGTGCGAAGGAATTGCTGTTGAATCTGAAGCAAGGCATGTCCGTCGCCTTGATGAACGACCAGAAAATGAATGACGGAATTGCGGCGCCCTTTTTCGGTCATGACGCCATGACGGCGTCCGGCCCGGCGAAAATGGCCATGCGTTTCGGCGCGCCCATTGTGCCCATTGGTGTCCGGAGAATAGGCGGCACGCGCTTTCGAGTGACCTTCTACGAGCCCATCCCGCATTCAACGCTGGAGGATAAATCCGCCGCGGTGCTGGAAACGGTGACCGGCATCAACAAATGGGTCGAGAACCGCATTCTGGAAGCACCGGAACAATGGTTCTGGGTGCACCGCAGATGGGATAAGGCGATTTATCGCAAGGACGCCGGATCAAGCTCCAGCACCAGTGCCGGATCGATATAACGGTTTCGCCACTTGATCCGCCAGTCGAGATGCGCGCCTGTCGCGCGGCCCCCTGAACCAATCTCACCGATCTGATCGCCTTGCGCGACAATGTCGCCCACCTCGACCTCGACCGCGCCCAGATGCAGAAAGGCGCTGGTGAAGCCCTGACCGTGATCAATGAAGATCAGCCCGCCCTCATAATACATGTCCGGATGCGCCAGCGTGACGATGCCACCCGCAGGCGCGTAGACCGGCGTACCGGCAACATTGGCAAAATCCAGCCCGTAATGCGGACGCCGGGGCTCGCCATTATAGACACGTTGTGACCCGTATACGCCCGAGATGATGCCTTCGGCGGGTTGAATGAAACCCGCGGCGAAACCGGCCCCATCCCAACGGCTGGTATAGGCTGCTGCCTTCATGCGCGATTGCTCACGGATCAGCACAAGCGCCTCTTCCGGAGGATTGACCGTGCGGGGCGGCACGCCGTCCACGCGCTGGATATCGTATTCCCGCTGCTCAACCAGATGCACCTGCCGGATCATTTCACCCGATGGCAGCACAGCGGTCAGCGTCATCTCCTCGTCACTGTCGCGATTGAGGCCGAGAATGAGCCAGCCATCATCATCAGCCGTGGCTGACTGGTCACCCAGCGTCACAATCGTACCGGAAGCGGCCCGGCAGATAATGGCCGCGCCTTCGACATAGTCGCCGATACAATTCAGGGAGGTTTCTGTTACGTCCTGTACTTCTCCTGCAAGCGGAAATTCGGAATCCGCCGTCAGGACATCGGCAATCGGATCCGCGGCGTGCGCCTGCAATGCCATCAAGGCGGCAAGAATGATCATCGGCCCGGCTCCTCGTTTACAGATTTCCAGCGCTCGGCGGACGCCACCCCGTCGCGATAGGCTTCCTGCAGCTCGGCGCTCCAATAGCGCAAATTCTGCAATGGAATTTCTTCTTTTGTGACGGCGCAGCGTACAAAAGACCCCGGCTTCAGGATCATGAAATCGGAATCGCCGAATTCCAGTACAGCTTCGCCGGCAAATTCTTTGCTGAAAGGTGTTTTCATAAGCGTCATCCTAGCATGCTTGTCTCAGCCTAGAACAGTCGGCCCTGCTTTTCGGGCGCAGCCGGTTTGTTCTTGCGAGATCGGGGCCGTGGTGTCCCCGCCTGCCCTTCAATCACTGCATCCTTCCGGCCATCGGCCAATTCGATGGAGACCGCCTGACCGCTCGACAGGCGGCCCGCCGATCTCACCAATTGACCATCTGCATCCCGGACAAGCGCAAATCCCCGTTTGAGAACAGATTGGTGACCCAGAAGCGCATGGCGTCCGGCCACGGCCGCCAGATCACGCGCTTTGCGATTGACGGCCCGCTCACCGGCCTGAACAAGCCGCCCCGCCAGCTTCCGCACGCTATCGCGGTTCTGCACCGCTTGCCGCAACGGGCTGGCACGGCCCAGGCGAGCGCTGATCGAAGACAAGCGCTCACGACCGGATCGGGATTGCCGCGCCAGACTGGCCGTCAAGCGTCCGCCCGCACTGGCCACTTTCTCCGCCTTCGCTCGAACATCCCGGCGCAGAGCGTCCGGACGGATACCCGTTGACGCCAGATCCAGCCTCTGCCGCATGGGGCCGAGCAGGGTTTGGGTTGTTGGAAACGCGCGCGCTGTCGCGCGAAAATCGGTCCGCCGGCGATCGATCAACCGCGTCAGGCCGCGCGACAGGCGATCAGCCCATCCGCGCAGATCCTGCATCAGCTCCGAACGCACCGGAACAGCGATTTCCGCGGCACCGGTCGGTGTCGGGGCACGGCGATCAGAAGCAAAATCTATCAGCGTCGTATCGGTTTCGTGCCCGACCGCTGAAATGAGCGGGATTTTGGAATTTGCAGCCGCGCGAACGACGCTCTCCTCGTTGAAGCACCAGAGGTCCTCGACCGACCCACCACCGCGCGCCACGATCAGCACATCCGGACGCGGGATACCGCCCTGCCCGTCTATCGCGTTGAAACCGTCAATTGCCGCCGCGATCTGCGCTGCTGCCCCTTCGCCCTGGACCAGAACCGGCCACAGAAGAACATGCCGCGGAAAGCGATCCTCAAGCCGGTGCAGGATATCGCGAATGACCGCACCCGTGGGCGAGGTCACAACGCCGATCACCTTGGGAAGATAGGGAATCGGGCGTTTTCGCGATGTTTCGAACAGGCCTTCCGCCGCCAGCTTTTTCTTGCGTTCCTCCAGCAGAGCCATGAGCGCGCCCGCGCCGGCGGGCTCCATGCGCTCGATAATGATCTGGTATTTCGACTGACCGGGATAGGTCGTCAGCTTGCCTTCGCAAATCACCTCCAGCCCTTCCTCGGGCTTGAAATTGAGGCGCGCGGCCAGACCTTTCCAGATGATGCCGTTGATGACCGCCTTGTCGTCCTTCAGATCCAGATAGATATGACCTGAGCGCGGCACAGTGACCCGGCCCAGCTCTCCCCGCACCCGGACGTGACCGAACGCATCCTCGACGGTGCGTTTCAGCGAATTGGCGAGTTCGGAGACTGAAAACTCGGGCGTATTGGACTCGGTTTCTGCCATTCCCTGTTGGTAATCGCTTGTCTTTGCGGCGGCAATGGCGGTGACAGACTCGCCAACAGCTTTCCAATCCGCTAGCCGTGAAGCAACAGGAGGTCGGCGATGAAAATACTGGTCGTAGGCGGCGGAGGCCGGGAACACGCACTGTGCTGGAAAATCCGCAAAAGCCCGCTGGTCAAGGCGCTCTTTTGCGCACCTGGAAATGCCGGAATCGCAAAGGTTGCCGAACTGGTCGACATTGGCTCTGATGACGTGCCCGCCCTGATCGAATTTGCCATTGAAAAATCAATCGATCTGGTGGTGATTGGTCCTGAAGCACCTCTCGTCGCAGGCTTGGGCGACCGCTTGCGTGCCATCAGCATTCCCGTGTTCGGACCCAACGCAAATGCTGCGCAGGTTGAGGCCTCCAAAGCCTTTACAAAAGAACTCTGCGACCGGGCCAATATTCCGACCGCGCGATATGGAAAATTCACCGACCCGGCGGCCGCCAAGGCCTTCCTCGATGAATTGTCGCCACCCTATGTCCTGAAAGCCGACGGCCTGGCGGCTGGCAAGGGCGTGGTCATTCCAGAGACCCGCGCGGAAGCCGAAGCCGAAATTGACGAGATGATGTCGGGAAAATTCGGCGCCGCGGGCAAAACCCTCGTGATCGAGGAATTCCTAAAAGGTGAAGAAGCCTCATTCTTCGCGCTTTGCGACGGCACGACAGCCATGCCGATGATCGCGGCGCAGGATCACAAACGCGTCCATGATGGCGACAAGGGACCGAATACCGGCGGTATGGGGGCCTATTCACCCACGCCGATAGCCGATCATGCGCTGGTGCGGCGAACCATGACGGACATCATTATCCCGGCGATAACCACCTTGGCGAATGAGGGCATGCCCTATTCCGGCGTTCTGTTTGCCGGCCTGATGATTGGCGAAGACGGCCCGAAGCTTATTGAATTCAATGCGCGCTTCGGCGACCCGGAATGCCAGATTCTGATGACGCGCTTGCTGAGCGACATCGTTCCGTATCTGAAAGCCTGCGCTGATAACGAGCTGGCGCTGATGCCACCCATGTCCTGGCACGGCAGCGCCGCCGTAACAGTCGTCATGGCCGCGAACGGCTATCCCGGTGACTATGAAAAAGGCACCGAAATTCGAAATGTCAACGCCGCCGACGCACTGGATCATGTCACCGTTTTTCACGCCGGCACAAAGCGTGGGGCGAAGGGCGAGCTTCTGGCCAATGGCGGCAGGGTTTTGAACGTCACGGCCAGCGGCGACACCTATGCCCAGGCGATTGAACGCGCCTATCAAGCGGTCGACACGATTGACTGGCCTGAAGGCTTCTGTCGCCGCGATATAGGCTGGCGTGCACTCGAGAGTTCACGCTAGTCTGTGCAGCATCCCCGGGGAGGATCAAATGAAATCAGTTTTCGCTGCCATTCTGGCTATTGCATTAAGTCCGCTGGCGTTCGCGCAGGACGACATCACGGTCATTCACGCCGGCTGGCTTCTGGCAGTCCCGGGGGACGCCCCCGCTGAAGACCAGTCCATTGTCATAATTGGCGAGCGGATCGACCGCATTGAGGACGGTTTCGTCGAAATCGAGGACGCAACAATCATCGATCTCTCGGATCAGTATGTTCTGCCGGGCCTGATCGATAGCCATGTTCACCTGCTGTCAGAACTCAACCCGAACCGCCGTTTGCAGAATGTGACCTTCTCTTCGGCTGACTGGGCCATTGATGGCGTTCGCAATGCCCGATCAACCCTGATGGCGGGTTTTACGACCGTGCAGGATGTTGGTGGCGACCTGGAAGCCATTATCGCTTTGCGTGACGGTCAGCGCGATGGCGATATCGTCGGTCCCCGCATGCGTGTATCCGGCCCGTCCGTCACGCCAACAGGCGGTCATGGCGATATCAACGGCTATAACGAAGACATCATGCACGCCTTCTCCAGCCAATCGGCCTGCAATGGTCCGGACGACTGCCGGCGCGCCGTGCGCGAACTCGTGCGCGCCCGCGTTGACCTGATCAAGATCACAGCGACCGGTGGCGTGCTGTCGCAAACCGCCGCAGGAACCGAACAGCAATTCTTCGACGACGAACTGGCCGCGATCATGGAGGCAGCCAGCATGATGGGCCGGTATGTGACCGCCCATGCCCACGGCGTCACCGGGATAAATTCCGCAATTGAAAATGGCGTTCACTCCATCGAACACGGTACCTATCTGGATGGTGAATCCATCCGTCTTTTCCGGCGCAACAATGTCTATCTCGTGCCGACACTTCTGGCCGGTGCGACAGTTGTCGAACTGGCCGAAAACGCGGACTGGATGAGCCCGGAAACACGGCAAAAATCCCTCGAAGTCGGCCCGCAAATGCTCGAAATGGCCCGCCGTGCGCATGAAGGCGGTGTGATGATTGCCTTCGGCACCGATACCGGCGTCTCTCGTCACGGCGACAATGCCCGCGAATTCGCACTACTGGTCGAGGCCGGCCTGTCACCGATGGAGGCCATCCGGTCCGCGACGGTTACGGCGTCCGAACACGTCATGATGGACGACGACATCGGCACCATCGAGGCCGGCAAGTTTGCTGACATCATTGCCGTTGCCGCAAATCCTCTGGAAGATGTAACGGCGTTGGAAGATGTGGGTTTTGTGATGCAAGGCGGAGAGGTCTATTCCGACTGATGGCAAACATTGATGATACCTTTTCGGGCACCAAGGACGTTGCGGATGCCCTTCGATTCGACGAAACCGCTTTGCTCGAATGGATGGAAGCCAATGTCGACGGCTTCTCCGGCCCGCTGAAAATCGGACAATTCAAGGGCGGCCAGTCAAACCCGACCTACAAGCTGGATTCGCCCGGCGGATCCTATGTTCTGCGCCGCAAGCCACCGGGAAAATTGCTTCCGTCAGCCCATGCCGTCGACCGCGAGTTTCGCGTGATGAGCGCCCTGGGCGGGCAGAATTTCCCGGTGCCGAAAATGCATGGCCTGTGTGAAGATCCGGACGTTATTGGCACCGCCTTCTACGTCATGGACTTCATTGATGGACGTATTTTCTGGGATCCCTTCCTGCCCTCGATTGACGGCAAGGAACGGGCGAAAATCTACGACTCGATGAATGAAACACTGGCGTCACTGCATGCCTTTGATCCGGCGGAAATCGGCCTTGGCGATTACGGCAAGCCGGACGCCTATATCCCCCGCCAGATCGCGCGATGGTCCAAGCAATACAAAGCATCGGAAACCCGAACAATCGCCGCCATGGACCGATTGATCGAATGGCTTCCGGCAGCCGCGCCGGAACAGGACCGCGCCAGCATCGTGCATGGCGATTTCCGGCTGGATAACATGATTTTCGCCAGGGATGAGCCGAAAGTCGTCGCCGTGCTCGACTGGGAGCTCTCGACGCTTGGCGATCCGTTGGCCGACTTCACCTATCAGCTCATGCAATGGCGGACGCCAAAGGAAATGCGCAATGGCTTCCTGGGCGCCAATCTGTCAGAGCTCAACATTCCCGACGAAACGGCCTATGTAGAGGCGTATTGCCGCCGGACGGGGCGTTCCGGTCTGCCGCAGCTCGACTTCTACTTTGCCTATAATCTGTTCCGCCTCGCGGCCATTGTGCAGGGCGTCTACCATCGCTCGACGCTCGGTAATGCTTCCAATGCGAAAGCAAAGGAATACGGAGCCATGGTGGAGCCGATGGCGGATTACGCATGGTCGTTTGCGGAAAAAGCGGGCGTCTGATCAGCCGCCGATATGGCCGAGGAAAGGTGACCAGAGCGCCAGGCCCATAACGGTTTCAAAGCCGACCGCCGCAAGGTTATAGCCCGTGCGCGTTTCATGATCGCGGTTGTCAGCGACTATGGAAGCGATACGGCCGAGGGCCATGCCGATCCAGAATGCACCCATGGCAAAGCTGGTACCCATCAAGGCCGCCGGGCCGGCCTGAGATCGCATGAAAAAGGTCAGCAGGATCGCGGCATGTCCAAGGAAAAACGCCCCGCCATAGCTGGCGCGGAATTCCGCCCAACCACCTTTCCATCTCGGATCGGCTTGCAAGCGAACCACCGACGCGCCCCAGCGCGGGACCACCAGGCTGGCCCCCCCCATGAGACAGCCGATAGCGGCGGCGATGACCGTCGGGATCAGAACCATTTCCATGCAACGCCTCTCCTGCCAGCTTCTGTCGTGAGTGACATAGACCGGTTTGCGCAGAAGTCAGGCCGGTGGCTGGATCACGAAGACAATGACCGGCAGCGCAAAGGCGACGGCGGCCACAAGTTCAACGCCCAACGACACATAATTGTGCCGGGTCCGGACGGCTGGCCCGTCCAGCAGGAGCGACAATACCCGGCCAAATGCCGCGCCGCCCCAGCCAAAACATAGAACAGCCGCCGCACCGATAACGCCCTGACCGAGCAGGACCGCAGCCAGGAATGCGACATGAAGGAAGAAAAAGACCCCGCCGAACGTCGCCCGGAATTCGGCATAGCCGTCCGGATTGTCCGGGTCAGCCTGCATCCGGACCATCTTCGCCGACCAGGCCGGTGAGATCATGGCGCCGAGCCCCAGCCCGGCACCAATGACTCCGAAAATCCCGGCAATGCCCGTGGCCATGCTTTCCATGATCAAGCCTCGTTCGAATGCCGCTTCATTTCCATACGCGCAATCGCCCGCTCATGCACCTCATCCGGGCCATCTGCCAGACGCAGGGTGCGGATACCCGCATAGGCGCTGGCCAGCGGTGTATCGGCCGAAACCCCGGCCCCGCCGTGAATCTGGATCGCATCGTCGATCACCTGCAGGGCCACACGTGGTGCCAGCACCTTGATCATGGCGATCTCGCGCTGGGCGACCTTGTTGCCCACGGTATCCATCATCCAGGCCGCCTTAAGCGTCAGAAGACGGGCGCTTTCAATATCGATGCGCGCCTTGGCGATGCGGTGATGCCAGATCGAGTGATCGGCAACGCGCTGACCGAACGCCACGCGGCTCATGCCGCGCTTGACCATCAGTTCCAGTGCGCGCTCCGCGGCGCCAATCGTGCGCATGCAGTGGTGGATGCGGCCCGGTCCAAGCCGGCCTTGCGCGATCTCGAAGCCACGCCCCTCGCCCAGCAGCATGTTGCCGGCGGGGACGCGAACATCCTTCAGTTCGACTTCCATATGGCCGTGCGGCGCATCATCATAGCCGAAGACGGGCAGATGGCGCTTTACCGTCACGCCCTTGGCATCGGCCGGCACGAGGATCATCGACTGCTGGCGATATTTATCGGCATTCGGATCCGACTTGCCCATCACGATATAGATCGCGCAACGCGGATCACCGGCACCAGATGACCACCATTTGCGGCCATTGATGACGTATTCGTCGCCATCGCGCTCGATCTTGCACTGGATATTGGTAGCATCGGAAGAGGCCACATCCGGCTCAGTCATCAGGAAGGCCGAGCGGATCTTTCCGGCCAGCAGCGGTTCCATCCACTGCTTTTGCTGCTCTGGTGTTCCGTAGCGGGCCAGCACTTCCATATTGCCGGTATCCGGCGCGGCACAGTTGAACACCTCAGATGACCACGGCGCACGCCCCATTTCTTCGGCCAATGGCGCATAATCGAGATTGGTCAACCCGGCGCCTTTTTCGGATTCCGGCAGGAACAGATTCCAGAGGTCGGCGGCCTTGGCCTTTTCCTTCAGCTCTTCGATGATCGGAATCACCTGCCAGCGATTTTCGCCAAACCCGGCGAGTTGTTCGGCGTAGGTCGATTCATTCGGATAGATGTGTGCGTCCATGAAGGCGCGCAGGCGGTCCAGATAATCCTGGCATCGCGGTGAATACGAAAATTCCATAAGAGCTCCCCTTAAATCCCGGTCGGATATTTGAATACGATCTGACACCGACTATAGCCGGGTCAATAGCTTTGCGGGGATGATTCACATGACATGGCCCTTCATTATTGTCGCAGCCCTCGTGACGTCCTTTATTTCCGGAATATTCGGAATGGCGGGGGGACTCATCCTGATGGGCGTTCTGGCCCTGCTCCTGCCGGTTTCGACAGCGATGGTCACCCATGGCGCCATCCAGAGTGTCTCGAATGGCTGGCGTGCAATCCTGTGGCGGGATTTTATCGATTGGCGCGTGCTCGGCATTTATCTCGGCGGATCTGTTGCCGCCTTCGCGCTGCTGATCGGCATTGCGTTTGAAGTGTCAAAACCCTGGCTATTCATCATTCTGGGGCTGGTACCCTCGCTGGTCTGGATCCCGAAACGTCACCTCCATCTGGATGCCCGGCGTCCCGACCATGCCGTATTCTGCGGTTTTGCCGTCACCGGGTTGAACATCGTCGCGGGCGTCTCCGGGCCATTGCTCGACATCTTCTTTGTTGCCGACGGCATGGACCGGCGCAGCATCGTCGCGACCAAAGCCTCCACACAGGTCGCCGCCCACGCCGCGAAAATCGCCTTCTACCTGGCCCCCGCTCTGGCCGGAGGGGACCTGACTGAATGGCCATGGCTGCTGGCGGCCGCACCGCTGGCCATTATCGGCACAACGCTCGGTGCCCGTGTGCTCAATCTGATGAGCGACGCGGATTTCCGAAAATATACGAAATGGATCGTGACGGGCGTCGGCCTGATCTATGTGATACGCGGCGTCATTCTCTTGAGTTGAGACCCGCCACCATGAATTTGACGCCTGCCATTCTCGAAAACATCTGGGTCAGACTGGAGCCCATGAGCGACACCCATCGCGAGTCCCTGCGGCCGCTGGCCGGCGACCCCGACATCTGGTCGCTGATGACGCTGCGCGGCGATGGCGAGCATTTCGATGCCTGGTTCGACCTGATGCTGGACACGCAGGCAACCGGCACACAGATCAGCCATGTCATCTATCGCAAGACCACCGGCGAAATGGTCGGACATTCCGCCTATCTCGTGATTTCGCCACCCAATCAGCGCGCTGAAATCGGCTGGACCTGGTATGCGGCATCCGCCCGCGGCACGGAGGTCAATCCGGCGTCCAAACTCGCCCTGCTCGGCCGCCTGTTCGAATGCGGCGCCGAACGCGCAGAGCTGAAAACCCATGGCCTCAACAAGCGGTCACAGGCCGCTATGCTGAGAATGGGCGCGCAACATGAGGGCACGCTGCGACGGCAGATGCGGACCTGGCGAGGCGACTTGCGCGATACGGCCTGGTTCTCAATCTTGAAAGACGAATGGCCGGGTGTGAAAGCCGGGCTCGAAGCGCGCCTCAGCGCCGCTTCCTGAAAAAGACCCGGAGCAACTCTGAGCTTTGTTCGGCCAGAACGCCTGACACCAGCTCGGGTTTCCAGTGACAGGTCGGCTGGTCGAAAAAGCGCGGGCCATGCAGGACGGCTCCGCCCTTTTCATCGCTGGCACCAAACACAACGCGGCCGATCCGCGCGAAACTGATGGCACCCGCGCACATGGCGCAAGGCTCCAGCGTCACATACATTTCCAGCCCGGACAGTCGGTAATTCCCTAGCTTTTCCGCCGCGATACGAATGGCCCGGATCTCGGCATGCGCGGTCGGATCATGACCGGCAATCGGCGCATTCCCAGCCTTTGCAAAAACCTGATCGGTTGCCGGATCAACGATCACGGCACCGACCGGCACTTCACCAGCATCAGCGGCGGCTTGCGCCTCGGCCAGTGCCAACTGCATAAAGGATTGATCGCGGGTCTCGCTCATGACACTTGCGGCGTATGCGTGAAGCGCAGAAGGGTCAAGCTTTGGCAGAACAACAACATTCCGGCGAGCGTATCGCAAAAGTGCTGGCGCGGGCCGGTGTCGCCAGCCGGCGCGGAGCCGAGCAGCTGATTGCCGACGGCCGTGTGGCGGTCAATGGCAAGACGTTGAAGAGCCCGGCGCTCAACGTCACGGCCAAAGACAGGGTGTCCGTTGATGGCAAGGATATCGGCGAACCGGAGAAAACACGCCTCTGGCGCTACCACAAGCCAACGGGGCTCGTGACCTCGCACAAGGATCCGGAAGGCCGCGACACCGTCTTCCAGAAATTGCCGAAGGAATTGGGCCGTGTGATCTCGATCGGCCGCCTCGATCTCAACTCCGAAGGCTTGCTGCTGCTCACCAATAATGGCGAGCTCTCCCGCGCCCTTGAGCTGCCGTCGACCGGCTGGGCCCGCCGCTACAGGGTCCGCGCCTTTGGCCGTGTCACCGAAACGGAGCTGGAGAAGCTGCGCAAGGGCATTACCGCCGAAGGTGTGAAATACGGTCCGATCGAGGTCGAGATCGAACGCGAACAAGGCGGCAATAAATGGCTGAATGTCTCCCTGCGCGAAGGCAAGAACCGGGAAATCCGTAAAGCGCTGGCCGCTGTCGGCATGACGGTGAACCGGCTCATTCGCATTTCCTACGGGCCTTTCCAGCTGGGCAATCTGCAGCCCGGTGAAGTCAAGCCCGTGCCGGAGCGCGTCTTGCAGGATCAGTGCGGCCATTTCCTGAGCGGCAAGGACTGAGATGCGTATCGTTGCCGGTAAATTCAAAGGCCGCCCGCTCAACGCCCCCAAAGGCGTGAATACAAGGCCGACCTCTGACAAGGCGCGCCAGGCTCTGTTCAATGTGCTGGAACATGCCGACTGGGCGCCCCCGCTGGATGATGCCCGGATTATCGATCTCTTTGCCGGATCGGGTGCGCTCGGCTTTGAAGCCATGAGCCGCGGCGGAAGCTTTTGCCTGTTCGTCGATACCGACGCCGGCGCACGCGGCGCTGTTCGCGACAATATCGAAACGCTCCAGCTCTTTGGAAATACGCGCCTTCACCGGCGGTCCGCGACAGATCTCGGCGAGAAACCGGCCAAGCTCGGCGCGCCCTTCAATCTGGTTTTTCTCGATCCGCCCTATGGCAAGGATCTCGCACCGCCTGCCCTTTCCGGTCTGATCGAGGGCCGCTGGATCACAGACGACGCTCTGGCCGTGCTCGAAGTCGCAGCCAACGAAGACGTGCCGACCCTGCCGGGTTGGGCGCCGGTCGATGAACGCATTTGGGGCGCAGCGAAAGTGGTCTTTCTGAAGCGGGGCTAATCGCTATGTGAATCGTGTGGTGACCAAGGCCGGTCAGGTTCCAAATGCGCATTTGAAGACGGTAGCCGAGTCACTTCAAACACTTCCTGAGCCAAAGTGATTTGCTGAATGGTTGCTTCGTAGACCGGATCACCAACCCAATATTCGACGAGCAACGCGTTTTCAGCTTGCCAAGTCACCTCGAATGCGCGCCACGGAATGGTAGCGGCTCGTCCCGCGCAAGGCGCTTCGTCTCCGGTTTCGACGATATCAATTCGGGCTGTATCAGAGTCAATTGCACTGGTATGCGTTATACATACCACCGCTTCATACCGGTTGTCGGGTGACTCGACGCGATAATACTCGTGCGTGACATAACTGGAACGGATGGCCAGTCCCAGAATAAGCGCGGCGAGGATCAACAAGACGAAATAGCCCACAACGAGAATGACGGGTGACGCGATGAGCGCGACAAGAATCCAGAGCCATCTGCGACGAATAAAGACCCACATCACCGCCGCCCGAACAGGCGCTCGATATCGGCCAGTTTCAGTTCGACATAGGTCGGGCGGCCGTGATTGCACTGACCCGAATTTGGCGTGGTTTCCATTTCCCGCAGAAGCGCATTCATTTCCTCACCTGTCAGGCGGCGGCCTGCGCGCACAGAGCCGTGACAGGCCATTGTGCCAACGACTTCTTCCAGTTTTTCCTTGAGTGAGAGTGCCGTATCATAGTCGGCCAGATCATCGGCCAGATCGCGGATCAGACCCTGCACATTCAGCTTGCCCAGCAAGGCCGGGACTTCGCGCACGGCAATCGAATTCGCGCCAAAGCCTTCCACCACCAGACCCAGCTCGGCCAACTCATCCGCGCGGGACAGAACCCGCTCGGCCTCGGCGGCATCCAGATCAACAATCTCGGGCACCAGCAAGGCCTGTTTTGAAACGCCGCTGTCCGCCAGCATCTTTTTCATGCGCTCATAGACAAGGCGCTCATGGGCGGCATGTTGATCCACAATCACCATGCCATCCTGCGTCTGCGCCACAACATAGGTCTCGTGCAGCTGCGCCCGCGCCATGCCCAGCGGATAGTCTCCAACAGGTGCCGTATCAGTACTCGGGCCTGCAAACCCGGCAGGCTGGGAAAAATCAGCTTCAACCCGCGCGGAGCGGTCCTGAACCAGCGTCCCGGACTCCGGCGGCCGCGCACTGCCCCAGGCCGCCATAAGTGAATGCGGTGTCTGATAAACCGCCCCGTCCGGCCGTGCTCGGCCCAGCGCATAGCCCGCCACAGTCGTTGACGCCCGGTGCCCGGCCCCGGCCAGCGCATGGCGCAGGGACCCGACAATCAGGCCGCGCACGAGGCCCGGATCCCGAAACCGCACTTCGGCTTTGGCCGGATGAACATTCACGTCCACTTGCCCGCCGGGCAGATCGACGAACAAAGCCACGACCGGATGGCGGTCGCGCGCCAGAAAGTCCTGATAGGCCCCGCGCACGGCGCCGCCGAGCAATTTGTCACGCACCGGACGGCCATTCACAAACAGGTATTGGTGCTGCGCGGACCCCCGGTTGAAGGTCGGCAGCGAGCCCAGACCCGTAATACGAACACCCTCGCGTTCCTGATCAATCTCGAGCGCGTTCTCGCCAAAATCCTTGCCGAGGATGGCCGAAAGGCGAAGCCGCCGCGCTTCGTCACCGCGTTCTGCGGCGAGCGCCAATCGGCTTCGCCCGTCAATTGTCAGGGTGAAGCCCACATCCGGCCGCGACAGCGCCAGACGGCGGACAACATCGGCGATTGCATTGCCTTCCGCGCGTTCCGACTTCATGAATTTCAACCGGGCAGGCGTCGCATAGAAAACATCGCGCACATCAATGCGCGTCCCGCCAAGCCCCATGGGCGGCGCCGGTTTGATGTCGCTCTGCCGCCCGCCCTCAACGCTTAAGGAAAACGCGTCCTTCGTGCCCTGCGCCTGCGTCGTGATGGACAGGCGGGCAATGGAGCCAATCGACGGCAGGGCTTCGCCGCGAAACCCCATGGTGTCGATATTCAGAAGGTCGTCCTCGCCATCTCCGCCAATGGGCAGTTTCGACGTGGCATGGCGCTCGACGCACAGCGCGAGCCGCTCCTCATCCATGCCTTCGCCGTCATCGGTCACGGTCAGGCGGGCCAGGCCGCCCTTTTCGGCATGGATATCAATCTGCCGCGCACCGGCATCGAGCGCATTTTCGACCAGCTCCTTGACCACGCTGGCCGGTCGCTCGACAACTTCGCCGGCGGCGATCCGGTTGACGGTTTCAGGGCTGAGTCGGCGGATTTTGGTCATGACCGCAGCCTCTTGAAGGCCGGGCGGCGGGTCAAGCCGCTGCGGCGGTTCTGAAATGATCAAAAATGGTCCACCCGCCGACCAGGATAAAACCGATCCCGGCCAGCAATTTCAGTGGCAGGAAAGCCAGCCAGCGTTCTGCTGCGGTTCCGAGCGCCACGGCCAGCGCGGTCGAGGCCACAAGTGCGGCAGACGCTGCCAGAAAAATGAGGATAGGCGACGTCTGGCGCTCGGAGGCAAACAGCACCGTCGCCAATTGCGTCTTGTCGCCCAATTCGGCCAGAAAAACAGTTACAAAGATCGCAAGAAGTTGCGTCATTCTGATCTCCATGGAAATGAAAAAGGCGGCGGGCCGAAGCCGCACCGCCTTGAATCGGTAATGTTCGGGTTTTACAGGCCCGGGATTTTGCCAATGCCACCGCGGTCGCGGTGGATTTCCACCGTGCCACCGCCGGTGACGCGTTCAATCAGCTGAAGGCGCTCGGCCTCTTCTTCGGCGTCAATGGTCACGGCATTATCGCCAATGCCTTCCGTGCCCTCGCGCCAGAACAGGATCTGGTTGCTGAAATCGGTCGACTTGCGAACAACAGCGGCCGTTTCACCATCGATGATGGCGCGAATGAACGGGTCAGCATCACCGCCGCCAGCGCGTGCGACAAGCAGGGCTTCGCCATCAGAACCTTCAAAATCACCCTGCGCACCAAACAGTGCAGCGCGAGCAGCCTGATCCGGATAGATTTCTTCCGGGCGCGGCTCACCGGGACGCGGCGGGCGCAAATTATATTCCGGCGGCACGGTCAAAGGCGCAATCGTGACAACGCGGAACTCATCCGGCTCGGCGCTTCCGCCGCGAACCCCGGCGCATCCAGCTACCGCGATGGTCGCGGTCAGGACCGCGAGCGTGATCAGACGCTGACGCATAAATATACTCCCGAATAAACGTTCGTCGGTTTTCTAGCGAAAGACAGGCGGTTTCACCAGCCCGGCCCTCACCTCGCGTCGCGATCATTGACCAGCAGGTCAATCAGAAGCGCGACAACACCGATATTGATGGCGACATCCGCCACATTGAACACCCAGTTGAATTGAAACCCGAATGGCAAAGGCAGACTGGAAAAATCAAGGAAGTCTGCGACCGCGCCGTAAATGGCGCGATCAATCGCATTGCCCAGCGCACCGCCAATGATCAGCGCATAGGCGCTGGCCTGCAGCCAACGCGTCGCTTTCAACATCCAGCTCGCCAAAAGCCCCGAGACGGCCAGCGAGAACAGAATAAGCAGCAGGCTTTGCCAGAAGGCTTGCGCCTGCAGAAAACCAAAGCTGATCCCGCGATTCCACACCATGGTCAGGTGAAAGAAGGAGAAGACCTCGATGCGGCTGCCCGGCGTCTGATTGATCAGGTCCAGCCCGTAAAGCATCCAGTATTTGCTGGCCTGATCAAGCGCGATCACCAATGCAGCCATGCCAAATCCGGAGTACGGAATGACAGGCGATATCCGGCGTTCAAACATGCTGTGTCCACTTACGGTTTGGTTGAGCCTTCATCCGTCGCGTCCGCGCCCAGAACCGAACGCGCCGCAATGGCATCCTGACCAATTTGCGCTTTCAGGGCGTCGAGTCCATTGAACTTTTGTTCAGGCCGCAGGAACCGGACGAATTCGACGTTCACCATCTGCCCGTAAATGTCGGCGGCAAAATCAAAAACATGGACTTCCAGCCGCTCGGTGGTTCCATCAAACGTCGGACGCCGGCCCACATTGGCAACGCCGTCATGAAGCCGGGAATCAATACGGATCCGCACCGCATAGACCCCGAACGCCGGACGGCAATAATCACCGAGGCTGATATTCGCCGTGGGAAACCCGATGGTCCGGCCACGTTGATCACCTTGCTCGACCTCGCCTCGCACGATCCAGGGCCGACCGAGCAATTGGCGGGCCGCATCAATATCACCAGCTTCGAGTGCCTGACGAATGCCGCTGGACGAAATTTTTTCATCGCCGTTCGATTTCAGCGTGACGCCGGTGACGCCGAAACCGATTTGCGAGCCGATCCCGGCAAGTATCCGCACATCACCGCTTCGGCCTTTGCCAAACTCGAAATCCGCACCGACAAAAACATGGCTCGCATGCGCCCAGCCGGTGAGCACCGTTTCTGCAAACTCGCGCGGCATCATGCGGGACATGGCCGTATTGAAGGGCAGGACGTGCAGGCGTTCAAATCCCAGTTCGCGGATGGCATCGGCCTGCTGCACATCGTCCATCAACCGAAAGGGCGGGGAGTCAGGTTGAAAAAAACGACGAGGATGCGGGTCAAAAACAGCAACCGCCGGTGCGAGACCCGCCTCTCTGGCCTTCTCCAGCGCGGCATCCAACACGACGCGATGGCCTTTGTGGACGCCATCAAAGTTACCCAGCGCCAGGGTGCAGGCAGGTAGCTCCGACTTTGGTGGGCCTTCGACAATCAGCATGAAACGTCGCTATTCCGCGGATTTTCGCTTGCGGGTGCGGACCATGACCGAGGCCCGCGCCGTCATGACTTCAGTGTCACCTACCTTGCAGGAACAGGAGAGTTCGATCATCCGCGATTTGAGGTCGATCGAGATCACTTCCGCACGCGACCGCACGGTATCGCCAATCCGCACCGGAGACCGGAAGCCCAGATCCATGCTGACGAAAATCGAGCCCGGACCAGGCAATTCATTGCCCAGAAGCGCCGACAGGTAGGACGCGATCAACGCGCCATGGGCAATACGTCCCCGATAGGGTGTGCGCCGGGCAAACTCTTCATCAAGATGCAGCGGGTTGTGATCGCCGGACACTTCGGCAAAGGCGCGCACGGTCGTATCGTCCACCAGCCGCGTGATCTCGGCTGATTGGCCAACGCGGAAGTCTTCTAGCGGAATGGGTGCCTTTTGCGTCATATCCGGGCTCCAGTGAGTTCACAGCCTATAGACGGCAACCGGGCGGCGCTGTCCAGACGGCTTACCAGATCAGCCGCGGCGCAAACCAGGTCGCGGTCACGTTGTAACGGGAAAGCTCGGTCTGAATCGCCGGCATATCAGATGGATCGAGTGCCCCGCCCAGAATTCCGTCGCCGATGAAAAGCGAGTCGATGGACATCCGCGCCGCGCCGGCAAGGTCGGTTTCCGGACCGTCGCCAATGGCCAGGACATTCGAACGGTCGCCGCGCCATCCCCGGTCCAGAAGCATGCGGTAAGCGAGCTCGTAGATCGGCTTGTGCGGCTTTCCGGCGATAACGCTCGTGCCGCCCAGCTCCCGATAGAGGCGCGCCAATGCCCCTGCACACCAGACAAGATCATCGCCAACCTGAACCACAATGTCGGGATTGGCGCAGATCATGGGTAATTGCCGGTCGGCCAGCTCTGTCAGCAATGCTTCATAATCATCCGGAGCCGAACCCAGTTCGCGAACCAGCCCGGTGCACACAATGGCATGCGCCTCGTCGACATCCGAAAATGTAATATCCAGACCTGAATAGAGCAAATCGTCGCCGCCCGGCGGACCAATCTTGAAAAATGGGCCCGGCGCATGGTCGTTCAGGGCTATTCGGGTCGCATCACCCGATGTCACAATACCGTCCCAGGCATCATCCGGCGCACCCATCCGGGCCAGCTGCCGCGCAACATCATGTGCCGGGCGCGGCGAGTTGGACACCAGTATGACCGGAACGCCGCTGGCGCGCGCCTGCTGCAGGGCCTCTATCGCATCGGGCAAAATGGCGTGACCATCGCGGATGACGCCCCAGACATCACAAAAGATGGCCGAATAGCGCCCGGCAATGTCCCGAAAGTGAAATGCAGCCTTCATATCGCCTTACCTAGCGGTCTGGCCTGCCGATACAAGCGGATATCAGGCAGAGCGGCGAATGGGCTGGGTGGTGGTTTCGTCAAGTATCTCGTCACGGACCGGGCGGGGCTCACCAAAGAGATGGCCCTGCGCAAAGCCGGTATCGATATCCAGGAGTTCGACGACGGTTTGCTCCTGCTCCACCTTGTCCGCGATAAGGTCCATACCGAACTTGGCAAACAGGCTGGGAATATCCTCGGGCTGGATGGCCCCGGCTGCGAGCCCGCCAATGGGCTCCTCATTCCGGATTGCTGTCACCAGACGCTGGCCTTCGACCTTGGCGAACCGGACACCCGCCCGCTGCATTTCGGAAAAATCACTGTTGAGGTCGGTCATCTGATCGACCGAGAACCGGAATCCGAAATCGGCCAGACGTCCCATATTTCGTGCCGCCCCCGGCGTGCGGGCTTCAAAGGCGGCCTGTGAAACTTCAAAGATCAATGAGCTCGCGAGGTCGGAATTGCGCCGCATGTAGTCGAGGAAATTCGGGAAGAAATCTTCATCCGCCAGAGACCGGAGGGAAACATTACAGAAAATGCCGATCCGGCGATCTGACTGGGTGAGCCGGCGCACGATCTGGACGCATCGGAAAAGCAAAAGATTGTCCACTTCCGCCATCAGGCCCGCATCTTCGGCAGCGCGAATGAAGGCCGCCGGCGTGATGATGTTACCCGCACGGTCTCTCAGTCTTGAAAAGCTTTCATAGAAATAGGTCTTGCGTTGCGGCAACGAGACTATGGGTTGGAGGTAGAGATCGACCCGGTTGGCGGCCAGCGCATCGCGGACGATGTCCATGTTTACCGGTGTCTGACCCGTGTTCGTGGGCTTCGCCGGTGCGATGGACGCGCCACCACCAGCCCCCATGCGACGCACCAGATCTTCCAGAACCCGCACTTCATTCGTCAGGGTTTCTTCGCGCTGATGCGCCTCGGCGCGCATGGTGTCCGCAATAGTATCAAGGCGCGATTGCGCTTCCGCCATCTCTTCGGCGAGATCAAGATTCGCTGCTTTCAGCGCGTCGATTTCGGCGATCATTTCCTTGCGCTCGATGGCCCGGGCGGCTGCGGAATGCGCCTGCCCGGCAATCAGGAAGACCCCGGCGCCCATCATCCAGGCAAAACTGGTCGACATCAGCCCGAGGCGTTCAAACGCCAGCGCCGACACCACGGCAATCATGGCGTAGGTCAGGACGATCAGAATGTCGCTGGCGCGAGGCATGGGCGATCCAAAGCAATCTAAAGCGAATCAGTTCGATTGGCTCCAGACTACGTTGGATCGCACCGTGTTGTCAGAACGTTAACGAATGCCCGACGGCGTTAGCTTGCGACGTGCGGACGAATGCGGATTTCGACACGGCGATTTTGCGCCCGACCCGACGGTGTGTCGTTGGACGCGATCGGAGATGTCTCGCCCAAACCTGCCACATAGAAGCGGTCACGCAGGACACGTTGCGAGATCAGATAGCCCGCCACCGACTGGGCCCGGCGTTCCGACAATTGCTGGTTATAATCCGCCGCACCGGTTGAATCGGCATGACCGATCACGTCGACATAGGTCGCCGGATAGGTGTTCAGCACGTCCGAGACATCGTTCAGCACCGTATAGAAACGCGGCTCGATATCGGCGGAATTGGTCGCGAAGGTGACATCGCCCGGCATGATCAACAAAAGATCATTGCCCTGACGGCGTACACCGACGCCGGAATCCCGCAATTGTTCGCGCATCGCGGCTTCCTGCCGGTCCATGTAGTTACCGACACCGGCCCCTGCCAGAGCGCCGATACCTGCGCCGATCAGCGCGTTGGTGCGGCCTTCTTCGGAATCATTCGTGTTCGTCAGATAACCCAGGGCAGCACCCAGGCCCGCCCCGATCAGCGCGCCGCGAGCCGTATTGTTTGGCCGGGTTTCGCCGGTGTAGGGGTCGGTCGTCGTGCAGCCGGCTGCAAAGGAGAGGGCAGCAACAGATACGACAAGGGTACGAAACAACATGGGTAAACTCCGTTTTGGTTTCAGAACGTCAGTATACGCCTATCATGGCAGAAATACGAGGGTCAGTTGAAAGATTCGCCGGTGAACCGAAGATGAATGATACGGCTCATCTGAAAGCAGACGAGTCGCCGCGCACCACTTGACGCCTCCTCTCCGCATGCTTATCTGCAGCCTCGTTAGCAGCCGGTGCATGTGAGTGCTAACCGGCTCTTCGCAACAACAATGAATACCAAACAGGGGTATGAACATGTCATTTCGTCCGCTGCACGATCGTGTGCTCGTGAAACGCGTGGAAGAAGAATCCAAAACCAAGGGCGGGATCATCATTCCGGATACCGCCAAGGAAAAGCCGCAAGAAGGTGAAGTTATTGCCATCGGCGGCGGCGCCATCAAGGACGATGGTTCAGTGCGCGCACTGGACGTCAAGGTCGGCGACCGCATCCTGTTCGGCAAATGGTCGGGCACCGAAGTCACCCTCGGCGGTGACGAGCTGATCATCATGAAAGAGTCGGACATCCTCGGCGTGATGGGCTAACGCCCCGCCGGTTTCCGCTCATTCAAACCCAATCAAGACAAAGAAAACGGAACTGAAAAATGGCTGCCAAAGAAGTCAAATTCGGCGTTGAAGCCCGCGAAAAGATGCTCAAGGGCGTCGATACGCTTGCCAATGCTGTGAAAGTCACACTCGGCCCGAAAGGCCGTAACGTCGTGATCGAGAAGTCCTTCGGCGCTCCGCGCACCACGAAGGACGGTGTCTCCGTCGCCAAGGAAATCGAGCTCTCCGACAAGTTCGAGAACATGGGCGCCCAGATGGTCCGTGAAGTGGCATCGAAGACCAACGATGCGGCTGGTGATGGCACCACGACCGCAACCGTTCTGGCTCAGGCCATCGTTCGCGAAGGCATGAAGTCGGTCGCGGCCGGCATGAACCCGATGGATCTGAAGCGCGGCATCGACCTCGCCACCTCCAAGGTCGTCGAGCATTCGAAGCAGCCAAGAAGATCAAACCTCCGACGAGGTCGCACAGGTCGGCACCATCTCGGCCAATGGCGAAGCCGAAATCGGCGTCAGATCATTGCCGACGCGATGCAAAGGTCGGCAATGAAGGCGTCATCACCGTCGAAGAAGCCAAGGCCTGGAAACCGAGACTGGACGTGGTCGAAGGCATGCAGTTCGACCGTGGCTACCTGAGCCCCTACTTCGTCACCAACTCCGACAAGATGGTCGCCGAACTCGAAGACTGCCTGTACATCCTGCTGCTTCGAGAAGAAGCTGTCGAGCCTGCAGCCGATGCTGCCGGTGCTCGAAGCAGGTGGTTCAGAGCCAGAAGCCGCTGCTGATCATCGCGAGGATGTCGAAGGCGAAGCCCTCGCGACCCTGGTCGTGAACAAGCTGCGCGGCGGCCTCAAGATCGCGGCCGTCAAGGCACCGGGCTTCGGCGATCGCCGCAAGGCCATGCTGGAAGACATCGCCATCCTGACCGGTGGCACGGTGATCTCCGAAGACATCGGCATCAAGCTGGAAAACGTCACGCTCGACATGCTCGGCACTGCCAAGCGCGTCACCATCACCAAGGACGACACCACGATCGTTGACGGCGCCGGCGACAAGGCCGACATCGAAGCCCGCGTGGGTCAGATCCGTCGTCAGATCGAGGATACCTCCTCGGATTACGACCGCGAAGCTGCAGGAACGTCTGGCGAAACTCGCCGGCGGTGTCGCAGTGATCAAGGTCGGCGGCGCAACCGAAATGGAAGTGAAAGAGCGCAAGGACCGCGTCGATGATGCGCTGAACGCAACGCGTGCGGCGGTCGAAGAAGGCATTGTGCCGGGCGGCGGTGTTGCCTTGCTGAAAGCCTCCAAGGCGCTGGATGGCCTGAAAGGTGACAACACCGATCAGACGCAAGGCATCGGCATCATTGCCCGCGCCGTGCAGGCTCCGATCCGTCAGATCGCGACCAATGCCGGTGTTGAAGGCTCGATCGTTGTCGGCAAGGTGCTGGAAAACGCGAGCCCGACATTCGGCTATAACGCTCAGACCGAAGAATATGGCGACATGCTGGCCTTTGGTGTGATCGACCCGGCCAAGGTTGTGCGTCATGCCCTGCAGGACGCTGCGTCAATCGCGGCTCTGATGATCACGACCGAAGCCGCTGTGGCTGAAAAGCCGAAAAAAGACTCCGGTGGCGCCTCTGATATGGGTGACATGGGCGGAATGGGCGGCATGGGTGGCATGGGCTTCTAGGCCACGCCAACCTCGCTTGAATGATCAAGGGCGGCTCAATCGGGCCGCCCTTTTTCTTTTCGTGCAGGAAATCGGCATGATGCAAGCCCGCCATATCCTGCTAAAGTGAGGCGATCAAAAAATAACGGGAGATCGTAGATGCGCCTGAATGCTTTTTTTGCCGCCATTCCTGCAGCCGTTTTGTTCGCCTGCAGTCCGGCGCCTGAAACCGGCACCGCGCCGGGAGAGTCGAATGGCACCTTTGCAGGCGCTCAGGAGGCATCATCCCGAACAATGCATGATGCAGCCACTTTCCACATGACAACGAGTTTCGGAATGGCCTCGAGCGCGGGTTTCCCGTTTTCGCCCGACGACAGCCGCATCCTGATCTCGTCCGACGAGACCGGCGTATTCAATGCCTATACCGTCGATCCCGAGACGGGCGAGCGCACCGCCCTCACCGACTCCGCCACCAACGCAATCTTTGCCGTCAGTTATTTCCCGGATGACGAGCGCATTCTGATCACCGCCGACAGTGGCGGCAATGAGATCAGCCATATTTTCGTGCGCGATGCGGATGGCGAAATATACGACATCACACCGGGCGAAGAGGTCCGTGCGCAATTCCTCGGCTGGTCGCCGGACGGCAGCGATATCTGGCTTATGACCAATGAGCGCGACCAGACAGCCATGGATATCCTCGCCTATGACACGGTGAGCTTTGAAAGCCAGATCGTTTTTCAGAACGACTCGGCGCTGGAAATCGGTGATGTCAGCCCGGACGGGCGCTGGCTGGCGCTGGTACGCAACCGCACCTCTGCCGACAGCGACATCCTGCTGCTCGATCTGGCCTCTGGCGAAACAGAACCCACGCTGATCACCGAACACGAGGGCAATATCGCCCACGGCGTCTATGCCTTCACGCCCGATAGCGCCGCCCTTGTCTATGCCACAAATGAGCACGGCGAATTCAACCAGGCCTGGACCTATGAGCTTGAGACAGGGACAACCGCCCCGCTGATCGAAGCGGACTGGGACGTGTCCTTCGTCACCTTCTCACCCTCGGGACAGTATCGCGTCTCGGGCATCAATGCCGACGCGCGCACCGAAGTGTCCATTGTCGACACAGGCACTGGGGAGACAATTGCCCTTCCCGACCTGCCCGCAGGCGATATCGGTTCAGTCCGCTTCTCGCGTGATGAACAGCAGATCGCATTCCTGATCGACAGCGCCACCTCGCCGTCCAATCTGCATATCGTCGACCTGGCCACTCAGGACCACGCCCAGCTGACCAGCGCGCTTAACCCCGCCATTTCGGAAGACGAGATGGTGGATGCACAAGTCGTCCGCTTCGAGAGCATTGACGGGCTGGAGATTCCCGGAATTCTCTACCGTCCACATGGCGCGAGCGCGGATGCGCCTGTCCCGGCGCTGGTGTGGGTCCACGGCGGACCGGGCGGGCAGAGCCGGATCGGCTATTCGGCGACGATCCAGCACCTCGTAAATCATGGCTATGCTGTCTATGCCGCGAACAATCGCGGCTCGTCCGGTTACGGGAAGACCTTCTTCCATATGGATGATCGCCGCCATGGCGAAGAGGATCTGCGCGACATAGTCGCCGCTGGCGACTGGCTGCGCGAGCAGGACTGGGTGCGCGATAATCAGGTCGGCGTGATCGGCGGCTCCTATGGCGGCTATATCACCGCGGCGGCGCTCACTTTCCACCCGGACGCCTTCGACGTCGGCATCAACATTTTCGGCGTGACAAACTGGGTCCGGACGCTGGAATCCATCCCGCCCTGGTGGGAAGCCTTCCGCGAGGCGCTCTATGACGAAATGGGCGATCCGGCCACGGACGCGGACCGCCACCGCGCCATCTCGCCGCTCTTCCACGCCCAGAACATCACCAAGCCGATGCTTGTCGTACAAGGGGCCAATGACCCGCGCGTCCTGCAGGTGGAAAGCGATGAACTGGTCGCTGCCGTTGAGGCCAATGGTGTGCCGGTCGAATATGTTCTCTTCCCGGATGAGGGCCACGGCTTTCGTCGCCGCGACAACCGCATCACCGCATCGGAAGCCTATCTCGCCTTCCTCAACGAATATCTGAGGAACGAGACTCCTTCCGGGGAATAGTCTGCGAGGCTAGGGCCTTGAATGATCAAGGGCGGCTCAATCGGGCCGCCCTTTTTCTTTGGTGCCTAGATGGATCGCGCCGCCAGAACATCCAGACGCGCCATCGACTCTTCAATCCGGGATTCGGTGAGCTCACCATTGGCGACCGCGGCCTCGATCCAGTCTGCAAAACGGATCGGCAATTCCGGATCCGGAGCCGCGGAGTTGGACATCATGATCATGTCATTGCCGGCCTGGATCGACCGGATCACGGCTTCGCGTTGATCATAATTTTCGTGGATCGCTCCCATATCGAGATCATCCGTCACCAGTGCGCCCCGAAAGCCCATTTGACCACGCAGCAAATCGGTCAGGATCGGACGGGAAAACGTCACGGGGTCGCCAGCCGGGTCAAGGCCGATATGGGTAAGATGCCCGCCCATGATCAGATGCGCCTGTCCGGCATTAATCAACCGGCGGAACGGATCGAGCTCGGCTTCGCTCCAGCTTTCGGTAATATCGACAAAACCATGATGGCTGTCGCCCGATGACCGGCCATGCCCGGGAAAATGTTTGATGGAGCAGGCCGCCCCGACACTTTCGAAGGCCTCAATGAAGGCTCCGGCATATTCGGCAATCCGTTCGCCGTCTGCCCCATAGCCGCGCCCCCATCGGCCAATCACGCCATTCTCGTCATCCTGAACATCCGCGACGGGCGCAAGATTCAGATTGAATCCGGCATCGCGGAACTCGATGGCGGCGGCACGATAGATGTCGCGCGCCTCCTCGACGGTTTGCTCTTCGGAAATGACATAGGCGCGTGGAATGGGGGAATAGCCAAGATCACCGGAGAGGCGCTGCACCGCGCCACCTTCCTGATCCACCGCCATCCAGGCATCCGGCGCAATGGAACGGAAATGGGCCGTCATGCCTTCCACACCGTCTCGCGATCGCACATTGTGGCGCAGGAACAGGACACCACCGATACGGCCCGATTCAAGATGACCGGCGATCGCGGCGGCACCATCTGTTTCCATATTGTCGCCGATAAAGCCCATCAACAGCATGCGGGCCGCTTTCTGGCGAAGGGTGAACCCCTGCCTCGCAATTGCTGGGGCTGACAGGGCCGCGACGCCGCTGGCGGCTGCGCCTTGCAAGAATGTCCGTCTGCGCATCTCAATCTCCGCCTGAACCGGTCTCATGTCATTATTGCCAACATGAGCGGCTGTGCAAACTCTGCGCCGCTTCATGAACTGTTGCTGACCAATTCGTCACACCATCGCCAAGCCGCCGTAATGTGGAATGGATCAGCTTGATCCGGCCTTCATGAAAGGCCCCTTCCAGCGGCGGTGCATGCTTTCCCAAATCCCCATGCATCGCCGCAACACTTTCAACCACATGACGAAATATTCAGCGAACCGCACACCTCTGGTAATCAGCGGGGTGAGACGGTGAGCGCTCCTAACTGGAGGGACATATGAAAAAGCTTCTCAGCCTTTCCGTCGCCGGGTCAGCGTTGATCGCCGCCGGTTGCACGACCGCCGCCATGGCCAGCGACCAGAATCAATACCGTGAAAATGTTCATGTCGTCGTCGAACGCGATGCTGCTGACGGTCAGACCATCGTCATCCGCGGCGTAAACATTGAAGTTGTCGATGGCGACGTCTTCATCAATGGCGATGCCGTCCGGACATCTGCAGACGGCCGAATCGTCATTTCCGGTGACAATGTTCACGTCATCAACGGGCGTGACGGTACGTTTGAATTCACATTCGACGACAGCGACATGGAGCTTCGAATGGCCGAAGTCCATGCGCAGATGGAAAATCTGGACAACATGCATATCGTCGTTGACGAATTGCACAGCGAGGAAATGGAACGTGCGCTCGCCCGTGTCGAGGAAGAACTGGTACGCAATCAGGGTCGACGCATGGTCGTAATCAACGGCGAACGCCGCGAAATGACGGACGAGGAACGCGAGGAAGTCCGGCGCGAACTGACACGCGCGCGCGAAGACATCGCCGAATCCATGCGTGAAGTCCGGATCGAACTTCGCGAATCCGGAGGCGAACGCGCCGAAGCCTTGCGCGCCATGCGGATCGAGCTGGAGCAGGCCGAGCGTGAACTGGCCGAGGCCGGTCGCGAAGCGCGGCGTGCCCATATCATCGCCCGGCACAATCAGGACATAAACGACGATACGATCCGCGTTCTCCGGGAAAGCGGCGGCCGCGAACTGAGATTTGTCAGTGAAGACGGCGACGAACGGATCTGGGTCGATGGCGAAGAGCTGGAAGGCGAGGCCCGAACCGAATGGCTAAATCGTCTGCAAGTGGAAGAGCTGGCAGGCGGTGAAGGATCATCCAGCCGCAGCATTGTGATCGAAATCGACGAAGACGACGAATAGACGTTTTTTATCGGCCTGTCCGAACGGGGAAAATTCGGGCAGGTCGTGACATTGGAAAGGGCTTCAATTGAGGGCGCACAGCGCTTTAACCTCGAGGGAGTTCCACTATGCGTTTCAAGAAAGTCCTGGCCCTGTTGGCCGCCACACTCTTTGCGGCCACGGCTACCGCTTGTGCCAGCATTCCGGCTGACGATGAGACATCATCGTCTTCATCATCGCGCGAGCAACGTGAAGTACCGCACGGCTATTATTGAATGTGAGCCGGTTTCGGACAAAAAAAGCGGGCCGGCAAATGCCGGCCCGTAATTATTTGGTCGATTGAGGCGTCTCCTCCCCGAAACGCCGAAGGACTGAACGATCAGGTCCTGTCCTGTTTGTTACCTTGGCGTCACAATCAGGGGACGTCAAGCACCTGAATCCCCCATTAGCGGCGATACGACTCGATTTTCCGGAGAAGCGCGGATGTCGACGCATCGTGCAGACCGGACTCTCCCGCCGACAATTCCTTTTCCAGCGCACTTGCGAGCTTCTTGCCGAGCTCCACGCCGAACTGATCAAAAGCATTTATGCCGAACAACACGCTCTGCACAAAAGTCTGATGTTCATAAAAGGCCAGCAGAGCACCTAGCGTTTCGGCATTCAGTTCCGGCCCCAGAATGAAGCTCGACCCCCGCCCGCCCGGCATTACCATATGCGGTGCCAGTTTTTGCGCCTCGCCTTGCGACAGACCCTTTGTGGTGAGCTCGGCCATGGCTGCGTCCTGATTGCGCCCGGTCAGCAATGCCTCGGCTTGCGCGACAGCATTGGCCGCAAGCGATGTTCGGTGCCGGGCTTCACCGCCGGTCGCAAACGCAATGATATCAACCGGGATGGCGTCCTTGCCCTGATGAAGCATCTGGAAGAAGGCGTGCTGGCTGTCTGGCCCCTCGCCGCCAAAAACCGCCGGCCCCGCGGGTCCGTCCAGCGGCGCTCCATCGACCGTGACCGACTTGCCCAGCGATTCCATGGATAATTGCTGCAACCATCCGGGAAGAAGCCGGAGCTTGATAGCATAGGGCACAACCGCCCAAGACTGGCATTCGCGGATTGTGCGGTGCCACCAGCTGATCAGCGCCGATATGGCCGGGGCATTCGCGGCCGTGCGTGCTTGTATAAAATGTTCGTCCATGCGCTGCGCACCGCCGAGCAATCGCTCGAACTCCCGGCGGCCGATCGCCGCCATGACCGACAGCGACACACACGACCACAACGAATACCGCCCGCCGACCCAGTCCCACATCTCGAATATACGCTCATCAGAAAAGCCCAGCGCCCGCGCCGCGTCCGGTTGCGATGTTGCGGCCACAAGATGGCGGCCAATCCCGCCTTCCAGGCCGGCTTCCAGCCATTGGATGGCCGATTGCATGTTCAGGGTCGTTTCCGGTGTTCCAAACGATTTCGACACGACGAAGACGAGGGTTGTTGCGGGATCAAGCCCGGCCGTGGCCCGTTCGAACGCGTCCGGATCCACGCTCGACAGAAATCGCGTTTCGACAGGCGCATTGGGATTGGACAGCGCGTCATGAATCAGGCGCGGTCCGAGATCCGAGCCGCCAATGCCGATGTGCAGTATATGCGTGAACGCCTCATCGCTGGATGAGGTGAAAGCACCGGAGCGAATGTCCTCCGCAAACGCCAGCGCGCGGTCCAGCTCGGCTCTGGCTTGCGACTTGCGCGCCTCATCCTTGCCGCCGCCGCGAAGCGCCATGTGCTGGGCGGCACGGCCTTCGGTCTGATTCGCCACTTCGCCGCGCGCCAGCGCCTGAATGGCAGCGTCCAGTTCCACGGCATTTGCCAGTGCCAATAGCGCCGCCATTGCTTCGCCGGAGACGTCATGCTTGGCAAAGTCGAAGGTCAGACCGGCCGCCGACAGCACAAATTGTTCAAGCCGGCGGTCCTCCTCCCGCAGAAAATCGCGCCCATCGCGGCCGGAATCGCGGTCAGCCTGCGTGCGGATCGCTTCAACGGCTTGTTCACGGGTCATCGCCATGATCATTCACTCCACATCCGGCACGGATTGGCCGCAGAAGAGAGTCCAATGCCCCTCCTTTCAGCCCTGTTAATCGCACTGAGCAGCTATCAGTCCGCACCCGGTGCCGAGTTTGCAGCGCTCGCGTCGGAACTGCAAACCGAAGCGCAGGCACGACTCGCAACGGCTCAATCCTATCCTGCGCAAAGCGCGCCTGAAGTTTCAGCGGATGATGCCCTCTACAGCGGTCTGAACGCCTTCTCGACGCAAGCGATGCGGTTGTCTCTTGAGATGGAAAGGCGCAACGGACCCGAAGATCTGCGCTGCATCTATCGCGGCATGGCGCAAGACGCGCTGGCCCATCAGCAGGCTCTGGCCGCCGCAGAAATCCGCGCCGACAGAATTCAGGTTTTCATCGACCTCGAAGATCTGTTGCAACACGCCGCCGAAATCGGCCCCATCGCCGATCAGGACGAGATCGAACCCTTTACCGGCGTCGATCCCGGCTGTTCGCGCGGACCGCTCCGCTAATCGCCATTCAAGGTATCCAGGATCAGGCCGGTGCTGATAATCGGCGGCAGGATAACCGGTTCCGAACTGCCTGGCGCATAATAGACATAAAGCGGAATCCCCGCAGCGCCATAGCCCCGTATCGCCGCCGCAATCCGGTCATCACGATTGGTCCAGTCCGCGATCAGGACTGTCACCTCGTTCGCCTCGAAGGCCTCGACCACTTGTCGGGAATTCAGCGTCATTTGTTTGTTGAACTGACAGCTGACGCACCAGGCGGCCGTAAAGTCGATGAAAACCGGCCGGCCTTCGGCCACGAGCATGTCGACGCGTTCCTGCGACCATGGCTCCCCGGTATACTCGACAGCCATTGTGCTGCGCGACACGCCAAAAAGCGCCCCAACCAGCATGAGGACACCTGCTGCGGCGGCAATGCGCGCGGTGACATTGGAAAATTTCAATGTCCACACAAGGAATCCCAGAGCGAGGAATCCGATCAGCAACATCAACACGCCTTGCGGCCCGCCCTGCATGGATAGAACCCACACCAGCCAGATCGCCGCGCCGAACATCGGAAAAGCCAGGAATTGTTTGAAGCGAACCATCCACGGTCCGGGTTTGGGCAGCCACTTGAGAAGCGATGGATAGAAAGACAAAATCAGATACGGCAGAGCAAGCCCGAGACCGAGCATCAGCGAGACCAGAACCAGCACGAAACCCGGTTGCGAAAAGGCAAGCCCCAACGCGCCGGCCGCAAAGGGACCGATACACGGCGCCGCCACGACGACCGCCAGCAATCCGGTCATGAACGCCCCGGCATCGCCGCCTGCATTCGCCCAGCGTCCGCCAACGCCTTGCAGGCTGGTACCCACCTCGAACAGGCCGACGAGATTAAGGCCGATACCGAACATCACGAGAGACAGAATGCCGACCGCCAGCGGGTTTTGCAGCTGGAAGCCCCACCCGATCGGATCACCGATCGCCTTGAACGTCAGCAAGACCGCCGCCAGTGCCAGAAACGTGACGAGCACACCCGCCAGAAACAACAGACCATGCCGCCGCAATTCACCCGGCGCGGAATGAGCCCGCTCAACAAAACCCAGCGCCTTGATCGAGAGCACCGGAAAAACGCACGGCATCAGATTGAGGATAAGACCACCAATAAGCGAGAAAATCAGCGTCACCGCCAGGCCGCTGAGCGTCACCGGCAATACCGAACCGGCGAACGCATCTTGCGGCACATCAATGACCTTGACCCCCGATTCCGGAGTGATCACAATCGCCCGGTTGATCCATTCGCCGCCATCCTGAACCTCGTAGGTCAAAACGCCCTGCGGTGCCCGGGTCAGGCCCGAACGCGCTTCAGGCGCAGGGTCCAGTTTCAATGCGATGCCGTCGTCAGAGATATACTCGACCTGTTCAGCAGCGTGATTGATTACCATGTCGGAGTAGGGGTAGAACGCCGCATTGCGAACGGTGCGCCCGTCTTCGGGCTGCTCGATGGTCAGGATGAGGGAACTGGCCGAACGCGCAATACCGGCAGACAGATCACTTTCTGATGGCACGCGATCCAGCCCTGACTGGATCAGCGCCGCTCCGGTGTTATCCGGCGAGGCCGCATCGCTGACCGTCAGAAACAGGTCGAGATCAGCCGATTCGGGGATGCAGACTTCCTCACAGACCAGCCAGCTGGCCGCGGCGCGTATTTCCAGAAACCGGTCAGAATAGTCGTCCGCAATCGTCAGGGGGATCGGCAGAACGACTTCATCGCCATAACCGTAATTCATCAACGGCCCGAAGGGATAGGCTGTCGGGGCAGGCCAGATAATCTCGCCTGCCGAAACGCCTTCGGGCAAGATCCAGTCAATGCTGGTCGGCTCGCCGGAATCGCCGGGATTGCGCCAATAGGTATGCCAGCCCGGCTCGATCTCCATTCTGAGACCGACATAAAATGTTGTGCCCGGTGATACGGCGACCTGGTCCGCCACCAGCCGGGTATCCACCATCGCGTCATTGCCCAGCGCCGATCGCCCCGGCACACTCGATTGCGCAGTTGCAGTCGGCACAAGCGCCAGAAGCGCAATCATCAGGGTCAGTAGACGGGCCATATCCTGTCACTCATTCTATCTGCTGACAGGTCATATAGAAAAAGTGCGAGAGGGGGGTAGCCCTCTCGCACCTTTGTGATCAGTCGTGTGCGATTGATCAGTTCGCTTTGGGCGCAGCATTCTGTTGACGGCGGATGGCCTTGTTCAGAATTCGGTCCCAGCGATTGAGCGAAATCAGATGCGAATAGATGGCCGGCAGGAAGCCTTCATCCCGCAGCTTCAGATAGACATCTGTCGGCAGAGCATTCAGCTTTTTCTCCGAAACGCCATAATACTCGGCAACCTTCTTGCTCTCACCCGTCGTATTGTCCTTGAGCGTAACATCCTTCAACTCGAACAGGTCGAGTTCGAGAATCCGCTTCACAAACATCTCGGTGGAGCGGGCATCGGCGTCAAACGCGCTGACGAAATCAATCGCCTGCTGCAAGGCTTCGGTCGGCTCGCCGTTTTCGTCGAAGAAGGGCAATTGGCCGTTCTCTCCGATGCCATCGGCCTCCACATCAATACAGACAGTGGCCGGCTGGTCCGGCCCGTTGGAAGCGCTCACGAATGGATAACGGCGGGCGAAAGCCGGCAGCATCGTGTCTTGCTCGTAATTACCGTCGGCATCAATGAACAGGTTTTCACCCGCATTCAGCCCCATAACCACGACCGGGAGGCGCTGTTCGCCCAGAAAGATAACCGGGAAGAAGCCGGCATACTGGGAGAATTCGCCGACAATTGCCGGAAGGAAATGCGATTCCTTTAGGAAGGCGAACGGCTCCTTCGGCGGCGACATGCCGAATTTGCGGTGCTTTTCCTTGTTCAGCGGTTCCGGCTTTTTATAAAGCGGGACCTGTCCCGAGAGCGGTTGAGTGGCAGGGGCGTCAGCCATGGCGTCGTCCTTTGGTTTTCGAAATTTGGGGCTAGATAGCGAATCCGGGCGCATATAACAACGGATTGCGTCACCCGGACGTTAAATGGCCGTCCGGCAAACTGCCGAACGGCCATCAGGTGTGGCATTTCGAAAACGTCTAGAAGCGGCGGCCGATGCCGATTCCGAAGACCCAGGGGTCAATATCAACGTCAGCCGTAATGGCATTGTTGATGGTCACATCAGTGTTGATGTCGATGTATTTGACGTCGACATTGAAGAACCAGTTTTCATTGACATCGAAATCAATACCGCCCTGCAAGGCGAGGCCAAAACTATTGTCATAGTCGATGGCCGTCGCAATGCTTCCGGCTGCCAGATTCTCGTTGAAGAAAACGGTATAGTTTATACCCGCCCCGACATAGGGGTGGATCGTCCCTTCAGGTCGGAAATGATATTGAACCGTCAAGGTCGGTGGCAACAACGTCACCTCACCCAGGTCCACATTTCCTGCCGCTGTTCCGATCGCCATCACATCGTGAGGCGTGACGCCGAGAATGAGCTCGACCGCAAAGCGCTCGGTGAAGAAGTAGGAAATATCGAGTTCCGGCACAAAACTGGTATCGATATCGACATCACCACCAATCGGATTGATGGAAGCGCTTTCGTTCGGGGCCACGCTCAGCAGACGTCCACGAATGAGCCAGTCACCCTGATCGGCAAATGACGCGCCCGAACCCAGCACGCTTGCAATGGCGGCGGTAATTAAAATCGATTTCATGGGAACCCCCTATGTCCATAATTGATGTATGGACTTTAGGGGGTTCCGGAATGTCGAGGCAGGGTACGAAACGCCGCGCGGCAGCCTGCCGCAGGCGTTCTAGAAAGCGACCGACAAGGCCGCCCGGAAATTGCGCCCGGGCAGCGGCAGAAGGTCTTTCAGAAAGCTTGTATGCAAGCGGGCTTCTTCGTCCGTCAGGTTCCGTGCTTCCAGAATAAGGCGCACGTCCTGATCTTCGACCGGGCGCAAGACGAGCTGCGCATTCACCAGCGCATAGCTATCCGTTGGAAGTTCGAAACTGGCAATGTCGTTCTGCTCGGCGGACCAGACCACTTCCAGATGCGCCGTTGCGATATCGCGTTCGGCCTCGATCATTGCCGAAAGGCCAAGCGGTGGAATGCGCGGGAGATTATTCCCGTTGTCCAGCTCGCCGCGGACATATTCCGCCGTTACCTCGCCGCGGAAATCCCAGCCGGAGGCCGATCCGAACTCACGTTCAGCCCGTGCCTCGAAGCCCCAGAGACGGGCATCTTGTTGCGCATACTGGAAAACCGGAAGCTCTTCCATTTCCGCGCCGGTTGGAAACAGGCCGATGAAGCCGTCATAATCGGCATAGAACAAGGCGCCTTCCAGAGACCAGTCGCTCCGGTCGATCCGGGCGGTAAGGTCAATTGAGGCCGCCAGTTCTGGCGAAAGATTGATGTCACCAACTTCAAACGCTCGCGTCGCGAGGTGAGCTCCATTGGCAAACAGCTCGACATCCGTCGGCGCCCGCTCGGACAGCGCACCGGTCACGGCAAGGAAAATATCCGGTTGGGGGCGGAAGAAAACAGCAGCAGACCCGCTTGCTGTCTGGAAGGATCGGGAAGCCGTAGCGGTATCAACGTCGCGATTTTCGAAGCGCAACCCGCCTTCAAGGCCCCAATCACCCCTGTCAAACCGTTCGACAAGGAAAACGCCGAAATCAGACGTGTCGACCGGCACGATATAGGCCTCGGCACCTATCGCCGCGAAATCACGGCTAAAGGTTTGAATGCCGAAGGCTCCTTCAAGGTCGCCGATCGGGCGATGGCGCAACTCCAATCGGCCTTCCCAGCCGTCATTGGTGAAAGTGGTAGCAATTTCATCGCCTTCAATTTCGCTATGCCGATAGTCACCGGTTCCCAGAGAGAAGCGGACACGTTCGATCAGCGCGCCCTCAAAGCGGATATCGCCACGGGCATCCCAACGGTTCTGGGTCATGACAAGGCGCGGGTCGGCCTCCTCTGCATGTTCATCGCCATGATCATCATCTTCGGCAAACGCAATCAGACTGCCAGCGTCATCATGATCATCTTCATGTTCGCCCTCTTCCCCATGCCCGTGCGCATGGCCCGGCAGTCCATACGCGCTGTCGCTCGTCCGGTATGACAAGCCGATGAATCCCCAATCGCCGACAAAAGAAACCCCGGCAGAGCCACTGGTAAATTCAAGATCAGAGTTCGGAACAGTGCCAAAAGCTTCCTCTTCTTCCTCGTCGTGATGGTCATCGTCTTCAGCAAATGCCGTCAGCGGCTGTAGCTCATCGTGATCGTCGTCATGATGTTCCTCGGCCTCCAGGGCGCGCTGGCGGGCCGATTCCGCATAGCCGGGGATGTCGTAATTTTCCGAAGCGCGCTGCAAGCCCTCGACGTGAAAGACAAAATTTCCCACCGAAAACCGGCTTCGGCCGGCGAACTGATAGCCTTCGTCGACACTGGTCGATCCGGCGTAGAATCTGCCTTCCATACCCTCTTCGGGCAAGCGTTCCGGAATACGGCCATCAATGACATTCACCACGCCACCGATCGCGCCACCGCCATAGGCAATTGCGGCGGGGCCACGGAGGATTTCCACCCGCTCGGCTTCCAGCGCCTCTGAAGAAACAGCATGATCCGGGCTGGCAGTTGACGCATCGACCAGGCCAACACCGTTCACCAGCACCCGCACGCGATCCGCGCCCAGTCCGCGTAGAACCGGACGGCTGGCGGCGGGCCCGAAATAGGTTGTGGTCACGCCCGGCTCATGCGCAATGGTATCGGCCAGGCTGCCCGAAAGATTCTCCTCGATGTGGTCGGCCGTCAGCACATCAACAGACCCCACGATTTCATCAGCCAGCACCTGCAAGGGTGATGAAGTTACAATAATACGGTCAACCACCGGCTCATCGCTATTCTGAGCTAGGGCCGGAGCACTCAAAAGTGCGGCAATACAGACACCATATTTCAACGCAGACATCGGGCACCTCTCGAAAATTCGATTATGTGATATTATAACATAACGAACACGACAAGCATCAAAGCTCGATTTTCGCAGCCGAACAGGATTAAATCTCTGCAATATGACTCACTCTGATTCCGTCTCTTCTGCTTTGGCGCATGCCGAGAAGCATTGCGCAGACCGCGGCATGCGCATGACGCCATTGCGGCGCAACGTCTTGGCATTGCTCGTCGAGGCCTCGGAACCGATCAAGGCCTATGATCTGCTGGATCAAATGCGCTCGACGGATCGGTCAGCGAAGCCGCCGACCGTCTATCGTTCGCTGGATTTTCTTATGGAGGTCGGGCTCGCTCACAAGGTTGAAGCCCTCAATGCCTATATCGCATGTGCCCACTGCCACGACAAAGGCGGTGCCGAACTCTACATTTGTGGCAATTGCGGATCTGTTGATGAACGCCATGGCGCGCCCGAACCCCAGAACGCTCCGGAGGGTTTCAGGACAGACCGGTCTGTCGTTGAACATTACGGCCGGTGCGCCAATTGCAGCTAGCAAACACCAGGGGCAGGAATGATTGAGCTCTGGAGAGGATGCGCGAACGCGTGGGAGTGCGATGAGCTCGGACACCTCAATGTTCGTTTCTACCTGGCGAAAGCCTGGGAAGCGGTCGGCGATCTGTCTGAACGCATCGGCATGTCGGGCGCATTTGGACCCGGCAGTGTCGCGACACTCCTGCCGCGCGATATCAGCATCCGCTATCTCGGCGAAGTACATCCCGGCACACCGCTGGTGATTGAAGGCGCAATTGTCGGGGTCAACGCGAAGTCCGCAGATATCTGCCTGATTGTTCGCAATGCCGCATCAAAACGCATGGCGGCGGTTTTCACCATGCGGTTGAATCATTGCGTCGCGGGCTCACGAAAGCGATTTGAATGGCCCAATCGCATTCGATCCGAACTCGAAGCGTTACTGACAGGATTGCCTGAGGAGGCGAAGCCACGAAGTCTGTATGCCGGACCACCAAAAAAAGGCATCCGTCTGAGCGATGCCGATAATCTGGGATTGTCGCAAATCGGGCGCGGCCGCATCAATCCGGAAGACTGCGGTCCGTTCCGGCAGATGATGCCCGAACACCTTCAGGGCAAGATATCCAATTCCGCTGCGAATTTTTCCGAAGCCTTTCCCGAGCAGACCGCCGCCCATGCGTCCGGCTCTGTCAAAATCGGCGGCGCGCTTCTGGAAGGGCGCATTTGCATTCGCCGTTGGCCAAAAATCGGCGATGGCTATGTCATCCGCTCCGGTGTGCAGTCCGCCGATCGTAATGTTCGCACCATCATCCATTGGGTTTTTGACAAACGGGGACGCTTGCTTTGGTCGATGCAGGGCATTGCCGGCATTCTCGACCTGTCTGCCCGGAAACTGGTGAAAGCCGATGACGCAACACTCGCGGAACTGGAACGCGTCAGCAAACCGGAATTGAGCCTCTAATTGACAAGCTCCCGCGCGCGGGCCCGGGCGGCGACCGCCTGCCCGTCAGTCGCGGCAACATTCGCGGCCTGCTCGTATAACGCTCTGGCGGCATCCAGATCACCACGTGCCGCATGGGCCTCTGCCAGTGCAATAACCGCATCAAAACGTCCGGGCTCGAACGCGATCACCCGTTCCAGCAAGACCGCCGCCTCATCGGCTTGCCCTTCATCCAGCAAGCATTCGGCATGCCGTGTCAGTGCGTCGATATCCCAGGGGTCGGTTTCCACAGTAGCGGCCGCATCAGCGCAGGCATTCATCGCTGTTGCCGGCACCGGCGTTTCGGCAAGTTGCGATTCCGCCGCGTCAGGCGTTGCCGCATCAGGCGCTGAATTATCCATCGCTTCTGTGTCAGGCATATCGCCAGACGTGGCCGATGGAGGTGCGGGCGTGTCAGTCGGCGTGGATGCTGTCGCCGGGTCACCGTCCGCAGCCATCGCCGTCCAGCTCAACCGGTACCCGCTTGTCGTCGGCGTGACATCCAGGCCATCAGCACTGCCGGGCAGTTCAATCCGGACCATTTGCCCAAATTCGGTTGGCGTGGCCTCGACAGCCAGAATCCAGCGGCTGCGCAGCGGCTCGATACGCCGCGAAAAAGCCCGGGGACCGGAAAATTCCAGCTCGATTACGCCGTCATTCACGCGCGAGACCAGCAATTCCGGAGCGTCATCAAACCCGATAAACAGGTCCGCGCGTTCGCCGGAACCAAGTTCACGCAAATCAATTATATCCGCCACCGCGAGGGCGGGGAAGATCAGGCCCGAAAGGCAGGAGAGAATAAACCGGCGCATGGTCTCCGAGGTGAGCCGCGCCGGTTAAAGAATGCCTAACTGACCGGCGCTCTGGGTCCGGCACAGGAGTCATAGCCGAAGGCCCCGATCAGACTTCCACCGGCATCTCGGACCGTTTCATAAACATAGCACGCATCGCCCCGGGTCGGCATTTCGGACCGGACGAAAATCGGATCCGCCTCACCCAGCCGGACATCAACCGCACTCAAAGGCACAATGGCATTCACCCGTACATCATTGATGGTCACGCATTCCCAGCGATTGCCGGTATGGTCCGCCATCCGGATGGCCGTCCCGCTGGCTGTGGAATAGGCGAAGGTGACGTGATCGGCATCATTGCGCAGCTCGGCCATGCAGAGATCTATCGCCGGCATCCAGTCGGCCAGATAATTGGACCAGCGATCATTCGCCGCATTCTCGGAGGCGCACCCGCGATACCTGTCGCTGCCAATGACGAGCGTTGCAAAATAGGATTCCTCGCCATCCGCGCATGGCCCGGCCTGCAACATGACAAAAACATCCCGGCCATCACCGGTTTGCCCGGTAAAGCGGCGCACACCCTCGTTCAGATAGGGCTCTTCTATGGCCAGATTGACCGTCATCCCGCCATCGCCGTTTGTAAACGAGAAGTCGACATCAATCGTCTGGCCCGAGGACTGATAAACCATCGCCCCGTCCCAACCCGTATCGCCCGACATGACGTATCCGAAATGACTGTCGGGAAGTTCGGTTGCGCGCTGCGGCTCATAGTCGAACGCGCTACTGGCAAGCCCGCCGCCCGGACTGGTCGTTGCGCAAGCCGTCAGCCCGGCGGCCGCGATAAGGACTGCTAGAATTCGTTTCATCGTGATCTCCCCAGATCATGTATCCCCGAGTATTCCGCCATACTGCCACGAGGGCGTGCCGGCCGCCAGTATCGTCAGAGCTGCCCCTTGAAGCTGTCGGCGAGATGGTCAACGAACAGGCGGACACGTTGCGACAGATACCGGCTGGACGGGAAGACCGCCCAGAGATCACGGTGATCCGGTTCCCAGTCCACCAGCACCGGCACGACCCGCCCTGCCCTCAGCGCATCCCGCGCCGCCCAGCTGGGGCTGCAGGCAATCCCCAATCCCTGCGCGGCCGCTTCAATGGCCGCTGTTGCCCCATTGAGCGTCAGGCGGCCGGAGACTTTCACTTCTTCGGTGGCTTCGCCTTGAGAAAACTTCCACAGCTGCGGTGCCGGCTTGTTGCGATCAATGATGCAGTCGTGATTGACGAGATCTGCAGGAATGTCTGGATGGCCGGTCGCCGCCAGATAGTCCGGCGATGCGACGACAGACATGCAGGCGGGGGCGATCTTCTTGGCGATCAGGCTGGAATCGGTGAGATGACCAATACGAACGGCCAGATCAAACCCTTCATCGACCAGATCCACCATGCGGTCGGCCATGGAAATCCGCACATCCACACCCGGCCATTTGCGCATGAAATCCGCCACTACCGGCATCAGGATTCGCGCACCAAAATCGACCGGCGCTGATATTCGCAACACGCCGACCGGCGCTGCGTCATCGTCGGCAAAGCCGTCCTCGATCAGTTCAAATTCCGACAGCCAGGGGCGGATACGTTCCAGCAGGGCCTGGCCGGCATCCGTCAGCCGGACCGAGCGCGTCGTGCGCTCCAGAAGCCGCGCCTGCAGCCGGGTTTCCAGAGCGGTAATCTGCTTGGAGGCCGCGCCGGGCGTCATGCCTTCCTTCTCGGCGGCCTTGGTGAAACTGCCGAGTTCCGCAACGGCAACGAAGAGGCGAAGGGAGTCGATACGATCCATGGCGTCAGCCTAGTCTGAAGACGTTCGCCGGGCGATGACTTCAATCACCATCGGCGTTGTCAGGATGCTGTTCGGATCGGCGGCGCGTTCATTGGCGAGGGCATGAAACCGCTGTCCGTCTTCCTCTGACAGGAATTTCAGCTCGACCAGCCGGTCAATTCCGTCCGATTTCAACCACCCCATCGGCCAGTTCCACACCAGTTCGCCGGGGCGTGTCGTAAAGATATGCGGCGTCATGAATTCGGTTTTCCAGCCGATGTTTGCCATCATGGCGGGCAGCTGTTTGGCGATATTCGGTTCGCCGCCAAAGGCGCGCCAGCTGGCCTTTACGGCATCGATAAAGCGGTCCTGCACGGGATCCGCAGGGGAAAAACCGAAGGTTTCGTAATGGCCATATTCATGCGCGATAAAAACGCCGCCGGGTTTCAAGACCGTTTTCAGACGTTCGAACAAATCCTGCGGGTCGGCGAGGAAGGACAAGACCCAGCGCGACCAGATCATATCCACGCTATGGCCCGGCAGGGTGAGTTTGCCGAGATCGGATTTGAGGGTCTCGATATTGGTCAGCCCCCGCAGTTTCGCGCCTTCATTGACGGCCTCGAGGAAGAGCGCCGATTGATCGACCGCGATGACCTTGCCCGTCGGGCCGACCAGTTGCGCGAGATCAAAGCTGGCATGGCCGGGACCGGACCCGATATCCAGCACCGTCATGCCGGGCTTGAGACCGGCCCGGCGCCAGCCGGCCAGCGCCCGCTCGCGCCAGATCGCATGCTGCTGGCCGAGGCGGAGTATTTCCTGATTGGAGGCGCCGATGATGTAGTCATCTTCCGGCAGGCTGGACTGGCTCATCTGTTTATCCCCGCAATGCGGCGTGAATGGCCACATTTTTCCAGTTTTTGCGATTTTGTCTCCTACTACTACTACAATTGTGTCAGCGGCAGCAGGCAGTATGGGCGGAAAGCTGACGCCATGTGCACCAGTTTACCACCCTGACAATGCGATGGGGATTGTGAAGGGAAAACAGTCCGTCGTGCAAACGGGATCAGCGTGTCTTGTCGCTCGTGTCCGGTTGCGTCTCCTCCTCTTTTTCCGTCTCCGGCATCGCCGTCCCGGGCGAATAGGAGGGCAGGTCGTGTTTTTCGCGTTGCTTCATGGCTGATCTCCAACAGACTACCTGTCAGTCAAACGCATCGGAGACCGGCGCTGTTCCCGCATACAGAATTCATGAACCAGACAGCGGCCCGCCCCCTTCCGGCTTGCCGCCATGCCATCGCCATGAGACGCTTGTGGTTTGCCGCGCCAGCGGTCAACGCGGCGCCTGTGGAGGATGCCGCCATGAAATCCGAGATCAACGCTCTGGCCGCCCGTATCCGGGCACTGGAAGCCGAGCTGGAGGAGAAGCTGATCGAACGCCGCCGCGATCTGGAATACAAATGGTCGCACGGGCGGGCGGTCTTCAGCCGCGAAGTGAAGGAACGCCAGCGCAAGCTGAAAATCTCGGCCGGACGCTTTTTCGCCACATCCGGTTTTCTGGAAATCCTCACCTCACCCTTCATCTATGCGGTGACCCTGCCCTTTATTGCGCTCGATCTGTTCGCCAGCCTGTTCCAGATGGTCTGCTTTCGCGTTTATGGCATCCGGCAGGTCAAACGCCGCGACTATGTCGTCTTCGATCGCCACCGCCTCGCCTATCTGAACATCATGCAGAAGATCAATTGTACCTATTGCGCCTACGCCAATGGCGTCCTCGCCTATGTCCAGGAAATTGCCTCCCGGACCGAGCAATACTGGTGCCCGATCAAACATGCCGAACGGATCAAGGACGCGCACAAGCGCTATGCGGCCTTCCTTGAATATGGAGACACCGCCTCCTATCCGGACGCCCTTCAGGAGCAAAGAGCGGCGCTGAAAGCTGAAGACGACGCGGCAGAGGAAAAATCAGTCTAGCTGCCGGCTCGCCCGTATCTGACCGTTCCGCCAGATCCGCTCAGCCCCGCTGGCGCGCCATAACCGCCTGTCATGCCGCCTGTGATCGATCCTGGCAGGTCTGTTCACCGAGGCATTTCACAATCCTGTCCCTGTAGAGGCACGGCCAGTCTTCCCCACTCGCGATGCGCGAATGGGGAAAGCGCGCCATTCACCCGGGAATTCACTCCGCTCGCGAAGTTCGGATTGCCCGCGGCCAGCCGGGCCCGCAAAGCCGTCTCGCAAGTTCAAAACGTCACTGAGTACGGAGAAACCAACGTGAAACACCTCATCCTCCCCGCCCTGGCAGCTGCCAGTCTTTTCGTTCCCGGCGCAGCCGCCCGCGGTGATACCGCCCGCCTGACGATCACGGTTCACGGCTATTCGGACGCCAATGCCGTTATCGAGCTGGGTCTCTTTGCCGATCAGGCTGGCTGGGACGAGGACCGCGCCTTGCGCGACATTCGCGTGGTCGCCGATGGCAGCAGCGTCGACATCGTGATCGAGGATGTCGAACCGGGCGTCTATGGCATCAAACTGTTCCATGATGCCGACAATGACGGCGAGCTCGACTTCAACCGGTTCGGCATCCCCCAGGAAGACTATGCCTTCTCGAACAATGCACGCGGCCGCTTCGGTCCGGCGCGGTGGGAAAATGCCCGCTTTACGGTGGAAGCGGGCGAGAATTCACACCGCATAGAGCTGAACTGATCATCGGGAAGCAGCGGGGCATCGCACCGATGCCCCATACACCAACCGCCCGTCTCTTCTCTCTTGCGAGCGGAGTGGCGGGCGGCGGCGCGGGGGGATTTCCCGTTTCCGGTCTTTCCCCGTTGCTGGTCCGGTTTCCGTGCCGTATCGCCGGTTTGACCCTTTGATGTCTCCGGTGTGACCCTTCGACTGGCCGGTGTGCCCGAACCTGTCCCTTATCCTTCCGGGTTTGATCCCTTCCGGTCCGGAACCCTCCAGCGCTCTGCTGTTTTGACACAGCGGCGGTCTGAAGGATCGGGTTCCGTTGGCGTTTCGGTGAAGATTGGCCTCTGTTCACCCGATGACTGGAGTGAACGCCTGAATCCGCTTCCGGTCAATTATTGGCCCTACGGTTTTTGTGGATAAAAAAGCGGTTTTTGTTCAAAACTCCGAAAAGCGCCGGTTTTTGAGGGGGAAGGGAATGGCGCTCTTTTTCACAATTAGGATGAAACGAAATACTATTTTGAATTGAAAAAGAAAATTTGTAGAGCCATGTCTTTCTCCCCCCGCTTGCGGGGGGAGTGTCGCGCAGCGACGAGGGGGGCGAATGCGTAAGGGAGAAACCCGGTCCCGCATGTTTGCAAGGCGGCTTCGCCGCTCCATGACCGATGCGGAAACCATACTCTGGTCCCGGCTCCGGCGCGGTGGCCTGAACGGTTACAAATTTCGCCGTCAGCATCCGGTCGGTCCGTACATTGCCGATTTTGACTGCATAGAGGCCAGGCTGGTGGTTGAGGTCGATGGGGCGACCCATGCGACGCCCGATGAAATCGCTTATGACCGGCGGCGAACACATTACCTTCAAAAACGCGGCTGGATCGTCTATCGGGCGGCCAATCCGGACATCTATGAAAATCTCGACGGCGTTCTGGACGGGATAGAGGCGCATCTCCCCCCTCCACCACTACGTGGTCCCCCTCCCCCGTAAATGGGGGGGAATCTGGAGGCCTCCTTCGAGGCTCGCCCTGCTCGCACCTCAGGATGAGGTTTATGAAACGGCCCCTCACCCTTCGCGCTGACGCGCTCTTCCCTCTCCCTCGAGGGAGGGACCCGGCGCTGTCTGCCGTCAGGCAGAATAGCGTTGGGAGGGTGAGGGGGGCATAAAAAAGGGCCGGACGCCTTTCAGCGCCCGGCCCCTCTCTGCGTTGCTCCCGGTCCCTCCGGTTTACGCCGCAGCCTGTTTGCCGCCAAAGCGGCCATAGAAGGTCTCACCCTTTGCGGCCATGTCGCGCAGGAGGCCCGGCACCTTGAACGGCTCGCCGAAATCCTTCGCCATCTGGTCGGCTTTTTCGACAAAGGCTTTCGCGCCAATCGTGTCGATGAAGGAGAGCACCCCGCCGGTATAGGGCGCAAAACCCCAGGCGAGGATGGAGCCGACATCGGCTTCGCGCGGATCCTTGACCACGCCCTCTTCCATGCAGCGCGCCGCTTCGATGGCCTGCGCATAGAGGATGCGGTCTTTGACTTCCTGCACGTCCGGCTGAACCGATTTCAGACCGTCCACCGCGAACTGGTTCAGCTCCGGCCACAGGCTCTTCGACTTGTCTTCGGCATAGTCATAGAAGCCCTTGCCGGTCTTGCGGCCATAGCGGCCGAGCTCATACATCCTGGTGATGATCGGATCGGACTTGCCGGCGACATAGGCAGAGCCCAGGTCTTTCTTGGTCTGCTCCTGGATTTTCCAGGCCAGATCGATGGCCGTCATGTCCATCAATTCCATCGCGCCCATCGGCATGCCGGCCATGCGGGTGCCGTTCTCGATCAGCGCCGGGGCATAGCCTTCTGACAACATGGCCAGACCCTGCTCGCCAAAGCGCATCACACAGCGATTGCAATAGAAGCCGCGCGTGTCGGCGACCACAATCGGCGTCTTCTTGATCTTCGTCACGAAATCAATGGCGCGGGACACAGCCCGGTCGCCGGTCTTGTCGCCGACAATGACTTCGACCAGCGCCATTTTTTCAACCGGCGAGAAGAAGTGGATGCCGACGAACTGGTCCGGCTTGCCCGAGGCTTCGGCCAGCGACGAAATCGGAATGGTCGACGTGTTCGAGCCAAAGATGGCGTCCGCCTTCATATGCTCTTCGGCGGCCTTGGTGATCTTGTGCTTCAGCTCGGAGTTTTCAAACACGGCCTCGACGACCAGATCGACGTCGCTGAGCAGGGAATAATCGGTCGTCGGCGTGATCAGCGCAGCCATGGCATCGGCCTTGTCCTGCGCGACCTTGCCGCGGGCGACGCCCTTGGCGAAATGGTCCACAGCGTGTTGCTTGCCCTTGTCCGCGCCTTCCTGATTGACGTCGATCAGCACGACCTCGATCCCGGCCTGCGCCGAGACGGTGGCGATGCCCGCGCCCATGAAACCGGCACCGATGACGGCGATCTTCCGGACCTCTTCCTTCGAGGTTCCGGCCGGACGCGCCCCGCCCTTGTCCAGCGCCTGCTTGGACAGGAAGATGGAGCGGATCATGTTGCGGCTTTCCGGACGCATGAGCAGCTTGGTGAAATAGCGGCTTTCGATGCGCAGACCGGCATCAATCGGCACCTGGATGCCTTCATAGACGCACGACAGGATATAACGCTGGGCCGGATAATTGCCCTTGGTTTCCTTCAGCAGCATCGGGTTGGCTGCGCCGAAGGTCTGCATGCCCGCAGGCGTATAGACGGCCCCGCCCGGCATTTTGAACTTGTCCTGATCCCAGGGCTGTTTTGCGCCCATCGGATCGGCTTTCACCAGCTCTTTCGCCTTGGCGACGATCTCGGCCAGCGGCGCAATCTCGTGGACGACGCCCTGTTCCTTGGCCTTCTCCGCATCCAGCTGCTTGCCCTGCAGCATGATCGGCGCGGCATTCATCACGCCCATCAGGCGCGGCAGGCGCTGTGTGCCACCACCACCCGGCAGAACGCCGACCAGCGCTTCGGGCAGGCCCAGCTTGGCGCCGGCATCGGTCGCCATGACGCGGTAGTGACAGGCCAGCGTGACTTCAAATCCACCGCCCAGCGCCAGACCATTGATGGCCGCCGCAATCGGCTTGCCGCAGGTTTCCAGCTGGCGCAGCTGCGCATTCAGGCGGAAGGCCATGTCGAAGAGTTTCTGCTTGGCTTCGTCTTCCGACAGGCCCGACAGGTCCATCATGCCGCTGCCCAGCTCGGACAGATCGGCCCCGGCGCAGAAGGCTTTCTTGCCGGAGGTGATGACCGCGCCCTTGATGGCGTCATCGGTCGAGATTTTCTCGACCAGCTCGCCCAGCTCGGACATGACGCCCGCGGACAACACATTCATCGAGACGTTCGGGCTGTCAAAAGTGATCAGCGCAATGCCGTCAGAGTCGAGTTCAAATTTGAAATGGTTCATTGTGATATCTCCTTAAACCCGCTCGATGATCGTTGCCGTGCCCATGCCGCCGCCGACGCACAGCGTGGCAAGGCCCGTGGACTGACCCGTCCGCTCCAGCTCGTCGAGCAGCGTGCCGAGGATCATGGCGCCGGTCGCGCCCAGCGGGTGACCCATGGCAATCGCGCCGCCATTGACGTTGGTCTTGTCGTGCGAAATGCCCATATCGTCCATGAAGCGCAGAACGACAGATGCGAACGCCTCGTTCATTTCATAAAGATCGATATCGCTGGCGCTCATGCCGGCTTTCTTCAGCGCCTTGAGCGCCGACGGCGCCGGGCCGGTCAGCATGATGGTCGGCTCCGAGCCGATAGAGGCCATGGAGACGATGCGCGCGCGCGGTTTCAGGCCGAGCTTCTCGCCCATTTCCTTGGAGCCGACGAGGATCGCTGCCGCGCCATCAACGATACCGGAAGAATTGCCGGCATGGTGGACGAAATTGACCTTCTCCACCTGCGGATATTTCTGGATCGCCACGGCGTCAAACCCGACAAAGGCCGACAAATCGCGGAAGGCCGGATTGAGCGCGGCCAGCGATTGCATGTCGGTTTGCGGGCGCATCAGCTCATCATGGTCGAGCTGGACGAGGCCGAGCTGGTTCTTCACCGGCACGACGGATTTCTTGAAGCGACCCTCTTCCCAGGCCTTGCCCGCGCGCTTCTGGCTTTCCACCGCATAGGCATCAACATCATCGCGCGAATAACCGCCCAGCGTGGCGATCAGGTCCGCGCCCACACCCTGCGGCACGAAGTAATGATCGTACGCCATCTCCGGATCGGCCGCCATCGCGCCACCATCCGAGCCCATCGGCACGCGGCTCATGGATTCGACGCCGCCGCCAATCGCCATATCGGCTTCGCCGGACATGACTTTCGCCGCGGCCATATTTGTCGCTTCCAGACCCGAGGCACAGAAACGGTTGATCTGCACACCGGCGGTGCTTTCAGCGAACCCGGCATTGATCACAGAAGCGCGGGCAATGTCGGCGCCCTGCTCACCCACAGGCGACACGCAGCCCAGCACGACATCATCAACGTGGCTGGTGTCGAGATTATTGCGGTCCCGGATCGCCTGCAGCGCCTGTGTGGCCAGCTGCAGGGCGGTGATTTCATGCAGGGAACCGTTTTTCTTTCCCTTGCCGCGCGGCGTGCGCATGGCGTCGTAGATATAAGCTTCGGTCATGAGGGGAATCTCCCGTTGAATTATTCTGTCTCCCCCTCTCCCTGCGGGCATTCGCCCTTTCCCTCTCCCTCGAGGGAGAGGGAGGGACCCGCGCCGTCAGGCGTGGGAGGGTGAGGGGATGGGGTTCATCAAAGCGTCCGTGAAATCAGCAGCTTCATGATTTCATTCGTGCCGCCATAGATGCGCTGCACGCGGGCATCGCGCCACATGCGCGCCACCGGATATTCGTTCATGAAGCCATAACCGCCATGCAGCTGCACGCATTCATCGATCAGCTCGCACTGCGTATCCGACACCCAGTATTTCGCCATCGAGGCCGTGGCCGCATCCAGTTCGCCCTTGAGCAGAAGATCGGAGCAATGCTGGCAGAACACTTCGGCAATCGTCGCCTTGGTTTTGAGTTCCGCCAGTTTGAACTGGGTGTTCTGGAAGGCCATGATCGGCTTGCCGAAGGCGTGGCGTTCCTTGACGTAGCGGATAGTCTCATCCAGCGCGCGCTTCATCATGCCGACGCCCTGAACGGCGATCTGCAAGCGCTCCTGCGGCAATTGCTGCATCAGCTGGATAAAGCCCTGACCCTCTTCCGGGCCCAGCAGCGCATCGGCCGGCACCCACATATCGTCGAAGAAGAGCTCGGCCGTGTCCTGGCCTTTCAGCCCCACCTTGTCGAGCAGGCGTCCGCGGCGGAAACCTTCCAGACCGTCGGTCTCGACCATGAAGAGCGACGTGCCCTTGGCACCCGCGGTCGCATCCGTCTTGGCCACCACGATGATGAAATTCGCCGTGCCGCCATTGGTGATGAAGGTCTTGGAGCCGTTGATCCGGTATCCGTTGCCGTCCTTTTTCGCCGTCGTCTTGATACCCTGGAGGTCAGAGCCCGCCGCGGGTTCGGACATGGCGATCGCGCCGACATATTCGCCGGAAATCATCTTCGGCAGGAGGCGCTTTTTCTGCTCTTCCGAGCCGTAATGCCAGATATAGGGAGCGACGATGGAATTGTGCAGCGATGCGCCCCAGCCATCCACACCCAGCTCGGATACCGCCATGTGGAAGACATAGTCGTGACGCCAGTCACCGCCGGCACCGCCATATTCTTCCGGTGCGGCCGGGCAGAGCAGACCGGCTTCACCCGCCTTGGTCCAGACCTCGCGATCAACGACACCGGTCTTTTCCCAGCGCTCGCCATGCGGCAGGCATTCTTTCTCGATGAAGCCCTTGACCGCTTCGTAGAAGATATTGACGTCCTCCTGGTCGAGCCATTCGGGACGTTTGACGTTGAGGGGATCTGCCAGCATTTAGAATGCCTCCGCTTCGAGCGCCATCATGGAGGCGGCACCCGCCTTCACCTTGGCCAGATGCATGCCGCCTTCCGGGACCCAGCGGTCGAGGAAATAGCGGCCAGTTGCGAGTTTGGTTGCATAGAAAGGGTCGGACGCATCGCCCGCTTCCGCTGCCTTCGCCATCAATGCCCACATATAGGTGAGACAGGTCAGGCCGAAGAGTTGCAGATAATCGTGGCTGGACGCGCCCGCATTGTTGAAATCCTTGAGCCCGTTTTCAACGAGCCAGTCGGTCGCCTCTTTCAGCTGCGCCTTGGTCTCGGCCAGCGCGTCGAGGAAGGGCTGCGTTGCCTTCGACCCGCCTGCGGCAGCCAGCGCATCCAGCTCTCCGAAGAAGGAATTGATCGGACGCATGCCCTGCATGGCCAGTTTGCGGCCCACCAGATCCAGCGCCTGAATGCCATTCGTGCCTTCATAGATAAGGGTGATGCGCGCATCGCGCAGGAACTGGCTCATCCCCCATTCCTCGACATAGCCGGATCCGCCAAAGACCTGCAGACCGTTCGAGACAGAGAGGAAGCCCTTGTCCGTCAGATAGGCTTTCACGATCGGCGTCAGCAGCGACATATAATCGCCGGACTTTTCACGCTGGGCCGGATCATCGGATTTTTCTTCCAGATCACCATGCAACGCCGTCCAGGAAACGAGGCAGCGGGCCGCCTCCACGAAGGCTTTCTGATCCATCAGCATACGCCGCACATCCGGGTGCACGATGATCGGATCGGCCGGACCGTCCGCGTTTTGCGGGCCGGTCAGCGAGCGGCCTTGCAGGCGGTCTTTCGCAAAGGCCAGCGAGTTCTGATAGGCCACTTCGCCCAGCGCCAGCCCCTGAAGACCCACGCCCAGACGCGCCTCATTCATCATGACGAACATGATCTTGAGGCCCTTGTTTTCTTCACCGACGAGCCAGCCCGTCGCCTCGTCATAATTCATGACGCAGGTGGCATTGCCGTGAATGCCCATTTTCTCTTCCAGGCCGCCGCATTGAAGCGAATTGCGCTCCCCCGGATTGCCGTCGTCATCGAGAATGTGCTTGGGCACCACGAAAAGCGAGATGCCCTTCACCCCGTCCGGCGCGCCTTCAATGCGGGCCAGAACGAGGTGGATGATATTTCCGGCCAGGTCATGCTCGCCGGAGGAAATCCAGATTTTCTGTCCGGAAATCTTGTAGCTGCCATCGCCATTGGGGACAGCCTTTGTCCGGAGCAGACCCAGATCCGTACCGCAATGCGGCTCGGTCAAATTCATCGTTCCGGTCCATTCGCCGGAAATCATCTTTGGCAGATACATCTGCTTTTGCTCTTCGGAGCCGCCGGCCAGCAACGCTCGTACCGCTCCGCCGGTCAGACCCGGATACATGCCGAAGGCCATATTGGCTGCGGATGTCATTTCCGCCGTCGCCAGTCCGAGCACTTGCGGCAGGCCCTGCCCGCCATATTCCTGCGGTTGCGACAGGCCCATCCATCCGGCCTCGGCAAACTGCTTGTAGGCGTCAATGAAGCCGGTCGGCGTGGTCACCGAGCCGTCATCATGGCGGGTGCAGCCCTCGACATCGCCCGTGCGATTGAGCGGCGCCAGCACCTGCTCAGACACTTTCGCGGCCTCTTCAAGGATCGCATCGACCGTATCGGCATCCGCATCGGCAAAGCCCGGCAGACTGCCGTATTTGGACATGTTCAGAACATCATGAAGCACGAATTTGTAATCGCGCGTCGGGGCTGTGTAGACAGGCATCAGGACCTCTCCCTTGAAATTCAGGTCTGTGTTTCGTGAGAGCCCGGTTCGGGCGAAGCACCCGTCCAGACATTCATGCGGGCCGCCGCCAAAGCTTCAAAAGCCCGGGCGCGGTGTTTGATTTCTTCGGATGGTTCGCGATTGGCGAGCCGGTCTTCCAGCCAGGTCCGGCCGGCTTCCAGCTCGGCAATCGCCGCATCAATATCGTCACGCTGGCTGTTCAGCGCATCGATGCGCTCATGGAACCGGTCCAGCATGTCGGTCAGGGCCGACGGGTCTTGCGAGGTGATCGCTTCCATATCCAGCATTTCGCGGATTTCGTCGAGCGAGAAGCCGACGCGCTTGCCGCGCAGGACCAGAACCAGCCGTGCACGATCAGCGATGGAATAGACGCGCGAAGCGCCCTTGCGTCCCGGATTGAGCAGGCCCTTTTGTTCGTAGAACCGCAGCGTGCGCGCGGTCACGTCAAATTCGGATGCCAGATCCCGGATCGTGAATTCGCTGTTTGTCAGAGTGGTCGTGCTCATGATGTGAATGTGACTCACCCTTACGCGAACGTCAACGTAAACTTTGTGACATTTTCTAACTGGCTGACAGTGTTAAAGCAATCAGCGGTCCGGGCTTGCGTCCGGACGCAGGGGGAAAGATAACATCACCATGAAACGCCTCCTCACCCCCCTCTTCGCTCTTCTTCTTGCTGCACCTGTCTGGGCGCAGGACGCGCCGTCCGGCCTGCCACTGCGCGGCGATAATGGAAATGAAATCGACGTCGATGCCGATGAGGAAATCACCGCCAGCGACGCTGACACACCGGCCGATGAGGACGCCGGCAGCGACGATACAGACGCGCCTGCTGACGCCGCGGAACAAACAGACGAAACGTCTGACGAGACCGGCCCGGCGGCGGATGATGCCGGTATCGATGCCGATCAGACAGATGATGACCTTGCAGAAGATCCGGGCGACACCGAAGCCGCGCCGGCTGAGGATGACGTAACAGACGACACCGCCGGAAACGTGACGGACGAAACAGACGGTCTGGCCGCCAGCGATGACGATGCGGCACCGGCGGACGCCGACGCTGCCGATGAAGCCGACGCTGCGGATGAAGCGGAATCCGGCGAACCGGCAGCCACGGACTCTCCGGACGAGACGGCCGCCGAAGACATTGTGGTCCATTCGCTGTCTCCGGCAACGCCCTTCCTTGGCAGTGCTGAATTTATGGCCGTGCGCCCGTCCAGCGATGGCGAGCCTTTGCGTCTGGAATGGTCCGTCCAGCGGCAAACTGCGGATGGCGAAGCAGTCGGCGAACCCGTCGCGCGAACACTGGTGATCGCGCCGGATTTTGTGCGCGATGAAACGCCGTCGGAAATCTCTGTTTATGATTTTCTGACCAGCCGCCATCTGGAAATTGATGCCGATGCCAACACGTTGACCAATACGGCCTTTGCGGCAGAGGTCCGCCGCCGTCTTGATACCTATCTCGGCCTGTCGCAAGGCGGCCGGCTCGACGACATTCCGCTGGGTCCGGACACGTCATTCGACCGCTTCTGGCTGGAAGCCGCCATGGGCATTCGCCGCTCGCCGGAAACACTGGCACAATCCTATGAGGATGGGGCGCTCACCGTCGCACGCGCCGGAGGCCTGACCATTCTGTCCGCGCAATTTTCGACACAAGGCGAGACCGCATCTGACGCAGATGATACCGCCGCCGAAGACGAGCCGGCCGAGACCGAAGCTGACGGCCTGACGGATATCGATAGAGCGGCCATGCCGCTGGATTTGTCCTCCGGTGAATCGGTGGTCTTTGATCCCTCACAAGCGGCCAGCCCGATCAATCTGAACCTTAACGACAACACCGTTGACTATCCGGACGCAGATCCGGCCGAGCAGGCGCAGGCCGAATTGCTGCGCCGCTGGATGCGCCATGCTCTGCCCATTCATCCCGACGCGCTGAGCGCGCTGGAAGGCGCGCCCCGTATTCCCGAAACGTTCGCCTTTTTTGTGGTCAGCCCGGAAAGCCCCGAAGGCCGCCGCGAAGTCTGGACACTGCAATCTGTCGAAACCGTCGAGCCCGGCCTTCGACTGGAAGACGGGCTGTCGCCTGCCTTCAATGGCGGCGCGCTGATCAGCGACCGGCTGGTCCCGGCCGCGATGGCAGCATTGGACGCCGATGAGGCCATCAGCCAACAGCGCTTTCTTGACGAAATCGAGGCGCATGCAGCCACCGGCGATCATGTGCGGGCCTATCTCGCCAGCCTGCAGGAACAGAATCATAATGGCGCTTGCCCACCGGCCGCTCAGGCGGCCGCGCGGCCGGTATGTGGTGAAGTCAGCGGGCTGATTGCCGCGGGACTGGGCAATCCGGCGTTTGAAGACCTGTTTGGTCTGATCGCCGGGCCGGTCGGCACCGGCAATGAAGCCATGGTGGAAACGCTCCAGCCCTATCTGGATGACAACAATCTGGCCGGCGCCGCCGCCCGCACTCTGACTGCAAAGGCGTTATTGGCCTGGGCCGCCCGCGACCCGGAAGGCCCGCCCGAAGATCTGTCGCCCTTTGAGCTGCTGGCCGAAGCCATCGAGATCGATCCGCTGGCCAGCGCGGCCTGGTGGGAAATCGGCAATGCGCTTCTGGTTTCGCGCGATCCGCTGTCCGGCTGGACGGTCTTTGATACCGGCCGGACCCTTCTGCCGCAGGACGCGCCCGGCCTTCTGGTTCAGGTCGAGGCATTGGAAGACCGGTTGCGCACGCTCGCACCTGAATTCTTCTTGCCGCGTTAAGGAATCTTTACCCGGGATTAACCCAAACCGCCGTCATTAACGAAGTGATGTGGATGACTTCGCGCGCCACGTCCCTGCATGACTTGTGGATATACCACATCTGGGGGGCGGTTGACTGGTTTACACAAGATTAACCCGTCAGCTAGCGTAGGGCATCGGAATGGAGAGCGATTCGCTATGTCCTCGGCGGGACCCTGGAGTGTCAAAGGCATAGACCCCCGCGCCCGCGCTCGCGCCAAGACCGCAGCGCGCCGGGAAGGCATGACGCTGGGCGAATGGTTGAACACCGTGATCCTGGACGGCGGACCCGACCGCGATGGCGAGCCGCGCTGGGAAACCAGTCTGGAAAGCTATCCCGGATTTGCCAGCCGCAGCGACGAAGGCGATGCCCTGTTGCGCGGCATGGTCGAACGCCTCACCGAACGCATCGAATCGACCGAACAGCATTCCGCCAGCTTCCTGAATGAAGTCGACCGCTCGCTCTCGGATCTGGCCGAGCGCGTGGAGCAAACCGACCAGACCTGGCGGCAGGATCAAACCCGGACACGCGAGCTCGCCGAGGCCGCGCGATCTGCGGCTGAAGCCCTCGCCCTGCGCGTCAAGCGCATCGAGGAGGCCGGCGGCGCGGCAGACCCGCAAACGCTCAAGACGTTTGAATCCGCATTCGGCAAACTCGCCCAGCGTGTTTTCCGCAACGAGAATGACAGCCTGCGCTCCGCCGAAATCATGCAATCGGCGCTGGATGAATTCGGACAGGCGACCGAAGCTGCCACCGTCTCCCTGCAAAAGCGCATCGAAACCATGGAGGCGGGCCAGACCCGCCTGGGCGATGACTTGCGCAAGACCGCCAGCCGGTCGCACGAGACTGGCCAGGTCCTGCAGAGCCTGCACACGGCAGCCGACCGGCTTCGCCGCCGCGTCGAGGACACCGAGCGTCTGACCCATGACGCCGCCAGCGCGTTCGAGCAATCCGTCGCCCGGATTGATACCCGCTTGCGCTCGCTCGAAACCCGGCCGTTTGCAGCCGATAATGGCGATCTCGACCGCCGCTTTGACCTGTTGTCCGATGAGTTGGCGCGGGTTGTCGCCGACACCCGTGCGCAGGTCGCACGCGAGCTGGAAGACGCCGTCTCCGAACCGCGGGTCGAGCGCCTAGAACGCGCGCTGAAATCGGCCGAGACCCGGATTGCCGCCGCTGAAACCTCGCATTCGGAATCCCTGAGCCGGATCGGCCTTGAAATCACCCGCCTCGCCCGCGTCATGGATGACCGCATCAGCGAGAGCGAGAAAAAAGCCGAAGCGCTTCACAATACCGACAGGGCCGACCGCGAACTGACCCAGCGCTTCGATGCCGTGCGTCATGAAAACCGCGAAGCCATTCAGAAACTCGGCGAAGACGTCTCGGCCCTCGGACGGTCACTCGGCGAGCGCGTCGAGAAGAGCGAAGCGCGCGCCGCAGAAGCCATCGAAACCGCCACCAAATCCATGTCGGATGCCGTAGCGCGTCTCGAAGAACGCCAGGCCGCCAAATCGCAGGAAAGCGATCTCGAAGATCGTTTGCGTCAGTCTGAGGAACGCACGGCCAAGCGGATCGAGGACGCGATCAGCGGCATATCCGGCAAACTGGAACAGGCGCGCGCCGAAGCCGAGGAAAGCCTGTCTCCGGTTCAGCGCGCCATGAATGCGCTCGCGGATCGTCTGGAAGCCATCGAAAACCGCGCGGCTTCAGAAGAACCCGCCGTGGAAGAGACGCCCGCCGCCGCGCCTCAGCCAGCTCCCGCCATGCGTCAGACGGCCTATTCCGAGCCGGATTTCAGCACACCCCTGCCCCCGCCACCTGATGCGGAAACGCCGCCAGGTTATGACGACGATGAGGTCGACGATCCCTTCATCATCGCCGAGGCTGCCACTCCGCCTTCCCGCAATACCGTGCGGGAACCGGTAGAGCCCGATGAATTCCTGGTCGACGAACAGGCGCTGGAACAGGAGCGCGCAGACGCCGGTCAGCGCCGCCATCGCGGACCCTCCTCCGATGCGGGCATGATCCTGCAACCGATGGCGCCGGTTGACGAACCGGTCCGCCGTCAGCGTCCGCGTCAACAACCGGCCGAAGCGCCACGTCAGAAGCCGCGGGCGGCACTGGGCGCAACGGCAGATGCCGACTTCCTCGCGGCAGCCCGCAGCCGCACACGCGGCGACCGCTCGGCCAGCTTCGACCCTTATGTGACCGAAAGTTCCGAGGGCGGGAATGGCCGCGTCATCATGATCGCCGCCAGCCTGTTGGGTTTTGTCGCCATCGCGTCCGCAGCGGGCATGCTGCTTTACGACAATTTCAATGGTGAGCCGGCCAGCACCGCTGAAGCCTTGACGGCGGATGTGCTTGGCGACGGCAGCACAACCCGGCCAATCGGCATCGAATCAGACAATGCTACGGATACCAGTCAGCCCGCCGGGACATCTGACCCCGCGATGGACACGGACGCCGCCGGGGAGCCGGTAACAGAGACCGCCGCCGCGCCGGAACAGACCGCCACGCAAGTCGCAGCGCCGCAGACGGCCGCGCCGGTCGAGACGTCACCTCCGCCCGCCGCCGAAGCCGAAAGCTCCGTGCCGAGCGAGCCGGTCGTCGTCACCCTGCCGACCCTGCAGCAAGCCGCCGCAGCCGGAGATCCGGTCGCGCGCTATCTGCTGGGCGAGGAACGCCTGTCGAGCGGCGATGTCGCCGGCGCCGCCGCGCTCATCCGGCGTGCCGCCGAACAGAATGTCCCCGCCGCGCAGTATCGCTATGCCAAACTGCTGGAGCGCGGCGAAGGCGTGGATCAGGACCTGGCGGCGGCCCGCCAGTGGACCCGCCGCGCCGCCGATGCCGGCCATCGCCGCGCCATGCACAATCTCGGCGTCATGTATGCCACCGGATCGGGCGGTGAAGAAAACCTCGAAGAGGCTTTCCGCTGGTTCGAAGAGGCCGCCCTGCGCGGACTGACGGATTCCCAGTACAATCTGGCGGTTCTGTTCCAGCAGGGACAGGGCACGGAGCAAAGCCCCGGCGATGCCTATGCCTGGTACTCCATTGCGTCTGCCGGGGGAGATACCGGTGCCGGCCAACAGGCGGCCGCCATTGCCGGCACACTGAGCGCCGAAACCCTGTCTCAGGCCAATGCCGTTGTCGCCAGCTTCACACCCCGCCCCTTCGATGCCGAAGCCAACGGCCAATACAATCGCAATTGGGGCGCAACGATCACGCTTGATACCGATCTGATTGCCTCGGCCCAGAGCCTTCTGAACACGCTGGGCTATGATGCTGGTGTGGCGGATGGCCAGCTCGGCCCCCGCACCGAAACGGCGGTTCGCGCCTTCCAGACGGATCGGGGACTGCCACCGACCGGCATTATCGATCCAGCCTTGATCGGGCGCCTGGAAAACGCCCGCTCCGGCTAGAGTCGAGGGGAGGCGATGCAGATCTACCTGCCGATCGCCGAAATTTCGGTCAATATATTCCTCCTGCTGGGCCTCGGCCTCGGGGTGGGTTTCCTGTCCGGCATGTTCGGCGTTGGCGGTGGCTTTCTGATGACGCCGCTGCTCTTCTTCATCGGCATTCCGCCGGCAGTCGCCGTGTCGACCCAGGCCAATCAGATCGTGGCCTCCTCGGCCTCCGGCGCCATCGCGCACTGGCGTCGGCAATCGCTCGATCTGAAGATGGGAGTTTTCCTGCTGATCGGCGGCGCGGCGGGCTCGATCGGCGGCGTCCAGCTCTTCTCTTTCCTGCGAAGTCTGGGCCAGATCGATCTGATTATTTCGCTGTGCTATGTCGGCTTTCTGGGTGTGATTGGCGAGCTGATGCTGATTGAAAGCATCGGCGCCATCCGCCGCCGTGCGCGCGCCGGACACGCCACCCAGCCGGTTTCCAAACGCCGCAAGCGCCGGCTGATTGACCGTCTGCCATTCAAGACCCGCTTTCCCGAATCCGGGCTTTACCTGTCCATCATTCCGCCCATCGTGATCGGCTTTTTCGTGGGTCTTTTGTCGGCGATCATGGGTGTGGGTGGCGGCTTCATCATGGTCCCGGCCATGATCTATATTCTGCGCATGCCGACCAATGTCGTGATCGGAACCTCCCTGTTCCAGATCCTCTTCGTGACAGCGCTGATCACCTTTCTTCAGGCCGCCCAGAACCAGACCGTGGATATCGTCCTGTCGCTTCTTCTAATCATCGGCGGCGTCATCGGGGCCCAGTTCGGAGCACGCGCCGGACGGCATATCAAGGCCGAGGAATTGCGCGTCGCACTCGCACTGATGGTGCTGATTGTCTGTCTCAAGCTGGGCTGGGATCTGGTGGCCACACCGGCCGATCTCTTCACCATCCTGCCCGCAAGGGAGGTCGGCGCATGATCGCCGCCCTCGCCGCCGTCGTCCTGATGCTGCAAGGCCAGCCGGCCATGGATATCGAGCCACAAACCGGCCCGCGTATCGTGGCGGCGCTCAGTCAGGAAGTCGTGGAAATCCGCTCCGACTTTGCGGGCGCAGAGATCATTCTCTTCGGGGCCGTGACCGGTTTTTCCGACGAGGATGATATCGTTATCGTCGTGCGTGGCCCGCACACCGATCTGCGCGTCATGCGCAAGGAGCGCACATTCGGCATCTGGATCAATCGCGCGCCGGTGCGGTTTGAAGACGTGCCCAGCTATTATTCCGTCGCCTCCACCCGTCCGCTTCAGGATGTCGGCGGATTCTCCGCCTTGCGCCGCGAAGGGATCGGGCTGCAGCATTTGCGCCTCAGCGCGCCGGACAGCGAGCGGACCGAAGTCCGCCTCGGTGTCGAAGTGACCGTCAGCGAAATTGCCGAGGACATCATCGAATACCGCGAAGCCATCAGCCGCAACCGCAGGCGCGATGCTTTGTTTGCGGAAACCGCAACCGGTCTTGAAATACTCGAAGGCGGGCTTTTCCGCGCCACTGTCGCCCTGCCCCCGGCCACACCGGTCGGCGACTATACCGCGGACGTCTATCTCTTCCGCGACGGTCGTGCGGTCGCCTCCGGCACGGTCGCGCTGGAAGTCCGCAAGGCCGGCATCGAACGCATCATCTATAATTTTGCGCACGAGCATGGCTGGCTGTACGGGCTGGTCTCGATTGCCCTCGCGCTTCTGTTCGGCTGGGGCGCCGCAGCCATCTTCAACAGGAGATAGGCGATGAGTTCGCGTCCGGTTTTGCCCTTTGTGCTCGGTATTGCCGGGCTTGTGCCGTTTGTGGGGCTGGCAATATTTTGGGCCTTCAGTTTTGGGCTTCCACGACCCACACCAATCTTTTGGATAGTCTGGTATGGTGCGGCCATCCTTTCGTTTCTGGGCGGATCAAGGTGGGGCGCGGAGATAAGCAATAATCCGCAAAGCCCAAATTCGCTACGACTAACTTTAGCAATGTTACCACCGTTGCTAGGTTGGTTGGCAGCAATATTGGTGAATGAATTGGCCTTTGGAGCAGCCTTGGCTCTGCTTATTGCGGCTCTTGGTTTTCAACTTGCCTGGGATATCCTTGCAATTCGATCTGGCATTTTTCCACGTTGGTACCTGCCACTCCGAATTTTACTTACCGTCGTCGCCGTCTTGAGTTTGCAGGCTGTTGCAGTCTCAGGCACTCAGCCTTTGTGGTTCTAGCCCACCACCCGCCGCGCCGGGATCGGATAGACGGCATCGCGGCCCATCACCCAGGCATCCGGGCAGCGACCGAAGACCGATGTGATCGCGGCATCGCGCACCGACAGCCCGCCCGCATAGGCCCCGAAGGCCGGAAGGATCATGCGGCGGCCATCGGTTGCAAAACAGCGCAGACGCCGCCCGCGCCCGGCGACTTTCGCCGCAGGATGAAGATGCCCGCAAATCTCGCCCGGCGCGTCACCCTCTGACGGTTCATGCCGAAGCATCAGCCCGCCGAGCGTCATGTCCGGCATGGTGCGGCCACCGAAACGCGCGGGCGGTTCCGGATCGTGATTGCCCTCGATCCAGATCCATTCTGAAGCCGATGAAACCAGCGCCGCAAGGCTTTCCGCGTCCGCGTCATGAATGCGATTGTCTGCGCCGAGATCATGAAAACTGTCGCCCAGCGCGATGACGGTCTGCGCACCGCAATCGGTAACCGCTTCAGACAGGCGCGAAATTGTCTTGCGCGTGTCGTAAGGCGGCAGGAGCTGTCCGCCGGCGGCATAGGCAGAGCCTTTTTCAAAGTGCAGATCGGCGACCAGCAGCGCCGAAAATTCCGGCACGAACAGCGCACCGGACAGGTGCGGCACGACCGCGACGCCATTGACGCGGCACATCGGCTCTTCGATTGTCTTCGCAGCCTCAGCCATTCGCCATTGCGTCCTTCACCAGATCATCGGCCGCATCCGCCAGAATGCTTTCCTGCGCTTCGCCGTAAACAGGTTCGCGCCCGATTTCGAGCATGACCGGCACGGCCAGCGGCGAGACCCGCGGCAGGTCGATGGAATGGATATTCCCCTTCACACGCTTCAGCGCATCCCCCAGCCGGCGAATATCCAGCAGCCCCGTCGCCGCATCGCGCCACGCCGCCTGCAAGAGGATATGATTCGGGTCGTGCTCGCGCAAAACATCATAGATCAGGTCGGCTGAAAACGTGACCTGACGGCTGGTCTTTTCATGTCCCGGCAGCCGCCGCTCGATCAGGCCGGAAATGATGGCGCATTGCCGGAAGGTCCGCTTCATCAGCGGGCTCTCCGCCAGCCAGGCATCGAGATCATCGCCCAGCATGTCTTCTGAAAACAGCGCGTCCATATCGACGCCGGAGAGATCGCGCAGCCCCCAGACGGCCAGCGCATATTCATTGGCGACAAAGCCCGTTGGCCGCATCCGCAGACGCTCCAGCCGCCGGGTCAGCAACATGCCCAGCGACTGATGCGCCAGACGGCCCTCGAACGGATAACAGACGAGATAGTGCTTGCCCCCGCGCGGAAAGGTTTCGACCAGAAGGTCATCCGGCTCCGGCAGGCGCGATTTTTCCTGTTGCAGGACGAGCCAGTCGCGCACCTGTTCGGGCAGAACAGTCCATTTTGCCGGGTCATGTGCAATCTCGCGCACCCGCTTTGCGAGATAGGTGGAGAGCGGAAACTTGCCGCCATTGTAGGACGGCACTTTCGGCTCCGGATCGGACGAGCGCGTCACCAGAGCAGTGTTCTCGGAAATCCCCTGGAATTCCAGTATCTGCCCGGCAAAGACGAAGGTGTCGCCGGGCACCAGTTGTTCGAGAAACCACTCCTCGACCTCGCCGAGGGAACGCCCCCAGCGCCTCATCGTTTTTCTCCCCCTGCTTGCGGGGGGAGTGGCCTGAAAGGCCGAGGGGGGCTGGCCCCCTCCGTCAGCTTTGCTGCCACCTCCCCCGTGAACGGGGGAGGAAAGAACAACTGGCAGCATCTCCGCTTCAATGATCGTGCCGACATTCATCCGGTGGCGCTGCGCCACGCGCGCATTGCGCGCCTGCCAGAGCCCGTCCCGGTTGCGGATCAAACGCCGGAAGCGCTCGTAATTATCCAGCGCGTATCCGCCCGTGGAGCAAAATTCCAGCACCCGGTCGAATTCACGGCGGGTAAGGCCCGCATAGGGCGCGGCCTGGGTGACTTCATGGAACAGGTCATCGCTGGATATGGCTTCGCCACACGCCCGTCCGGTCATATGCTGGGCCAGCACATCCAGCGCTCCGGCACGCAAGGGCTCGCCATCCAGCACGCCCTCGGACACCGCCATGCGCGCGGCTTCGCATTCCAGATGTTCAAACCGGTTGGCCGGAGCGAGAAGCGCCCGCGAGGGTTCGTCCAGCCGGTGATTGGACCGCCCCAGCCGCTGGATCAATCGTGCCGAGCCCTTCGGCGCGCCCATCTGGATCACCAGATCGACATCGCCCCAGTCTATGCCGAGATCGAGCGTCGAGGTGCAGACCACGGCTTTCAGCTGACCCGCCGCCATGGCGGCCTCCACCTTGCGGCGTTGCTCGACCGCCAGCGATCCATGGTGCAGGGCAATCGCCAGACCGTCATCATTCAGCCGCCAGAGTTCCTGGAAGGTCGCTTCGGCCTGCGCGCGGGTGTTCACGAAGATCAGCGACAGGCGGGCCTGTTTGATCGTCTCGTAAACTTCGCCCATCGCATGGCGGGCGGAATGCCCTGACCAGGGAATGCGCGCCTTGCTGGAGAGAATATCGATCTGCGGCTTCGGACCTTCGCTGCCGCGCACAATCCGGGCGAATGCCGGTATCTCCCCTTGCGGGGTGAGCCATCGCGCCAGCCCGCCCTCGTCCGACACCGTCGCCGACAGTCCGGCCCGCCTGGCCTCGGGGGCCCATTGCGCCAGCGTCGCCAGCCCGAGCGACAACAGATCACCCCGCTTTTGCGGGGCAAGGGCGTGGATTTCGTCAATGATGATGCGCTTGAGATCACCGAAAAACGCCCGCGCATTGGGTGAGGCGCAAAACAGCGCCAGCTGTTCCGGCGTGGTCAGCAATATGTCCGGTGGCTTGTCGCGCTGACGCTGTCGCTTACCGGCTGGCGTATCTCCGGTGCGGGTTTCGATGCGGATATCCAGCGCCATCTCCGCAACCGGCGTCATCAGATTGCGGGCGACATCCACCGACAAGGCCTTCAGCGGCGAAATATAGAGTGTGTGAAGCCGGTAGGACCTCTTCGGCCCCTCGGCGGCCACATCCGTCAGCGCGATCAGGCTGGGCAGAAATCCGCCGAGTGTCTTGCCACCGCCCGTGGGCGCGATCAGCAGCGCATCCTCACCGGCCTGCGCGGCGGCAATCATCTCCAGCTGATGCGGGCGGGCCCGCCAGCCGCGCGCCGCAAACCAGCCGGAAAACCGCGATGGCAGAAGACATTCATTCATGGTGTTGAAATCTAGCCCGGCCGACCCGGTCCGCACAGAACAGAATCCGTCATGGGGGACAATGTGAATGGCATTCCCGCTGCCCGGGTAGGGATATTCTGCTAGACAGGTCGCGGCTCGGGGGAGCGAAGACATGTGAGGGACAGGTATGGCTCACTCAGCCATTGAAGAATATCGCACGCTCGAAACCGCCTTTTTTGAGGCCACAAGGAAATCCGAACGCATGTCCGCGCGCTTTGCCGCTGCCGCCTGCATGGGGGCCGGTGATACGCCGGAGACACTGGTCCGCCGCACACTGCGCGAACGCGAGGCCATCAACACGCTCAAATCCGGATGGCGCAGCCCGTCCACCTCCATGCGTCTCGTCTACGCGGCCGCACTCGCCGCGTCGAAACGCGATGGCGGCGGGCTGGTCAAGATGATGGATACGCTGGCGACGGAACGCAAACGCCGCGGTGGCCGCAGCCTGTCATCGGCAGGCGCACCGGCGGCACTCGTCATGCTGTGCGCCGGTGGCAGTTATTCACAAGCCAGCATGTTCTTCGACATACTGGAAGAGGTCGCCGCGCCCTGGTGGCGGCGCAATCCGCCCGCCGAAGAAACCTATGCGGCAATGATGGCCGCTAGAAACGAAACCCCGGCGACCGCGATGAATCGCCTGGAAAAAGCACGCAACACACTCGCCACCGCCGGTGTTCCCAAAAGTGCGCGCAGCAAATGCGAATACGATGTCGCGATCGCCCATCCGCGCACCGATGATTTCACCTCGGCATGGACATCGCTCAATGTCGCCGTCCAACAGGTCCGCGGCTTGCGCCAGAGGGCGAGCTGGGCCGGGCTGGCGACACTGGCGGCTCAGGTCGAGGACGGTTCGAATGCCGGCGATGCCTTGATCGAGGCCGATGCCTTTGTGCGTAGCCTGCGCCCGCGCGTCACCAGCATGGTCGCGGGAAAGCTGGCCGTCCGGCTGGCTGCCACCATGACCGGCTTGCGCACGCCCGCCGGGGCCGCTGCCGATTATGCCGCCATTCTGGCCGCACAGGCAGCCATGATCGCGGCAACAACGGCTGCGACCACAGCCGCAGTCGTCGCCGCGACCTAATATCACCCGAAAGGAAGTTGAGGGGCCAGACCCGAAGGCCTGGCCCGTTTTCTTTAACCGCCAACAGCGGGGGCGATATATTCCACACCTGCGCCCGGTCCCAGCGGCCAGCCGAGATAGACCCAGCCCAGCATCATCAGGAAGCCGACCACCATCATCAGCACCGAATACGGCACCATGATCGCTGTCAGACTGCCCAGGCCGAAGCCCGGCAACCAGCGCCGCGCAAACACCAGGATAAGCGGGAAATACACCATCAGCGGTGTGATGATATTGGTCGCGGAATCGCCCACACGATAGGCCGCCGTGGTCGCTTCCGGCGAGACGCCGAGCAGCATGAACATCGGCACGAAGACCGGTGCCAGCAGAGCCCATTTGGCGCTGGCCGATCCCACAAACAGATTGATGAAACCGGTCAGCAGGACCAGCAGGGCCAATACGACCGGGATGGGCAATTGCGAGGATTCAATCGCACCGGCCCCGGTAACCGCTGTGATCAGGCCCAGATTGGACCAGCCGAACATCGCCACGAAATGCGCGGCCGCAAAGGCCAGCACCAGATAATAGGCCATGTCGCCCATCGCCTTGGCCATCATGTCAACGAGGTCGCGGTGGTTCTTGATCGTTCCGGCACAAACGCCATAGGCCGTACCGGCAGCCAGGAAGAGGATGAAGAAGCCGGCCACCAGAGACGTGAAGAAGGGCGAGAGCGCCGCCGTAACCGTATCTGCGGCCTCATCATAGAGCGGGGTGCCCGGTCCGAGGGTCAGAAACGCCCAGACCAGAACCACACCCAGCGACGCGATACCGGCCCACATCAGGCCCTTTTTCTGTCCGTCGGTCAGCGGCTTGGTCGGATCATCATCCTCGTCTGCAGCGCCGCCCGGTGCCACGCCGCCTGTCCACTTGCCCAGACGCGGCTCGATAATACGATCCGTGACAAACCAGATGATGGGAAGATAGAGGACCAGCAATCCGATGATGAAATAGGTATTGCCGGCGATATTCACGATATAGCCGGGATTGATCAGATCGACGCCCGCCTGGGTGATGCCGAATAACAGGGCATCCAGCTGTCCCGGCGCGATATTGGCCGAAAACCCGCCCGAAACACCGGCAAAGGCAGCCGCAATACCGGCAATCGGGTGACGCCCGGCAGCAGCGAACAGGACACCGGCCAGCGGGATCAGCACGACATAGCCGGCATCAGCGGCGTGATTGCCGAGCATGGCGATCAGAGCGACCACCGGGGTCAGAAGGAAGGTGGGCGCATTGCGAACACCGGCGCGCATCGCGGTGCCAAACAGGCCCGCGCGTTCCGCCACGCCTGCCCCCAGCATCACCACCAGCACATAACCCAGCGGGTGGAAGTGGGTGAAGGTCGTCGGCATCTGCGTCAGCAATTGTTGGAGATTCGCCGGACTGAGCAGGCTGGACACCGAGATGACGCCATCTTCGCCAATACCGAAACGCGCGCGTCCGGACTCGCCCAGCCCCGTCAGAATCTGATCGTTCAGGGGCACGGCAACGCCGAGAGCCGCGAGAACGACACTGATCACCACGAGGGCGGCAATCAGATAGAAAAAGATGAAGACCGGATCCGGAAGGGCATTGCCGGTCCGCTCGATGAAACCCAGAAATCCCTTCTGGGCATCCGGCTGCGCAGGTGTTGAATCAGACGCCATATCACTCCCCGAAAAATTGCGATTGAGAAGGGTTAACAGCCCCGGCAAAAAAGGCAACGCACGAGCCGCCAAACACTTGCACGGTCAGGCCAACGTGATAATCAACGATCCATCTTATCTAGACGGGCGGGACAGCAACAATGGACCAATTATTGTCGGACAATCAGGCACTGATCGATCAGATCATCGAGATCGTAATGAATGGCGGCGTGAATGTCGTGCTGGCGCTGGGCATTCTCATCATCGGCTACATGATCGCCGGTGGCGTGAAGCGCGCCGTGCTTCGTATGTCGTCGAAAAACCCGCGCATCGACCGGACCCTCGCCACCTTCTTCGCCTCCATGGCGCGTTACGCCATTCTCCTGGTGGTCTTCATCGCCGTTTTGAACCGCTTCGGTGTCGAGACAACCTCGCTGGTTGCGGCCATCGGTGCTGCCGCCTTTGCGGTCGGCCTCGCCCTGCAAGGCACGCTCGGCAATGTCGCGGCCGGCGTCATGCTGGTCTTCTTCCGCCCCTATTCGCTGGGCGATTTCGTCGAGGTCGGTGGCGTATCCGGCACGGTGGCGGATATCACCCTGTTCACGACCGAGCTCAACACCCCTGACAACAAGACCATCATCGTTCCCAATGGTCAGGCATGGGGCAACGTAATCACGAATTTCACGGTCAAGCCGACCCGCCGCGTCGATATCACTTTCGGCATTTCCTATGATGACGACATCAACAAGGCGATGGACGTGATCCGCGCCCACTATGATGCTGATGAACGCGTCCACAAGGACCCGGCCTTCTTCCTCGGCGTTATTGCTCACAACACCTCTTCGGTCGATATCGTCACCCGCGCCTGGGTCAACACGCCCGACTATTGGGCCGTCTATTTCGATGCCATGAAAGGCATCAAGGAAGCCTTTGACGCCAATGGCATCGAGATTCCCTATCCGCATCAGGTCGAAGTCCGCAAGAAGGCCTAAAGCCACAATGGCGCCGCAATCACGGGAAAGAGTGTGACGATGTCAGAGACAGAAAACCAACCCGCCCATGCTACGACGCCGCCCGAGCGTAAAAGCCGGATTCAGCGTCTGTTATCGGTAACGCCGGGAGACATTCTGCGCGTCGCCCTGATTTCCGTGATCGTCGGCATCGTGCTGGCCGCCTTCAATATCAATCCGGGCGATCTGTGGCAGGATTTCTTCGGCACGCTGGCCGAGGTCTGGGGCGAAGCCTTTGAAACCGTGACACGTCTGGCCCGTGGATCGGTGCAGTATCTGGTCCTTGGCGCGGTGCTGGTCGTGCCCATCTGGCTGGTCGTTCATATCATCCGCTCATTAGGAAAACGTTCACCCTGAATCCGGTTTTCGCGTGAAAAATCCGAAGCTTCATCTTAAGGATAACGGGCTTCGGAGGGGTGTATGGGCGCAGCAATTACCATCGAGAGTTTTGCACACTGGTCTTCACATGGTGACACGTGGAGAGACCGGCCCGTGCTCGTGCTCGAGCACGGTGCCCTGATGCGCCGCCTGATTACCAGCACCCTTGCCACTGCGGGCGCTCAGAACATCATGACCGCGGGCAGTGAAGCTGAGGCGAAGTCCGTCATCGAGCGAGATCTGCCCGGCATGGTGGTCGCTGACTGGCGCGGCGATCAACGCGATCACCGCAAGGGGCTGGCGCTTGTCAAATCCATCCGCGAAAGCAGCAATATCGCCTCTCGCGACGTGCCCATCCTCCTGACCTGCCAGCATTCCTCCCGTGTGGATGTCGAACGGGCCCGCGATGCCGGAGTCAGCGAATTCCTGAAAAAACCACTCTCCACTGCCGATTTCCTGCAACGTCTGGAGCATGCCGCCGTCCCCCGCCTTTTTGTCAAACAGACCCGTTTTGCCGGCCCGGATCGCCGCCGCACGACGCGCGAAGGCCGGCGGCCGCCGCCGCTCAAACGCAAAAAGGATGTCGAAAACGGCCTGGTCGATTCCCTCACCGCGGCCCGCAATGGCTGTCTGGCATTGGCCTATGAAGTAGCCCGCGACGGCTGCCAGCAAGCCCGCCGCGTCGCGGTCTCGCTCAACCGGTATCTCGGCGCCGTCCGCGAATTCGGTCCGAAGGAGAACGAAATCGTCGAAATGCACCGCGCCGCTCTGGTCCAGCTCGAACGCGCCCGCGATGCCAATGACGCCGTTCGCATCAGCGTGGTCCAGGGCCTCGAAGATGTGGTGAAGATGCGCCTGTCACGCCTCTAGCCCGGCTTTCCGATACAGCCTATCTGTGGGGCCTCTGCTGTCAGGATGCCCCATGCCGGAATCGCTTCAGGAATTACTCAACCGCCTTGCCCCGCTTATCGTCGATGGCTCGCCCCATGCCCAGGCGCTGGGCCTCGCGCTCGATGGTCTCGGCCCGGGACGCGCCACCATGCGCGCACCCTATCGCGAGGATCTGATCGGCGATCCGGAAACCGGCGTCATGCATGGCGGCGTGGTCACCGCCCTGCTTGATCATGCCTGCGGTGTCGCAGCCTTTTCCGGCCTCGGCGCGAAGGAGACCCCGGCGACGCTTGATCTGCGCATCGACTATATGCGCCCGGCGGAACCCGGGCGCGATATCATCGCCGAAGCCGAATGTATCCGCGCCCACGGCCTCATCGCCTTTGTCCGCGCCTCCGCACATGACGGCGATGAAAGTGATCCGGTCGCCATGGCCTCGGCGGCCTTCATGGTCACCCGGCCGTCGAAGGAAGCCGCGGAAAAAGCCCGCAGGATTATCGAGACCGGGAGTATGCCGCATGAGTGATGATCTCATCCGGACGCTGCTGGAAGCGCCTTATGTCGCCAAATTCGGTGTCCGCTTCGAGCGCAAGGGCGACGAGCTGACCGGGGTTCTGCCCTATGCGGAGCATCTGGTCGGCAATCCGCTGGTTCCGGCCCTGCATGGCGGCGCAGTCGGGGCTTTCATGGAAATCGTTGCGTCCGGGGCGTTGCTCGCCTCGCAGAAACTGGTGCGCCTGCCCAAGCCGATCGACGTCGCGGTGGACTATCTGCGCCCGGCGCGGCCCGTCGACGTCTATGCCCGCGCCATTATCGGCCGCTCCGGTGCGCGCGTTGCCAATGTCCGCGTCGAAGCCTGGCAGGGCCGCCGCGAAGCCCCGGTGGCCACACTGCACGGCCATTTCCTGATCAAGCCGGAACCGGTGGGCAACTGACCGGATGGCGGAAGTTGGCTGGATACTCTCCTGGGCCACATTTCTGCAGGCGCTTGTCTTTGCTGGAATCCTGTTTCATCCGGGTTTGACGGAAAGCAAAGCCAATCGGATCCTGCTGGCATTGATGCTGGTCTTCGCCATAGAGAAGGCTGATCAGATTTTCCTCGCCAGCGGCACCGTTCTGGATCACCCGCAATTTGCGATGACCGGTAATCTTTTCGGCGCGCTGATCGCGCCTCTGACCTATTTTCATATCCGCTGCCGCATAGATCCCGGCGCCCGGCTCAGCTTGCGGCAATGCTGGGCCTTCCTGCCCTTTGTGCTGCTCGTGGTCTATGCCATTGCCACCTATCACCGACTGGATGTTGAGGCGCAGCGTGCCCTCTTTGTCACGGGCGACATTCTCACGCCCGCCAACACGCTGATCATCCCGCTCATTGGCGATGCCGTCAGCCTCGGATTTCTCGGCGCCGCGATCATGGCGCTGCGCCAGCACGACATCCGCGTGCGCAACTGGTTCTCCAACATCGAAAACCGGACGTTGTCCGGGGTACGCACCGTGCTGGCCCTGATGCTGGTGATCATTGCAATCCACTTTGCGTGGACGGTCACTGGCAATAGCGGCGTGGGTATTCTGCTCGGCATCGGCCACTTCCTGTTGGTCAATGCGCTGGCGCTCGGGGCGCTGACTGCGCCGCGTGATACCGGCGATGCCGCAGCAGCCAACACGACAGCGCCGCGGCGCGAACAAACCGCCGATCAGATTGATCTTCTGAACCGCGCGCAGATCCTGCTGTCCGAGGACGGCCTATGCCGGGATGCCGATCTCACGATTGCGCGTTTGGCAAGGCGGTTGGGCGTGGCGCAGCGCGCCCTTTCCGAGGCCATCAATACCGGCGCAGGCATCAATTTCCACGTATTTGTCAATGCGGCGCGGATCGAGGCGGCCAGGGCCGCTCTCACGGCTGAGCCGGACCGTTCCATCCTCGATATCGCCTATGATTGCGGCTTTAATTCAAAGTCGACTTTCAACGATGCCTTCCGCAAGTTGACCGGCCAGACGCCGTCGCAATACCGGCAATCCTGAATCCGGACGTCCGGAATCGTGCATCCGGACGCCTGCGCGCCTGAATTCTCCAAAACCGGCTTCATCAACTGATGGAGCCACGCAATGTCCGAATCCAAAACACTCAAACCGATGGGGCTCATGACCTCGTCGCTGATCTTCTTCATCCCCGCTTTCTTGACCTTCCTTCTTCTGGTCCCCGGCCGCGATGCCGTCATTTCCATGGGTTATGAACCCCGAACCGCTTTCTTCATCGTGGGGTCTGTCGCCTTTGGCATGCTGTTTTTCGTCACGGCCGGTCTCTACATCGCCGAGGGTCATCGCTGGACATGGAGCGCCTTCAAGCAGCGCTTGCGCCTGAAGCGCATGAGCCGGAAAGAGTGGATCGTGACCCTCCTCCTCACCGTTTTCATTACCGCCGCCTATCTCGGTCTCTTATTCCTCGGCACCCGCGAATGGATCGCGGAATTCATCCCGATGCCGGGCTGGTACACGAATGAAGGCGAGGTGAACTCACCCATGCTCGGCGCCTACTGGATCATCTGGGCGCGGCTGGGCTTGTGGGTGCTGAACATTCTGGGCGAGGAATTCCTGTGGCGCGGCATGCTTTTGCCCCGGCAGGAAGTCGCGCATGGCCGTCGGGCCTGGCTGATCCACGGCACGCAATGGACGCTCTATCATGCCTGGAAGCCATGGGAGTTGTTGATGCTCTGGCCGGGCGATATCGCGCTTGCCGCCGTCTGCCAGATATTCAAGAGCACCACGCCAGGCATTGTCGCCCATGCTCTCTTCAACTTCATCCCGATCGTTCTGGTCACCCTCGTCGTCTTCGGCGTGATCGGGTGATCTCTCCCCCTCACCCTTCGCGCTGACGCGCTCTTCCCTCGCCCTCAAGGGAGAGGGAGGGAATGCGAGCCTTGCCGAGGCGAGTATTCGAGGGTGAGGGGACAGATGCGCCACCGCGCCGCATTTGATCGAGAGGCGAGACGCTCTAATTTGCGATTTATGAAAACCGATAGCATCATCGCCTATTATGACGGGCTCTGCCCGATCTGCGTCCACGAGATGAAGGTCTATGTGCGCCGCGGCCAGGGCCGTGTCCTCCTGCATGACGTCAATGGCGACATTCCCGATGATATCGACCGGCAGGCCGCGCTGGACGCGCTCTGGGTGCGCAAGAGCGATGGCGCGCTGGTGACCGGCTGGGATGCCTTCATCGCCATCTGGGAACGCAGCCCCGGCTTTGGCTGGCTCGCCGCTCTCACCCGCCCGACGGTCATCAAATGGCCGCTGGACAAGCTCTACCGCTTTCTCGCGCCTTACCGCCCCCGCCGGAAATGTGCCGATGGCGCGTGCGACCTCCAAAGCTGACCTGCCCACCAAGACCTGCGTCACCTGCGGCCGCCCCTTCACCTAGCGCAGGAAGTGGGAGCGCGTCTGGGACGAGGTGAAATACTGCTCGAAACGGTGCGCGGGGCGGCGTTAGCCTGCCCGCGCCACCTCCGCAAACGCCAACGCATGCCGCTTCGCAAGCGCGTCCACATCGCGTGAATACCCGCCGCCCATGACGACGCAGAGCGGCACGCCCGCCCGCTTCACCGTGTTGATGACATAAGCCTCACGCCGCGCCAGCCCGTCATCGGACAGATCCAGCAGGCCGAGCCGGTCCTCGCGGTGCGGGTCGACCCCGGCATTGTAGAAGACCAGATCCGGCCACTCCTGTGTGATCAGGCCCGGCAGCGTATCGGCGAGAACGCGCAGATAGGCATCATCGCCCGTGCCGGGCTCCAGCCCGATGTCGAGATCGCTGGCGATTTTCCGCCGCGGCCAGTTCTTTTCGCAATGCAGGGAAAAGGTGAAGGCGCGCTTGTCCTGCGCAAAGATTTTCGCCGTGCCATCGCCCTGGTGCACATCGAGATCGACGATCAGGATTTTCGAGACCGCGCCTTCCATCAACAGCAGCTTTCCGGCCACGCCGACATCATTGAAGACGCAAAAGCCCGCCCCGCCTTCGGGCAGGGCATGATGTGAACCGCCGGCCAGATTGCCCGGCACGCCGTGTTCCAGCGCCAGCCGCGCCGCCAACACCGTTCCGGCCACAGAATGGCGCGTGCGGTGCTCGATGAATGTCGTCACCTTGAAGCCGATCCGGCGCTGTGTGGCATCATCCAGCATCTGGCCCAGAACGCCCGCCACATAGCCGGGCTCATGCGCCAGCGTCAGCCAGCTTTCCGGCGCCGGAATTGGCGTGTGGTAATCCTCCATCGAGGCGACCACGCCGCCGCGCACCAGTTCTTCGGCCACGGCGCGATATTTGCCCATGGGAAAGCGGTGCGTGGCGGGCACGTCCGCCGCCACATAGAGCGGATGGAAAACCAGTGGCGTCAAATCAATCGAAATCGTTTTCCAGAACGAAGCGATAGCGCACATCGCCGTCTTTCAGACGGGCAATCGCCTCGTTGATTTTCGACATCGGCAGATGTTCGGTCTGCGGCGCAATGTCATGCCGCGCACAGAAATCCAGCATGGTGGCAATCGTCGCCGGTGCGCCCACCGCACTGCCGGTCACGCTGCGCTGATTGCCGAACAGGCTGGCGGCCACGACCGGCACCGGATCCATCACCGCACCAACCATGTGCAGATTGCCGCGCGGCGCGAGCGCATTGATATAGGCGGACCATTTCAGCGGCACATTGACGGTGGACAGCACCATGTCATAGCGGCCCGCTTCGGCTTTCAGCGCCTCCTTGTCGCGGCTGTTGACGATACGGTGGGCTCCCATGGCACGCGCTTCCTCTGCCTTGGCCTCCGACGAGGTAAAGGCCGTCACCTCACAGCCCCAGGCTTTCAGGAATTTCAGCGCCAGATGACCCAGCCCGCCAATGCCGATCACGCCCACCTTGTCGGTCGGTTTGATATTGTTCTGGACGATGGGGTTGAAGACGGTAATGCCGCCGCAAAACAGCGGCCCGGCTTTCGCGGCATCCACGCCCTCGGGCAGCGCAATCGCCCAGGCCGCCTGCGCACGCACCTTGTCGGCAAAGCCGCCGAACCGGCCCTGATGCGCCGCCGCGACGCCTTTGGCATCATTGCACATATTGTGATCGCCGCTCATGCAGGTATGGCAGGTCAGGCAGGAATGCGCGAACCAGCCGACCCCGACGCGGTCACCAATCTTCAGATGCGTGACATGGGCGCCCACTTCGCTGACCCGGCCGACCACCTCATGGCCCGGCACCAGCGGGTAGTCGGAGACAAACCACTCATTATCGATCAGCGACACATCGGAGTGACACAGCCCGCAGCTTTCCACCGCAATCTCGACCTCGTCCGCCGGTAGCGGCCCCGGATCATAATCATGACGCTCCAGCGCGCCGCCCTGTTCTTTCGCTGCCCATGCCCGGATCATGTGATGTCTCTCCCTCAAACCGTCCTGATCAGCATATAGGTGACTTGTCATTGCGTCCCACCCCGTATGCGGATATCGGGCCGGAATGGATCCTGTTGCCCTCACCCGCAAGGACGTGCTGCTGCGCGCCTGGCCGCTGGTTTTCGCCAATGCCGCCATACCCCTGGCCGGCGTGGTCGACACCTTCGTGCTGGGCATTGCCGGCGATGCCACCGATCTCGGCGGGGTGGCGCTGGGCGCAGCGCTGTTCAGCGTCGTCTACTGGAGCTTCTATTTTCTGCGCATGGGCACGACCGGCCTCACCTCGCAGGCGGACGGGGCGGGCAATGAGACCGAAGTGCAGCGCTCGCTGGTACGCGCCTGCCTGCTGGCCGGGGCCATCGGCCTCTTCATCATGCTGGCGCGCCAGCCCATCGCGGCGATCGGCTTTCACCTGCTGCAGGGCGGCGAGGCCGTAGAGGCCAATGGCGCGCATTACTTCTTCGCCCGCAGCTGGGGCGCGCTCGGCGCCTTCGGTGTCTTTGCCCTCACCGGCTGGCTGATCGGGCTGGGGCGTTCGACCGAGACCCTGATCGTGCATGGCGTCATCAGCGTGGTGAATATTGTGCTCGATCTCTGGTTCGTCATGGGGCTGGGCTATGCCGCGGGCGGTGTCGGTGCCGCGACCGCGATTGCCGAATGGTGCGGGCTGATCGTGGGCCTGTACTTTGTCGCCCGGGTCATCGCCAGACGCGGCGGCTGGCAGGACGGGATTTTCCGGCGCGCCGCCCTGCTCGAACCCGTGGCGCTGAAGAAACTGATCGATGTCAATCTCAACCTGATGATGCGCACCTGGGCGATGATCATCGGCTTTACCTGGTTCGCCAATGCCGGGGCGCGGCAGGGCGCAGCCATTCTGGCCGGCAATCACGTGCTTTTACAGGTCATCACCGTCTGGGCCTTTGTGCTCGATGCCTTCGCCTATGTCTCGGAAACCGAGGCCGGGCGCGCTGTCGGGCGCAAATCGGTGGCCACGCTGCGCCGGGCGCTGATCCTGACCGCAGAACAGGCGCTGGCGGCCGGGGCCGTGTTCGCCGTGCTGACCTGGGCCTGGGGCGATGAAGCCCTCGCCCTTGTCATCGGCGATGAGGATGCCCGCCGCGAAGCCATCCGCTATCTGCCCTATTGCGCCATCGTCCCGCTGCTGGGGGCAATGGCGTGGATATTCGACGGCATTTTCATCGGCGCCACGCGCGGCGCCATGCTGCGCAATTCCGCCATCGCCTCGGTGCTGATTTATCTGGCGGCCGATTTCGTCCTGTCCCCCCTCTACGCCAATGATGGGGTGTGGATCGCCTTCCTCGTCTATTACATCGCCCGCGCGGGCACGCTGGCGGTGCAATATCCAAGGCTGGAGAAGAGGTTGGTAGGTTGATAGCGTGCTTCGAGGCTTTTCTTCGAAAAGCACCTCAGCATGAGGTAAGTTTGTTGTGCATGCCCCCACACCTCATCCTGAGGTGCTCGCGCTAGCGAGCCTCGAAGGAGGGGTTATCAGACATCCACCCCGACGGCCTCACCCACACTCGCATAGCCATCTGCCTTCAACCGCTCGGCGAGGCCGCGATTGATGTCTGCCACAAGGCCCGGCCCCTTATAGACCAGCGCCGAGTAGAGCTGCACCGCTGATGCCCCGGCGCGGATCTTGGCATAGGCGGTTGCCGCATCTTCTATGCCGCCGACACCGACCAGCGGCACCCTGCCGCCCAGCGTCTGTGCGAACGCCCTGAGCAATGCCGTCGAGCGTTCAAACAGCGGCCGCCCGGACAGGCCGCCGCCTTCCGCCCGGTCCGGCGAGGTCAGGCTTTCGGGGCGCTCGATCGTGGTGTTGGAGACAATCAGCGCATCGAGCCTGTGCTCGATCACACTGGCCGCGATATCGGCGAGATCCTCCTCCTTCAGATCCGGCGCGACCTTCAGGAAAACCGGTGCCGCTCCTTTCGCCGCCATCACGCGCTTCAGGAGATCATCCAGCGCCGCCTTCGACTGCAACGCCCGCAGGCCCGGCGTATTGGGCGAGGAAATATTGACGGTGAAGAAATCTGCCAGCCCCTCCAGCGCTGTCAGCGAGGTGACATAATCCGCGGCGCGGTCCTCGGCATCCTTGTTGGCGCCGAGATTGACCCCGACAATGCCCGGCCGGCCGAGACGCGCGGAAAGCCGCGCCTTCAGCGCCACCAGCCCGGCATTGTTGAACCCCATGCGGTTGATCACGGCCCGGTCTTGCGTCAGGCGGAAGACACGCGGCTTCGGATTACCGGCCTGCGGACGCGGCGTGACGGCACCGCACTCGACAAAGCCGAAACCAAGGCCCAGCAGAGGATCAATGACCTCGCCATTCTTGTCATAGCCCGCCGCGAGCCCGACAGGATTGGGCAGGTCCAGCCCGGCAAGCTGCGTACGCAAGATCGGGTCGGGCACCGCAGGCGGCACCGGCACCAGCCCGGCCTTGAGCGCTTTCAGGCTGAGGCCATGCGCCATTTCCGGCGGGAAGGCATGGAGTGCCTTTGTCCCGAGTTTCAGATAGCCGCTCATGTCGACAGATCATCCGGCAGCATCCAGCCGCCCTCATCGCCCTTGCGCAACAGCCGCACCGTGCGTACGGCAATCATCGGCAGCTCATCATAGAGATGCGGGAAGAGATCGCCGCCGCGCGATTTCTCCCATTTCAGCTCCGCGCCGAAATGGCTGGCATCCACCTCGATCAGGGCGAGGCGTTCGAACTCCGTGAAATATTTCTCCAGCGTCCCCGGTAATTGGGTCGCGGTTGAAAGGTGAATATACCCGTCCTCCACATCCACGCCGACGCCCTTGAAGACGCCCGCCGTCATGGCCTCGGCCCAGATTCGCGGATCGACCAGCTTGTAGATGGCGTTATTCATGCGCAATTCCCCCGGATTCCGATGCTTGCGGAAATAATTCCTTCTGTTATTCTATTTATAGTTGTGGTCAAGGAATATATTCCTGTAGTAAGGAGCGACTCAGCTTGAGCGGAATAAACACCATGCTCACCCATAATCAAATCTGGAAGGGCGTTGACCTTCTGGCGGCCCGCGCAGGGCTGACCGCGTCTGCTCTGGCAAAACGGGCCGGCATGGATGCGACGACCTTCAACGTCTCCAAGCGCTATAGTCAGGATGGCACCCGCCCGCGCTGGCCGTCCACGGAAAGCATCGCCAAGGCGCTCGCCGCCGTCCGGGTGGATTTCGAGGAATTCGCCGCACTGGCCGCAGGCACCGCACAAACCCGTTCGGTCCCGCTGATCGGCTTTGCGCAGGCGGGCGCAGACGGATTCTTCGATGATGCCGGCTTTCCGGCCGGGCAGGGCTGGGAAGAGGTGATCTTTCCCGGCGTCGAGGATGCCCATGCCTATGCGCTGGAAATCTCCGGCGACTCCATGGTGCCCGTCTACCGCGCCGGGGACCGCGTCGTCGTTGCGCCGGGCGAAACGCCGCGCAAGGGTGACCGCGTGGTCGTGCGCACAGTCGGCGGCGAAGTCATGGCCAAGGAAGTCGCGCGCCTGTCCGGGGACGGGGTCAAATTGCTCTCCCTCAATCCAGACTATCCCGGCCGGATCCTCAAGACGTCCGAGATTGCCTGGATGGCCCGCATTGTCTGGGCCAGCCAGTAGTCCACGGACTTTATCCGGCAAGCCGGGAAGTCGGTCACATTCCGAACATGATCGTGTCACTGAAATGTCGCCGAATCACTGGCGATAGGGACTTGCGCGTGGATCCAAATCGCGAAGCGGTGGTTTCAGGCGCGGTCGATGATGATGCCTCTTCATGAAAAGGAGCGAGGCCATGTCCATTCTCCCCCGCATTTCTTCCGCCACAGCCCTGCACGGCATTTCCGTCGTCAGCCCGTCCGGCCGCAAGCTGGGCACGCTGGATGATGTGATTGTCGGTGTCACCACCGGCCGTGTCATGCACGCGACCATCCTGCTGGATGAGGCCAGCGAACTCGGCGAACAGCTCTACGCCGTGCCGTGGGAAGCCCTCACCCTGGATATCGCCTATGACCGCTGCGTGTTGAACGTGCCGATCGAGACGCTGCGCGCCGCGCCGGCCTTTCCGACCCGCGATGCGGTCAATGATGCCGATCCGCGCCTGCGGCGCATGATCCACAATCATTTCGGCGAATACCGCCCGGCGGCCTGAGCCGCCGGACGCTCAATCCTTCGGGTATTGAAACGCTTCTTCCAGAGGCACGCCGAAGACGGCTGCAATCTGGAAGGCGACCTCCAGCGACGGGGAATATTTCCCCTGCTCGATGGCGATGATGGTCTGGCGCGTCACGCCGACCTTCGTCGCCAGCTCCGCCTGCGTCATCTCCTGTGAGTGAAACCGCAATTCGCGCAGCCGATTGGTGATGCGGGTGGGTTTGCCCATGGCTACACTCCCCGCCGGTAATCGATCAGTTTGGACACCGCCTTGACCAGTTCCGACACGACCAGCCCGGCCAGCGCACCATGGGCGATCCAGAAGACCGATGCCCCGGTCATGGCCAGACCCATCGTGGAGAACAGCGCCACCGTCATCAGGAATCCACCGCGCTGATCGCCGCGCAGCTCGATCAGCCGGTCGCGTTCATCGGCGGCATCGGCATCCTTCGGCGACAGGATGGCGATCACGATATGCGCAACAATGCTGAGGACCACCATCACCACGACGGCGCCAAACAGGCGGACATTATCGACCACCGGTGGCGTCTCCGCCCCTAGGGCCTCGCCCAGCGTCGTCGCGAAATACCAGCCATAGACGATGACCGTCGCCGCCAGCAGCACCCAGGTACTCTTTTCCCGAAAACTCATGTCTACACTCCCCGCCGATAATCGATCAGCTTGGAAACGGCCTTGACGATTTCGGCCGCCACCAGCCCCCCCAGAATCGTGTTGACGATCCAGAAATGCGGCGTCGCGATCATCGCCAGCCCCATCGCGCAAACCGCAAAGACCCCCATGACAAATCCGCCCCGTTGGTCGCCGCGCATCTCGATGAGCTTGTCGCGCTCATCCTCGCTGCCCGCTTCCTTGTGGTTCAACAAAGCGATCACGATGTGACCGAAAATGGCAATCGTGACCAGAGCGCCAACGGTGACGAGGATAAGACCGTTGCTCATCAGCAGCCCAATCTCCGTATTGAGCTCACCATCCGTCATCACAGGCGAACCCAGCACCAGCGCGAAATAGCCCCCGTAAACCAGCACAATAGCGCCCAGCATCAGCGCATTGCTCTTTTCTTGAAAACTCATGTCAAACCTCATCGACCTAGTGTTAGTTATTTTTGACATGAGTGGATGTAAGAAATCGCGGACTTGATGTCAAATATAATCGACATAACACATGACAGTTGACAATAACAGTTGTTAAGTGTTTATTGGCCCTCGCTCATAGGTGGAGAAAATCGATGTCCAAATACGCGATTCTGACCAACGCATTGCGCCGCCGCCCGGGATCGCATTGGCGAGTGACTTTTGAAGAGCTGGAGCAAATCCTGAAGAAGCCGCTTCCAAAGAGCGCCTATAGCTATCCGGCCTGGTGGAGCAATAATCCGTCCAACAATACGATGACGCCGGCATGGTTGACGGCGGGCTGGAAAACCGCCGAGGTCGATGTGCCAGGCCGCAAAGTGACCTTCCGCAAATCAGAAAATACACCGCCCCTGCCACCCAGTGTAAATGAGCCGGCGGCCCAGGCTCTGACGCCGGGCATACAGGTCGCATTGGCACCATCCGAGATCGAAAGCTTGAACATGATTGCGGTCGCATCTGGTGAGACCATCGACGAAGCCGCCACCCGCCTGCTGCAACAGGCAATCGCCATGGCCGCGCCGGCCGTTCGCGCAGAGCGGGCGCGCAAGGCCATTGAATCGCGCTCGGATCTACCAGAGATCGATCTCGCAGAAATCCTCGAACAATCGCGGGATATGCATTGATGCCGATCATTGACGCTAATGTCGCGCTCGCATGGTCGATTCGTTTGCCGAATTCTCCAGCTGCGCTTTCTCTGTTAACGCAGCCGGGAAAACTGGAAGCCCCGGACCTTCTGGCGCACGAGGTCACGAACGCCGTTTGGGTAATGATTCATCGCGGACTGTTTGCGGCAGAGCGCGGCCGGGCCATTTGTGTAGACGCGCTCAGCCCTGTCACTTTGTTGAACGACGACCAGACGCTTGCCGCCCGGGCACTGGAGATTGCGGTCCAGCTGGATCATCCAGCTTACGATTGCTTTTACATCGCGGCGGCCGAGGCGCAAGATACCGTATTCATCACCGCTGACCGCCGCCTGCTCGCGAAACTTCCGGGCAGTTCCTACGCCGATCGCGTGATCGAGCTCGGCCGTTAACCCTTAGCCACCAATTCCCCGGCCAGCCCACGCTCTATGAGCGCAATCGTTTCCGGAATGCCATAGATCGCCACAAAACCGCCAAAGCGTGGCCCCTGTGACTGCCCCAGCAGGACTTCGTAAAGTCCCTTGAACCAGTCGCGCAGATTGTCAAACGGCTGCGCCTTGCCTGCGGAATAGACCTCGTTCTGTATGGTCTCGCCATCGCGCAGATCCGGGTCCAGCGCCTTGAAGCGTGCGATCAGATCGAGCATCGCCGCACGCTCCAGATCGGTCGGCGCGCGATAGGTCTTCGCCGGGGCGACGAAATCCTCGTAATAGCGCACCGCGTAACCGGCGGCTGCATCGAGATCGGGATGCGTCTCCGCACTCGCCTCGGGCGCATAGCGGCGGATGAAGCCCCACAGCGTCTCCTTGTCATGCGCGGCAGACACCGAGGCAAGGTTGAGCAGCATCGAGAACGGCACCACCATCCGGCTCTCGGGCACGTCACCGTTATGGATGTGATGCACCGGGTTGTTGAGCCGCTGCGTGATGTCCTGCCCGGCATAGGCGCGCAATTGCTGGTGATACTCGTCCACCGCCTTGGGGATCACGTCGAAATAGAGCCGCTTCGCGGTCTTGGGCTTTGATACATGAAATAGCTGAGGCTCTCGGTTGAGGCATAGCTCAGCCATTCGTCGATCGAGATTCCGTTGCCACTCGACTTGGAGATCTTCTGCCCGTTTTCGTCAAGAAACAGCTCATAGGTGAAATGCTCGGGCGGCGCGTTCGCCAAGCGCCCGGCAGATGCCGTCATAGATCGGCGCATTGGTCTGATGGTCCTTGCCGAACATTTCAAAATCAACGCCCAGAGCCGCCCAGCGCATGCCGAAATCCGGCTTCCATTGCAGTTTCACATTGCCGCCGGTGACGGGGATTGTGACATCCTCACCGTCTTCATCGGTGAAGGTGATCGTACCGTCGGCGACATTGCGCGCCTTGGTCGGCACATAGAGCACATGGCCGGTCTTTGGCGAGATCGGCAGGAAGGGCGAATAGGTCGCCTGACGTTCCGCGCCCAGAGTGGGCAGCATCACCTTCATGATGTCGTCGTATTTTTCCAGCGCCCGCAGGAGCACCGCGTCAAACGCGCCGGAGCGGTATTGCTCGGTCGCCGACAGGAATTCATAGTCAAAGCCGAACCCGTCGAGAAAGGCGCGCAGGCGCGCATTATTGTGCTGGGCAAAGCCTTCATGCGTTCCGAACGGATCGGGCACATCGGTCAGCGGCTTTTGCAGATATTGCTCCAGCAATTCACGTTGCGGCACATTGCCGGGCACCTTGCGCATCCCGTCCATGTCGTCGGAAAAGCAGATCAGCCGGGTCTTGATTTTATCGTCGGTCAGAACGCGAAATGCATGGCGCACCATGGAGGTGCGGGCGACCTCTCCAAACGTGCCCATGTGCGGAAGTCCGGACGGGCCATAGCCGGTCTCGAAAATCACCTCGTCCTTGCCGGTTTTCTCGACCCGTTTGAGAATCTCCCGCGCGAGCTCGAACGGCCAGGCTTTGGCGTTGGCGGCGGCTTGGGACAGGGACATGGGATCGGCTTTCTTCGCAAAGGGTCAACAGGCCCCGCGAGTTAGGCCGCAGGCGCGTTTTCGTCAATGGCGGGGGCAGAATTGGGTACGTTCTCCCCCTGCTTGCGAGAGGAGGAAAACCGCCCCCGCTCAATCGTCATCCCTCTCCCTCGAGGGAGAGGCAGAGAATGCGAGCCTTGCAAGGGCGAGTATTCGAGAGTGAGGGGGATCACCCCCCCTCCACCAGAGACCAGCCGCCCTTGCCGGAGAATTTGCGGATCAGGAGATAGATTGCCAGACCGATGGGCCCGAACATGAGCGTGAAAAAGAGCGGGGGCAGAACGATCCATTTGTTGAGACCGACGCGCAGCGCATCGCGGGCAATCCAGGCGCCGACAAACAGATCAAAGACGAGATAATGCGTCCAGCCGGTGAGCACGCCGACCGGGTGCGAGAACAGCGCCAGCACGCCCGCCAGCGAGGACATCCCCGCCTCCGGATCGGACTGGCCAAAGAAGATCCCGGCCGACAGGAAAGCCAGATAGATCGCCGCCAGAATGAGCGGATAGAAGGCCGCATGTACGATCCGCCGCGTCCAAACCCACCCGGGGGCGATGGCCAGCAACAACCAGGCCGGCGCGATGAGAAAATGAAGGGCGGTGTAATAGGTCTCGAACATGAGGCGCTCCCGTTTGGGCGGGATGCTAGCGCGGTGAGACAAGGATGGAAGGCGATATTTCCGTTAGCCCGTCAATCAGCGGCGACAGTATCCGGCCGATGAGATCGCCCGCGTCCCGGAGGCGCCATCGCCGGACACCGGCTCAGATCTGGTCGTCAAAAATCTGCTCGATCGGTTCTCCGAACAGGCGGGCAATCCGGAAGGCCAGCGGCAGGGAGGGATCATACTTGCCATTCTCTATGGAGATGATGGTCTGGCGCGACACGCCCAGCCTGTCGCCAAGTGCCTGTTGGCTCAACTCTTTCTCTCCGCGCAATTCCCGCACCCGGTTCTTCATTCGTAACGCCGCTTCACGATATGCAACGAGATATAGTAGGCGGCGATTCCAAGCGGCATGGCCATGGTCCCGACAACCGCAATCAATTGCCCCGGCAGGTTTTCCGTATTCCACAGCTCCAGCGACATGCCGGAAATGGTGAGGAGCGTTGCCACAGACCCGAAACCCATTGCCAGCGCGGTGACATGGATTCGCTGCTGCAACTCATCGAGCTGGCGTATCAGGTGAACGAATTCATAGAGCAGCCACACAAGGGCGAGAACACCGCCATAGCCCGCGATCAGGACCAGAAGATGACTGGCCCCTCCGGATTCTGCGATCTGCGATCCCAGATAAAGCGGCAGAAAAAGCAGACCACCCGTCAGCGACCGCCATTTATAGCGCCGCCGGGCGGCCGGCGGGGCCGAACTGGCTTCAGGCATCAGATCCATGACGGGCTCCTAACGCGACATTTGACCGAAGAACCGGTTCCACAGTTTTTGCCGATTCGCGAACACCGCCCATCCGCCAATGATGGCGAGTATCCAGAACAGGGCCTCCGTCGCCAGCGCCGCAATCGTCACCGCGACCACGAAGGCGGTCGTCGAGTCCATCGAGACGTGGACCACCGCGACACCCAGCCACGCAAATACAAACATCACCACACTGCCTCCGATGATCAGGCGCCGGATCAAACCGCTCATTTGTCACGCTCCATTGTTAAGCTCGCTTGACATATAATGACAAGCTTACTTTACGTCAAGCGTACTTGACTATAAAATTGCAGAGTGTGGAAAAATGTCCGCAGCAGTAGCGTTTTCATACGTTGCGCGGCAAACTGCGGCCATCAGCAGACCGAGACGCGCCCATGCCCCGACTGATCCTTGTCCGCCATGCCAAAGCCGTCGACCGGATGGACGCGGACGATGATTTTGATCGCGGCCTGACACCGGGCGGGCGTGAAGACGCCGCAAGGACCGCATCGGCGCTGAAAGCGGCCGGCGTCGAGACCGGGCTCGCCCTCGTTTCTCCGGCCCAGCGCGCCATGCAGACCTTTGTCACCATGCGCGAAACACTGGGCAATCCGAAATTCGACGACCCGATGACGCTCTATCATGCCTCTCCTGAAATGCTGTTCCGGGCAGCCATCGAAGCCTTCGAGCGCGCCGGCAGCGTGATGATTGTCGGGCATAATCCGGGCATTGGCGCGCTGGCCCTGTCGCTCGCCGAACGGGCCGGTCAGGACGGTGAAATGCCGGACGGATTTCCAACCTCGGCGGCGGCGGTTTTTACAACCGATGACATTCTGAATGACGTCTCGCTGGACCTTCTGATCAATCCCAAAGCCTGAAATCTCTCGGCGATTCGCTTTTTTCCACAACTCCCTTTAAAGTTGCTTCGATAAACATCGGGGTGAACGATGGACGGGATGGGATATCCGGCAGGCACGCCTGCGGGACGGAGTATGCGCGCGGTCGAACGGCTCGCACCGCACAGGCTGGCCGGTGAATGGGCGGATGCGGCTGCAAACGGCCTGTTTCATCGCACACCCGCGCTGTCCGCGCGGGCCGGTATCACCCCGGCGCAAAAGCACACAGCCGTCCTTCTCGCCATGATGGGCCTTGCCCTGTTCTCCATCAATCCCGGCCTCGGCTGGATCATGCTGCAATCCATCACAGCCCTGTTTTTCCTGAGCCTGATCGTCTTTCGTCTCGCAGCTGCTGCCTTACCGGTTCACCGCGCACCTGCCGCCGCGCTGGCAGAGGGCGACCTGCCGGTCGTCACCATCTTGGCTCCGGTCTACCGGGAATCGGCCGTCCTCTCGCAGCTCACCCGGTCACTTGCAGCGCTCGATTATCCGCCCGGCCGGCTCGACATCAAGATCATCATGGAGGCCGATGATCGCGACACGATCCGGGCCGCCCGGCAATTGGTGTTTGATAGCCGGTTCGAGATCGTCATCGTCCCGGACGGCAGCCCCCGGACCAAGCCGCGCGCCCTGAACTTTGCCCTGACCTTTGCCCGCGGCGACATCGTCACCGTCTATGATGCCGAGGATGTGCCCCATCCGGGCCAGCTGCGCGCCGCGGCCGAGGCTTTTGCGGCAGGCGACGCGCGTCTGGGCTGCGTTCAGGCGCCGCTGAACTGGTATAATCATCATCGCAACTGGCTGACCCGGCAGTTCGCGCTGGAATATGCGGTTCAGTTTCACGCCATTCTGCCGCTATTGGCACGGCTGGGATTACCGCTACCACTGGGCGGAACCAGCAATCATTTCCGGCGCGCGGCGCTGGGCGATGCCGGAGGATGGGACGCCTATAATGTCACCGAAGATGCCGATCTGGGTTTCCGTCTGGCCCGGCTGGGATATCGCAGCGATGTGATCGCCCCGCAGACGATGGAAGAAGCCCCCGAATCCATTCGGCCCTGGATCCGGCAGCGATCCCGCTGGCTGAAAGGCTATCTCCAGACCCTCGCCGTACAGCTCCGCCAGCCCGCCAGCCTGTCGCCGGGCGCAGCACTCAGCCTCGCCCTCACCATCGGTGCCGCCGTATTGTCCGCCCTGCTTCATGGCCCGGCCATCCTGCTGTTTGCCAGCCTGTGGATGCTGGACATCGTACCCGCCAATCTGCCAGCCGCCGGATTTCTGCTCATCGGCTATGCCGCGTCCATGCTCTGCGGCGTCGTGGCCATTCGCCGTGCGGGCTTGCGCACACGCTGGCTCGACATTGCGCGCATGCCGCTTTATTGGCCACTTCAAACATTTGCAGCCATCACCGCTCTGGTGGAATTGCGCATCCGCCCCTATTTCTGGGCCAAGACCGAACATGGATTCACCAAGGCGCCGGAGCCGGAATGTCGCTTACCCTCACCCTCATCCTCCAGGCCGTATCGATTGCCGCCCTCGCGTTCTGCTTCTTCAGAACCGGCGGCGAACCCAATCCGGCAAAAGGCCCGCGCCTGATCCCGTGGACTCTTTTGACAATACTGCTGTTTGCATGGAATTTGATGGTTCTCGCTCACCTCGTCTCTTTTGTCGGGATCGAGACTGGAGGACGCTGGGGCTAATATGCCGCCAGGCCTGCCGATGGCCGCTTTCTGAACACGAATTCACTTGAAGCTGGCGTTAACTGCGTCATGTAGGACGCAATACACGGTCGGAATGCGTTTCCGGCGAACAAATCGGGGCACACAATGAACAGACTCTGGATCGCGGCGGGGGCAGCCGTGCTGATCGCCTTGGCAGGTGCGTGGTATGTCTTCGGACGCAGCGCACCGGATGGCGAGCTGACGATCGAGTCCGAAGCTGCCGAACTCGCAGACATTCGCCGTTCTGTCGCCGCCACCGGCGCGGTACGCGCCCGCGTGACGGTCGAGGTCGGCTCCCAGCTGTCCGGGCAGATTGCCGAGCTGACGGTTGACTTCAACTCACCGGTCGAACAGGGCCAGGTCATTGCCCGCATTGATCCGCAATCCTATGAAACCCGCGTCCGCGAGGCCGAAGCCGCCGTCGCAACGGCGAATGCCCAGATCGCCCTGCAACAGGCCGGCCTTCAGCGCGTCGATGCCAATCTCCGCGTCGCCGAGGAAGAATTCGGACGCGTTGAATCGCTTCTGGAACGCGGCATTGCCAGCACCGCCGCTTTCGAAGCCGCAGAGGCCGCGCTGGAATCCTCCCGCTCGGAACGCGCCGTGGCCCTTGCCCAGATCCGCAATGCCCGCGCAACCCTGCAACAGCGCGAAGCGACGCTGAATGGCGCCCAGATCGATCTGGAACGCACCGTCATTCGCGCACCGATTGACGGCGTCGTGATCAACCGCGCCGTCGATGTCGGCCAGACGGTCGCCGCCAGCATGTCGGCACCAGTGCTCTTCACCATCGCCCAGGACCTGTCCGTCATCCAGATCGACGCCCAGGTCGATGAAAGCGATATCGGCCAGATCCTTCAGGGCCAGACCGCAACGTTCACCGTCGATGCCTTTCCCGGACAGGATTATGAAGGCAGTGTCGATCAGGTCCGTCTGGCCGCCACAAATGAATCCAACGTCGTCACCTATACCGTCGTGATCACCGCCCAGAATCCGGGTCAGAGATTACTGCCGGGCATGACCGCCAATCTCAACATCGTAACTGGCGAACGCGAAGGCGTGCTCTCCGTTCCCAATTCCGCCTTGCGCTTCCGCCCGTCTGGCGCGCTGGAAGCCCTTGCCCGCCCCGCCGAAGAACCCCAGCAGGGTCAGCGCGGCGGCGGAGAGCGCGGCGGTGGCGGCATGATGGATCGCATCGCCGAACAACTGGAGATGACGGAGAGCCAGCGCGAAGACGCCCAGCAGGCCGTCCGTGCCGCCTTCATGCAGATGCAGTCCCAGATCCAGTCGTCCGGCCAGCCGCCGGATCGCAATGCCATGAACCAGCTGTTTGCGAATGCGCTGCGCCCGATCCTGACCGAGGAGCAGATGGCCCGCTTCACCCGGATGCAGGCGGAAAACGCCGAAACCCGCGCCGCAAGCGTCTGGGTCGAGACCGCGGACGGCTTCCTGGAGGAGCGCCGCCTGCGCATCGGCGTTGGCGATGGCCGCCGGACCGAAGTGGTGGGTGGTGAGCTGGAAGCCGGTGAAGCCGTCGTCACCCGCGCCCGGATGTCCGAAGGATGAGTTCATCCCTGATCCACTGCCGGGATCTGACCCGCGTCTACAAGATGGGCGACAATGAAGTGCATGCGCTTCGCGGCGTCAGCGTGGATATCCAGCGCGGCGAATATGTTGCCATCATGGGCTCTTCCGGGTCCGGCAAGTCGACCTTCATGAACATGATCGGTGCGCTCGACCGGCCGACCTCCGGCAAGCTGGAGATCGATGGCGAAAAACTCGAGGGCATGAAGCCGGACGAACTGGCGGCCTTTCGGGGACGCCGTGTCGGCTTTGTCTTCCAGCAATTCAACCTTTTGCCGCGAACCGCGGCGGTCGATAATGCCGCCCTGCCGCTTGTCTATTCGGGTATTTCCGCTGCCGAGCGCAAACAGCGCGCCGAAGCACGCCTGAAACAGGTCGGCCTCGGCGAGCGCATGGATCACCACCCCTCGCAGCTCTCCGGCGGTCAGCAACAGCGCGTGGCGATTGCCCGCGCCCTCGTCAATGATCCGACCATTCTCCTGGCGGATGAGCCCACCGGCGCACTCGACACCCAGACGTCCGAGGAAATCCTGCAAATCTTCGACGCGCTGAACCGCGACGGTATGACCATTATCCTTGTCACCCACGAACAGGATGTCGCCGACCATGCGCGGCGGCAGATTGTTTTCCGTGACGGGAAAATCATCGAGGACCGGACATGAATATCTTTGCCGCCATTCGCGTTGCCCTGACCGCCTTGCGCGTCAACGCCCTGCGATCCGCCCTCGCCATGCTGGGCGTGGTGATCGGCGTTTCCGCCGTCATCGTCATGGTCTCGGTCACCGAAGGCGCCAGTAACGCCATCGAGGAACAGATTGCCTCTTTCGGCGCCAACCTCCTCATCATCCGCCCGGGCTCCAGCGCCTTTGGCGGACGCCGCGGCGGGGCCGGCACAGCCACCTTCATGAATGATGAGGACGTGGAAGCGATCCGCAATGAGATCGACGGTATTGCCGCCGTGGCGGGCGAGATGTCCGGCACATCCACATTTGTCGCCGATGGCGTGAACTGGTCGACCCGGATCCAGGGCGTCCATGCCGAATATTTCGAGACACGGGACTGGTTCCCGTCATCCGGCCGCAGCTTCTATCCCGAGGAAGTCAGTTCCGGCGCGCGGGTCATCCTGATCGGTCGAACGCTCGCACGTGAACTCTACGGAGCCTCTGACCCGATCGGACAGATCATCCGGGTCGGGTCCACGCCGATGGAGATTATCGGCGTCATGTCCGAAAAGGGTCAATCCAGCTGGGGGCAGGACCAGGACGATGTGGCTCTGGCGCCGATCAACACCGTGCGTGACCGCATCCTCGGTTATGATCTGGGCGTCCGTGATCCGGTCTTCACCATCTATGCCGAAATCGACGCGTCCGCGAACGCCGACATGGTGACCGCCGATATCGAGGATCTGATGCGTCTGCGGCGCAATATCCAGCCGGGCGCGGAAGACGATTTTTCCGTCAACAATCTGGGCGAATTCATCCGCGCCCGAAACGAGACCGAAAGCCAGCTCGGCCTGCTCCTCGCCGCTGCCGCGGGCATATCCCTTCTGGTCGGCGGGATCGGCATCATGAATATCATGCTGGTCTCCACCACCGAACGCACGCGGGAAATCGGCCTGCGTCTGGCCGTCGGCGCCAAGCGCGCGGACATCCGCAACCAGTTCCTGATTGAAAGCGTCGTTCTGTGTTTCACCGGCGGACTTCTGGGTCTGCTGATCGGGATTGGCGGTGCCGCCTATATTGAATCGCTGGACCAATTCCCCATCGAAATCCAGCCAAGTGTGGCCTTGATCGCCATCGGGGCGTCGGCGTTTGTGGGCGTTTTCTTTGGCTTTTATCCCGCACATAGGGCATCAAGACTGGATCCGATCGAGGCCCTGCGCTTCGAATAACGGCCACAAGGAGCCGAACATGATCCATCGCCGCCACTTCCTGACCGCCGCGGCGGCCGCCCTGATTGCGCCCGCCGCCGGGCACGCGCAAGGTGCCGCCCCGGGCATCCGCTCCATGCTGGTGACGGCCACACGACAGGCCACACAGCGTCTGGGCCAGCGCGACGGATTTTTTGGCGACCGTCTGGTCCGTATCCCCTTGCCGGGCCTGCTGAACACCACCCAGCGCCAGCTTCAGCCTCTGGGCCTGTCCGGCCCGCTGGATGATCTCGAATTGCGGATGAACCGCGCGGCGGAAGCAGTGATGCCGCAGGCGCGCGATCTCGTCATCAATGCGATCCGGTCGATGTCGATTTCAGATGGTCTGGGTATTCTGCAAGGCGGCGATACCGCCGCCACGCAATATCTGCGGTCCCGCACCGAAGCGCCGCTTAATGGCCTCTTGCACCCGCCCATGGAATCCACCCTCGCCGCATCAGGCGCTTACGGCGCGCTCGACAGCGCCGCCGGACTGGTGGATCGTCAGTCCGGTATCGGCCAGCTCTTCGGCCGCAACCGCAATGCCCGGTCAACCGCACAGGATTTTCGAGGTGAGGTCACCGACTTTGCGGTTGAAAAAGCCCTTGATGGCGTATTCCATTATGTCGGCGAAGAAGAGCGCGGCATTCGCAGTAATCCGGCGGGACGTACGCGCGACATCTTGAGAGGCCTATTCGGCCAGTAGAATTAAACCGGGGGGTTACAATGGCGCAGGTTCTTGTCACAGGCATCAGCGGCTTTATCGCCAAACACGTCGCGCTCCAGCTTTTACGGGCCGGCCATGATGTGGTCGGCACGGTTCGCGATGCATCCAAGGCCGGACCGGTGAAAGATACCCTGGTACGGCATGGCGCCGATCATAACAAAATCCGCTTTGTCGAAGCTGATCTGACCGGCGATGACGGCTGGGCAGACGCGGTCGCCGGGTGTGATTACATCCAGCACCTCGCCTCGCCCTTTCCGCTGGCCCAACCCGAGGATCGCGAAGCTCTCGTGCCCGAGGCCCGCGACGGCATGTTGCGTGTTGTGAAAGCGGGTCTGGACGCAGGCGCCAAGCGCATTGTCGTGACCTCCTCGCTGGCTGCGGTAATGTATCATCCGAAATTCAAGGGCGAGTTTGAAGCCGGGCCGGAAGCCTGGTCCGATCCCGAATGGAAAGCGCTCTCGCCCTATATCATTTCAAAGACCCGGGCCGAGCAGGCCTTGTGGGCCTTGCTGGACGAGCGCGGGGAACGCGACCGCGCCACTGTGATCAATCCGGGTCTGGTATTGGGGCCGTCGCTCGACGAACGGATCGGCACCTCGCTGTCCGTCGTCGAAATGCTCCTGAAAGGGGCCTATCCGGCCTCGCCGCCGCTGCGCTTTCCAACGGTGGACGTGCGCGATCTGGCTGCCCTTCACGTCGCCGCCATGGACTCACCGAATACGGGCGGGCAGCGCCTGCTGGCTGCGGCGGACACCGTCTCCATGCAGGAGATGGCGCTCATCCTCGCCGATGCTTTCCCGGCTTTCGCCAAGAAAATTCCGACGAAGGAATTGCCGGCCTGGGTCGTGCGTTTGATGGCAATCTTCGACAAGAATCTGAAATCCATCACCGCCGACCTTGGCCGCAAGCGCATCGCCAAAACCGCCTATGTAACCGAGAAGACCGGCATTGCCTTCCGTCCCGCGAAGGAGGCCATCGAAGCCGCCGCGGAATCCCTGATCGAGTACGGCGTGGTGAAACCGCCGCGCTAGCCCGGTGGCATGGCGTGATAGAGGGTCCGCAACCCGTCCACGGCGACCATCACACCGACCGATATGACGATGCCGGAAAAGACGTAATTCAGGGCCCGCTTGCGTACGGAGAGGGCTTTCGACGCCCAGCTGCCGGCGATGCCGCCCAGCACGCCGCCGAGAATGAACAGTATGGCAATACGCCAGACGATCAGACCCGAGACCGCATAGCTGGCCGCAGTGGCAGAACCGAACGCGGTCACCGAGACCAGCGAAGATCCGATGGCGTTCAGGAGCGGCATGGACGTCGCCACGATCAGTCCGGGCACGACCAGAAAACCGCCGCCAATGCCGAAAAAGCCCGACAGCCCGCCGACCACAAATCCGGACCCGGCGAGGCGCGGCGCAACCTTCCAGGTCAGGCGCACATCACCATTTCCGCCCGAGCGCGGCCGCAACATCAATACGCCAACGACAATCATCAGCAGACCAAACAGCCCCAGCAGCAATTCACCGTCCACCTGCTGGCCAAGAAAGGCGCCTGCTGCGGCTCCGAAAACACCGGCCGCCGCAAACACCAGCGCGCATTGCCATTTCAAATTCCCCGCCCGGGCATGGGTGAGGAGATTGAAGAGCGCACTCGCCGCAACGGCCAGAGCCCCCGTCCCGATGGCGAGGTGCGGACTGCCAATACGGACCACATAGACCAGAAGCGGCACGGCGAGGATCGACCCGCCACCGCCGATCAGGCCGAGGATGAATCCGACCAGCGTGCCGGAAAAGACCGAAAGAATGTCCTGAAGCATGTGCGGATCAGCCACCGAACATCACCGGCATGTTCAGCCCGTTGATAGAAACGTCATTTGTGATCAGGTCGCTCGCGGCTTTCATGCATCCCCCACTGATTGAACTTCTGTCATTCTAGTGGCTGCGGTCCAGCAAGTCTTTCAGATATTTCTGGTATTCGGTTTTCGGGCTTTCATCGACCAGCTCGGCCAGTCCCGCCCGGTCGATAAAGCCCATGCGGAAGGCGATCTCTTCCGGACAGGCCACTTTCAGCCCCGTGCGTTCTTCAACGACCTTGATGAATTGCCCGGCTTCGAACAGGTCGGCATGGGTGCCGCCATCCAGCCAGGCCACGCCCCGCCCGATGGTTTTCACATTCAGATCCCCGCGCTCCATATAGGCGCGATTGACGTCGGTGATTTCCAGCTCGCCCCGGCCGGACGGCTTCAGCTCCCAGGCAATGTCGAGCACATCGGGATCATAGAAATAGATACCTGGCACGGCGAGTTTCGATTTTGGCTTCTCCGGCTTTTCCTCAAGCGAAATGGCGCGGCCATCCTCACCCAGTTCAACCACACCGAAGGCCGAAGGGTCAGCGACTTCATAGCCGAAAATCGTGGCGCCCTTTTCCTGCGTCGCGGCTTCCTTGATGCGCTTGGACAAGCCATCGCCATAGAAAATATTGTCGCCGAGAATGAGCGCAATATTGTGCCCCTGAAGCTCGTTGGCAGCGACCCGGAAGCCTTCGGCGATGCCGCCGGGCTTGTTCTGGGCCACATATTCGAATTTGAGACCCCATTTTTTGCCATCCCCCAAAAGGGATTGGATTTGCGGAATCGATTCCGGATTGGAGACGATAACAAATTCGCGCACACCGCCCAGCATCAGCGTGGTCAGCGGATAATAGATCATCGGCTTGTCGAAAACCGGCAACAAGTGCTTGTTCACGGCATGCGTCAGCGGATAGAGGCGGCTGCCTGTGCCGCCGGCCAGAATGAGGCCTTTCCACTTCGATGTCATGGCGTGTCTCCTGTTAGCGCCCAAGTCCGAGCCGGGCGATTTCCGCCGGATCACGCGACAGCCAGTCCGGGTTGGCCAGATACCAGTCAACCGTTTCCGACAGGCCCTTGTCCAGTGTGACGCTCGGTGCCCAGCCAAGTTCTGACTGCGCGCGCTGGCTGTCGACAGCATACCGCAAATCATGGCCCGGACGATCGGCGACGAAGCGGATCTGGTCTTCATACGCATTGGCCGCAGGGCGCTTCTCGTCGAGCAGGCGGCAGAGCGTGCGGACAAGGTCGATATTCGTGCGCTCCGCATCGCCGCCGAAATTGTATTTGCGACCGATCTCGCCTGAATCGGCGGCCACCATCAGGCCGGCGACATGGTCGGCGACATAGAGCCAGTCGCGAATGTTCTCGCCCTTGCCGTAGACCGGGATATCACCACCGGACAATGCTGTGCGGATGACCGTCGGGATCAGCTTTTCCGGATGCTGGTACGGCCCATAATTATTCGAGCAATTGGTGATGATCACCGGCAGGCCGTAAGTCTCGACCCAGGCCCGGGCGAGGTGATCCGCTCCGGCCTTTGACGCCGCATAGGGGCTGTTGGGCGCATAGGGCGTGTCTTCGGCAAAGGCCGGATCGCCAAAGCCGAGTGTGCCATAGACCTCGTCAGTGGAGACATGGATAAAGCGAAAGGCCGCGCGCGCCATCTCGTCCAGCCCGCGCCAGTGCATCAGTGCGGCATCCAGCATGATCGAGGTGCCGACAAGATTGGTGGTCACGAAAATGCCCGGCCCGTCGATGGAGCGGTCGACATGGCTTTCCGCCGCAAGATGGAAGATACGGTCCGGATTGAAGCCCGACATCGCGGCACCGACAATGTCGGCATCGGCAACATCGCCCCGGCGGAATTGATAATTGGGAAGGCCTGCAACCGCGGCGACGGACCGCTCGTCCCCGGCATAGGTCAGGGCATCGAGGTTCAGAACGTCATGCCCCTCGGCCACCAGCCTGCGAACCAGTGCCGACCCGATGAAACCGCAACCGCCCGTTACAAGAATGCGCATATACAGCTGTCCCCGTGACCTGCTGCAGGCAGAAAACAGGCCCGCGCCCGAAAGGCAACCGCCCACTGCATTTTTGATATCAGGCGGACGTCGGTCAACGTCTCGATTCTGCGCCAAAAAAAGGCCCGGCGCAGCGGCCGGGCCTTCTTCAGCGTTGAGTTTCGCTTACCAGATGCTGACCCGTTCTTCCGGCGGCAGGTAGAGCTCGTCATCCTCGGAGATGTTGAACGCCTCATACCAGGCATCCATGTTCCGCACGACGCCATTGGTCCGATACTGGTTCGGGCTGTGAACGCCCGAGATCAGGCGCGAGCGCATGGACTCCTCCGTGCGCAGACCGCGCCAGACCTGGGCCCAGGCGAGGAAGAAGCGCTGATCGCCCGTAAAGCCGTCCAGAACCGGGGCTTCGCCGTTCGAATGATCGGCGAGATACATGTGATAGGCGTGGCGGGCGATGGAAAGTCCGCCGAGATCGCCGATATTCTCGCCCATTGTCTGGTTGCCACGAACGCACTCGCCTTCCACCGGACAGAAGCTGTTATATTGCCCCTCGAGCACAGAGGTCCGCGCTTCGAATTCATTGCGCGCAAACTCGGTCCACCAGTTGCGTTGCAGCCCGGTACCGTCCGAGCGGCTACCCTGATCGTCAAATCCGTGGCCCATTTCGTGGCCGATCACGCCGCCAATGGCGCCGAAATTGACCGCCGGATCGGCGTTCGGATCAAAGAAGGGCGGCTGCAGGATAGCGGCCGGGAAAACGATCTCGTTACGCTGGGAGGAATAATAGGCATTCACCGTTTGCGGGCTCATGAACCATTCCCACTGGCGGATTGGACCGCCCAGACGCGACCGTGAATCGTCGCGATACCATTCGGCAATCCGGTGCGAATTGCCGATCAGATCACCTTCGACGATGTTGATCGAGGAGAAGTCACGCCACACTTCCGGATAGCCGATCTTCGGCAGAAAGGCTTCCAGCTTGTCGAACGCTTCAGCCCGTGTCTCGTCATCCATCCATTCGAGGGTTTCCAGACGATCGGCGAAAGCGCGGCGGAGATATTCCACCAGCTCGGTCATCTGGTCGCGATAATCGGCCGGGAAATACCGCTCGACATAGACCTGCCCGAGCGCTTCACCGAAGCTGCCATTGACCATCTGAACCGCCCGCAATGCACGCGGACGCTGTTCTTCCGTGCCGTTCAGCTGGCGGGAATAGAACTCCCATGACGCCTGATCATAGGCCTGCGGCAGCATGGCTGTATGATTGTCGATGTAATGGAAGGTCAGATAGGACTGCAGCGTCTCGACCGGCGTTTCGGCAAACAGCTGGGACAGGCTCTGAACCGCCGTGTTCTGGCCGACGATGATCTCTGCCTGACCGGCACCGCCACCGGCTTCGATGAAGGTCTCCCACGGGAAGCCGGGCGCGTAGGACATCAACGCGTCGACCGTCTGCAAATCGTAATTCGCGATCCGGTCACGCACCTGGTCCAGCGGCCAGTGGATATCCGCAATCGCGGTTTCGAATGCCAGAATGGCTTCAGCCCGCTCGCGGCCATTTTCGATACCGGCGCGGTCAAACAGACCGGCCATGTAATCGACATAGGCAGCGCGGTGTTCCGGGAAGGGCTCTTCATCGCGCAGATAATAGTCGCGGTTGGGCAGACCCAGGCCCGCCTGACCGGTGGAAATCACATAACGCGTGGGGTCGCCCGGATCGATGGTCACGCCAAACGACATGATGGACGGATAGTTCAGCGCGCCCATCAGGCGGGCAATGTCCTCATGCGTGGATGCTGTCATCGCGGCATCAATGCCGTCTTCGAGCGGCTCAAGGCCAAGGGCTTCGATCCGGTCGGCATCAAGATAGTCATTGTACAGAGTGGCGATCTGGTATTCCGGTGTGCCTTCGGCGTTATCGGTTTCCGACACTTCCTGAATGATGCCCTCGATACGCGCCTCGGTCTGGAGATAGAGTTCGGTGAAGCCGTTCAGGCTGGAAAAGCCCGGCGGGAATTCAGCCGTTGCGAGCCAGCCTTCATTGACATAGCGGAAGAAGTCATCGCCCGGCTCGATCGTGTCGGAGATGTGCTGTGTCTCCACACCCCAGTCGCCGAGAATGGCCTCACCCGATGCTGTCTGTTCCGGCGAATCCGCTGCGCCGGAAGTCTCCGCGGCACCCTCTTCCATGGTTTCGGTTTCTGTCGACGTATCGGTATCGTCGGTCATCTCGGTCGGGCTGCACGCCGCGACGAGAGCAAAAGCGCTGGATGCCAGCAATAGTTTCCTGATCACAATCAAGCTCCCCAAAGTCAATTCAATGGAGATACCTAGCGTAGATTGCGGCAGGCTCAACTGAATTTCCTGTCATTTTCGCAAAAGAAAACGGCCCCGCACGGAATGCGGAGCCGTTATCCAGTCAAAGTCTGTCTCTATTTACCAGATCCGGACGCGTTCTTCCGGCGGCAGGTAGAGGGCATCATCCTCGGTCACTTCGAACGCCGCATACCAGGCATCGAGGTTACGGACGACGCCATTCGTGCGGTATTGCGACGGGCTGTGCGGGTCCGTGACCAGACGCTGGCGCAGATTGTCCTCACGATAGAGACGGCGCCAGACCTGCGCCCAGGCGAGGAAGAAGCGCTGATCGCCGGTCAGACCGTCCAGCACTTCGGCTTCACCGTCGCAGCAGGCGGCGAGATGGCGTTGATAGGCGGAATAGGCCATCTGAACACCGCCGAGATCGCCAATGTTTTCGCCCATGGTGAAAGTGCCGTTCACGAACTCGCCCTCGATCGGTGAATATCCGTCATACTGGATCCCCAGACGTTCAGCACGCTCGTTGAACGCGTCATTGGTCGCTTCCGTCCACCAGTTGCGATACAGGCCGGCTTCGTCGAACTCGCGGCCCTGATCGTCAAAACCGTGGCCGATTTCATGACCGATCACGGCACCGATCGCCCCGTAATTGATCGCCGCATCGGCATTCGGGTCAAAGAAGGGAGCCTGCAGAATGCCGGCCGGGAAGGTGATCTGGTTCATCAACGGATTGTACGACGCATTCACCGTTTGCGGCGGATACGGCCACTCATTGCGATCGACCGGACCGCTCAGGTCTTCGACCTGCTGGTTCCAGTTGAATGCATTGATCCGTTGCAGATTACCGAACAGATCATCAGCGTCGATTTCCAGCGAGGAATAATCGGTCCATTCGTCGGGATAGCCGATCCGCGGCTCGAAGGTCGACAGCTTGAGCAGGGCCTGCTCGCGCGTTTCATCGTCCATCCAGCTGAGATTTTCCAGACGCTCGGCAAAGGCCGCCGTCAGATTGGCCACCAGATCTTCCATCTGATCCTTGGATTCCGGCGGGAAGTGGCGGTCGACATAGACCTGACCGACAACCTCACCGAGGGATCCGCCTACCAGATTGACGCCGCGGCGATCACGCGGCCGCTGTTCTTCCGTACCGTTCAGCGTCCGGCCAAAGAAGTCGAAGCTGGCAGCGTCGAAGGCCGTCGGCAGGGCATTCGTGTTCGAATTCAGAGCGTGGAAGGTCATGTAATCGCGCAGAATGTCGATCGAGGTGTCCGCGAAAACGGCTGCCGATCCTTCGAGCGCGCTCGGTTGCGCCACGATGTAGGTCTCGAGACCGCCAATACCCAGCCCGTCAAAACCGGCCGTGAAGTTGAACGCCGGGGCCAGCTCCGCCAGTTGCTCCGCTGTCATCGGATTGAGGATTTCGGAAATGATCCGGCTACGATCCTGTGTCCAGTGGGTCTCCGCAATGCGGGTTTCCAGCGCCAGAATGGCCTCTGCCTTTTCCGCACCGCCGTCGATACCGGCAAGATCAAAGATCTGTGAGATGTAGGCGACATAGGCTTCGCGATATTCCTGATAGCGCTCGCCTTCATTGAGGTAGAAATCCCGGTCCGGCAGGCCCAGACCACCCTGACCGACGAAAACGGTATATTCTGCCGTATTCGCGGGGTTCGGGATAATGCCGACACCGAACATCGACTGATGGTGGAGCGACGAGAACAGCGCAGCAAAATCGTCATGGTTTTGCGCCGCATCGATTTCAGCCAGCAGCGGCTGGATCGCTTCGAGACCGCGCGCATCCAGCGCTTCTGTGTTCATCCAGCTGGCATAAAGATCGCCAACCTGCTGTTCCGGGGATCCGGCTTCGCCGTCGGTCTCGGCCAGCTCGACGATAATCGCCTGGACCTGCTGTTCAGCTTCCAGCGCGAGCTCGGTGAACATGCCGTAATTGGAAAGGTCAGCCGGAATTTCGGTCGTGTCCAGCCACTCGCCATTGGCATAGCGGAAGAAGTCATTGCCCGGGTCGACCGTGGTATCCATACCATCAAGATCAAAGCCCCACTCGCCAATTTCGGCAGCGGCCATTTCTGTCTGGCCGCCATCCATGGTCGCGCCGTCGGTCGGATCAACAGTGGTGGTGTCCGTGGTCTGCGGCTCGCTGCACGCGGCCAGCAAGGCCAGACATGCGCTGCCCAATAGCAGTTTCTTCATCGTCAGTTTCCCTTCTGAGACCGGTTCCCCACCGGCATTTCGAAATTTGATAATGGCTTATACGCCAAGCGAGGCGGGCTGACCAATCCGCAACGCGGACGGGTCAGCCCGGCCTGCACTATTCGGCCGGCTGAATGGTGCCGACATCGGTCTCCGGCGCGCCGCTTTCGGTCTCGTGATAGGTCGAGCCGATCCCCGGCAGCTTCTGACCGGTCCACATGCCGACCACACCGCGCTTGATATCAACGCCGATGGCATAGAGTGCCGGTACCAGAAGCAGGGTCAGGAAGAGGGCAAAGACAACGGCAAAGCCCAGAGACACGACCATCGGCTTGAGGAATTGCGCCTGCGTCGAGGTCTCCGCCATCATCGGCAGGATGCCGAGGAAGGTGGTGACCGAGGTCAGGATGATCGGCCGGAAACGCTGCACGCCGGCATCCACCAGAGCCTGGAAGGCCCCGACGCCATTGGCCCGCAACCGGTTTACAAAGTCGACCAGCACCAGGTTGTCATTGATCACCACACCGGCGGCCGCACCGACCCCGAAGAAGGAGAAAAGCGCGAACGGCATGTCGAATAGCAAGTGCCCGAACACAGCGCCGGCATAGGCAAACGGGATGGCGATCATGATCAGCGCCGGCTGGGCATAGGACCGGAAGGCAATCGCCAGCAGAATGTAGATGCCGCCCAGAACCAGGATCACCAGATTGAACAGCTCGGCCATGAACTCGGCCTCACCCTGCGCCTGGCCGAATTCCTGACGGCTGACATTGGGGTGGCGCTCCGACCAGGCCGGCCAGAAATCCGCATCCATGCTGTCCATGACCTCACCGCGCGCGGTCGGATCCGTCAGCTCTGCGGCCACCGTAATCGTCCGCATGCGGTCGCGGCGATTGATACGGTTGAGGCCCGGGGCGAATTCCACATCAGCCACAGCCGACAGCGGTACTTCGCGTCCATCTGCCGTGCGGATGCGGAAATCGCGCAGCGTATCCAGAGACCGGCGCGCATCTTCCGGGAAGCGCAGCATGACGCGCACATCCTGTCCGTTGCGGGGCAAGCGAACCACTTCCTCGCCATAGAAGGCCTGCCGCACCTGACGCGTAACATCCGCAAGCGTGATGCCCAGCGCCTGTGCGTCCGGCCGCAGGGAGAATTGCAGTTCCTCGGCAGAAGACTGCAGGTTATCGACCACGTCATAGAGCGTGTCATAGGAGCGGAGTTGTTCTTTCAGCTCATTTGCCGCAAGCCGCAACTCGTCAAGGTCCTGACCGGAAATCGCAAAGCGGAGCCCGTTACCACCATTGTTGAGCGTGGTGTCGAGACGAACCTCCTCAGCATCCGGAATCGGTCCGAGGAAATCGCGAATCTGCTGTGCCACTTCTCGCGTCGTTAGACCGCCGGGCCGGACTTCCGGCTCGGCCAGCGTGATCCACGCTCGCACACGGCCATCCGTGGCCAGTGTCGAGCGGCTTTCGATCATGTCGCCCTCGCCCGGATAGACCTCGCGATAATGCTCCAGCGTCAATTCCTCGGCACGCTCCAACTGCTGACGCACCGCTTCGGTTCGTTGCCAGGGTGTGCCTTCAGCCAGCTGGATGCTGGCCTGAATGGTCTCGTTCTCGATTTCCGGCATGAAAACGCTGCCGACCCTGTTGGTCGTCTGCAGGACAATCGCGACCGCAAAAAGGCCGGTGAAGAAGATCAGGGTCGAATAACGGCGCTTGATCGCAAAGACAACGGCATGCCGGTAAATATGCCGGGCAAACCAGATCATTGTATCGGCGATTGCACGCTGCAGCTTCAGCAACGGGCCGAAGAAGCCGTCCATCTTTTCCGGCTTCATGTGCGACAGGTGGGCCGGCAGGATCAGGAGCGATTCAATCAGAGAGAAGGTCAGAGCCGCGATCACGACCAGCGATATCTGACGGGTGAACTGGACTTCCGGACCGGACAGCATCATCCAGGGTGCAAACATCAAAATGGTGGTGATCACCGCAAAAATCACCGGCTTGGCTACCATCTGGGTTCCCAGCACGGCTGCCGTCAGGCCGGTTTCCCCGCGCTCCACCCTGTTATGTATGTTCTCGCCGACGATAATCGCGTCATCGACCACAATCCCGATCACGATCAGGAAGGCGAACAGCGACAGCATATTCAGCGTCACGCCCCACAATGGCAGCAGCAGGAAGGCGCCCAGAAAGGCCACGCCAATTCCCACCGTCACCCAGAAGGCCACGATGGGACGCAAGAAGAGCACAAGCGCGATCAGCACAAACAGCATGCCCCATGTCGCACTGCCGACCACGGTATCCACCCGCGCCTCATACATTTCGGCATTATTCCACCAGAGCGACATGGAGACGCCCTCTGGCAGGGTCGCTGACCGGCGTTCGATGAATTCCTGAACGCCGTCCGAGACATTCACCACATCCATGCCGGGACTGGAGATGATAACGACCAGCGCCATCGGCTCGCCATTATAAGTCCCGACCAGATTGGCATCGACGAATCCGTCCGTGACATCGGCAATGTCGCTGATGCGAATCGTCCCGCCGGCCGATGTCTGGCGCACAACGATATTCTCGAAATCCTCTGCGGAATCGCCCAATTGGCGCGCGGTCAGAGAGACATCGCCGATATCCGTCCGAACCTGTCCGGCCGAGGCATTCAGCGATGAACTCCGCAGCGCGCGGGCCACTTCGTCAAAGGTCAGATTATAGCGGCGCAGGTCGCTTTCATTGACCTCGATCGCGACTTCCTCATTCAGCGTTGCCCAGATCTGAACCAGAGAAACGCCGGGCACATCAGCGGCGACTTCATCGCGGATTTCGCGCGCAATACGCTGCAAATCGCGGCGCGGAACGTGCCCGTGTACGGCAAATCCGACGACCTGATCTTCATTTCGCCACTGGCTGACAATCGGACGATAGGCGGAAGGCGGCAGGTTGTTGACGGAATTCACCTGCTGCTCGATTTCATTGATGAAGGTGCGCATATCGACAGATCGCGACCCTTCGATATTGATGAAAGCCGCCCCTTCACGCGCCGTCGAGGTCATGTTTTCAATGCCATCGACGGAGGACACGGCCTCCTCGATGCGGACAACAATCTGCTCTTCCATCTCCTGTGGAGACGCGCCCGGCCAGGTCACCTGCACGGTTGCGCCGGCAAAGCTGGCCGTTGGAAACACCTCGCGGTTCATGGTCATCAGACCCATAATGCCGCCGACAATGGCGACCAGCATCAGGAGGTTGGCGGCCACGCCATTGCTGGCCCACCACGCAAGAATGCCCTTATGCTCTGTTTCCTGTTTCGGGTCCGTCATGACCGTCTCCCTGGTCTTGTTCTGTTGGCTGATCTAGTCAGCACTGGCGACTTGAGCGGCCTGATCCTCGCCACCATTTTCGGCAGCGTCGTCATCGGCTTCATCGTCGTCGCGATCGGTTTCAATCACTGCAGACCGCTCTGCGATCAGCTCGCCGGCCTGATCGAAAGTCCGGATGCGCATGCCATCGCTGGCAGCACGGATCGGGCTGGTGATCACCATGTCGTCGGCTTCAACACCGCCTGAAATTACCAGACGATCCGGATCGGACGTAATCACACTGACGTTACGAATGCCGAGCGTACCGCCTTCCTGAGCGACATACACGCTATCGGAACCCCGCAGAGCCGACCGCGGCAGGACATAGGCATCGGCCACTTCGCGGCCCTGCACCTCGGCATCCACAAAGAGGCCGACCGGCAGCGGCGAACCGCCCGCCTCTGCGGCAGCACCATACGGATCATTGACCTGCGCAATGGCATAGAGCACGCGCGTCTGGGTATCAATCGAACTGTCGGTCCGCACCAGTTGGGCCTCCCATTCGCGATACTGGCCGGCCAGAACCGCCGAAATCCGCACACTGGGTCCCGGATTGGCTTCAGTCGCCTGAAAGGCCACCGGAATATTGAGCATCGACAATTCATTGTCGGTCAGCGGCAAGCGGATTTGCACAGCCTCGGTACCGAACACTTCACCCAGAGGCGTGCCGGGTGACACGAACTGGCCGACATCAACGCTCTTGACGCGGACGCGGCCGGCGAACGGCGCGGAAATCCGTGTACGCTCCAACCCGAGACGAGCTTCCTGAAGCTGGGCATTGGCCGCCGCCAGCGAGGCCCGTGCTTGTGCCAGTTGAGGCTCACGCAACGTCAGAGCCGAAGCCTGGCCTTCGCCCAGCTCTTCCCATTCGGCTTCGGCCAGATCGGCTTCCGCCTGCTCGCGCACCAGCGCCTGCTGGGCCTGAGCGACTTGCGCCTGGGCCCGCGTGACAGCAAGACGGTAGTCGGCATCATCCACCTGGATCAGGGTTTCACCAGCTTCGAAAAAGCCACCTTCGATGAAGTTGGGGTTCACATAAACGATGCGTCCGGACACCTGCGGCACCAGATTGATCTGCACCAGAGGACGGACTTCGCCCTGCGTGGTGACCGTCAACGTCACATTGGTATTTTCAACGGGCGCCGCAAAGACCGCGACCGGCCGGGGCTCGGCGCTCGCGCGCTCGGGTTGGGGCGCGGTGGCGACCATCATAAAAATCAGAGCGCCAAAGCCCAGGATCACTAGCAATGGCAAACCCACAAGCAGGCCTCTTCCCAAAGATTTTCTCATAACGGTTTCCTATCCCTCTATGCCGCGCAGATCGGGAGCGTCGAAGCTTCCGCCGATTGCGAGGTAAATATCAACACGATTGGTGGCCCGCTCACGGCGGGCGGCGATGTACTGACCTTCTGACGCAAATCTACGACTCTGAGCGTCCAGCAGTTCAAAAACAGTGGCGAGGCCCGATCCGTATTGGCGGATCACGAGCTCTTCGGCGGCGGCGGCCTGTTCATAGGCATCGCGCAGCGCTTCCACGCGCGCGGCCAGAATGCCGTCGGCATAAATGGCATCTTCCGCTTCACGCCAGGCCGACAGAACCGTCGTCGCATAAGCGGCCAGCTGGGCTTCCGCAGCTGCTTCGGCGCGGTCGCGTTCGGCGCGCAGGGCACCGCCATTGAAGATCGGTGACGTCAGCGAGCCGATGGCGGTCGCAATATAGGTGTCGATGTCGAAAATATCGGCCGGATCGGTCCCGCCCGTATCCAGCGTGCCGCGCAGCGTCAGGCTGGGCAGCAGAGCGTCCCGGGCAATTTCCGCCTGCAGGCCAACGGCCTGAAGCCGCGCTTCGGCGGCGCGCAAATCGGGACGGCGAACGAGCAACTCACCCGGCGCACCGATCCCAGCCAGAGCGTCGAACTCCGGCAGATCGGCATTATGTTCAATCGCGCCCGCCGGATAACGACCGAGCAGGATTTCAAGACTGCGGGCGGCAGAGGCTTCCGCGCGTTGACGTGACGCCAGAACCGCCTGGCTCGACGCCAGAGCCGAGCGGAATGTCCGCACATCGGACGAGCGCGACACGCCAGCGCCAAAACGGCGTTCGATCAGGCCGAGCGAGCGCTCCTTGGCCTGCACATCGCGCTCGGCCAGATCTGTCTGAAGGCGCGCTTCAACCAGAAGGAACCAGGCGCGGGCGACCTGTCCGGCCACCGACAGGCGGGCGCCATCATAGTCAGCATCCGTGGCCTGATATTCCAGAACGCCGGCTTGCGCACGGGCCGCCAGCCGGCCCCAGAGGTCCGCTTCCCACGATACGCCGATCCCGGCACCATAGCTGGTGGTGCTCGCCGGATCGGTTTCGCGCTGGGTGATACCCAGATCGGCATTGACGCTCGGCAAACGGCCGGCATTCGCTGCGCGGGCACTGGCGCGTGCCGCCCGGATGCGGGCTTCAGCGGATAAAATGCCGGGGTTTTCGACAACCGCTTCATCAATCAGAGCAGCCAGCCTGACATCGTTGAACGTCGCCACCCAGTTATCGATCCGGGTGGTATCGGCATCACCGCCAGACGCCCAGATCATGGGCGAGGAGGGCAGCGCATCGCCACCGCGCAGAGCCGGGCCCGTGGAAGCACAGGACGCCACAGCAAGGGCGGTAACGGAGAGGAGGAGGCTTTGTTTGATCATACTGGACTCTTGATGCCGGGGGCGGCGGATTTGGATGCACCCTAGATTCAGCTTTTCGAAAGTCAACAAACTTTTATCGAAAAACAGTAATTTTTTAGCGATGATCATCAAAAAACTCTCGAATATCACTATGATAGTTGGTGATATCGGTGACGGCTCACGTCACGAGGATGTCCCAGAAGCGGTTGATTACCATCTGAATTATGGCCCTTATGAGTCGCAGAACAGCAGAAGGCGAATGAATTTTGAGCAAGGATTCCCCATCCGAGCTGGAGGGTCATCGCCTCCGGCGGCGCGATACACTCGCCCTGACCGTGTTATCTGTCGCGGTCCTGCTCGTTCTGGCGATGTCCGGTGCGGTCACATTATGGGTCGCGCTCTCGGCTGCCATCGCCATCGGCGCCCTATCCTTTATCTATTTTCTTCTGATCACCACCGTGTCCGCTCCGCGCGCGCAAACGGCCTCGGCCAGTCCGAAAGCCATCGCCACAGGCACGGCGTCGCCGGCGCGCGAAATTCTTGAACAACTTCCCCTGCCCGTTCTGCTGGTCGGTCGCGGCGGCCGTATCGAACAGGCCAACCCGGCCGCGCATGAATTTCTGGGCCTCGGCAATGAATCTGGCCTGCTGTCGGCATCGCTACGCCAGCCCAAAGTGCTGGAAGCCGTCAGCGCCGTCTTGCAGGGCGACAAGGCGCGTATCGTCGAATATTCAACGCTAGCCCCCATAGAGAGCCATGTCCGTGTCCACGTCATGCCGCTGAAAGCCGAAGAACCCGGAAGTTATCCCTGGCGGGCGCTGCTGGTCCTGGCGGATGAAACCTCCAGCAAGCGCGCCGAACGCATGCGCGCCGACTTTCTGGCCAATGCCAGCCATGAATTGCGCACCCCCCTCGCCTCGCTTGCCGGCTTCATCGAAACGCTGCGGGGCCATGCGCGGGACGATATGGCGGCGCGGGACAAATTCCTGTCCATCATGCAGGATCAGACCGAACGCATGCGGCGCCTGATCAACGACCTCTTGTCACTGAGCCGCGTGGAAATGGACGAGCACGTACCGCCCAGCGGCGAAGCTGATTTCGCGGCCATGACGCAGAACACGATCGATTCTGTGCGTCCGCTGGCCCAGCCGAAAGATATCCGGATCGAGTTTGAAGGCGACCGGAATGCCCCGGTCATCGGCGAACGGGACCAGTTGTTCGAAATTGCCCAGAACCTGATCGAGAATGCGATCAAGTATTCCGCACCCGGTTCGCGAATCGTCTGCGATATTCACGCAGATATCGGCCGTGAAGACATTGACCGCCTGACCGGCAGTCTCGGCCCCGATGCCGGCCGCCTGACCATCGCCGCGCCGGGCCGCGCGGCTGGAATGCGGTTCGCGATGTTGCGGGTACGCGATGCCGGCAAGGGGATTGAACGCCGTCACCTGCCGCGTCTGTCCGAACGCTTCTATCGCGTGGATGGTCAAAAGAGCGGACCGAGAGAAGGCACGGGCCTGGGTCTCGCTATCGTCAAGCACATCGTCAGCCGGCATCGCGGAGGCTTCTTCGTCGAAAGCTTGCCTGGCGAAGGCAGCGTCTTCGCAGTCAGCATTCCGCGGCAAGTCGTGGAAGCGGTGCCCTCTGACACCTGACGGCCGTTATCAGCTGCAGACGAGAACCGTGTTTCCGGGCCGCCCTCGGGTGGCGTCATTAAACTGTTATGAAAATGACATAAGCGCGCCGTGAACCGCCTGCTAGGGGTCGCGGAAGCTCTACTTTGGCAGCCTTGGCCGCATGACGTAAATCGACGGGACTTAAATGCCGATCAACGCCCTCATTCTGTTGATGATGCTCGTGCTCATCTCGGCGGCATTCTATGTCGGCCGGACGCGGGCCTTGCGGTCAGCCGGACGCGAAGCCATCAATCTGCATTCACTGCCAAATTACCATGGCTATTTCGTTGCGCTGTGGACCGGCACGCCGGCACTCCTACTGATGGCGGCGCTCGCCATGTTCGGGCCCAGCCTGACCGAAACCGTTGTTGAATCGCGCCTCAATCAGGCTGCCGCACCGCTTATCCAGGACTTCGAAACGCGTCAGGAAAACGATTCGCTGATCGCGTCCGCGCGGCGCACGCTGGAGGCATCGGACAATGTAAACGCCGCGACCGAAGCCCGCGCCACACTTCAGAGCCGGCGGACCGCGATTGCGGCCGAGATCACGGCATCTGCCCGGCAGAACAGCGCATCGCCTCTGTCGCTCGCCGGTTTCGAATATGCCAATCTGCCGCCCGAACGCCGGGGTCTTTTCATCAACGACGCCCGCGCGCTCGCCTTTGACAGCCAGCCCAGCGAAATCACGCCCGCCATTGAAGCTACCGCTTCGGCTTTCCGCCCGGTCGATCAGGCGATTCGATATGGCGGAGCGGTTCTGGCCATTCTTCTGGCGCTGGCCGGACTGGTGTGGTCGCGATCGCGAGTGAAAGCCGGCTTCCGCGCCCGCAACCGGGTCGAGAGTGCCTTCATGGGCTTCCTGATGCTGTGTTCCGGAATCGCCATCCTGACCACAATTGGCATCGTTGCCTCGCTATTGTTTGAATCGCTGCGCTTCTTTGAAGCCATCAACTGGCGGCTGGACCAATTCCTGTTCGGGACGCAGTGGAGCCCGCAGACCGCCATCCGCGCAGAGCAGATAGGGCAGACGGGCGCCTTCGGCGCGGTGCCGCTATTTGCCGGCACCTTCATGATCACCATCATCGCCATTCTGGTGGCCGGGCCGATCGGCCTCTTTGCCGCCATCTACCTGTCGGAATATGCCGGCAAGCGCACCCGCAACATCGTAAAACCAGTCATGGAAATTCTGGCCGGTATTCCGACGGTGGTGTATGGCTTTTTTGCCCTCCTGACTGTCGGCCCGGCCATCCGGGCGGCGGCCCAGTTTGTGGGCTTTGAAAGCGCCGTCACCCAGTCTGCCCTGTCCGCCGGACTGGTCATGGGCGTGATGATCATCCCCTTTGTGTCCTCCCTGTCCGACGATGTGATCAACGCCGTGCCGCAAACCCTGCGCGACGGTGCCTATGCGATGGGCGCGACCAAATCGGAAACCGTCAAACAGGTCATCCTGCCCGCCGCCCTTCCGGGCATTGTCGGCGCCTTCCTGCTGGCGATCAGCCGCGCGGTCGGCGAAACCATGATCGTCGTCATGGCCGCCGGTCAGGGGGCCAATCTGACGGCCAACCCGCTGGAATCCGTGACCACCATCACCGTGCAGATCGTCATGCTGCTGACCGGCGACCAGGAATTCGACAGTGCCAAGACATTGTCCGCCTTCGCCCTCGGCCTTGTACTTTTCATCTTCACGCTGGCGCTGAACGTGATCGCGCTGCGCGTCGTGCAGAGATATCGGGAAAAATATGATTGATCGCACCGATATTCAGGCCGCTGTTCAGGCCCGCCTCGCCAAGCGCTATCGCGCCGAAGGCCGGTTCCGCATGTTCGGCATTCTGGCCATCATGTCGGCCATCGCCGTCCTGATCCTGCTGATCGGCTCCATCGCCAGCCAGTCGATTCCGGCGTTTCGCGTCCACGAGCTGACCCTGCCGGTAACGCTGGAGGGTTCCCGGGTCGATCCTGCCGGTGATCGCAGCGAAGCCTCGCTCCGCCGGGGACCATATAACAGCCTGTTGCAGGAAGCCCTGCGCGCCGAATTCCCGCATATCCAGGAGCGCGACGAACTGCGCGAACTCTTCGGCCTCTATACGCCGCTCAATTCGGCCCGGCTCCAGAACCATGTGCTGGATAATACGGATCTGGTCGGCCAGACCATCGACTTCACCTTTCCGATTTCCGACGATGCCGACCTCTATCTTCAGGGGCTGACCACGACCTCCAGCGAGGCCGCACCCGGCCTCGTCGCGACTCCGTCCGGCAGAACCGGCGATATCAGTATTTTCGCGAATGCCAATGTGTTCTCGCCGATTGTTGCGGATATTCGCGCCCAGCTGACAAGCGAGGCCGAAGAGCTGGAAGACCGGGCCGCACGATATGAAGCACGCGCAGCAAACTCGTCCGGGGACGAGGCCGCCGCAAGCCTGACGCGCGAGGCCGAACAGGCCCGGACCCAGGCCGCCAGCCGCCGCGAACTGGCCGCACCGGGCGGCGACGGCATCAATATGTCACCGGATTTGCCCAGCCGTCTCGTCCGCATGAATGGGGGCATCATCCAGATCGACCGGATCAGTGATGGCGGCCGCACCGCCGAAGGCCGCGTCCTCGTGGCGCTGGACAGCACGGAGGCCGGCAGTGAATGGACCATCTGGACGCTGGACGTACCGCAGGCCGAACGCCGCATCACCGACGCACAGATCGCATGGGCCGAAACCCTGCTGGCGCGCGGCCGCGTGGTTCAGGGCTTCAACACCTATCTCTTCACCAATGCCGATAGCCGCGAACCGGAACTGGCGGGCGTGCTGGGTGCTGTCATCGGCTCGGGTCTGACCATGCTGGTCACAATGCTTCTGGCCGTCCCCATCGGCGTGGCGACTGCAGTCTATCTGGAAGAATTTGCGCCCAAGAACCGCATCACCGGCTTCATCGAGGTCAATATCAACAACCTCGCCGCCGTCCCCTCCATCGTCTTCGGCCTGTTGGGACTGGCGGTGTTCATCAGCCTCTTCGGCCTGCCGCGATCCGCCCCGCTGGTCGGCGGCATGGTGCTGGCCCTGATGACCTTGCCGACCGTGATCATCTCCTCGCGCGCCGCCCTGAAAGCCGTGCCGCCTTCCATCCGGGAAGCCGCGCTCGGCGTGGGCGCATCGCGCCTGCAGACGGTCGTACACCACGTTCTGCCGCTGGCCGCGCCGGGTATTCTGACCGGATCGATTATCGGGTTGGCGCAGGCCATGGGCGAAACCGCGCCGCTATTGATGATCGGCATGGTCGCCTTTGTCGCCGACACGCCCAGCCTCTCGGCCGCCGGACTGACCGAGCCGGCGACGGTCATGCCGGTCCAGATTTTCTTGTGGTCCGACGGTGCCGAGCGCGCTTTCGAACCCCGCACGGCCGCCGCCATTCTGGTGCTGCTGGCCCTGATGATTGTGTTTAATGCGGTCGCGGTCCTGCTGCGCCGCCGGTTCGAGCGGAGATGGTAGGTATGGCGGATTCCGGTAGCCGGACCTCAACGGTTTATCACGACATTGCCAGGAGCATTAAGGGCAAGATTACCCTTGATGGCGTGAATGTCTTCTATGGCCCCAAACAGGCCATTTATGACGTCTCCATGGAAATTGCCGATCGCTCGGTGACCGCCTTCATCGGCCCGTCCGGCTGTGGCAAATCCACCATTCTGCGCACCATCAACCGTATGAATGAAACGATCGATATTGCCCGCACGGATGGCTCCATCCGCATTGATGGCGAAGAGATCAATTCCAAGGCCGTAGATCCGGTCATCCTGCGTGCCCGCGTCGGCATGGTGTTCCAGAAACCCAACCCGTTTCCGAAATCCATCTTCGACAACGTCGCCTATGGCCCGCGCATTCACGGTCTCGCCTCGTCCAAGAGCGAGCTTGCCGATGTCGTCGAGACCAGCCTGCGCAAGGCCGGCCTGTGGGACGAGGTCGCCGACCGTCTCGACCAGCCCGGCACCGGCCTCTCCGGCGGTCAGCAACAGCGCCTCGTGATTGCCCGCGCCATTGCCGTCAGCCCGGAAGTCATCCTCATGGATGAACCCTGCTCCGCACTCGACCCGATCGCCACCGCCAAGATCGAGGAGCTGATCGACGAGCTGCGCGAGAATTACTGTATCGTCATCGTCACCCACTCCATGGCGCAGGCCGCGCGTGTTTCGCAAATGACCGCCTTCTTCCACATGGGCGATCTGGTCGAATACGGCCCCACAGAAGAGATTTTCACCAATCCACACGAACCCCGGACACAGGACTACATCACCGGACGTTTCGGCTAGGCCACTGAAAGAGCAAAGCCATGAATAGCCAACTCCCCTCCCACACGGTTCGCGCCTATTCCGACGAACTCAACGCGCTGTCCGATGAAATCGCGCGCATGGGTGGCCTGTGCGAAAGCCAGGTGACCGATTGCATCGCCGCCGTCATGCGCCGCGATCCGGAATTGGCGAAACAGGTGGCCGAGAGCGACCACCGGGTCGATGAGCTGGAAACCGCCACGGAAAAGCGCGTCATCCGCATGCTCGCCCTGCGCCAGCCCATGGCGTCTGACTTGCGCGCCACCATCGCCGCCTACCGGATTTCCGGCGATCTCGAGCGCATCGGTGATCTCGCCAAGAATATCGCCCGCCGGACCCACGAACTGAACAAGTCCGAACCGCTGGAGCTGACCCGCAGCGTCGAGCGCATGGGCAAGATGGTCGTCAGCAATCTGCACCGCGTGCTGGATGCCTTCTCAGCCGGTTCGGCAGAGGAAGCCGTTGCCGTCTGCCGCTCCGACGAGGAAGTCGACGAGCATTATAACAGCCTGTTCCGCGAGCTCCTCTCCTTCATGATTGAGGATCCGCGCACCATTACGGCCAGCGCTCACCTGTTGTTCGTGGCCAAGAATCTCGAACGCATTGGCGATCACACCACCAATATCGCCGAAATGATTCACTACCTCGTCACCGGCGCGGAACTGCGCCGTGATATCCGCCGCGACTCCAACGACGCGGCCTGAGCCCGGAGATCAAGATGGACCCGCATATTCTGGTCGTTGAAGACGAGGACGCGCTGGCGACCTTGCTTCAGTACAATCTGGAAAAGGAAGGCTATCCGCGTATCCGTGGTGGCCGGCGACGGCGAGGAGGGGCTGGTGCTCAGATCGACGAGCGCCTGCCCGATCTGGTGCTGCTGGACTGGATGCTGCCCAAGGTGTCGGGCATCGAGGTGTGTCGGCGCATCCGCGGCCGGCCGGAAACCCGCAATGTGCCGATCATCATGCTGACGGCGCGCGGCGAGGAAGCCGACCGGATTCGCGGTCTGGACACCGGCGCCGACGACTATCTGACCAAGCCCTTCTCGATGACCGAGCTGATCGCCCGCATCCGGGCGGTGCTGCGCCGCATCCGTCCCGGTCTGGCCGACGACCGGATCAACCACGGCGACATCGTCATCGACCGGGTGGCCCACCGGTGCGCCGGGCGGGCAAGGAAATCCACCTCGGCCCGACCGAATTCCGCCTGCTGGACCACTTCATGCAGCACCCGGGGCGGGTGTTCAGCCGCGAGCAGCTACTGGACGCGGTTTGGGGCTCGGACGTCTATGTCGAGGCGCGCACGGTCGATGTGCACGTCGGCCGCCTGCGCAAGGCCCTGAACGTTGAAGGGACCGCCAATCCCATCCGCACGGTGCGCTCGGCGGGATATTCGCTGGACGCGAAATAGCCCCTAGAAATTCACGCGCCGTGTGGCTTGCAGCGCGTCCAGAGCGGCTTGCGCGTCGGAGACTTTCCGCTTGCGCTTCTGCTGCGGCTGGTAGGCGATCTGGGCGTGGGCCTCGCAATAGGCATCCCCGGCTTTCGTGCGGTGGCCGCAGAAACGGAAATCACCGCTGGCCGGATCACCGATGGGCCATTTGCACATCGAATCCTTCAGCGTCAGCACGGTGGCGAATTCACCATTCGGCAGGCGCTCCGGCGCAGGCGCTTCAATCGCCGGCTCCATGACCTTGCGCGTAACGGGCGCTTTCGCCTTCACCGGTGTGACGACGCGCGGCTTGGGCGTACGCGCCGGACGGCTGGACGGGCGCGACGGTGCGGCGCGGCCGGACAGGCCGAGACGGTGCACCTTGCCGATGACGGCATTGCGGGTGACGCCGCCAATCTTCTTGGCGATCTGGCTAGCGGAAAGGCCTTCGGCCCACAGCTTCTTCAATTCTTCAACGCGATCGTCAGTCCAGGCCATTTTTCGCTCCACCAGCTTTGCGGTGATACTATGGGCGGTAGCCCCGCCTTCGTCATCCGCAATATGTTGTGTCTTGTCCGAGATACAGTATCCAGAACGCCCCGCACCACAAGATGCGCTCGCTGATTCGCCTGTGGAAAGCTGATTCGGATGCAGTTGACCGCCATCATCCGGCTCGCCCGAAAGCCCGGTGCGTGCTAGTTGGCTGGCTATGACAGAGACTCACACCACCCGCCCCGCTCCCGTGCCGCGCCGCTTCGGAGCGCTCAACACGCTTGGCCTGTGGACGCTCTACCGCAAGGAAGTCCACCGCTTCGGCAAGGTGATCATCCAGACCGTATTTGCACCGGTCGTGACCACATTGCTGTTTTTCGCAGTGATCAATCTGGCCTTCGGCGAGCGCCGCGGCGATGTGGCGGGTATTCCGTTTTCCGATTTTCTGGCCCCCGGCCTCATCCTGATGGGACTGTTGCAGAACGCCTTTGCCAATTCCTCGTCCTCCATTCTGGTGTCGAAGGTGCAGGGCAATTCGGTGGATTTCCTGATGCCGCCCCTGTCCGCGCTGGAGCTGATGATTGCCTTCATCGCCGGCGCGGTGACGCGCGGCGTGGTCGTGGCCGCGGCCACGGGTATCGTCATGGCCTTCTTCGTCGATCTGACGCCCGCGCACATCTGGGCGATCGTCTTCTACGCCATCACCGGTGCATCGCTCCTGGGCATGGTCGGGCTGATCGGCGGCGTCTGGGCGGAGAAGTTTGACCACATCGCGGTGATCACCAACTTCATCATCACGCCACTGACCTTCCTCTCGGGCACCTTCTATTCCATCGAGGTCCTGCCCGAGCCGTTTTACACGCTCAGCCACATCAATCCCTTCTTCTACATGATTGACGGCTTCCGCTATGGCTTCACCGGGCATGCCGACGGCAGCATTCTGGCAGGCGTACTGATCATACTGGCGCTGAATGCCATCCTGATCGCAATCTCCTATCTGGTATTGCGCTCCGGCTGGCGCTTGAAGAGTTAGCGAGACAGGCCTAGACGGCTTCTGGAATAACACCACACATTCAAGGGAGATCACTTCATGCCTGCACCGCTTATGGACACCTATGCGCCGCCGGATCTTGTTTTCGAGCGCGGAGAAGGCGTCCGCCTCTATACGGCTGAAGGAAAATCCTGGCTCGACTTCATTTCCGGCATTGCGGTCAACGCGCTGGGTCACCACCATCCCAAAGCCGTCGCCGCTCTGAAAGAGCAGGCCGACAAGCTCTGGCATCTCTCCAACATGTTCCAGGTGCCGGGCCAGATCGAACTGGCGAAGAAATACACGGACGCCACCTTTGCCGACCGCGTCTTCTTCACCAATTCCGGGACCGAGGCCATCGAATGCGCGCTGAAGACGGCGCGCCGCTATTTCTACGACAAGGGCGAGCCGCATCGCTATCGCATCATCACCTTCACCGGCGCCTTTCACGGGCGCACCTATGGTGCCATCAATGCTGGCGGCAACCCCGCCTATCTCGAAGGCTTCGGCCCCCGGATGGAAGGCTTTGATCAGGTGCCGTTTGGCGATCATGACGCGCTGAAAGCGGCTATCACCGAGGAAACCGCCGCCATTCTGGTCGAGCCGGTCCAGGGTGAAGGCGGCGTTCGCGCCATTCCCGAACATTGCCTGCGCGGCCTGCGCGAGATGTGCAACGAGCACGGCCTCCTCCTGATGTATGATGAAGTCCAGTGCGGCGCAGGGCGCACCGGCAAGCTGTTCGCGCATGAATGGGCCGGCGAGGCCCGGCCTGACATCATGGCTGTGGCCAAGGGCGTTGGCGGCGGCTTCCCGATGGGCGCCTGCCTGACCACCGAAGAGGTCGGCAAGGGCATGGTCGTCGGCACCCACGGATCGACCTTTGGCGGCAATCCGCTGGCCATGGCGGTCGGCAATGTCGTTTTTGACGAACTCACCGCGCCGGGCTTCCTGGATAACGTCAACAAGGTCTCCAACTTCATGCACCAGCAGCTGACCGGCCTCGCCGATCGCCATTCCGGCGTCGTGACCGAAGTGCGCGGCAAGGGCTTGCTGATGGGTCTGAAACTCGTTGACGGCGTCGTCGCCAAGCAATTTGCCGGCATGGTCCGCGATCGCGGCCTGTTGATCGGGGCTGCGGGCGACAATGTCGTGCGCATGGCACCGCCGCTGGTGATTGACGAAGCCGATGCCAGCGAAGCCATCGGCATCCTGGATGACACGCTGAGCGACGTGGCAAAGTAGGCCTCATGTCGGATCCACTGGGTGAAGCAGACGATCTGGTGGCCGCCTTTCAGGTCGACGGTCACGCGGCGCGTGGCCGCATCGTCCGCATGGGCGCGGCGCTGGACGACATCGTGTCGGCCCATGATCATCCCCCGGCGGTAAAACGTCTGGTCGGCGAAGCCGTGCTGCTGGCGGCCCTTGTCGGTGACTCGCTCAAATTCGACGGCCGTCTGATCGTCCAGGCCAATGGCAATGGGCCGGTGAATTTCGTTGTCGCCGAGTGGAATTCCGGCGGAGCCGTGCGCGGCTTCGCCCAGTATTCCGGCGAGCCGGTCAGCGATGATGCCGGCGTGGCGCAATTGCTCGGCACCGGCTCTTTTGCGATGACGATTGATCCGGGCGGCGAGATGGAACGCTATCAGGGCGTCGTGGCGCTGGAAGGCGACCGGTTGAGCCATTGCGCCGAGCGTTATTTCGAGCAATCGGAACAGACCCCGACCCGCATCAGACTGGCCGTTGGCGAGAACGTCCAGACCGGCGGAAAGTCGAACTGGCGCGGCGGCGGTGCCATCCTCCAGCAGATTGCCGGCGATGAGGCGCGCGGCGATGCCTCTGCCGACTGGGACCATTGCCGGGCCCTGTTTGAAACCATCGCCGATGACGAGCTGATCGACCCGGATATTTCAGCGGCAACGCTGATCTACCGCCTCTTCCATGAAGACGGCGCCCGTCTGTTCGAACCGCGCACGCTGACCAGGCACTGCCCGTGCAATCGCGAACGGCTGGTGGAAATCCTCGCCCGCTTTTCCGAAGACGAGCAGGCGGAGATGGAAAAGGACGGCAAGATCGGCATGACCTGCGAATACTGCAATCGGCTGTTTGAATTCACGCCGGAAGATATCGACACCGCCAAGGCCTCATGACTGCCAGAAGCGCGGCGTAAACAGGATCAGCACGGTCAGGACCTCCAGCCGGCCAATCAGCATATTCGCGGACATCACCCATTTGGCGGCATCCGGCAAAGGCTGGAAAGTGCCCGAAGGACCGATGATGTCGCCCAGCCCCGGACCGACATTGGCCAGCGTCGCCGCCGCCCCCGACAGCGCTGTAGTCGTATCCAGACCGATTGCCCCGAGTATCGCCGCTGACAGCGTGAAAATGGCGATGAAGGCAAACAGGAAGCCCAGCACGGAATAGACCGTTTCCGGCGACACCGGGCGCCCGCCATAGCGCAGCGGCGTGATGGCGCGCGGATGTGCGAGCGAGACGACATGCTGGCGGATCGCCAGTATCGCGATCTGATAGCGGAAAATCTTGACCGAACACGTCGTCGATCCGGCACACCCCCCGGCAAACATCAGGACGAAAAAGGCCGCCGTTGCCGGCGCGCCCCAGACCCCGAAATCGGCCGTCGCATAGCCTGTGCCCGTGATCACCGAAATCGTGTTGAAGGCGGCGGCGCGTATGCCCGCTTCGGGGGCATAGAGGTCGGCGGCAACGACAAAGACCGACATCGCCACAATGGCCGCGACGACCAGCGTGAAAAAACCCTGAACCTGCGGGTCGCGCCACAGGGCCGCCGGGTGTCCCCGCACCAGCATCAGATAGGCGGCGAATGGCAGGGCCGCCATCAGCATGAAGACCATGGCGACATAATCCGCGCCGCCCTCGGTAAAGGCGCCCATGGATGCATCGCGGGTGGAATATCCGCCGGTGGCCACCGTCGTCATGGCATGGGCCATGGCATCAAATCCGTTCATGCCGGTGGCGGCATAGGCCATGGCGCAGATCAGCGTCAGTGCCAGATAGATAAGCGATATCGCGGTCGCAATCTCGGCGGCGCGCGGCAGAACCTTTTCCGACGACGAATCCGACGATTCCAGACGGAAGAGCTGCATACCGCCCACGCCCAGCATCGGCCAGATCGCCATCGCCGTGACGATGATTCCGATGCCGCCAATCCATTGCAGGATGGCGCGCCACATCAGGAAACCCGGAGGCCGCGCATCCAGCCCCGTCACCACGGTCGCGCCGGTCGTGGTCAGCCCGGAAATCGCCTCGAACAGAGCATCGGTCCAGCCCAGCTCATGGCCGCCGAACCGCATCGGCAAGGCCGCAAAAATCGCCAGCACCAGCCACGACCCCGCCGTCACCAGAAACGCCGAACGGGTGGTCAGATTGCGGTCTTCGGTGCGAACGCCAAGCGCCACGGCCATGCCCAGAAATCCGCCCACAGCAGACGACCAGAAAAACGCCGACGCGCTGTCCATCGCGCCCGCATTCATATCCATGAAGGCCGGAATCAGCATGGCCAGGGAAATACTGGCGACCATGATGCCCAGAACGAAGAGGACGGTTCGGACCGATGCGCTCATCAGATGTTATCCAGCCAGTTAATGGACCGACGTCCGGTCATAGGGGCTGTCGAGCGAAAAGGCCGGTATCACCGCGTCAAACCGACTGCCCGACGCCAGCGACATTTCAAAACTGCCGCGCATGAAACCCGACGGCGTCTTCAGCGGCGAGCCGGATGTGTAGGAATAGCGCTGACCGGGCTCCAGCACAGGCTGTTCGCCGACCACGCCCGGACCGCGCACGGTCTCGATCTTGCCGGTTCCGTCCGTCACCAGCCAGTAACGGGAGACAAGCTGCACCGTTTCATCACCCCTGTTTTCGATCTCGATCGTATAGGCCCACATATAGAGCTGGCGATCCGGGTCGGACTGGTCGTCCAGAAATTCCGGCGTCACCCGCACGGCAACCCCGCGGGTTTCGCATTCATAACGGGCGATTTCATGTGTCTTGACCATGCCGGGATGATCCCCTCGAATGCCGGAGGCTTCAAGTCCCGCATTCTGCTCTTTCTCGCAAGCGCATAATCCCGTAACCAAGGAACCGACTCTTTTACGGTAATGGACGCCCTCATGAGCATTGCAGGCATTCTGCCCGATACCGAAATCACCGACCTGGCAGCCCGCGGTGCCATCAACTGCGACCTGCCCTTCGTCGACACCCAGGTCCAGCCCGCCAGCCTCGATCTTCGCCTCGGCCATACCGCCTATCGTCTGCGCGCCAGCTTTCTTCCGGGCCGGAGCCGGACGGTGCAGGACGTGCTCGGCAGCGGGCTCGTCATGCACGAGCTGGATCTGACCGGCGGAGCCGTGCTGGAAACCGGATGCGTCTATCTCGTACCGCTGATGGAGACACTCGCGCTCAACGGCGATGTCAGCGCTGCGATGAACCCGAAGAGCTCGACCGGCCGGATCGATGTCTTCACGCGCGTCATCGCCGATCAGGCCACAACCTTCGACCATGCCCCCGCCGGATATACCGGACCGCTCTATGTCGAGATTTCGCCGCGCACCTTCTCCATTCTCGCCCGGCCGGGTGACCGTCTGGTGCAGGCGCGCTTCCGGCGCGGCCTGCGGCAGGCCACCCGCGAAATCACCGTCTCGGTGGATCTCGAAGGGTTTGACGGCAAGGTCGGCTATCGCGCCCGGCGCCATTCCGGCCTGATTGATCTGGCAAAGATCGGCCAGCACGATCCACGCGATTTCTGGGAAGAGATTGATGTGCGCCAGGGCCGCATGATCCTCGATCCGGGTGAATTCTACATCCTCGCCTCACGCGAACCGGTCATCATTCCGCTGGATGAAGCCGCCGAAATGGCCCCCATCGCGCCTGAGATTGGCGAGTTCCGCGCCCATTATGCCGGCTTCTTTGATCCCGGCTTTGGCGTCGCAGAGGCCGGCGGCACAGGTGGCCGCGCCGTGCTGGAAGTCCGGGGCCGCGACGTGCCCTTCTTCCTCGAACACAGCCAGGCCGCCGCCCGTCTGGTCTATGAGCCGATGGCCGCCCGCCCGGCCCGGCCCTATGGCATGCAGGGCTCGAACTATCAGGCCCAGAAGCTGAAACTGGCGAAATATTTTTCCGGCTAGGGAAAGGCGCTTGCGTACCCGGCGCACGCCGACTTAAATTCCGCCACGATGCGGGTGTAGCTCAATGGCAGAGCAGAAGCTTCCCAAGCTTACGACGAGGGTTCGATTCCCTTCACCCGCTCCAGCCATTCCTCAGCTTTGAAGCTATTAGATTTTCCACCGGGTGGAGAGGTTCTCTGATAGGCTCGTCCCGCACGAACCTCGGTCGCCGAGGTCCGACAGGCTCGGAGGGCCATCATGAAATCGCTTCTATCCATCGCTATCCTGGCATCTGGTCTTGGCAGCGCTGCGGCGCTTGCGGACTCACCTCTGACGGACGCGTTCTCCGACTATCTCGGCGCTTGCTGGGCCAATCATCAGGACGGCCAACCGGCACCCGAAGTCTATTGCTTCGAGCGTCTGGAGAGTGATTTCGTCCGCATCGTCCGTCAGAATCCGGGCCCGCATGGCATGTTCTACAATGAAGAACACCTGTTCTGGGATGCTCAGGCCGAACGCATTCTGTCGGCCATGTACACGTCCGGCGGTCATGTGATCGAGAACGATGGTGCAATCGAAAATGGTCAAGCCACGCTGTTCGCGTATCGCGAGTCCGGCGAGATGAATCTGCGTATGCATTGGGGCGCGGTGACAGGCGATTTCGCCAGCTTCATCCGCGAACAATATCTCGGCGAGGATTATGGCGGCTGGAATACCGAGGCCGAACGTGTGTTCACTCGCCAGCCCGCCACCACAGGCGAGGAGCTGGCCGCTGAAATGTCGGGCGATGCCATATTTGGTGAAGCGATTGAGGCCTTTGGCCCATTGATGGGGGCCTGCTGGTCGGCATCCTTCGACGACTCGGCGGCCGTCGATACGCACTGCTTTACCGATCTGCTCGGCCGGTATGTCAGGGACCGCCATATTGTTCCCGGCAACCCGGACTATTCCGGCGAAACCGTTTTTCACTATAACCGGGAATTGGACGGACTCGTCTTTCGCTATGTGAACTCCATCGGTGGCCGGTCGATCGGCTCTGCTACAATTTCGAACAATGGAATTGAATTTGGCGAGGAAACCTACACATCCCCGGACGGCGAGGAACAGACCTTCCGCGGGCGCTATTATGACATGTCAGATGCTGGCTATTCCAGCCAGACAGAACAACTTGTCGATGGCGAATGGGTCGTCGTCTCCGAACAGCGTTTCACCCGCGCCGGTGGACCGAACGCAGAATAACGCCCGCTTCGCGGCCCGAGGATGCAAATATCAGGTGACTCATGCACAAGGATATCAAACCCGCCCACACCCCAGCTCTGAGCGCGCTTAATGCGAGCACCGGCGTATTGCAAACTTCGATGACGAAAGCCGCGCCGGGCGGAGCGGAAGCAACAAGGAAAGAATGGCGCACCGGGGAAGATTCGAACTCCCGACCCCCAGATTCGTAGTCTGGTGCTCTATCCAACTGAGCTACCGGTGCAGACCGACCGGGACAGCTATCCAGCCCCCGGGAAGGCGCGGAAACTAGCCGCGCGATTTTGTAATAGCAAGAGCCCTTATCCGTCTTTTTCAGGGTCTGCAGAAACGTCTTTTCCGCCATAGAATTCGGCCTGCTCGCGGAACAGATCGCGATAGGCGCCGGGCGCGGATGCGAGGTGTTCCGGCGTACCGGACTGGACGATCCGGCCCTTCTCCAGAACCACGATACGGTCGCACCAGCGCAGGGTGGACAAGCGGTGGCTGATCACAATCAATGTGCCGTCCTTTTCCTTCAGGGCGCGCACGAAATCGGCCTCGGTGGCGGGATCCAGCGCCGCGGTCGGTTCGTCGAGAATGAGGATATCCGCGCCCTCGCGCAGCATCGCCCGCGCCAGTGCCAGCCTCTGCCACTGGCCGCCGGAGAGTTCCCGCCCGTCGAGGAATTGCTTCGAAAGCTTTGTGTCCAGCCCCTCAGGCAGATCGTCAAGCACGGCCCCGGCCAGCCCGGCTTCGGCGGCGGCGGCCCAGCGGTCACGATCAGTCACACGAAGCCCCTCGCCCATGGCGATGTTTTCACCTGCCGTCAGGCTGTAACGCTGGGACGGCTGGAAGACGGCCGCAGTGCGCGCAAACAGGGCGGACTTGTCCCATTCGCGAATATCCAGTCCGTCGAGCGTGGCCTGCCCGGATTGCGGCAGGTAGAGCCCCGTCAACAGCTTGACCAGCGTGGATTTGCCCGAGCCATTGGCCCCGACAATGCCCAGCTTCTGCCCGGACGGAATGGTCAGAGAGATATCGCGCAACGCCGGCCGGTTCCCATTGGGATAGTGAAAGCTGACATCGGTCAGTTCATACCCCTTGCCCGCTTCCGGTCCGCCTGCGTTCCGGCCGCGCGCAACGCCGCTATCCCGGCCCAGCAAGGCATAGAGATTGGAAACATAGAGCAGGTCCTCATATCCTCCGCTCAGTGTCGCCAGCAGAGTAGTGACGGAATTCTGCCCCTGTTTGAGTACGGCGGCATACATCGTCATCTGGCCCAGCGAGATTGCGCCCAACACGGTCGCCCACACCACCCAGGCCTTGCCGCCGAGAAAAAAGGCCGAGCTGACCAGAAGCAGGATGACGCCGAATATCGTGCGTCCGGTTTGCAGGCGCATGTCCTCGCCAAACAGCCAGCGGAACAGGCCGGCATAGCGGTCGCGGATGGCCGGGCTCGAATCCGCGTGCAGACGCTCGACCGCAGCGCTGTCACTCGTCATCAGGCCTTCGAGATAATTACGCTGGCGTATCTCCGGCGTCCGTCCGGTATAAAACCGGAAAGCTGTGCCGGAAAAGCGCAATTCCGCCAGAAACAGCGGTACACCGCCCGCCAGTATGATCGCGACAGCCCACGGCGAGAACGTCCACAAGACCACGGCGAGCGAAACGAGCGTCAGCGTATGCTGGCCGCTTTCGATGACGCGGTTGGCGAGGTTATAGGGCCGCGCACTGGCATGCTGGCGCGCCAGCAGGATTTGTTGCTGCACGTCCGGCCGTTCGATGGTTTCCAGATCAAAGCGGCTGGTCTTGTCGAAGATTTTTGTGCTGACGGCGAAGCCCAGCTCGGCATGGAGCAGGCGTTTGAGGTGCACCAGAATGCGCCGCAGCGCCATGCCCACGCCCAGAATACCGGCCTCGGCGGCCACCCAAATCAGCGCCTGCTGACGGTCCGCTTCTGTCCCGGTATCGATCGCCAACAGCACCGTATCCACGATCAGCTTGGCGACATAGGCGGCAAGCGCCGGCACCAGCGCCACAAGGACGGTGGTCGCGGCAATCGCCAGCGTCAGGCGCGGCGCGGTCTGCCAGACCAGCGCCAGCGTCCGTCCGGCAAACCCCAGCGACTGCCGGAAGCCGGGGGCTTCGATGTCGCTGAAAGGGTTGTCGGACGCGGCCATATCGGGGTCTGCCTACTCCGCCACTTTCGCGGCGATCCGGGCCGCTTCCACCCGCTGCGACATGATATTGCCCTTGTGCGGGAAGGGCTCGGCCGGTTTCGGCACACCCATGAAGGGGGCCAGTTTATCAAAGCCTTCGCCTTCGCAGATATTGAGGATCAGGAGATCGTCCGGACGGTCCCTGAAATAGGCCTTCACCTCGGCAACGTGCTTGTCATAGACCCAGCTGAACCGCTCCGGCTGGTAGTTGTAACAGCCATAGACCGCCGCCCGCAAAAGCTGGCGCATCAGCAGATGGGTCTCTTCATCGGGATCATCCGTATGCTTGAAGGCCGGCCGGTTGAACCAGTGATTCTGGCAGGAGCGCAGCCAGCTCTCCCGGTCGCGCACGGTCAGGACGAATTTCGAACCGGGATATTGCTTGTCAAGCTGCTGGTAATACGGCACCGTCGTGATGTCGGTCAGCCCGTCATGATATTTCAGCAGGGTCAGATCGTACTGACCATAGGCCAGCTCGGTATAGGTGTCTTCGTCGATCGGGTAATGCGACGTATCCCAGCCCAGCATCTGCAGACCGGCGGTCAGCGAGCGCGTCCCGGTCCGCGACAGGCCCAGACCGAAGACTTTCGGCTTGTCGCCGGCCGACCCATAGACATGCCGCTGATCATTCCTCTCCAGCCAGCTTTCCAGATCCGCCAGCGTGAAGGCGTCCTTTTCCTCAATCCCCAGCCGGGTCAGCTCGCGTTCGGCATGCTGCGGCAGGTTTTCGATGAAGGCATGGGTCTCCGCCGCGCTGGCATTCTTTGAAACATGTTCACGCGCATAGCGGACGGCATGTTGCGCAATGACATAGTCATCGACCGGCCCGGAAATATCCGGCCAGTGCTTCATCGCCGAGGACAGGCGCTTCAGCTGCACCTGCGTCCGGCTGCGCAATTCGCGCAGCGCGTATTTCATGAAGACGTGGCGGTAGTACTGGAAATAGTCGTGCAGGATGTCGAAATTGCGAAACTGCTTGCTCATCCGCAACGGCTTCATCGCCAGATTGCGCAGGCGTGATTCCGGCCGCAGCACGTATTTTAGATCATCCAGCGGCGGATCGATGGCGGCCATGGCCCGCACCAGATCAATCCGCGTGATATGCACGCCGCAATGCAGCCGCCCGCGGAAACGGTCGGTGACATAGGCATCGACATAGGCGGCATCGGTCTGTTCGATAAACTCGCGCATCTCCTCGAGGATCAGACAGTCGGCATCCAGATAGACGACATAGTCGCAATCATGATCAATGCGCAGCATCTGGTTCACGCACTCGGTAAAGGGCCGCACATCATCAATGATATGCACCGCATCCGGGCGGATATGCTTCCTCGCCAGCTCCAGCGACACGTCCCGCGTGCGCTCGTCGATTTGGCGGAAGACCAGATCAATCTTCGTCATTTGCTATCGTGCTCCCAGGCCATATCGGCATTGAAGTCGCCGGCCATGTCATTGAACAGCGCCAGGTGCGGCGCGGACATTTCGGTTTTCCAGCGAAGGTCCAGGCGGATGTCGCCGGAATGCTTCGCGTAATAATCATGCGTGCGCGGGGTCAGCTTCAGGATCGCATCGGGATCGCCTTCCACCTTGTCACGCGCCGCGACAAATTGTGTGCCGGTATTGCCACCCATCGGATGGGACTCGCCTTCATTGAAGGCCAGCATGTCGGGGTGATAGGGCAACCCCGCCACTTCGCAGATGTTACGAACCATGGCTTCAGGTCTTGTCGCCAATTCCTCATACCGAACGATCAGCTTTGGCCCCTCAAAGGCGTCATAGGCTGTCTGACTGGCGGAAATCTGATCCATCCATGAGCGGATCTGTTCGGCCGCATCGCGATCTGGATATTTCCGGAAGCGGGAATTCAGGACGGCGCGGCCATCACGCTGCAGGAAGATCAGCGCACCCTCATCCCCGGCGGCCGTCAGCTCGTCAGAGCGGGCCCGTATCCATGCCGGATTCTTGGTCGAATCGACGATGATGTGGGCACCGGTAAGGGCCGCGACCTCGCGGTAGAGCGGCTTTACCTGATCCCAGTGAAAATCCGACCAGACGGGGCAATCGTCGCCGCATACCTTGCAGGCGCGCTTACGCAGCGGCTTGTTTAGATCGTGGAGATACCGGATTTTCGCGCCTTCCCCGACATAGAAAGCGCCTTTAGCCCGACCTAAAATCAATCCCAGCAGGGTTGATCCGGAATGCCCGGCCCCGCAAATCATCACGCCCTTGATGGGCGATCCCGTTTTCATTTTACAGCCTGCCTGTCCCGCGGAGTGTTCCGGGCGTCTGAAGCCCACACGGAATACTCACCCCCTCGCAAAAACCTTCATGCCGCCTTTCATGCGAAAAGCGCAAGCAAATAGCGCGGCATTGCTGCCGCGCTATTGCCGGTTATTGCAGTTGGCCGTCGAAGGCCGGACTATTGCGTACGGACCGCCACACTGGTGGCGCCGCGCGCATTCGCGCCCTCATTGAAGCGGACAAAGACGCGGTTCTGGGCCGGGTTGTTGTCAATGGCCTGGCCGTTGCCGCGAACGAAGACACCGAATGTGGCCGTGCCATTGGCACCCACATTCACCTGTGCCGTAGCGGCCCGCGGCGATGTGCATGCGCCGGTACCCGGATCAGTGGGGCAGACCTCGATGTTCTGGATGGCGAGCACCCGTCCGCCCGTATCGGCAGAAGCCGTAATCGTACCGGCGGCACCGACATTGGAAATCGCCACGGCAAACACGCCGACCTGATTGCCGGTTGTCGGCACATTCACCCGTCCCGGATCGCCCGACGCAGCAAGGGCGACGATGTCCGGAACCGGTGTCGGCGAGGAGCTGAAGATCAGCGAATTCAGGCCCAGCGTGTATTCACCGGAGCGGCGATTGGAACAGAAGGCCTCGATGAACAGATGGGTTTCGTTATTTGTCGACGCTTGGGGCAGGCCCTGATTGTCGGCAAAATCCGTCGCACTCGTGACCGAGAACACAAAGTTCTGGGCCCCGCCGGCAGCGATATCCGCTGGTGTGTTGGCCGCGCCCGACAAGGCATTGGCCGGTGTGGTGGTCTGATACGAAAACTGCGCCGGTGTGGTCCCGGCCAGCCGCAGGCCGCAGCCCGTCGCCGTGGAGCCGGTTGCCGCCGGATTGATGATCGTCGCGAAGGCCGTCGCGGCCGTTCCGTTCTGGACCGAACGTGTGATCGGCAGAACCGAAGAGACAACGCGCGGCGCTTCAGGGCGGAAATTCACGACATTCCGGCTTTCCTCACGGGCGGCACGCGCCACATCCGCTGGATCCGGATCATTGAAAGGACGCCCGCACGCACCCGTGCCGTTTGGCGGACACCGCAGTATCTCTGGGTTGGAGAAGAAAAAGGCCGTCGTTTCACCGCCAATTCCATTGGGCGATCCCGCCGGGCAGGCCTGAATTTGGGCATTCGTGGACGGGTAAGCCATGATCGTGCCGAAGTTGCAATCGACCCGGTGACCATGTGCGAAATTGCGAACGCCGCCGCCAACCTGGCCTTCCTGTTCCACATTGTGCACGAAGCCCATATTGTGGCCAATCTCGTGCGCAAAGGTCGCAGCCCCGCAAATGGAGGTTTGATCCGGCGTCAACCAGTCCGCCGACACCGAATAACCGAAGGGCAGATTAGACGCGTCCATCGTCCCGTTGGTCCCATTGGTCCAGGCCACACCGCAGGACACCTGATTGGGCAGCGCCCGCTGGATAATGCCAACAAGGTCAGCGCCATAGGTGACGCCTGCAGCGCGCAATGCACTCAGATCCTGCGTCACTTGCGCATTGCCGTTTGGATTGCCGGACAGATTTTCGAGCGTCACGCCTTGGTCCGCATCATCCGTCGTCAGATTTACGCTATCGAGATGAACCAGACGCGCGCGCAAACCGGTATCACTGTCGACCAGTGCGGTATCAAGCACAGCCATCAGATATTGAACGCGCCCGCCTGTCGCGAGTCCCCAATGCGCGGACATGCTCTGGGAATAGAAAACCGCGATATCAATTATGCCATTCGATCCGACCGGAACGGCTTCAGCGATGTCTTCGGAGAAATCCAGCTGCCCGGCTTCTGCGCGGGCCGCGAGCGCCATCGGGTCGGGAAACCGCATGTCATTGGCACTGAAACGCGGCTGAGCCGTCGCCGGCATCTGCATGATACGGTGGCCGCTGCCGTCGGGAATGATGTGCCAGATGCCCTCGTCAGTGACGATCCGGCCAAATGTGTAGCCGTTGGTTTCCGTGATCAAAATCCGGTCCAGCAGACTTCCGCCCTCAAGCCGGCCGACCCAGACCTGCGCACCCATCGACTGGGTGGTCACCCGGTCCATTTCGGCGACATAGCCTGATCCGAAATTCAGCGCGATCGTCTCACCGGGAGACATGCGCATCACATCCGGCGATAGCGAATCAAACCGGATGATATCCGGCCCGCCCTCGGCGGCCGAAATGGTTTGAACATTCGAGAACATGTCCTGGCCAAAAGCCGCAAAGGACACAGCAATAGTGGCGGCAACGCCGACAAAAACTAACTTCATGAAACTCCCCGTGGCGCGAATAAAGATGCGCCGAACGACGGATGCTAGACTTTCGGACGAACCAATGCCAGCGAAATCAGACCTTTGCCGCTTCGAAAACGCCGCGGGCAACCGCCCGTGTCAGACAATCCGCGGCCAGCGAGCCCAGCCGGGACAGGGTTAAGGCGGTCGGCTCTGCCAGCGCGCGCTGCCCGGTGGACAGGGCAAAAACGACATCGCCATCGAACGGCGTAAAGACCGGACGAATAGCGCGGGCAAATCCGGCCGACGCCATCTGCGCCAGCCGCTTGGCCTCTGCCGAAGTCAAAACCGCATCGGTGGCTATGACCGCAATCGTCGTATTCGTACCCGGAGCGGGATTGAGCTTGGCCGCACCCCAGTTTTCGGCATCAAAGGCCCCATCAGCGGAAATGGGCACACCGCCAAATTCACCGCCGATTTCGAACGGGGCCGCCCAAAAGGCCTCTGTGCCCGGCACCTTCACCGCACCAAAGCAGTTCACGGCAACAATGGCCCCGATGGTATAGCCGTCGCCGGTCTGAATACTGGCCGAGCCGATCCCGCCCGGCAGCGTCCCGGCGCTCGCGCCATATCCGGCGCCGGCCCGGCCCAGTGTCACCGCGCCGCTCGCCGCCTGAACCGCCGCGCGTCCCAGCGATGCATAGGGCGGAAGCTCGCCCCAATGCTTGTCCCCGCCATTGGCGAGATCATAAAGGATCGCAGCCGGCACAATCGGCGAAACCGGCACATCCGGACTGGACATCAATTCAAACCCGCGCCGCTGTGCGCCCAGCACACCGGCCACGCCGTCCGCCGCCGCCAGCCCGTATGAGGAGCCGCCCGACAGCACGAGTGCATCCACGGCATCGACGAGCGTATGCGGCTGCAGCGCATCGGTTTCGCGCGTCCCCGGTCCACCACCGCGCACATCCACGCTGCACACCGCACGATCATCGGGGAGGATCACGGTCACGCCTGTCCGGACGTGTTCGTCCTGCGCCTGACCCACTTTCAGGCCGGGGACATCCGCGATCGTGTTATTCGGGCCGGGTTTTGCCATAATCAGGACTTTCGCTGTTGCCGCTTCACGTTATGGTGCCATCGACTGGACCGGGAGCAAGTGTGTTGATCCGTTTTTTAAGCCTGACTCTGTTTGGCCTCGCCACCGCTGCCTGTTCGGCGCAAGAGTTCGAGCCCGGCCCCGCCATGGTCGCCGCGGCCAATCCTCATGCGGTCGAGGCCGGCCTTGAAGCCCTGCGCGACGGCGGCAGTGCCGTTGACGCCGCCATCGCCATCCAGACCACGCTTTCGCTTGTCGAGCCGCAATCGAGCGGAATCGGCGGCGGTGCCTTCATGGTCTATTACGATGCCGGGACCGGCGAAACCACCGTCTATGATGGCCGCGAAATGGCCCCGGCGGCGACAACAACAGAACACTGGCTGGACGAAAACGGTGAACCTCTGGGCTTCATGGCGGCCTGGACAAGCGGGCGCGCGGTCGGCGTGCCCGGCGTCATCGCCATGCTGGCGCAAGCCCATGCCGATCACGGCGATCGGGACTGGGCGGACAATTTCACCTTTGCCGAGGCGCTCGCCGAGGACGGCTTTGAAATCAGCCCGCGCCTCCATTCCCTGATCGTGCGGGTAGGTCAGGCGCGCGATGTCTCGACCACGCCGGACCTTCGCGACTACCTGTTCGACGACGCGGGCACTGCCCATCCCGTAGCCCATGTTCTCGCCAATCCGGACTATGCCGGCAGCTTGCGCCTCATTGCCGATGACTGGCGCAATTTTTATGAAGGCCCGCTGGCCGAAGACATCGTCGAGGCGGTCGCTGCCGGACCGGTCCCCGGTCAGATGACGCTGGAGGATCTGGCCAATTATCGGCCCGAAGTCCGCGCGCCGATTTGCCGGGAATACCGGAGCTGGAATATCTGCTCGGCCCCGCCACCCTCATCCGGCGGCGTCATCGTCAACGAGATCATGGGCATGCTCGAGCCCTTCGACATGGCGGCCACCGGGCCGGACACGGCCGAAGGCTGGCGCCGTTTCATCGAGGCCAGCCGCCTCGCCTATTCCGATCGCGACGCCTTTATCGCCGACACGGCCTTTGTCGATGTGCCGGTCGAGGCACTGTTGTCGGATGACTATATTAATACGCGCTCGGCCCTGATCGACCGCGACACCGCCATTCCCTCCATCCCCGCGGGCGAGCCGGATCTGCCCGGCACCAGCCATTTCGTCGTCGTCGATAGCGCCGGCAATGTCGTTTCCATGACGACGACGGTCGAATTCCTCTTCGGCTCCAACCGCATGGCGGGCGGATTTTTCCTCAATAACCAGCTCACAGATTTCAACTTCAACCCACTGAATGCCGATGGCAGCCCGGCGGCCAATGCGCCAACCGGCGGCAAACGCCCGCGTTCCTCCATGTCGCCGACGATTGTGTTCGACGCGGATGGCGCGTTCGAGCTCGCCACCGGTTCACCAGGCGGCGCATCCATCATTGCCTATGTCTCGAAGACGCTGGTCGGCATGCTCGATTGGGGTCTGACACCTCAGGAGGCGATCAATCTGCCGAATGTCGTCGGGCGCGGCGATATCATCCGCATCGAAGACAGCTTCCCGGCTGAGCTGGCGGACGAGCTGCGCGCCATGGGCTTCACACTCGATGCCAATCGCACGGAAAATTCCGGCCTCCACATCATTCGCCGTCTGGAAGATGGCTCGCTGACCGGTGGGGCCGACACGAGGCGCGAGGGCGTCGTGGGAGAACCCTAGGGTCCTGACCCTAGTCCACCCCCGGCAGCGTAACCGCGAACACCGTCCCGCCTTCACCTGTCCTCACCAGCACGATATCCCCGCCATGAGCGCGGGCGAGTTCCCGGGCCGTGGTCAGGCCCAGTCCCGTGCCTTCCCGGCGCGTGGAGGAGGTAAACGGCTGGAAGAGATTGTCCTGCGCCTTTGATGGCAGGCCCGGCCCGCCATCAGTCACCTCGATCCGGATGAAGCCGTCATCTTCACGGCTGCTCACCAACAGGCGTATCTCCCGCTCCACCAGCGTCATCGCCTGGATTGCATTGCGGAACAGGTTGAGGAAAATCCGGTGCACATGGTCCGGATCGGCTTCGATGGCCGTGCCCTCGGCGATCTCGTTGTTCCAGACCCCCTCGCCTTCCGTCGCCATGGCATCGGCGGCGGCTTCATCCAGCGCGAGCCGGAGATTGAGCCGCATCGTCTGCGGCGGGCTTTCCTCGGCGCGTCCATATTGCAGCGTTGCCTCGGTTAGGCGAATGCCGCGCCCGACCGCCCGCACCATGCGCGCGCCCATCTTGCGCACGCGCTCATCCTCGAACGAGACCAGCCGGTCGGAGACCAGCTGCGCCGCGGCCAACACATTGCGCAGATCGTGATTGATCTTCGCCATCGCCGCGCCCAGCGCGGCCAGCCGCTCGCGCTGTTTCAGGGCTGCCCGCACATCTTCCTGCATCGCTGCCAGCGCCCGTTGTGCCTGGCCGATCTCGTCCTTGCGCGTGTCCGGCACAATGGCGCGTTTGGGGTCCATCGGGTCTTTCTGGAAACGCGCCATGGCCGCCGCCAGCTGTCGCATCGGCCGCACAAAGGCATAGAGCAATGTCACATAGAGCAGGACCCCCGTGACCACAGCGATGAAGAGCGAGAGCTGTAACAGCCCTACGGAATAGTCCAGGAGGGCCGCCTTCAATGGAGCCTCCGGCACAATCACATCAATAATGTCGGCGGGCCGCGCCTGCGGATTGGCGATAATGCGGATAAAGCGCTCTTCGGTGATGGTGAAGGTGCGCGCGGCACGGGTAATACTGCCCCACCAGGTTTCGCGCCGCAGATCCGCTTCGATCAGGCGCGCATCAATCGGCCCGCCATAAAGCACCAGCTCGTTGCGGCCTTCCGTCACCCGCGCCACAGCGACCGCATCGGAAGCCTCCAGCAACTGGCTCACCTCCACATCGCCCAGCGTGCCGCCTTCGGCGACATCGGCCGCCAGCGCCGCGATAAAAGCGGTCTCGGCCTGGTCGGAGAGCCAGTTGGTGCGAAATTGCGCTGCCAGCGGCAGGAAGATCAGAAGCTGGGCCAGCATGACAAAGCCGAGCGTGAACAATAAAAGCCGCCCCGGCAGGCTTTCGACTGTCGCCCGGCAGACACCGATCATAACGTTCATTATACGTTGAGCGGCTGAGGGGGGAGGTAGATGTTCGTTCATATCCTTCTTCGTTCTAGGCGATAGCCCACACCGGGCCGCTGAACAAGCAGGCCGTACGCCCTTGACGACCCCTATTTGGTCGCGTAATGACCGCGCCTCTTGAGATTTGCCCATGTAATGGAGCGCGCCCGTGAAACGTACATTCCAACCGTCCCAGCTCGTCCGCAGCCGCCGGCACGGATTCCGCGCACGTATGGCCACCAAAGCCGGCCGTCAGGTTCTGGCCCGCCGCCGCGCCAAAGGCCGCAAGCGGCTGTCAGCCTGATCCCTTCTGGCGATACGGAAATGAAGATATCCCGCCTGCGCGTCAGGCGGGATTTTCTGTTTGTGGCACAAGGCCGCAAAGCGGTGCGCTCCAGCGTTGTTGTTCAGGCCCGCGAAGGCCATTGCCCTCCTGACGAGATCCGCGCCGGCTTTACCGCCACCCGCAAGATCGGCAATGCCGTTGTGCGCAACCGGGCCAAGCGCCGCCTGAAAGAGGCTGCGAGGCTGCTATTGCCCCTCCACGGACAGGCCGGAACCGACTATGTGTTCATCGCCCGCGTGACAACTGGCGCAAAGGCATGGACGCGCTTACTTGACGATGTGCAATCGGCGCTGCAAACCCTCGCCCGCCCGGCCTCGGGCGACAAGAACGACTAAAGCGGATCGGGACACCCTCTCATGGGCGACAATCGCAATATCATCCTCGCCATCGTGATCTCGGCGGCCATTCTGATTCCCTATCAGATTTTCGTTCTGGGGCCGATGAATGAGCGCCAGCAGGCGGCGCGCCTCGCCGAGCAATCCACGGCCGTACAGACCGAACTGACCGGCCTCGCCGCCAACGCCAATGCCGCGGCACCGGACGGCAGCGGCCCTGCAGAAGAACAACGCATCGAAATCGTCAGCGAAGCCGTCACCGGCTCGCTCTCCCTGACCGGAACGCGAATCGATGAATTGCGGCTGCAGCGTTACGACACCGAGGTTGATGATGATACGCCGGTGGAGTTTTTACGCCGCCGCGACGGTGCCAATGCGTTTTACGCACAGGATGGCTGGCAGGGGCTGGGTTCCGGCCCGACCGACGCGCCCGGCTTCAACGCCAACTGGACCCTCGTCTCCGGCAATCAGCTGACGCCGGAAACGCCGGTCGTGCTGGAATATCGCGGCAGTGACGGCCTTGTCTTCCGCCGCACGATTTCGCTCGACAACGACTATATGTTCACCTTCGCCGACGAGATCGAGAACACGTCGGGCCAGACCGCCAGCCTGTCGCGTTTCGCGCGCGTGCGCCGCGATGGCGAACCGCCGGCCCCCTGGTCGCCTTTCTTCATTCTGCATGAAGGCCCGATCGGCGTGGTCGGCACCACGATTCTGGATGAAAAATACCGCTCCATGAATCCAGGTGACGAAACCGATCGCTCTGGCACGGGCGGCTGGATGGGCATTACCGACAAATACTGGATGGCCGCCGTCATTCCCGATCAGTCCATGGAATTCGAAGGCTCGATGCGCCTGATCGGCCGTCAGGGGGAAGACACCTTCCAGTCCGGCTATGTCACCCAGCCGGTAGATCTTGCGCCGGGCGCGACCCTCGCCACAACAGCGCGCATCTTTGCCGGTGCCAAGCGGGTCGATCTCCTGCAGGCATATGAAGAAGACCTCGGCATTTCCCGTTTCGACATGGCCGTTGACTGGGGCATGTTCTGGTTCCTCACCCGCCCCTATTTCTGGCTATTGCACACCCTGTCCGGCTTCCTTGGCGGCATCGGCTTTGCCATTCTGGCCGTCACCGTTCTGGTCAAGATCCTGTTCTTCCCGCTGGCCAATCGCGCCTATGTCTCGATGGCGAAGATGAAGAATCTGCAGCCGAAAATGCAGGAGCTGCGCGAGAAATACGCCGACGACAAACAGAAGCAGCAACAGGAAACCATCGCGCTTTATCAGCGGGAGAAGGTCAATCCGCTGGCCGGCTGTCTGCCCATATTGTTCCAGATCCCGGTCTTCTATGCGCTCTACAAGACGCTGTTCGTGACTCTGGAAATGCGCCATGAGCCCTTTCCGGGGTGGATTCAGGATCTGGCTGCGCCGGACCCGACCAGCCTGTGGAATCTGTTCGGCCTCCTGCCCTATGACCCGTCCGGCCTGCCGCTCATCGGCACGACGCTGGCCATCGGGGCCTGGCCCATTCTCATGGGGATCACCATGTGGGCGCAGCAATCGCTGAACCCGCCCCCACCGGACAAGATGCAGGCCCGGATCTTTGCCTTCCTGCCGCTGGTCTTCACCTTCATCCTCGCGAATTTCGCCGTCGGACTGGTGATCTACTGGGCCTGGAACAACTTCCTGTCCGTGGTCCAGCAATACATCATCATGCGGCGTCAGGGGGTCGAAACCCAACTCGACAAGCTGGTTAAAAGACTTGCCAATCGCGGTGGAGAAGCAAGCTGACCGCCGAGCCCGGACGCTCCAGCTCCGGGCGCGGCCGTGCGCTTTTCGTCCGCCCCTGCGAGTTTATCAAAGGTGCCGTCGATCTCGCCGGACTGCCGCCGGCCGACATGCCCGAGATTGCCTTCTGGGGCCGGTCGAATGTCGGCAAATCCAGCCTGATCAACGCCCTGACCAATCGCAAGCAGCTGGCCCGCTCCTCAGGCGAGCCCGGCCGCACGCGAGAGCTCAATTTCTTTGATCTGGGCGGCGCGATCCGCCTTGTCGATCTGCCGGGTTATGGCTTCGCCAAGGCACCCAAGAAGACGGCCCAGGTCTGGACACGGCTGACCGAGGCCTTCCTCAAGGGACGCCCGAATCTCAAGCGCGTCTATTTGCTGATTGATGCCCGCCACGGCCTGAAACCCACTGACGAGACAATGATGGACGGCCTCGACGAAGCCGCCGTCAGCTATCAGATCATTCTGACCAAGGCCGACAAGTTGAAGCCGGGCGAGCTGGCGAAAATGGAAGCCGATACGCTGAAGCAGATTGCCAAGCGCGCCGCGGCTTTCCCCGAGCTGATCCCGACCTCGTCGACCAAAAAATCCGGCCTTGATGATCTTCGCGATGCGATTGCCGCGTTTACGCCGGAATTTTCCGGATAAGGTGAAACAATGATGTTTCGCGCTGTTCTATTTCTGAGCTTGCTGATCCCGGCCATGCCCGCGCAGGCCGCGGATATCTGCAATGAAACCAGCTTCATCGTTGAGGCCGCCTTGGGCTGGGCCACGCCGGATCGCGAGATCGCGGTCGAAGGCTGGACGCGCATTCGCCCCGGTGAATGCGTGGAGACCGGCCCGAGCATCGATCCGGACAGCGACGAACCGCTTCTCTTCTATGCCCGCTCAACCGCCGCCTATCTCGGCGGTGTGCGCGAATGGGGTGGCCAGCTCGATCTCTGCGTCGGTGCCTCCGACTTCGCCGTCGAGGGTGTCAGCGATTGCGACGCTCTGGGGCTGGACCGCCGGGGCTTTGATATTCTGCGCGGCGAGCATCGTTTCCGCACGATCCTGGTCGAACCCGCAGATTTCGGCGAAGACGCGCAGGAGGCCGGCACACAGCGCCTGCTGCGCGATGCCGGATATGATATTCGCTCCATAGACGGGCTGGAAGGCCGCCGCACAACCCGCGCCATATCCGCCTTCGTGCAGGCCGAAAGCCTGCCACGCACACCGCCACGCCCGGAGCTGATAGACGCGCTGGAAGCCGCCGCCTTGCGCCGCAATGCCGAGGCCGGGCTCATCCTGTGCAACGAAACCGAAGGCCGGATCGCCGTCGCGCTCGGGCGCGAACGTGACGAGGTGTGGGAAGCACGTGGCTGGTGGCGGCTCGATGCCGGCGGCTGTGCGCGCCTGATCGCCGATCATCTGACGCAAGCCAATGCTTTCTACTATGCCGAACGCACCGGCGAGTTGGGCGGCACCCTGCAAGGTGGGACGGAGGAATTCTGTTTTTCACCATCGCGATTTGTGGCCGAGGGCCGCGATGACTGCGCCGGCCGCGGATATTCCAGCGCCGGCTTCCGGCAGATACCTGAACCGCTTGACGGAACCAGCCGTATAGAACTGACCATTGCCGATTTCAGAATACCGGCACAACAAGCAACGCCGGAGCCTGAACAGCCATGACGCCGCCCGATCTGTCACACATTTCCAACTGGGTCTTCGATCTCGACAACACGCTCTACCCGTCCGACGCCGAGGTGATGTCGCAGGTCGACCGCAAGATGACGGAATATGTCGCCCGCGAACTCAATCTCTCTCGTGAAGATGCCCGCAAGGTACAAAAAGACTACTGGCGCGAATACGGCACCACGCTGAACGGGCTGATGGCCAATGGACAGGTCCGCAATGGCCGCGAATTTCTGGATTTCGTGCACGATATCGATCACAGCGTCATCACGCCGGACCCGCAGCTGGCGGCACATATCCGTGCCCTGCCGGGCCGACGCTATGTCTATACCAATGGCTCGATGAAGCATGCCGAGGATATCTGCCATCATCTCGGCCTGACCGATTGTTTCGATGACATGTTCGATGTCGAGGCCGCCGACTTCAAACCCAAGCCGCACCGCTCGGGCTATGATCTGTTTTCCTCGCGCTTTGACATCAAGGCACCGGAAAGCGCCTTCTTTGAAGATTCGATCCGCAATCTGAAAACCGCGCACGACATCGGCTGGACCACGATTCTGGTTCGGGCCAGACCGGGTCCGCGCGATGAAGAAAGCGCCGGGCCGGACGATCATCCCGACCATGTCCATTTCGCCGTGGATTGTCTCAAGACCTTCCTCTCGACCGCCAAGACGAAAGACAAAGCCGCATGACCGATCTCGCCGCGCTCGAAGCCACCATCAACACCGCCTGGGAGCATCGCGATCAACCGGACGCGCTGAATGCTTCTGTCGCCGACGCCGTGGCAAAAGCGGTGGGCCTGCTGGATGCCGGCAAGGCGCGCGTGGCGGAAAAGACCGGCGGCGAATGGGTCGTCAATCAATGGCTGAAAAAAGCCGTCCTCCTCTCCTTCCGCCTTAATCCGATGGGCGTGATCGGGGGCGGCATTGGCGGCGCAAAATGGTGGGACAAGGTCCCGTCCAAATTCGAGGGCTGGGGCGAAGCCGAATTCAGGGCCGCCGGTTTCCGCGCCGTGCCGCCCTGTGCGGTGCGCCGCGGGGCGTTTATCGCGCCGGGCGCCGTGTTGATGCCGTCCTATGTCAATATCGGCGCTTATGTCGGTGAAGGGGCGATGGTCGATACCTGGGCCAGTATCGGCTCGTGTGCGCAGATCGGGAAGAATGTCCATGTCTCTGCCGGGGCGGGTATTGGAGGCGTGCTGGAGCCCCTACAGGCCAATCCGACCATCATCGAGGACGGGGCCTTCATCGGCGCGCGTTCCGAAGTCGTCGAAGGCGTCATCGTCCGCGAAGGCGCGGTGCTGGCCATGGGGGTCTTCATCTCCGGCTCGACCAAGATCGTTGATCGCGCCACCGATGCCATCACCTATGGCGAAGTGCCGCCCTATGCGGTTGTTGCACCCGGCACCCTGCCCGACCCCAAGGGCGGCCCGTCCCTCGCCTGCGCCGTCATCGTCAAGACCGTCGATGAGCGCACCCGCGCCAAGACCGCCATTAACGAGCTTCTGCGGGATTGAGATGTCCGATCCGATCGATCTCGCTCAGGCCCTGATCCGCGCGCCCTCGGTTACGCCGAAGGATGAGGGGGTCATGGACGTCTTGCAGGGCGCACTGGAACAGCTCGGCTTTACCGCGCAGCGCTATCCCTTCGAGGAGGTCGACAATCTCTATGCCCGGTCGGGCACGGACGGGCCCGTTCTGGGTTTTGCCGGCCATGTCGATGTCGTGCCGCCCGGCGATGAGGCGAACTGGACCAATGGCCCGTTCGAGGCCCGCATCGAGGACGGCGTCCTCTGGGGCCGCGGCGCGGCCGACATGAAGGGCGCGCTGGCCGCCATGGTCGCGGCCGTTTCGCAGGTAAAGGCCGGACATGACATTCCCGGCTCCATCGTCTTCCTGATCACGGGCGATGAAGAAGGCCCGGCCGTCAACGGCACCAAGCGCCTGATGGAGGCCCTGCACGAGGCAGGCGAACGCTTTGATCATGTCCTCGTCGGCGAGCCGACCAATCCGCACAAGATGGGCGAGACCATCAAGGTCGGCCGCCGTGGCAGCCTCAATGGCGTGATCCGCGTCATCGGCCGGCAGGGTCATGTCGCCTATCCCGAACTGGCCGACAATCCCGTCCCGAAACTGATCGAACTTCTGAACCGCCTGCTGGCGCGCACCCTGGACGACGGGGCACCGCATTTCCAGAAGAGCAATCTGGAAGTCACCTCCGTCGATGTCGGCAATGAGCCGCACAATGTGATCCCTGGCGAAGCGCGCGCGAAATTCAATATCCGCTTCAACACGGCCCACACGGGCGATGATCTCAAACGCTGGATCGAGGGTGAGGCCAGGGCGGCCGGGCTCGGTTTTGAAGGCCGGATCGAGCTCGATCTGAAAGTCACCGGCGAGGCCTTCCTGTCCACGCCCGACCATTTCACCGAAGCCCTGAAAGCCGCCGTCGAAGCCGAAACCGGCCTGACACCAGCGCTGACCACAGGCGGCGGCACCTCCGATGCGCGCTTCATCCGCAATTACGCGCAGGTCGCAGAATTCGGCCTTGTGGGCGCCACCATGCACCAGGTCGATGAGCGCGTGGACACAAGCGATATCGAAACCCTGACCCGCATCTATGCGCGTCTGATCAAATCCTATTTCGGGCTGACCACATGATCCGCCTGTTGACCGATACGATGCAGGGCGTGAAGGCCGTCGGGCGGGCCCTGTCCTTTCGCGAAGACTGGGCCGAAACGCTCGATCTGTCGGCGAGCGGACTGATCCGCAGCTTCTTTGCAGCGATTGTATCCCTGCCCATTCTGGTTTTTGTGCTGCTCGGTCTGCAGCAATTGAATATCGACAATATCGAGGGCTTCGAAAGCCGCCTGACGGCGCTCGACCTGATCGGAACGCTGGCGCGCATCTGGCTGGTTTTCCCCGTGCTCGCCATCTTCCTGACGCGGCTGACCGGTACCAAGCATCGCTTCGTGCACTGGGTAGTCCTGCATAACTGGGCGGTTGTGGTGCTATTGATGGTGCCGGTCTTTCCGGTGGCCTTCTACCTTCTGGGCCTGACCAGCGCGGCCGGTGTCGCCTTCTCGATCGGCTTTCTCTACGAAGGTTTTCGCTATTTCGTGCATTTCCGCGTCGCGCAACTGGCGCTCGGCCTGCCCCTGCTCTGGACCATCCCCATCGCCATGATCCCGGTGATTGTGAACATGGTCCTCGCCTACGGGCTCAACTGACGCGTCCGGAAAAGCCAAAAGGCTAGTAATCCACCCGTTCCAGATAGAGGCCGTCCGCGGGCGCGACCGGCCCACAGGCGGCGCGATCACGCGCCTCCAGTGCCGCTTTCAGATCCTCCGGGGCCCATTTTCCGCGGCCGATTTCCACCAGCGAACCGGTGATCGACCGCACCTGCCGATGCAGGAAGGAGATGGCGGAACAGGTCAGCTCGACCTCATCCGCCACCCGCCGGACGGCAATCTTTTCCAGTGTCTTGACCGGTGATTTCGCCTGGCACTGGATATCCCGAAAGGTCGAGAAATCATGCGTCCCGACGAGGCATTGCGCGGCGGAATGCATGGCATCAACGTCCAGCTTTTGCGTCACCCGCCAGATCTTGCCCTTGTCCAGCGTCAGCGGCGGGCGGCGATCGATCATGCGATAGATATAATGGCGCTTGGTCGCCGAATGACGGGCGTGGAAATCCTCGTCTACTTCCTCGCACGACAGGACCGCAATCGGCTCGGGACGCAAATGCTGGTTGATGGCATCGCGCACCGTATCGGTCGGCAAATCCTTGTCGAGATCGAGATGAGCGACCTGCCCCAGCGCATGAACGCCACTATCCGTGCGCCCCGCCCCGTGAACTTCCACGGGTGATCCGTTCAGCTTTGTCGCGGCACGCTCCAGACTGCCCTGCACGCTGGGTCCGTGATCCTGCCGCTGCCAGCCCATGAAGGGCCCGCCATCATATTCCAGCGTCAGCTTGTAACGCGGCATCAGTCCAGCACCGTTCCGGCCGCCAATGTATTGCCGCGCAGGAAATCATCTGCATCCATCGCCGCCTTGCCTTCGCGTTGCAGCCGGGTCAGGCGCACAGCCCCCGAACCACACGCGATCAGCAGCGCCTCATCCAGCACCGTGCCGGGCGCGCCCGCACCGTCCCCGGCTCTGGCGAAATGGACTTTCACCCGCACGGGCCCCCTGGCGGTTGGCAATTCGAACCAGGCCCCGGGAAAGGGCGACAGGCCGCGAATCTGGTGGGCGACAACCATCGCTGGCTGCGACCAGTCGATGCGCGCCTCATCATTGGTGATCTTCTTCGCGTAGGTCGCGCCCTCGCCGCTTTGCGGGACCGCCTCCAGCGAACCTCGCTCCAGCGCCGCGAGTGCGCGCGGCCACATCTGTGCGCCTGCACCCATCAGCCGGTCATGCAGGCTGCCCGCCGTATCATGCGGGAAGATGCGCACCGTTTCCGACAACAGGATCGGCCCGGTATCGAGCCCCGCCTCCATCTGCATGATCTGCACACCGGTCAACTCATCCCCGGCCATGATGGCCCGCTGGATCGGCGCGGCTCCGCGCCAGCGCGGCAGAAGCGAGGCGTGCAGGTTGAGACAGCCCAGACGCGGCGCGTCCAGCGCGGCCTGCGGCAGGATCTGTCCATAGGCGACGACGGCGGCGAGATCGAGATCGAGCGATGCAAAATCCGCCAGCACAGCCGGATCGCGAAAGCTGTCCGGCGTGTGCACATCCAGCCCCAGTGTTTCGGCCAGCGCATGGACCGGCGTCTTCTGCTCAGACTTGCCCCGCCCCTTGCGGCGCGGCGGCTGGGTGTAGACGCGGACAATCTCGTGGCCGGCAGCGGCTATCTCCACCAGAGAGGCGGCGGCAAAATCGGGCGTACCCATGAAGGCAAGGCGAAGTGTCATGGCGGCGTTTCAACCAATCCCGCCGCCAAGATCAAGGACTATCCGCAATCAGTCCTCAAAACCCCACGGCGCGGGCGGGGCCTCGACCGGATTGGAGAGGTCGAATTCCATTCTCAGATATTGGTCCGGATTATACCACTCATACACAAACCACTGGCCGTCGAATTCCAGTCCCCAGATGTTTTCAGTCGATGAATTGAGGCTTTGCTGCTCGAAAAGGTCCAGACTGTGCGCGTCCGCGGCGAATTCGATCCGAAGGCGATCACTGATCCATGCATCCCCACCATAACCGCTCAGCGCGAGCGATGAACCGTCTTGATGGTGTTGATCATGCCTGAGATGAAAACCCAGCTCTGTACGAGATAGTACCCAGATTCGTGAGCGGTCGTTCCCGGCATGAATCGCGATGCCGATTTCATCGGCCGAGCAGTCGCGAACATGCATAATCAGCGATTGCCCGGCCCAATCTCCCGCCGGCGGACCATTACTTGTGATTCTGCCTGCGAAGGCAGCTCCACAGAACTCCAACAACGCCTCAAATAGATTAATAGGCTCGGCATTCTCACCAGGTATGGAGCGGTCTTCAGAACAAGCGCAAAGCGCCAGACACAGGGCACCGGCAAATCCCGCCAACACTATTTTTCGTACTCGAACTGGCATCAATGCCGCCGCAATCAGTCCTCAAATCCCCACGGTGCAGGCGGTGCATCAACCGGATTGGAGAGGTCAAATACGGCGCGGAAGCTCCGGCCCGGACGGTCCAGCCCGTAAGTGAACGTCTCGCCCTCAACCTGCATCAGCCAGGTATTCTGCGCGGAATCGGGAATGCCCTCAGCCACAAACAGGTCGCGGCTGAATTCATCGGCCGGAAACTCGATCCGGGACGCGGTCACGACAGAGCTGTCACCGCCATATTGCGTCAGCACGTCTTCGGACCCGTCCTCATGCCGGTGATCATGTTTCAGGCGGTAGCCGTCTTCCGTGCGTGTCACCACCCAGGTCCGCGAACGATCCTCGCCAAGATGTAGCGGGATGCGGATTTCGTCTTCCGAGCATTCACGCACATGCATGACCAGCGTCTGGCCCACCCATCCGGCATCGCGCGGATCCTCGCTATCGACGCCGCCTTCAAAAGCCTGCCCGCAATAGGCAGAAAGTGTCGCAAACAGACTTTCCGGCGCCGCCGTGCTCGGCGTGTCCGCAGCTTGCGGTGCCGAACCTTCCATTGAGCATGCCGACACAAGTGCAGCCGTGCTGGCAATAATTCCAAATCGGATATTCATGTCTCAGTTTCCTCCCATTGCGCCCGGCGCAATTCCATCACCTGACACGCATCATCGCCGAAACGGCGCTCTCCGACATCAACAAAACCCAGCCGCCGGTAAAAACGGATGGCCGCGGTGTTGATCATCAGGGGATCAATCAGGATATTGGCGACTGTCAGATCGGCAAAACAGCGAGCAATCGCCAGCCGCATCATCTGTGTGCCGAAACCTCGCGCGAGGTCACTTTCCTCGCCGATCCAGATGTCGATTGCCCGCTGGTTCGGGGCGCATGTCCCCCAGTAATGGCTTTCTTCCAGATGCGGGTCGATGATCTGCACCACGCCAATGGCGCGCCCCTCCACCTCACCGATCAGGATATCCAGCCAGTCAACGTCCCGCGCAATCTGGGCCGCCCAGTCCTCGCGCGCCTCATCAGGCAAGGGCAGGTCCGGATCAAAACCCGTACACCATTTCACATGAGGTTTTTCATCCCAGGCGGCCAGTAGCGGCGCATCATCCTGCGTCGCCGGACGCAGGATCAAGCCGCGTCGTCCTGCTCGCGGAGTTTGACCAGCTTCTTCACCTTCTGGACCGCGCGCTGACGCTTCAGGCGCGAGAGGTGATCAATGAAGAGCACGCCCTCCAGATGGTCCATCTCGTGCTGGATGCAGACCGCAAACATGCCCTCGGCAATCTCGGTTTTCGGCTTGCCGTCATAATCGAGATAATCGATCCGGATGCGGTCGGGCCGCTCGACCTCGTCAAAATAGGTCGGCACCGAAAGACAGCCCTCTTCATAGGGCAGGGTATTCTCGGACGGGTCGGACAGGACCGGATTGACGAAATAGCGCGGATTGCGTTCGCCCTTGCCCCAGTCCAGATCCATGACGATGACCCGCTTGGGCACGCCGATCTGGATGGCGGCCAGGCCGATCCCGTCCGCCGCATACATGGAATCGAGCATGTCATCCATCAACGAGCGAAGCTCTTCATCGACGGTGGCGACAGGCTTCGACACCTCTTTGAGGGTCGGATTGGGAACGGTGAGTATTTCGCGTACGGCCATGGCGCTTAAGTATGCGAGGGGATGGAAATCTTCAAGTCTCGTCTTTGCCGGGGCCAGTATCCAGCGCAGGCAGGTCCGGGTCGTCCGCGTCCGCCGCAGCCTCCAGATATCCGGCCGGCAAGGACTTCTTCGTCTGCGCACCCAGTTCTTTCAGCATCTCGGTCTGGCGGATCACATTGCCGCGCCCGGAGGACAAGCGCCCCTTTGCGGTCGACCACGCATCATGGGCCTGATCCAGCCTTTGCCCCACCGTGTCCAGCTCCTCCACAAAGCCGACCAGCTTGTCATAGAGCTGCCCGGCGCGGTCAGCGATTTCGCGCGCATTCTGGTTCTGGCGGTCAATCGTCCAGAGATTCTGCACCGTGCGCATGGCCATCATCAGATTGGTCGGCGTCGCGATCATGATATCGCGCTCCCACGCATAGCCGGACAGGCCCGGATCACTCTGGAAGGCCAGGCTCGCCGCCCCTTCCAGCGGAATGAACATCAGGGTGAAGCTGACGCCTTCATAAAGCTTGGGATAGTCCTTCTCGTGCAAACTCTTGATATGGGCCCGGATGGAGGCGAGATGCTGTTTCAGCGCGGCTTCGCGGTCCTCGTCCGTGTCGGCATTCACGCACGCCTCGAAAGCTTTCAGGCTGACCTTGGAATCGATGACCAGACGCTGATTGCCCGGCATGTCGACAACCACGTCTGGCCGCAGGCGCGCGCCCTCGGAATCGGTCTCGCTCTGCTGGGTGTGAAACTCCTGGCCTTCGCGAAGCCCGGCCTTTTCCAGAATACTGGTCAGGATCAATTCGCCCCAATCGCCCTGCATTTTCGACGATGACCGCAGCGCATTGGCCAGATTGGTCGCATCCTCGGACATTTGCTGCGCATTCTTGTGCAGGATCTGCACCATACGATCGAGCGAGGACGTCTGCTCCACGCGCTTGTGGGAATCGATTTCCACCTTCTCGCGGAATTCCTTCAACTGGTCGCGCAGCGGATTGAGCATCTTGTCGAGCGATTCCTTGCTGGATTTGCTCAGCTCCTCGCCGCTGGTTTTGAGGATCTCGCTCGCTGTGACCTTGAAGGTCTCTTTCAGCTGCTCGCGCGCCTTCTCCAGGTCCGCCAGTTTCTCGGCATGATGCCGCTCGGCGGATTTCAGCTCGCTTTCCATCCGCGCCAGCCGGGTTTCGGCATTTTCGCGCGCCTGATTGGTCAGCTTCAAGTCCGCCTCCGCCTCGGCGAGTTTCGCTTCCAGCCGGTCGGCAATCGCAGCCCGGCCCTGCAAGTTCGACAGCTCCTTCTCCAGCCGGGATTTGGCGCGGCTGGTCACCAGCCACAACACCAGCAGGCCCAGCGTCATCACGGGGGCAGAAACAATCAGAACGGTCTCAAGGGTCAGCGTATCGAGCATCGAATCATCCAGTCATTGATGCGCCAGCCTACTGTCTCACCGCGCGGCCCGAAACCGGCATCCTTCTTGCTTTCTCCTGTTACGAGAAAGAGGAGCGGAAAGAATGCGCGTAAAAAGCGTTTCGATACGGGACTTGAGCAGCGCCGAACTCGGCAAGTGGCGGGATTGGGCGTATCAGGATGGTCAACTGGTCAGCCCCTACCTTCTGCCGGATTTCGCAGCAGCGGTCGATCGCGTGCGCTCCGATGTCCGCGTCGCCGTAATCGAGCAGGATGAGCAGACCGTTGGGTATTTCGCTTTTCATGCGCCGCGGCACTTTGCGTTGCGCCCGGTCGGCGCGCCGATGTCGGATTATCAGGGCATCGTGTCAAAACCCGGCGTGTCGATCTGCCCGAATGAATTCCTGACCCGGCTCGGGGCCGGTTTCATGGCCTATGAAAACTGGTGGAATGGCGCTGGCTGCAAGGTCGAGAAGGCGCGCGAACGCGATGGCTCCGTTATTGTCGATCTCTCCGATGGCTCTGACGCCTATTTCGCCGAGCGCATGGCCACGCACAAATCCCAGTTCAAGAAAATGGATCGCCGCCTGCGCAATGCCGAGCGCGATTTCGGCCCGGCCCGTCTGGTCGTCGGAGACGGCGACGGTCAGCTTCTTGCCACCTTGAATCGCTGGAAATCCGAGCAGTACAACGCGACCCGCAAGCTGGATGTGTTCGACATCGACTGGGCCCGCCAGTTGCTCGTCAATCTGAACGCCTCGAACGATGCCGGTTTCCAGGGTCTGACCTTCGCGCTCTATTTCGGTGACGAACTGGCCGCGGTCGAGTTTGGCCTGCGCGCCGGTGACGTCTACCATTCCTGGTTCCCGGCCTATGACGAGCGCTTCGCAAAGGTCTCGCCCGGCCTCCTCCTGCTGCACGAAATCTTCAAGGCCGCACCGGAGCTGGGCCTCAATCGCGTCGATCTCGGCAAGGGTGGCGCGCATTACAAGACCTATTATGCCTCTTACGAGGTTCCGCTGGATTCCGGCCGCGTCATCGCGCCCAGCTTTTCGGCTCTGGGCCTGCGCTCCTGGGATGTCGCGGAACAGTGCGCCAGGATTCTGCCCGGAAAACTCTCCGAATTGCCGGTCCGCGCCCGTCGCCGCTGGTCACAGGTCAGTGCCTTCGAACCAGACATGGCAGCGCGCCTGCGGACCTTCTCGAAATTCTTCCGGTCACCGACCAAAGCCGCGTAATCAGGCCGGCCGGCGCGATTTGAACGCCGCGGTCAGCGTGCCGTCGTCGAGGTAATCGAGCTCGCCGCCGACCGGCACGCCGCGCGCCAGGCTGGTAATCTCTACGGCCGCCCCTTCGAGACGATCGGAGAGGTAGTGCGCCGTGGTCTGGCCATCGACTGTCGCATTCAGCGCCAGCACGATCTCTTTCACGACCGGGTTTTCAGCCCGCTCCAGCAGACCACCAATATTGAGATCATCCGGCCGCACACCGTCCAGAGGCGACAAAACCCCGCCCAGCACATGATAGCGCCCCTTGAACGCCGCTGCGCGTTCCAGTGCCCAGATATCGCCGACCGTCTCGACCACGCAAATGACAGACGGGTCACGCCCCGGCGCCGCGCAGATGGCGCACGGATCGGTCACGTCCATATTCCCGCAAGTCGAACAGGCCGTGATCTTGTCGGCCGCCTCTGCCAGCGCTTCGGCCAGCGGGCGCATCAGCGCATCGCGCTTTTTCAGCAGATGCAGCGCCACGCGACGCGCCGAGCGCGGCCCCAGCCCCGGCAGCTTGGCGAGCAACGCGATCAGGCGTTCGATTTCAGGTCCGGCAGAGTGGGTCGACACGCTGGGTTATCCCGGAAATGAAAAGCCGGGCGGCAGCGGCAGACCGCCCGCCGCGTCTTTCATCACCCGCGCCTGGACCTCTTCAATCTTGCCGCGCGCATTGGTGAAGGCCGCCTTGATGAGGTCCTCGACGACTTCCTTCTCGCTGGCGACCAGTATGGACGGATCCAGCTGGATATCCTTGATATCGCCCTTGCCCGACAGGGTGACGCGGACCAGTCCGGCCCCGGATTCGCCGGTGACGGATTCCGCTGCCAGCTTTTCCTGCGCTTCCTGCATACGGGCCTGTAATTCCTGCGCCTGCTTCATCAATCCCATCAGGTCTTTCATGATCGGCCCTTTGCGGTTTCGACGGTGTCATCCGGCTCCGACGAGGCCGGACGGCGCACTTCGACAATTTCGGCACCGGGGAAAATCCGCAGCGCCTGCTGCACAACCGGATCGCGCGCCACTTGCTGGGCGTGTTCGCGCTCTTCCCGCTTCTGCCGTTCGCGAATGGTTTCACCGCCGCGGCTGTCATGTGTGGCCATCACCGCCCAGGTCACCCCGGTCCAGTCCTGCAGGCGTTTGGCAATCCGTTGCGCCAGATCAGCCGGTGCATGCTCGGCGGGCTCGAAGACGATCCGCCCCGGCTTGAACGACACCGGACGAATAAAGCGCATCATATCGGAGCGGAGCGCCGCATCAGCGCGGTCCGTCATCGCCTCGATCATGGCATCCAGAGATGTGGGCGCATCCTGAATATCCGGAACCGGCACGGCGTCCTCATGGACATCCTCGACGGCAGGCGGCGGTGTTTCGGCCTGCGCAACAGGGGCCTCGACCGGCGCTTTGGCCGGCGGTGCCGGCTCAGGCTTTGGGGCGGAGGGCGCGGCCCCCTCGTCGCCGCGCAACAGTCTGGCCGCATCTTCCGGCGAAGGCAGGGATGCGGCAGAGCCCAGACGCAGAAGCGTCATTTCTGCCGCCGTCAGAGGATCCGGCGCACGGCGCACATCATCGAGCCCCACCAGCAGGATTTTCCAGAGCCGTGTCAGTTGCGCAATCGAGAGGTTTTCCGCAATGGCAACGAGCCGCTGAATTGTTTCTTTTGCCTCGGCCAGATCGGCATCGGGCCCGGCCGCCTTCACGCGGGTCAGCGCATGCACATAATCCAGACAGTCACGGGTAATGATGGCCGGATCCCCACCTGCATCATAGAGCGATGCAATCTCGGCCAGCGCCTTGGCATGGTCGCCCTGCAATGCCGCTTCAAGAAGATCAAGCACGCGCGCGCGGTCGGCCAGTCCCAGCATGTCTCGGATCTGCAAGGCGGTCACAGGTCCGTCTGAGGCTTCGCCCTGTACAATCGCCTGATCGAGCAGGGACAGCGCATCGCGCACCGAGCCTTCGGCGGCGCGGGCAATCAGCGCCAGCCCGTCCGCGGCCACCGCGGCACCCTCTTTTTCACAGATGGCGGAAAGGTGTTTCGCCAGTTCGTCGCGGTCGACGCGCTTGAGATCAAACCGCTGACAGCGCGACAGGATCGTCACCGGGACCTTGCGGATTTCGGTCGTCGCGAAAATGAATTTGACGTGGGGCGGCGGCTCTTCCAGCGTTTTCAGAAGCGCATTGAAAGCCGCATTCGACAGCATGTGCACTTCGTCGATCACATAGACCTTGTAGCGCGCGGAGACCGGCGCATAGCGCACGCCTTCGAGAATTTCACGGATATCCCCGACACCGGTGCGGGATGCCGCGTCCATCTCCATCACATCGACATGACTGCCCTTCTGGATGGCATCGCAATGCACACCGGGCGGATCAAGCGTGATGGACGGCCCATCAATGTCATCGGTGAGGTAATTAAGCGCACGCGCAATCAGCCGCGCCGTCGTCGTTTTACCGACACCGCGCACACCGGTCAGCATGTAGGCATGGGCAATCCGGCCCGACTTGAACGCATTAGTCAGCGTCCGCACCATGGCGTCCTGACCGATCAGCTCCTCAAAACGCAGCGGGCGGTATTTGCGGGCCAGCACCTGATAGCCAGCGCCGGACTCCGCGACGTCGAGCCCCAGAGACGGGCCCGGATCGGTGTCCGTCATTGGTTCGGGAGCGTCGTCCATGGCCACTTTCTGGGCTGATTCCGGAGGTAAGTGGAAGACCGGACAGCGACCCGGAGCAAAACTCGTTACGGCTGCTTCCTTCCGGACCTGACCGGGTTGGCGAGGCGTCCGTCCGCGCCGATCTTCCACTGACCAATATCGGACGTTGGATGCCGCATGACAAGGCTTGCGACTCAGCCGGGAGTCACACGGAGCTCATAGCGGCTGTGACGCGATGCCAGACGCGGCTCCTGTGTAGAGATTTCGACGATGAAGGGCGCGGCTGCCTCAACCGTGAATTCATGGCTTCCCGGATCAGGCCGTTCGCGCTGAATGCGACGTCCCGTCTCCGCATCATAAACGATAATCCCGTAGCGCATGTCATCGCTTTCAAGAGTCACGGTCAGATCAACACGCCCTGTCACTTCAATGCGCCAGAGATCTGTCAGATCATCATGGCCGACGAGGCCGTTGCCCGTCTCGCCAGCGGCGAGCTCGGGATAGTCACCGTCGCGTTCGGAATCGGCGTCACCGCCACCGGTATCCGAGGCATCCTCGATGGCAATTTCGAACAGGCTCAGCGGCGTGACGGTTTCATAATTATCGCCGACGCCGATAATGAATCCATTGCCCGTCGTATCGACATAATAGCCGACCAGGCTCTCGCCCGGCAGATTGCGTTCGCGCGGGAAGCCGGACCCGGCCCGCTCCCCGTCCGGCCCCAGCATCCGGATCGTCATCGCGCCCAGCGAGGCTTGCGTTTCCACCGCATCCTCACCGTCGCCGGAATACGCATAGCTTTGCAACAGGCCGCGCACGACACCCATCTCGCCTTCATCCGTGTCGACCCGGAAATAGCGATACTCTCCCTCGGGGACGAGCTCGCCAATCGTGTAGATGCCGGGTTCGAGCAGAACGGCGGATTCAGGCGACAATCCGCCCTGCACCGGGTTTTCACAGCGGATCAGTTCGCGCGACGAACGACTGACCGTCATGCCCGCCACTTCCCGCATTGCATCGGCAAGCGCATCGCCATCCGGAGCCGGGATATACCGGCCGCCCGCGGCTTCCGCGACGGCGCGCATCTGTGCTTCCTGTGCTGGATCAAGATCAAAACCGACCACGTAGGCGGAAACGTTTATGTTTTCGGCCCGCAGAGCGGCGGCTGCCGCCACCGGATCGCCACTGCAGGTCTCCTCCCCGTCAGAGAGGAGAACGATCAATCGCTCCCTCGCTTCAATCGCTTCAAGGTCTGCGGCCGCCGCCTCCAGGCTCGCGGCAATCGGCGTATATCCATAGGGTGACAGGCCCGAAGCCGCATCGCGCAAAGCGCCGAGATCATCGCTCAGAAAATCCGTCAGTTGCTGCGTGTTCGGGCAGGAGGCTTCGGCGGTATGTTCGACGCTGGCATCAAAGCCATAGGCACGAAGCGACGCCGCGATGTTCGCCGCCTCGATCACATCCAACGCATTGATGAAAGCGGTGCGGGCCACATCCATCTTGGAACGGCCGCCGGCATCTCCAGCCATGGATCCGGATGCATCGAGAATGAACTGCACCGCCACCGGCCCTTCCCCCTCAGGCGCAACTTCTTCGCTGCCCTCGAAGGACACGCCGCGCACGACCTCCAGAAGGCGTTGCTGGATGACATCAAAGGCCGGACAGGCGTCGACGCCGTTTTCCGCTTGCGAAACAGATGTTTGCGCCATCGCCGCACTGGCCGTCATGACAGCCGCAAGCAGGGCTGAATGGACCGATCTCATAGGCAACTCCCCTATTTTGAGGAATCCTATCACAAGCCGACCAAAGACCGCAAAAGTCGGAGGGGTATCAGCCCGCAGCCGACCGCAGGAAGGTCTCATGCGCATCGAGGGCTTCGATCAGATCAATGTCACCATTGCGATCGACCAGCAGATCGCGCCAATAGCTGGCGATACGCGCCTGCGTTTCCAGCCAGTCGCGAACCGCCAGTTCGGTTGCGGCTTGCGCCCGATTGTCTACCGCAGCCGACAGTCCATCCGCTTGAATCTGACCTGACACGTTTTCCTCCCGGCTCGTTTGACGTGAGCGAGAGCAAACTAACTTAATTGCGAATGAGTCGCAACAGCAGACGTAGAATCAGGAACGGCCCCAGCGCGCATTCCAGCCGCGCTCGTCGACATGGACAAAGGGACCGTGCGCGGATGTCGAGCCGTATTCGCCCAGCCCGCCATGGAAATCCGTCCAGTCCGGGCGCGTCAGCATACGGTCGATAAAGTCATACAGCGCCGCCGCATCCTGCCGATCGAGGACACCGTCCCGGTTGAGATCGTCCATAATGCCGTCGCCATCCTCGTCGATATAGATATCGGCGGCCCCGCCATAGACATGGCGCGAATAGCGGCCATTGCCGATCCCGGCATTATAGACCGGCGTGCGATAGCCGCTCATCACGACAAAGCCGTCCGTCCGCCAGCCATGCGCATTCACTTCTTCCAGGAGGCGTTCCAGCTTCAATAGAAGGCGTTCACGCACGACGGCATAGCGCACCGGTCCGCCCTCCTGCTTGCAGAGGAACTGGCCCAGGGTGAAATGGGGCGAGATCGGCAGGTCATGCAATTCCGGCGGCACTTCGATGAAACCCGCCGGCGGCAGATAGGCGTCATGGCCCCGATAGGGCTCCTGCGGATACTGGCCGATGGCATAGCCTTGCAGCACGCCCGCCTCGATTTCAGTGGCCGGCCGCAGCACAAAGGCATTCAGCCGGATCAGGCCGCCGGCCCTGTTGCGGATTTCAATGACATGATAGCCCGGCGTATCCGGTGCCTGCCAGACCGCGTCGGTCGTCGACAGCGTTTCCAGGCCGTTTTCAGTCGAAAAGGCTACCGCCTCGTTCGACGAGAGGCTGACACGTTCACCCGGCATGACCAGGGTCGCAAAGGTTCGATAGTCCGCTTCAATCTCGTCATTGATGCGAATGGAAAAACCTACTCGCCCGGCATCGAAACCGGCGGTCTCGCTGGCGGCAGGGTCAGGCGGGGCAATGTCCGTCAGATCCGTTGCGCGCGCGGGCAGAGTGGAGACGGTCAGGGCGAGGCCGACGGAGGCGAGTTTGATCATCTTCATAGGATCGATCCATAGACGTAATAATTGTAAGGTCTTTATCATATAGGTCGTGCACCATCCGAACGGAACCATCTGCGTTCAAAAAAGCGGTAAGGTACAGAAAGTGAACACGAATTTCCTCAGAGACATTGAGCCGGGCTTCGTCCCGCGTCTCGACGAGCGCTGCGATATCCGCCGGTTCGGCGAGGCTTGCGTCGGCTACCCACTGGGCCAGATCGACGGCATCCCGAACCCGGACACAGCCGGATGACAGGGCGCGGGGCATTTCGTCAAATCTCTGCCGGCCGGGCGTATCATGCAGGAAGGTACTGTGCGGGTTGGGAAAGATCAGTTTCACGACGCCCAGCGCATTGAGCGGACCGGGTGCCTGCCGCAGCCGATAGGGGAAAGCGGCAGCGCTGACCGTCGGCCAGTCAATCGTAGCGGCATCCACCACATTTCCGTCGCGGTCCAGTATCTGGAAACCGAGCCGGGCCACGGCATTCGGGTCGCGCCGGAACAGGGGCAATTCATCATTCACGGCCAGCCGGTGCGGCGTTTCCCACCAGGGATTGACGACCATGTAGGCCAGCCTGGCGGACAGGACCGGCGTCGGTCGCGAAACCCGGCCAACGATCACATCATGCCGCCGGACAGTCTGGCCCGCCTCCACCACCTGAAGCGTGAAATCGGGTATATTGACGACGATGTGCCGGGCACCAAACTCGTCGGGCAACCAGCGCAAGCGTTCCAGATTGGCGCGCAGCGTGTCGGCGCGCTGAACGGGAGTCCGGTTGATCCAGGCCAGCGTCCCGGGACCCGCAATGCCATCGGGATGGATGCGCGCCAGGGTTTGCACATTGCGCACCGCTGTCTGCATTTCGGCGTCGAAATGCGGCGTGCCGTCAATGCTGACGAAATCAGAGGGTATCGCCTCAATCGGCATGATCGGCGACAGGGGCTGCAACCGGCCCATCTGCACCAGACGGGCGCGCAAGGCATCAACATCGGCGCCGGCATCGCCCAGCTCCATATGGTCACGGGTTGTGGTCACTTGTGGCCAGTCAGACTCTGACTGCTTCAGCCAGAATAACCGCTCGCGTATCAGCGCCTGATAAGCGGGCGTTTGCGGCTCGAACCCGGCGAGGACCGCCGCGACATCTCCCGTTGAAAGGGCCCATGCCAGCGCCGCATCAACATCCCGCTGGCGATATTCAAACGGCCATTGCCGCTCTATCGCATGCGGGTCGAGGCGGCCGGTCAGCAAATCCAGCGCGAAATTCCGGAAAGCGGCCTCGGCGAGCCGGTCTGTTTCAGCCGAAACCAGAGACGCATCAGCGCTGGCCAGAGCCTCCAGAGAATAGTCTTCCGGCCGAAGGCCATGGCGTCCGGCATCCGCGATCACCGCGACAAGACTGTCCAGCGCGCCTGAGCGGCCAGGACCGGTCCATTGACCCGATTGCGCCCATGCCGCGGGCGTCAGAAGAACAAACAGCAAAATGAAAACCAGCCTCATCCCAAAACCATACGACGGCTGCGGGCATTGCGAAACAGGCATCTTGACGCGGTCGTCGCGCTAGCGCCGGTCGAGACGTGTCTCACCGGACGGCTCGAAGCGAAGCCCCGCGTCGCGCTCAACGGCGCTGTATTGCAGAAGGTTGAAATGCGTCTCGTGGATATCGATCAGATTGAAGCCGGCCGCTTCTTCCCGCGCACGCGCGGAAAAAGCGGTCGACGCGCCGACAAACCAGCTGGTGCACTCACCAGACCGGACGGGGCAGGCAAAATGCTGGTGCAGATGTCCGGTCAGAACGAGGTCAGCCGTGTCGGCAATCTTTTGCGCAAACCGCGGCGCGCGCCGTGTGCGGGCCCGGCCCCGGTTTTCCAGTGGAGAGAGGATGGGATGGTGGGCCGTCAGGATACGCGCGGTGCCCGCGCCTGCGCCAGTGCCTCAAGGGGGGCGTTCAGATGCCGCGCGGAGACGACACCCAAAGACCAGTCCCATCGAAATTGCACGCCCCGGGCGGAATTGAAACTTTCGATCTGGACCTGATCATTGCAGAAATTCCGGGAGGCATGTGCCTCGACCGCCTTCTGCAAACGCCACCGCAAACAGGTGACCATTGGCCTCGCCCAGCGGCAGGCACCGCGCCTCGGCGCTTCGGGCCCCGCCCAGAATGGCGTCGATATCGATCGTTTCGTGAATGTGACGAGCCAGAAGGTTCGCGGTGCCACAGGGCAGGATCAACGCGGGTGGAACGCCGTCCAGTCCGGCCAGCTGATTCAGCACCGACATAAGCGTGCCATCCCCTCCGGCAATCGCGATCGCATCCTCACCGGAATCCTTGAAGACCGCCCGATCCGGCAGTTCGTCCGTTTCCAGTTTTGTCTCGGCGGAAATCGTCCAGCCCGCAGCGCGGATCGAATCCCGAAGCGCGGAAATGTCGAGACCCCGGACAAATGCGCCGGACATCGGGTTATAGATGAGGTGGAGCCGTTGTCGGTCCATATTCGACGTCCTTCGATTTTAGCTGCTCGGGTTCAACGGTTTACGTGACGCCGGGTCTGTCACATATACGGGCAGACAACGAACCGTGGATTATCACATGAATCATCTGCCGCCATTGGCCTTCTGTTTGTCGCCGCTCGACCGGGCAGACGAAATCCGGCGCGATGCCGTCGCCCTGAAAGCGCTCGAAAAACATACCAGCGCGCAGGCGGTATTGTTCCTCAGAGGTGACCCGGCCCTCGACGGCAACGCGCTTTTACGATGGCCTTATTCGAAGACCGTCAACATGACCCAGGCCGCTGATCCCATATTGCTCGGGCTGGAAAATGGTGCCCCTCTTTATGCCGTCGATCTGTTACCGGACGCGGAAACGCCCGGCCTGCCGGAATTCACCGACACACGTTCCGCGGGCATGAGAGTTTCCGTCGAGGAAAGCGGGATTCTGGCGCAGGCCCGGTCGCTGATCGAATGGCGGCGCAAGCACCGCTTCTGTTCCAATTGCGGCGCCGAGACGCAGCAGACCGAGGCCGGCCGCAAACGCACCTGCCCCGACTGTGAGACCGAACACTTTCCGCGCATTGATCCGGTCGCCATCATGCTGGTCGTCAAGGATGACTGGTGCCTTTTGGGCCGTCAGGAATCCTGGCCGGAGCGAATGTGGTCAGCGCTCGCCGGCTTCATAGAGCCCGGAGAGACCATTGCCGATGCCTGCGCGCGCGAAATCCGGGAGGAGGCCGGCATCCAGTGCGATCCATCGACCGCGGAAATTGTCTGTGACCAGCCCTGGCCCTTTCCCTCATCGCTGATGATCGGTCTGATCATCGAGGCCGTAACGGTCGGCATCACGATTGATGAATATGAAATGGAAGCCGTGCGCTGGTTCTCGCGCGACGAGGTTCAAGAGATGTTGTCCGGCACACATAACGAGGTTGATCTGCCGCCGAAAATCGCCATTGCCCGGCGCCTGCTGGAAGTGTGGGCAGCGCGGGGATGAACGTGAAAACGGCCGCGCTGATATCAGCGCGGCCGTCCTTCAATCGTCAATAAATGGCGATCAGGCCGGATTACCGGCCACCGCCAAAGCGGCGCACGTAAGTGATGCCGTAGACGTTTGCGTCGGAATTGCCGAAGTCATAATTGGTGTAATCGACACGGAAACCGTTGCGGGCGTCGAAGAAATACTCGCCGCCAACGCCAAAGCCGAAGCCGTCGAGGCTGTCCGTAATGGAAACGCCCGGCACAGACGCGCCCACATCAGCGGTCGCATAACCGACCCGCGCAAACAGGTTGGCGTTTTCAGAAACCGGAGCGCGCGCAATCACGAAGCCCGAAATGGCATAATTCAGTTCGACGTCGACCGGTGTATTCGCCACGATGATCGTGTCATCGCTGACACCAAAGTCCACCTGGCCTTCGAAACCGAAGTGCCGGGTAAACTGATAGTCGCCGCGAAGCGTGACCGCACCGACGTCAACACTGGCGGTGGAGTCGGTGACATTGACGGTCGAATAGCCGATTCCATAGGTGAAATTGCCCTGACCGGCGAAGGAAGCAGAGGCAGCGGCAAGCGCCAGTGCGGAAGCAGAAACAAGTGTACGCAACATGATATGCCCTTTCATGGGAAACTGGATATTCGATTGCTGGCCGGCCAGCTGTTGGCCGAATGCAAAGTGAGCCCTCAAAAACTTTTGCAAGCCTGATGCCATCAGAATTGCGAAAGTGCTGTTAAGCCGCAAATGTAGGCTGAAAAATGGCAAATATCCAGCTTTCCTGCAGAACGTGCGCCCCGCGACGATGCGCCACTGGACGAGACCGCATCTGACCGGTAAGTGACGGACAACATCAATTGGTTGATTGGCCGCTTTCTGCGTGCCAAACACCGCCGAATTGTCAGACTTTTGGGGACCAGCATGGGTGATCTCTTCTGGAACAAAGTAGCCGCCGCAGTTATCGGCCTCGTTTTGATGGTCATGGTCATCGGCGTTGTCGGGGACATTGTTTTCCCTGACGAACAGGGTGGTGAAGACCACGCCTCGCTGGCCTATCCGATTGATCTTGAAGCGGTCATGGGCGGCACGGGTGGTTCTGGCCCGGTCGTGGAAGAGGTCGTGGATCTGGGCGCCTTGCTCGCTGTGGCCGATGCATCGTCCGGCGAACGGACTTTCCGCCGCTGTGTCTCCTGCCACAATGCAGCCCCGGATGCCGGCAATCTGCAAGGGCCGAATCTCTGGAATGTGGTCGGCCGCGAAGCCGGCACATATCCCGGTTTTTCCTACACCGCCGAAATGAGCGCTCATGGTCCCTGGACCTATGAAGCCCTCGACTCATTCATCGAGAACCCGCGCGCGGACGTTCCGGGCACAGCGATGGCCTTTGCCGGTATCCGCAATGACGAAGACCGCGCCGATCTGCTGGCCTATCTGCAGACCCTGTCCGATAATCCGGTTCCCTTCCCGGCCCCGGCGCCAGCGGAAACCGAAGAGGATATGGCAGCAGGCGGCGATATGATGGACACCGCTGAAGGCGAAATGGCTGAAACGGCAGACGATATCGAAGACCAGATTCAGGCGCTGGAAGACGCCGGCGAAACGGTCATTGACGATCAGGCCGGCGACGGCGAAATGCCGGAAGAAGCCCCCGAAGACGGCGGCAACTAGTCTCTCAACCGGATAACAGTTGTGACAGGCGAGTCGTTATCAACGGCTCGCCGTGTCGTTTCTGATAACGGCTCGATCACTGTTTCCATGAAATGGGCATTGGCGTGGAGGATGTTTGTTGCATCCACCATGATGCCCACATGTCCGGCCCAGAAGATGATGTCGCCGCGCAAAAGCGGCGCATCGGCCGCTATGACCGTGAACCGTTCGGCAAATTCGGCTTCCTGCATACGGGTATCGCGCAGCACGGCTATTCCAGCCGCTTCGAGCGACGTCTGCACCAGCCCCGAGCAATCCAGCCCCAGGCTCTCCTTGCCGCCCCATTGATAGGGGGCTCCCAGAAACCGCTCTGCTGCACTGACAAAGTCGGGCGCCGCATGGTCTGCCGGAACGATATGCCCTTCAAACACCCAGCCCCGGCCATTTGCCGAAACGAACCGGCCGTGTGTGTCGCCGGCGGTGATCTTGGCATTCATCGACAACAGGCCATAAGCGGCTGATTTGAGATCGGGTTCCGAAAACAGGTAGGTCCGCAAGGCAGACACCCGATGTGTCGGCCGGGACACCGGCGAGGACAGGGCCGCCATATCGACATGGCCGACATAGCCGTCATGCCGGGAAAACCCCCATGCCCAGCCGTCTTTTTCTTCCAGCACCGCAAACACTTCACCAAACAGGGTCTGCGTCTCCATCGCGCCATCATCGCGCGGTTCACGCCGGATCGCCGTGACACAGGCCGTCACCTGCATATCGACCGGCTCGACAAAGCGATCGGCCTTGACCTGGCCTTTCAGATGCGCCGCGGCGAGGTCGCCGCGCGCCGGAAGCAAATTCTTGTGCGTCATCTATTGTCCATACAGGGTTTTCAGCGCTTCCCAGGCCGCACGGGAGCCGAGCATTTCACCGCCTGCCGGACGCCCCGGACGATCTTTCGGATTCCAGGCAAAGATGTCAAAATGGCACCAGCGGCAATCACCGGTGAAACGGCGCAGGAAGAGTGCTGCGGTGATCGACCCCGCAAACCCGTTATCACCGGTATTCTTGAGGTCGGAAATCGCCCCGTCGAGCTGATTGTCATAACCATCCCATAACGGCATCCGCCAGAGCGGATCAGCGACTTTCGCCCCGCCCTTGCTCAGCGCATCGGCGAGTTTTTCGTCATCGGTATAGAAGGGCGCAAGATCCGGCCCCAGCGCCACGCGCGCCGCACCGGTCAGCGTCGCAAAATCCAGGATCAGATCGGGTTTGTCCTCGACTGCCTTGGCCAGAGCATCGCCCAGCACCAGACGTCCTTCCGCATCGGTATTGTCGATCTCGACCGTCAGACCCAGCCGCGAGGTCAATATATCGCCCGGGCGGAAGGCACCGGCGCTGATCGCATTCTCGGCGGCAGCGACCAGCAGATGCAAGCGCACCGGCAATTTCGCATCCATGATCAGGCGCGCCAATGCCATGGCATTTGCCGCGCCGCCCATATCCTTCTTCATCAGGCGCATGCCGGCAGCAGGTTTGATATCCAGCCCGCCGGAATCAAACGTGATGCCCTTGCCGACAATCGCAAGACGCGGATGGGACGTATCACCCCATTCCAGCTCGATCAGCCGCGGCGCGCTGTGCGCTGCCCGGCCCACGGCGTGAAGCATGCCATAGCGCTCTTTCAGGAGGTCATCGCCCGCTGTGACGTGGACTGTCGCCCCGAAGGCCTTGGCCAGCTTCACGGCTTCGGCCTGTAATCCGTCCGGATCCATATCCCCGGCAGGTGTGTTGACCAGATCGCGCGCCAGCCAGATGGAACGCACTACCCGCGTTGCCTCATCCGCATCCGCGCCCTCAACCGGTGTCAGGCGGGCGGGTTTCCGCGAGGGCTTTTTATAGCGTGTGAACTGATAGCCCCCGGCACCGAACGCGACCATCGCCAGCGTCGGATCGATCTCTCCCAGATCGCCCGTCAACGTCCAGTCGCCCTCAGACAGCGTCTTGGCCGCATCGCCGAGCGCAAAGGCATCCGTGCCATTCCCGAGGCCGATAATCGCATCGACACCGGCGCTCTCGGGCATCAGGACAATGTGCCCCGCATCGCCCTTGAACCCGTTGGCTTTAGCAATCGCGCGGCCGTCCTCGGTCAGCGGTGCGGGCAAATCTCCGGCAAGGCTGGCGGTTACGGCCAGAAGGCGGCGGGCGGACGAAGAAGCGGTCGGGAATATGTCGGTCACGGGCAAGGCTCCGGAAAATTTCTACGTACAAACAAACCGCCGGAACAGATTAACGCAATCTTGACCGGCGCAGGGAAGAGTAAACCTCTGATTCTGACGGTAAAGGACTTCGCCCATGCGGACCCTGACGAAAATCACGCTGATGGCCTCCATCTCGCTGCTGACAGCTTGCGCGACAGCGCGGACAGATCAGGAGCAGGCGCTCGCTGATGATCTGACGCAGCGCGCCTCCATTGTTCCGGCCAGTGCCGCCGAGCGCGAAGCCATCCGCAGCCAGGACTTGCTGACACAGGCCGCTTTCTGGGCCGAGGCCCACGAGCTCAACCCGGGCGACCGGGAAGCGGCGGTCGAGCTGTCCCGCGTCCTGCGCAATCTGGGACAGACCCAGCGCGCCGCTGCCGTGGCACGTCAATCCATGGCGCTTTTCCCGCAGGATATCGACCTTCAGCTGGCGTACGGCACCGCTTTGACCGATGCCGGGCGCGGTGCCGCGGCCATTGAATCGCTGACCCGCGTGACCACTGCGCGGCCCGATGACTGGCATGTCATGAATATTCTCGGCGTGGCCTATGAGCAGGCCGGCCTGCGCCAGCAATCGCGGCAGAAATATATTGAAGCCCTGCAGCTCGCGCCCGGCGAGCCCTCCATCATGTCAAATCTCGCGCTGTCCTATGCCTTTGATGGCGACGCCGCGCAGGCCGAACGGCTGTTGCGTGAAGCCATGGCGCGTCCGACCGCTGCCGCAACGGTGCGCCAGAATCTGGCGCTGGTGATTGCCCTGCAAGGCCGTTTCGATGAGGCGGAAGCCATGGCCCGCGTCGATGTCAGCCCGCAAACGGCCGAGGCCAATATGGCTTATGTTCGCGCCATGCTGACCAGTGGCCGCCGCTGGGATGCCATTCGCGACGATAGCGGCGCGCGCTGATTGAAATCAGATTTCCGTTGAGCCCATACCCGCCGGAAACGGCGGCGGTGGCACATCGTCCGGCTTTTCCTCCACACGCTTGAGCGGGAAGAGCCCTTTCAGGGACGGATCCACCAGCGTCGTATCAAAGCGGAAATTCTCGGCATGATCGCGCAAGGCCGAAGGCGGACGCCCGTCGCGGGTATTCTCGATGGCGCGATAGAGCGCATACAGGCGCAGATAGCCCTTGTCGTCTTTCGAAAGACTGGTGTCGTCCAGACGCTCGAAAACCTTGATCAACTGATTGAGGCCATTCTTCCGCTTGCCGGCCGACAGATCCGTCAGTGCCATCACCAGCGCCACTTTCCAGCCGGTTTCGGCAAATTCGACGCGCTTGGGCACCGCTGTCAGCTCGTCACGGGCACGCGCCACATCACCGCCGACCAGCGCCTTGAGCGCGGCCTCACTGGCGCGGCTGGCAATCAGATTCGATTGCGCCCGCTCTTCACTGTTTCTGCGGCCTAACATGGGGAGGTTTTAGCGGCAGGACGATGTCTTGGCGAGAGTGAACGCCAGACAGGCGAATCCTACATCGACTGATAACGCATGATGGCCGGGCCGAGAATGACCACGAAAAGCACCGGCAGGAAGAAGACAATCATCGGAACGGTCAGCTTGGCCGGCAGGGCCGCCGCCTTCTTCTCGGCATTGGCCAGCCGCATATCCCGGTTTTCCTTGGCCATGACGCGCAGTGCCTGCCCCAGCGGCGTCCCGTAGCGTTCCGCCTGGATCAGCGCGGTCGCCACCGATTTCACCCCGGGATGATTGGTACGCTTGGCCAGGTTTTCATAGGCTGTGCGCCGGTCCTGCAGATAGGACAATTCGGCCGTCGTCAGAGACAATTCCTCGGCAAGTTCGATCGACTGCGCGCCGACTTCGCCGGAAACTTTCTGGAAAGCCGCTTCGATCGACATCCCCGCCTCGACGCAGATCAGCAGAAGGTCCAGACCGTCTGGAAAGGCCATCATGATGGATTGCTGGCGCTTGGCGGCAGCATTCGTCAGATAGAGGTTCGGCGCATAATAACCCGCCATGCCGATGCCGGCAGCGACGCACCAGCGCGTAATCGTCGGGAGGCCGAAATCATTGACGAAGAAAACATAGAACGCCGCCCCGCCGAACAGCAGGATCGGTGCCGCCAGGCGGAAGAAATAAAAGGTCATCACCGGCCCGTTGCCGCGGAAACCCGCCTGAGTCAGCTTGTCCTTGAGGTCGGGATCTTCAAACAGCTTTTGCAGGTTCAGGCTTTGCACAATCGTCCTGGCGAGACTCTTGTCTTCCTTGCCCCGCAATTTGGAGGCATGCGCCTCTTCCATGGCTTCGCGCGACTTGCGGCGCAGCTCTTCCTTGCGGTTCTGAACACCCTTGATGCGGTTTTCCAGCTTGTTCTGACCCATCATGGGCGAGGTCAGCGTGACCACGGTCGCAAACACGGCAATCGCCGCAATGACCGACCACAGAAACTGCGGGTTGGTGACGAGTTCGGCTATGTCCTGCATGTTCATGGCCGCCCCCTAATGCTTGAAGTTGATCATGCCGCGCATCATCAGAATACCGAGGCCCATCCAGATCCCGCCGCCCAGCAGCATGAGCTGGCCCTTGGGTTCAACGAACATGGCGGTCATGTAGGAGGGCGTCGTGAAATAGACGATGGCGAGCACGCCCGGCGGCAGCGCACCAATGATCATGGACGATGCCTTGGCTTCCGATGACAGCGCGCCAATCTTCTCGCGCATCATCTTGCGGGCACGCAGAACAGCCGACAGATTGCCCAGCGCTTCCGCCAGATTGCCGCCCGTCTTGGCCTGAATGGTCAGCACGGTGGCGAAGAAATTCAGCTCCGGCAACGGCATGCGCGTCACCATCTTCTTGATGCCGTCTTCGAGCGTGACGCCCACAGCCTGTGCTTCCACCAGCTTTTTGAACTCGGAGGCCACCGGTTCCGCAGATTCCCGCGCAATCACCTTGATACACTCATTCAATGGCAGGCCGGACTTGATGCCGCGCACGATGATGTCGAGCGCATTGGCAAATTCGCCGGTGAATTTCTTCTGCCGTCCGGAACGGCGCATGCCCAGAAACCAGCGCGGCAGGCCCAGCCCCGCCGCAATCGACAGCCCCGCCGAAATCAACAGACTCTGCCCGGTCAGCAGCGCGCCGAGAAAACCGACGATCGCCAGCACACCCGATGCAATCCAGAAGGCGCGCGGCGAAAAGCTGAAGCCCGCTTGCTCGATCTGGGATTTCAGGGTCAGGGATTTTTTCTTCGCGCTTTTCTGCTTGTCCTCGATTTCCTTCAGGGAATCCTGGACCTGCTTGCGGCGCTGAATTGTATTGTCCGCCTGCTGGGCGCGCGCCTTTCGCGGACCGGAGCTGGACACAACCGCCTTGCGGCGCGCCGATTTCTGACCATCACCCAGCGCACCGGCCACAACCCAGCCGACACCGCCCACGGCAATGAACGCGGCGACGGCAGCAAACAGGAGCGGTAATTGTCCTTGCATGACTAGCCCTCCGACGCATCGAGCGCGGCGGCGAGCTCGCGTTCGAGACCATAATAGCGGGCGCGGTCCCAGAAACGCGGACGCGCAATGCCGGTGGATTTATGCTTGCCGATAATCTTGCCGTCCGCATCCTCGCCCTCCATCTCGTAGACGAAGAGGTCCTGGGTCACGATGACATCGCCCTCCATGCCCATCACCTCGGTGATGTGCGTGATTTTCCGTGAGCCATCGCGCATCCGCGAGGCCTGGATGACCACATCAATGGAACCCGCAATCATTTCACGGATGGTCTTGGACGGCAGGCTGTAGCCGCCCATCGTGATCATCGATTCAATACGCGACAGACCTTCGCGCGGGCTGTTGGCGTGCAACGTGCCCATCGAGCCGTCATGGCCCGTATTCATCGCCTGCAACAGGTCAAAGGCTTCCGGTCCGCGCACCTCACCCACGATGATCCGCTCCGGACGCATCCGCAGGCAGTTCTTGACCAGATCACGCATGGTGACTTCGCCGGAGCCCTCGAGGTTTTTCGGGCGCGTTTCCAGACGCACGACATGCGGCTGCTGCAATTGCAATTCGGCGGCATCTTCGCAGGTAATGATGCGCTCTTCTTCGCCGATGAAAGCGGTCAGACAGTTGAGCAGCGTGGTCTTGCCGGAACCCGTACCGCCGGAGATCAGAACATTACAACGGGATGTGCCGATGATCGACAGCACTTTCGCGCCTTCCGGAGTGATCGAGTTGAAATCGACCAGATCCTGCATACGCAGCTTGTCTTTCTTGAACTTCCGGATGGTCAGTGTCGGCCCGTCCAGCGCCAGAGGCGGCGCGATCACATTGACCCGCGAACCGTCGGCGAGACGCGCATCACAAATCGGGCTGGCTTCATCCACACGGCGGCCGACCTGGCTCACAATCCGCTGACAGATATTCATCAGCTGGCCATTGTCGCGGAAACGGATATTGGTTTTTTCAACGCGGCCCGCGACTTCGATAAACACATCGCCCGCGCCATTGACCATGATGTCGGCAATATCATCGCGCGCCAGCAAGGGCTCCAGCGGTCCATAGCCCAGCACGTCATTGCAGATGTCCTGGAGCAGGCGTTCCTGCTCGGCAATCGACATCGCAACATTCTTGATCGAGATGATCTCGGTGACGATATCGCGGATTTCCTCGGCGGCTGTCTCATTGTCGAGCTGCGCCAGCGCGCCCAGATCAATCGTATCGATCAGCGCATTGAAGATCGTCGTTTTGGTGGCGTAATACTCGTCAGTCCGTTGCGTATCGGCGGTCGTCGCCACCGGCTTGACCTTCGGGGCCGGCTTCGGTCCGGTCACCGCGGCGGGCTTGGCCGCTGGTTTGGGCGCAGATTGTGCGGGAGCCTCTGCACGCGCAGCCGGGCGGCTGGCAGGCGCAGCAGAAGCCGGCACGGGGGCCGGCTTCGGGTCAGGTCTGGGCGCTGTGGCGTCGCGCTTACCGAACATGGCTCAGATCACTTTCCAAACAGGCCTCCGAAAAGACCTTTCTTTTGAGGGGCAGCTGCACGGCCGGACAACATGGCAGCCAGATGCGAGAAGCCTTCGGCGGCTTTCGATTTCGGATCGACCTCGGCAATCATCTGCCCGTCATTGGCGGCCTTGCCGAAGAGTTGCGGCTCGAATGGCAGGACCAGAGCGGGTTGAACGCCCAGCGCCTCGGCAAAATCCTTGACCGGAATTTCCGGGCGTTTGGCAATCCCCGCCATATTGATCACCACTTTCGGCGGTTCGTCATTCGGGCGCGAGGCATGGATCAGATCGAACAGATTCTTGGCATTCCGAAGGGAGGCCAGTTCCGGTGTAACCGTGACCACCACCTGATCGGCCCCCAGAATCGTGTGCTTCACCCAGGGCGTCCAGGTATGCGGCAGGTCCAGCGTGATAAACGGGGCCTGACGGCGGATCTTGTCGAGCACAGCCTCGTAGGCTTCAGGACCGAAATCCCAGTCCTTGTCGAGCGTCGCCGGCGCAGAAAACAGCGACAGGCGTTCCGTGCAGCGCACCAGAAGCCGGTCCAGCAGTGCATCATCGAGGCGATCCGGATCGCTCAGCGCATCGCCCAGCGTCTGCGCCGGGTCCTGATTGAAATCGAGCCCGGCCGTGCCGAACGACAAGTCCATATCCACCAGCACACAATCGGCATGCGAATTTTCCGATATGCACCAGGCCGTATTGTGCGCGACGGTGGAAGCCCCGACGCCGCCCTTGGCACCGATAAAGGCAATCGTCTTGCCCGCAAACGGCGCTTCCGGATCAAGATAGAGACCGGAAATCGTGCGGATCAGATGCAGCGGAGACATTGGCGGCACGAGGTATTCGCTCACGCCGCGCTTCATCAGCTCGCGATAGAGCGAAATGTCGTTGGCGGCTCCGATAATGATGACTTTCGTGCCCGGATCACAGAATCCGGCCAGTTCTTCCAGCTGGTCAAACAGGCCTTGCCCGCGCATCCCCGATTCGATGATCAGGAGATCCGGCGTCGACTGGGTCGCAAACCGGTTGATCGCCGCTGGTAGTCCGCCCAGCTCCACTTCGACATGGGTTTTGGACAGGCGGCGGTCATTGGCGGCATTGTGCACCAGCGCACCGCTTTCCGGGCGTTCGCAGAAGGCATGGATGGTGATCCGGGGAATAGGCTGGTCCGGGATGTCATCATCGATCTCACCGACCAGCGGGTCGATGGTTTGGGGCGCATAGCCCTCAGGCTCAAAGCCGTCAAAGCCGGATGTCGGGTCAGAGACCGGCTCTGCCACATACGCGTCGGCTTCGGCCCAATCATCTTCGGGCGCCGTCACCGGCACTTTCGGCGCTGCCGCCGCGCGCGATCCGAACGGACGCTGCGCATCACCGCCGTCGCTGAAGCCATCCAGATCACCGAATTCTTCATAGCCCTCATTCGCGCTGTCGCTCAGAAGGCGGCGCTCCACTTCAGCCGGATCAAGGAAATCGTCCTCGTCCAGGAAGTCGTCGTCATATGTCTGTGGTTCAGCCATTCTTCTTATCCAGCGCTATTCAACCGCAGAGGAAACGGCGCCGCTTTCATCATCGCGGCGCTGCGTGCCGGTGGGTTCACCCCGGCGATAGGTATCAAGGACGGTCTGACGGCGGCTGCCATCAGGCGCATCGGAATCGGTCGGGCCGATGAGATGATAGGGATCGCCCACCATCGCCGCACGGTTCTGCGCCATGAAGCAGCCAAAGCCGGCATAGGCCTGATTGTTGCGCTCGCGGACAAGATCATCCCACTGCCGGTTTTCACATTCGGCCGGCAATTCCGCGACATAGTGCAGATAGCTGACGATCAGAGGCGCATTGCCCATGCCCGACGCATTATAGGGGCCTTCTTCGGTATAGCGGGCGGAAACACCTTGCGAATCGAGGAAAGCCCGCAATTCGCTCAACGCCGAATGCGCAGCGGCATCTTCACTGCCACCATGCGGATAGGACACAATGATCGGGCCGTGACCATTGGATTTGTAATGATCGACAAAGGCCTGGAACATGCCCAGCTGTGACCACAGAAGGCCATTGGCCTCCGCATCCACAAGCAAGTCCATACGGGCCGCTTCCTGCACCGGACGTGCTTCCGGAAAGCCGATCAGATTGGTCGTTGACGTTCCCGTTGTCCCGCAGGCAGCGAGAAACGCGGCGGGAATGAGGGCGGTGAGGGTTTTTATCATCTTCATGTGCCTTCTCCCCTAATCGATCAGAAATCCGACAGGACCGGTCCATGACCGGCCTTCTGTCTGGGCGCCCGGCACCGCATAGGCGCGGTTGATATTGCCGAAGACAAAGGTTTCCAGTTCACTTGCCGCACGGAAGCCGTCCAGCGGCGTTGCCGCGTCATTCTGGTTGATCGGATCGACCAGGTACGGCGTCACGATCACGACCAGCTCGGTTTCCTGATTCTCGAAGTCACGAGAGCGGAACAGCGCGCCCAGCACCGGCAAATTCTGGACACCTGGCACGCCGTCGAGGTTCTGGCGGGTTTCTTCCTGAATGAGGCCGGCCAGAACGAGGCTGCCGCCGGAGGGCAGCTCTACCGTTGTTTCGGCGCGATTGACATTCAGACCCGGTATCGTCAGCCCCGGCACCGTGCCGATCACATTGCCCTGGTCATCGGTCACATTCTGCGAGCCCAGCTCCAGCGAGCCCTGATTGGTCAGCTCGGAAATCTCCGTCGAGATCCGCAGCGAAATACGGCCTTCCGAGAGCACGACCGGCGTGAAGCCGAGCCCGACACCGAATTGCTTGTATTCGACGGTGATATTGCCATCGCGGTCACGGCCGACGGGCACCGGGAATTCACCGCCCGCCAGGAAATTGGCGGCTTCACCGGAAATCGCCGTCAGATTGGGTTCCGCCAGCGTGCGCACCAGACCGACACGTTCGAGCGCCTGGATCAGGGCTCCGGCAGAGCGAATGTCGCCGCCGCCTGTATTGGTATAGTCAAACTGTCCGCTGACACCGCTCAGCGCCCGGCCGACCAGCGAGAATTCCTGCTCGGTCGCGACATTGAAGGCGACATCATCGAGCTGCCCGGCTGCTGACAGATTGATGCCCAGCTGGCGAACAATCGTGCGCTGCATTTCCACAATACGAACCGACAGCATGACCTGTTCGCGGCCCTCGATCGACAGCATGGACAGCACATTTTCCGGATTGTCCGTCCAGCGTTGCGCCAGGCGCAGCGCCGTATCGGCTTCGGCCGCGCTGCGCACCGAGCCGGACAGGACGATATGATTATTCATGGCCTCGGCCATCACCACACGATCCGGGAGGAAACGATCCAGCGCTTCCTGCAGGGCGCGCATGTCCCGCTCGACACGGATATCGAGATCAAGGATCAGTTCGCCGTCCGCATCAAAGAAGAAGGCATTGGTCTGGCCGATGGCCTGTCCCAGCAGATAGGCGCGGGTCGGCGTGCGGATCACCGCATCGGCCACTTCGGGATTGGTCACCAGGACGTCCACCGCATCCACCGGCAGGTGAATGATGGCGGCTTTGCTCAGCGGCAGGTTCAGGACTTCGGAGGCCGGGCCGTAACCTGACCGCGTGATATAGACCTGCATGGTCGTCGATTCGGTGGCCGATTGCGCCAAGGCGATTCCCGCAGGAAGCATTGTCACCAGCGCGAGTATGAGGGCGCGTAACATGTTCGGCCTCCTAGTTGTCACCGGCCGAGACCACACGGGCCTGACCATAGCGATAGACAACCATCTGATCCTCGTCGCGGAGCGGTTCGAAATCTTCGGGGTCCGGGCGATTCAGATTGGGGTTGGGTTGGCGCGAGACGAGACGGGGACCGCCTTCACCATCGGAAAGGCTGCGCAGCGACAGCGAGATTTCTCCGCGCGCGACCGCCAGAACAACCGCATTGGCCTGTTCCGGCGTCAATTCCAGCGTCGCGGTCTCGCCGACCACAACCCCTTCGGCATCCGGATCATCACCAAAGGACTGGTCGATGGCCAGAATGCGGGCATTCTCGACAACGGTTTCTGCCACGAAGAACCGGCGGCGTGTCGCGCCCTCTTCCTCGGCTTCATAGGACACGATGACATCCACGCGGTCTCCGGGAAGGATGAATCCGCCGGCTCCTGTCTCCGCACTGATCGGGACGGAGGTGGCGCGCATGCCCGGTCCGAGCACAGCCGACATGAAACCGGCTTCCCCGGCCTGCAGAAGCTGGCGCGCCGATACCGGCTCGCCTTCCGATACCGCGCTGCGGACAACCGAGCCGGCAAAGGTCTCGGCGGCATCCGGATCACGATCTCTGCGTACCTGTGACGGGTTGACGGCATCCTGCGGCCAGGCCTGCCAGTAAAGGTCGCTGGCCTGCACGCGGGAGCCGATTGGCAGATCACGGCGCGCGGCCAGAACTTCAACCGTGGCCGCTTCAACGATCTGTGGCTCGGTAGCCACCGGTTCGCTGGAAGACGACTGGTAGACAAAGTAGGCAGCAGCAGCAGCGGCCAGCGCAGCGGCGATCAGAACTATGATTCTTGCGGCGTTCATCGGCGCGAATCCCCTCGGGTTACGCGCTCATCTCACCTGTAAATTCCAAAAGGGGAGTTAAGATTCGAATGTGATTGCAATCTATTGGGAAGGTTTCTTCACAAGTCGAAAAATCACAGCACCGCCAGAAGGAAAATCTGACTGTCCGGAAGGGTCCACAAAGCGCCTGCAGCAAGGGCAATCCCGTAAGGCGCGGGCGCGCCATCAGCGAGCAAAGTGTCCGTCATCCAGCGCTGCGGTAATCCTGTCGCAGGTGCAGCCCGGCGCAGCATGATCAGCGCAACGGCCAGCAAACCGCCCATCAAGGCGGCTTTTCCAAGGAACATCAGGGCATCCGGCCAGCCAAACCAGAGCGCCGCTGCGGCGACAAGCTTGGCATCGCCGCCACCAATCCAGCCCGGGGCGAACAGCGCCATGCCGATCAGCAGGGCCACAACCCCGACCAGGAGGTGAAGCCCGAAATCCATCCAGCTCAGGCCGAGAAAAATCGCCGCGACAGGAAAAATCAGGGCGAGCGCCCCGCAGAGCCAGTTCGGGATCGTGTAGCTCATGGCATCGCGCGCAGCGGCAAGCACCATGAGGAATACAAAAACCAATAAAACGAACTGACCCGCCATCTCTTCACTCCGGATGATTTTCCATTCTCTATAGAGCAACAGGCTTAACAATCGGTTGGCTGCGATCCAGGGGCTATCCCGATGGCAGCCGGATAGCAAAAGGGGCCGCCCGATGGGCAGCCCCTTGAACGCTTTTGATTGTCTCGCGAACTAGATCGCGTCGGCAACCGTCTGCATGTTGTCACGAACGCCGGTACCGAGCGCCGTCACGGCACCGATAATAACCACAGCGATCAGAGCAGCGATCAGGCCATATTCGATAGCCGTTGCACCAGATTCATCTTTGAAAAAGCGAGTTACGATTTGCATTGGGTCTACTCCCGTGTTGCTAGCCACACATCCACTTCAAGGAGGCTTTTTGTCCCGACCTCTCTTGTCGTGTGCAATCAATAAAACACAGGACCGTTTAAAAGAGGTGAATACTCATACTTAATTTTCTACTAATATTTCGAACCGTGGTTTATAGTTAAATTTGACTGAAGAAAACAAGTGTAAATCGAATGTGATCTTCGAACCTTTCCGTTTAGAAAGTCTTCACGCGGCTGCGTTCTTATGGGGGGAACAGCGACACCCGTGGAGCACCCCATGCGCAATGCCCTGACCGCCCTTGCCTGCCTTCTGTTTGCTCCGGCCCTGGCCGCCGCCGACCAGATGCTGGAAGTCGAGCACGCCGATGTTGTCCGTCTTCAGGCTTCAGCCTCCACCGTTATTATCGGGAATCCGGCGATTGCCGATGCCGTCATCCATGACCGGCGGACATTGATTGTCACCGGCCGCCTCTTTGGCCGGACGAATATCATCGCGCTGGATCGCCAGGGCCGGGTGATTTTCTCGGAAGACTTTGTGGTCGGCCCGTCAACATCCGGCCAGCTTGTCCTGCAACGCGGGACGGCCCGCACGACGATGACCTGTACGCCCAATTGCGCGGCCAGCCCGACTGTCGGCGATGACACCGAAGCCTTCGACACGCTCACCGGCCAGCAAAGTGCGCGAATCGGCCTGGCCGGTGAAGCCACGGCCATTACAGAAGACTCCCAGAGCCCGCGCCGTCTTGAAGGCGGCAATGAATAGGGCGCCTTAGCGCGCCATTAACCCTGCCTCTTCACGCGGGTTTAAAAGCTTCATGTATAGAAAGAGTGCTGACTTCCGGAGCCGGATCATGCACAGGACAGGTTTCTTCAAATCCTTCCGTAAAAATCGCGATGGCGCGACCGCCGTCGAGTTTGCGCTGATTGCCGGCCCGTTTTTCTTTTTTCTGATGGCCCTGATCGAGATTGCGGCCGTCTTCTTTGCCGAAACCGTTATCGAGAATGCCGTTCTGGAATCGGCACGCCTGATCCGCACCGGCCAGCTGCAGGGCGGCGGCGGTGATGCGGCCAGTTTCCGGACCGAGGTCTGCGACCGGATCGAAGTCATCGCCAATTGCGACGAGATGGTCTTTGAGGTTGCGGTCTTCGAAGATTTCGACGCGATCAATCCAACCCCGCCCATTGCCGACGATGGAACGCTGAATGGCGGCAATATGGGCTTCGATCCCGGCAGATCCGGCGATATCGTTCTGGTCCGCGTCTACTATTCCTACCCGTTGATCCTGCCGAACATGTTCGGCGCAGCCGGCAACCTTCCGGACAATCGCCGTCTGATCCAGTCCTCCACCGTATTCCGGAACGAGCCCTTCGATGATTAGGTCAGCGCGCACATTCCTCCGCCGCCTCGGCGGCAATCGCGACGGCGTCTCTGCGGTAGAGTTCGCCCTCATCGCCCCGGTCATGGTCCTGCTCTATCTTGGTATGGTCGAGATCTCGCTGGCTCTGTCGGTGGACCGCAAGGTCACCAATGCCGCCAGTGCCATCGCCGACCTGATCGCACAGGATGATGTCATCACCGATGGCGAGATGATCAACATTCTCAATGCCAGCAGAGCCATCATCGCCCCCTATGACACCGATCAGTTCGCGGTTCGTATCTCCAGCGTCTCCATGGATCTGACGGGTGATGTCGCGGTTGACTGGAGCGATGCCCGCGGCACGCTGGCCCGGGCTGAAGGCTCCCAGCCGACCCTGCCCGCCGGCCTGCTCAATCCGGGCCGCTCGATCATCTGGGTGGAAGTCGCCTATGCCTATGATGCCCCGTTCCGGGAAATCACGGGTGATTTCAACATCGAGGAAGAATTCTTCCTGCGTCCGCGCCAGTCTCTGGTCGTCAGCCGCGACTGATCAGAGATCAGCAGCCTGCAACCGGACAAGGATGCCTGAGGCCAGCTCAAAGACCTGTCCGTCGATCCCGGACACCGGCATGACACCGCCCACAGAATTCGTGATCCATACCGATTGCGCCGTCATTAGCGCATCCGGCCCGGCCTCAACCTCCTGGGTCACCCTTCCCGCCGCCTCCAGCCAGCCCAGAACGCATTGGCGCATGACGCCATTGCGGATGCCGCACGCTGTTGCGGGCGTATAAACCTGCCCGTCCCGCTCCCAGAACAGATTGGCGCTATCGGCCCCGGACACAAGGCCCGATTCCGTCAGCAGAAGGGCCACATTACAGCCGCGCGCCATGGCCTCGCGGCGGGCGGCCAGATTATCGGCATAGCTGAGCGTCTTGAACCGCGCCGCCAGACTGCTGGCCGAACGGCGCAGTGCGACCGTTGCCAGCCGCACAGCCGCCGGGCGGGGTGGCACGGGAAAATGCTCGAAGAACAAGCGGACATACGGCTCAATGATCGGCGCAAGACCGCGCCCACCCGGCCCGCGGGTCAGGATCAGCTTGCCAATCCGCTCATCGTCCGCATCCGTCACTCCGGCGATTGCGCGCTCGATGGCGGCCCAGTCCGGCACCGGCAGTTCCAGGGCCTCACACCCCGACGCCAGCGATTTTGCATGAAGCGCGGAATGACGGATCCGGCCGTGTGCGATACGAAACGTCTCGAACACGCCATCGCCCAGGAGAAATCCGCGATCCTCCACCGGCAGGCCGTCAATCGGCCGGGCCACTCCATCTGTCAACGCCCACATCAATCCGCCTCCAGAGCGCTCTGGAGCGCGCTCAGCTTCTGCAGCGTCTCTTCATACTCGGCTTCAGGTTCGGATTCGATGGTGATCGCTCCGCCCGACCGCGCCGCAATCTGCCAGTCGCTATCGGTGCGGATGAGGTCCAGCGTCCGGATCATCACATTGAAATCCATCGCCTGACCGCCCTCCCCGATCCAGCCCAGCGCGCCGCAATAGGGCCCGCGCCGCGCCTGTTCGGCGGCGGCGATCAGCTCCATCGCCCGGATTTTCGGTGCGCCCGTAATCGAGCCGGGCGGGAAGGCCGCCGTGATCAGATCCAGCGCGTCCCTGCCCGACTGCAACCGGCCTTCCACGGTCGAGACCAGATGATGGACATTGGCATAGCTTTCCACCGCATTGAGGCGCGGCACGCGGATACTGCCCGGCATGCAGACGCGGGACAGATCATGGCGCACCAGATCGACGATCATCAGATTCTCCGCCCGGTCCTTGGCGCTGGCCGATAGCGCTTCCGCTTCGGCCCGGTCGGCGGCCGGATCGGCCCGGCGCGGGCGCGTCCCCTTGATCGGCCGGCTTTCAACCCGGCCGGCCTCCAGCTTCAGGAAACGCTCGGGAGAATTCGTGATCACCACATGATTGCTTTCGGGCCGGAACCAGGCCGCATGCGGGGCATCGCTTTGCGCGATCAGACGCAGGAAAACCGCCCAGGGATCTCCCTGCAAACGCCCGGTAAAGCCCTGTGAGAGATTGGCCTGATAGATGTCCCCGGCGCGAATGTGATCGATCAATGTCTGGCAGGCCGCCAGATAGGCCTCTCGCGGCCAGACGGGACGGACCTGTCCGCACGCCGGTTTCGCCGGTGGTCGCCCGATATGCAGCCCGGTTTTCAGGCGCGCGCGGCCTTCTGCACTGCCCTCAAGCGTCAGGCTCTGCTTTACCGGATCGAACACCGCCCAGGCCGGATAGACTCCCAGCCGGACCAGCGGAAACCATTTGTGAGGGGCGCCGAGTTTCGGCTCGAGCACTGCGCCGAACTCATAATCAAAAAGACCGGCCAGCTGATACCCTTCCGCCAGAACCGTTCGCGCACGGTCCAGAAATGCCGCCAGATCGTCGCCCGGCCAGAAGGTCAGATGATCAATGGCGAGGGCATAAAGCCGGGATTGCGAGCGCTGCCCGCCCTGAAGCAAGAGCGAACCGTCCTGTATGCGAAAGGGCGCAAAGGCCTGCTCCGGCGCGATCCAGTCAAGCTGTTCCGAACCGGATGCGCTCACCGGGCTATCAGATTGGCCCGGACCGCCGCAACTTCGTCTTCCGTCAGGCCGAGCACGTCGGTGACATAGCTTTCCGCCGAGCCGATCTCGTCAAAGGCCTCGTCCAGATATTCGGCTTTCACGCCGAGGAAGACCCGCATCGACTCTTCCGGCACCTTGCGCTCATAGGTTTCCTCGATCCGCTTGTGGATCAGCGGTACCAGCAGGTCATAATCGACCGCCGTATTGGTCATCAGATAATCATCATAGATGTCGTCTTTCGAGGCGCCCGCCAGTGACAGGGCCAGCGCGCAGAACAGGCCGGTCCGGTCCTTGCCCGCCGCACAGTGAACGACAAAGCCCTCATCGGGGCCATGCGTGGCGAGCTCGCGCAATCCGGCGGTAAACACCTCCTGATTACCCTTCTCGTTCGGCAGGCGGCGATAGGTCGAGCGCATGAAAGTGGCCACGCCGTCTGCACTCATATCCCCGGTGCGTAAAAACCGCATATGCGGCGGCTCGGCATGACCGGCGACATCCGATTGCAGGACGCGGAAACCATCGCCCCAGCTCGACGGTTCATTGTCGCGTTCGCGCGGGCGGCGCAAATCGGCCACCACCGAAATATTGAGCGCATCAAGCTTGGCCCGGTCCGCATCGGTCACATTGTGAAAATGCCCGGAGCGATAGAGCCCCGAGCGGACGCGCGTCCCGTCCCGTCCGGTGTAATCACCGAAATGGCGGAAGTTGCGAATGCCTTCAAATTCAAGAACACGGCTCATGAATGTCTGCTACTGGACCCGGCCGCAAAGGGCAAGACGCTCCAAAAAACAATCGCCCATTCGGGTGAAAAAACATGTGAAATCCGCAAACGGGAAATGGCCGGCCAACCGCCCTACCTGAATGGCGGTTCGTCGAAACTGCGCAGCTTGCGCGAATGCAGCGCATTCGCCTCATTGCTGCGCAATATCTCGACGGTCTCAATGCCCGCCATCAGGTGTTCGGAGACCGATTTCTGATAGAAGAGATTGGCCGCGCCGGGCAGTTTCAGCTCGCCATGTAGCGGCTTGTCCGACACGCACAGAAGCGTCCCGTACGGCACGCGCAGGCGGAAACCATTGGCGGCAATCGTCGCCGATTCCATGTCCACCGCGATGGCCCGACTCTGGTTGATGCGCCGCGCCTCGGCGTGATAGCGCAGCTCCCAGTTCCGGTCGGCATAGGTGGCCACCGTCCCGGTGCGCAGGCGGCGCTTGATATCTTCCCGGCTATCGCCCGAGACGCGCTTCACCGCATCGGCCAGCGCGATCTGGATTTCGGCAATCGCCGGCACCGGAATTTCCAGTGGCAGATCCCGGTCCAGCACCCGATCATAGCGCAAGTAAGCATGCGCCAGCACATAGTCGCCCAGACGCTGGGAATGGCGCAGCCCGCCGCAATGGCCGATCATCAGCCAGCATTGCGGGCGCAAAACCGCCAGATGGTCGGTAATATTCTTCGCATTCGACGGGCCGACGCCGATATTGACGAGGGTGATGCCGCGTCCGCCGGGCGCCTTGAGGTGATAGGCCGGCATCTGGTAGCGCCGCCAGGGTGCCGCCTCGACATCGGCGCGCGGGTTGGGCGTATTCGCATCCACCTCGACAAAGCCGGCCGCCGAGAAACTCTCGTATTCATTATCCGCTTTCAACTGCCCGATCGCCCAGGCCGTAAAGGCGTCCACATAGCGATGGTAGTTGGTAAACAGGATGAATTGCTGGAAGTCCTCATAGGGACTGCCGGTATAATGCTTCAGCCTTTGCAGCGAATAATCCACCCGCGGCGCATCAAACAGCGTCAGCGGACGCGGCGCGCCGGGCGGCGGTGTGCGCTCGCCATTGGGCAGGGCGTCATCGATTTTCGCCAGATCAGCATAAGGAAAATTGCGTACCAGATCGGCGACAGACGCCGCATCCAGATCCAGATCCTCCGCCCCGTCCAGAACGGTCGAAAACGCGATCTCGTCCGAGGACGGGCCGGTCTCGATAATGATGTCATACTGGTCATTCAGCAGGGTCAGCTGGTCGATCAGATAATCGCGAAACAATTCGGGATGGGTGATCGAGGAGGCATAAAGCCCCGGCTCGGAAAACTTGCCGAAGGCGCGGCTCACCGGCGGCGGCGAGCCTTCCGGTTCATAGCGCACGCGCAATTCGGGATAGGCGAAGGCCCCGGCTTCGCGGGCTTTCGCGTCCGGCGCGATGCCGTTATCCAGATAGGCTTTCAGCGCAAGGCGGAGATTTTCAACAGAGGCGGAATGGAGGCTCACCAGCCGATCAACGGCCGCCTCCGGTGTCTTGGCAATTTCAAACGTTTTCATGGCCAGCTAATGCCGGAAACAGGCGCGGGCGGCAAGTCGAATCCCTACTCCGCCGGCAGATCGTTCAGCGGCTTGCTGTTCTGGAATTTGTCGAAATTCGACCACACGCCGTCTTCGCCATGCCATTCGCCCTTGGTCGCGCCCTTGGAATATTCCGTGGCGCGCGCCTCGAAGAAATTGGCATGCTCGACCCCGTTCAGGATCTCGGTCAGCCACGGCAACGGGTGCTTCTCGATGCCGAAAATCGGCTCCAGCTTCAGCTGGCGCAGGCGCCAATCGGCGATATAGCGAATGTAATTCTTGATATCGTCCGGCGTCATGCCTTCAACTTCGCCGGCTTCAAACGCCAGTTCGATAAACTTGTCCTCGAGCGCCACCACGGTACGGCAGCATTCCACGATCTTGTCCTTCACGTCCTGCGTATAGGCGCCGGTCTCCTCGGCGAAGGTGTGGAACATCTTCATCATGCCCTCGCAGTGCAGCGATTCATCGCGCACCGACCAGGACACGATCTGGCCCATCCCCTTCATCTTGTTGAAGCGCGGGAAATTCATCAGCATCGCGAAAGAGGCAAAGAGCTGCAGGCCCTCGGTGAAGGCACCGAACACCGCCATCGAGGTCAGTACATCCTCGTTGGTTTCCACCCCGAACTGGCCAAGATAATCATGCTTGGCGACCATTTCCTTATACTCGGTGAAGGCCGAAAACTCGCTGTCCGGCATGCCGATGGTTTCCAGCAGCAACGCATAGGCGGCGATATGGACCGTCTCCATATTCGAGAAGGCGGCGAGCATCATGCGCACTTCAACCGGTTTGAAGAGCGGCATGTAGTTTTCCATGTAATTCGCGCCGACTTCGACATCGGACTGCGTGAAGAAGCGGAAAATCTGCGTCAGCAGATTACGCTCGCGATCAGACAGATTGGTCGCCCAGTCCTTGCAATCCTCGCCCAGCGGCACTTCTTCCGGCAGCCAGTGAACCTGCTGCTGCTTTTTCCAGAATTCATACGCCCACGGATAACGGAACGGCTTGTAGGAATGGCTGACGGTCAGAAGACCTGGAAGCTGAGCGGTATCGGACATGGAAAACCCCGGTGAAGCTATGAAGGCGACTCGCCCGAAGGCGTGTCCCTGATCACTACATATTGGGGTTAATCGCCTCTAAAGGTCCAGACCTTGTAGGCACACTCTTCACAAGAAAATCGCGTTTTGTGGATAACTACCAGCGGCGGCTGAGCGAAAAGGCCGCAAAATCATCGGCGGCATCATAATCATCAATGCCGATCCGGGCGGTGCGTTCCCGCCGGACATAGGCGAATGACAAATCATTGTCGCCAAAGCGCATGGCCACACCGGCCTGGGCGTCGCCCACGACGGCATAGGGCTCCAGCGTCATCGCGCCGCGCATATTCCAGCCTTCGGAGGGATCATACAAAAGCGCCCGGCGTTCAGCGCCGGCGAACAGATACCAGCTGGACCGTTCATTATCGTGCTGCAGATAGCGGCCAACCCGCACTTCCGCACCGGCACCGGCCCCGGAGCCTTCCGGACCGATACTCACCCCGGCGCGGGGCTCAAAGGACAGATCCAGACCGGTTGCACCGCCATAGGATTCAAAGCGCGTGACATAATCCACTGCAACAGATGACCGGGTTTCGCGCATCGGCCGGATAATTGCGGAATCAACGCCGGATTCCGGATCGAACAGGCGGTCAGACCGGGACATCAGGTCCGGCTCATGAACCCGCACTTCGATCCGGGTCAAGTCGTCCAGCTGGCTGATCGCGGCGGAATATCCGGAAAATGCCGTCAGGGAGGCATTATCCGTTCCGGTCTCACCCAGAACGCCGGCCGCCACGGTCGAGGCATTATTGTCAATGAATGACGTGGATTCCGGTTGCTCCATCAGAAACGGCGCGAGAATCACATCGTCCAGATCAAAGGCGAGCGGCCGCGGCGCATCTTGCGCATGAGCCAGCGCGGCGGTTCCGAAAACCGCCAGCGATATCATCGCGATATGTTGACCCGAACGGCGCACGCTTTCACTCCATGAACCCAATTCGACATTCACGGTATCATGCCTGTTTGTGAATTGCGCCTGAATTACGCCGCAAAATCCTTAATCTGGCGATTATGGTGAAGATATTTTTGAAAGCGTGACTCGAAACGCACATGATGCAGCGCAGCAAAAAGGGCGGCTCAATGGCCGCCCTTTTCTCTATTGATTTTGCCTACTGACAGGCGAGGCATTCCTCGTAATCTGTCTTCGCGGCATCCATCATCGAGGCTTCCGCATCCGTCTTGTCGGCTGCCCCGGCATAGGACGCCCGCTGGATCGATTTCGACCGGCAGTAATAGAGCGATTTCACGCCCTTCTCCCAGGCCGTCCAGTGCAGCATGTGCAAATCCCACTTATCGACATCGCCGGGCAGGAAAATATTGAGCGATTGCGACTGGCACACATAGGGCGTGCGATCAGCGGCATGTTCGATCACCCAGCGCTGGTCAATCTCGAACGCCGTCTTGAACAGGTCTTTCTCGTTCTGGTCCAGACAATCGAGATGCTGGACCGAACCTTCATGCTCGAGAATGGAGTTCCAGACCTCCTGCGTGTCCTGACCCTTGGCTTCCAGCACCCGCTTGAGTTCCGGATTCTTGACCGAAAAGGATCCCGACAGGGTCTTGTGGACGTAGAAATTGGCCGGGATGGGCTCGATACCCGCAGAGGTTCCGCCGCAGATGATCGAGATCGACGCCGTCGGCGCAATCGCCAGCTTGTGCGAAAACCGCGCTTTCACACCGGCTTCTTCGGCATCCGGGCACGCGCCGCGTTCTTCCGCCAGCCGGACCGACGCCTTGTCGGCTTCCTGACGGATATGTTTGAACATTTTCAGATTCCAGGACTTCGCCATCGGAGATTCAAACGGCGCATTCATGGATTGAAGGAAGGAGTGGAAACCCATCAGGCCCAGACCGACCGAGCGCTCGCGCTGCGCGGAATAGACCGCGCGGGCCATCTCGTCAGGCGCGCGCTCGATGAAGTCTTCCAGCACATTGTCGAGGAAACGGAAGATGTCCTCGATAAAGCGTGGATCATCCTTCCATTCGAGGAATTTCTCGGCATTGAGCGAGGACAGGCAGCAAACCGCCGTCCGGTCGCGGCCATGCTTGTCGACGCCGGTCGGCAGCATGATTTCCGCGCACAGATTCGACTGGCGGACTTTCAGGCCCTGCTTCTTCTGGTGAGCCGGCAAGGCGTCATTCACCGTGTCGGAGAAGATGATATAGGGTTCGCCGGTTTGCAGGCGCAGATCGAGAATCTTCTGCCAGATCTTGCGGGCCGAGACCGAACGCACGACTTCGCCGGTGCGGGGTGATTTCAGCTCGTATTCGTCATCATTTTTCACCGCTTCCATGAACGCATCAGTGACATTGAGGCCATGATGCAGGTTCAGGCTCTTGCGGTTGAAATCGCCGGACGGTTTGCGGATTTCGAGGAATTCCTCGATTTCCGGATGGTGCACATCCAGATAGACGGCCGCAGAACCGCGGCGCAGCGAGCCCTGTGAAATCGCAAGGGTGAGCGAATCCATCACCCGGATGAAGGGAATGATGCCGGAGGTCTGGCCATTCTGGCCGATCTTCTCGCCAATCGAGCGCACTTCACCCCAATAGGTGCCGATGCCGCCGCCATTCGAGGCCAGCCAGACATTCTCGTTCCAGGTGTTGACGATGTCATTGAGCGAGTCGCCGACCGTATTCAGAAAGCACGAAATCGGTAGGCCCCGCGTCGCGCCACCATTGGAAAGAACGGGCGTCGCCGGCATGAACCAGAGATTCGAGATATAGTCATAAAGACGCTGGGCATGGTCGGTATCGTCGGCATAGGCCTTCGCCACACGCGCGAACATGTCCTGATAGGATTCGCCTTGCAGGAGATACCGGTCGACCATGGTCTTCTTGCCGAAATCGGTCAGAAGCGCATCGCGCGACGGATCGATCTGAACCTGCTTGACCAGTTTCAGATCCGGTTTCTGCGCGCGCGGTTTGCCCGGGCGCAGCGTCTCTTGCGGTTGCGTATCCATGGTGCTTTTTGCCAATGCTGCAGCGTCATAAGGCGTCATTTTTAACTCGTCTCCCCCCGGAAATCAGAGCGCAGCTTGCCCGTCGCGCAAAACGCACGCTTTTGCGCCGCTGCTCTGGAAATCCCATGATGGTGTGTCCGCTGTCTCAGCCGACGCAACATATAGTGCTCAAGACGGAGGCCATGGTCAACGGGGGAATTGGTCCGAAAACGGATTTTTTGGTTAACGACCCGCTAATGCCCTGTCGTCACTGACAAACTCCGGTAATGCTTTTTACAGTAGGGTTTTTTGCCCCCCTGAAACGTCAAAGACTTAGCAATTCCGGATCACCGCCCTGCGCCGAAATGTTAACGGTGATGGTCCGCTCTGCCGCGAACCGTGTCACATAATTCGGTCCGCCTGCCTTGGGTCCGGTGCCGGAAAGCCCCTCGCCGCCGAAAGGCTGCACGCCGACAACGGCGCCGGTGATATTCCGGTTCACATAGACATTGCCCGCCGGCACGGCATCCATGATCTCCTCATGGAAGCGCGACAGCCGCGAATGGATTCCCAGCGTCAGCCCATAGCCCTTGGCCGCCAGCTCCCGCGCCAATTTGCCGACGTCTTTGCGCTTGTAGCGGACAATGTGGAGAATCGGCCCGAAGACCTCCCGCTCCATCAGGTCCAGAGACGGCAATTCGATCAGGGCGGGCGCAAAATAGAACCCGTCCGCCGCCAGCGGGCCGGGATTGGCCTGTTTGAGAACCTTGGCGTTTACCCGCATCCGGGTCATGTGCTGGTCCAGCACGCCCTTGGCTTCCTCGTCGATGACCGGACCGACATCGGTGAAGGCATCGGCGGGATCGCCCAGCGCCAGGGCATCCATGGCCCCCATCAGCCCGTCGATGAATGACTGTGCCGTATCTTCCGGCAGGAACAGGATGCGCAATGCCGAACACCGCTGCCCGGCCGAGCCGAAAGCCGAAATGATCGCATCGTCAATCACCTGTTCCTTGAGCGCAGAGGTATCGACGAACATGCCGTTCAGCCCGCCCGTCTCGGCGATAAACGGAACGATGGGCCCGTCCTTTTCGGACAAAGACTTGTTGATGATCCGCGCCACTTCGGTCGATCCGGTAAAACAGACGCCGCCCGTGCGCGGATCGTTGACCAGGGCAGCTCCGGCGCGGCCATCGCCGGTGATCAGGTGCAGAACGTCTTTCGGCAAACCCGCGTTCTGGAACAGCTTGACCGCTTCGCACGCAATCAACGGTGTCTGTTCAGCCGGCTTGGCTACAACCGCATTGCCCGCCGCCAGCGCGGCGGCCAGCTGGCCGGTAAAGATCGCCAGCGGGAAATTCCACGGGCTGATGCAGACAAACACGCCGCGGCCGTGCAATTCGAGATGATTCGTCTCGCCCGCCGGTCCGGGCAAGCGGACAGGTCCGGCAAATTTCGTCTCGGCCTCATTGGCGTAATAGCGGCAGAAATCGACCGCTTCGCGCACTTCAGCCACGCCATCGGCCAGCGTCTTGCCGCCCTCGCGCGTCATGATCGCGATCAGACGATCAGTATCGGCTTCCAGTGCATCGCCCATGGCGCGCAGGATTTCCGCGCGTGCAGGTCCGCCCAGCTTGTCCCAGCGCCGATGCGCGTCTTCAGCGGCCTCGAACGCGGTTTCGATCATCTCGTCATCGGCATTGCTGATGATGGAAACGATCTCATGCTGATTGATCGGGCTGGCATGTTTGAACGGCTCGTTCTCATACATCTTGCCATTGACGATCGGCCCGGCTGCGAGCGGCAGCTTTTCATCCAGCTCGGCCTGAGCGCGGGCCAGCCGGCCCCGCACCAGAGCCTGACTGAGATCGACCCCGGCCGAATTCACGCGCTGCTCGCCATAGAGGCGCGGCGGCATCGGAATAAACGGGTGGCGGTCAATGATATCAGCCTGATCAAAGGGACCGCTGGCAACGTCCTCGGCCGGCACACCCTTGTCGAGGAAGGAGTGGACGAAGGAAGTGTTGGCCCCGTTCTCCAGCAGACGCCGCACCAGATACGGCAATAGGTCTTCATGGCTGCCGACCGGCGCGTAAATCCGCACCGGATGGCCGCCATAGGCATCCTGCGCCGCCTTGTAGAGCGGCTCGCCCATGCCATGCAGACGCTGGAATTCGTAATGTTCGACGCCGGCCTTTTGCGCCAGCAGGCGGACGGCGCAGAGGGTGAAGGCATTATGGGTGGCAAACTGGCTGTAAATCGTATCCGGCGCGGTCAGCATCAGCTTTGCGCAGGCCAGATAGTTCAGATCCGTCGCCGGCTTGGTCGACCAGACCGGAAAGTCCGGCCAGCCCATCTGCTGCGCAAATTTGATCTCCGTATCCCAGTACGCGCCTTTCACGAGGCGCACGAGGAAACGCCGTCCGGTTTCCCGGCCCAGTGCGATAATCATCTCGATCACCGCCGCGCAGCGTTTCTGATAGGCCTGAATGGCCAACCCCAGCCCGTCCCAGCCGGCCAGCGAGGGCTCGCGCGCCAGTCGTTCCAGGATTTTCAGCGAAATCACCAGACGGTCGGTTTCCTCGGCATCCAGACACAGCCCGATATTCTGCGCCTTGGCGGCTTCGGCCTGTTCCAGAACCAGCGGATAAAGCTCTTCAAAGACCGACTTGGCCTTTACCGCATGATAGCGCGGATGCAGGGCGGACAATTTGACCGACACGCCATCCACCAGTTCGATCGGGCCGTCGCCACGATTTTTTCCGACTGTGGCAATGGCTTCCAGATAGCGGGAATGATAGCGGGCAGCATCGGCATGAGTGCGCGCGCCCTCGCCCAGCATGTCGAAGGAGTGCAGGCGGCCGTCGGTCTTGTGGCCGCGCTTGATCGCCTCCTTGATCGTCCGGCCCAGTACGAATTGTTCGCCGAGAATTTTCATGGCCTGCATGGTGGCCGCCCGGATCACCGGTTCGCCCAGACGCTGGGTCAGGCGCTTCATGTAGATGCCGGGATTCTTTTTCGCTTCGCGGTCGACGCCCACAACCGATCCGGTCAGCATCAGCCCCAGCGTGGACGCATTGACCAGCCAGTGTTCCGATTTGCCGATATGGCCGCCCCATTCGCCCGAACTGATCCGCTCGGCAATCAGCTTGTCGACGGTTTCCGCATCCGGCACGCGCAGCAAGGCTTCGGCCAGGCACATCAGGGCCAGACCCTCCTTGTTGGAGAGACCAAATTCCTGGAGGAAGGATTCCATCAGCCCGGCGACCTTGGTCGAGACGCGGGCCCGCTTCACAAGATCAATCGCTTCGCGGCGGGCTTCGGCGCGATCTTCGTCGCTGAAACCGATCTTGCCGGCCAGCGCGCGCGCCGCCTCTGATTCATCCGCAAATTTCAGCGCGTCGATCTTGTCCCAGTCGAGACGGGTAGAGGCGGTATCAGGCATGGCAAATCTCCGCGGCGGCCAGACCACAAACGCGATCCATTGACCATGCCACATGGCCGCTGGCAAGAGGCTGAAACGGGTCTTCGCCATGTGCGCAATATGGTTTATGGAGAACAGCATGAGTGAAGATCTGAACGATATCGAGCCGGACGAGGACTTCGAGGACGGCTATGAAGAGGGCTTCGAAGACAGGCCCAAGCGCATCATGCTCGTCACCGACGCATGGGAACCGCAGGTCAATGGCGTTGTCCGCACCCTCACCCGGACCACGGAAGAGTGCCGGGCCATGGGCCATGAGGTCGAGGTCATCCATCCCGGCCTGGGCTACAAGACATGGCCGCTGCCGACCTATCCGGAGATCAAGCTGGCATTTGGTGCGCGCAAGGATATCGAACGGCGCTTCAAGGAATTCGAGCCGGAAGCGATCCACATCTCCACCGAAGGCCCTCTGGGCATGGCGGCCCGTGCGGTCTGCCTGAAATGGAAACTGCCCTTCACCACCAGCTATCACACCAAGTTTCCCGAATATGTGAATGCACGCCTGCCCTTTGTCCCGCTGGCAGCGGGCTATGCCTTCATGCGCAATTTCCACAATTCGGGTGGCCGCCTGATGGTGGCGACGCCCTCCATGCGCGATGATCTGGCGGCGCGCGGTTTCAAGAACATCACGCCCTGGGCGCGCGGTGTCGACACCGTGCTCTTCAATCCCGACAAGCGCGGCATTGATGGCGGCGTCTTCAAGGACCTTGTCGGTCCGATCTTCGTCTATGTCGGACGCGTATCGGTGGAAAAGAATATCGAGGCTTTCCTCGATTGCGAATTACCCGGCACCAAGGTCGTTATCGGACCGGGCCCGCAGCTCGATGAGTTGCGCAAGGAATATCCCGACATTCAATTCCTCGGCCCGCAATATGGCGACGAGCTGGCGCGCTATTTCGCCGATGCCGATGTCTTCGTTTTCCCGAGCCTGACCGACACATTCGGTCTGGTGATTCTGGAATCCATGGCCTGCGGCACTCCGGTCGCCGCCTTCCCGGCCCCCGGCCCGATCGATCTGATCCCCGGAACGGGTGCGGGCGCGGTCTCGGAAAACCTGCAGGAAGCCTGCCTGGAAGCGCTGACCATGAGCCGCGAACGCTGCCGCGAATATGCCGAGGGCTTCTCGTGGAAATCCTGCGCCGAAGAGTTTGTCAAAAACCTCAAACCGCAACCCAAGCCGGAAGGCCGCCGTTTCTGGAAACGCCTCCGCCGTCTCGGCCGCAAGGAACGCAAACCGCTATTCTAGGAGCCGGACGCCGGCGTCCGGCCGCGTGGTCTTTTTCTGATCAGATGTGAGGTTGGGAGCATGAAGCGAGGTCGAATTCTCACCCAGCGCAGCATCGCCGCCGGAATGGCCTGCCTGCTGTTCGTCGTCCATTGCGTGGTGATCATCAGCGCATTCGGACTCATGACATGGCAATTCCAGAACGCCGGCACCGTCATCATCATCAGCCTGGCTTATCTGATCACAACCGCCCTGTGCACACTGATCTTGTTCCTGCCAATTCTACTGCTCTTCAAGGGCCGGACGCACCGCTTTTCGGTCATTTTCGCGATCGCCGGATTCGTTACCGGCTTTCTGCCGACGATCCTCATTTTTGGCGGTCTCGTGCTCATTGCGACGCAAGACCGGGAAGCGGCATTGCTGGCGGTTATGGCGTTTGCGCTTTTCAACGCTACCGTCGGCCTTTTGTCCGGACTTCTGACCCGGTACTGGCTTCGCAAGCGCCTGCGGGAGAATCTCCACAACAGCGCCGAGCTGGCCGAGATATATGCGTAAACCAGCGGCCGCATCGCCACCGCGACTTTCGACCTCATTCTGAGAAGGAATACGTCCGTCATCCCGGGGCACGCGATGGCGCGAACCCGGGACCCATTCCGGACAGCCGCCATCGCGGCATGGATTCCGGGTCAGGCTATCGCCTGTCCGGAATGACGGACGTATTGACCCCTAATGCGCTTCCGGCGCTTGTGTCATCGTTTCGAGCGAGTTGACGCGCTCGACCAGCTCTGCACGGCGGGCTTCCGGCAGCGGGATCAGGCCACGATCCGTCAGATAGCCGAACTCACCCCAGGCTTCATCTGACGCAAATTCCTGCAGATATTCCTGAATGCCCGGCACCACGCCCACATGCTGGGCCTTGGCATAGACGAACATGGAGCGGGAAATCGGATAATCACCCGATGCAATCGCATCAAACTCCGGTGCCACGCCATCAACCCGTGCGGCCTGAATGCGGTCGCCATTCTGCGCCAGGAAGGAATAGCCAAACACGCCATAGGCCGTCGGTGTATTTACCAGCGTCTGGACGATGGCGTTGTCGTTTTCACCGGAGTCGATCCACGCACCATCCTCGCGGATCCGCGCGGCGGCTTCGCCGGAAATCTCGCAACCGGTTTCGGCGGCGACTTCCTCGGCTCCGGCTTCCATGCCGAGTTCGACAAAGGCATCGCGCGTGCCGGAGGTTGGCGGCGGCCCGAAGACTTCAATCCGCAATTCCGGCAGCGAGGCATCAATATCCGACCAGCTTTCATTCGGATTGTCGATCATCGTGCAGTCTTCGGCCGGCACCGTGGCCGCCAGCGCGCGCCAGATCTGGCCGCGGGAAATGTCCAGTTGCGGACCGGTCGAGACGTTGGAAATGACGATGCCGTCAAACCCGATGGGAAGCTCGACAATATCGCGAACGCCATTGCTCTGGCACATCTCGTATTCGCTCGGCATCATCCGGCGGGACGCACCGGTCAGGTCCGGCCGGTCAATGCCAACGCCGGAGCAGAAAAGCTGCATGCCGCCGCCCGTCCCGGTCGATTCGACCACAGGCGTCGGGAAGTTGGTGCGCGCGCCAAAGCTCTCCGCCACGGCCGTCGTGAACGGGAACACCGTCGAGGAGCCGACGATACGAACCACATTGCGCGAGCCGGATCCGGCACCGCCGCTGGAAGCCGAGGTGCTGCCGGCAGAGGTCGTGCTACCCGAGTCCGAACACGCCGCGAGGCCGAGAAGGCCGGTGGCGATCACTGTCGAAAGAAGAAGCTTGTTCATGATGTACATTCCCGTTTTTCTGAGTGGGCCCGTTTGTCTGTATGGGATCGAAATCGAGCGTTGTTTAGACCGTCTGCCGGCTGGCGTTGTGTGAATTTTTTATGGCCAGGTCACCTGAAAGCGCATCTGCACGCCCTGGAAGTCGCCTTCACCGAAGCGTGCTGGCCCGTCCACATCGGCCATGATCACGTTGGCCATGACACGGACATTGCGCTCCACCTGCCAGTTGAGTCCCGCCGTATAGGAGGTCTGGCGTCCGGCGCTATCAGTATCGAGCTGGTCAATACGGCCGACAATCTCCCACGCGCCCCAGCCACCATTGCTTAAGGCTTGCGCCGGCGAAACACCGCGCATGATACCATCCGACGCCCGGTAGACACGGCTTTCACCCGTCAGCATCCAGCCGCCCGAAAGCCCCCAGGCGGTGGCGTCGGCCGCCCGCTCGGCGTCTTCGGTGGCCAGTTCGGCCAGAACATGAAAGGGGCCGTTGATGTAAAGCGCTTCAACGCCGATCAGCGTTGAACTCTCTGCAGTGGTGCGCTGATCCACATAACGATCGGCCAGGCTGGCACCGGGGCGCGCACGGAAACGCACCGATTCCGGCTCACCGGCATCGCGATTATACTGGCGGGCGTGAACGCCCAGATGCAGGACGCGGCCCGTCTCGTTGATCGGTGCGAAGGTCGCGCGGCCGGCAATGACCGTGGAGTCGGAAATCCCGAAGTCCGAATTGCTGTCCCCGATGGCGCCGCCAAAGACGCCCACGGCCACAGAATAATTCTCGCCCGAATGGTCCACCAGCACACCGATGCGGCGGTCATAACGGAAGGTTTGCGCCGGCTGGGCGCGTTCCATGAAGGTATTGACCGTCGAGGAGGTGATGTATTCGATCGAGTTCGGGGTCTTCTGATTGCCGAATGTGACGCGGACATTCTCGCCGCTCCAGCGCAGGCGGAAATCCTTGAACGAAACCCTGTCGCCACCAAAATCCAGCTCGGTCACAAAGCTGAAATCACCCCATCCGCCCTGCAAGCCCATGCGCGCGGCGCGGAGCGTCGAATCCTCGACACTGGCCTGCAGCGTGGCAAAGTCTTCTTCATAGCTGGCGACGTCTACAAAGAGGCGGCCGCGCGGTTCGATATTGAAAGCGCTCTGCGCAACAGCGGGGCTGGCAAACGCCACGAGTGAGAGCAGCGAAACAAGGCGGAACATGGGGCAATCCTTCTGACCGGACGCCGCATGACATTTTGATATCATTACGACGACAAATTCGCCGCCGATCTATGAAGGTTTGACTTCGGTTTTTTGACGGTTGAGCGAAGCTTTTGTGACAGCGCCAGACACCGGACCGATTAAAATCGGTCCGGTGTCCAGATGGTTTGAAACGCTGGAAAAGCTACATCAGGCGCTTGCGCAGCACTTGTGACAGCATATCGACCAGCGTCACCGCAATGATGATGATGCCGATAATGACCGCCGTCTTGCCGTACTCGAAGGAGCGGATGTTCTCGATCAGAACCTGACCGATACCGCCCGCGCCGATCAGGCCAAGGATGGTTGCCGAACGCGTATTCGATTCGAACCGGTAAAGCGCATAGGATGCCCACAGCGGTATGACTTGCGGCACGACAGCCCAGGTCACTTCATTCATCGGCCCGGCCCCGGTGGCGCGCACGCCTTCAACCGGACCTTCATCGATGGATTCCACGGCTTCCGAGAACAGCTTGCCGAGCACGCCCGCCGTATGGAAGGCCAGCGCCAGCACACCGGCGAAAGGCCCGAGCCCCACCGCCGCGACAAAGACCGCCGCAACCACCAGCTCGTTGATCGCCCGCAAGCCATCCATGACGATCCGCACCGGACGCCGGATCCAGAAGGGTGCGATATTGGATGCGCCCAGAAGGCCGAGCGGAATCGCCAGCACAACGGCAAAGAAAGTGCCCCAGAGCGCGATCTGGATGGTGACCAGAATCTGCTCCATATAGTTTCGCCATTCGGAGAAGTCCGGCCGCGCAAAGCCTGCCAGATATTCGCCCATACGGTCGGAATTCGCGCTCAGAAGCGGGAATTTGAAGACTTCGGCCGGCCAGAAGCTCCAGATCAGCAGGCCGAAGAATCCGCCCCAGATCACGGCATCAATCAGCCGGTCGGTCAGCAGGCGCACCGGCGCATATTTCGGCGGCTGCGACACAAACAGGACGAGGCCAAAGACCAGCAGCCCGGCCAGCAGGCCGATGCTCGCCCGAAACAGTGTGGGATCGCTGTCATCGCGGTGCGAGATATTCTGCGACACTGATTGCGGCGGCGGTGCGCCCTGATCCTGCAGGAAGGTCTCGACCAGCGTGCTGACCTCGTCACGGGTCTCGTCGGGATTGGCGAGCATGCGCGCCCGCGCGGCCTCGATCTCGATGGAAACCTGCTGGGTGGCAATCTCGCGTTCCTGACGTGCCACTTCCGCCAGCTCGGCTTCAATCTCGGCAAAGGTCGCATTCAGCTCGGCGAGGCGTTCATCGCGCAACACATCATTGAGCGTTTCGTCGGCTTCGACAGCAGAGATTTCCGACAGTGTCGCCCCACGGCGGTCAATCAGCTCCAGCCGCTGGATGGGCAGGAAATGGTCATTGGTGGCCGGCAGGAAGCCGCCCATTTCCAGTTCGCGTAGAATGCCCTGTTCGCGGGCCCGCTGGGCTTCATCGCCGCGCCAGCCATAGGTCAGGAAAAATTCCTGGATCCGGGAACGGGCCTCGGCCGACAGATCGCGGCGCCACATGATCGGGTCGGTCTGGATCAGCGGCGAGCGCCAGATGATCCGGATATCCTCGATCACTTCCGGGCGCGTGCGCTCCAGGCGTTCGATATTGGTAGTATTGTTGGTCGCCGCATCCAGCTGCTCATTCGCCACGGTCAGCAGATTGGCTTCATGGCTGGCGCGCGTGACCTGGTTGAAGCATTGCTGGGCATCAATCCCGCGCGGCGAGAAGATATAGGCATTCGGCACCAGCGTGCCCGAGGTCGACAACGGATCGCCGAAGCCGAAATCCACACTGCCGTCACAGATCAGCAGGTCATCCAGGCTTTGCAGCGGGCTGTTGACCGGCACGATGATGATGGAGCGATAGCCAAGCTGGCCGTCCGGATAGATGAATTTGGCAAACACTTCGGCATTGGCGCGGCGCGATGCCTCCAGACCGGAGCGATTGGTCAGCCAGGCGATCTGCACCTGATCGGCGCGCATCGCTTCGACCACGCCGGTATAATCGCCCGCCGACACCAGCTGGATGTCGAAGCCGGTATCCCGGCGCATGTCTTCAACGAAGGGCACCCACAGGGCGAGCACATTTTCCGACTGCTCGGTTGCGACCACGCCAAAGACAATCGTATCGCCTTGCTGCTGGGCAGACGCCGTCGCCGCCAGTCCCAGAAAGGCGAGCCCGGTGAGAAGGCGGGCCAGACACCGCATCATCATGCCAGCTCTCCTTCTTCATCCATGACGTCGATATATTCATCGCCATAGATTTCGATCAGGCGTTCGCGTGTCAGCCCCCGTGTGGGACCGTCATAGATGATTTCACCCGCTTTCAGCGCCACTGCACGGCGGCAATATTTCAGCGCGTAATCCACCTGGTGAAGGGTGACGACAACGGTAATGCCGTCCTCTTCATTCAGCTCCTGCAGGAGCTTCATCACATTGCGCGCCGACACCGGATCCAGCGAGGCAATCGGCTCATCCGCGAAAATCGCCTGCGCGCCCTGCACCATGGTGCGGGCAATGGCGCCGCGCTGCTGTTGACCGCCGGAGAGATTGGCCGCCCGGTTGCCGGCATATTGGGCAATGCCGACGCGTTCGAGCGAATCCATGGCCTTCTTGCGGTCCGCCGGCGAGAAGCGGCCCAGAACGCCCTTCCATTCCGGCATGCGCCCCAGCGCGCCGAGCAGGACGTTGGAATAGAGACTGATCCGTTTGACCAGATTGAATTGCTGGAAAATGAAGCCGATCTGCGCTCGCGCCCGGCGCACGCCGCGCGACAGCTTGCCCGCTTCCTGCACCCGGTCGCCGAACAGGCGCGTCACGCCGGACGTCGCATCTGCCAGCTGCAGGCCGGCACCGACGCGCAGCAGGGTCGACTTGCCGGAACCCGAAGGCCCGATCAGCGCGACCATCTCGCCTTTTTCGACGGTGAGCGAGACGCCTTTCAGCGCCTGGGTCGTCCCGAACGTAACACTGATGTTTTCGGCCAGAAATGCCGGTGCCGATTCAGACATGAAGGCAAAGCCCCTGCTTGTAATTCAGTCCCCCTTGCCGGTCTTGCGTGACAGTTTTGTGAAAACCCCTCACCTGTCAGCAGCATCGCGGCAACTGATCAACCCCATTAGCGGAGAAACTTCCATCGCACCACCCGGCAGAGTCCGCCGCAATACCGCCCGGCCAATGACGGCCTCGCCGTCTCTTGTGGCGGTAATCTCTCCCTCAACGGTGATGATCTCGTTCGAGGGCAGTCGATACGTCCGCAAAAGGCGCTGTCCGGTCGCATAAGACCCGGTGCGCGGCGATGTGCCCAGTTCCAGGATGCCACTCTCCAGCCACAGGCGCGCTTGCTCGCGGCTCTCATTCTCGAACAGACGCAGCGGATTGGGTTCGGCCCGGTCCCAGAAAAACGCCCCGCACTCCCCGGCCGCCAGATCCTGCGCTGGCAAGCCCTGCACCATAGACGGGCTGGCTTCGCCCGCCTGCAGCCCATTGGCCACAGCACTGACACTGAGTGCGAGCAGCAGCGCCAGAAACCCTGCGTATTGATCCCGCCACATCATAATTGCCCGTCTCCGCGATGCCGCCAGATGGCACCATCGTGTGTAAATCCCAAAGCCGAGACAACCGGCGTCAGGGATGGATCCATGATCTGCGCCTCTGCCGTCCAGCGGTAAAGCCCGGATGCAGAGAGTGACAGCTCAAGCTGGATGTCCATGTCCCCGCTCTGCCCGGCGAGGTCGGCAAACAGCACCCCGTCACGGCAGGACAAAGCACCGTCCAGCATCGGCGCAGCCACATCATAGCGCGCCGACAGCCCCATCAGTGCCGAGGTCCAGATAACCGCATCCGCCGCCACACAGCCCGCGCCATCAAACGTCAGTTCGGCAATTTCGAGCGAGAGGGATTCATCCATCACCGCGGCGGGCATGGGCAAGCCCAGCGTCCGGAACCGGCTGGTCAGCTGCGCCTCGCGCAGGCCGAACGTGGTGAAGCTGACAAAGCCCTGCCCGTTGCCGCGCGCATTCGGGTCCACGATCTGCCAGTCAAACCCCGCCCGCCCCGTGAACAGGGAGGCCGGGCGCAAGGCCGCATTCACCTGCGAGAATCGGGCATTTCCCACCGCCGCATTGTAGAGTCGGCCATCCAGGGCGCGCCCATATATGCTGGCTTGCGCGCCGAGGGGCTGGCCCGCCACGCCATGGATAAAGGCCAGCGGCATCATCATGATCAATGCCACCAGAACCAGAACAGCGCCCAGAAAACCGATCCCGCGCAGCGACATCAGCCGCCCCTCCGCTCGAGCACGATCTGGGCGCGCGCACGGCCATCACCTTCACGGTCAATATTGGCGCGAACGGTGATAATCCCGTGCCCCTGCTCCAGGTCCGCCAGCCAGGTCATCAGCCGCTCGGCATCGGCATTTTCGGTCCAGACATTCAGACGCCCCGCCTCGTCCGGCACCATGCGCGACAGGGGCAATTCCATCGCCGCGGCGCGTTCCGAGACCAGCGTCCGCAAGGGGCGGTCATCCGCCCTGTCCAGCGCCGGATCGTCATTGGCCAGCGCCTGATAGCGCGCAATGCCGAGACTGAGGTCGCGATAGCGATCCACCGAATCGACATAGGCCGCGCGCGACGCATTCCGGAAATCGATCAGCGGGGCGGCCACACCATACCAGAGGCTCAAGACCAGCAGAATGGCCCCCAACCCGCCGAGCAGGAGCTGCTCGCGCGCGCTGCGTTCCGCCCAGGCCGCGCCCAGCGTATTCAGAAACGACATCATGGCAGCCTCACCGAAAAATCACCGTTGAGCGTGTCGCCATTCTGACGCACGCCGCCATCCTCCAGCGTCACGCCCAGCGTCGCCGCTGCCGTGCTCAGTGCTTCGAAATCGGAAAATTCCGAATAGGTCGCCGAGACGTTCAGCACGTTCAGGCCGCGATCAAAGCGCAAGCTGTCGATCTCGACGGTATCAACCTGACGCCCGAGCTCGGCCACCGCTCGCGTCAGCAGAAGGAAATCGGAACCGCCCGACCCATCCTGTGCCGCGAGCGCCTGCCGCAGCTGGAATTGCGGATTGACCGCCGGAGTGCCCGGGAAGGCCGAGGTGAACAGCGCCGTAGCGGCATCATCAATCGCATTGCGCTGATAGCGATAATAATAGCCTTCTCCGGTCATCAGGGCGGCCGCGATCATCAAGCCCGCCAGCAGCAGAAGGCCGGCGCGGCGAAACGGCGTGACCCACATCAGCCAGCCCGCACCGGACGAGGTGTTCTGCAGGAATCCCGGCAAGCCGGACAGCCGCTCCGGTGCCAGACCGGACAGCGCAATCGCAGGGTCAACCGCCGCAAACCGGCGGGGCCGCGGCAGCGGCACACCGGCAATCTCGGTCCAGTCGACATTGTCGCTGACCGCCAGCGTTTCCGGCGCCGACGACAGCAACAGGGCGGGCAGTGTTTCCGCCAGCATGTCCGGGTCCAGGCGCAGGGCCGGCCGGTCATGGCGGGGCCGGCACAACAGCAGATCACTGCCATCGCCAAACAGGATGGCGTCTTCGGCTTGGTCCAGCGCGGCAAAGGCATCCGGCACGAAATATACCCGGCGCGCCGGAATCGCTTCGGCCTGAGCCCGCCACTCCTCGACCAGCGTCTTGCGCGCGGCATAAATCCAGCGCTTGCCGTCTTCTCCCACCGGCCCGATGGCAAACTCCGTCTCCTCCAGAGGCGCAGCCAGCTCGTCCTCGATCACAAAGGGGGCGGCTTGCCGGGCTTCGCGATCCGAGCGGGCGGCCAGCGCCAGCCGGGATACAAAGACATCACTCGACGGCAGGACCAGGATCAGGCGGTCATACGCTGCATCGGTGGCGGGCGGCAGGCCCTCGCCGGAGCGCTTGCGGCGACCCTCTTCCACGCGCACCCATCGCGGCGGATGACCGTCATTCACAGGCGCAAACAGGACCAGATCGCGGCTCATAAAAACACTCCGAAACGCTGGCCATGCCGGGTCAGGCGTCCCGAGCTTTCCAGCTCCACCCGCTCTGTCAGGCGATAGCGGCTTTCGCCTTGCCGCACATCGACATGGATCTCGAAATAGCGGCTATTGAGCGTGAAGTCCGGGCGGGCGTCGGGCGCTATCTCCAGCTCGGCAACCAGCGGATCGCGCCAGAAATCCTCAACCTCCAGATAGCCAGTGGTCGGCCGCCGCGAGATCAGCAGCGCGGCTTCAGATTGCGACACCTGATTGTCCAGTGCTGCCGCCAGCAGCGCCGCCTGTTCCGGGCGCAGCGTATTGAGATTGAGCGGTATCTGTTCCGTCACCGGATGGGCGCACACTAGAGGCGCCAGACGGCCGAAATAGAGCGGCGTCATCACCGGCAGGGCCAGCATTTCCTCGGCCTCGGCAAACAGCGTATTGGCGGCGCGATGCGGCACGCGTCGCTGCGCATATTGCATGTCTTCCGCGCCGCGCGCTTCCGGCCGCGTATCGCTATCGATCCAGTCCGTCGCCTGCGCGGCAATCGCCTGCGCATCACCGGCGGGAATATTGAGCGCTTGCATCAGCGCGACAAAATGCCCGGCCGCTGCCTCATCGCCCGTATGGCCCCCGCGCCCGGAAGGCACCACCAGCGCATTCAGGTTGAAGCAATTATTGGCATCCCGCACCTCGCCGATCAGCGCGCCATTCTCGATCTCGAACTGGCGCGGGCCCTGCGCCCAGGCATCGCTGGCCCGCATCGGTTCACCGGAGGGCGGCAAGGATCGCAACAAGGCGCTCTCGGCAAAGTCCCGCGCACCCACCGCATACCAATAGGCCTGATCGCGGGTCTCGATATGGCCGCTGCGGTCGATGCCAAAGAACAGGGTCTGCGACAGGCCGACGGCCACGGTCGACATGACCGCCGTGATCATCAGCGCCGTAATCAGCGCCGTGCCGCGTTTGGCCGGGGCGTTGGTCATGACGGGAACTCCGGCGTCAGCAGCACAAATTCCAGATCGGTGGCATCCGTCATTTCCGCCCGCAACCGGACGGCGCGCGGCAGGCTGGTTGCCTGTCCCTGATGCGCGCCCGACGCCATCGCCGTCACCCAGCTATTGAGATTGAGAAACGCCACGTCCAGCGCATCGACATCCGACAGCAGGACAAATTCACTCGCCGGCGTGTCAAACTGCCGGTCCGGATAGGCCCAGCTGCGGCGGATCAGACGATCGCCGGCGCGCACATATTCAACATATTGCAGCGAACCGCGCGGCTGAAGCCCGCCGGGATTGGGGCGTCCGGCGCGAGTAAACGCGATCAGCGTCATGTCAGAGGCCAGACCCGCCGATCCGGCCAGCCCGGTCGTGGATCCGGCAAAACCCGCCCCGCCGCTGCGCCCGTCGGGCTGACGCACCGCGCGATTGACCAGCTGACCGAAATCCTCACGCATCAGCAGGCGGGCGCGGTCGATCATTTCGGCCCGGTCCGCACTGGCCTGATTGATGTCCCGAGCAGTCAGCGAGGCGTTCAGCATGCCGGTTGAAATCACGCCGATAATGGCAAACAGCATTACCGAGACCAGCACTTCGACCAGGCTGAATCCGGCGCGCGACGGGTTCATGACGCCCTCCGGAAAGTGACGATCTGATGCGAGCGGCCACCGTCGACTTCGCTGATATCCAGTTGCACGCGCAACAGGCCGGCATCCGGCGTCGGCAAGACCGACAGCGTCCAGTCAAAGGCCTGGCCCGCCATTTCATACCGCCCCTGATCAGACGACGGCCGGTATCCCGCCTGCTCGATCAGGGCGGAGTTCAGGACATTCTCTCCCGCCAGTGCCAGCACGCTGCGCGAGGCGATGATCTGGGAGCCGCGCGTGGATTGCTGTGTCGCCGTCATCAGTGCCATGCCCGCAATCGCCAGAATCGACAGGGCGACCAGCATTTCAATCAGGGAAAATCCGGCGTCGGTGCGGCGCATCAGAGATCGCCTCCCGTCAGCCGGATACCGTCCGGCCCGCCGATGGAAATCCGCCAGCGCGCCTCGCCGGTTTCCAGTTCGAAGGCGGCGGCATCATTGGCACCGGTCGGATCGAACCAGTAGTCCGGCACCGGACTTGCCGCAGGCGATGCGGACATCGGCATCCGCGCCGACACCAGCACAACATGCTCCGGCAAGCGCCGCGCCGCCAGCGAGGAGCGGCGATCCACAGCCCGCCATTCGCCTGCCTCATAGATGAGGAAATCATAGCCCTCCGGCGAGGTCCGCAAACCGATGAACGCTCCACGCGTCACCGCCATCGTCTCTGCGCGCATCAGGTCCAGCTGCATCTGTTCGGCCATGGCGCGCGCAGGATCGCTGGCCGGCCGCATCGTCAGATACGCCGCGCCTGTCATCAGACCGACAATGGCCAGCACGACGAGAATCTCGACCAGCGAGAATCCGGCGCGGCCCGTATCTTTTGGCCGGATCAATTTTCCCAATTGCCGATATCGGCATCGAGCCCGTCGCCACCGGCACGGCCATCGGCCCCGAGCGTGAAGATATCAAACTCGCCATTCGCGCCGGGATAGAGGTATTGATAGGCATTGCCCCAGGGATCGGCGGGCAGACGGCGGATAAAGCCATTGGCCGGAAAGCGCGCGGCCCGGGCCGCATCAGATGGCCCTTCGACCAGTGCGGTGAGCCCGTCCTCGGTGGTCGGATAAGCCTGCAACTCGAGGCGATAAAGCTCGACCGCCTGTTCCAGCGTGCTGATGTCGGTGCGTGCCTTCTCGACCATGGCGCGGTCCTGGCTGGGCAGCACATTGAGGACGACGACCGTCGCCAGAATGCCCATGATGACGATGACCACCATCAATTCGAGAAGCGAGAAACCGGCCTTGCCGGATGTCTTTCTGGGTGGGGTTTTCATAGTCGATCCTCCTATCCGAGGGCGAGTGTATTGAGGCGCAGGATCGGCAACAGGATCGACAGGATGATCCCGGTCACAATCGCGCCCATGGTGATGATGATGAGGGGTTCGAGCAGGTTCATGGCGGTCGAGGTGCGGCCATCCACATCCTGCTCCAGCTGATGCGCCGCCCGGTCGAACAGATCGCCCAGCGCGCCGGACCGCTCTCCGGCAGCGACCATGTGAACCAGAAGCCCCGGAAACCAGTCACTCTTGCGCAAGGCATCCGACAGGCCCGTGCCCGTCTCGACATCGAGCAAAACCGATTGCACCGTTTCGGCAAAGGCCCGGTTACCGGCGGCCCGGCCCGCCGCGCGCAAGGCATCGGGCAGCACCGCGCCGGACTGAACCAGTATCGCCATGGTGCGGGCAAATCGCGCCGCTTCCATATCGCGGATCCAGCTGCCGATCAGCGGCAGTTTGCGCAGCAGTCTGTCGCGCTGCGATTTCGCCGCTTCGGTGCGCAAAAGGAGAATGCCGAGGATCACGGCCACGCCCACGCCCGCCAGAAGCAAAAGGCCATAGGTCTGAAGAAAGCCGGACAGGCCGATCAGTATCCGCGTCGGCAGCGGCAACGAAACACCCGTGCCCTCGAACTGCTCGGCAATGCGCGGCACGATGAAGACCAGCAAGGCCGAGACCACGGCAACAGCCACCACGGCCAGCGCGCTCGGGTAAATCAGTGCCGCCTGAATCTTGCGGCGGATGACATCGGCCTTTTCCAGATAATCGGCAAGCCGGTTGAGGACACGGCCGAGCCCGCCAGCGCTTTCACCCGCCGAGACCATGGCGCGATAGACCGCCGGAAAGGAGTGCGGATGATCGCCTAGCGCCTCGGCCAGACGCCCGCCCTCCTGAACACGCGACCGCGCCGACGACAGCACGCGGCGCAGAACCGGTGTTTCGGCTTGTCGCGATAACAGACCCAGCGCCTCCTCGACGGGAATGCCGGCCTCGATCAGACTGGCCAGCTGACGCGTGAAAATCATCAGATCACGACGGCTCAGCCCGCGCGTCTGGAAGACAGCGAGATTTGCACCGGCGCTCTGTGCGCGCTTGTCGCCAGCACGTCCGACCTTCAGCGGTGCCAGATTGCGGCGGCGCAATTCGCGGCGCGCGGCAATTTCAGAATCGGCATTCAGATAGCCGCGGCTGCGCTTTCCGCCGGTATCGAGGGCCACATATTCAAACGCCGGCATGACGCTCGCCCTCCTCGCGGCAGACGCGCAGCACTTCCGACAGGCTGGTCTCGCCGTTCAGAGCGGCTGACACACCATCCTGGAACAGGTGTTTGCGATTCCGGAAAGCATGATCGGACAGCGCCTTTTCGGAGGCATGGTCATGGATCAGCGCGCGCAAGCCCTCATCCACGGTCACGACCTCATAGAGGCCGACGCGGCCCGCATATCCCAGACCCTTGCAGGCAGGGCAGCCTCTGGACCGGTAAAGCGCGACGGGTCCGGAGCTCGCCAGTCCCATGGCGCTGCGCTCGGCGGCGCTGGCGGTATAGCTTTCGCGGCAATGACCACACAGCCGCCGGACAAGACGCTGCGCCACAATGGCGGATAATGTCGTCGCCAGAAGGAAGCTCTCCACACCCATATCGCGCAGGCGCGCGACCGCCGCGACGGCCGAATTCGTGTGCACGGTGGACAGGACGAGGTGGCCGGTCAGGCTGGCCTGAACCGCAATGCCCGCCGTTTCCACATCGCGGATTTCCCCGACCATGACCACATCCGGGTCTTGCCGGAGGATGGCGCGCAGACCGGCGGAGAACGTCATCCCGACCTTGGCATTGACCTGTGTCTGCCCGACCCCGTCGAGTGCATATTCCACCGGGTCTTCGACCGTGAGGATATTGCGCGAGGAATCATTGAGCAGGTTGAGCGCGGCATAGAGGGTCGTGGTCTTGCCGGCACCGGTCGGACCGGTCACCAGAATAATCCCGTTCGGCTGGCCCAGCGCCTGTTTCATATCGGCCAGATTGGCCGGTCCCATGCCCAGCTGGTCGAGCGTGAAGCGCGCCTGATCCTTGTCGAGAAGGCGCAGGACCACCCGCTCGCCAAAGCGCGACGGCAGGGTCGCAACGCGGACATCCACACCCTTGCCACCCAGGTTGAGCGACAGACGGCCATCCTGCGGCACACGCTTTTCGGCGATATCGAGCCGCGACATCACCTTGATCCGGGACACCAGCGGCGAGGCCAGCGCCGGAGCGAGGCTGGCGCGCTCTGACAACACGCCATCAATCCGGTAGCGGACCGAGACGCGATCCTCATAGGGCTCGACGTGAATATCCGAGGCCGCCGTGCGAATGGCTTCGGCAATCAGCCCGTTGATCAGCCGGATAATCGGAGCGTCAGAGGCCGAATCCAGAAGATCGGCTGTGGGCGGAATTTCATCAATAATGCTGGACAGGCTCTCGCCTTCGGCCTGATCGCCGAGACTGCCGGCTTCGGCATCCGAAAACGCATAGATGTCAGAGAGCGCGCGCTCGAATTGCGGCGCGTCGACTTCCTCGACCGGCCATGTCCGGCCCACGGCCCGCCGAGCCTCGATCAGCGCCAGACGATCGCCGCCGCGCTTCAACACAAATGCCGGCGTCTCCCCGCCACGGAAAAGAACGCCGCGGGATTTGGCAAAGCCATAGGAGAGCCGGTCGAGCGCTGACGTCATTGCGGTGCCGATGCTCCCGCCGAACCGGTCAGCAGATCGGCAATGGCATCGAGATCATTGACGCCGGTCCGCTCATCGCCGCGCGGCCCCCTGATACGGCCATAGCTGCGGCCGGTGACATCGCGCATTTCTTCTTCGCTGCGGATAATCGTCGGGCGGATGAAAACCATCAGATTGCGCTGCACCACCGATTCGCCTTCCGAACGGAACAGCCGCCCGACGCCGGGCAGCCGGCCCAGTCCCGGCACGCCGCTCGCCGTGGTTTGCCGGTCCTGTTCGATCAGCCCGCCCAGAACGATGATCTCGCCATTATCGGCCAGTACGGTCGTGGAGATTTCGCGCTGATTGGTGATCAGCTCATCCGACGAGGCGCTGACGGTGCCGGCCACGCTGGAGACTTCCTGACGAATAGCCAGGCGGATCGTATCGCCTTCATTGATTTGCGGGCGAACCTCCAGACGCACACCGACATCTCGGCGCTCGATCGTACGGAAGGGGTTTACATTGTTTGCGCCCAGCGCTTCGCCAGTGGTCACCGGGATTTGCTGACCCACCAGAATGTAGGCTTCTTCATTATCCAGCGTCATCAGCTGGGGCGTGGAGAGGACGTTGGAATTCTGGTCCTGCTCGACCGCATTGAGCACCAGCCCGAAGAGATTGCCGCTGGAATCCTGTCCGCCAAATCCGGCGGTAATCCCGGTCGCGCCGAGCAGCGAATTCAGAGCCAGGGCGCGCAAATTTGTATTGCCGCCATCGCCGCTGCCATCATCCACCTCGGCAATCGCGCCGGTCAGGGCGAGAATATCCGGATTGGCCCGGTTGAACCGGCTCATCACCAGCGGCGCATCGCCATCCTGATCGCCCGAGAACAGGAATTGTACGCCCAGCTCTTCGGCCACCGTGTCGGAAATCTCCACGATGATCGCTTCGACCAGAACCTGCGGCCGGCGGATATCGAGCTGGCGCACCACCTGTTCGATCTGCCGCTGCGCATCGGCCGGCGCATTGATGATCAGCGAATTGGTCGGCGCATGATGCGAAATGGAAATCGCCCCGCCGGTCGCGCTTTCGCCTGTTGGCGCCAGCGAGGCGGCAACGTCTTCCAGAATCGGCAGGATGGATTCGCCATCGGTATGGCTGAGATAGATGACGCGATAATCCTGATTGGACTGGCTGACCGAATCAATCTGCCGGGCCAGCCGCATCATTTCCGCAATTTGCGTTTCATCGCCCCGCAGCAGCAGCGAATTGGACGAGGCGACCGGCACGATGGTCACCGCATAGCGGCGGCCCTCTTCGCCCGACCGCGTGCTGGGTTGAGAGGATTCGAGAATGCGCGCCATATCTGCCGCCGACACATTCTCCAGCGCCACCATTTCAAACACTGAGGTGTCGCGGTCCAGATTGGCGAGCACAGAGCGGGCGCGCTGAACATTGGTGGCATAGTCGACGATCACCACGGCATTGCCGGAATCAATCGCATTGACGATGCCCTGCGCACTGGTCAGCGGGCGCAGAATGTCCTGCGCTTCACGCGCGCTTGTGTGCTGCAGACGGATCACGCTGGTCATGATCTGGTCGCCCGACGTCGCACCGGATCCGCCCGTCCGCGCGCCTTCCTGTTCCGGCACGATCTGGTAGGCACCGCTGGTCGAGCGGATCACGGCATAGCCCTGCACCCGCATCACCGAGAGGAAGACCTCGAACACGCCCTCATCCGACAGCGGCGTCTGCGAGGTCACATTGACCACGCCGCGCACATCCGGATCGACGATGAAGGTGTAGCCGGTCAGGATGGATACATCGTCGATGAAGGCCCGGATATCCGCATTGACGAAATTCAGCGTGCTGTCCTGCCGGGCACCGGACAGGCCGGGCGACATGAGCAACAGGACAGCCGCGGCGGCCAGTATGCGGATCGTTTTGATGATCATCGGGAAGCATCCAGAGTGACCCGCTCGCCATCACGGCGCACGGTCAGTTGAAGGGAAGACGATTGTTGAAGGCCGGGCAGTAATCGCGCCGCCGCCTCGGCGTCTTGCGGCAAGGCGCGGCCATTGATTTCCAGAATGATATCGCCGCGCTCCAGACCCAGAGACGTCGCGGCGGCGCTGTCCGCATTCACGCGAAAGCCGAGGAGGTTGCCGGCTTCGAAATAGGGTTGAAGCGCCAGATCGGTGATCAGGGTTTCCGGGTTCAGAGCCGCCGCCGGGCGCGCCGCGGCTGCGCGTTCCGACTCTTCGCGCAGGAACAGGACTTCGCGAACACCGGCCCGCCGGATGACAATGCGATCTGCATACACCGCCGCCAGCTCGGCATCCTCGGTGATGGCCTGCCCGACCGCATAGGTGCGTTGTCCATTGGCACCGGCCTCGATAATGGCTGTTCCGGTTTCGGGATCCGCTGCGGTCCGCACCCCGAACAGGCGCAGGCCCAGACGGGTTTCCGGCAAGGTGTCCAGATCGTCTCCCGGTCCCGATTCCATCCCCCCGGAGAACAGGCCGGCAAAGGATTGGGCGGAGACCGTCAGCCGTGCTTCGCTCACACGCGGCGAGTGATCCGGTTCGGCAAATTCGAAGGGCTCGGCATAGGCGCCATAGGCGATGAACCAGATGGCTCTGGCCAACAGGAACGCCAGGCCGGCAAGGACCAGAATCTCCACAGCGATGACCAGCACCCGCGGTAGGGGACTGGCTTTCACCGGCATTGTTCTGGAAGCTGTCAGCATCACCATCCACGACGGGGTTAGCAGCGCCTGAAACAACCGGTCAGGCCCGGACTGACCCCGCGTTTACGACGGAATTTTTCAGGCTTTGCGTCAGTTTTGATTCATTAATGTGACGACCCGCCCTTGGCGGGCGGGCCGTCTCATTAATGCTGCAGTCTCTAGAAGTGAGCGGTCAGGCTCATGGAGACTGTCGTACCGCGCTCATAGGTGTTGAAATTCGTCACACCGATGGTCGGGTTGCGCTGGAATTCGATATGATCCTCGTTCAGCAGGTTGCGGGCATTCAGTCCGAATGTCACCGGCTGTTCAAAGAGATCGAAATCACGGCTGTAGCTGAGATCGAGCTGGAAGCCCGGATCCTCGAGTACGTCCGGCAGCTCCGCACCCGGCTGGCTGAGACCGCGCTGAAGCACGCGCTCATCCACCCAGTTCACGAGCAGGGTCAGCTGTTCCACATCGCTTTCCCAGCCGATCTGGGCATTGACGATATTTTCCGGCGTGCCCTGCAGAACCGATCCGTCCAGCCCGAACAGGGCGGCCGGCCGCGGCGACTGCGAGATTGGGTCGAACACCAGCTCGTTGGCACCGGCCTGAACTTCCGAGTCGGTATAAGTGTAGTTTACCGATACCCGGAAATCGCGATCCGTGAAGAAGCTCGCCTCAAGCGGGATGTTGAAATACTGGCGGTATTCCAGTTCCACACCCTGAACGATGGCTTCCGGCGAATTGATGAAGGTCGATTCAAACACAAAGGAGGAGGTTGAAAACTGCACTTCCTCAATCGGATTTTCCAGACGCTTGTAGAAGACCGCACCGGTGATGAACTGATCGCGGCCCATATAGTATTCCAGACGGGCATCGAAATTCTGGATCGTGGTGTCGACCAATCCGGAATTACCCCGATAGGAGCGTTCCGATTCCGGATCGAAGAATGACGACCTGGCCAGTTCACGGAATTGCGGGCGGGCAATCGTTTCCGAATAGCCGGCGCGCAATTGCAGATCATCGGCAAAGTTCCAGGTCACGGTCAGGGCCGGAAGGACGTAGTCATTTTCCAGCTGCGAACCGGCACCCAGAACACCGAACCGGTTGAAAGTCTGCACATTCTCCTCGGCCTCTTCATACCGCGCACCCGCTGTCAGGCGAATGAAGTCGGTCACGTCGAGATCGGCCTGCACATAGAAGGCATCAACATCGAGATTGGCCCGGTAAGAATCATTCGGCGTCGTGATTTCCGTCAGAACAAACCGGTTCGGATCGATATTGTCCGGTCCGAACAGGAAGTCCGGACGCGCCACCCGCACATCATCCGGCAACGAATTACCGCCGGCAAAGCGGAAGGAGAGCAGCTCGTAATCGCGTTCGGTACGCGACGTGTCAGCCCCCGCCCCGAGGACCAGTTCGCGGCTGCCGAAATTGAAGGTCCGGCTGATATCGAACCCGAAATTCATCAGGTCGTCCGTCAGCTCGGAAAAGCGGATATTGTAGCTGTTGGCGACATCATATCCGATATTTCCGTTCTGATCGACGAAACGCCGGAGATTGCGTTCATAAGGCGCATCGCGTGTGGCCCGGGCGATCGATCCCCGCCAGCTGATATCGAAGTCGCCGAGCAGATGTTCGCCGGCCAGCTGTGCCATTCTCAGATCGCGTTCGTACCAGCCGGTGGATTCATCATGAATCTGACCGGTGGAACCCTGAGCGTTGAAATCCCGGCCCGTATCGATCTGGGATTCTTTCGACGTGCTGTGAACATAGAAGACCGTGCCTTGCAGCAAGTGATCACCATTGTCGAAAGAAACCGATCCGAGCGCATTGCTCTGGATGTTCAATGTGGTTTCAACGGTCTGGAAATCGTTGCCGATGATATCGCCGAGCACGAACTGGCGGGTGGCCCTCTGGGTTTCCCAGTTCTGGCTATAACCGGCCGCAGCGATCACACCCACATCCCAGTCGCCCAGGCGGAAAGCCCGCCCGGCATCGAAAGAGAAGGAACTGTTCAGGCCGAGATCACCCGACTGGATCACGGTGAGCGGCGAATTGGTCAGCGACTCGCCGATCTGTTCGATCTGGTCCGGATGTTGTGACGACAGGGTCTGGTTGGTGACGATCAGATTGCGGATGCCGCTCGGCAAACGGCGCGCGCCATTATCATAGCCCGTCCAGTCTTCATCGGAACCATAATGGAAGAGGCCATCATCACCGGTCGTTTCGGTATTATAGCTGGTGCTGGCCGATATATTGGTGAAGTTCTCGATCGGGCGGCGCGTTGTCCGCAGATCTATGAGTCCACCTCCGAATTCACCGGCATAGTTGGCCGAATAGGTTTTCTGGACCGCAATCCGGTCGAGAACCCCGGACGGAAACAGGTCCAGCGGCACAGTCCGGCGAAGGGGCTCCGGGCTGGGCAGGGGCGATCCGTTGAGCAGGGCGGATGAATACCGGTCGCCCAGCCCGCGGACATAGGCATACCGGCCGCCGACGATCGACAGTCCGGAAACGCGGGTCAGCGCGATGGCGGCGGAGCTGTCACCGGACCGTTGCAGGTCTTCATTGGTGACAAAGCTGGCGACCTGCGCCGTCTGGCGTTGAGGTTCGGGGATAAACTGTCCGCGAACGACAATCGTGTCGCTTTCGGATGTATCCGCGGCGGCTTCCGCTTGCTGTGCCATCGCGGCCGAAGGCGCGAGGAACATTGTGCTTGCGAGCAGGGCACCGCCAAATTTCGTGAAGGTATTCATGGCTTCAACCTTTGAATTTCGAGAGCTTTTTGGGGGCAGATGGCGGAGTGCGCCGGCCCGGAGGCCGGCGCACTCTTTCGCCCTAGCAAGGCGTTGATGCCTCGAGGCCGCACGACCAGCCCGCCCACCAGCGGTCCTGATTGTTCTGCACTGCACCGGCATAGGCCGCCGCCTGGAAGAACGACGGATCCAGCGTCGTGGCGTCAAACGGTGTGACAGCCGTTTCGTTGGCACCGTTGATGAAGGTGGCCGACAGGGAGCTGGCACCAACCACGTTGTTGGAACCCCCATTGATGGCGGCCTGAGCCGTGCCCGTTTCGGAGTTGGCTGTCTCGATACCACCGGCACAGTCAAACAGTACCGAGTCGAAGCTCGGGTCCTGACCGACGCCCTGATAGCCTGCCGTGCCGTTGCCGGCAGAGCTCTGGTAGCGGAAACAGGCATCGCCCTGTTCAAGCACGACACCGTTCACATAGCGGCCGACCGTACCCGTGTTAAGGCGGAAACCGTTACCGCCGCCCGCGCGGGCCACGAAGGTGAAGTTGGACAGATTGGCATTCGACAGCGGCGTGACGCCATTACCGGCCGAGGACGCCTCGACGACATTGTCACCGCCATTGGCACGCTGGACCACAATCGCGAACTGGATGTTGCCCTGATAGCCATTGTCGGTGTCGATGGAGTCATCGTCATTGCCGGTCAGCACCAGATTGCGGACATTGACGTTACCGCCGAAGAATTCGACGCCATCGTCAGAGTTGTTGTGCACCTGGATGTTGTTGACCGTCGTGCCATTGCCGACACCGGCAAAGGTGATGCCGTTCAGCTCGTTGCCTTGGGTGTTGATCGCAAAGCCGGCGAACTGGACCCGGGTAAAGGTCAGCGAGCCTGACGAATCATTGGGTGTCGCACCGCCATAGACGGCGTCCGGATTGGTCACGCCTTCAACAATGTTTTCACATTGCACCGTTCCAGGCGTCGCGGCTGCGCCGCAACGGTTGATCGGCGCACGGCCGAGGATCACCAGACCGCCCCATTCGGAGATCGCGTCGGTACGGTCACCGGCAGCATTGGTCACGTCGTTTTCCGACGTCATGATGACCGGAGCCGCCGCTGTGCCGTTCGAGAAAATCTGCGATCCACGGTTCACGACCAGATAATCGGCGCCGGACCGGCCAAAGAGTGTGACACCCGATTCGATGGTCAGCGATGCCGGGTCACCCCCTGCAGCATTGCCGGCAGCACCGATATCGACACCGACATCAACGCGCCCGTCAAGCTGATAGAGATTACCACGGGTCAGGCGGATATCGTCCCGGATGATGCCGGAAATACGGCAAACCGTCGTACCATTGATATCGAAACCGGAGTCCGTTGTTCCGACCGGGCAGACCGGGTCCGGGAACAGGGCGAAGGTCCAGCCGGCCGCCCAGTTCTGGGTCTCGGTATCATTCGGGCCGAAAGCGCCGACATAGCCGAGATTTTGCAGGAAGCCGTCAGCCCCCGACGGATCGGTAGGCGTCATGCCGTTTTCAATCGGTCCCGGGAACAGGCGCGCCGCCAGCGAGCTGGCACCGACCACATTGTTCGCATTGGCATTGACAGCACCGGTCGCTGCAGCAGCGTCCGAATTGCCTGTCGAGATACCGCCGTCGCAATCAAACAGGACAGACTGGAAGCTCGGATCCACACCGACGCCGCCATAACCGGCCACCCCGTCACCGGCATCCGGCTGGTAGCGGAAGCATTCCTGACCGTAATCGATCACGCCATTCATGTAGAGGCCGACCGTGCCCGTATTCAGACGCATGGCATTCGAGCGATTGCCGACAATGGTAAAGTTCGAAATCGAGGCGTTGGACAGCGGGGTCACACCATTACCTGCGGAGGAGGCTTCGACACCATTGTCGCCGCCATCGGCCCGCTGGACGATGATCAGGTTCTGAACGGCACCCTGCCAGCCATTATCGGTGTCGAGTGAGTCGTCATCATTACCGGTGAGAACGACATTGCGGAGATTTGCCGTACCGCCGAACATCTCGACGCCGTCGTCGGAATTGTTGTGCACCTGGATGTTTTCGACGGTCGTGCCGTCACCGACACCGGCCATCGTGATGCCGTTGAGTTCATTGCCCTGCGTGTTGATGGCAAAGCCGGCAAACTGGACCCGGACATAGCGCAGAATGCCCGAGCTGTCGTTCGGCAGCGCACCGCCATAGACGGCGTCCGGGTTGGTGACGCCTTCGACAATGTTTTCACACTGGGCCGTTCCCGGTGTCGCGGCGGCGCTGCAACGATTGATCGGCGCACGGCCGAGAATCACCAGTCCGCCCCATTCGGAGATATTCGAACCACCGTCATCATTGGTCGGGTCGGTGTCGGCGCGGCGTTCGAGATCGGCCTGACTGGTCATCACGATCGGATTGGCCGCTGTACCGTTGGCCTCGATCTGGGAGCCGCGATTGACGACGATATAGTCGGCACCGCTGTTTCCAAAGAGCACGGCACCCGGTTGGATCGTGAGCCGGGCGGCCGTACCGCCGGCATTGCCGGTTGCACCGACGTCCGAGCCGATATCGACGCGGCCATCAATGCGGTAGGCCACACCCTGCACCGCCGGAATGGTCAGATTGGCCAGGACGGCACCGGAAAGAAGGGCCACCGTATTGCCGGCCACGGGGGTCGCGGCACAGGTGAAACCGGCCGGACAGGCAGCGCCACCGCCACCACCGCCGCCACCACCGCCACCGCCGCCACCAGGGCCGGTACCGGGATTGGTCACGCCCGGAGACGCAATGTTGGAACCCTGCGAACAGGCGGCGAGTGTGCCGGCGGCTGCAATCAGCAACAGCTTTTTGAATGAAATGTCCAAGGACATGGATGACCCCCAATGAAGAGCGCGGAACAGACAGGTCGCATGCAGGCCTCATTACCCACATACGTGATCGCGGCGGAACAAATCGGAGAGTTGCGACACTGGAATGACAGATTGGCGTCGGTTTTCTATCAGGTCTGCAACCGCTTTGTGAAAGCCGCCGTTTGCGCGATTTCTGCCGACATAAATAACTGATTAAATTATCTTATTTGGAGGTGTGACCGTAAGTCCCCGCACCCCGGACCGGGGTATTAAATTTGTGTGACAGCTATTTTGCGTGTTAGGCCGTTCGGCACCCGGAGACCGCATCTCATTTTCCGCTTTACAGCCGGAAAATTTGGACATAAATGCGTCTTCCCGGCGGAGGTGACGATGCCGGATTGGGTTAATAGCAGTCAGGGGGTTTCGTGCGTTGGACACGTTCAATACGCCCCTGGACCTGGTCCGCAATCGGCCCGTCGAGGTTCCGAACTTTTGTGTTCGCCAAGACCGGTTGTCCGTAGCGGTTCGCTGGTTCCAGGATAACTTTAGTGGCGAAGTGCTGTATGCGGTGAAGGCCAATCCTTCCGCATGGGTCATTGATGGCCTGTACGCATCGGGACAACGCTGGTTCGATGTCGCCTCCCTGCCCGAGGTGCGGCTGATCGCGGAACGCTGCCCGGAGGCCGTCATGGCCTTCCTGCACCCGGTCAAGAGCCGTCATGCGATTCGCACCGCCTATACCGAATACGGTGTGCGGATTTTCGCGCTCGATTGCGAGGACGAACTCAACAAGATTCTCGAGGCCACGGACAATTCCGAGGACCTGACGCTGATCGTGCGTCTCGGCGTCTCCAATGCCGGAGCCGTCCTGCCGCTGGCCGGCAAGTTCGGCGCCAGCACGTTTGACGCGCCGGCCCTGATCGAGAAGGCCCGCCATGTGGCCGACGAGCTGGGTGTCAGCTTCCATGTCGGCAGCCAGTGCATGGACCCGATGGCCTATCGCGCCGCCATGATGGAAGCCAGCCGCCTGATCGCGCGCGCTGGCGTCACCGTCGACATTGTCGATGTCGGTGGCGGTTTCCCGTCCGTCTATCCGGGCCTGACCCCGCCGCCTCTGCACGATTATATCGACGCCATCGAGGATGCCTTCGAGGAAATGATGGTGCTGGAGAACGCCGATCTGTGGTGTGAGCCCGGCCGCGCGCTCGTCGCCGAGGCCAGCTCGCTCCTGACACGGGTCGAGCTGCGCAAGGGTGATGCGCTCTACCTCAATGACGGTGCCTATGGCGGCCTGTTTGACGCCACCCACGCCAAATGGCCCTTCCCCATGCGCGTTTTCCGCGAAAGCGGAGAGGTCAAAGGCGAGGTCTCGCCCTTCCGCCTGTTCGGCCCGACCTGCGATTCGATCGATTCCATGCCCGGACCGTATGATTTGCCGGCCGATATCCGCGAAGGCGATGTCATCGAGATCGGCATGCTGGGCGCCTATGGCGAAGCCATGGCCACGCGCTTCAACGGCTTTGGCGACTACACATGGGCCGCGGTCCGTGATTTTCCCTGGGAAAGCCTGTATGTTGCCCGCCCGGCCCGCCGGATTTCCGAGGGAGCCGAGATCGTCGCCTTTCCGCGCACAAAACGCCGCCGCGAGCGGTTGCGCCGCCGCTAACCAGATTACGGGTTTTACATGACTGACAAGACCAACCGGAAGGCAGAGCTTCTGTCTTCGCCTGTCGAACATATTGATATTACGGCTTTCGACGGCCGCCCCATGATCGACGCCTGGGAGAAGATGTCCTTCACCTCGCGCGATGCCGCGCGCGCCGCCCGCATCCTCGAGGCCGCCGTCGCCGATCCCGATTGCTCGGTGATTCTCACCCTCGCCGGGTCCACCTCGGCGGGCGGCTGCATGCATGTCTGGCGCGATATGGTGCGCCACAACATGGTCGATGCCATCGTCTCGACCGGGGCTGCCATCGTCGACATGGATTTCTTCGAGGCCCTCGGCTTCAAGCATTATCAGGCGCGGGATATCCCGGACGACCGTATCCTGCGCGATCTCTATATCGACCGGATCTACGACACCTATATCGACGAGGAAGAGCTGCAGGCCTGCGATGCCGCCACGCTGGAAATCGCCAATCTGCTCGAACCCGGCCCGCGATCCTCGCGCTCCTACATCAAGGCGATGGGCAAATGGCTGGCCGATGGCAATGCCAAGAAGGAAGGCTCGCTGGTTCAGGATTGCTATGAGCACGGCGTGCCGATCTTCTGCCCGGCCTTTTCCGATTGCTCTGCCGGTTTCGGCCTCGTGAAACATCAGGTCGAGCGCATGAAGGAGAACAAGCCTTACCTCTCGATCGACAGCGTCGCCGATTTCCGCGAACTGACCGACATCAAGATCAAGGCGGGCAAGACCGGCCTCTTCATGGTCGGCGGCGGCGTGCCGAAGAATTTCGCGCAGGACACGGTCGTCTGTGCCGAAATCCTCGGCGTCGAAGTACCGATGCACGCCTATGCGGTACAGATCACCGTCGCCGATGTGCGCGACGGGGCCTGCTCGTCCTCCACGCTGAAAGAGGCCTGCTCCTGGGGCAAGGTCGATGTCGCGCTGGAACAGATGGTCTTCGCCGAAGCGACAACCGTCGCCCCGGTCATGGTCTCCGACGTCTATCACCGCCGCAGCTGGGAAAACCGCCCGCGCCATCGCTATGCGGATATGTTTGAGGACTAGGCGGGCGGATCACATCGCCGAAATACCAAGCGCCCCGGTGGAAACACCGGGGCGTTTTTGTTTTGAAAGCGCCGTCGCATTCAGGCTTTTCTGCCTGCCATATTGTTTCATTGTGTTAATACATAGTACCGCACAAATCAGAACATAGGCGTGGCCACCGGCATGCAGGAGAGCTTCAGCTGGGCAGGTGTGGCCGCAGCGGGCGTGAGTGCGGGCGTCTCGCATCGCCTCAACCGGAGCGGCTTCATCAAGGGCATCGAGCAGACAGACGCACTGGGAACGCCGGGGTTGCGGGTCTCCCGGTATGGAAGCCGCGAGAGTGCTGATTTCATGTGGCGCCCCCAGCAAACAGATTTGCCGCATTCGCAAGCCGCGAAACAGCAACCATGGCTTTGTCTCCTGTGGATTAAAACTGCCCCGACACGGTCAGCGAGACGAACATGCCGCGCTCCTGCCGAATGGTTTCAAGCTCGCTGAGTGCCGCACTTCGGTCGGGCGTAAAAAGCCGTCGCTCGCGATGAAAGTCCTGCCCGCCAATATTCTGGAATGTCAGATTGGTCCTCAGCCCTTGAATCCGGGTGGTTTCGACGAAGACCGTCCAGGTTTCGCCATCCCGGCTAAAACTTTCTTCATCGGCATAAAAATAGGTCTGGTCCGTCGCATTCGCATAAGACGCCCCCCAGGCGAGTTGCTGCTCGACAAGGTCTTGCCGGAATTCGACAGCGAAACGGGGGGATAGCGTACCGGATATCTCGCGCTCCAGCCCGCTGACAGGATCAAGGAAACTGGATTCCCGGACTCCGACTTCGGCCTCCAGCAAGCCACCCTCAAACAAAGCGCCAAGCGGCAGGCTTCCATTGATTTCAACGCCCCAGAAACGCCCATCTCCCGCATTTCCTGCTCCGGCTGAACCCGACGGCAAAATGATCTGCTCGATCAGATCGTCTCGCCATTCGTGAAACAGCTCGGCGTTAAATGCTGCACCGCCTTCAGCACGAATATCAATGGCCGTGGAAAGGCGTGTCGTCTGGTCAGGGCCAAGGTCAGGATTGCCGGCCAGAAGGCGATCATCCGAGGCAGACGCAGACGCGGCAAAAGCACTGAAGTCCAGCTGACCAACCGTTCGCTCCGCTCCCAGGCGAAACTGGACACCTTCGCGCGGCGCGTAGATGACGGACGCGCTGGGCTTGAGAAAGAAAAAGGATTGCGAATTCGCGGCATCGCCCGAGACAGATATTTCAGAATATTCTGCCGCCATGCCACCTTCGACCGACCACCGCGCCGAGGCCTGCCAGATCAGATTGGCAAACGCCTCGCCGCGCAATTCTTCAATCGTGACATTCGCTGCAGGCAAGGTGACGGATGTCTGCGATCCCGGAGGACCACTCGTCAGGGACAGCGTGCTGTCGAGGCTGTTGAAAGCGATTTCGGCGCCGAATTCCGGGCGAAATTCGACATCTCCGGTACGCGACATTGTTGCCCGTAAAACCGTCTCGAATTTGTCCTGTAGTCGAACGAACTCCGAAGCCGAGCTCACAATGCCCAACGGTCGCTCCGAGGACAGGATTTGCGTTTGGTCCAGGTCCTGAAAATAGGTGAGCGCCAGTATCTTACCCGACCACGCATCAGTTAAAGGTCTTGTCCAGTCTACGCCCAACTCACCTTCCAGGTATTCGCTGTCAAAATCGATCAGAAACCGCTCGTCCGGATTTCCAACTGGCAGGCGGTTATCAAAGATCAAACGATGCGTATCTGGCAGAAAACCGCTATATCCGTAGCGGCCCGTAAGGGTTAAATCACCGTCCAGCAAAGGACGGCTGGCTTCAGTCGACACAAAAGCTTCCGCCAGCACGCTGGGGCGATGCTCCAATTGGCTGAGCAGTAATTGCCCGTTTGCATTTTCGGTTGTCCGCGTACCGGTCAGGGGAAAACGCTCCCAGTAGGCATTGACATTGGTTGACGTCTGCCACCCCCCGACCGAATTCACCATCGTCAGGTCCAGAGCCGGGTAAAGACGCCCGTCAGCGGCGCGTTCCAGCTCAACCTGCCAACTGCCTGTGCCGTCAGATGACTCCCGGATAATGTTCGCCACCACGGTCTGCCCCGCCGCCTCACTGGAGCCGGCCGTGCCGCGGATCAGTTCAATGCGGGCAACGGAGTTCGCCGGAATTCTGCCCAGCGCATCCAGGACGCCAACTTTCGAGGACGGGCGGTTGCCATCAATCAGGATATTCCCGGCCGCGCCGCCAAAACCCCGCACATTCTCGCCCGCATCAAGCGAAAACCCGGGCAGACGCTCGATCATGTCGCGCGCGGTTTGCGGGTTAAACCGGGCAAAGAAATCCCGCTCATAGACTTCAGACTGGCTCTGCGCTTCGGCAACCTCCTCTACGGCACCGCCTTCAGGGACGGTCTGTAAATTTGCATTGAGCAGCAGCGCAAGAAAAACGGCAGATAATGACATAACGTCGCCCCGGGCCTTGATATCACATGGTCCGAGCGCCTCCCTGTTGGTCAAGGACGGATCTCGTTTGAACCGTTATGTTATATTATAACGTTTATTGAGGGCGTTAATTTTCCGTAACTTCAGGGCTGCGTATGACTCAGCTTCTTTGGGACGGGCATGGGTCGCGCTCAAACTGGCCATAGGCAAGGTCGATGTGACGCTGGAACAGATGGTCTTCGCCGAAGCGACCACCGTCGCCCCGCTCATCGTCTCCGACGTCTATCACCGCGAAGCCTCGAAACCCCGCAAGAAACGCCGCTTTGCGGATATGTTTGAAGGCCAGGCGGACGCACACCACGCCGCGTCATGATCCGATTGAATCAGTGCCGCTCTCTTGTCGTCCAAGACCCTCCGGTCCCCGCGACAGCGGGACCGGAGGACGACAAAAAACAGGGCGCCCGGCCTAGCCCCGCTTCCGCGCCGCAAACGCCGCCTGTTGTTCCGCCGTCGCGGGCGTCTGGAAGTTCGCTTTCCAGTCTTCATACGCCATGCCGTAAATGCGCTCTCGCGCCTCGGCATCGGAAATGTCGAGGCCGCGCTCCTCGCCCGCCGCGCGATACCATTTCGACAGGCAGTTGCGGCAGAAATCCGCCAATATCATCAGGTCGATATTCTGCACATCCTTGCGGCTATCCAGATGCGCGATCAGCCGCCGGAAGGCGGCGGCATCCAGCGCATCCTGATCGGCTTGGGGTAGCGCGTCGTGTTTCATATTTTGCTCCATCGGCTTCGTCGGAATTCTGTTGGTGTTATCCCGAAGCTTAGCCTACGGTTTAAGGTGGGGAACAGGGACACTTCATCATGACAGATGCGCCAACGCGGCTGGAACAGGCCCAAGCGCTATCGCCAGACGTCTATCTCGGCGAAGACTGGCATCGCTTTGACCAGAAAAACATCCTTAGCACCGGATGGCAGATTGTCGGCCCGTCCGCGCATGTGGCCCAATCCGGGGACCACATTGTCCGCGAGATTGGCGGCAAGCCGGTCCTGATTGTCCGCAATGCACAAGGCCGCCTCAATGGCTTCTACAATGTCTGCCGCCACCGCGCCGGACCGGTGGCGCTGTGCGATGGCAAAGGCGCAAAGCGATTGCGCTGCGCCTATCATGGCTGGATCTATGATCTGGATGGGCAGCTGAAAATCACCCCGCAAATGGATCGCGCGGAGAATTTCGATCCCGCCGCCCTGTCCCTGCCCCCGATCGATGTGGCCGAATGGTCCGGCATGGTGTTCGCACGCGCCGGATCCGGTCCGGGTTTCGACGAGATCAGGGCCGATCTGGACCGCGTCGCCCCGCCCGCTTGTCTGGACGGCATCGTCTATCACCACACGCGAGCCTACGAAGTCGACGCCAACTGGAAGACCTATGTCGACAATTACCTTGAAGGCTATCACGTGCCCGTCGTCCATGCCGGGCTCAACGCGCTGATCGAATATGATGTCTACGACATCGAGCTGACGCGCTGGGCCTCGGTGCAGAGCTCGCCCATGACCGACCCGGACCTCTATGGCACGGGCGAGGCGCGCTATGTCTTCCTCTACCCCAACACCATGCTGAACATCCTGCCCGGACGGGTGCAGACCAATCGCGTCGTCGCAATCTCGGACCGCAAATGCGTGGTCGAGTTTTCCTATTATTACCGACCCGGCGAAGAGGCCAAGGCCGATCGCGACGATGCCTTTTCCGAAGAGGTTCAGGGTGAAGACCGGATGATTTGCGAGCGCGTCCAGAAGGGCCTCGAATCCGGCGCCTATACACCCGGCCGCCTCTCTCCCTCACAGGAATCAGCCGTCTGGCATTTCCAGAACCTCTTGCGCCGCACCTATGCCACGGCAGAAAATCAGGACTGAATGAGCGATATTTCAACGGTCGAAGACGCCTCCATCCGAGCGAAAAAACCGCTGGGCTTCTGGGGCTGCTGGTCGCTGACCGTCGGGGTGATGATCGGCTCGGGGATTTTCCTCCTGCCCACCGTGCTCGCCCCTTATGGTCTGATGAGTTTCGGCGGCTGGCTCCTGACCGGCGGATCCTCCATCCTGCTCGCCCTCGTGCTCGCCCGCCTCGCCGGACGCACAACGCGCACTGGCGGCCCCTATGCCTATGCGGCCGATGCCTTTGGCGATCTGCCCGGCTTTCTCATCGCCTGGGGCTATTGGGCCTCGGTCTGGATCGCCACGCCCACCATCGCCCTCGCCTTTGTCGGCTATCTCGGCGTCTTCTTCCCGCAGCTCAATGACGCGCCGGTGGCACAGGCCGCCATCGCGCTCGGCCTGTTATGGACGCTCACCCTCATCTCCATTCGCGGCGTGCGGGAGGCCGGCCTTGTCCAGCTGGTGATGACCTTCCTCAAACTCATCCCCTTGATCCTCATTATCATTGCCGGGCTGGCCTTCGGCTCGGCGGACAATCTGCCCGCGCTCAACCCCACGGGCGGCCACCCACTCGCCATTCTCGCCACCACGGCGCTGCTGACCATGTGGGCCTTTGCCGGCATGGAGGCCGGCGTCATCCCGGCGGGTGAGGTCGCCAATCCGCAAAAGACCATGCCGCGCGCCATCTTTACCGGCGTCCTCACCGTGGCGCTGGTCTATATCGGCTCCACAGCGGCAGTGATGATGCTGGTGCCCGCAGATCAGCTTGCCGAATCCACCTCGCCCTTTTCCGATGCCGCCCGCGTGCTCGGCACATGGGGGCCGCCCCTGGTCGCCATTGGCGCGCTGGTCTCGACGGCGGGCTCGCTCAACGGCAATATCTTCACCTCGGGGCAGATGCCGCTGGCCGTTGCGCTGGACCGGCTCGCGCCCAAATTTCTCGCCATAAGAAACAAGGGCCATGCGCCTTACTGGGCGCTCATCCTCGCCACCTCGGTCTCGTCCATATTGCTGATGCTGAACTTCTCGCGCGGCCTTGTGGGCGCCTTCACCTTCCTGTTGATGATGAGCACGCTCACCACCCTCATCCCCATGCTGATCAGCGCCCTCGCCGAGTTCAAACACTCCTGGGCGTCGGCCAGAGGCTGGGCCGCGGTGGCGGTCGCCGGTGCGCTCTATTCGGTGTTTGCCATTCTCGGCTCGGGCCTCGAAGTCCTCGCCTGGGGCGCGGTGTTGCTGGCGGCCGGCGTGCCGGTGTTTTATCTGGGGCGGCAAAGGGGGTGACAAGACCCAGGAAGATACTATTGCCCGACTGCCAGCTCCGGGTGCGTATTCGCCGCATGTCACCACCGGACCGGTTAGCATAGTCTCTATCTGCAAACTCTGGGAGACAGCCATGAACCACAAGCATCGAAAGGTCCTGCACGCGCTGTTCGCCCATCCGGAACCGTCAAATCTGGCGCCCGCGGATGTCGAAAATGTCCTAGTCGAACTTGGAGCAGAGCTTGGCGAGCGCAGTGGAGCGAAATTCTCGGTTAAGCTCAAAGGCAATACCGCCGTATTTCACCATGCTCAGCACAGCATGCCAAAGGACGAGGTGCGCGCAATGCGCAAATTCATCGAGAGCGTCGGTATTGATCCTGAACTAGATTTTCCGCTCTAGACCGCAATCCAGGCCTTCTGTCGCATAGCCGCAAACCCCTTATGCAAAAGCGGGTATCGCCAAGCCGTAGGACCCGTGTTAGGGGCGGATCAAATTCGAACTCCGGATGCCTGCTATGCTTGACCTCGCCCTTCTGACCGCCAGCTTCGTCACCTTCTTCGTGGTGATCGACCCGATCGGCGTGGCCCCGATCTTTGCCGCCCTCACCGATGGCTCCACCCCCGCCCACCGCCGCACCATGGCGATCAAGTCGGTCGCCATTGCCACCGGGGTTCTGATCGCCTTTGCCTATGGCGGCGAATGGCTGCTGAGCGCGCTGCATATCAGCCTCGACGCTTTCCGCGCCGCCGGGGGCGTTCTCCTCTTCCTCATCGCGCTCGACATGATTTTCGAGAAACGCACCGAACGCCGCGAGGAACGCGCCGACAAGATGGCCCATGAGGATGAGAGCATTCCCGGCACCAATGAAGACATTTCCGTCTTCCCCATGGCCATTCCCATGCTGGCCGGGCCGGGGGCGATTGCCTCCATCATGCTGTTCATGTCCGGGGATGGCGGATCGGTCATGGGCCAGGCCGCCATCTTCCTCGGCCTCGGGGCCAACCTCCTGGCCTGTCTGGTCATTTTCCTCGCCGTCGGTCCGCTGATGAAGCTGATGGGCGATACGCTGGCCGCCATGATCACCCGCATTCTCGGCGTCATCCTGGCGGCGCTGGCCGCGCAATTCATCTTCGACGGAATCTCCGGGGCGCTGCTGGGCGGATAAAGGCCGCGACGGCGCCAAAATTCCGCCGCAAGCGTTTTTTAAAGACTCTGGTGTAGGGTGGAAGCGGTTGGAAAGGGTGAGGCGATGGTACGGCTCGCAGTATTCCTGACAGTCCTGATGCTGGTCCTGACCGGCATGACCGCCAGCGCGGTCGCCTTCACGCGCGGAAATGTCGACGCCGGGATCGCCTTCCTCTGGCCCGCCCTCGCCATTGCGCTGGTGCTCGGCCTCGCCATGCCGGGCCGGAAAACCGCCTAAGAGCTTTTTCAGCGAAAGTGGGAACCGGTTTCGCGGTTCGAAAAAGCGGCGGAATAACTAGCGCTTGTTCCAGACCACGCGGTAAAGATCAAACCGCCGGTCGCGCAGATTGCGCACCGTGCCCGATTGCCGCGCCGCCGTCAGATCATCCAGCCGCACATCGGCGACCACAATGGTCTCGACATTCTCTGCCGCCACCGCCGCCAGACCGTCGCGCGCAAACGGGAAATCACACGGCGTGATGATGGCGCTCTCGGCGTAATTCACATCCATATTCTCAACGTCCGGCAGATTGCCGACATTGCCCGCCGTCACCACATAGACCTGGTTCTCGATCGCCCGCGCATGGGCGCAATAGCGCACCCGCAAATGCCCCGTCCGGTCATCCGTCGCATAGGGCACGAACAATATGCCCGCCCCCTCATCCGCCAGCTTGCGCGCCAGCTCCGGGAATTCGGCGTCATAACAGATCAGCACCCCGATCGGCCCGCAATCGGTCTGGATGGTGCGCACCTCATTGCCGCCCTTGATTCCCCACCAGAATTTCTCGTTCGGCGTGGGGTGGATTTTCTCCTGCGCATGCACCGAGCCGTCGCGCAGGAAAACATAGGCCACATTCTGGATGTCGCCATCATCGGTCTGGGTCGGATGCGATCCGCCGATGATGTTGATATTGTATCCCACCGCCAGGCTGCGCATGAATTCAATGAAGCCGGGCGTATGTTTCGTCAGCGCCTGGATCGATTCCTCCGGCGTCAGCTTGCGCTTTTCCAGCGCCAGCAAAGCCACGGTGAACATCTCCGGAAACACGCAGAAATCCGCCCGGTAGTCCGAACACACATCCACGAAATACTCGATATTGCGCTCGAAGGCCTCAAGGCTGTCTTCCGCCCGCGCCTGAAACTGCACCGCGGCGACACGCACCGTGCGCGGCTCCGGCCGGACCGGCGCTTTCTCATCCTCGACCCAGGACGGATTGTGCCAGGCCATCAACAGGGCATAGCCGAGGGAATCCCTGTCCTCGTCATAATACCCTTTCATCAGCCGCACCGGCTCGAAGCCCTGCCGCGCCTGGAAGGCATAGACCGGGTCCCGGGCCTTCTTGGCCTTCACCGCCTCCAGATAATTCTCCGGCGTGCCGTATTCCTTGACCTTGCGGCGCAGCGACGGGAAGCGCGCGCCATAGACAATGCCCTTCAGCCCCCAGTCCTCGCACAGACCGCGCCGTGCATCATACAGGCGTTGCCCCAGCCGGATGCGGCGCACATTGGGGTCCACACAGATTTCCGCGCCATACAGCCAGTCACCATCGGGATTATGCAGCGTGCCATAGCCATGGCCGGTAATGCTGTCGAGCGTATGGTCTTCAAACGCCAGCGCTTCATCAACGATGAATGTCGAGGCCCAGCCCGCCAGCTCTCCATCCAGCTCGACCACGAACTGGCCTTCCGGAAAGCGTTCCAGCCGGCCCTTGATCATGCCCGGCTCATCCGGCTCCAGTTTCGGAAAGGCCCGTTTCTGCAGCGCGATAATGTCGTCTATATCGCCGGCCTCCGCATTACGGATGATCAGGCGCGCGGACTTCTTGTGCGCATTATCAGCTGCGGGCATGAATTATCCTATTTGTAAAATTCGGGACGGCGGTCCCGGAAAAAACCCCAGGCCGCACGGTGGCGATTGAGAAAGTCGAGGTCGAAGCTTGCGGTAATGAAACCGGTTTCGGTCCGGTCCAGTTCCGCGACGACCGCCCCGGCATGATCGGCAATGAAGGACGTACCATAAAAAACCTGTCCGTCCTCGTCTCCCACACGGTTGGCGGCAATGACCGGCATGACGTTGGAAACAGCATGACCCTGCATGGCCCGCCGCCAGCGCGCCGCCGTGTCCAGGCTGTCATCATGCGGCTCGGATCCGATGGCCGTCGGATACATCAGGATGTCCGCGCCCATCAGTGCCATGGCCCGGGCGCTTTCCGGAAACCATTGGTCCCAGCAGATGCCGACACCGATCCGGCCATGCCGCGTAGGCCAGACCTTGAAACCCGTATCGCCCGGCCGGAAATAGTATTTCTCCATATAACCCGGACCATCCGGAATATGGCTCTTGCGGTAGACGCCCATCGCCGCGCCATCGGCGTCAATCATGACCAGCGAATTATAATAGCACGGCCCGTCCTTCTCGAAGATCGAAACCGGTATGACCACGCCCAGATCCCTGGCCAGCGGCTGCAAAGCGGTCACGCAGGGATGCTCAAGCGCCGGATAGGCCTGCGCAAACCAGTGTTCTTCCTGCGTCTTGCAGAAATACGGCCCCTGGAACAATTCGGGCGGCAAGATGACTTGCGCCCCCGCAGCTGCCGCCTCGCGGATCAGGCCGGCCACAGTCTCGATATTCGCGTTGGTGTCGTCACCGAAGGGCGCCTGTAGCGCCGCCACGGTCAGCTTTTGATCCGGCATGAAAATGTCCGTTCTATTCGTCGAGCTGGTCAATCCAGTCGCCCGGGCCATCGCCCGTCCGCAAATCCATCAGCGTCGGAAACAGCCACCACGGGGCGTCACCATCCGCATTCCACAGACCCACATAAGCAAATCCGGTCGCGGGTTCCAGATAGATTTGTGCACCATAACCGGAAAGATAGCCGGAATGTGTCAGAAGCTGTCGTCCATTCCAGTCATAGGTGCGCCAGCCCAGACCATAACCCGTTGAGTCAATTCTCTCCGCCAGCCTGTACATCCGTCGCGTCTGCTCCGGGGTATCGCCCTGACTGGTCTGAACCCGGTGTAGCACTTCCTGCGGTATGCGCTGGCTCGCCCCCAGATGGGCCCGGGCATAAGCGATCATATCGCGAAGCGACACATTCACGCCGGCCGCAGACACAGTCGTATCATAGGCCGATTGCGGATCACCCGCGACGGGCTGGCCGCCCACGCGCTCGCGGCGGCGATGGGGACGTGCCCAGCTATCGGCCGTAATCAGGTCATCAACGCCGATGGTGGCATCCTCCATGCCAATCCGCTCGAACAGCCACGCCCGCATCGCCATTTCGAACGGCAATCCGGCGGCCTGGGCGCCGAGCGTTTCAAGGCTGGTATAGGTCACATTCTGATAGCTGTAACACTGACCGGGGCGACAGACGGTTCTCTGGGCCCGGAAGCGGTTGCGCAGATCATAAAGCTCGATCCCGGCCTCCATCTGCCGGTCCAGCGTATGCGGCGTCAGACCGGTACGCTGCGCCAGCACCTGCTCGACAGTGGCTGCCCGCCCATTGGGCAGGGGCAGGAGTTCGCGGGGCACATCATCGACCAGATTCAAGCGGCCCTCATGTTCGAGCAAAGCCATCAGCGTTCCGGTCATGCCCTTCGACACCGAGGCCGCCCGAAACAGCGTCCGGTCGGTGATCGGCCGCCCCGATCCCACGGCTTCTTCACCGGAGGTATAGATGAAGACCGGCTCCCCATGCTCGAGAACGGCAATCGCCAGACCCGCCATATAATCGCGCCCGGCGACGTCTTCGACGCGCTGGCGAAAGGGCGTGAGATAGTCCAGCGCACTGGGTGGACGCGGCGTATGGGGCATGAAGACAGGTTCGAGCGCAGCGAAAATGGCGGGTGAGACCTGCACAATAAAAGCCGGGCTGGACGCAGCAGCAGAGCCGGTCCAGGCGGTCAATAACACAAATATCAAACCCAGGGCGCGCATGCCCTCATCCCCCACGTCTACAGCCGGGAGACAGCTTTCAGGTCATTCGCGGCAAATTGCAGGTAACGCAATGAAAGGCGCCGCCGCCTGAAAGGATCGCCCGTGCCGGACTCGTTAACACTTTCTTCTCTGGCAGAGCATCTTGCAAGGCCTGCGCCGCCGATTTCCCCGGAGATTCGTCATAGATCGGCATAATGATCCGATCGAACGCCGATACCCAGTTCATGTGGGAGGCCGGCATGGGCTTGCCATCCTCATCCTCGACTTTGCCGGGAGACGGTATTTCGATGACCCGGAACCGTTTCCCGTCTGGCGTTTTCATCCGCCGCAGCTGAGCCGAAATCTCCTGCAGGACGTCGGCCTGGGGATCATCAGCACCGTTCGGCGACTGGCAAACCACGACGCCGGGCGCCACAAAGCGGGCAATATTGTCGATATGACCATCCGTATGGTCGAAATGCAGGCCGCGGTCGACCCAGTAGATCGTCTCGACTCCCAGCGTCGAATAGAACAGGTCCTCGACATCCGCTTCGGTCCGGTCCGGATTACGAAACTGGCTCATCACGCATTGCCGGGTGGTCAGAACGCCGCCGACACCGTCAAATTCCAGCGCCCCACCCTCACAGGTCAGATCAACCTTCTTCAAAGGTACGCCGGCAAGATCTGCGATCACGCCGCCCACTTCATCATCGCCGGGCAATTCATATTTCCCGCCCCAGCCGTTGAAGCGGAACTGGACCGCTTCCATTCGTCCCTTCCGCAAGCGGAACACCGGCCCGGTATCGCGCGCCCAGACATCTCCGTAGTCCGCACGAACGATCTCGGCGCGATTGCCCAGCGCCGCCCTGGCCGAAGCCTCGGCCTGATCAGTGGCCGCCAGAATGGTGATCGCCTGAGCGGTTTCACCCTCGCCGGCCAGAAGACTGACAAACTGTGCGAACTCGGCCTGCGCCGGCTCGAGGTCGGCTTCCCAGAGATCGGGATCAGCCGGCCAGCAGGTAAAAATCCGGTCCTGAGGTGCAAATTCGTGAGGTATGGAAAAATCGTTTTTCATGACATTCCGCTAGCATGAAGGCGGCGTCCCTGCCAGCGGGATGCGCGCAAAAGAAAAGGGGCGGCTGACAAGCCGCCCCCATCCTTGTCCGGTTGACCCGGTTACGAGAAATTAGAACTCGTAACGCAGGCCGATACGGATGTTGTAAACCGAGCTGCCGGAACTCAGGAAGCCGGTCGGCTCACGGAAGTTCTGGTAGCGGTTGTAGCGATAAACGCAGGAGCCCGCCGTCGTACATGCAGTGCGCATGGCATCGCCGGTCAGAGCCGTCGCACCATTGACGCCGTTTGCGGCGACATCAGCAGTGGACACCATATCTGCCTGCACCAGAGCTACCTGACCGAAGCCAGGAGCATTGTACTGGGTGCCCCACTCATCGTTCAGCATGTTGAGGACGTTCTCGATATCAACCACCAGATTGAAGCGGTTGTCACCGACAAATTCCTCGACGAAGGGCAGGCTGCCCAGCTCTTGCTGGATGCGAAGGTCCCACTGCTGGTTCCACGGACCGAAGTCGGAATTGACTTCATGGATTTGTCCACGAGCCAGGCCACGGCTGTTGATCAGGGCATCGAAAGCCGTCTGATTGAAGGTCCCGGCATAGACGACCCGTGCATCACCCGCAGTCGGGATGTAGAGCGGGCTATTGTCAAACGGACCTTCACCCAGGCCTGCACGACCGAACAGCGAGTTCGAATTGTTGATATCGAACGTGTAGGTGAACGGCGCACCGGAGGTGATTTCACCGAACAGGTCAAAGCGTGTGGTCAGATCGCCGAAGAAATCACGCTCGTACCAGAAGCTGAGCGCGAAGCGGTCCTGGACCTGGTAGATGGATGTCCGGGCCGACGGGAAGTTCCGGTCCGTATCCACAATACCACGCCAGCTCGAAATACCGCGGGAGGACGAACCTTCCGATCCCATTTCCACGTCCTGATAGCCATAGGACCACTGGAAGCCGAGGCCGTTCTCGAACTCTTTGGCCAGGGTGAAGGTGAAGATGTGGTTTTCGCCTTCGGAGTGGTTGGTCAGCTGGGTGAAGTTGCCAATGCCAAGGGCATCAAGGTCGGCATAGATGGTACGTCCATCCGGTGCTACACCGGTCGGCAGAGCTGCCGGAAGCTGCGTCTGGGCCAGATTACGCCACTGGAAGCCATTATTCGTACGATTGTACAGATACTGGAAGGTGAAGCGGTAATCGGTACCGAGATTGAAGAATTCCGGCAGACCGAACATGTCGCCCAGTTCTGCATCAAACTCCTGATCGACCCGGATGGAGGCCCGCCAGTCGGACGGGATTTCGAAGTTAGGGTCAATGCCGTCAATAACCGACGGCGTGCCGTTGGCCACATTGTTCAGAAGGTTTTGCGGAATGCCGAAACCGTTCAGCGTGACATTGTTGGCCGAAGTGAAGACCGTCGATTGCTGGAAGGCGTTGGAAATCCAGACCATCGGATTGCCGCCGGAGAAGAGACCGAAGCCACCGGAAACCGTTGTGCGGTCAAGCGGCGTCCAGCGAGCGCTGAGACGCGGCATGAACACGTCACGGCCATCCAGGTTTTCTTGCGAAGACTGGCCGAAATTGGTTGCGATCGCAGGATCATTCGGCGGCGTGTCGTCCTGGCTGAAGAACTCCCAGCGGAAACCACCTTGCAGTTCCAGTTCCGGCAAGACCTGCCAGGTGTCCTGACCAAAGATCGTGAAGCGATCAACACCCCACTCGGCAGCACCGGTCGATGCGTTGTTCGACGGAACGTTGACGTATTCGATACGCGCCGTGCCGTTGATGATGTCCTGGACATTGTTGAAGATGAAACGGCCATTCGAGGACGCAATGAAGACATTGCGCAGTTCGAATTGCTCGTATTCACCGCCCAGTGTCAGAACGTGGTTGCCGGCGGAATAGTCAGCAGAACCGAACAGGGTCAGACGGGTGTCGTCATATTCGTTGGCGTGACGGAAGCGGTCGCAACCACCAATAAAGGTGGTTTCGCTGGTATTTGTCAGCAAACCGTCGAGAACCGTTCCGGCCACATCGGCCGCACTGAGGCGGAATTCGAGATGCGGTTGACCGGCGCCGGCGCGGCAATTCTGGCCGCGGACGAATTCGGTGTAGTTCACACGGAAGGTCGTCGACAGATTGGCGTTCCAGTCGGAGAACACCTGACCGGTATAGGCGGTTACATCAACCGGAATGTCATACCAGGAAGAAACAAAACCCGTACCGCTTGTGCTGGTGCCGGCTTCCTTCGTGCTTTGATAGGTGAAGGATGCGCGATGGTCCTGATTGATGTTCCAGTCGAGACGGCCAAGGAGGCGTTCCGAAGTGACCGGATTTGAAACCGATGTCGGACGGCCGCCCATGTTAAAGCCGAGCTCGTTCTGAACCAGGGTGTTCAGTGCATTGTAGAAGCCTGCCTGACGGCCGTTTGCCGCATCACCGGCAGAAAAGTCGGTGCTCGAACCGGATTCGAACTCGTCATAGGACACAAAGAAGAACAGCGTGTCTTCGATGATCGGGCCACCGAGCGTGATGCCATACTCTTCTTCGGTGAAGGGCGGGTTGCCCACGATGTTTCCATCGACAACATCGCCGCGGAAATCTTCGTCGGAACGATAGTAGAAGAGAGAACCGTCAAACTCATTCGTGCCCGAGCGGGTCACGATGTTGACCAGGCCGCCGGTGAAGTTACCGGCTGTGACCGAGTAATCCGAGGCCACGATTGACGCCGATTCGATGGCGTCGAGGTTGATTGGCGAACGGCTGGTCGCATAGGTGTTGGAGCCCAGACCGAAATTGTCCTGCTGCAGCGCACCATCAATGGCCAGCGCGTTGAAGCGCGGGTTGATACCAGCGACAGAGAGGTTGCCTTCACCGCTGGAATTGGCGAGCGGGTCGCGCAACAGCGTAGCGATGACATCGCGATTGGTCGAAGGCTGGTTGGCAATGTCGCGAGCCGTATAGGTCGAGCCGGCGCCATTGTTGATGTCCAGCGACTGGAGGCGCTGACCCAGGACAACGATCGTGTCAGCCTGGCCGCCTTGCAGTGTCACGCGGATCGGTGTGTTCGAACCCGGATCGAGGCGAATATCCTCGATGATATCCGCCTGAAAGCCTTCAGCCTGAATGGCGAGACGGTATGGACCGCCAACCCGCAGACCGGACTGGAAGAAGTTACCGTCACCAGCTGTCAGGGTGGTCGAAACCGTACCGGACGGAATGTGAATGATCGTCACGGTCGCGCCGTTGATGGCAGAACCATCTTCGGCAACCACGGAACCGCGCACCTGCGATGACGTATTCTGGGCATAAACCGCAGCGGGTGCTGCAAGTGCGAACAGAGCAGCTGCCGCTGCGCTGTAAGAAAGTTTTCTTGAGAATGACATGGTTCTTCCAATCCCCACGAGTCGACGGAATGGGGACTGTCGCGGTCCCCGGTGAAACACGGGGCGGGCAATACGCCTCTGACGAAAAGGATCAATGACTAATTTGTGACGCTTATGTGACGAAGCCCACGGTCATTTTGTTGCGGCGCACAAATGCGTTTTCGAGTCCCGGTAAACAAAATGTGAAGTGGCCTGAAAACATAACGAAAATTCTCCACTGCAATCGCGGTCAGGATTTCCACAATGTCAGCCATCAGCCGTCAGGCGCGGATGACGGGGCACGAACATTTCCCTAAAAGTGCGGCTTGTATGTTACACCTCTCTCAGGCAGGAAGCCGTCATGTCCCAGCGTCAGAACCTGACCGATTCTCTTTCGCCTCTGCTATGGGGTCTGGCGGTCATTATCGGGGTGACGCTGGCGCGTCTGATCCTGCTCGCCAACACCCAGCTGCAACTCTACCCGGACGAGTCGCAATACTGGGTCTGGTCGCAAAGCTTTGACTGGGGATATTTTTCCAAGCCGCCTCTCATCGCCTGGGTGATCGCGACCTCCACGACCCTGCTCGGCGATACTGATTTCGCCGTGCGTCTGCCCTCTCTTCTTTTCCACGCAATGGGCGCCGGCTTCCTGCTGCTCAGCGCCCATCATCTGAAACAGGGCTGGGCCGGTCTACTCGCAGCGCTGGTCTATCTGTCCATGCCGGGTATTGGTCTGTCGGCTGGCGTGATCTCGACCGACGCCCTGTTACTGCCGCTGTGGGCTGGTTCGCTGTATATGCTGCTGCGCTTGCGCGACGGGTCTGGCGGCTGGGCGATCGCCGCCGGTCTCGGCGTGCTGACCGGGCTCGCCTTTCTGGCCAAGTATGCGGCGATCTATTTCCTCATCGGGACCGGATTGGCGATCGTGCTGGACCCGCCGACACGCCGCGCCCTTCTGTCGCCCAAAGGCTTGCTGGCGGCCATCATTCTGGCCGCGGTCTGGGCCCCCAATATCCTGTGGAACGCCTCTCATGATTTTGCGACGGTTCAACACACCGCCGCCAATGCCAACTGGCAGGGGCAATTGTTCAACCCTGGAGAATTGCTGGATTTCCTGACCGGCCAGTTTGGCGTCTTCGGGCTTTTGCTCTTCCCGGTATTGATCGTTGCCATTGTTCAGGCCTGGCGGCACTGGCGCGATCCGGACCGGCAAATTGACCGCTTCCTGACATTGTTTATCGCGCCGGTCCTGATGGTCGTCCTCGTCCAGTCCTTCATCAGCCGCGCCCACGCCAACTGGGCCGCATCGGCCTATGTCGCGGCAACGCTTCTGGTGCTGCTCTTCCTGACGAGGGGCGAAAAATGGCGGCGGCATGTGATGACCGCCTCCATTGGAATCGGTTTTGCGGCATCCGTGGTCATGGCGGTCCTGGCCGTCAATCCGTCACTCGTCGGCGGGGTCAACGCCTTTCGGGGCTTGCGGCACTTGCAGTCCTGGCCGGAGACAGCCAGCGCGCTGCACGAAGCTGAAACCCGGCATGCCTATACCGCCCTGGTCTTTGATGACCGGAATATCTTTCACCAGATGCAGCGCTATGGCGGTCAGCTGGAAACGCCGTTGCGCATGTGGCAGCGCTATAATGCACCCCACAATCACGCCGAAGACGTCTGGGCGCTGGACGACGGCGCAGAGGGGCCGGTCCTGATCATATCCGAGCGGGAATGGGAGCGCGCCCGCTTGCTGGCCGATTTCGAGCGCGTCGAACAGCTTGATGAGATCAGCATTCCGACGGGTGGGCATCGCGAACGCCGTTTAATCCTCTATGCCGGCTACAACTATCATCGCATTCCGCGAACCGCGGAATATGAAGCCGCCCAGGCGCAGGCCGATGCTGCGCGTCAGGCGTCCAACTGACAGGAAACGCTTGGCCGATGTGCTATCAACGGTTTAACTAGTCCGGCTGTGTCTTGAAGGGTTGCGTGTATGTCTGGGATCCGATTTGTCCGTGGAATGGGCTTGATTGCTCTGCTGGCCATTCTGACGGCTTGCGCCACGACCGCCACGCGACCCGCCATTGATGCCGGCGGCGGGCCGTTGACCCGGCTGCCCGACACCGACCCGGCCACCAATCAGGGCACGCGCCGCACCGAATCCAGCCAGACCATTCAGGACGCCCGCGAGTCCGATACCGTGAGCGAAACCGTTCGTTATGGCGATGGTGTGCAAATCCGGCCCAGCCGGGTCAGCTCGAATTCCCTTCCCAGCGGGGCCTACACGGTCAATTTTGTGGACGCGCGCGTGGATGAAGCGGCGCAAACCATTTTCGGCGATCTGCTCGATGAGTCCTATAATATCGACCCGCGTGTTCAGGGCCGCGTCACCGTCAACACGCCGCGCCCGGTGTCCCGTGAAGGCCTGCTCTCGCTCTTCGAGGCGAGCCTGTCGATCAACAATGCGGCCCTTGTATTTGCCGATGGCGCATACAGGGTCATGCCGGCTGGCGAAGCCCAGACATCCGGCCTGGCCCGGTTTGCCACGGTCAGCCAGCCCGGCTGGGGTGTGACCGCCATTCCGCTCCGCTTTGTCTCCGCGAATGAAATCCGGACCCTGATGGAGTCCGTTGTCACACGGCCCGGGGCCTTGCGGGCCGACCCGGCGCGCAATCTCTTGCTCATTCTGGGTTCGGCACCTGAACGCCGCAATATGGCAGCGGCTGCCGAAGCGTTCGACGTCGACTGGATGGCCGGCATGTCGGTCGCCATGGTGCCTTTGATCAATGCCAGCGCTGATGACGTGATCCAGGAAATCCGGACGATCTATTCGTCGGGTACCGAAGGCAGTTCCGGCGCCTTGCGCCTGCAAAGCATTGACCGCCTGAACGCGGTTCTGGTGATCGCGCCAAGCCGGGAATTGCTGGATCAGGCACGCGAATGGATTACGACACTGGATGTTGGCGGCGCGGACGGCTCGACCCTGCGCGTCTATTTCCTTGAAAATGGCGAAGCCGAAGAAACCGCTGCCCTGCTGAATGAGTTGCTGGGTGACGGGGCTCTGAATGGCGTCGCACCGGATCTGGAATCGGGCACGGCGTCCTCATCCGGCACCGGGTCGTCTGGCAGCCGTGCGAGCGGCGAAATTCGCGTCATCGCCGACACCATCAACAACGCCATCCTCGTGCTGGCCGATCAGCCGGGACAGGCCCTTGTCGGGCGCGCGCTGGAATCGATCGACCGGACGCCGGTTCAGGTCGTCATCGAAGCTGTGATCGCGGAAGTCACGCTGAACGATACACTCCGCTACGGGGTGCAATTCTTCTTTGAAGGAGATGGCATTGCCAACGTCGCCGATAGTGGCCGCGGCGGATTCGGGGTCGATGCCTTTGATGCCAACGGTAATTTCCCGGGCTTCAACATGCTGCTCGAATCCGGCGACAATGCCCGCGTCGCACTCGACGCCCTGTCCCGCGTGACCGACCTCACAGTGGTCTCCTCCCCGACTGTCCTGGTTCGCGACAATCACACCGCCAACTTTCAGGTTGGCGATGAAGTGCCGATTGTCACCCGCCAGTCCAACTCGGTCATCAATCCGGACTCTCCGGTCGTGAACAATGTCGAATTCCGCGATACCGGCGTTCTGCTCACCGTGACGCCGCGTGTGTCGTCCACCGGCATGGTAACAATGGAAATCGAGCAGGAAGTCTCGAATGTCGCCAGCGGTTCGGCCAGTTCCCTGACGCCAACAATTTCCACGCGCTCGCTTTCCACAACCGTCTCTATCCGCTCCGGCCAGACCGTCATTCTGGGCGGGCTGATCGACGAAAGCCGCGATAGCGGACGCGACGGCATTCCCGGCGTCGCCAGCATTCCCTTCATCGGCGACTTGCTCAGCCAGACCAACATCACGACGACGCGCACCGAATTGCTGATCTTCCTGACGCCGCGCGTCATCGATTCCGATGAAGATGCGGCGGCCATCACCAATGAGATCCGCCAGCGCATGGAACTCCTTCGCCCGGAAACGAATTGATCAGCCTCTATCTCGACGTCTTCCTTCTGGCGGCCAGCCCCTTTATCGGAAGTTTTGTCACCGCCTCGGCGCGCAGCTGGCCCGACTGGGGCAAAATCGTCACTGGCCGGTCGGCCTGTGATGACTGCGGGCGGACACTGTCTCCCGCCGAGCTGGTCCCCGTCGTCAGCTTCCTGATCCAGCGCGGGACATGCCGCTCATGTGGCGCATCCGTTTCCTGGACCCATCCCGCCGGTGAAATCCTGGCCCTCCTGATCGCCATTCTGGCGGTTCTGGCGTTTGATGGCTGGATGAGCCCGGTCGCCATGATGTTTGGCTGGGTCTTGCTGTTTGCGGCGCTGGTCGATCTGCGCACTTTTCTGCTGCCGGATGTCGCTACGCTGGGCCTGATCCCGGCCGGATTGGCCGTCGGATTTCTGCAAGGCGGTCTGGATACACTCTGGCTCAACGCCCTGGCTGCCGTCATCGGATTTGCCAGTCTGGCCCTGATCAGCGAAACCTATAAACGCCTGCGCGGCCGCGAGGGTCTGGGTCTGGGTGATGCCAAGCTGCTGGCGGCCGGGGGCGCCTTCGCCGGACCGTTGGCCTTGCCCTGGATCGTGATGACCGGGGCCGGCGCGACACTCTTTATCGTGCTGATCGGCCACCTGCTCGGCCGCAAGGCCTCTGCCGATACCGCTGTCCCGCTGGGGCCGGGTCTCGCAGCGGGCTGTTATCTGGCCTATTCTTTGCCTTCGCTGATCTCGCCACATTTCTAGAAAGACGTTCGCGTGTTCAAAATACATGCCCTCCGGATCGGTCCCAGCCGCGCAATGTCTCGCAAGCCAAGGACGCTGTGGGCAGAGCCGTGGATGGTGTGGCGCGAGAATGCCTGGCGGGAGCTGACCTGCCCGGCGTGCGAGACCACCGGCCTCATGCCCAAGCGCATCGATGCCAATCCGCCCTACAAGCCGCGCGAGCGCTATAATCTGTTCGAATGCGAGACGTGCGGCACACTGCATTATCCGGACGCCGAGGTCTTCGAATACGAAAGCCGGCGCGATGCAGACCTTGCGCGCAAATTCTATCTGGAAGTCGGTGCCGGGCTGGATGCCATGATTGCGCCGCTCGCCTGGTCGGCGCGCAATGATGTCGGCTCCTTTCTGGAAGTTGGCGGCGGCTACGGGTTTTCGGTCGATTTTGCCAGCCGCGAACTGGGGTGGAAGGCCGCCAATATTGATCCGTCTTTTCTGGCCCGCACTGGCGCGGCAGATCTTGGGCACGCGCATGTCGCCGCTTATCTCAGCCCCGATCACAAACTGGCGGATCAATCCTTTGACCGCGTCCTGTCATCGGAAGTCATCGAGCACGTCAAAAAACCCGATGATTTTATCAACGCCCTGACCGCGGCGCTCGCCCCGGATGGGGTTTTGCTGCTGACCACACCCAATGCCGCGGTCGTAAAGAAGGGTGCCAGCCTCGACGATCTCTTGCCGGTGATCACGGCTGGCCACCACCTCGTCATCTATTCAAAAGCCGGGCTGCAAGCCGTGCTGCGCCGCGCAGGCTATTCCCGTATCCGTATCGAGGAAAGCGGTCCGACCCTTCACGCCGCCGCCGCGCGCGAAGACTTCGAGGTCGACTTCAATGCCCGCCCGGACCGGTCCCGCTTGCAATCCTATCTTGCCGGGCGTCTGGAAAGGCTTGGAAAGGATCACACACTCTTTGCGGCCTTTGCAGTGCGTCTGTTGAAGGAATATGTCCACACCGGCCAATGGGATGAGGCACGGCACCTGCGCGACCGCATCACGCGGCGCTGGCTGGAAGACTACGGATTCAATCTGAGGATGGCCGACAGTCTGAAGCCGGACTTCGTGCCCGGCGAAAAAGGCCAGCGGCGCCAGCTTCGGAAATTTGCGGCGAACCATCCCTTTTCACTGGCGATCGCCCTTTATTACTCTGGCCGGATTGATCAGCAGGGCGGCAACACCAAACAGGCGCTGGGCGCGCTTCTGGCATGTGCGCGCATCGCCACCACAATGCAGACAGTCTTCAGCGCCATGTATGCGGCGTGCCGCGAGACGGAGGAGGCCGGGCTGCGCGCAACCCTGGCTGCAGCGGAAATCAACGCCTCGTTCGACGCGGAGTCCGCTTGCGATGCCCTCCTCGCCATCGCCGACAAGGTCGAGGATCTGGTCCGCGACGAGTGGTGGCGGGTCGCCTGCCACGTCTATGCTTCAAATGCATTGTCCGGACACCATGCGGCGGTCTCCGGCATTGAAGCCCATGTCCGGGGATGGCTGGAAATGGCCCGCGATGAACGACGTGCCCTGACACCCGCCGAAGGCTATGCGGCGGGAGGTGTCGGTGAACACCATCAGGTCAACGGGCGTCCGGAACAGGCCGCACGATGGTTTGACGTGGCGGCGACCGCCATGACCGATCCGGCGGAGGCCGATGTCTTTCGGCGAAAGGCGGCGGAGTTGAAGCCCAAAGCTCCAAGCCGCGGCCAGCAATTGATCGACGCGCTGAATTCAGACGATGAGGACACGGCGCAACACATCGGCCACGCCATGAGCCATTTGCCGGTCACCAGCGATGAGATCGACGCTTCGGTGGCCTATGCGCTGGGGATCTATCATCTGAACATCGCGCCCGATGCGAATGCAGCGATCAAATGGTTTGCACGATCCGCCGAGCTGGCAAACGGCGATGCCCGGCTGGATGCAGAGCTTCATATCGCCCTTGCCGCAGAACGGCTGGCGGACGGTCCGAGAGCGAGAATTCTTCCGGACCTTATTCACC